>NZ_CP032570.1:0-1200000 GCF_003626915.1 Tsuneonella amylolytica
GCCACCTGTCCTACGGGAATTTCGGCTAGCGCCGAACGGCGGTATTGTCACCTACGGTGACGTCTCCGGAGCCTTCCGGCCCCTCCGACTCCAAGACCGCTGCCTTAAACCACTCGGCCACCTGTCCGGTGAAAAGCGCGGCTAGCGCGGCGAAATGCGGCTGTCACGCGGTCAATGGTGTTTGATCGTTCAGGATCGCTATGCGACTAGGGGACATGCGGTTCAAATTACTTGCCTTCCTCGCTCTCGTCTTCGCCATGCCGGTTTCGGCGCAGGACATGTCGTTCGACGCCTACCTGCAAATCCTGATTGCCCGTGCCCGTGCCGAAGGGGTGAGCGAGCCGACGATCCGGCGGATGACCTACGATCTCACGCCCAATCCTCGGGTGATCCAGCTCGACCGGGGGCAGCCCGGCACGCCTTCGTCGAGCGGCAGTTTCCCGCGTCTGCAAAGCTATCTCGACACGCACGTCGATGCGGCGCGGATCGGGGGCGGGCGGCGCAACTACCAGGCGCTCGGTCCGCTCGCCCAGCAGCTGGAGGCGCGCTACGGTGTCCCCGCCAAGATGATGATCGCGATTTGGGGGCACGAGACCAACTACGGCAGTTATACCGGCGATTTCGATCTCGCCCGCAGCCTCGCGACGCTGGCGTGGGAGGGGCGCCGACGCGACCTGTTCGCGACCGAGTTCGTCGATCTTCTCAAGATCGCCGACACCGGGGTCGACCGCTCCACGCTGAAGGGCAGCTGGGCAGGTGCATTCGGCTATCCGCAGTTCCTGCCCAGCATCTATCTGCGGCTGGCTCAGGACGGCGATGGCGACGGTCGCAAGAACATCTGGAACAGCCGGTCCGACACCCTCGCCTCGATCGCCAATTACTTCCGCGATGCGGGCTGGCGGCGCGGGCAGCCGTGGGGCGTGCAGGCGTATGTCCCGGCTGGGCTCGACTGGGCATCGCTGCGCTCGCCGATGAATTCGCCGGTGTGCGGCCGGGTGCATGATCGGCACAGCAAGTGGAAGAGCGTCGCGGAATGGCGGCGCATGGGCGTGACGCCGCAGGCCCCACTCGCCGACGACGTCGTCGCCTCGCTGTTCCAGCCCGACGGTCCTGGAACGAGGGCGTGGCTCTTAACCACAAACTATCGGGTCATCCTCGAATACAACTGCTCGAATTACTACGCGATGAGCGTGGGATTGCTTGCAGATGAGATTGCCCGTTGATGCCCGTAGCAGGATCGTAGTCCTCGGACTGCGCGCCGGTCGCGTGGCGCCGGAGCCGATCGCGACGCCGAAATCGCTTGTCGCCGTCTTACTGCGCAAGCTGCCCGCCGAAGGGGCGGCCAGCCTCGTCGCCCCCGCGCCGGTCCGCACGGCTGCAACGGCCTGCGAAAAACTGCGCGAGGTTGCGCCGGTCGCCAGCGCAACGCCAGTGGTCGTGCCGGCATCCGCGAAAATGGAAACCGCGCCGGGCACGGTTATTGCCTATCCCCTGCCGTCCCTTACCTCGCCTCCGACCGCGCCGGTCGCCATTGCCGCACCGACGCCTGCGCCATTCACGATCCCTCCGCGCATGCCGGTGGCCGCTACGCCAGCGACCCCTGCCAGGCAGCCGGGCGTGTCAGCGCCCCCGACCCCGAAGGACGCGTTCGTCGTTCAAGCCTGCACGTTTTCGGTTCGGGCCAATGCACAGAAGGTCGCCGATGCGCATGGCGGCCATGTCTCTGCTGCCGGAAAGTTTTACCGCGTCCTGACGGGGCCTTTCGCAAGCCGGGGACAGGCCGAGGCTGCGCTCGCCAAGGTGCGGGCCGCCGGTTATAGCGACGCGCGAGTCTATACCGCAGGTTGAACCGCCGGCCTCCCGCCCGGTGGTGGGAGTGCAATTGGCCTTTCGTTTCCGATCCATTATTACAGCCACCGCGCTGCTCGTCGCTACCGGCGCGGCGAGCGTCGATCGGGTCCTGCCTCCGCAACCCCGGTTCGCTCCACCGCCGCCCGAGATACCGATTGCGTTGATGGTCGATCTGTCGTCGGGACAAACGCTCTATGCACGCGAGCCCGACCGACGCTTCATGCCGGCATCCATCACCAAGGTGATGACGGTCTTCACCGCGTTCGAACTGATCGACGCCGGCAAGATCAAGCCGGACCAGTTGCTCCTTGTCAGCGACAAGGCGTTCGAGGACTGGCACGGGGTCGGCTCGACCATGTTCCTCGCGCATCGGCAGCGGGTCAGCGTCGACGCCCTGCTGCACGGCATCACGACCGTGTCGGCCAACGACGGCGCGGCGGTCCTCGCCGAAGGTCTCGCTGGTTCGGTCCCCAAGTGGATCGACATGATGAACGCCAAGGCGCGCGAGATCGGCATGCGCGACAGCCATTTCGGTACCCCGAACGGATGGATGGACGAAGGCCGGACCTTCGTGACTGCACGCGACCTCGCCACGCTGGCCGATACGATGATCACGCGCCATCCGGCGCTCTACAAGACGTACTTCGGTCACCGAACGTTGAAGTTCAACGGGTTCGAGCAGCGCAATCACGACCCGGTAACCGGCATCGTGGACGGAGCCGACGGGATCAAGACCGGCTTCACCAACCAGGCCGGGAACGGTTTCCTCGGTAGTGCGGAGCGGGACGGGCGGCGGCTGGTAATGGTGGTCGCCGGTGCGCCGGGTGGCCGGCTCTTGCGGCAGTCGGCGCGCGATTTCCTCGAATGGGGTTTTGCGAGTTTCGACGGCCATCGCCTCTTTCCCGCCGGGGCGACTGTAGGCGAGGCACGCGTCCAGGACGGAGCGGCGCGCTCGGTCCCCCTCGTCGCGGCACGCCCGGTGGGATACGATCTCCCCGCCGGTCAGACCGGCAAGGTGACGTTGGCGATCCGTTACGAGGGACCGCTCCGCGCGCCGATTGCCAAGGGAGAGGAAGTCGCGCACCTCGTCATCTCGGTCGACGGCGTGCGTCCGTCGCGCATCCCCCTTGTGGCGGCGGAGGCGGTGCCGGTGGCAAATCCGTTCCAACGGATGGTCAACGGGGTCGCGGGGCTGTTCTGAGGTGGCGGGACGGTTCATCGCGTTCGAGGGCGGGGAGGGGAGCGGCAAGTCCACCCAGGCCCGCATGCTCGCGAGCTGGCTGGAGGAATGCGGCGTGTCTTGCGACCTCACGCGCGAGCCCGGCGGAACCGCGGGAGCCGAAGCGATCCGTGCGCTTCTGCTGGATCCCCCAGGCGAGGGATGGGGGGCGCAGGCCGAGGCGCTGTTGTTCGCCGCGGCCCGGGCCGATCACGTCGCGAGGCTCATTCTACCGGCAATCGAAGCCGGGCGATGGGTGGTGTGCGACCGGTTTCTCGATTCGAGCCGGGCCTATCAGGGCGGGGCAGGGGGCGTCGGCGATGCCGACGTGCGCGCCTTGCATGCGATAGGCAGCAGCGGTCTTCTGCCCGACCTTACCGTCCTTCTCACCGTTTCGCCCGAGGTTGCCGAAGCGCGCACGCACTCGCGTGATGGCGATGTGGTCGATGCCATCGGTGGCCGGCCCGCAGCATACCATGCTGCCGTTGCGGAAGCTTTCGCAACGATGGCCCTTGCAGAGCCGGCCCGGTTCGCGGTGATCGAGGGCGGGGAAGGGCCGGACGCAGTCCACGCTGCGGTGCGTGCTGCGGTCGCTCCCCTGCTCGAAGAGGCTGAATGATCTACGCCGGCCACGACGCCTTGTGGACGCAATGGCGCGAGGGACTGCGCGGCGCGCGGATGCATCACGCGTGGTTGCTCGCCGGCAAGAAGGGGCTGGGCAAGATGGCCTTCGCCATGGCGGCCGCGCGCGAGCTGGTCGCCGTACCCGGCGTTCCTCAACTCGACGGTCAGCACCCCGATGTGCTTGTCCTCACCGCCCTGCCCAAGGACGAGAAAGAGGAGAAGAAGCGCGATGCCGGCGAACCTTACGAGACCAAGCGCAATATCGCGGTTGAGCAGATCCGCGCCGTGCAGCGCCGTCTCACGACGCGGCCGACGCTCGGCTCGCGGCGTGCGGTGATTATAGATCCGGCGGACGATCTCGAGAAGGGTTCGGCGAACGCCCTTCTGAAGAGCCTGGAGGAACCGCCTGCGGGCACGTTATTCCTCCTCGTCGCCCACCGTCCGGCCCGATTGCTGCCTACGATACGTTCGCGTTGCCGGGTTCTGCGCTTTCCCACGCTTCCGGACGAGGAAGTCGACCGGGTGCTTGGACGCGAAGCGCCGGAAGCCGATGCGGCTACCCGCGCCGCAGCGGTTCTGGCGGCGGGCGGCTCCCCGGGCGCAGCGTTGGCGTTCGTGTCGCAGGATCTTGCCAGGCTCGATGCTCTTATGAGGCAGATCGTGCGGGAAGGTGACGCCCATTTCGCCTTGCGCGGACGTCTCGCCGCCGAGATCGGCACGCGTCCGGATCGCGAGCGGATCGCCGCAGTCCTCGATCTCGCGCGCTCGACGCTGGCGGGGATGACAACCGATGCGCCCCGCGAAAGGTTGCCCGCAATCGTCGAGGCGCACGCCGACCTCGTCGCGCTGGCCGGACAGGCGCCGACTTACAATTTCGATCCCGGATTGCTCGTCATGCAGATCGGCGGCTTGCTCGCCTCGGCGGCGGGGGCTAGCAGCCACGCCGATGCCTGACCCCTATTATCTCACCACCGCGATCAGCTATCCCAACGGGCGGCCGCACATCGGCCATGCCTACGAAGCCATCGCTGCGGACGTCATCGCGCGCGCAAAGAAAGCGCAAGGGTACGATGTACGGCTTGTCACTGGAACAGACGAGCATGGCCTGAAGATGGCCCGCACCGCGCGCGACGCGGGAATGGACACGCTGGATTTCGCAAGCGAAATGTCGGGATATTTCCGGCAGATGTGCGATGCGCTTCATATCGACTATACGGCTTTTCGTCGCACCACCGAGCCACAGCATCATTCGGCGAGCGAGACCATCTGGCGCGCCATGGAAGCTGCCGGCGACCTCTACCTCGACCGCTACGAAGGGTGGTACAGCCCCCGCGACGAGGCATTCTACGACGAGAGCGAACTGACCGAAGGGGAGGGCGGCAAGATCTCCCCGCAGGGTACTCCGGTCGAATGGACAGTGGAGGAAAGCTGGTTCTTTCGCCTTTCGAAGTATCGCGACTATCTGATTGAGCTGAACTCAAAACCCGGTTTTCTCGAACCCGAGAGTCGGCGCAACGAAGTGCTCGCATTTTTGAAGAACAATGATCTGCGCGACCTGTCGGTCAGCCGCACCAGTTTCGACTGGGGCGTGCCGGTCCCGGGGAGTGACGGCCACGTCATGTACGTCTGGGTCGACGCGTTGACGACATACCTGACCGGGATCGGATTTCCCGACAGGGAAGGGGAGTTCAACCGTTTCTGGCCGGCGGACCTGCACCTGATTGGCAAGGATATCGTCAGGTTCCATGCGGTCTACTGGCCGGCCTTCCTGAAAAGCGCCGGGTTGCCGCCGCCTAAGGCGATATTCGGCCATGGGTTCCTGCTCCATCGCGGGGAAAAGATGTCGAAATCCACCGGTAACGTGGTCGATCCGCTGGAACTGGCGGAACGGTTCGGGGTCGACCAGCTGCGCTACTTCCTGCTGGCCGAGGTGCCATTCGGCAAGGATGGCAGCTTTTCGGCAGATGCCATCGTGACCCGGTGCAATGCCGAACTGGCAAACAGCTTCGGTAACCTCGCGCAGCGCAGCCTTTCCATGATTTTCAAGAACCTGGGCGGCGAATTGAACAATTTCGATGCAGGGTCCGACGACGCTGCGCTGCTCGATGCCGTTGGCAAAGGCGTGCGCGAGCTGGTCAGCGGCTATGACGCGCTGGATTTCTCGACGGGCATCGAGGCGTGGATGCGGGCGGTGTTCGCCTGTAATGCGTATGTCGATGAGCAGGCGCCCTGGACCCTCCGCAAAACCGATCCGGACCGGATGCGGGTGGTGCTCTTCACCTTGTTCGTGGCGGTGCGGGATCTTGCGATCGCGATCCGACCGGTAGTGCCGACGTCGGCGGACAAGTTGCTCGACCAGATGGGGATTGCGCCCGAAGCACGCGATTTCGCGGCGCTGGGCAACGCAGACTGGTACAACGCGTTGGTAGCCAGCGGCTTCACCTTGTCCCAGCCGGTCGGTGTGTTCCCACGCCTTGAAATGCCTGTCGAGGCATCGGCGTGAGGCTGATCGACAGCCATTGCCATCTTGAATACGAAGGCGTCGTTGACGACCGGGATGGCGTTCTTGCCAGAGCGCGAGCGGCGGGCGTCACCGGCATGCTCAACATCTCCACTCGCCGGCGCGAGTGGGACAAGGTCGTCGGCACGGCGGAAAGCCAGCCCGACGTCTGGGCAAGCGTCGGCATCCATCCCCACGAGGCCGATCAACACGCCGATCTCGGGCGGGAAGAACTGCTTGCGGCCGCGGCCAATGCAAAGGTCATCGGCATCGGCGAAAGCGGGCTCGACTACTACTACGACAAGTCCGACCGCGCCGTTCAGCGCGACCTGTTCCGGATGCATATCGGCGTCGCGCGCGAGACGGGCCTGCCGATCATCATCCACACCCGCGATGCCGAAGCCGACACGTCCGCGATCCTGGCCGACGAAATGGAGAAGGGCGCTTTCCCGGCGTTGATCCACTGTTTCACCGCGTCCAAGGCATTCGCGCGCACCGTCCTCGACCTCGGTCTGACGATTTCCCTGTCTGGCATCGTCACGTTCAAGAACGCCCGGGAACTGCAGGAAATCGCGGCAGGTCTGCCGGCCGATCGCCTGCTAGTGGAAACCGACAGCCCGTTCCTCGCGCCCATCCCGCACCGCGGCCGCCCGTGCGAGCCGGCCTTCGTGCGTGACACGGCGCAGTTCGTCGCCGATCTACGCGGGCAAGCTGTCGAGGAGCTGGCTGAAATAACGACCGACAACTTCTTCGGTCTATTCTCGAAAGCTGCGGCGTGAAGCTGATCATGCTCGGCTCGGGCACCTCGACCGGGGTGCCGCGGATCGGAGAGGACTGGGGCGAGTGCGACCCCGCCGAACCGAAGAACCGGCGCAGCAGAGTGTCGATTGTCGTCGAGAGCAAGGCGGGGCGCCGCATACTCATCGATACGTCGCCGGATCTGCGCAATCAGTTGCTCGCGAACCGGATCGCCAGCGTCGACGCAGTGTTCTGGACGCACGATCACGCCGACCACTGCCATGGCATCGACGACCTCAGGGTCATGCGTTACGACCGCTCGGGACCGCTGCCGGCCTACGCGGTCGGGGAAACCGCTCGAAGGCTTCGGGCACGTTTCGGCTACGTCTTCGCGGGCGAGCATGGCTATCCCACCATCGCCAATCTCAATACGCTGGATACGATCCGCATGTGTGCAGGCTTCGGCGTCAAGCACTGCCAAATGCCGCATGGACCCGCGCAATCGACGGCGTATGTTTTCGATGCGGACGGAAAATCAGTAGGTTACGCAACGGACTTCAGTGAAATCGTTTCGCCGATGCTGGACATTCTGGCGGGTGTCGACCTGCTGGTTGTCGATTGCCTGCGCCGCCGTCCGCATCCGACGCACGCTCATCTAGAAATGGCGCTCGATCTCGCGCGCCGGTGCAAGGCGCACAAAACGGTCCTGACGCATCTCGACAAGTCGATGGATTATGCCGCGCTTTCAGCCGAAGTCCCGGCCGGGGTTCAGGTCGGATACGATGGCCTGGTAGTCGAGCTATGAGCGAGATCGGCATGGTCCAGATCGTCGCGCTGTGCGCTTGGCTCGTTCTTGCCGGCAGCGCGGTTGCGAGCTTCAAATTGGGCTGGAAAGAGAATGTCCGGCTGGCACTGGTATGGGCCGGCATTTTTGTGGCGGTCGCGTTGATGTTTTCGTTGGCTATGGGGTGAAGCGCCTATCCACCCCCAAATTGTCATTTAACATAATATATATTATCATCCTAATATGTCGAACCAGTTACAACGTCTCCTCGTCATTATGGCCACCCTTCGCGATCCGATGCGCGGTTGCGATTGGGATCGCGCGCAGCGGTTCGAGACGATCGTGCCGCACACGATCGAAGAAGCGTACGAGGTCGCCGATGCCGTGGCCCGCGGCGACATCGACGATATCCGCGAGGAACTCGGCGACCTCCTGTTTCAGGTCGTCTTTCAGGCGCGGATCGCCGAGGAATTGGGGTTCTTCGATTTCGACGCCGTGGCGCGATCGATTGCCGACAAGCTAGAGGCGCGCCATCCGCACATCTTCGGCGATGCCCAGGCACCAGCTGACGATCGCGAGGCTCGCTGGGAAGCACTTAAGGCCTCCGAACGTTCGGACAAAGGTGCCACGAGCGCGCTCGACGGGGTCGCCGCCGCGCTGCCGGCGCTGATGCGCGCCGACAAACTCCAGAAACGCGCCGCTCGGGTCGGCTTCGATTGGCCGGATCGCGAGGGACCGGCAGAAAAGCTCGCCGAGGAGATGGCCGAGCTGGCTGCCGCCCCCGCCGACGAACGTGTGGAAGAGGCTGGCGACCTGCTGTTCACCGCCGTCAATGTGGTGCGCGCCTACGGGGTTGCGCCAGAAGATGCCTTGCGCGCCGCCAACGCAAAGTTCGAGCGCCGTTTTCGCGCGATGGAAAAAATGGCCGGCAGCGATTTCGCGGCCCGCTCGCTCAAGGAGCAGGAAGCGTTGTGGCAGGCGGTAAAGGCCGCCGAACGCTCATAGCGTTTCGAACTGGCCGAGTTCCTTGGGGTTCAACCGCACGATAAGCCGCCGAAGCGGTCCATCGCTTCCGGATCCCGCATCGACCTCCTCGAGTACCTCACCGTGGGCATGCAGCCAGGCAATCTGCTTCCCGGCCGCCGCGGGAAGCACGAACTCGCGTACGTGCGCGCCTTGCGTCAGCTGCGCGCCCAGTTCGACCAGCAGGGCATCAACCCCCTCGCCGGTCTCAGCGGAGATGACCGCGACGCTATCATCGTGTGTCGCAGCCTCGCGGATCGCCTCGGCCTCGTCAGGCGGCAGAAGGTCGACCTTGTTCCAGACCTCTAGGATGGGGATGCCCTCCCCCCCTTCCTCGCCGCCGGTGACACCGAGATCGCCGAGCACTTCGAGAACCTGCGTCTTCTGCGCCTGACTCGACGGGTTTGCGATGTCGCGCACGTGGAGGATGATGTCGGCGCCCGTCACTTCCTCCAGCGTCGCCCGGAACGCGGCGACGAGCTGGGTCGGCAGGTCCGAGATGAAACCCACCGTATCGGACAGAATTGCCTTTTCCACGCCCGGCAGCGCGATGGCGCGCATCGTGGGGTCGAGCGTCGCGAAAAGCAGGTCCTCGGCCATGACTTCCGCACCGGTGAGGCGGTTGAACAGGGTGGACTTGCCAGCGTTGGTGTAGCCAACCAGCGCGATTACCGGCCACGGGGCCCTTCCCCGCCGGTCGCGGTGAAGTGCACGAGTGCGCCGCACGCTTTCGAGTTCCTTGCGCAGGCGGCCCATCCGTTGGCGGATCATTCGCCGGTCCGCCTCGATCTGCGTTTCGCCCGGACCGCCAAGGAAGCCGAAGCCGCCGCGTTGCCGCTCGAGGTGTGTCCAACTGCGCACGAGCCGGCTCTGCTGATAATCGAGATGCGCCAGCTCGACTTGCAACCGCCCCTCGGCAGTCGCCGCGCGTTCGCCGAATATCTCCAGGATGAGACCCGTCCGGTCGATGACCTTGCGCTTGAGTTTGTCTTCGAGGTTTCGCTGCTGGATGGGGCTCAGCGCGCCATCGACGACGACGAGTTCCGCCTCGTTCTGCTCGCAGGCGATCGCGATGTTCTCGACCTGCCCCTGCCCGAACAGCGTGCCCGGCCGCACTTCGCGCACCGGTATGACCTGGGCATCTGCGACGACGATACCGATCGCGAGCGCGAGCCCGCACGCCTCCTCCAGCCTCGCCTCGGCTGTGAGGTCGTGGTGGCGGCCGCGGATATCCGGGCACACGACGATGGCCCGCGCGCCGCGCGAGACCTCGCCCATCAGATCGTCGTCGAAGCTCAGTCTGCGTCTTCTTCGAAATCGTCGCTCAAATCGACGTTGGTGGCAGGCTGGATCGTGGACACGGCGTGCTTGTAGGCCAGCTGCACATAGCCGTCGCGTTCGAGCAGCATGCAGAACAGGTCGTATGCTGCGATCCGACCCTGCAACATCACACCGTTCACGAGGAACATGGTGACCTGCACTTCCGCCTCGCGCACGCGGCTGAGGAACACATCCTGCAACAGGCGCTGCTTGGCACCGGACCCCTGGCTGGCGAACTGCTCGGCGTCCACCGGGTTCGACGGCATGATGGTCGACACCGCGTGCTTGTAGACGAGCTGCGACTGGCCGTCGCGGCGCAGCAGGATCGAGAAATTGTCGAACCAGGTGACAATGCCCTGCAGCTTCACGCCCTTGACGAGGAACATCGTCACAGGCGTCTTGTTCTTGCGCAGCAAGTTCAGGAACGCATCCTGAAGGCTCTGCTGACGGCCGCCGCCACCGCCACCCTTGACCGGCGAGGCGGATCGATCGTCATCTGACGATTGCTCTGCGGAGGTCGGGGCGGGTTTGGGGCGCGCACTGAGGGTGCGGGATGTGGACACGTTACGGCTCCTGTTGTTGGCGGCCGCTGGTGCGGTCCGCGATCAGGTGGGAACGGCTTCCGCCAAGATATTCCCACCGGGTATCGCGACCGAATATGGCACGTCCGCCTCGAATCGCAAATGCATCGCGCGCATCGCCGTTCCGCAATGCGGCAAACTATTGCGCTACAACGCCTACTCGTCGTCGCGGCGTTCGCCGAGGCCGAGCAGCTTGAGCTTGCGGTGCAGTGCGCTGCGCTCCATTCCGATGAAGCTCGCGGTCTTGGAGATGTTGCCCGAGAAGCGCCGGATCTGGATCGTGAGATACTCGCGTTCGAAGCTCTCGCGCGCCTCGCGCAGCGGCACGCCCATAAGCGCGGTTGCGCCCCCTCCCCCGCCGCCTTTGCCGCCCGATACCTCGCTCGGCAGCATGTCGGCCTCGACCGCGGACAGCCGTTCGCGGGGGGTCAGAATGATCGTGCGCTCGACCACGTTGCGCAGTTGGCGCACGTTGCCCGGCCAGTCGTAGGCTTGCAGGGCCGCAAGGGTTTCTTCCGTCAAAGTCGGCGGCGCGATGCCCTGTTCGGCGGCATAGCGGGTGAAGAAATGATCGGCGAGCGCGGGGATGTCGTCGCGGCGTTCGGCCAGCGAGGGGATCGTGACCGGCACCACGTTGAGCCGGTAGAATAGATCTTCGCGAAAGCGCTTCTCCTCCATCTCGCGCGCGAGATCACGCGACGACGAAGCGACCACGCGCACGTCCACGCCCAGTTGCCGGGTGCCGCCGACGCGCACGAAGCTCTGTTCGGTGAGGACCCGCAGGATGCGCGCCTGGGTCGACAGCGGCATGTCGGCCACTTCATCGAGATAGAGGGTACCGCCGTCGGCGAGTTCGAGCAGACCGGGGCGCACCAGTTTGCCGTCGGCTTCCTCGCCGAACAGCTCCTGCTCGAAACGTTCGGGCGTGATGCGCGCCGAGTTGACGATGACGAAGGCATTGTCCGCGCGCGGGCTCCAGGCATGGAGCAGTCGGGCCGCGACTTCCTTGCCGGCACCGGCGGGGCCGCTGATGAGCACCCGGCTGCCCGTACCCGCCACGCGTTTCAAAGTGGCGCGGACCGCGTTGATTGCGGCGGAATTGCCGGTGAACTCCTCGCCCTTGCCGAACCCCTCCCGCAAGCGCGTATTCTCGCGCCGCAGCCGCTCGGTCTCCGTGGCGCGCTGGACCAGAAGAAGCAGCTTTTCGGCCTCGAACGGCTTCTCAATGAAGTCCATCGCGCCGCGGCTGACGGCCGAGACGGCGGTATCGATGTTGCCGTGGCCAGAGAAGATGATGACCGGCAGTTCTGGCTCGCGCTTCTTGATCTCGTCGAGAACTTCGAGCCCGTCCATCTGGCTGCCGTGGAGCCAGACGTCGAGCAGCACGAGGCTAGGCCGCCGTTCGTCGACTGCCGCGAGCGCGGTGGTGCTGTCGCCGGCGGTACGGCATTCGTAGCCCTCGTCGCTGAGGACGCCGGCAACCAGCTCGCGGATGTCGCGTTCGTCGTCGACGATCAGGATGTCGAGAGCCATGGGTACTCCTTGGAAATCATTCGGCTGCCACCGACCTTTCGGCCAGCGGGTCGCGTGCGAAGCGTAAGGTGACGCGGGTGCCCGCCTCGCCATCGGAGGCGCCGGCAAAGGCCATGTCGCCGCCATGTTCCTCGACGATCTTGTTGACGATCGCGAGGCCGAGGCCGGTCCCCTTTTCGCGGGTCGTCACGTAGGGTTCGACGATACGTTCGCGGTCCTGCGGCAGGCCGACGCCGTTGTCCTCTACCGCGATTATCAGGCGTTCGTCGGTGGCCGACAGGCTCACGGCGATGCGCCCGCGATAGTCGGGCTCCGCCCCGCGCGCCCGCGCATCAATCGCTTCGGCTGCGTTCTTCAACACGTTGGTCATCGCCTGGCCCAACTGGTGCCGGTCGCAGGCAATCAGGATCGGCCCGTCGCTGTCCGACGAGAGCGAATAGGAAACTTCTGGGTGCCCGACCTCCTGCAGGAACAGCGCCTGCTTGACGAGATCGTAGGCGTCCTCCGGCCGGAACACGGGCTTGGGCAGGCGGGCGAAGCTGGAGAACTCGTCGACCATTTTCCTGAGATCGCCGACCTGGCGCACGATCGTGTTGGTCAGTTCGTCGAACAGGTCGCCGTCGAGCTCGATCTGCTTGCGATACCGGCGCTTGAGGCGCTCCGTCGCGAGCTGGATCGGGGTGAGCGGGTTCTTGATCTCGTGCGCGATCCGGCGCGCGACGTCGGACCATGCGGCCTGCCGCTGGTCGAGGATCTGGCGGGTAATGTCCTCGAACGTAATGACTTGCCCGCCCGGAGCCGGGGCGATCTTGACCGCCAGCGTCAGAAGTTCGCCGCCCTTCGACCAGTTGACGATGCCGCTGGCGAGCCGGGCTTCCACCATCGCGGCAAGCTGCGGGGCGATCTCTGCGATGGAGGCGGCGGCGGGCACCGGGCCCTTCTCGCCGAGCAACAGTTCCTGTGCAGAGCTGTTCATGAGCAGCACCCGCCCCTCGCGGTCGAGCGTGACGATGCCGGCAGAGATGCTCTCGATCACCGCTTCGATGAACGCCCGCCGCTCTTCGAGCTGGCGGTTCGCGCCGACGAGGGCTGTGGTCTGCTGCTCGATCTGGCCGACCATGCGATTGAACGCGCGGTTGAGCATGCCGATCTCGTCGGGGCCGGTGCGCCCCTCGACCCGGACGAAATCGCCCGCCCCGATCCGCCGAGCGGCCCCGACCAGTTCGCCCAGCGGCGCGACCTGCCGGTCGGCAAATCGCAAAGCGAACCAGACGGCGAGGATGACGAGGAAGATGCTGACGAAGAACAACGCGAGGTTGAAGCGAAGCTGCAGTGCCCGTGCGCGCTTGGTCAACACTTCGTAAGCCGCGCCGATCTCCTGCGCGTTGCGCCAGAGGCTGAATCCCAGCGCCTCGGTGTTACGCGCGGTGTAGAGGAAAATGCCTGCCCGCTGATCGATGGGCGCAAAGGCGACGATGCGTTGTTGGTCTCCGGAGACGACAACGGGTTCGCCGCTCAGGAGTCGGGGCAGCGCCTGCTCCGCGAACACGAGCGGCGCGTCTCCGGACTGCAGGTTGGCGATGGCGGCGGTGCGCAGCGTTCCGTCGGGCAAGCGCTGAAATATCGCGGACTCGGTCAGCTCGCGCGCCGGTAGTTGCTGCCCGTAGACGTCGGAGAAATCGGGGTCCGTCAGCTTGAAGCTGGAGAGATAATAGCCGACGTCGGCTGCCATCGCGATCGTCTGGCTCTGTACCTGGAGCTGGTTCTGTTCGTAGTATCCGCGCGCCAGGTTGTTCGCGTTCTGCATCATCCCGCGCGAGTTGTTGGAGAACCAGAAATCCACGCCCGACTGGAACAGGAACGCGGCGAAGGCGGCGACCAGCAGTGTCGGCACCGCCGCCACCATCGAGAAGAAGAAGACGAGGCGCACGTGCAGCCGCGCGGTCGTGCCGGCTGCCCGCCGCAGCGCCATGCGCCGGCCGATGAGCACGACCAGTGCCATCGCCGGAAGCAGCGTTGCGATCAGGAGCCCGGCCACCCGCCGCGATGGCAGCAGCTGCCCGTCGGGCGGCGCGCTGGCAAACGTGTACCAGGTGACCCAGACCATCGCCGCGAATGCGAGGAAGGCTGCGATCTCGAGAAAAAGAAAGACGTTCGCGCGCCGGCTCGCCACCATGAACCGCCGCCACCAGCGCGGGCTCCGGCGAGCCGTGAGGCTCGCATCTGCAGGAGGGGCACTGGTCATCGTTGCTCGGTTACAACGACACTGTTGCCGATTTGCAAGCGCTTTTCGGCGACCCGCGCGCGCCCGGCGCCTAGCGGTTCGCGGCCGAGACGTCTGGATCGATGGCGAGATCGGTCAGACGCTTGCGCAACGTGTTGCGATTGATACCGAGAAGGCGCGCGGCCCGCACCTGATTGCCGCCTGTTTCGGCGAGCGCATGCGCGAGGAGCGGGCGTTCGAGTTCGGCAATGGCGGCATGATAGAGATCGCCATCGCGGCGGCCCGAACCGGCGAGCCAGCCCGCCAGGGCGGTTTCGAACGCATTCGCCGAACCCGCCTGCGGCTTCGAGGAATCCTCGCCCAGGACCGTCGCAACCGTCCCGGCGTCGATCGTGTCGTCGCGAGCGAGCAGCGCGAGGCGATAGATCGCGTTGCGCAGTTCGCGCACGTTACCCCGCCATTCGCGCCGCGCGAGCGCGGCGAGCGCGCCGTCGTCGATCCGGCGGCGCGGCAATCCTTCGCCCACCGCAAGCGCGAGGAAGTGGCCAGCCAGCGCGCCGATGTCGTCCCGCCGATCGCGCAAGGGCGGCAGTTCGATCGGCACGACCGCGAGACGGTAGTACAGATCCTCACGGAATGCCCCTGATGCAATCATCGGGGCGAGATCGCGGTTCGTGGCCGCGACGATCCGTACGTTTACCGCGATTTCCTGCCGCCCCCCTACCCGCCGGATGCGGCCCGACTGGAGCGCGCGCAGCAGCCGCGTCTGCGCCTCGAGCGGCATGTCGCCGATCTCGTCGAGGAACAGCGTGCCGCCGTTCGCTTGTTCGAACTTGCCGATCGCCTGCGCCACCGCGCCGGTGAACGCGCCCTTCTCGTGCCCGAACAGTTCGCTTTCGATGAGTTCGTGCGGGATCGCGGCCGCGTTGACCGCCACGAAAGGGCCGGACTTGCGATGGCCGAGCTGGTGGATCGCCTCTGCGACGAGTTCCTTGCCGGTGCCGGATTCGCCAAGGATGAGGACGGTAAGATCGTTGCGCAGTACGCGGGTGATCATGCGATAGACGCCCTGCATCGCCTGGCTCCGGCCGACGAGCGGGAGCCCCGCCCCGCTCTCGTCGGGCAATGGCGTATCGTGGTTCGCGCGGCCACCGGCGGCATGGTTCACCGCGCGCACCAGTTCGTCGAGATCGAACGGTTTGGGGAAGTACTCGAAGGCCGCGATCTCCGTCGCGCGGACGGCGGTGTCGAGGGTATTCTGTGCCGACAGCACGATGACCGGAAGGTCGGGATGCTCCACCCGCACGCTGGCGAGGCTTTCTATCCCGTCGCCATCGTCGAGAACGACGTCGGTCAGCATCGCTGCGTAATCGCCTGCAGCCAGCATCCGGTCGCGCGCGGCGATCCCATCCACCCGGTCGACCGCGTATCCTTCGTCCTCCAGCGCGGCGGTAATGACCGTGGCGATCGAGCCGTCGTCTTCGACGAGGAGGATGCGCTTGCCCATCGGTTTATCCTTGTTTCGCCACCGGCAGATGGATGCGGAAATGGGTGAGGCCCGCCCGGTCGTCGCGCTCGTGGGCTATGCGCCCTTCCATGTCGCGCACCAGCCGCCGCACGAGAGCAAGGCCGAGGCCCTGCCCGCTTTTCTTCGAGCTCACGAACGGTTCGAACACGTGCTCGCGCAAAGCCGGCTCGATACCGGGGCCATTGTCCGATACCGTCAATTCGATCGGCAGGCGGACCGACCGGCCCGGGCGGATGGCGTTGTAGATGAGCCCACTGACGTAGCGGGTTCGGACGGTGACTTCGGCGTTCTCCCGCCCGGAACAGGCATCGCGCGCGTTGGCGACGAGGTTTATGACCACCTGTTCCAGCGCTCCGCGGCTGCCGAGTACTGCGGGAAGCGACGGGTCGAACTCCTCGACGATTGCCACGCCCTCGGTTCCCGCTGCTCGCATGGTCGCAAGCGCGCCGCGCACGGCTTCGTGCAGATTGAACGCCTCGTTCGGTTCCGCCCCCACCGCACCCAGCCGCTGCATGCGGTCGATCAGCGAGGCGATGCGGTCCACCTCGCCCGCGATCATGTCGGCCAGCGGCCGATCCTTCGCATCGAGCTTGCGGGCGACGAGCTGGCCCGCTCCGCGAATGGCCGCCAGCGGGTTCTTGATCTCGTGTGCGAGCACTGCCGGGGCAGCGAGCGCGGCGGATCGATCGCCCTCCCCCATCTCTTCCTGTCCCGCGTCGCTCAGGGTCATCACGCGCCAGCCGGGATGGGTCGCCAGCGGCGAGATCGAGAGGTTTACCCTGCGCTCTCCCCCCCCGGTGCGTACAGCGACCCCGCGCGCGACCAGCGGCGCTGCGTCGTCCGGCGGCCGGCGGGTGATGCGTTCGTCGTCGATCATCAGCACGTCGTAGATCAGCGATCCGACGAGGCGGTGCGCACTGCGTCCCAGCATCTCCTCGCTCGCCGGATTGGCTTCCGCGACGACGAGATCTGGGTCGAGCAGCAGGACGGCGAAGACCAGGCCCGCGATTTGGGTGCGCGGGTCGGGTGTACCGCTCACGCAGCCGCTTGCCGCAGCATCGGCGTATAGAACCGCTCGATCTCGTCCAGCACGGTAGCGGGGTCGTCGATGAAGTTCGCCTTGTTCCGAAACTCGGCCGAGCCGTGCAGACCCTTCGTGTACCAGCCGAGATGCTTGCGGGCGATCTTCACACCCGTGTACTCGCCATAATGGTCGAGCATGGCGCGGTAGTGCTCGACCAGTGTCGCGAACTGCGCGTCGATGTCCGGGTCGGCGAGCGCTTCGCCGGTCTTCCACCAATGCATGACCTGGCCCAGCAGCCACGGGCGACCATATGCTCCGCGCCCGATCATCAACCCGTCGGCATTCGATTGCTCGAGGGCTGCGGCAGCGTCTCCGATCGAGCAGATGTCACCGTTGACAATGACCGGGATGGTCACCGCCTCCTTCACCTTGCGCACGAAGCGCCAATCGGCGCTGCCCTTGTACATTTGGTTTCGCGTACGGCCGTGAACGGTAATCATCCGCACTCCGAGATCCTCGGCGATGCGCGACAACTCGGGCGCGTTGAGACTGTCGTGGTCCCAGCCCATGCGCATCTTGACGGTGACCGGTACCGAGACCGCTTTCACCGTGGATTCCATCAGCTTTACGGCCAGCGGCACCTCGCGCATCAGCGCGCTGCCGGCGAACTGGCCCACGACCTTGCGGACCGGACAGCCGAAGTTGATGTCGATGATCGCCGCGCCGTTCGCTTCCTGCATCCGCGCCGCTTCCGCCATCGAGGCGGGATCGCAGCCGACGAGCTGCATCGACACGGGCTCCTCGATCGGATCCCACTCGGCTTTCTGGATCGACTGGCGGGTCGCACGGATCGCTGCCTCGCTCGCGATCATCTCGGTCACGTTGAGGCCGGAGCCGTAGCGCCGCACCAGACGGCGGAACGGCAGGTCGGTCACCCCCGTCATCGGCGCGAGGACGACCGGCGTGTCGATCGCCACGGGTCCGACCATGATCGGGCGCACGGGCGGCGGAGGAGGAAGCGGGTTCACTTGTCGATGCCTAAAATTTGGGCAGCGCATAGTGGATTGCTGCATTGCACGCAAGGCGGTAGCGCCTTGGCGCATGTCGACCAACACCCGCTCCTTTGCCGCCGTCGTGGTCGCTGCCGGCAAAGGTCTGCGCGCCGAACAGCGGGTGCCGAAGCAATTCGCTATGTGGCGGGGCAAGCCGGTCGTCCGCCATTCGGTGGAAGCGTTGCTCGAGGCAGGCGCCGACCCCGTCGTGATTGCGATCCCGCCCGGCGGCGAAGCGCTCGCCGCCGCGGCGCTCGCCGACCTTCCCGTTCGTTTCGTTACAGGCGGAGCGACCCGGCAGCAGTCCGTTCTCGCTGCGCTGGAGTCGGTCGGCGAAGCCGCGACCGTCCTGATCCACGATGCCGCGCGCCCCGGCCTTCCACGATCGGTGATCGAACGCCTGCTCGCCGCGCTGGACGATTATCCCGGTGCGATCCCGGTCCTTCCCGTCGTCGACAGTCTTGCGATCGCCCAGGGTACCATCATGGCCGGGGTTGCCGATCGCGAAACCCTTCGCCGCGTGCAGACCCCGCAGACGTTCCGCTTTCCCGATATCCTCGCCGCCCACCGGGCATGGGCGGGAGAAGCCGGTGCAGGCGACGATGCGCAAGTGCTCGCGGCTCATGGAGGCACTGTCGCGCTCGTCGATGGCGACGAGGCGCTGAAGAAACTGACATTCGCGGGAGATTTCGTGGACGACTTGCCCTCCGTCCGTACCGGCAGCGGGTTCGACGTGCACCGCCTCGCTGCCGGGGAAGAACTCTGGCTGTGCGGGATCCAGCTCGATCATCCGTTCGGTCTCGCAGGTCATTCCGACGCCGATGTCGGCATCCACGCGGTCGTCGATGCGATCCTCGGTGCGGTCGGCGCAGGAGATATCGGCCAGCATTTCCCGCCCAGCGACCCGCAGTGGAAGGGCGCGCGCTCGTCGCGTTTCCTCGAACACGCCATCGGCCTCGCCGCCGAAGCCGGCTACCGGGTCGGCAATCTTGATGTCACGCTGATTTGCGAAGCGCCTAAGATCGGTCCGCACCGCGATGCGATGCGCGCCCGTCTTGCCGAACTTGCCGGGACCGATGCATCCGCGGTAAATGTGAAGGCGACTACCACCGAAGGCCTCGGCTTTACCGGCCGCGGCGAAGGGATCGCCGCTCAGGCCGTAGCCACGATGATCCGCCATTCATGAGGTCGCCCATGCACCGTCTCGCCCCCGCCCTCGCTGCCCTTTCGCTGGCCGCTCTGCTGCCCGCCCAGGCCAACGCCCAGTCGCAGGCTGCCGCGGCCTGCCTCACCGAAGCGCAGCTTGCGAACGTCATCGTGTACGCAACCCCCGCGGTAGTAACTGGCGTACGCGGTAAATGCGCGCCTTCGCTCGCGTCTTCGGGCTTCCTGGCGACAAAGGGGGATGCGTTCGCTTCGAAGTATGTGGCGCTCCAGAATGCGACGTGGCCGTCCGCCAAGGGCGCATTGTTGACGGTCCTGGGCAGCAAGGCGGGGGGCAGTGCCCAAGGCAAGCAGATGCTGGGAATGGTTTCCCAGTTCCCCGATGAAACCGTCCGTCCCCTTGTTGATGGTCTCCTCGCCCAGCAGGTGGGCGAGATGATCGCGGTCAAGGATTGCGGCAAGGCGGAGCGCGCGATGCAACTTGCGTCGGTGATGCAGCCGCGCGACAACGCGGCGTTGATGGCGTTCGTCCTTGTCAACAGCGGGTCGAAGGACCTGCCCGTATGCAAGCCGAAGGCATGAACCAGCTGCTGCCCGACGCGATCGTCGATATCGCCCGCCGGGTGGTCGAGGAGAACGCGAAGATTGGCCGCCGCATCGTCACCGCGGAAAGCTGTACCGGCGGTCTTGTCGCGGCGGCTCTGACCGAGATTCCCGGTTCGTCGGCCGTCCTCGACCGCGGCTTCGTCACCTACTCGAACGATGCCAAGCGCGACGATCTAGATGTGCCGGGCGAGCTGATCGAAACCTTCGGTGCCGTCTCGATCGCGTGCGTCTGGGCGATGGCGCAAGGGGCGCTCAAGAACTCGAACGCCGACGTGGCGGTCGCCATCAGCGGGGTTGCCGGGCCCGACGGCGGCACGGCGCTGAAGCCAGTGGGCACGGTCGTATTCGCGCGCGCCACGCGCGAGGAAGGCTCCGAACCCGAAGGGGAAATGCGGCAGTTCGACGGCGGTGACCGGTCATCGATCCGCCGTCAGGCGACGCTGGCGGCGCTCGAACTATTGTTGCCGTAAAGGGCGTCGGCGCGCTTTTCGAACGCGGCGACCATCTTGCGGAAGGCCCGGTCGAAATACTGGCCGGCCAGCGCTTCGAACACGGCGTTGCGGAACGTGAAGTCGACGCAGAAGTTGATCTCGCACCCGCCGTCCGGCATGGGACGGAACAGCCAGCGATTGTCGAGATCCTTCATCGGCCCGTCGAGGTAGTGCACCTCGATCCTGTCGGGCCGTTGCTTGACGACGCGCGATGTGAACTTCTCGCGCAGGCTCTTGAAGCCGACGAGCATGTCGGCGACCATCTCGTCCTCGCCGTCGGACTTTACCCTTGTCGCGACCACCCACGGCAGGAACTCGTGGTACCGTCCGACGTCGGCGACCAGGTCGAACATCTGCTCGGCCGAATACGGCAGGCGGACAACTTCGTGGATGCCCGGCATCGGCGCCCCCGCCTTATCGCTTGGCGCGCGCGAGTTTCTCCTCGCGCGCGGCCTTCATGGCGGCGAAGTCGTCGCCCGCATGATAGCTCGACCGGGTGAGCGGACTGGCGGCAACCTGCAGAAAGCCCTTGGCCCGCGCGATCGCACCGAACGCCGCAAATGCCTTTGGGGTAACAAAGTCCTCGACCTTGGCATGGCGCGGGGTCGGCTGGAGATACTGACCCATCGTGATGAAATCGACGTCGGCGCTGCGCATGTCGTCCATCACCTGATGCACTTCCAGCCGCTGCTCGCCGAGGCCGAGCATGATGCCCGACTTGGTGAAGATCATCGGATCGTGCGCCTTAACCTCCTCGAGCAGGCGAAGCGAGGCGTAGTAGCGCGCACCCGGACGGATGGTGGGATAGAGCCGCGGCACCGTCTCGAGGTTATGATTGTAGACATCGGGGCCGGCCGCACAGATCGCTTCTACGGCGGGACGCATCTTGTTGCGGAAATCCGGGGTGAGAATTTCGATCGTCGTGTTCGGCGTCTCGCGGCGCAACGCCTCGATGACCTTGACGAACTGGCTCGCCCCGCCGTCGGGCAGGTCGTCGCGGTCGACCGAGGTGACGACGATGTGCTCCAGGCCGAGCTTTGCCGCCGCGGTTGCAACGTGTTCGGGCTCGAGCGGGTCGACGATGCGCGGCATACCCGTCTTGACGTTGCAGAACGCGCAGGCACGCGTGCACACGTCGCCAAGGATCATCACCGTCGCGTGCTTCTTGGTCCAGCATTCGCCGATGTTGGGGCAGGCGGCTTCCTCGCACACGGTGTTGAGCGAAAGGTCGCGCATCAACTGGCGCGTCTCGTGATAGCCCTTGCTCACGGGGGCTTTCACCCGAATCCATTCGGGCTTGCGCTGGCGGGGTTGCGACTGGGGGATGAAGGGGGCGGACGCGAGGTCGTTCATGCCCCGCCACTTAGGGATGACGCTTGAAACTGGCAATGCCGCGCGGCATGGGCCGGGTCATGGCACAGCACGAAAGTCCGCTCGACAACCTCCTGGATGGCTACCGCCGGTTCCGCGAAGGCGACTGGGCGGAGGAACGGGAACGCTGGTCGGCGCTGGCCGAGGGGCAGTCGCCGAAGACGATGGTGATTTCGTGTTCGGACAGCCGGGTCGATCCCTCGCAGATTTTCGACGTTACCCCGGGCCAGCTGTTCGTCGTGCGCAACGTCGCCGCGCTCGTTCCGCCGTTCGAGACGACCCCCGGGCAGCATGGCGTTTCCGCCGCGCTCGAATTTGCCGTGCAATTCCTCAAGGTTCGCGAGATCGTGGTGATGGGTCATGGCATGTGCGGCGGCTGCCAGGCTGCCCTCACCCAGAACCTGCACGGTAATCGGCTGGGCGAAGGCGGCTTCGTGGCGAACTGGATCGACATGCTAGACGACGCGCGCGAGCCGATCGCGGAAACGCTGGGCACCACGGGGCGCGAGGCGGAACGTGCGATGGAGATGGCGGCGGTGAAGGTCAGCCTCGCCAACTTGCGCACCTTCCCCTGCATCCAGGAAAAAGAGCCGACCGGCGAAGTGACACTGCGCGGGGCGTACTTCGCGATCAGCGATGGCGTGCTGCACCTGCTCGACGAAGGGACCGGGGAATTCGCGCCGGTTGCCTAACCGGTTCGGCGGGCGCATTGGGGCGCGCATGGACAACTCCGAGAACCTCAAGAATATCGCGCTGCTGATCGACGCTGACAACACCACGCCCGCCGGCATCGATCCGGTGCTGACCGTCATGGCCGAACTCGGCCAGGTCAACATCCGCCGGGCCTACGGCAACTTCGCCAAGCAGGGCCTCAGCAAGTGGGGCGAGATCACCAACAAATACGGGATCCGTCCGCAGCAGCAGTTCGACGTCTCGAAGGGCAAGAACGCCACCGACATGGCGATGACGATCGATGCCATCGACCTGCTCAACCAGGGCAAGGTCGATGGCTTCGGCATCATGTCGAGCGACAGCGATTTCACGCCGCTCGTCACCCGGCTGCGGCAGGACGGGCTCGTCGTCTACGGCTTCGGCAGCGCCAAGACCCCGCAGGCCTTCAAGAGCGCCTGCACCCGTTTCATCGACATCGATCAGCTGATCCGCACAGCCTCGGCCGGCGATACCGCCCCGCCGGGATCGGCCGAGACGGCGGCGGCCGACACCGACCTTCAGGACCTCATCGGGGCGGCCTACAAGGAAGCCAAGCGCGACGACGCTGGCTGGGCCAAGTTGCAGCAAGTCGGCCAGATCGCCGGCAACCGGTCGAGCTTCGACGTGCGGAACTACGGCTTCAAGAGCCTGAGCGAAATGTTCAAGAGCCTCGGCAACTTCAAGGTGGAACGCCGCGACGATGGCCAGCTGTGGGTGAAGCGCCTGCGCTAAACACACGCGGAATGTCGACCGGACACGAAAAAGGCGCGGACCTTGCGGCCCGCGCCTTTCTTATCTTGCTTGGTAACGCTTACTGGGCGGCGGGCGCGGCCGGGGCGGCAGCCTGCTTGCCGTAGATCGACCACAGCTGCGCGATCGCCTGACGCGCGCCCTGCACCTTCAGGAAGTTCGCGTCGGCCTCGGCGTACTTGCCCTGGTCGAGTTGGGCGATGCCGAGGCGGGTGAGCACGCGCGCAGTATCGACGCCCGGACGCGACAGCGCAAGCTTGTACATCTCTTCCGCCTTTGCCGACTGCTGGTAGCCGAGATAGGCATCGCCGGCGGCCATCGCGGCAGTCGCCGTGCCGCCCGAAGCGGTCGCGTTGGCTTGCAGCGTGGGGAGATCAGCCATGTCGGCCTTCACGCGCCCGGCGGCAATCGTGCGGGCTTCGTTTACCAGCGTGTCGTTCTGCTTGAGCAGGCCGGCAGCGATGCCAGCATCGATGATCCGTTGCGTTTCGCCCGGAAGACGGCGCGCATCGGACGCGGACAGGTAGTCGATGTAGTCGCGCTCGTTGCGCAGCGACTTGGTCCGCTGCGCCAGCCGCATCAGATCGAGCAATTCCTGGTCACCGTACTCGCGGAGATTGCGCTGGATCGCGATGGCATCGCCCCAGCTCGTCGCAGACGGATAGTACTGCGCGTACATGCCGGCATACTTGAACGACTGCGGCTCGAGGTTCGCCTCGTAGGATCGCGCCAGCGCACGCTTCAGCCACGCCTCGGGAACGGGCTGTCCGGCGGCGACCTTCTTGGCGATCGCCTTGTCGATGTAATCGAGGCCCTGCGTCGTCTGGTTCTGACCGAAATAAGTTTCGGCCAGCAGCAGTTCGGCATCGCCGGTGTAGCCCGCATCGATCGCCTGCTGCGCGCGGGCCTGCGCCTTCGCCCAGTCTTCGGCATTGTAGGCGAGCGACGCGGCGGCGTAGAGGTTCTTGGCGTAATCGGCGCCTTCCATCTTGCCGCTGTCGAGCATCCAGTCGAGACCCTGACGCTGCAACGTTATGTCGTCGGTCTTGGCGCCCACCGAGTAGGTGATCTGGCCGGCCGCGAACTTGTCGTCCGGAGTGGACGCAGCCGCCTGCAAGGCCGGAAGCTGCGCTTTGAGCGGCGCGGCATCGCCGTTGTCGGTCAGAACTTTCGCGATCGGCTGATAAACCGCGACAAACGGCTTCGAGTAGTTCGCCTTCGGGGCCTTGGCCTCCTTCTTCTGGGCCATGGCCGGTGTTGCGACGGCGGTCATCGCCACGGCCCCGCCGGTGGCGAGCGCGAAGGCAAGGGTCAGCCGCGAGGCGGCGGCACGAAACTTGGGCATAGAGTGATCTCCCACGTATGAACGTCGGCCCCTTGAAAACTGGCCGCGGCTGTCTGGCACACGGCTAGTGCCGCGTCACACCGGACATTGCAAACGGTAGTAGGTTTGGGGCCGTGAATGCCCTTTGAACGGTGCCGTCAGCCTCCGCTCAGCGCTTTACAGAGGCGCTGTGCACAGTTGCCCCAGCACGTCGCCAATCTTATGTGGAAAACACGCGGGACGACCGGCGTGCGACCCTTGCCGAACTGGCGGGCCCGCCCCCCTTCCCCTAGGCTTTCTTGCAGCCCTCGCGCCCCGCGGCGCGTCATTAGAACGGCAGACAGTTGAGCGACGAAATCGATACCCTGAACCCGCCCGTCCCCAGCGGCGAATTCGCCCGCGTCGACATCGTCGACGAGATGAAGACGAGTTACCTCGATTACGCGATGAGCGTGATCGTCGCCCGCGCGCTGCCCGACGTGCGCGACGGGCTGAAGCCGGTTCACCGCCGCATCCTGTTCGCCAGTAACGAAGGCGGCTTCGTCGCCGGGCGCCCCTATCGCAAGAGCGCGAAGATCGTCGGCGACGTGATGGGTAACTATCACCCGCACGGCGATAGCGCGATCTACGATGCGCTCGCACGCATGGTGCAGCCGTGGAGCCTGCGCGTGCCCCTGATCGACGGTCAGGGCAACTTCGGCAGCATGGATCCCGATCCGCCGGCCAGCATGCGTTACACCGAGGCGCGGCTGGCGCGGGTGGCGAACAGCCTGCTCGACGATCTCGACAAGGACACCGTCGATTTCGCCGACAACTACGACGGGTCGCGGCGCGAGCCGACCGTGCTGCCGGCCCGCTTCCCCAACCTGCTGGTCAACGGCGCCGGTGGCATCGCGGTCGGCATGGCAACCAACATTCCGCCGCACAACCTCGGCGAAGTGATCGACGGCTGCCTCGCGCTGATCGACGATCCGCTGATGGCGCCCGAAGATCTGATGGCGATCATTCCGGGGCCCGACTTCCCCACCGCGCCACTGATCCTCGGCCAGTCGGGCGTGAAGGCTGCCTACATGACGGGGCGCGGCTCGATCCTGATGCGCGCTCGCCATACGATCGAGAAGGGCCGCGGCGACCGCGAGTCGATCGTGTTCACCTCCATCCCCTACCAGGTCGGCAAGTCCGGTCTCGTGGAGAAGATCGCCGATGCCGCCAAGGAGAAGCGGATCGAGGGCATCGCCGACATCCGCGACGAAAGTTCGAACCGCGGCGGCGTGCGCGTGGTTGTCGACCTCAAGCGCGATGCGACGGCGGACGTCGTGCTCAACCAGATCTGGCGGCACACCCCGGCGCAGGCGAGCTTCCCTGCCAACATGCTCGCGATCCGCGGCGGCCGGCCCGAAACGCTCGGCCTCAAGGACATCCTGCAGGCCTTCATCGCTTTCCGCGAGGAGGTGATAACCCGCCGCACCAAGTTCGAACTGAACAAGGCGCGCGAGCGGGCGCACATCTTGCTGGGTCTCGTGGTCGCGGTCTCGAACCTCGACGAGGTCGTGGCGATGATCCGCGGTTCGTCGAATCCGGCCGACGCGCGGGCCAAGCTGCTCGCGAAGGAATGGCCCATCGGCGACATCGCGCAGTACATCGCGCTGGTCGAGGCGATCGAGCCTTCGGACGCGGAACACGGCGGCACCTATCGCCTGTCCGAACGGCAGGTCCGCGCCATCCTCGAGCTCCGTCTGCATCGCCTCACCGCGCTGGGCCGCGACGAGATTGGCGACGAACTCAAGGAACTCGCCACCGCGATCGAGGAGTACCTCTCGATCCTGGGCGACCGGGCGAAGCTCTACGAGGTCATGCGCGCCGAGCTGCGCGAAATACGCGACCTCTACGCCACCCCGCGCCTCAGCGAGATTGCGCCCGCGTGGGACGGCATCGACGACGAAGACTTGATCGAACGCGAGGAGATGGTCGTTACCGTCACCCATGGCGGCTATATCAAACGCACTCCGCTCGATACCTTCCGGGCCCAGGCACGCGGCGGCAAGGGTCGCAGCGGCATGGCGACGAAGGACGAGGACGCCGTCGTCGAGCTGTTCGTCACATCTACGCACAACCCGGTGCTGTTCTTCACCAACACCGGGCGGGTCTACCGCCTCAAGGTCTGGAAGCTGCCCGAAGGCGGCCCGCAGACCAAGGGGCGCCCGATGGTCAACATCCTGCCCCTGGGCGACGAGGAACGCGTGACCAACGTGCTTCCCCTGCCCGAGGACGAGACGGAATGGGCCAAGCTCAATATCGTCTTCGCGACCGAACAGGGCATGGTGCGGCGCAATTCGATGGATGCGTTCACCAACGTGCCCACCGCGGGCAAATACGCGATGGGCTTCGTCGAGGGCAGCGGCGACCGCCTGATCGGGGTCGAACTGCTGACCGAAACGCAGGAAATCTTCCTTGCCTCCGATGGCGGAAAGGCGATCCGCTTCTCGGCCACCGATGCGCGCGAAACCAAGAGCCGCACCGGCATCGGCGTGCGCGGCATGAAGCTGCGGGACGGCCAGAAAGTCGTCTCGATGGCCGTGCTCGACGAAGGCGAATGGTCGACAGAGCAGCGCGACGCGTACCTGCGCACCGCGCCGTGGAAGGACAACGAAGCCGAAGCCGCGCTCGACCCGGACACCCTCACGCGCATGGCCGATGGTGAGGAGTTCGTCCTCACCATCACCGCCAACGGGTATGGCAAGATATCCTCATCGTACGAATACCGCACCATCGGTCGCGGCGGCCAGGGTCTGACCAACATCGGCACTCCCGACAGCAACCCCGACCGCAACGGACCGGTCGTGGCGAGCTTTCCCGTCAGGCACGGGGCGCAGCTGATGTTGGTGACCGACCAGGCAAAACTCATCCGGATGCCGATCCAGTTGCGCCACCTTCTGCCGGCCGAGCATCCGGGCGGTTTCCGCATCATCGGTCGCGGTTCGGCGGGGGTGCGGATCTTCAATGTCGCGGCGGGCGAACACGTTGTGGGCGCCGCGCTGATCGACGAGACGGAAGAACCGGAAAACGAAGCCGAGGAGATGATCGCGGAGGAGATCGTCGACCACGGTGGCAGTCTCAACCCGACGGTTCCCTACACCACGCCGCAGTCGGACGACGACATCGCGGACGAGCCGGACAGCGACTGAGCCGAGGTGCGGCGGGGGGTGACAACACTCTCGCCCCCCGCCCCAGCCCCGCCCGTCAGTTCTTGGCGCGCAGCTTGGAAATCACGCCGGTCGCGATGAGCAACTGACCGGCGTAGTAGAGCGGCCAGACCAGCCATGCCGTGACCGCCTGCGGAAGTACCCCTCCCATGCGCGCGAAGATCAGGAGGTCGCTCGCCACGAACAGTACGGCGCCGAGGCCGACCCGGTAGCGCCCGAAGCGACTGATCCACGCGCTGCCGGCCATCGCACCGAGTCCGAGACCGTAGAGCCCGACGGCGAACGATCCGCTGAGCAGCCATGCGGCGATCGGCGTCCCGAGCAGCAAAGCCGCGCCCGCCAGCGTCTGCGTTCGTGCCGGGTTCGGCCTGCGGTGGCGGAGGTAGAGCGCGATCGCGACAAGGTGGCCGGCCAGAAACACCGGACCGCCGATGCTCTCTCCCCACAGGTCCATCGCGACGTCGCCGAGCGCGCCCAGCGCCATGACGATCGCCAGCAGGGTTCCGCTCGCACCCACGCGCCGCCGCAGGGCGTAGATCGCCAGCGCGCCGGCCGACATCCCCTTCAGCGCCACGACGAACAGTCCGCCGACCGGCGAATCGACCAGCGCGAAGTATCCTATCGCCGATGCAAGGCTCAGGAGGAGCCACGGCCGGTGTTCGATCAGCGTGCGTTTCGGCATCGTCCCCCCGTATCGCGCGACGGTTGCCCTTGAACTCGCCCCCGCGCAAGCTCTAGGCGGGCGGGGTGACTTACGACATTCATATCGTCGGCGGCGGGCTCGCGGGGAGCGAGGCTGCGTGGCAGCTGGGGAAGCGCGGTTTTCGTGTTCGCCTGTCCGAAATGCGCGGTGGAGGGGACACCACCCCCGCCCATCAGGGAAATGGCCTTGCCGAACTCGTCTGTTCCAACAGTTTCCGTTCGGACGACAGCGAGAAGAACGCCGTAGGCCTGCTTCACCACGAGATGCGCCGGCTCGACAGTCTTGTCATGCGGGCGGGCGAGGAAGCCCGCGTGCCGGCCGGGTCGGCAATGGCGGTCGATCGCGACGTGTTTTCCGCCGCTGTCGAACGTGAACTGGCGGCGCTGCCCAACGTGGAGATCGTGCGCGAACGCATCGACGCTTTGCCCGGCAGCGGACCCGCCATCGTCGCCACCGGCCCGCTCACCGGCGCCGCGCTCGCCGGCAGCATCGCCGGTGCGACCGGGCAGGACAGCCTTGCCTTCTTCGATGCCATCGCGCCCATCGTCCACCGCGACAGCATCGACATGGACACCGCGTGGATGGCCGCGCGGTGGGATAAGGGCGGCAAAGACTACATCAATTGCCCGATGACACGCGACCAGTACGAGGCCTTCGTCCAAGGCCTCCTCGACGGCGAGAAGACCGAGTTCCGCGAGTGGGAAACCGACACGCCCTATTTCGATGGGTGCATGCCGATCGAGGTCATGGCCGAGCGCGGACCCGAGACTCTCCGTTTCGGCCCGATGAAGCCGGTCGGGCTCGACAATCCCCATGCCGCCACCCCCGAATATCCCAACGGGCGCTGGCCGCACGCGGTGGTGCAACTGCGGCAGGACAACAAGCTCGGCACGCTATGGAACATGGTCGGCTTCCAGACCAAGCTGAAACACGCCGAACAGGTGCGGCTGTTCCGCACGATCCCGGGGCTCGAGAATGCCGAGTTCGCGCGGCTCGGCGGCCTCCATCGCAACACCTTTTTGAACTCGCCGGTCGTGCTCGATCGGCAGCTTCGACTGAAGGGGAAGGAGCACGTTCGCTTCGCCGGGCAGGTCACGGGATGCGAGGGGTACGTCGAAAGCTCCGCGGTTGGCCTGATGGCGGGGCTGATGGCGGCAGCGGAATTGGCGGGCGAGGAATGGACCGCCCCGCCCCGCACGACCGCGCTGGGCGCGCTGCTGGCGCACATCACCGGCGATGCCGAGGCCGAGACCTACCAACCGATGAACGTGAATTTCGGTCTGTTCCCGCCGCTACCCGAAGTGAAGAAGAAGGCCCGCAAGGAGGCCTACACCGAGCGCGCCAAGGCCGATCTCGGCGAGTGGCTCGCCCTACGCGAACGCGTGCCCGCCTAGCAGCGGCAGGCAGGCTTGCGCGAGGCGGGCTTGGGCGCGGTCGTGGCGAATTCGGCTATGTCGAGTTCGCGATTGGCATTCCGGTCGGCCTTCTCGAACCGGTCGACGGTCGCAACCGCCCATTCTTCGAAATCGAGTAGGTTGTTGCCGTCCTTGTCGAGCTTGCGAAACGCGTCGGAGCGGGTCGAAAGCATCTCGTTGCGCGTGATCCGCCGGTCGCGGTTGCGATCGTAGCGGAAGAAGCGCTGCTCCTCCTTGGTCAGTTCGGTCGCTTCCGGCGGCGCGGGGCCGCGGAAATCGCCCGGATCGGCGGTGGGCAGGTCTTCGGGCAAGGGCTTTTCCGGCTGCGCCATCGGCGGCGGCGCGCCCTGTTCGACCTGGGCGCGGCCCTGCCACCAAAATACGCCGATACCGGCAAGAACGAGGGCCAGCACCGCCCCCAGCACCAGTCTGTTCATGGCCTGCGACCCCCGCCCATTATAGTCGTCATAGCCTAACGGCCGAACATGCCAAGCCGCATCGCCGCGAGCACGGCGCCCCGCCCGGCCAGCATCGGCTCGCCCCGAACCAGAGACCGGGCCGCCAGCCCGTCGAGTACCGCGACCCCGCGCAGATTGCGCGATATCGAGACAGGCGGCGGAAGCGCGCGTCCCATCGTACGGGCGACGACGCTTCCCGCACCATGCGCGACCTCGGCCAGAGCCCAGCGCCTGCCGGCAACGGATGCTGCTTCGGCTTCGGCCTCGGCACCGATCATGCCCGCCAGCTCAGCCAATGCCGCCCCTCGCGCTTCGGCGAAAATGGTGATCGACCCCTCCATAGGCTCGTCGTCGCCGAGCATCTGCTCCCATCTGTCCACCAGCGCCGAAAGTGCCTCCTCGTGCTCCGCCCACGTCGATCCGATGGCACTGAGCAACGGTTCGCCGGCGGGCCGGTCATCCGCCACCTCCGCCAGCCGCTCGCGCCACCAGGCGAACTTGATCTGAGCTAGCATCGCCTCGCGCGCCTGCCCGACGATCCCCGCCAGACGCGTGTCGAGCGCGAAAAGAGTGGCCAGCGGAGCACGGGTCGCCATCGGTTGCCAGGCAAGCGCAACCGCGAGGTGATCCGGCAAATTTCCGTTAACCATATGGTTTGACATGGCGATTACCAGCTTTCGCTATCGATTGGTCGAAGGACTCAATGCGCAAGGTGCTTATGATCGGCAAACTCCGTCGCTTCGCGAACGAATTGGTGCGCTGTCGTTCAGGCAACGCGATGATGCTGACGGCCGTGGCGTTACCCGGCCTTCTTGCAGGCGTGGGCTACGGCGCTGACACAGCGCAGATGTACATGATCCAGCGCGAATTGCAGCACGCTGCCGATCAGGGCGCCATCGCAGGTGCCTGGACGCTGGCCTACAAGGACACCGGTTCGACATATAACGGTCGGGCGACGAAGGAGTTCACGAACAACCTGAGCATGGCGAAAAAATATGTGGCTGCGCCGATCGTGCCCGTCATTACGCGCGGCAACTACAAGGGCGGCACCGAGAACACGGTGGTGCTGCGGGCATCGGTTTCGGTCAATCTGCCCTTCACCAAGCTCGTCCGGTCCACCCCCACCGTCATCGCGGTCAATTCCGAAGCGGCCTACGCCGCCGGCACCGTTCACCAGGCATGCCTGCGTACGCTCAAGAAGAACGCCGACGGTACCTTCCAGATCGGCAACGGCGCGACCGTCATCGCGAACTGCGGGGTGATGGCGATCTCCTGTGCGCCAGGCGCGATCAAGATCGCGGAAAACGCGACCATCGACATCGCGAAGATCACGGCATGCAACAAGGATGCGGCGATAATTCCGTCAACCTACACCGGCGAACTCGTGCTGGATCAGGCGATCGGCAACTACACCAACGACCTGTTTGGCCCGGAACCGGCGGAAACCACCCCGCAGAAGACGTACGACTGCAAGAACGCGCCTCATAAAACTACCTACACGATCAACCAAGGGTTGTATAAGTCCGGTATCAAGGTCGCCTGCGACACGTTTTTCAATCCCGGCATCTATTATGTCGAGACCGAACTCGACCTGACGGCCAACGCGGTCGTCAGCGGCTACGGCGTGATGTTCGTTCTGCGCAAGGGTGCGACGCTCAAGCTCGGCGGCAGCGGGGCCAACGGAACGGGCGGCGGCGGCAACATCAAGAGCAGCCTCAACCTCACCCCGCCGACCGCCTCGAAGCTGCTGGCGATGGGCTACACCGAGGACTTCGCGAAGAAGTACGAGAACGTCCTGATCATCTCGGACAACACCGAGACCGAGGTCGACCACCAGATCAACGGAAACGCCGACCTGCACATCCAGGGCAAGATCCACCTGCCAAGCGGGAACGTGAAGGTGAACGGCAATGCCAAGGCGGCAGACGGGGTCTGCTTCCAGATCACGTCCTACACGCTGGAGGTCACCGGCGGCGCCTATCTCTACACCCTATGCAACGAAACCGAGACGAACTCGCTGTCGGTCGTCGCGGGCGTGAGACTGATTTCGTGACGGCATTCTTCCGTTCCCTTTTGCATTGCACGAAAGGCACGCCGGTCATCGAAACCGCGATCGTGGCGCCGGTTCTGGGCATCATGATGATGGGGACTTTCGAGATGGGCATGATCGTGCAGAAGCAGCAGGAACTCCAAAGCGCCGCCACGGAAGCGGAGTCCATCATTCTTGCCGCCGCCGCAGGTGCGGGCGTCACCTCGACCAAGCTGAAGGAACTGCTCTCGACCTCGACCGGTCTGCCGCAGGCGAACATCGATCTCGTCGCCAGGAAAAGGTGCGGCAATGCGACCGATATGGTCGATCCAGCGGCAGCATGTCCCTCCGGCCAGCAAACCTACCAATTTATCGTCGCGACGTTTCGATCGTCCTACGCTCCCATATGGAAACAGTTCGGTCTGGGCTCGACGCTGAATTACTCGGTAAAGCGGACGGTACAGGTCGGATGAAGAGCGCTCGGCATCTTGTTCGCGATGTTCGGGGCGCGACTATCGTAGAGTTCGCTTTGATCGCGCCGATCCTCGTCACGATGTTGCTCGGGGTGATCCAGATCGGCACTTGGGTGCAGGGCTACAATGCGGTGCGCAACGTGGTGAACGAGACGAGCCGTTTCGCGACGGTCGAGTTCCAGCGCGGTAACAAGATCTCGGACGAAGCGATCGCGACCCGCGCACGGCAGGTTGCCGTTAGCAACAAATATGCCTTGGTCGAGGCGGCACTCACGCCGACAGTGGTTCGCAAGACAACACAGGTGAGCGGCGTACGTCAAATGAATCTCAAGATCGTTTACCAGGCGCCGACTTTCGTGCCCTTCGTGGGCGAAGTGATCCCCGCAATTCAGTACAACCGGGACATCTACGTCTACGACGATAAGGCGGTCGCCGGAATCTGATCGGGACAAGTCCCGTCGCCACAGCCCCAGTTGCCGAATTAACCATTATCGTTGAGCAAGACGTTAGCCGGCCCCCCTTACCGCGTTCGCGTGGCTTCGAGCGTTCTCCCGAATATCAAGCGCCTATTCCGGCTGATCGCGCATCTTGCCGGTGATCGATCGGGCAACACGCTTGCTTTGATCGCTGCGGCGATCGCGCCCATCATGGCGATGGTCGGCGGCGGTGTGGATATGGGCCGCTCCTACCTCGCCCAGGCGCGATTGCAGCAGGCGTGCGACGCGGGGGTGCTGGCGGCACGCAAGCGTCTGGGTTCGGAAGCCCTGGTGACCGGCGCGATACCTGACGATGCGGGGACCATCGGTCAGCGGTTCTTCAACATCAATTTCCGGCGCGACGCCTACGGATCGACGGGGCGCGAATTCGCCATGACGCTGGAAGACGACTACGCCATTTCGGGTGTCGCCAGGGCGACGATACCGACCACGATCATGCGCATTTTCGGGTTCGAGCAGATGCCGCTCGAGGTCAGCTGCATGGCGCAGATCAACTTCGCCAATACCGACGTCATGATGGTCCTCGACGTCACGGGTTCGATGTCCGAAACCAACCCCGGCGATACATCGTCCCGGATGGATACGATGAAGGCGACCATCCGCAATTTCCACTCGCAACTTGCCGCCGCGAGCGGCGCGGAATCGCGCATTCGTTACGGCTTCGTGCCCTATTCGACGAACGTGAACGTCGGCGGCCTGCTGAAAGACGAATGGGTTGTCCCCAAATGGACCTACCAGTCGCGCGATTTGAAAACCGAAGAGGGGCCGGTTACGACCCGCACCTACAATCGCAACTGGACGGCAGTCAGCGGGACAAGAGGTGCTGCGAGCGTCGAGACGACCTATCCGGCGACATACCTCGAGGCGAAACCCGGCTATTCCTATCTCGACGCCTTCGAAAACCTGATCGTGGTGCCCGATCGGGCGGCGACCTATTCCTGTGACAGACCCAACCCGGCGAACTCGTTTTCATCGAACGATATCATAACGGGCTCGACCACCCAGCCCTATATCGGCCTGCCACCCGGCACGCGCAAAATCGAATACCATCGGCTGACGGAAAACGGCACGCGCTACTGGACGGACCGCAGCGGTGACACTTGCTACGTCAAGAAGCAGGTTTACGATGGTTTCGTCCAAACATACGAACGGGTGACCGATCCCCAGCTCAACCTCATCAGTCGATGGAACTACCGCCCGATCGAATACGACGTCGCCGATTGGCGCACGCGCGGCAACGGCTGCATCGAAGAACGCGATACCTACGAAATAGGCGACTACGCTTCGGTCGATCTGGCAAAGGCGATCGACCTCGATATCGACCGCGTCCCCACCGCGGGCGAGCCGGCGACGCAATGGCGACCGATGCGTCCCGATCTGGTCTATGCGCGTGCGATGCGGTGGAACAACACCGGCGCCTTTCAGGCCGAGCCGATCGTTACAAACGACGAATACGTAAAGCCGCAGTCGCTTGGCACCGCGGCCTGTCCCGCGGCCGCGCGCAAGCTGTCGACCATGACCAGGACTCAGCTGGACAGCTTTCTTGACAGTCTGCAACCGACCGGCAGCACCTATCACGATATCGGCATGATCTGGGGCGGGCGCCTGATCTCGCCGACCGGACTGTTCGCCAGCGAAAACGCGGACGTGGCGGGCAAGACCACCGGGCGCCATCTCATTTTCCTGACCGACGGTGAGACCGCCCCTCTCGACCTCAGCTACTCCAGCTATGGAATGGAGCCGATCGACCGGCGCCGATGGTCGAAGAGTTCCGTGCTTTCCTTGACCCAGACGGTGGAGAACCGCTTCGCTTTCGCCTGCAAGGAAGTGCGCAAGAGGAACGTCACCGTATGGGTCATCGGGTTCGGCACCGAGCTTAACGAAACGATGAAGGAATGCGCCGGCCCGGGCCGCTATTTCGAGGCAGCCGATGCGACCCATCTCAACGCGTCCTTTGCCGCGATCGCGAAAAGCATCGCTCGCCTTCGGATCGAACGATGAGACGAGGTCGCACTCTCGCCGCCGACACGGCGGGCGCCGCGCTGGTCGAGTTCGCGATGGTGGCGCCGGTGCTGCTCGTCTTGCTGCTGGGGCTCTTCGAATTGGGTTACAACTACTACACCGCCGCCCAGTTGCAGGGCGCGGTGCAGAAGGCGGCGCGTGATTCCTCCACGGAGCGTGCGAACGCCGGTACGGAGGCCATCGACGACGCGGTGACCGCGGCGGTCCGCAGGATCGTGCCCAACGCGGGCCTCGAGTTCTCGCGCAAGGCCTATTCGACCTTCAGCGACGTCCATCGGCCCGAGGAGTTCACCGACCTGGACGAAAACGGAATCTGCAACGACGGCGAACCGTTCGAGGATGCCAACGGGAATGGCATCTACGACACCGATCGGGGCATCGCCGGCGGCGGCGGGGCGCGCGATGCGGTCCTGTACGTCGTACGTGTCAGTTACCGGCGCGCGTTTAACGTGAGCGGGCTTATCGGCCTGTCCGACCGGGTCGAAACCCAGACAACGACCGTTCTTCGCAATCAGCCTTGGGACGCCCAGCGTGTTCGCGCAGGCGTAGGGCACTGCGTATGATCCGGCTTTCCGCATTGGTCCGACGCATCCTGCGGAGCCGATCCGGCACGGCACTGACCGAGTTCGCGCTCGCCGCGCCGGTTCTCATGGCCGCCGGGCTCTGGGGCGTGGAGACGGCCAATCAGGCGATCGTGCAAATGCGGATCAACCAAATCGCCGTGCTGGTCGCCGACAACGCCGCCCGGGTCGGCGAGAACTCCCTTCTGGGAGAAGCAAAGGTCTACGAAGCCGATATCAACGACGTTTTGTACGGTGCGCATGTACAGAACGGTTCGTCGTCAGACTTCTACGATCATGGCCGGGTCATCCTGTCCAGCCTGGAAGTCGTCCCGGATACCGAAGACACGCAATACATCCATTGGCAGAGATGTATGGGCAAGCTGACGTACGCCTCGTCCTATGGTGTAGCGGGTGACGGCAAGGACGGCAGGCTCGCCGGCCTCGGCCCCCCCGGCGAGGAGATCATCGCCTACAAGGGCGAAGCGGTCATGTTCGTCGAGGTCGCCTACGTCTATCAGCCGATCATCTCGGACGCATTCACTGCCGCCGGCACGCTCACCGCCACGGCAGCCTTCAACGTGCGCGAAAACCGCGACCTGACCGACGTGTACCAGAGCAAGCCGTCGGCTCCGGACCCCGTAGCCGACTGCACTCGGCACCAGAACATCGCCGAATACTACGGCTAGAACGGCCTGCTAGCGGTAGCAGACCTTCTTCGCCGCCTCGACGATGCGCGCAGCATCGATGAGCGCCAGCTTTTCGAGGTTCGCGGCATAGGGCAGCGGAACATCCTCGTCGCACACGCGCAGAACGGGCGCGTCGAGGTGGTCGAAGCCTTCCTCCATGCAGATCGTCGTCACCTCGGACGCGATCGAGCATGTCGGCCAGCCTTCCTCGGCGATGATGAGCCGGTTGGTCTTGGCCAACGAAGTCAGAATGGCGTCCTTGTCGAGCGGGCGCAGCGTGCGAAGGTCGATGACTTCGGCCTCGATACCCTCTCCCGCCAGCGTCTCGGCCGCTTCCAGCGCAAGGCCCACGCCGATCGAATAGCTGACGATGGTGACGTCGGTCCCTTCCCGGACGATGCGGGCCTTGCCGATGGGCAGCACCCATTCGTCGACCTGCGGCACGTCGAAACTGCGGCCGTAGACCAGCTCGTTTTCGAGGAAGACCACTGGATCTTCGCTGCGGATCGCCGCGCGCAGAAGGCCTTTGGCGTCGGCCGCGTCGTAGGGCGCGATCACGATGAGGCCGGGAACGCTGGCGTACCACGGGCCGTAGTTCTGGCTGTGCTGTGCGCCCACGCGGCTCGCCGCCCCGTTGGGGCCGCGGAAGACCACCGGGCACCGCATCTGGCCGCCGGACATGTAGTTCGTCTTGGCCGCCGAGTTCACGATATGGTCGATCGCCTGCATGGCGAAATTGAACGTCATGAACTCGACGATCGGGCGCAGGCCGCCCATCGCGGCACCGGTGCCGATGCCGGCGAACCCGTATTCGGTGATCGGCGTGTCGATGACCCGCTTGGGTCCGAACTCGTCGAGCAGCCCCTGCGTCACCTTGTAGGCACCCTGGTATTGCGCGACTTCCTCGCCCATCACGAACACGCGGTCGTCGGCACGCATTTCCTCGGCCATCGCATCGCGCAACGCCTCGCGCACGGTCACGGTGGTCATCGCCGTGCCTTCGGGAATCTCGGGATCGCGCGCCGGTTCGGCCTGGGGCTCCCTGGCGATGGCCGGAGCATCGGGCTCGTCGCGCCCGACGTCCTTGCCCTCGCCCGGCACGTCCTCGACTTCGGCGAATGAGCCGGGCGCAGGTGCGGGCGCAGCGGCGTCCACGCCATCCTCGCCCTGCATCGTCGCGATGACTTCGCCGACCTTCACGTTCTCGGTCCCCTCGGGCACCACGATCCTGCCGATCGTGCCCTCGTCGACCGCTTCGAATTCCATCGTCGCCTTGTCGGTCTCGATCTCAGCGAGGATGTCGCCGGCGCTGACTTCGTCGCCTTCCTTGACCAGCCAGCGGGCGAGCGTGCCCTCCTCCATCGTCGGCGAGAGCGCGGGCATCTTGAGTTCGAGCGCCATCAGTACGACTCCACCAGGACGTCGGTGTAAAGCTCGGACGCCTCAGGCTCGGGCGAGCTTTCGGCGAAGTCCGCGCTTTCGGACACCTGCGTACGGATGCGCTTGTCGATGTCCTTGAGTTCGTCCTCGCTGCGGCCCATCTCGATCAGTTCCTTCTTCGCGCGCTCGATCGGGTCGTTGTGTTCGCGCTGGTCCTGCACTTCCTCGCGGGTCCGGTATTTGGCCGGATCGGACATGGAGTGCCCGCGGTAGCGATAGGTGTTGAGTTCCATCAGCACCGGGCCGTTGCCCCCGCGCACGTGCCTGAACGCTACTTCGGCCGCCTGGCGCACTTCCAGCACGTCCATGCCGTTCACGTCCATGCCGGGGATGCGGAAGGCGGTGCCGCGGCGGTAGAATTCGGTTTCGGCGGAGCTGCGCGCCGTGCTCGTGCCCATCGCGTACTGGTTGTTCTCCACCGCGAACACGATCGGCAGCTTCCACAGCGATGCCATGTTCATCGTCTCGTAGACCTGGCCCTGGTTGGCCGCGCCATCGCCAAAATAGGCAAGGCACAGGCCGCCGTCGCCGCGATACTGATGCGCCAGCGCGAGGCCTCCGCCCAGCGCGACTTGCGCGCCGACGATGCCGTGCCCGCCGTAGAACTTATGCTCGGTCGAGAACATGTGCATCGACCCGCCCTTGCCCTTGCTGATCCCGGCTTCGCGTCCGGTCAGTTCGGCCATGATGACCTTGGGGTCGATGCCGTAGGCCAGCATATGGCCGTGGTCGCGGTATCCGGTAATGACGCTGTCGAGACCTTCGGTCAGCGCAGACTGAAGGCCCACGGCGACCGCTTCCTGCCCGATGTAGAGGTGACAGAACCCACCGATGAGACCGAGACCGTAGAGCTGGCCGGCGCGCTCCTCGAACCGGCGGATCAGCAGCATCTGTTCGTACAAGGCGAGGAGCTCGTCCTCACTCGGTTTGTAGCGGGGGTCGGCTTGGTGCGCGTCCTGCAGCGAATGGAGTGCGAAGTCGCGGTCTGCGGCTGTCTGGTCGGTGGGCGTCGCGGGGGCTTTGCCCTTGCTGGCAGTTTTGGCCAAAGATCGGGTCCTCTGGTGTCTCGCCGGGGAGGTGGCGTCAGGCGTGGGCGCGTATGCCGTATGGGAAAGCAGCGCGCAACTTGCGTGCATACGAAATCGCCGGGACGGGAATTTGTGCCGGTTTTTCGGCGCGTCAGTCGGTCGGCGGGTCGAGCAGGATCACGACCTCGTCGGGGCTGACGACGTTCAGATCCCGGCGCAGCAATTCGCCCACCAGGTCGGGATCGGCATGGTTCGGGTTGAGCGCGTCGACCTGAACCTTGAGTTCGTCCCGCTCGTGCTTGAGCTCGGCCAGTTGAGCGCGGCGCTGATCCAGCAGGCGCAGGTTCTCGCCCCAAGCGAGCAGTCCGCTCGGCCCAGCGATGCCCAGCGCGCCGAGTACGAGCAGCGCCGCCAGCGCGATGCCCTGCGTCGCGCGTTCCTTGGGAGACGTGATTCTGTGGCCTTCGCGTGTCACGAAATCGACAGAATCACAGTTAACCCTTTCATTCAAGCGGTTTGTTCGCGGGAAGGTGGCGAGCGGTCCTACCCCTAGCGACCACGCCGCCGGAACCGCGGCCGGCCCGGCGCATACTTTATGTAAACGAGGGGCATTTTCATGACGACCGCAACCACTCCCGCTGCCACCCCCGCGGCCGTGAACCCGATCGCCACCTTGCAGACCCATCTTGTGGAAATGGGACGCGAAGTCGTGCGCGCTCTGCCCAACATCGCGATCGCGCTGGTCGTCATCCTCCTGACGTGGCTCGTTGCGAAATACGCCGTGCGGATCGTCGACAGGCTTACCGGCAAGACCAAGCTCCGCCCCAGTCTCAAGAACCTGTTCGATACGCTGGCCAAGCTCGCCATCTGGCTGATCGGGCTGATGATCGCGCTCATCATCGTCATGCCGGGGTTCACACCCGCCAGCCTCATCGCCGGGCTTGGCATCGGCGCGGTCGCGATCGGGTTCGCGTTTCAGGACATCTTCGAAAACTTCCTGGCGGGCGTCCTCATCATGATCCGGGAGAAGATGCGGATCGGCGACGTGATCGAGTGCGAAGGAATCGTCGGAAAGGTCGAGCACATCACGCTGCGCGAAACGCACGTGAGGAAGCTGTCGGGCGAACTCACCGTCGTGCCCAATTCCATCCTGTTCAAGAACCCGGTCGAAATCCTCACGGACGGGACAGAACGCCGGCACGAAGTGGTCGCCGGCGTGTCCTACGACACCGATCTCGACCAGGCCGCCGACGTCATCCGCGCCTCGGTAGAGAGGGTCGAAGGCGTCCTCGTGGACAAGGGGATCGACGTGTTCGCGCAAGAGTTCAATTCGAGCTCTATCGATTTCAAGGTCCGCTGGTGGGCGGGTTCGACTCCGCGCAACATGTGGGAAACCCGCGACCGCGTGATCCGTGCGATCAAGCGGGGACTCGACGATGCGGGCATCGAGATCCCGTTCCCCTACATCACGCATACCTTCAAGGAGCGGGTTCCGCTGGGCCGCGAGCCGGGCGAGCAAGCCTGACAAGTATTTCTGCGGTGACCATCGCACTGCCGGCGGTCTAGGCGTCCGGCATGGCGACCGCTCCCGACCCGACCGCGCACTACCTGACGCCCGCGGGTGAGCGAGCCCTTGCGGTCGTCATCGCGGTGGTCACGGCCAACGCGTATTACATCCACCCGATCATCCGCGAGGTCGCGCTCCATTTCGGGGTGAGCGATGCGGCTATCGGACTGGTGCCGGCGCTCAACCAGCTGGCGCTGGCGCTCGGCATCCTGCTTTTGCTGCCGTTGGGAGACCGCTTTTCCAACCGGACGCTGACGATCGTATTCGTCACCGGGCAGACCGTTTCTCTCGCCCTGATGACGGTTGCGGAGGCGTACTCCATTTTTGTCGCTGCCTCGACCCTGCTGGGTTTTTTCACCATAGCGCCCTACCTGCTCCCGGCATACGCTTCGAAGCGGGTGGCGCCTGAACGGCTCGGCCAGGTGACCGCCATGCTGACGGCGGGCGTCATCTTCGGGATCCTCGTGGCCCGGGTCGGGGCCGGCATCGTCACCGAACAATTCGGATGGCGGGCCGTATATTGGATCGCGACCGCGCTGATGGTGGCGGTGACGATCGCGCTGCCATTCCTGATGGACCGCCCACGTGCCGCCCGCGAGCGGCAAACGCCGTATCTCGAACTCCTGCGTTCGCTCGGCCCGCTGATGAACCGGCACCGCGAGGTGCTTGTTTCCGGCATCATCCAGGCGCTGAATTTCGCGAGTTTCATCGCGCTCTGGCTGGGCCTTGCCCTGCACCTGACGAGCCCGGAACTCGGCTACGGCGTGGATACGGTCGGCTATCTCGCCGGGGTGGCCGCAATCAGCGTCTTTTCCACTCCGCGCCTCGGCCGCCTCGCCGATCGCATCGGCCCGCTGAAGGCACGGGCGATCTTCTCCGTCGTGCAGCTTGCCGGGATAGCGCTGTTCTATCCGCTCGGGAGCAGCGTGTGGACCATTCTCGTCCCGCTGGCCCTGGTCAATCTGGTCGGGCCCGGCATCGACGTGGCGGGCCGCATGACCTTCCTTGCCCTCCCGCCCGAACGCCGCACCCGCCTGACGACCATTTACGTCGTGCTGATGTTCATCGGCGGCGGCATCGGAAGCCTGCTGGGAACCTGGACCTACGATCACGGGGGATGGGCCGGAACGTGCGCGTTGCTGGCCGCGATCGCGCTCGTCTCCACGGCGATCAGCCTGCTCGCAGCCAAGCGGTCCGCAAGCTGATTGGTGCGCCCGACAGGATTCGAACCTGTGGCCCCCAGATTAGGAATCTGATGCTCTATCCTGCTGAGCTACGGGCGCGCCGGGGCTGCGTTACGCCACGAGCATTCGCGTGACAATCAGTTGATCTCGTCGGGAGGGGCGACGGGAAACGGCAGCGGCGCCACCGGCACGCCCTCCTCCACCAGCGCTTTCGCCTCTTCCGCCGTGGCCCGACCGTGAACGACGGCATGCTCCCGCTCGCCGTAGTGCATCGCACGGCTCGTCTCGGCGAACTTGTCGCCGACGTAGGTGCTGCTTTCGAGCGCCCTGGCCTGCGCTGCGGCGAGCGCCTGCATCGCCGCGACGACTTTCGGGGGAAGCGCGTTGGCCACCGGCGTGTGCGCCTGATCGGCGGATGCGCGGCTGCGATTACCCTTGGCACCCACGGCGGGCGCCATCGGTGCCTTGTCCACCGCGGTGTCGCCGCAGGTGGGGCACGAGACGAGCCCGCGTTCGCGCTGGCTCGCGTAAGCATCCGACGAGGCGAACCACGCTTCGAACCGGTGGCCCGAGCGGCAGGAAAGGTCGAACACGATCATCGCCTGCGCTAGTTGGCGATGCTACGTCGGTTGGCAAGGCTGGGAAGCTGCGCGCGCACATCGGCGGTGCGGGCCGGGTCGATATCGGCAAATCCGACTCCGGCGTCCTCGCCGCCCATATCGAGCACGACCTCGCCCCAGGGATCCACCACGAGACTGTGGCCATAGGTCCGGCGCCCGTCCTCGTGCTCGCCCACCTGTGCCGCCGCGATTACCCATGCGCTTGCTTCGACCGCGCGGGCGCGCTGCAGGAGGTGCCAATGCGCTTCGCCGGTGGGGACGGTGAAGGCAGCGGGAATGGCGATCGCATCGCAGCGCCGTTGGCCGAGTGCTTCGAACAAAGCGGGGAAGCGCAAGTCGTAGCAAACCGTCAGACCGAGCCGGCCGACCGGCGTATCGTCGGCCGTAACAACCTCGCTGCCAGGCTCGAACGCGTTCGATTCCCGCCAGCTTTCGCCGCTGGCGAGATCGACATCGAACATATGGATCTTGTCGTACCGCGCCGCAATCGAACCGTCGGGCGCAACCAGCAGCGACCGGTTCGCCCACCGGCCGCCCACCCCTTGCACCGCCAGCGATCCAAGCCCGATCCACAGGCCGGTCTCGATCGCGGCTGCCTGCGCCGATGCGAGGACGGGGTTGTCCTCCTCGGCCACGATCTCGTTCGCCGCCCGGCTGCGATCGCGGTCGAGCATGCCGGTCATTTCGGGGGTGAAAAGCATCTCCGCCCCGCCCCGCGCACCTTGCACCGCCGCCTCGTAGAGCGTTGCCGCATTGGCCCCAGGCTGGATGCCCGCGGTCATCTGCAGCACGGCAATACGCGTCACGCGGCGTCCAGCATCGGGTCGAGCCTGCCCGCCCCGTCCAGCGCGAACAGGTCGTCGCAGCCGCCCACATACGTGTCGCCGATGAAAATCTGCGGGACGGTGCGCGCCCGCGGCGCCCGTGCCATCATCTCGTCCCGCTTTGGCCCGCCCATCGTGACGTCGTGTTCGGTGTAGGCGACGCCCTTCTCGTCGAGAAGGCGCTTGGCACGATAGCAGTAGCCGCACCCGAACTTGGTGTAGATCTCGATATTCGGGGCAGCCATTTTCATTCCTTCGTGTTGCGCGCGCGGCCGCTTGAACCGGGGAAGCGCGCTCCTATCTCGGCAGCGTTACCGCGCCGGTTTCCGGGCGGCAACGCATAGTCCGGCGGGCGCCGGTACCGGGCCCGTCACAGTTCAAATTGCTCATCGGAGGATTTGTTTCATGTCGCGTCTCGATTTCACCCCCTACCGTCGCACCACCGTCGGATTCGACAAGCTGTTCGACCTGCTCGAAAGCCAGGTCCGCAACAACGCCGGCGACAACTATCCGCCGTTCAATATCGAGCGAACCGGTGACGACGACTATCGCATCACCCTCGCTGTCGCGGGCTTCCGCGCGCAGGATATCGACATCACCGCGCAGCAGAACCTGCTCGTGGTCCAGGGCAAGAAGCGGCCGGAACTCCAGCAGGGCGAGATGCTGCACATCGGCATCGCCAATCGCGGTTTCGAACGCCGCTTCGAACTCGCCGACTTCGTCAGGGTCGACGCCGCCGACATGGCCGACGGCCTGTTGACGATCGACCTCGTGCGCGAGGTGCCCGAGGCGATGAAGCCGAAGAAGATCCACGTCGGCGGTCAGCCGTCGCTCGAGGTCGTCGATGACACCCCGGCGAAGGACGCCGACGCCGCCTGACCCGGCGGACCGATTTCACTGGATGTCGAAACGATTCGGGGGCGGACCTTGCGGTCCGCCCCCACGACGGTGAACGCCGTCTCGTGCGAATCTGACCGTCCGGGTCGCAGAAGACGATCAAATTCGCATCAAGCTCGGGCAACCCAAGCTGGTTGCGTGGCTCTCCACTTAGCAAAAGATAAGCTTTGTACCAGCCCCAGCACAATGTTGGTTGGCCCTCCGGCGCAACATATATTCCGATCCGATGCCAGTGGCTTGTAAAAAATAACCCCCGGTCCCGACACGGGGCAAAATCACACCAGGCGTGATTGCCGCACTGCGGCTTCAACGAAACCGGCGAAAAGCGGGTGCGGATCGAATGGCTTGCTCTTCAGCTCGGGGTGGAACTGCACGCCTACGAACCAAGGGTGATCGGGTCGCTCGACGATCTCGGGGAGCAGGCCATCGGGCGACATGCCGGAAAACACGAGACCGTCCCGCTCCAGCGCCGGACGATAGGCGGAATTCACCTCGTACCGATGGCGATGCCGCTCGCTGATAGTGGTCGCCCCGCCGTAGATCGTGCTGACATGACTGTTACCTGCCAGCTTCGCCTCGTAGGCGCCGAGCCGCATGGTTCCGCCGAGGTCGCCGCCTTGCTCGCGCTTCTGCAGGCCCTCCTCGCTCATCCATTCCTCGATGATGCCGACGACCGGCTCTTCGGTCGGACCGAACTCGGTCGAGCTCGCCTGCGCATGGCCGGCGGCCCGCGCCCCTTCGATGCAGGCCATCTGCATGCCGAGGCAGATGCCAAGGAACGGTACCTTACGTTCCTTGGCGAAGCGGACCGAGGCGATCTTGCCCTCGCTCCCCCGCTCGCCGAACCCGCCGGGCACCAGGATACCGTGCAGCGGCTCGAGCCGAGCCGCGATCTCGTCGTCGCCCTGTTCGAACACCTCGGCGTCGATCCAGCGGAGATTGACCTTGACCCGGTTGGCCATGCCGCCGTGAACCAGCGCCTCGTTCAGCGACTTGTAGGCATCCTGCAGGCCGACGTACTTGCCGACGACGCCGATCGTGACCTCGCCTTCGGGGTTCTCGAACCGGTCGACGATGTCGTCCCAGCGCGACAGGTCGGGCGCCGGTGCATCGGTGATACCGAAACCGCGCAGGACCTCGGTGTCGAGGCCTTCGCGGTGGTACTGTAACGGCACCGCGTAGATGCTGGTCGCGTCGAGCGCAGGGATGACCGCTTCCATGCGCACATTGCAGAAGTTCGCGATCTTGCGCCGCTCGCCATCGGGAATCGGATGCTCGGCGCGGCACAGGAGGACGTCGGGCTTGATACCCAAACTGGCGAGTTCGCGCACCGAGTGCTGGGTCGGCTTCGTCTTCAGCTCGCCGGCCGCCTTGATGTAGGGGACGAGTGTGACGTGCACGGACAGCGTCTGCAGCGGCTCCAGCTCGTTACGCAGCTGGCGGATCGCTTCCATGAACGGCAGCGATTCGATGTCACCCACCGTGCCGCCGATCTCGCACAGGATGAAATCGTGGTCGCCCTGGTCGGCCAGCGCGAAGGCCTTGATCGCGTCGGTGACGTGGGGGACGACCTGCACCGTCGCGCCGAGGTAGTCGCCGCGCCGTTCCTTGGCGATAATGTCGCGATAGACCCGCCCCGAGGTGACGTTGTCGGCCTGCCGCGCGGAAACGCCGGTAAAGCGTTCGTAGTGCCCCAGGTCGAGGTCGGTCTCCGCGCCGTCGTCGGTCACGTAGACCTCGCCGTGCTGATAGGGGCTCATCGTCCCCGGATCGACGTTGAGATAGGGGTCGAACTTGCGGATGCGGACCTTGTACCCGCGCGCCTGCAGCAACGCGGCGAGCGATGCCGCCATGAGACCTTTGCCGAGCGAGGAGACCACGCCGCCGGTGATAAATATATACCGCGCCATGGGAGTCGGGCCTTAAGGGTGAACGGGCATGGGGCGCAAGCGCGGATGTGCGGCGACGGGCCGCAATCCACAGCCGGCGTGGGGTCGGCTCAGCGGGTGACGTCGGCCAGCGGGTCGTCGGCCGGAGCCGGCGACGCGGGCGCGGCCGGCGCAGTCTGCACCGGACCGGTGCGGTCGAGCGTCGACTCGACGGAGGTCGTGCCGCCACTGGTCGCCTTGGTCGCCAGGGCAGCCAGCGCGATCGACAGGGCGACGAAGACGATCGCCAGCCAGCGGGTCGAGCGCGTCAGGAAATCCGCCGCACCGCGCGCGCTCATCATGCCGCTGGGGCTGCCGCCGATGCCCAGCCCGCCGCCTTCCGACCGCTGGACGAGGATCACCCCGACGAGCGCTGCGGCGACGATCGCCTGGACGACGAGGAGGAACAGGAAAAGCGACATGACGGAAGAACTCTGGTTGAAATGCACCGCGCACTTAGGCGTGGCGGCGCGTTACGGCAAGGTCGGGGGCTGATAACGCCGTCAGGCGTCCTGCATGTCCACCGCGGCCATCACGATGCCGAGAAAGCTTTCAGCCGTCAGGCTCGCCCCGCCGACGAGCGCGCCGCCGACCTCGTCGGTCGAAAGCAATTCGCGCGCATTGTCGGGCTTTACCGAACCTCCGTAAAGGATGCGGACGAGGCTACCCTCTTCCTCGCCGTAGCGGGCGATGAGAAGAGCGCGGATCGCGCGATGCATTTCGGCGACGTCCTCGACGGTGGCGGTGCGACCGGTGCCGATCGCCCAGATCGGTTCGTAGGCGACCGCGAGGCGCTCGCCGGCGTTGTCGATCGTATCGGGCAGCGAGCCTTCGAGCTGCGCGGTAACGTGGGCGACCGCCCCGCCCGCCTCGCGCGTCGCCAGCGTCTCTCCACAGCACACGATGAGTTTCAGCCCGGCATCGAGCGCGGCCGCGGCCTTCGCCTGCACATCGGCATCGGTCTCGCCGTGCCCTTCGCGTCGTTCGCTGTGCCCCAGAATGACGAACTTGGCGCCCGCGTCCGCAACCATGGCCGCCGACACGTCCCCGGTGAACGCACCGTCGGCTTTGGCGTGGCAATCCTGCGCGCCGATGCCGATCTGCTCGGCCTCGCGGTGCACGGCGTGGATCAGGGTAAAGGGAGGTGCCAGCGCGACCTCCACCTTCATCAAGCGCTGCGCCGAACGGTCGATCGCACGCGCTTCGGACAGCATGGCGCGCGTGCCGTTCATCTTCCAGTTGCCGACGATATAGGGCCGCAGGGCCATGGGCTTGCCTTGTGATTGGAATGTGGTCGGGAGCCCCGCCATAGCCATGCCGATGCCGCCGCGCCTAGCCCTCATTTCGCACTTGCATCAAAAGCGGCCACCGACTGTTGCGGCAACGCCGCAGCGCCTCTAGTGCGGGGCGGATCGCAACCAGTGCAAACGGACCGACATGCTCCAGTTCTTCCGCAACATCTTCAAGTCCAAGATCGGCCTTGCTTTCACGATCGCCTTTATCGGCCTGATCGGCATCGCCTTCGCCGTCAGCGACGTGGCGTCGAGCGGGACCTTCGGCGGCGTGGCGGGCGGCGACAACGTGGCGGTCGTGGGCGACGAGAAGATCGGCTCGGGCGAATTCAGCCAGGCCGCCACCACTGCGGTCGATCGTCTGCGTCAGGAAGATCCGACCCTGTCGATGACCGCCTTCATCGCGCAAGGCGGCCTTGCCGACGTGCTCGACCAGATGATCGACCAGCGCGCGCTGAGCTGGTGGGCGAACGAGCATGGGCTGCAGGCCGGCGACAATCTGGTGAACAGCGAGATCCGCCGCATCCCCGCCTTTGCGGGACCCGACGGCAATTTTTCCGACGCCCTGTATCAGCAGGCACTGGCCCAGCAGCAATTGTCGGATACGACCGTTCGCCGTGAGCTGCGCGACGGGTTGCTGGCGCAGCAGGTACTCGTACCCGCTGCCTTCGGCGCGAAGATGCCGAACAAGTTCGCACTGCGCTATGCGGCGCTCAGCAAGGAGCGGCGCACGGGCGGGATAGCGGTGCTGCCGAGTTCGGCCTTCGCGCCGACCGCGGCGCCGACCCAGGCGCAGCTCACCACATTCTACAATGCCAACCGCGCGTTGTTCATTCGCCCCGAGCGCCGCGTGCTGCGCTACGCCGAATTCGGTGCCGAAGCGCTCGGTGACCAGACCCCGAGCGCGAACGAGATCGCCGCACGCTACAACCGCGACAAGGCGGAAAAGTACGCGGGGCGCGAGGAACGCAGCTTCACCCAGCTCATCGTTCCCACCAAGGCAGCGGCCGATGCGATCGCCGCCCGCGGCGCAGGTGCGCTGGAGAATGCCGCTCGCGAAGCGGGCCTCGCGTCCAGCAAGATCGCCGCGACCGATCGCCAGTCGTATGCCGGTACGTCCTCGAACGCGGTCGCGGCCGCAGCCTTCGGCGCACCCCGGGGCAGCATTGCGCCCACGGCGCGGGGCGGGCTCGGGTATTATGTCGTCCGGGTGGATTCGGTCTCGCAGAACCCCACCCGTACGCTCGAGCAGGTGCGGGGCGAAATCGCTGCCGACCTCAAGCGGGAAAAGACGACGCAGGCTCTGTCGGAGCTCGCGACCGACGTGGAGCAGCGGATCGACGAAGGCAGCGCGCTCAGCGACATCGCGGCATCGATGAAGGCCCAGATCGAGACAACGCCCGCCATTACCGCCGACGGCCGCGTCTATGGCGCCGGGGATCAGATGGTCGCGCAGACGCTGATGCCGGCGCTCGATGCGGCGTTCGAGATGGAAGAAGGGCAGCCGCAGATCACGGCGATCCCGAACACCGACCGCTTCATGGTGTTCGAAACCGCGCGCATCACGCCCTCGGCCGCCGCGCCGCTGGCAGAAATCCGCGACGACGTGACATCGGCGTGGCGCCGCGATGCCGGTTCGAAAGCGGCACGTGCCGCGGCGGACCGCGTTCTCGCGCGGGTCGGCAAGGGGCAGACGCTTGCCGCAGCGCTGGCCGCCGAGAAGGTTTCGCTGCCGTCCATCGACCGGGTCGACATGACCCGCGAGGAACTGGTGCGTCAGGGCCAGCGCGTTCCGCCGCCCTTCGCCCTGCTGTTCTCGATGGCCAAGAACAGCGTCAAGAAGCTGGAAGCACCGGCGGATGCGGGATGGTACGTCGTGAGCGTGGAGACGGTCGAGCCGGGCAAGATCCAGCCCAACGACCCCATCCTGGCACAGGCGCGCACGAGCCTGGGCCAGCTTCTCGGCCGCGAATACGGCGACGCGATGCGAGCCGCTGTGCGCAAGGAAGCCGAGGTCGAACGCAACCAGACGGCTATCGACGCGGTGCGCACGCAGCTCACCGGCGGCGATGCCGCCCAGTAGCGGCGGCGACACTGACGCTAGCCTCCCCCGAGCACGCCGCAGAGGCGCGCGCCGCGCTGGCCGCCGGACAGCCGTCTCTCGTCTGGCGCAAGGTCGTGGCCGATACGCAGACGCCTGTGGGCGCGGCACTGAAGTTGATCGAGCCGGAACGCGGGGACTTCCTTCTCGAATCGGTCGAAGGCGGCGCGGTTCGCGGGCGCTACAGCCTGCTAGGGCTCGATCCTGACCTCGTGTTCCGGGCGGAAAACGATCAGGCGCGCATCAACACCGCGTGGGGCACCGACCGCGAGGCATTCGCGAACGCGGGCGCTACCCCGCTTGCCGCTCTCCGCTCGCTGGTCGAGGACTGCCGCATCGACGTGCCGGACGGTCTGCCGCCCATTGCCTGCGTCGTGGGCTACTTCGGGTACGAGACGATCGGCCTCGTCGAAAACCTGCCGCGCGCGGCGGGTGCGGGGCTCGGTCTGCCGGACATGCTGTTCGTCCGCCCGACGCTGATTCTGGTCTTCGACAACCTTGGCGAAGAACTTTTCGCGATCGCGCCGTTGTGGCCGGGCCAGAGCGACCCCGACCGGGCGGTCGATGCGGCCGGCGAGCGGATCGACGAGGCGCTGCGCCGTTTGGCCGGACCCGTTCCGGCGGCGCCGGCTGCGGCGGATCTTCCGGACATGATCCCGCATTCCTCCACCTCCGGCGAGGATTTCGCCGACATGGTCGGGCGGGCCAAGGAATACATCGAGGCGGGCGACGTGTTCCAGGTCGTGCTGTCGCAGCGGTTCTCGTGCCCCTTCCCCCTGCCCCCGCTCGCGCTCTATCGCGCGCTCAGGCGGGTCAATCCGAGCCCGTTTCTCTATTTCCTCGACCTGCCCGGCTTCGCGGTCGTCGGATCGAGCCCGGAAATCCTCGTGCGCGTGCGCGGCGGCGAAATCACCATCCGTCCGATCGCGGGAACCCGTCCGCGCGGTGCCACTTTCGAGGCGGATCGGGCGGCGGAAGCCAGCCTGCTCGCCGACGCGAAGGAACGCGCCGAGCACCTCATGCTGCTCGACCTCGGACGCAACGACGTCGGCCGGGTCGCGGCCCGGGGAAGCGTCAAGGTAACCGACAGCTTCTCGATCGAACGCTACAGCCATGTCATGCACATCGTCAGCAACGTCGTCGGCCGGCTCGAAGCGAAGCACGATGCGCTCGACGCCCTGTTCGCCGGATTCCCGGCAGGTACCGTGAGCGGCGCCCCCAAGATCCGAGCCTGCGAGATCATCGCCGAACTGGAGGCCGATGCACGCGGCCCCTATGCCGGCGGGGTCGGCTATTTCGCGCCCGACGGCACGCTCGACAGTTGCATCGTTCTGCGCACCGGGGTCGTGAAGAACGGCGTCCTGCACGTCCAGGCAGGGGCCGGGATCGTCGCCGACAGCGACGCGGTCTACGAACAACGCGAGTGCGAAGCGAAGGCGGGCGCCCTGTTCGCTGCCGCCCGGGAAGCTGCGCGCGTGGCAATGGAGCCGGGGTTCGGTCAATGAGAATGGCTCTGCCCTGCGCGATCCTGCTGCTGGCAGCCGCGTGCAACCAGCAACCCGCAGGCGAGGCGGTGACCCGTGTCGATCTAGACAATCCGGGGGCCGATCTTGCCCCCACCCCCGCGCCTACGCCGAGCGCTTCCGCTGCATCGGCGTGCCGGACGGTCACGTTCGAGGATGCGCGGCTGACCGATTGCATCGCCGATCCGGCGCAGCACACGATCACCACCATCGTCGGAAATCCGCCCTATCGCGGCTTCAAGACGCTGTCCGAAGCGCAGCCGGATTTGGCCCAGCGTCTCGCCTTCGCTGTCAACGCGGGTATGTTCGACGGCGACGGGAAGCCGATCGGCTACTACGTCAAGGGCGGCGACCGGGGCAAGGAACTGAACCGGGCCGACGGGGCCGGCAACTTTCACCTGAAACCCAACGGCGTGTTCTTCGGCAGCGCAGGCAAATGGCGCGTGCTGTCCGCCGATGCCTTCTACAGCACGGTGGGCGATCGGCCGCAGTTCGGCACCCAGTCCGGCCCGATGCTGGTCGTCGACGGCAAGCTCCACCCCGAGATTACCGACGACGGGCCCAGCCGGACCATCCGCAACGGCGTGGGGATCGATCCGTCGGGCCGAGCGCATTTCGTCGTCAGCGAAGGGCCGGTGAGCTTCGGCAAACTCGCGCGTTATTACCGCGATGTGGTGAAATCGCCGAACGCGCTCTACCTCGACGGCTCGGTTTCCGCGTTGTGGGATCCGGCGAGCGGACGCATGGATGCGAGCGCGCCGATCGGCCCCATGCTCCTGATCGAAAAGAAAGCCCCATGACAGCCAGCACCGACCAGCGCCGCACCCTCTACCCAGAAATCGAACCGTACGAGAGCGGGCATCTCGACGTCGGCGAAGGCCACTCGCTCTACTACGAACGGGTGGGCACGCCTGGCGCGAAGCCGGCGGTCTTCCTGCACGGCGGGCCCGGCGGCGGGATGAGCCCCGCCCATCGCCGTCAGTGGGACCCGGACCGCTACGACGTCCTGCTGTTCGACCAGCGCGGCTGCGGCAAGTCGCTCCCCTTCGCGGAGATCGAGAACAACGATACCTGGCGCATCGTCGACGATATCGAGCGCCTGCGCGAAATGTGCGGGCACGATGCCTGGCAGGTCTTCGGCGGCAGCTGGGGCGCGACCCTCGCCCTCGCCTACGCGCAGAAGTATCCCGAACGCACGACCGAGATCATCCTGCGCGGCGTGTTCCTCGCCCGCGCGAAGGAGAAAGGCTGGCTCTACGAATACGGCGCCAGCGAGGTCATGGCCGAGCAGTGGGACAGCTTTTCCGGCCACATCCCCGAAAGCGAGCGCGGCAATCTCGTGCAGGCGTATTACGACAGGCTGACCAGCGAGGACGAAGGCGTCCGGCTCGCCGCCGCGAAAGAATGGTCGCTGTGGGAAGGCAACGTGGCAACGCTGCTGCCCAACCCGACGTTGCTGTCCGACTTCGAGGATCCGGCGAAGGCCGTCCCGTTCGCGCGCATCTGCGCCAAGTTCTTCCTCGAAGACTTCTACCTCGAGGAAGCGCAGCTGCTTCGCGACGTCGACCGGATCAAGGGCATCCCCGGCATCATCGTCCAGGGCCGCCACGACATCTGCACCCCGCCCACTTCGGCGTGGGAGCTTAAAAAGGCCTGGCCGGAGGCGGAGCTGTGGTTCGTCCATGATGCAGGGCACAGCGCGGGCGAGCCCGGGATCGTCGACGGCCTGGTGCGCGCGACGGATGCGTTCGCCGACCGATGACGCAAGGCCGCCAGATTCTCGTCGTCGACAATTACGACAGCTTCACCTTCAACCTGGTCCATTACCTGATGGAGCTTGGGGCCGAGGTGCGGGTGGAGCGCAACGACGCGCTGACCGCCGCCGAAGCGGTCACTAGCGGCGCGGCGGGGATTCTCATCAGTCCCGGGCCGTGCACCCCCAATGAAGCCGGGATCAGCCTCGATCTCGTCGCGGCCTGCGCAGACGAGCGGCTGCCGCTTCTAGGCGTATGCCTCGGCCATCAGGCGATCGGGCAGTACTTCGGCGGCCGCGTCGTGCGCGGCGGGCTGATGCACGGGAAGACCAGCCCGGTGAGCCACGACGGATCGGGCGTCTTCGCCGACCTGCCCTCTCCGTTCGAAGCGACGCGCTACCACAGCCTCGTGGTCGAGAATGTGCCGGAGGTCCTCTCGGTTAACGCCACCAGCGACGATACCCATGTAATGGGATTCCGCCATCGCGATCTCCCCATCCACGGCGTGCAGTTCCATCCCGAGAGTATTGCCACCCAGCACGGTCATGCCCTCCTTGGTAACTTCCTGACGCTGTGCGGCATCGAACCAGAGAACGTTCGGTGAAGCACCTGCCGCTGGCCGTGCCGCACATGAGCGAGAGCGAGGCCGAGGAAGTCTTCGGGTGGATCCTCGACGGGGACGCCACCGACGACGAAATCGGGCGCTTCCTGCTTGCCATGACCGAACGCAGCGAGACGGCCGACGAGATCGCGGGTGCCGCCCGCGCGCTTCGGGCCCGCTACATCCCGGTACAGGGACCCGACGATGCGATCGACGTCTGCGGCACCGGGGGCGACGGGCATCACACCCTCAACGTCTCGACCGCGACGGGCCTCGTCGTGGCGGCCTGCGGGGTTCCGGTGGCACGGCACGGCAACCGCGCGATCTCCTCACTGTCCGGCGTGGCCGACACGCTGGAGGTTCTCGGCCTCGACATGGCGGCTGCCGGGCGAACGGCCGAGAAAACGCTGGCCCAAATCGGCATCTGCTTCCTCTTCGCGCCGAACCACCACCCCGCGATGGTGCGTATCCAGCCCATTCGCAAGGCTCTGGGCCGGCGGACCATCTTCAATCTCATGGGCCCGCTCTCGAACCCGGTTGGCGTGACGCGGCAGCTCATCGGGATCGCGCGGCCGGGTTACGTTTCGATCTATGGCGATGCCACGGCCCGGCTCGGCACCATGCGGACCCTCATCGTCTCGGGCGATGAAGGACTGGACGAACTGAGCCTTGCGGGCGGCAACGAGATGGCGGACGTGACCGGGCACGATTTCGCCATGCGGCGGGTCGATGCGCCGATGGCAGGTTTGGCGCATTCGCCGCTCGAAGCGATCCGTGGCGGCGACCCGCACCACAATGCGGCCGCGCTTTCCGCCCTCCTCGATGGCGCTCCGGGGGCCTACCGCGACACCGTGCGGTTCAATTCCGCCGCCGCACTGATCGTGGCGGGCCGAACCGAAAGCTGGGAAGAAGGCGCCGAGATGGCCGCGGCGGCGATCGATTCCGGAGCGGCCCGGCGATTGCTCGCACGGTGGATAGAAATGGCGCGATGAGGCGACTTTAAGTGAACAAGCTCGACGAAATCTGCGCGACCAAGCGCGAAGAGGTGGCAGAGCGCAAGGCGCTGGCGACGATGAGCGATCTCGACCGTCTTGCCGGCGACCAGACGGCTCCGCGGGGCTTCCGCGCCGCGCTCGAGGTTAAAGCATCCCGCGGGTTCGCGCTCATCGCCGAGATTAAGAAAGCTTCGCCCTCGAAAGGTCTGATCCGCAAGGACTTCCGACCTGCGGAACATGCCGCGGCTTACGAGCAAGGCGGCGCCGCCTGTCTGTCCGTCCTCACCGATGCGCCTTATTTCCAGGGGCACGAAGATTACCTCGCCGATGCCCGCCGCGCGTGCGGATTGCCGGTCCTGCGCAAGGACTTCATGGTCGATCCCTGGCAAGTCGCGGAAGCGCGCGCGATCGGGGCGGATGCGATCCTGATCATCGTCGCCGCGCTCGACGACGGTGTTATGACCGAGATCGAGGCAGCCGCGATGGACCGCGGAATGGATGTACTGGTCGAGGTGCACGACGAAGCAGAGATGGAACGCGCCCTTCGGTCGCTGCGATCGCGTCTGATCGGGATAAACAATCGCGATCTCAAGACTTTCCGCACCGATCTTGCCACCACCGAACGGCTCGCGCCACTGGTTCCTGACGGCACGTTGCTGGTGGGCGAAAGCGGTATCGCTTCTCACGCCGATTGCGAACGGCTCGCGCGGATCGGTGTTCGCACGTTCCTCGTGGGCGAAAGTCTGATGCGGCAGGACGATGTGGCGGCCGCCACCCGGACACTGCTGGGGGCGGCATGAGCGGTCTCACCCATCTCGACGACAGCGGTGCCGCGCGAATGGTGGGTGTGGGCGGGAAGCAGCCAACCGCACGTTCGGCGACCGCCGAAGGGCGCATCCGGATGACCTCTACAGCGCTCGAGGCCGTACGCCAGGGTAGCGGCCCGAAGGGCGATGTTCTGGCGGCCGCGCGTATCGCCGGGATCATGGCCGCCAAGAGGACGGCCGATCTCATCCCGCTCTGCCATCCGCTCGCTCTCGATGCTGTCACCGTCGAGTTTCAGTTCGAGCCGGAAGCGGTTCGCGTTTCCGCTACCGCCTCCCTCACGGGCCGCACCGGCGTGGAAATGGAAGCAATGACAGCAGCTTCCGTGGCGCTCCTGACGGTTTACGACATGGCCAAGGCCGTCGACAAGGGCATGATCATCGACGGCGTACGACTGCTCGCGAAATCGGGCGGCAAGTCGGGCGACTGGCGCGCCGAGGCATGAACCCGCCGCTTCCGCTGGAAGAGGCGCAGAGCCGGCTGATCGATGCCGCCTCCCCGCTTGCAACCGAGCGCGTGGCCATCGAGAATGCCATCGGCCGGTTTCTTGCAGAACCGCTCGTTGCGAACCGCACCCAGCCTTGGGCGGACCTCTCGGCGATGGACGGGTTCGCGACGTCCGGACCCGGACCGTGGCGGATCGTTGGCGAAAGCGCTGCGGGCCACCCTTTCGCACGCGCGATGGCGAATGGAGAGGCTGCGCGTATCTCGACCGGGGCTGCGGTGCCGGACGGCGCCGATGCGATCCTTCTGGTCGAGGATACGGCGATCGACGGCGCCATGGTTTCGGCGGCCGCCCCGCCGTCTGCGAAACACATCCGGCGTCGCGGCTTCGACTTTCGCAGCGGCGACGAACTGCTGAGCGCAGGAGTCCGCATCGGGCCGGCGCAACTCGCACTGGGGCTCGCAGCGGGCATCGAGCACTGCGCAGTGCGCCGCCGCCCGCGCGTTGCGATCCTCGATACGGGCGACGAACTGGCGACCTCGCTTGACGACCCGCGCCCCGATGCCCTTCCGGCCAGCAACGGGCCCATGCTGGCGGCCATGATCGCCGGTCTCGCGGATGCCGAACGAGTGGGGCCGGTGCCCGACGATCATGCGAAATTGCTGGCGGCGTTCGAAAACGCGAGCGACGCCGACGTCATCGTGACGACCGGCGGCGCTTCGGTGGGCGAGCACGACCTCGTGCGTCCTGTGTTGGAGGACTGGGGCGCGCGGATCGATTTCTGGCGGGTGGCGATCCGGCCGGGAAAACCGCTCATGATCGGTCGACGCGGCTCGCAATGGATCGTGGGTTTGCCGGGCAATCCCGCCTCGGCATTCGTCACCGCATTCTTGTTCGTCCTTCCCGTGCTTCGCAGGCTCGGCGGGGCATCGGCGGACGAAGCCTCGCCTAAGGCTCTGCCGGCGATCCTCGCGGACGGCGTGCCCGCCGGCGGAAGGAGGCGCGAATTCCTCCGCGGCATCCGCAAGGGCGCGACGGTCGTTCCGATTGCCGAGCGCGATAGCAGTGCGCTGCGCGCATTGGCGGCGGCCGATTGCCTTATCGACCGTCCCGCCAATGCGGATGCCTTGACTGCCGGGGCGCCTGTCGCGGTCTATCCGCTAGACGCTTGACGCCGCTAACGAAGTTTCCTAATTGTTCCGCGTTCGTTCCCGAATTGGAACGCTTGTGGAGTAGCCGGATGCTCACCGCCAAGCAACGCGAATTGCTGCAGTTCATCACCACCCGCCTCGAGGATGACGGAATCTCGCCGTCCTTCGAGGAGATGAAGGAGGCGCTCGACCTCAAGAGCAAGTCCGGCGTCCACCGTCTGATTTCCGCACTAGAGGAGCGCGGCTTCATCCGCCGCCTTCCCAACCGCGCCCGCGCGCTGGAAGTCGTGCGGCAACCCGAGGACATGGTCGCCGTGCCGAGGGCCAAGGCCAACGACAACGTCGTGCCGCTGCGCGCGCCGGCTCCTTCGCGGCCGCGACCGGCTAACGACATCGTCGAGCTACCTCTCCACGGGAAGATCGCTGCGGGCGTACCGATCGAGGCACTCGAGAGCGATCGCACCCTGCCCGTCCCCGCCGCGCTTCTGGGTCCCGGCGATCACTACGCGCTGGAGGTTTCGGGCGACTCGATGATCGAAGCCGGCATCTTCGACGGCGATTTCGCGCTCGTGAAGAAGACCGATGTCGCCCGCGATGGCGAGATCGTCGTTGCGCTCGTCCGCGACGAAGAAGCGACCCTCAAATACCTTCGCCGCGAGAACGGGATGATCCGGCTCGACCCCGCCAACGGGGCCTACGAACCGCAGGTGTACCGGGCGAACGAGGTGCAGGTGCAGGGCAAGCTGGCCGGCCTTCTCCGCCGCTACCACTGATCGCTATCGGTATCGCTCGGCCGCATTGCGGCGGGCGGTCCACCACGGATGGTCGCCCTGCCGGGCGGCCACCGTCGTGAGGCGCGGCGGGTCGAGCGTTATCGCCAGCCCGCCGTTCGCATCCAGAAACCGGCGATCGGCCTTGAGCCAGCGCGGCCGGCAGCTGGCGGGCAGCCAGCGGTCGGCGACGACGATGTCCGACCGTTCGCATGCCGCCGCCAGCGCGCGTTCCTCGATCCGCGACCTGCTTCGGGCGAGCAGCACGGTCCAGGTTTTCCCTCCGCGATCGATCGCCAAGGCGCAGAAGTCGGCGCTGCACCGCGCGCCGGGCCAATCGGCGATCGCCAGCGGATCGCCCTTCATACCGGCCATTTCGAGCAGATTGTCGCGCGCATAGTCGCTCCGCCCTTCGCGCAGGACGAGCAGGCGATCGCCCTCGCCGGCGATACCGACATGTCGGCCATCGCCCGAAACCAGCATGTCGGGCGTCGGCGTGACCAGCAACATGCCGCCGGCTATCGCAATCGAAACGAAACCCCACAGGCGCCGCCGCCCCTTCCACAGCGCCAGCCAAAGAAGGCCGGCTATGAACAGTGCGTACGTTCCCCACCCCATCTGCGGCATGAGACGAACCGCCCCCGGCTGTGCGGCGGTGTAATGCGCGATACCGAGGAGGAGATCGAGCGATTGCCCGGCCAGCCACCACACCGGCCCGCCGAGCCCGAACAGGTCGAGCACGAGCGCAAGCGCGATCAGCGGCATCGACGCAACCGTCACCAGCGGAATGGCGACGACGTTCGCGATCGCGCCGTAGAAGCCGGCGCGGTGGAAGTGGAACAGCACGATCGGCATCAAGGCCAGTTCGATGACCACGCCCGTCAACAGCAGCATGGCGGCGCGGCGTCCTGTCCTGGACAGCCAGCTTTCCTCGCGCGGGACGAGGAACGCGCGGATCGGCGCGGCCTCGTGGAGGGCGACGATCGCGACGACCGCGGCGAAGCTCATCTGGAAGCTCGGCCCCATCAGGGCCTCGGGCCAAATGAGCAGGACGGCGAAAGCCGCAGTGGCGACCATCCGCATGGAAAGCGCCTCGCGCCCCATCGCCAGCGCGGCGAGCACGAGCAGGGCGCCGATCACGCTGCGCACCGTCGGCACCTCGGCCCCTGTCAGCAGCGTGTAGGCGATGCCGGCGCCCGCACCGCACACGGCGGCGACCAAGGGCAGGCGGATCCGAAGCACCAGCCAAGGCCACAGCGCCAGCAGCCTCAAGGCCAGAACATAGGCCGCCGCAATCACCGCGCTCACGTGTACGCCGCTGATCGACAGCAAGTGGGTAAGGCCGGAATCGCGCATGGCGACTTCGTCGGCTTCGGCGATCCCGCCCCGGTCACCGCTGGCGAAGGCGGCGGCGATGCTTCCCGCCGATCCGTCGAGCCTCGAGCGGACGTGCGCCGACAAGGCTCGCTGGATGCTAGCGACGCTTCCCCCGGTCGCCGTAGGTTCCACCACCTCGATGTCGCCGATGGCGCTTCCCGTCGCGGCGAGGCCCGCGAACCAGGCCGTGCGCGCGAAATCGTAGGCGCCGGGGACCATCGGCGGGGCAGGTGGCATCAGCCGCGCGCGCACCCTCACCCTTGCGCCTTCGGCTACCGTCGCGGGCATCGCTTGCGTCGGTACGTTGAGCCGCACCTTACGCGCCGTTCCGGTTTCGGCGTCGCGATAGGCGAGGACGAGCCGAACCCGGCCTTCCGCAGGCTGGTTCTGGCGTGAAAGCACTCGGCCGTCGATCCAGCTCACGCCAGGCCGGGCAAGAGGCTCCGCGCCGACCGTCGCCGAGCGCATCCAGATCGCACCGGTGCCGAGCGCGATCAACAAGGCGACGGCAGTCACGGCGGCGTGCAGATGTGCACGCCCATCATGCCCGCGCCATGCCGCTTGCGCCCCGATGGCAATCAAAACGCTCGCGCCGATCATGGCCAGCCAAGCGACCGGTCCGGGCAGGACGAACCATGCGCCGACCCCCCCGGCGAAGGCGACCGTCATCCACGGTGCCCGGTCGAATCCCGCCGTGGCCAGAAACGCTTCCGCCCGGTCGGCGAAACCTGCGGGGAGGCTGGACAAGGGCGCGCCCATGGGCCAAGACTGCTGCAATGCAGCATCGCCCGGTGGAGCCCCCTGCTCCTCACCCCCGGAGAGGGGCACCAGCGGCGCGGTACCGATCGCCATGATTGCAACGGATAAGGACGAGATTTCGGATGGCAAGCGCTAGCGCGAAAGTGGTCACCCGCTTCGCCCCCTCGCCTACCGGATTCCTGCATATCGGCGGCGCCCGCACCGCGCTTTTCAACTGGCTTTATGCCCGCCATCATGGCGGCACTTATCTGCTACGGATCGAGGACACCGACCGCGCCCGCTCGACCGAACCTGCGATCGAGGCGATCTTCGACGGTCTGCGCTGGCTCGGGCTCGACGGCGACGAGCCTGCGACCTTTCAGTTCGAACGCTCCGCCCGGCATGCGGAAGTTGCACACGAATTGCTGGCGAAGGGCGCGGCCTACCGCTGCTACCTCACCCCCGAAGAACTCGCGGAGCGGCGCGCCGCGGCGCAGGCGGAGCGGCGGACCTTCCGGATCGACAGCGAGTGGCGCGATGCCGACCCCGCGACCTGGCCTGCAGATGCGCCGTACGTGGTCAGGATCAAGGCCCCGCGCGAAGGCGAGACGACCATCGCCGACGAGGTGCAGGGCTCCGTCACCGTCGCGAACTCGGAGATCGACGATTTCGTCCTGCTCCGGTCCGACGGTACGCCGACCTACATGCTCGCGGTCGTCGTCGACGATCACGACATGGGCGTCACCCACGTCATCCGCGGCGACGACCACCTCAACAACGCGTTCCGGCAGATCGTCATCCTGAATGCGATGGGATGGCCGGTGCCGACCTACGCGCACGTCCCGATGATCAACGGTGCCGACGGCGCAAAGCTGTCGAAGCGGCATGGCGCCATCGGGGTCGATGCCTACCGAGACGAGATGGGGCTGCTGCCCGAAGCGGTGTTCAACTACCTCCTCCGCCTGGGCTGGGGCCACGGCGACCGGGAGGAGATCACCCGCGAGGAAGCCATCGAGCTGTTCGACCTCGCCGGCGTAGGCAAGAGCCCGAGCCGCTTCGACATCAAAAAGCTCGAAAACCTCAACGGCCACTACATTCGCGAGGCGGACGACGCGCGTCTTGCCAGTCTCGTCGCGCCCCGGATGGGGCCGCATGCCGACGAGGCCCTTCTCGCCCAGGCCATGCCGCAGCTCAAACTGCGCGCAAAGACCCTCGACGAGCTCGCCGCGGGTGCGGCGTTCCTGTTCAAGGAGCGCCCGCTTGCCCTCGACGAGAAGGCGGCCGGTTTGATGACCGACGACGCGCGGGACCTGCTTGCCCGCATTTCCGCGCGGCTTGTCGGCGAGGCGGACTGGACCGTTCCGGCGCTGGAGGCGAACCTCAAGGCCTTCGCCGAGGACCTCGGCCTCGGGCTCGGCAAGCTCGCCCAGCCGATGCGCGCGGCGCTGACCGGCACGACCACTTCACCCGGAATTTTCGACGTACTCGCCCTGCTGGGGCGCGATGAATCGCTGGCGCGTCTTGACGCGCAGGCGGCACGCGCCGAAGCGGGCCCGGCAAACTAAGGAGACCGACGATGGCCGACAAAACGGCGACCCTTAATTACGGCGGCACGGACACGACCCTGCCCGTCCTCGAAGGCAGCGTCGGGCCCGAGGTCATCGACATTCGCAAGCTCTACGGCCAGACCGGGGCCTTCACCTACGATCCCGGCTACAAGTCGACCGCGAGCTGCGAGAGCGCGCTCACCTACATCGACGGCGACGAAGGCGTGCTGCTCCATCGCGGCTATCCCATCGGCCAGCTGGCCGAACAGTCGACCTTCATGGAAGTCAGCTACCTGCTGCTGAACGGCGAGCTGCCGACGCAGGACGAGCTCGACGACTTCACCTACACGATCACGCGTCACACGATGATCCACGATCAGATGCGGCAGTTCTATCAGGGCTTCCGCCGCGATGCGCACCCGATGGCGATCATGTGCGGCGTGGTCGGCGCACTGAGCGCGTTCTATCACGACAGCACCGACATCTCCGACCCGGAACAGCGCAAGATCGCCAGCCACCGGCTGATCGCCAAGATGCCGACGATCGCGGCGATGGCATACAAGTATTCGGTCGGGCAGCCGTTCCTCTATCCCGACAACTCGCTGAGCTACACCGGCAATTTCCTGCGAATGACTTTCGGCGTCCCGGCCGAGGAATACGAGGTGGTGCCGGCGGTCGAGAAGGCGATGGACCGGATCTTCATCCTCCACGCCGACCACGAACAGAACGCCTCGACCAGCACCGTGCGCCTCGCCGGTTCCTCGGGCGCCAATCCGTTCGCGTGCATTTCGGCCGGTATCGCCTGCCTGTGGGGACCGGCGCATGGCGGCGCGAACGAAGCGGCGCTCAACATGCTGCGCGAGATCGGCACGCCCGACAAGATCCCGCATTACATCGACCGCGCCAAGGACAAGAACGACCCGTTCCGCCTGATGGGTTTCGGCCACCGTGTGTACAAGAACTACGATCCGCGCGCGACGGTAATGCAGAAGACGGTGCGCGAGGTGTTCGATGCGCTGAAGGTCGACGATCCGCTGTTCGAAACCGCGCTGCGGCTCGAGGAACTGGCGCTGAAGGACGACTACTTCATCGAAAAGAAGCTGTTCCCGAACGTCGATTTCTACTCGGGCGTTATCCTCTCGGCGATCGGATTCCCGACGACGATGTTCACCGCGCTCTTCGCCCTCGCCCGCACGGTGGGCTGGGTCGCGCAGTGGAACGAGATGATCAGCGATCCCGCGCAGGTCATCGGCCGTCCGCGCCAGCTCTACACCGGACCGACCCAGCGCGACTACGTGCCGGTCGATCAGCGCTAGGGCGACTGGTCTATGCGCGCCCTGCGGCTGCTCGCCCAGATCCTCGGGGTCGCGCTCGTCCTCGCGGGCGGATTGTGGGCCTTGCAGGGGCTGGGGCTGGTCATGTGGCCGGCCGAAAGCTTCATGCTCGCCGAGCGCAAGTGGGCGCTCTACGGCGGCATTACCGTGGTGATCGGCGTCGTGCTGTTCTGGTGGGGCAGCCGACGCCGGGTCTAGGCTAGGCGCGCGGCAGCGTGAGGGTGAAGGTCGCGCCCTTCCCCGGCTCGCTCGCCACGGTCAGGTCCCCGCCCATCGCGCGCGCCAGTCGGCGCGAAATGTAGAGGCCCAGCCCCGATCCGCCATCGTTGTTGCGGCCAAGTCGTTCGAACTTCTCGAAAACGGCCTCGTGTTGGTTTTCGGCGAGGCCGGGACCTTCGTCCGTCACGCTGATTGCCGCGCGTGCGCCGGCATCGTCCAGCGACAACGTAACGGTCGATCCTTCGGGCGAATAGCGGACCGCGTTGCCGACGAGGTTGAGCAGGATCTGCAGGACCCGCCGGAACTCCGCGATCGCCGACAGGCTCTCGCCCTCGCCCGGCGCCACGAGATCGATGCCGCGTTCGCGCGCGCGGACGCCGAGAATGCCGACCGCCCGCTGCGCGACATCCGACAGGTCTATACGGTCGGGCGCGGTGGCGAAATCTTCGGCCTCCACCACCTCCAGATCGGACAGGTCCTCGATCAGCGCGAGGAGGTGCTGGCCAGCCGCGGCGATGTCGGCGGCGTAGTTGCTGTACTCGTCGGCCAGCGGCCCGGCGAGACGCGAACGGATCGTCTCGGCGTTAGCGATGATCCGCGCGATGGGCTGGCGCAGGACGGGCGTCAGTTCGCGGCCGAACGAATGGCCGGACTTCACGCCGGGTTCGGGCGCGCGCGGCGTCGCTTTGGCCATCGGCACATCGGCGACGAGCAGCAGCTCGAACCCGCCGCTCGCGCCATCGGGTTGCCCGATCGGAACGAGCGTGACCGTCCACCGCCGGTCCGATCCCGGAACGGTGCACTCCGCGCCGTCGAGCAACCGCCAGTGCACGGGCTGCCGATGGGCGACCGCGGGAAACTCGACATGCTCCGACCACGGCCTGCCGGGCTCGTCGCGCATCGCCCTGGCAAGGTCGGCAAGGTCGGGCGCGTGCGCGTCCACCGCGAGAACCCGCTGCCGGCCATCGAGCCGGGCGACCAGTTCGGCAAGGCCGCGATCGATCTCGAGCTTTCGGTCGTTGACCTCCTCTTCCGACAAGGGCGCGCGCGGGGCGGTCTGCCACGCACCGACCGCTATCGAGCAGCCGCCGTCGGTCCCGTTGGCCTCGTCGCCGTTGTCGGGCGCAATCTCGACCCAGGCGCGGACGGTATCTTCGCCGTCGAACGCCTCGATCGTGCGGGCCAGCCTGAGGCCGAGCGTCCGGGCCTTGCGCACCACCTCGAGGAGTTGCGGCACGGCGAGCGTTCCGGGCAGCTCGCCCCCGCAGCGGCGCTGGAGACCGGCCAGCGGCTCGTCGGCCGACACCAGGCGATCGAGCGCGTCGGTGCGCGCGCGGGCGATGACGGCGTGAGCGGAAGCCATGATCAGTACGCGCCGACGCGGGCGGATGCAGCAAGCAGCGCGGCAGCGCGGTCGGTCCGGAGCGCATCGAATCCCTCGGGCAGCGACACGTCGGGGTGGATCGTCAGGAACTGTTCCTCGATCTCCTTGGGCTTGAGGCCCGCGGCGCGCAGCGACAGCGCAAGCCGGGCGAGCTGGCGATCGTTGGTGGCGACGATGGCGAGATCGCGCTCCTGATGGGTCATCGCCGACAGCGCGGTGAGGAACAGGGCAACCCCGCCGTGTCCGACCGCGAGTGCAGCGCGGGCACCTGCCCCCATTCCGGCGACGAGCCGGGCCAGCAGGCCGAGCCGGCCAGCCGATTCGTCGTAGGCTTCACGCAGCTTCGCCGCGACGGGAGCGGTATCGCCCTCCGCCCCGTTCGCCCACACGGACAGCGCGGCGTGGAACAGGTCGGCAGGCAGTTCGCCCAGCGGCAGCTCCATGCGCCGCTGATGCTGGACGAAGCGGGCCTGCGCTGCGAGCGCGCCCATCGCCGCGCTCGCCACGGCGGTATCGTCGGATGCCACCAGCGCCTGCAACAGCGGCGACAGGACGGGATCGATGGCGTTCTTGCTCTCCAGCCGTGCGACGAGATGCCATTCCAGCGCGCGGGCGTGGCAGTGCGCGACCAGACGCTCGTCCATCAGCAATCGCTGCACGAGATCGTCGCGCATCCGGTCGGCGAACCCCCGCGTGTCCGCCATGTCCCGGCTTTCCGCCTCGGCGACGAGCAGTTGCCGCGCGATATCGCCGGTCATGGCGCGGACGCGGCTGACGATCTCGTCGCTGAACAGCGAATGGTCGTGGTTGGCAAGCAGGTGGCCGAGCACCGGGCCGACGGTGCCGAGCACGACGTCGCCTTGCGCGAGTTCGTCGCGCAGGACGGCTTCCACCGGCGCTTCGCTCGATTGGGGCATGACCGCATCGTTCATCGTCGGCCGTCCTAGCGCCCCTGTGGTTAAGCCCGCGTTAGCTGCGCGCTTGGGGCAAGGAGCCGCAATCCGAGCGCCGCAACCGAGAGCAAGGCGATGCCGGGCGCAAAGATGCTTGCCGCCGCCAGCACTGCCGCGACCGACAGCACGAGAACCCGGTCGCCGAAGGGGCGCAGCAACGACGGTGCCACGTCCTCGCGCGCCAGGCGCATCGCGGCGACAATGACCGCCGCGGCGAAGGGCGCGCTCCAGTCGCCGAACGCTGCGGGGCTCGCCGCGCATGCAATCAGCGCCAGGTCGAGCGCCGCATCGCGCGCGGCGATCGGCCAGCGCTTCGGCGCGATCCCGCTTCCGGCCGCGGCGAAGGCGTCCAAAGCCGTCCCGGTCGAAGCGATGAACGCCGCCACCGCCAGCATCGCCAAGCCGATGGCGCTGTATCCGAAATAGCCCGTCGTGGCGCCCCCGGCGGTGAGCAATCCGCTCGCCGCCGTCAGGGCGACCGGCAACTGCGGGCGGCGCGCGATCGAGCGGGTGAGCCAACGCGCCGTGCGATAGGCCAGCGTGTCGCTCGGACGCGCCGGTCCCGGTTCCGGCACCCCGCGGGCATACCACAGCGGCTCGAACCGCGCGGCGACCTTCGCGTCGGACAGGGTCGCCCAGCGGCCTTCGTCGAGCCACTGGTCCGGTACCTCGACGCAGCGCGTGCCGCGTTGGAGGGCGATACGCAGCAGCCCGGCGGAAGGATCGGCATCGGGTGGCAGGTCGGCCAGCGCCTCCACCGCATCGCCGCGCGTGGCCAGCACGCCGGCCCATGCGCGGTCGCGGTCGATACGCTCGAACCCCCAGGGTACGGCCCGCTCGGCTGCGAAGACCCCGATGCCGGCGCGGCCCGAAAGCGCGTCGTGCAGCCATTCGCGGTCGGGCAGGATGCCGGGCGCAAAGACGAACAGCGTGTCGGCCGCCGCGACGAGACCGGAGAGCATGCGGGCGCGCCAAACCGCGTGGAATTTCGCCCCCCGGCGCTCCGCTTCGCGCTGCAGCGCGGCCACCTCCGCCACCGGTTCTGGTGCGAGGCAGACGATCCGTTCGCATTCGAGCGCGAGCGCGGCGTGCAGTTGGTGCCAGGCAATGGGCTGCCCTGCGAGACGCGCGGGCGTGCCAGACGCGCCTTCGCCGTCCGCTTCCTCCGCCAATCGATCCAAGGTGATCAGCGCGATGCGCACCGCTGCCCGCTCCTGCCGCAAAGGTCGGCAGGGTTACGGCGCGCCAGGGTATTTGGCTAGCGTCGGAAAGCCTAAGGCGCGACGAAGCGGTCGCGGAACCGTTCGATCCGGCGCAGCACCGTGGGCTCGCCCGGCGCGGCGGCCACGGCTTCGTCGGCAAGGTCGATGAGGTCGCCGGCATGGAAGCTCGCGGCGAGGCCCTTCAGGCGCTGGGCCGCGACCGTCCAGTTCCCGTCGCAGCGCGCCCTGCGCATGAGGTCGAGATGATGATCGAGGCTGTCCGCGAACGCGGCGCGAAGCTCGGCGAGCAGCGCGGGATCCTCGCCTGCGGCAGCCGCGAGCGTCGCGTCGAATGAACCCTGTTCGTATGCCATCGGCGGCAATCCTAGGTCCGCGATGATTAAGACTCTGTTGATCATGTCTGCTTTGGTGTAAATTCGCCGGCATGAGTGGGGGATCACACATCCGGGCCGTGGGCCACGGAAGCGGCGCCGACGCGCCCGGCGAGGCTATCGCGGAGGGCAGCGAGCTGCTGGTTCTGGAAGAGGACTGGGTCGCCGATTCGCCCGCCGGAGACCAGTGGACGGAAACGCAGTGGATCGACGAGCCCGAGCGCCCGCGCGGCGAATGGCTCGCCCCTTCGCTCGCCGGACTGGCGATCGCGGGATGGACCGGCTTCTTCGTCTGGGCGCACCTCCCCGCCTTCACCGGCGGCGCGGCGCCTGCCGAATGGAGCGAGCTCGTGTCGCAGTGGGCGATGCCGGTTCTGCTGGTCGTCGGCGTCCTGTTGCTCGCGCTGCGCTTGAGCCGGCGCGAGGCGGGCCGTTTTGCCGACGCCGCCGTGTCGCTGCGCGGCGAATCCGAGGCGCTCGAGGCACGTCTGTCGGTCGTGAACCGCGAACTCAGCCTCGCGCGCGAATTTCTCGCAAGCCAGACCCGCGATCTCGAATCGCTCGGCCGGGTGGCGACGCAGCGTCTGTCGGAAAATGCCGACCGCCTGCAGGACCTCGTGCGCGACAACGGTACCCAAGTCGAGGCGATCGCTGGCGTCAGTCGCTCGGCGATGGAAAACATGGACCGGCTGCGCGGTGACCTGCCGGTCATCGCCAACGCCGCGCGCGACGTGTCGAACCAGATCGGGGCCGCGGGCAACACCGCCCACGGCCAGCTCGACGAACTGGTCGCCGGGTTCAACCGCCTCAACGAATTCGGGCAGGCGAGCGAACGACAGGTCGCGGTGCTGCGCGACCGGGTCGATGCCGCCCTCGCCGCTTTCGGTGCGCAGGCCGCCCAACTCGACGAGATCGCGGGAGCCCGCTTCGCAGCCTTGCGCGACAAGAGCGAGGCATTCCGCGCCGAACTCGACGGGCGCGAGGTCGAAGCGCTGGCCGCCATGCGGCACCGCGCCGACCGCCTGCGCGAGGAGATCGGCGAGGCATCGGGCGAACTCGACACGCAGGAAGCAGAGCTGCTCAAGTCGCTGCAGGCCCGCGTCGCCTCGATCCGCGAGAGCGCCGATGCGATCGGCGTCAGTCTCGTCGGGGGAGAACGCGAAGCCATCACGGCATGGCGAACCCGGGTGGAAGAGTTCAAGGCGGACTTCGAGAATGCCGTCCGCCATGTCGAATCGATTGATCAGGCCGCGAAGACCGGCGCGGCAGAGCGCCTGCGCGTCATCAGCGAGGAAGCCGAGCTCGTCGACGCGAAGCTGACCCAGTCACATGCGCTTTTCGTGGAGGAGATCGGCCGTCGCCGTGCACAGGCGACCGAGCTTGCAGCCGAACAGGCCCACCTCATCGGCGCGCGCCTTGCCGAAATCGACGCCGCCATTGCCGAGCGGCGCGAAGCCCATGCCGCGCATTCGGCGACGCTGGTCGCTCAGGGCGAGGAGATCGCGGGCAAACTGGCCGCGCTCGGCCACGAGATGGAGCGTGCGGCGGGTCACGGCCGCATGGCCGGCGGCGACCTTGTCGCCGCGCTCGATTCGCTGAGCGATCGACTGGGCGCAAGCCGCGCGGAACTGGGCGACACCGATCGCCGCGTGGCCGAACTCACCGAAGCAAGCGTCCGGCTGCTCGAACTGATTCGCGCCAGCGCCGAACACAGTCGCACCGACCTTCCGGCCTCGATCGGCGATGCTGAGCATCGTCTTGCCGAACTGGGCCGTCAGGGCGAGGCGCTTGGGCTGATGCTGGGCGACGCGGGCGAGAAGAGCCGCGCCGTATCGGACTATGTCATCGTCGCGCAGCGCGAGGGCGCGGCAGCGATGGAGGCGGTCGATGCCTTCCACGAGCGCACCGCCGATGCGCACCGCGACACGCTGGCGCAGATCGCGATCGTCCGCGATCACCTGTCCGAGCTCGCGGATCGCACAGAAGCGCTCTCGGGCGCGGCGCAGGGCAGCCTGCGGGCGGCGATCGCGGAACTGGAAGAGGCAGCGGGCGGTGCGGTCGCGGGAATCGAAACCGGTGCCGCCGACCGGATCGAGAAAGTCGCCGCGCGTATCGCCGACGAGGCGACCGCAGCGGTCGACCGGGCCCTCAAGGTCCGTGTCGGCGACGCGCTGTCCGAACTGGAAGCCGGCGCGGCCGAAGCCGTCGGCGCGGGTCGCGATGCGGCGATCCAGCTTCGCGACCAACTCGCCAAGGTCAACGAATTGGCAGGGCATCTCGAAAGCCGGGTTGCCCTCGCCCGCCAGCGTGCGGAAGAACAGGTCGATACCGACTTCTCGCGCCGGGTCGCGCTGCTCACAGAGAGCCTCAACAGCAACGCGATCGATATTGCGCGGGCGCTCGACAGCGACGTAAGCGACACCGCGTGGACGAGCTATCTGCGGGGCGACCGCGGAATCTTCACCCGCCGGGCGGTGCGCCTGCTCGAACCGTCGCAGGCGCGCGACGTGGCCGAACTGTACGACGGCGACCGCGATTTCCGCGAACACGTGAACCGTTACATCCACGACTTCGAGACGATGCTGCGCACGATGCTGTCGACCCGCGACGGTCACACGATCGGCGTCACCCTGCTCAGCAGCGACATGGGCAAGCTCTATGTCGCGATGGCGCAGGCGATCGAACGGCTGCGGGACTGATCGTTCGCTCCGGCATGCCGCGCTGGCGCGGCGCTACACGGCGTCGATCGGGTAACCGAGCTTTTCGAGCGTGATCCAACCGTAAGTGTAGTTCGCCACCCACAGCGCGGTGAGCACGGCGGCGATGACCGTCGCCCGCTTGAGCAAGCGACCGGGGCGGAAATTGGCCGGCGCACTGTCGGCCTGCCCCGGCGTCTTTTCCAGCCCCATCTCCTCGTGCGTCCGCACGCCGAACGGCAGCAGGACGAACGCCGTCCCCACCCAGACGAGGAAGTAGATCGCCAGGATCGACGTCCACTTCACGCGGCATCTCCGGGCATGATCACGCGGACCTGTGGGCGCTTTCCGCTCCAGCGGGTGGCGGCGCGGCGGGCGGCGAGGCGCGCGGTTTCGGCCAGCTTGTCGCGGTCGCGCGCGTCGGCACCGCGCAGCTTGCCCAGCGCCTGCGCAACGTCCCGCTCGGTCTCGGCGACGAAGGCTGCGTAATCCTCGTCGAGCGGCAGGCCGATCCCCTCCACGAAGATGCCGCCCTTGGGGCCGACGACGACCACGACGATGCCCTCGCGCGCGAGGCGGCGGCGCATGACCACCGCATCGCCGTCGGCGGGCGCGATGATGTCGCCGTCGAGGACGAGGCGGCCGCTGCGGACTTCGGCCAGCTTGCCCGGCTTGCCCGGGGCGAGGCGGACGATGTCGCCGTTCTTCTGGACGACGGCCTGCGGGATCCCGTTAGCCTTCCCCAGTCGCGCCTGTTCGGCCATGTGGCGCATCTCGCCGTGGACCGGCACTAGCACCTGCGGGCGCAGCCATCCGTACAGCGCTTCCAGCTCGGGCCGCCCGGGATGGCCTGAGACGTGGATCATGCTCTGCCGGTCGGTCACCATCACGATGCCGCGCTGGGCGAGGATGTTCTGGATGCGCCCGATGGCAAGCTCGTTGCCGGGAATCTGGCGGCTCGAGAACAGGACGACGTCGCCCGCCGATAGCTCGATGGGATGGTTCTCCTCGGCGATCCGGGCGAGCGCGGCGCGGGGTTCGCCCTGCCCGCCGGTCGCGACGATCAGCACCTCGCCGCGCGGCAGCCCCATCGCCGTGTCGAAGTCCACCGTGTCCGGCAGGTCGGCGAGATAACCGTTGGCCTGCGCGACCTCGATGATCCGGTCGAGCGAGCGGCCCGCGACGCACAGCCTGCGCCCCGTCGCCTCGGCCACGGCACCCAAAGTATGCAGCCGCGCGACGTTGCTGGCGAACGTGGTGACGAGCACGCGGCGGCCGTCCCATTTCGCCACCTCGTCGTGCAGGGCACGATAGACCGCCCCTTCCGATCCGCTGGCCGACGGATTGAACACGTTGGTGGAATCGCACACGAGCGCAAGTACGCCCTCGTCGCCGATGTCCTGCAGTTCCTCTTCGGTGGTCGGTTCACCGACAATGGGTTCCTCGTCGAGCTTCCAGTCGCCGGTGTGGAATACCCGCCCGTGGGGGGTGTCGATCAGCAGGGCATGCCCTTCCGCGATGGAATGCGCGAGCGGGAGGTACGAAATGTCGAACGGGCCGAGGCTGAACTGCTCCAGATCCTCGACCACCACGAGTTCGACCTCGTCGACAAGGCCCGCCTCCTGCAGCTTGCGGCGGACGAGATCGGCGGTGAACGGGGTGGCGTAGAGGGGCACGCCGAGGTCCGCGGCGAAATAGGGTACGGCCCCGATATGGTCCTCGTGCGCGTGGGTGAGGACAATCCCCTCCAGCGCGTCGGCACGCTCCTCGATGAAATCGAGGTCGGCGAACACGAGGTCGATGCCGGGATATTCGTTGCCGCTGAACGTCATACCGAGATCGACCATCAACCAGCGGCCCTGGCAGCCGTAGAGGTTGACGTTCATCCCGATCTCGCCCGATCCGCCCAGGGCAAGGAACAGCAGTTCGTCCTCGGGCGTGTAATCCTTCTTCAAATCATTTCGCCTTCTGGCTGGCGCGCTCGGCCAGGATGGCGAGCCCGTCGAGGGTGAGGTCGGCATCGACGGCGTCGAAGATGTCGGTGTGCTTGTCGAACAGGATGGCGAGCCCGCCGGTCGCGACGACCTTGGCCGGCCGGCCGATTTCGGCGCGCATGCGGGCGATCAACCCTTCCATCATCGCGACGTAACCCCAGAACACGCCGATCAGCATCTGGTCTTCGGTGTTGCGGCCGATCACGCTGTCGGTGCGCGGCGCCTCGATGGCGATCCGGGGCAGTTTCGCCGTGTTGCCGACAAGCGCGTCGAGCGACAGGTTGATGCCCGGCGCGATGATCCCGCCCTTGTAGGCGCCGGTGAAGTCGACCGCGTCGAACGTCGTCGCGGTGCCGAAATCCACCACGATCAGGTCGCCCTCGAACTTCTCGTGCGCCGCGATGGTGTTGAGCGCGCGGTCCGCGCCCAGCGAGTTGGGCTGGTCGACATCGACCGCGATCCCGTAGGCCGCGTCCCCTTCGCCGGCGACGAGCGGGGTGATGCGGAAGTATTTCTCGGCCAGCGTGGTGAGGTTGTGGATCGCGCGGGGGACGACCGAGCCGACGATGATCTGGGTGATGTCCTCGCGTGTCACCCCCTCGATCGCGAGCAGCTGGAGCAGCCAGACCGCGTATTCGTCGCCGGTGCGGCGCGGGTCGGTCGCGATGCGCCAGCGCGCCTTGATCCGGCGCCCCTCCTCCCCTTGCAGGTCGAAGAGCGCGAAGACGACATTGGTGTTGCCGACATCGGCGGCGAGGAGCATCGCGAGTGTCCTTTCGCGTTCAGGCGAGAAATACGTCGCCGGCGTGGATAGTCCGGATCGTCCCGTCTTCCAAACGCAGCATCAGCGAACCGGTTGCGTCGAGGCCCACGAACCGGCCGCGCGCCTCCCCGCCGGCGGGCTCGTGAACGGTCAGCGGGGTGCCTGCGGGATGGGCGGCGAGCTGCCACCGGCGCAGGAGCGGTTCGATACCGACCGAGCGCCAGCGTTCCAGCTCGCGGTCGAAAGCGGCGGCAAGCGCCGAGGCGAAGCCGTCGCGCCCCGGCGCGGGCCCGAGCGAGGAGAGAGCCAGGGTCTCGCGACCGGGCACATCCGGGGCGGAGGCGAGATTGACCCCGATGCCCACGACGACGGCGTCGCCCTCCCCTTCCAGCAGGATGCCGGCCATCTTGGCACGACCGATAAGCAGGTCGTTCGGCCATTTGAGCGACAGGGCGGCGGGATCCGCCAGCAACGGGGCGACCGTTTCGTAGAGCGCGAGACCCGCCAGCAACGCCAGTGTGTGCGGCGGGGGATCGTGCGGCCCCCTGCGGACGACGGTCGAGCCCATGAAGTTGCCCGCGCCGTCGGACCATGCGCGGCCTTGCCGCCCGCGCCCAGCAATCTGTCGGTCGGCGACCAGCCAGTCGCCCTCGGACACGCGCTCGCCCGCGCGCAGGGCGGCGAGCAGATCGGCATTGGTCGATCCGGTCTCGGCGACCGTGGTTATCAACGCGGCGCGCTCAAGCGGCGAGGAACAGCGCAGCGGCCGCGGTGTCGGTGAGGTTGCCGAGCCACCCCATCAGAAGATAGCCCAACGGCGAAATCACGATCGTCGACCCGATCAGGAGCGTCCAGTGTGCCCGGTCGTTGCGGCCGTTCACCCGATCGACGGCGTCGTCGAAGAACATCACCTTGATGACCTTGAGATAGTAGAACGCCCCGATCACACTGCCTGCGATGGCTATCAACGCCAGCGGCAGCAGGTTCGCCGCCACCGCCGCGTTGAAGATGACCAGCTTGGCATAGAAGCCGAGCAGCGGCGGTATGCCCGCAACGCTGAACATCACCAGGGCGAGGCACCACGCGATACCGGGTTGCGTGCGGCTGAGACCAGCGATGTCGCCGAACGTTTCGAGCTGGTTGCCCTCCGCATCGCGCAGCATCAGCACCGCGACGAAGCTGCCGATCGACATGACGACGTAGATTGCGAGATAGACGAGCATCGCGCTCGCCCCCTGCGCTGTCGCCGCGGCGAGGCCGACGAGGATGAAGCCGACGTTGTTGATCGAGGAGTACGCAAGCAGCCGCTTGAGGTTGTCCTGCCCGATCGCGCCGAGTGCCCCGACGACTATCGAGGCGAGCGCGACGAAGGACACCACCTGGCGCCAGGCGTCGGGTTGCCCGCCGAACGCGTCGATGGCGACGCGCATCAGCAGCGAGATCGCCGCGACCTTGGGGGCGGTCGAGAAGAACGTCGTCACCGGCGTCGGCGCGCCTTCGTAGACGTCGGGCGTCCACATGTGGAACGGGACTGCCGAGATCTTGAATGCGAGCCCCGCGAGGACGAAGATCAGGCCGAAGAGCGCCCCGGTGGACAGGCCGGTCGCCATAGACGCCCGAATGCCGGCGAAGCTCGTCGTACCGGCGAACCCGTAGGTAAGGCTCATGCCGTAGAGAAGGATGCCGCTCGCGAGCGCGCCGAGCACGAAATACTTCAGCCCCGCCTCTTCCGACCTACTGTCCGTGCGCAGGAAAGCAGCGAGGACATAAGCCGCCAGACTGTTCATCTCGAGCCCGATGTAGAGCGTCATGAGATCGGCGGCCGAAACCATGAGGCTCATGCCGAGCACAGCGAACAGGATAAGCACCGGATATTCGGCGCGCATCGCGTCCCACCGCGCGAAGAAGCGCGGCGCGATCATCAGGCTGGCCGCGGCCGCGATGTAGATCAACAGCTTCGAGAAGGCGGCGAACGCATCGACGCGCAACTGCCCGAAGAACGCCTGCGTGCCCGCCCCCATGTCGCCGCCCGACAGGACGGGCACGGTGAAGGCGGCGGCGCCGAACAGGATCGCGACCGCGGCGACGGAGATCGCCCGGCTCGCCTTGTCGCCCAGCCACGCGGCGGCGAGCAGCAGGATCAGGCCGCCGATCGACAGGATCGTCTCGGGGACGATCAGCGAAAGCGAAGTCTGAAGGTCCATCAGTGCTGGCCCTCCGCTTCACCGCCGTGTTCGGCGCCGGTCCCTTCGGCATGCGGCATCGCGTTGGCCGCCTGCGTGCGGCGCCCGGTCTGCGCGAGCGCACTGTCGTAGTGTGGCTTGGCGCGGGCGACGCGGGCGTCGAGCGCGGCGATATCCTTGCGCATGGGGGCGAGGAAGCTTTCCGGATAGACGCCCATCCACAGCACCGCCGCGGCGATGGGGGCGAGCATCAGCCACTCGCGGGCGGTGAGGTCGGGCATGGCGGCGGCATCGGCGTTCTTCTGCACGCCGAACGCCACCCGCCAGTACAGGTACAGCATGTAGGCCGCGCCGAGGATGATGCCGGTGGTGCACACCAGCGTGACGAAGGTGGATACCTGATACGTCCCGGCGAGGCTGAGGAATTCGCCTACGAACCCGCTGGTGCCGGGCAGTCCGATGCTGGCCATCGTGAACAGCAGGAAGAAGATCGCGTACTTCGGCATGTTGATCGCCAGCCCGCCGTAGCGGTCGATCTCGCGCGTGTGCAGCCGGTCGTAGATCACGCCCACACACAGGAACAGCGCGCCCGATACGAGCCCGTGGCTGAGCATCACGATCATCGCCCCTTCGAGGCCCTGCACGTTGAAGGCGAACAGGCCGATGGTCACGATCCCCATGTGCGCGACCGAGGAATAGGCGATAAGCTTCTTCATGTCGTGCTGGACCAGCGCGATGAGGCTGGTGACGATGACCGCGATCATGCTGAGCGCGAAGATAAGCCAGGCCAGCTGCGCGCTCGCTTCGGGGAACATCGGCAGGCTGAACCGAATGAAGCCGTAGCCGCCCATCTTCAGCAGCACGCCCGCCAGGATCACCGAACCGGCGGTGGGTGCCTGCACGTGCGCGTCGGGCAGCCAGGTGTGCACCGGCCACATCGGCATCTTCACCGCGAAGCTCGCGAAGAAGGCGAGGAACAGCCAGGTCTGCGCGCGCGGATCGAAATCGTACTGCATCAGCGTGGGGATGTCGGTCGTGCCGGCGGTGTTGATCATCCACAGCATCGCGACCAGCATCACGACCGAACCGAGCAGCGTGTAGAGGAAGAACTTGTAGCTCGCGTAGATGCGGTCCTGCCCGCCCCAGATGCCGATGATGAGATACATCGGGATGAGGCCGGCTTCGAAGAAGATGTAGAACAGCAGAATGTCTTGCGCCGCGAACACGCCGATCATCAGCAGTTCCATGAACAGGAACGCGGCCATGTATTCGCCGACCCGCTTCTCGATCGAATCCCAGCTGGCGAGGATGCAGATCGGCATCAGGAACACGCTGAGCACGATCAGCAGCAACGCGATCCCGTCGATCCCGAGCGCGTAGCTGAAACCGGAGAACACCTCCGCCCGCTCGACGAACTGCCACTGGGCACCGCCGACGTCGTAACTCGCCCACAGCGCGATGCCGAGCGCGAGGTCGACAAGCGTGGCGACGAGCGCGACCATGCGCGCGGCCTTCGCCTCGAGGAAGAAGCAGGCCAGCGCGCCGACCAGCGGCACGAGCAGCATCACGGAAAGGATCGGGAAGCCCCCCATCAGAACAGAACCCAAGTAATCGCGGCGACGAGGCCGATCAGCATCCACAGGGCATAGGTATTGAGGAAGCCCGACTGGATGCGCTTGGCCCCCACGGTCCCCTGCGCCACGGCCCAGGCCGCGCCGTCGGGGCCGAACCGGTCGATCGTGCCCTTGTCGATCCACTTCCAGAACTTGTCGCCGAACCAGAAGGCCGGGCGGACGAACAGCACGTTGTAGAACTCGTCGAAGTACCACTTGTTGAACACGAAGCGATACACCGGGCCGAGCTGCTCCGCGACCATGCCGGGGAAGCGGGTGTTGCGGATGTAGCCGTACCAGGCGGTCACGAAGCCGAGCACCATCACGATGAACGCGGCGTACTTCACCGGCCACGGCACGGCGTGCATCGCGTGGATCAGGTTCTCGTTGTAGAAGATCGCGCCCTGCCAGAACCCTTCGGTGTCGAGGAAGGCGGGGGCGAACACCTGCCCCGCCGCGATCGCGCCGAGCGACAGCACGCCGAGCGGCACGAGCATCGGCCACGGGCTCTCGTGCGGGTGATACCCCGCGGTCCCGTCACCGTGGTCGGGATCGGGTACGTGGTGTGCGACATCGTGGCCCGCGTCTTCCTGGCGGGGCGGGTTGTGCTCATCGGGCTCGTCGTGTCCGTGATGGACAGCGTGCTGGATGTGCTCGCTCTCCGCCCAGCGCGGCTTGCCGAAGAAGGTGAGGAACACCAGCCGCCAGCTGTAGAAACTGGTCAGCAGCGCGGCGAACACGCCCATCCAGAACGCGAAGCTCGCCATCTCGGTGCCGCGCGCGAACGCGACTTCGATGATCGCGTCCTTCGACCAGAAGCCGGCGAAACCGAGGTGCAGGTCGTAGATGCCGAACCCGGTGATCGCCAGCGTACCGGCCATCATCGCCCAGAACGTGAGCGGGATATGCTTACGCAGGCCCCCGTAATACCGCATGTCCTGTTCGTGGTGCATGGCGTGGATCACGCTGCCCGCGCCGAGGAACAGCAGCGCCTTGAAGAAGGCGTGCGTGAACAGGTGGAACATGGCCGCGCCGTATGCCCCGACGCCGGCCGCGAAGAACATGTAGCCGAGCTGCGAACAGGTCGAATAGGCGATGACCCGCTTGATGTCCCACTGCGTCGTGCCGACGGTCGCCGCGAAAATGCAGGTCGCAGCGCCGATGAACGTCACGAAGGCGAGCGCGATCGGCGCGGTCTCGAACATCGGGCTGAGGCGGCACACCATGAACACGCCGGCCGTGACCATCGTCGCGGCATGAATCAGCGCGGAGACCGGGGTCGGACCCTCCATCGCGTCGGGCAGCCAGGTATGCAGGCCGAGCTGCGCCGACTTGCCCATCGCGCCGATGAACAGGAGGATGCAGAGCACGTCCATCGTGTCGACGCGGTAACCGAGGAACCCGATCGTCGCGCCCGCCATGCCCGGCGCGGCGGCGAGGATCTCGGGGATCGAGGTCGTGCCGAACACCAGGAACGTGCCGAAAATGCCGAGCATGAAGCCGAGATCGCCCACGCGGTTGACGACGAACGCCTTCATCGCCGCCTTGTTGGCGCTCGGCTTGCGGAACCAGAACCCGATGAGGAGGTAGCTTGCGAGCCCCACCCCTTCCCAGCCGAAGAACATCTGGACGAGGTTGTCCGCCGTCACCAGCATCAGCATCGCGAAGGTGAACAGGCTGAGATACGCGAAGAACCGGGGCTGGTCCGGGTCCTCTTCCATGTAGCCCCAGCTGTAGAGGTGGACGAGCGCCGATACGGTGGTGATGACGACCAGCATGACCGCGGTCAGCGTGTCGACGCGCAGCGCCCAGTCGAACGTCATCGTGCCCGACTGGACCCACTGGAGAACCTGGACGACCTGCGGATCGGCGGTGCCGTTGAGGAACGACAGGAAAATCGGCCAGCTCAGCGCGCACGAGACGAAAAGCGCGCCGGTGGTGATCGACTTGACCACCGTGTTGCCGAGCGCGCGGTTGCCCAGCCCGCCGACGATGGCCGCGAGCAAGGGTCCGAAGACGATGATGAGTATCGGATGCACGGGCTCGCTTACCCCCTGAGCCGGTCGACGCTGTCGACCGCGATGGTGCCGCGGCCACGGAAATAGATGACGAGGATCGCAAGGCCGATCGCCGCCTCGCCGGCGGCCACGGTCAGCACGAACATCGCGAAAATCTGCCCGGTGAGATCGCCCAGCGCGGCGCTGAACGCCACGAGGTTGATGTTCACCGCGAGCAAGATGAGTTCGATCGACATCAGGATGACGATCACGTTCTTCCGGTTGAGGAAGATGCCGAGCACGCCGAGCACGAACAGGATCGTGCCGACGACGATGTAGTGTTCGAGACCGATCACAGCTGCACCCCTTCGCCGACCGTTGGCTTCACGTTGCGCGTCGCCTCGTCCGGGCGGCGGCGGATCTGCTTCGAGATGTCCTGCGGGCGGGTGTCCTTGCGCTCGCGGTGGGTCAGCACGATCGCGCCGACCATCGCCACCAGAAGGATGATGCCCGCGCTCTCGAACAGGAACAGGTACTGCCCGTAGAGGACCTGGCCGATCGCGGCGATGTTGCTCGTGGCGACCGGCGCGACCTGATCGGCGGTGGCCGGGGCCAGTTCGAGCCGGCCGGCCTGATAGGCGCCGATGCCGAACACCAGCTCGGCCAGCAGCACCAGCGCGATCAACAGCCCGAGCGGGAAGTTCTTGACGAACCCGGCGCGCAGGGCGGCAAAATCGATGTCGAGCATCATCACCACGAACAGGAACAGCACCGCGACCGCGCCCACGTAGACGATGACCAGCAGCATCGCGATGAACTCCGCGCCCGCCAGCACCATGAGGCCGGCGGCGTTGAAGAACGCCACGATCAGCCACAGCACCGAGTGCACGGGATTGCGCGCCGTGATCACGAGCACCGCGGAGGCGATCGTGAGGGCGGCGAAAAGGTAGAAGGCGGCAACCTGGATCATGTTTCGGCGCGGCCCCTATCGGTAGGGCGCATCGGCTTCAAGGTTCGCGGCAAGCGCCCGCTCCCACTTGTCCCCGTTGGCCAGCAGTTTCGCCTTGTCGTAGAGCAGCTCCTCGCGCGTTTCGGTCGCGTATTCGAAGTTCGGCCCTTCGACGATGGCATCCACCGGGCAGGCTTCCTGGCAGAAACCGCAGTAGATGCACTTGGTCATGTCGATGTCGTAGCGGGTGGTCCGCCTGCTGCCGTCCTCGCGCGGTTCGGCCTCGATCGTGATCGCCTGCGCCGGACACACCGCCTCGCACAGCTTGCACGCGATGCAGCGTTCCTCGCCGTTGGGATAGCGGCGCAGCGCATGCTCGCCGCGGAAACGCGGGGACAGCGGGTTCTTCTCGAACGGGTAGTTGATCGTCGCCTTGGGCTTGAAGAAGTACTTCAGCGTGAGGGCGTGCGCCTTCACGAACTCCCACAGGGTGAACGACTTGATTAGGTGCGCGACGGTCATCCGTACCTCGTGAACATGAGCCAGCCCGATACGAGCACGACGAACAGCAGCGACAGCGGCAGGAAAACCTTCCAGCCCAGCCGCATGAGCTGATCGTAGCGGTACCGCGGCACGGTCGCCTTCACCCAGCTGAAGATGAAGAAGAAGAAGAAGATCTTGAGCAGCAGCCAGACGAAACCGGGGATCCAGTAGAGGAACCCGATTTCGAACGGCGGCAGCCAACCGCCGAAGAACAGCACCGCGTTCAATGCGCACATCAAGAGCACGTTGGCGTATTCGCCCAGCCAGTAGAGCGCGAAGCTCATCGAGCTGTATTCGGTCTGATACCCGGCGACGAGCTCGCTCTCCGCCTCGGTCAGGTCGAACGGCGCGCGTGCGGTCTCCGCCATGCCGCTGATGAGGAACATGACCCACATCGGAAACAGCAGCAGGTTGAACCAGTAGCCGTTCACGATGCCGAAGCCATGCCCGCGCTGCGCCTCGACGATGGCGTTCATGTTGAAGCTGCCGGCGTAGAGCACCACGCAGATCAGGATGAACCCGATCGAGACCTCGTAACTGATCATCTGAGCCGCGGCGCGCATCGCCGAGAAGAACGGGTACTTCGAGTTACTCGCCCACCCGGCGATCACCACGCCGTAAACGCCGAGGCTGCTGATCGCGAGCACGTAGAGCAGCCCGACGTTGATGTCCGCCAGCACCGCGCCCGAATTGAACGGGATCACCGCCCACGCCAGCAGCGCCACGGTAAAGGTGATGATCGGCGCGATCAGGAACAGGCCCTTGTTCGCCGCCGAGGGAATGATGGTTTCCTGCAGGAACACCTTCAGCCCGTCGGCGAAGCTCTGCAGCAGGCCGAAGGGACCGACGACGTTAGGGCCCCGGCGCAGCGCCATCGCCGCCCAGATCTTGCGATCGGCGTAGATGATCATCGCCACGCCGAGCATCAGCGGCAGCGCGATGAGGAGGATGCCCGCGATGGTCGCGAGGAACCACGCCCAGCCCGCGTCCATGCCCCACTGGATGAATTGCGCGGTCATTCCGCGGCCTCCCGCTTAAACAGCCAGATGTCGAGGCGCCACACGATCGCCGCACCCAAGAAGGGAATAGCGGCAGAACTGAATGCGCCGGCGAGGCCCGCAAGCATCGCAGCAGGTGCGCTCACCTGGCTCGCCGCGAATATTGCGACGAGAGGAGTGCCGACGAAAAGTACAACAGCCAAGACGAACAAGATCTTAGCCGCATTCAGCATCAAGCTGGAATAGCTCATTCCGCGGCCTCCCGGATGTCGTCGCCGTGAAGGAGTTCGGCCGAGCATTCCTGCATCACGACGCTCGCCCGCGCGATGGCGTTGGTGAGGTAGAAGTCCTTGATCGGGTAGCCCGCGATCCGGCCTTCCGCTTTCGTGCCGCCCGATGCCGGCAGCGCGCCGTAGTCGGCCAGCCCCTCGACGCCGAGCGCGGGCACTTCGGCGATCATCGCGGCCTGGAGTTCGGCGAAGCTGTCGAACCCGACCGTCACGCCCAGCGCATCGGCCAGCGCGCGCAGGATCGTCCAGTCCTCCCGCGCATCGCCCGGGGCGAACACGGCCTTTTCGGCGAACTGCACGCGGCCTTCGGTGTTGACGTAGGTCCCGTCCTTTTCGCTGTAGGCGGCGGCGGGAAGGATGATGTCGGCCGCATGCGCGCCCTTGTCGCCGTGGTGGCCGATGTAGACCTTGAGGCTTTTGCCGAACGCCGACCAGTCGACCTCGTCCGCGCCCAGCGCCAGCACCACCTTGGGTGCGGCGTTAACGATGTCGGCGATGCCCCCGTCCTGCGCGTAGCCGAGCATCAGCCCACCCATACGCGCGGCGGAGAAGTGGAGCACGTTGAACCCGTTCCACGCGCTTTCGCCGTCGGCCGAGGCCGGGCGCGCCCAGTCCAGGCCGAGCAGTGCGTCGTGGGCGCCTGCCGCGAGCCCCGCCCCGCCAACGATCACCGCCGGCCGTGCGGCCTTGGCGAGCGCTTCGGTCACGTGGCCCGGCAGGTCGTGGAGGACCGCGGTGTCGTCGCCCAGGAATTCGGCCGGGAACGTCGTGTCCCAGCGCGGTCCGACCACGAATACCTTCGCCCCGCGCTTGGCCGCCTTGCGCAGGCGGACGTTCACCAGTGGCGCTTCCCAGCGGACGTTGCTGCCGACGATCAGGATGGCGTCGGCCGTCTCGATACCGGCGAACGTCGAATTGAAGTTCATCGCGGCGAGGTTGCCGGTGGGATAACGCATCCCGGTCTGGCGGCCCTCGAGCATGGTCGAGCCGAGCGCGTTCACCAGCTTCTTGGCCGCGAACATCGTTTCGCAATCGACCATGTCGCCCGCGATCGCGGCGATGCTCGCGCCCGGTTTGGCGTCGGCGATGGCGGCAAACGCTTCGTCCCAGCTCGCCTGCTGCAGCTTGCCATCCTTGCGAATGAACACCTTGTCGAGGCGGCGGCGGGTCAGCCCGTCGACCATGTAGCGGCCCTTGTCGCTGAGCCACTCCTCGTTGACGTCGTCGTTGATGCGCGGCAGCGCGCGGAGCACCTCGCGCCCGCGAGCGTGGAGCGTGATGTTCGCACCCACCGCGTCGCTGACGTCGATCGACAGGGTCTTCTTCAATTCCCACGGCCGCGCCTCGAACGCGTATGGGCGCGACGTAAGCGCACCGACCGGGCACAGGTCGATCACGTTGGCCGACAGTTCGTGCTTGGCCGCCTGTTCCAGATACGTTGTGATCTGCATGTTCTCGCCGCGATAGAGCGCGCCGATCTCGTCCACGCCGGCGATCTCTTCGGAGAACCGCACACAGCGGGTGCAGTGGATGCAGCGCGTCATCACCGTCTTGATGAGCGGACCCATGTACTTCTCGGTCACCGCGCGCTTGTTCTCGTGATAGCGCGATCCGCCGCGGCCGTAGGCGACCGACTGGTCCTGCAAGTCGCACTCGCCGCCCTGGTCGCAAATCGGGCAATCGAGAGGGTGGTTGATAAGGAGGAACTCCATCACCCCTTCGCGCGCCGACTTCACCATCTGTGTGTCGGTACGGATTTCCTGCCCCTCGGTCGCGGGCAGCGCGCAACTCGCCTGCGGCTTGGGCGGCCCGGGCTTCACTTCGACCAGACACATGCGGCAGTTGCCCGCGATGCTCAGGCGTTCGTGGTAACAGAAGCGCGGGATCTCCTTGCCGGCAAGCTCGCACGCCTGCAGCACGGTGGCGCCATCGGGCACTTCGATCGTTTCGCCATCTACGGTGACTGTGGGCATTATTCGGCGGCCTCCGCCATGTTTCCGGCTGCGTGGATCCGCCGCTCCAGTTCGGGGCGGAAGTGCTTGATCAGGCCCTGGATCGGCCATGCCGCCGCGTCGCCCAATGCGCAGATGGTATGCCCTTCGACCTGCTTGGTGACCTGGTGCAGCATGTCGATTTCCTCGACCGCCGCGTCGCCGGTGCGCAGGCGTTCCATCACGCGCCACATCCAGCCCACGCCTTCGCGGCAGGGGGTGCACTGGCCGCAGCTTTCGTGCTTGTAGAAGTAGCTGATGCGGCTGATCGCGCGGACGATGTCGGTGGACTTGTCCATCACAATGATCGCAGCGGTGCCGAGGCCGCTGCCGACCGCCTTCAGCCCGTCGAAGTCCATCGCGCAGTCGATAATCTGGTCGGCGGGCACGAGCGGGACCGAGGAACCGCCGGGGATCACCGCGAGGAGGTTGTCCCACCCGCCGCGGATGCCGCCGCAATGCTTCTCGATCAGTTCGCGGAAGGGGATGCTCATCGCCTCTTCCACGACGCACGGCTTTTCCACGTGGCCGCTGATCTGGAACAGCTTGGTGCCCTTGTTGCCCTCCGCACCGAAGCTGGAGAACCACGCCGCGCCGCGGCGCATGATCGTGGGGGCGACCGCGATGCTTTCGACGTTGTTGACCGTGGTCGGGCAGCCGTAGAGACCCGCGCCGGCCGGGAACGGCGGCTTGAGGCGAGGCTGGCCCTTCTTGCCTTCCAGGCTCTCGATCATCGCGGTTTCTTCGCCGCAGATGTAGGCGCCCGCGCCGCGGTGGACGAACACGTCGAAGTCGTAACCCGAACCGCAGGCGTTCTTGCCCAGCAGCCCGGCGGCGTAGGCCTCGTCCCGCGCCTTGAACAGCACTTCGGCCTCGCGGATGTATTCGCCGCGGATGTAGATGTAGGCCGCGCGCGCGCGCATCGCGAAGCCCGCCACCAGCGCGCCCTCGAGCAGCTTGTGCGGATCGTGCCGCATGATCTCGCGGTCCTTGCACGAACCGGGCTCGGACTCGTCGGCGTTGATGACGAGGAAGCTAGGCCGGCCGTCCTTCGATTCCTTGGGCATGAAGGACCACTTCATGCCGGTCGGGAAGCCTGCCCCGCCGCGGCCGCGCAGGCCCGACGCCTTGATTTCGTCGATGATCGCGTCCTGCCCGCGGGCGAGGATCGACTTGGTATCGTCCCAGTCGCCGCGCGCCTCGGCCGCGTTCAAGCCTGCGGCTTGGTAGCCGTAGAGGTTGGTGAAGATGCGGTCCTTGTCGGCAAGCATCAGCCGAGGCCTCCCTGCGAGAGGAAATAGATGGCGGCAACGATGATCAGGATGATCGCGCCGAACTTGACCACGCCCATCAGGACCTTCCATGCGAGGAAGATCAGCACGAGCGCGACGATGATCGTGACGATGCTCACCATTCACCCCGGTAGTCGTGGTTCTCGCTCACCATCGCCGTGAGGCTGCTGAGCGCACCGACCGGCTCCACCGTGTGCCGCTCGGGATCCTGCGTGCCTTCCTCCGGTTGCTCGCCGCGCTCAAGCGCATCGAGCACCGCGTCGAGGCGCTCGGGGGTGAGGTCCTCGTAGTTGCCGTCGTTGATCTGGACCATCGGGGCGCTGGCGCAGTTGCCCATGCACTCGACCTCGGTCAGCGTCCACAGGCCGTCGGGCGTGGTGTGGCCCTTCTTCATACCGCGCGCGTAGCAGGCGTCGAGGATGTCGTCCGACCCGCGCAGCATGCACGGGGTAGTGCCGCAGACCTGCACGTGGAAGCGGCCGACCGGCGCGATGTTGTACATCGTGTAGAACGTCGCGACCTCGAGCACGCGGATCACCGGCATGGCGAGCTCGGCGGCGACGAATTCCATCACCGGCAGCGGCAGCCAGCCCTGCGTGTTCGTCTCCGCGCCGACCTGCCGCTGGGCGAGGTCGAGCAGCGGCATCACCGCCGAGCGCTGACGCCCCTCGGGATAGCGCGCGACGATGTCTTTCGCGAGGGCCGCATTTTCGGCGGTCCAGGCGAACGAGCCCCACCGCTCGCGCAGTTCGGGCGTATCGGGTGCGGGGGCTCGGTCAGCCACGACGAAACCTCCTGTTCGTCGCCCCAGCGAAAGCTGGGGTCGCTGGCCAACTGGCGTTGCGCGTGAGGAGAGCGATCCCAGCTTTCGCTGGGATGACGATGCAGCAAGTTTCCATCACCGGTCGCACTCCCCGAACACCACGTCAATTGCGCCGAGGATGGCGGTCGCGTCGGGCAGCATGTGGCCCTTGGCCATGAAGTCCATCGCCTGCAGGTGGCTGAACGCGGTCGGGCGGATCTTGCAGCGGTAGGGTTTGTTCGACCCGTCCGACACGAGATAGACACCGAACTCGCCCTTGGGGCTTTCGGTGGCGACGTAGACTTCGCCCGCGGGAACGTGGAAGCCTTCGGTGTAGAGCTTGAAGTGGTGGATCAGCGCTTCCATCGACTGCTTCATCTCGGCGCGCTTGGGCGGGACCACCTTGCGGTCCTCGCTCGCCACCGGGCCCTCGGGCATTTCGGCGAGGCACTGCTTCATGATCCGCGCGGACTGGCGCACTTCCTCGACGCGGACCATGAACCGGTCGTAGCAGTCGGAGTTGGTGCCGACCGGGATGTCGAAGTCCATCCGGTCGTAGACGTCGTAGGGCTGGCTTTTGCGCAGATCCCACGGGATGCCGGCGGCGCGGATCATCGGGCCGGAGAAGCCCCAGGCGACCGCATCGTCCTTGCTCACCACCGCGATGTCGACGTTGCGCTGCTTGAAGATGCGGTTGTCGACCACCAGGCTCATCGCGTCCTCGAACAGCGTCGGCAGGCGGGTGTCGAGCCAGTCGGCGATGTCGGTCAGCAGCTTGAGCGGCACGTCCTGGTGCACGCCGCCGGGCCGGAAATAGGCACTATGCATGCGCGCGCCGCTCGCCCTCTCGAAGAAGTTCATGCAATCTTCGCGGATTTCGAACAGCCACAGGTTCGGCGTCATCGCGCCCACGTCCATCACGTGGCTGCCGAGGTTGAGCATGTGGTTCGAGATGCGCGTCAGTTCGGCGAAGAACACCCGCAGGTACTGCGCGCGGATCGGCACCTCGACGTTGAGCAGCTTCTCGATCGCGAGGACGTAGCTGTGCTCCATGCACAGCGGGCTGCAGTAGTCGAGCCGGTCGAAATACGGCAGCGCCTGAAGGTACGTCTTGTGCTCGATCAGCTTCTCGGTGCCGCGGTGGAGCAGGCCGACGTGCGGATCGATCCGCTCGATGATCTCGCCGTCCAGCTCCATCACCATGCGCAGCACGCCGTGCGCCGCGGGATGCTGGGGCCCGAAGTTGATCGTGTAGTTGGTGATGACCTCGTCGCCGGTGGTGGGCGACTGTTCCAGTTGCATCGTCATGGCGTGCAGTTCCACGTTCCGGGCGAGAACACCGTCTCGCCGCCGGGGCCGTCGACCTTCAGGTCGGCCGACCATTCGTTGCGCCCCGCGTTGATCGTCGGCGCGCCGTCGCCCCGCAGCACCGCGACAGTGTAGCCGCCGCCGGTCAGCGTGGGTCCGCTCTCGACATACTGCGGCCCGCCTTGCGCCGCGCCGGGGAGGACGACCTGGCGGCCGTCGATCACGAGCACGCCGTTGCCGCTGGCATCGGTGGTATCTTCGGCCCCCACGACCAGCAACGAACGGCCCTGGTAGATGAACGAGCAGCCGCCCTTGATCCGGCCGAGCGCACGCGGTGCTTCCTTGGTTAGCGGGGTAAGCTGCGCCTTGCCGGTGGGCGCGACGACGGGCTGCGCGTTGACTTCGGCAACGCTGGGCACCGGGCCGTTTGCGGCAAGCGCGCCGCCGACGCCAGCGCGCTGCGCGAAGTCGCCGGCGTTGTCGCCGCCGGTCGCGGCATCGTCGCCGGATTTCGAGCACGCGGCCAGGACGGCCACGGCAGCAAGGATCACGGCGCGTTTCATTCGCCCTCGCCCTTCTTCTTGCGCGGCGCGCGCGGCTTCTTAGGCGCGGCTGCCTTGTCGGGCTCGGTCGCGAGTTCGGTGTCGCGTCCCTTGCCCTTGCGCGGCTTGCGTGCGGGGCGGGTCTCGGTCGGCTCGGGCGCATCGGGCGCCGGGGTGCCGGTGTCGACGGGCACGGGTTCGCCCTGCCCCTGGCCCGACACGGTGCCGCCCTTGCCGGCGGGCGCGACGTGTTCGGCCGCCTTGGAATCGGTCGGCTCGCCGGCGCCGCTCACGCCCTTCTTCGGGGTTTCCTTGGGCTCGTGGACCGGCGGAGTGGCGGGCTTCTCGGCAGCCTTCTCGTCGCCCGGCAGCACGTAGTCGGCGCCTTCCCACGGGCTCATGAAATCGAACTGGCGCAGGTCCTGCGGCAGCTCCACCGGCTCGTACACGACGCGCTTCTCGTCCTCGGAATAGCGCAGCTCGGTGTAGCCCGTGAGCGGGAAGTCCTTGCGGAAAGGATGCCCTTCGAACCCGTAGTCGGTGAGGATACGGCGCAGGTCCGTGTTGCCGGCGAACAGCACGCCGTACATGTCGAACACCTCGCGCTCGAGCCAGCCGGCGTTGGGCCACAGCGTGGTCACGGTCGGCACCGGCGTGCTTTCGCTGGCGGTGCACTTCACCATGATGCGGTGGTTCTTCGTCAGGCTGAGCAGCATGTAGACGACTTCGAACCGCTCGGGCCGGCCCGGATAGTCGGCCCCGGCGATTTCCATCAGCTGCTGGTAGGCGTGATCATCGCGCAAGGTGCGCAGCGCATCCTCGATGCTGTCGCGCGCCACGGTGAACAGGATTTCGCCATGCTCTTCCTTCGCGGAGACGAACATGTCGCCGAGCGCGCCCGACAGCGCGGCTTCGACGCCTTCGTTCGATGCGATCTTCGGGGCGGGGTGGAGGACGGTTGCCATTTAATGCGCGCCCCTCACCGCTCGATCGTGCCGCTGCGGCGGATCTTCCGCTGCAGCTGCATCACGCCGTAAAGCAGCGCCTCGGCGGTCGGCGGGCAGCCGGGGACGTAGATGTCCACCGGCACGATCCGGTCGCATCCGCGCACGACGGAATAGCTGTAGTGGTAGTAGCCGCCGCCGTTTGCACAGCTGCCCATGCTGATGACGTACTTGGGGTCCGACATCTGGTCGTAGACCTTGCGCAGCGCCGGGGCCATCTTGTTGCACAGCGTGCCGGCCACGATCATCACGTCCGACTGGCGCGGGGATGCGCGCGGGGCGACGCCGAACCGCTCCATGTCGTAGCGCGGCATGTTGACGTGGATCATCTCGACCGCGCAGCAGGCGAGGCCGAAAGTCATCCACCACAGCGAGCCCGTGCGCGCCCACTGGAACAGTTCCTCGGTCGAGGTGACGAGGAAGCCCTTGTTGTCGAGCTCGGTCGACAGCGCGTTGACGTAGCCTTCGTCGGGCAGGCGGCTGTCGGGGTGCAGTGCCCAGTTCTCGGCCCCCGTCCGGGTGGTCGTGGCCCCCGGGTTCGCAAGGATGTGATCGAGTCCGGGCTGGCGATCTACTCCCATTCCAGAGCTCCCTTCTTCCAGGCGTAGGCAAGGCCGATCGCGAGTTCGCCCAGGAAGATCATCATCGTGGTCCACCCGGCCCAGCCGGTCATGTCGAGGCTGACCGCCCAGGGGAACAGGAACGCGGCCTCGAGGTCGAAGATGATGAACAGGATCGCCACCAGATAGAACCGGACGTCGAACTGGCTGCGCGGGTCCTCGAACGCGGGGAAGCCGCATTCGTACTCGCTGTTCTTTTCCGCGTTCGGGTTGTGCGTGCCGGTCAGGCGGCTCACGCCCATCGGCAGGAACACGAACAGGCTGGAGAGCCCGAGGGCGATCCCGAGGAAAATCAGGATCGGGAGGTATTGCGACAGGTCGACCAAGCGTCTGACTCGTTTGCTTTGTAGGTTCGCCTGCGCCCTAGAAGCCAGCGCCCCCCGGCGCAAGGCCGCGGGGTGCCGATTATCGACGCCTTGCTTGCGCCTACTTCATCATTCCCTTGATCGCCTTGTCGGTCGCGCTGCCATAGGGCGGCTTCAGCCCGCCCAGCTTGGCGATGTCGATCTTAGGCTGCGAATAGATGCTGCGGGTGTGGCTGAACTCGCGGAACCCCTCGGGCCCGTGATAGCTGCCGATCCCGCTGGGGCCGACCCCGCCGAACGGCAGGTCGTCCATCGAGACGTGGAAGACGACGTCGTTGACCGTCACCCCGCCGCTGACCGTGCGGGTCAGCACCTGTTCGCGCTCGCCGCTGTCGTCGCCGAAGTAGTAAAGGCCGAGCGGCCGGTCGTGCGCGTTGACGTAGTCGATGGCCTCGTCGATCGCCTTGTAGGTCTTGACCGGCAGCACCGGCCCGAAGATCTCTTCCTGCATCGCGGCCATGTCGTCGGTGACGTTGCGCAGGATGGTGAGCGGCATCTTGCGGGTGTTGGAGTTGCCGAAATCCTCCTCACCCGGATTGACCTCGATCACCTCGGCGCCCTTGGCGCGCGCATCGGCGACGAGGCCCTGCAGCCGGTCGAAGTGCTTATCGGTAACGACGCTGGCGTAGTCGTCGTTGGCGAGCAGCGTCGGGTACATCTCGTGGACGCCCAGCTGCACCGCGGCGATCGCGCCGTCCTCGACCTCTTCGGGCACCATCATGTAATCGGGCGCGAGGCAGATCTGGCCCGCGTTCATCATCTTGCCGAGCGCGATCCGCTCGCCCGCCTTCTTGAGGTCGGCGTTCTTGCCAAGGAAGACCGGGCTCTTGCCGCCGAGTTCCAGCGTGACGGGAACGAGGTTCTTGGCCGCCGCCTCCATCACCTTGCGCCCCGTTGCGGTCGAGCCGGTGAAGACGAGGTGGTCGAACGGCAACTCGCTGAACGCGTGCGCCACGTCGGGCCCGCCGGTCACGACCGTGCACTCCGCATCGTCGAAACGCCGCGCGACGAGTTCGGCCATCAGCTCGCTGGTGCGTTCGGTGAACTCGCTCGGCTTGATCATCGCCCGGTTGCCCGCGGCGAAGACCTGCATCAGCGGCCCGAAGCTGAGGTTCACCGGGAAATTCCACGGCGAGAGGATACCGATCACGCCCTTCGGCTCGAACCGCACCTCGGCCTTTGCGCCCAGCAGCGCGAGCGGGAACTGCACCTTGCGCTTTTCCGGTTTCGCCCAGCCCGACAGGTTCTTGAGGCAGTACTTGCCGAATCCGATCGTGCTGGAGATGTCGGTCATCATCGACTGCTGGACCGAACGGTTGCCGAAGTCCGCGCTCATCGCCTTGCACAAATCCTCGGCGTTTTCCTTCAGCAGCGCGTTCGCCCGTTCGATCCGGTCGCGGCGCGCGTCGAGCGGCTCGGGCCGGGCGGCGACGAACGCCTCGCGCTGTTTCTTCAGCAGGGCTTCGAGATCGGGCTTGCGGTCGTCGGCCATCGGGATTCTCCGTTCGCGTTGCGCTTTGCCACGGGTGTCGGGCATCGCGCCGCGATTGGCAAGCGCGCCGGTTTGCCTTTGCCGCAGTGCAGCACTAGATCGCGGTCAACACGAAAAGCGAAAGGTCCGTCATGCCCACCTTCTCTCAAGCCGATCCCGTCGTCGTCCTCAGCTACGCCCGCACCCCGATGGGCGGGATGCAGGGCGCGCTGTCCGAGGTATCGGCGACCGATCTCGGCGCGACGGCGGTGAAGGCGGCGGTCGAGCGCGCAGGCGTGTCGGGCGAGGATATCGAGCGGATCTACATGGGCTGCGTGCTGCCGGCCGGCCTCGGCCAGGCCCCTGCCCGCCAGGCGGCGCTGAAGGCGGGGCTGCCCAAGTCCGTCCAGGCGACCACCGTCAACAAGGTCTGTGGCAGCGGCATGCAGACGATTATCATGGCGGCCGAGGCGCTGGCCAGCGGCAGCATGGACGTGGCCGTCGCGGGCGGGATGGAGAGCATGACCAATGCGCCGTACCTTCTGAAGAAGCACCGTTCGGGCGCGCGCATCGGCCACGACACCGCCTACGACCATATGTTCCTCGACGGGCTGGAGGATGCCTACGACGCGGGCCGCGCGATGGGCACGTTCGCGCAGGATACCGCCGACGAATACCAGCTGACCCGCGAAAACATGGACGACTACTCGGTGGAATCGCTCCGCCGCGCGAACAAGGCGATCACCAGCGGCGCCTTCGCCGACGAGATCGTGCCGGTCACCTTCTCGACCCGCAAGGGCGAAACCACCGTCGATACCGACGAGCAGCCGCCCAAGGGCAACCCGGAAAAGCTGCGCCAGCTGCGTGCCGCCTTCGCCAAGGACGGCACAATCACCGCTGCATCGTCCAGCTCGATCAGCGACGGCGCGGCGGCCGTGGTGCTGGCCCGCGAAAGCGTGGCGAAGGACAAGGGTGCCGAGCCCGTCGCGCGCATCGTGGCGATGGCCGCTCACGCGCAGGAGCCCAAGGACTTCACGGTGGCCCCCGTCGGCGCGATCCAGAAGGTGCTCGACAAGGCGGGCTGGTCGATCGGCGACGTCGAACTGTTCGAGGTCAACGAGGCGTTCGCCTGCGTCGCGATGTTCGCGATGAAGGACCTCGGCATCCCGCACGACAAGATCAACGTGCACGGCGGCGCGACCGCGCTCGGCCATCCCATCGGTGCCAGCGGCACGCGGATCGTGGTGACCCTGCTCAACGCGCTGAAGCAGAAGGGCCTGAAGCGCGGCGTCGCATCGCTGTGCATCGGCGGCGGCGAGGCGACCGCCATCGCCGTCGAGCTCGTCTAGGGCTCGCCCGCACCCCACAACCGGTCGGCGCGCATGAAACCGCGCCGGCCGCCCACGTCGATGCGGCACCAGCCGGCATCGCACGCGTCGAGCCTGGCGACCACGCCCGGTTCGGCGTTCCAGTTGAGCCGCGCGGCATCGGACGGCTCGGCGCGGATCGCCGCGAGCCCCTCGCCCACGACCAGCGCGCCGCGATCCTTGCTCAGCAGGTTGGCGGTGACCCAGCCCTCGTCGCCCGCGGGATCGCGGACCAGCCGCCAGCCTTCGTGTACGCGGATTACCTTCAGCGGCAGGCCTTCGCGGTGATAGACCCAGCGCACGGGAAAATCGCGGCCGGGGCCGGCGCGCATGTTCAGCGTCTCGGCCCGGATCGATGCCCAGTAGGGCACCTCGCGCTCCTGCGCGGTAGCGGGCGAGAAGGCGGACGCGGCCAGCGCGATGGCGGCGAGGATGGGCAGAAAACGCATGGCGGGCCGGCAGATAGCGCGCCGGCCTCTGCTCGCGCAAGCCCGGCGCGGTGCGCGCACGCTTGACCGCCCCGCCCCCTTACCCCTAGCCCCCACCGCGATGACCGACACGCCCACTCCGCGCCGCACCGCCCCGCCCCGGGTCGTCGTTACCCGGCACCTGCTCCCTTCGGTCGAAACGCGCCTGACCGAACTGTTCGACACCCGCCTCAACGAAAGCGACGAACCCATGTCGCGCGAGGCGCTTTCCGAGGCGATGCGAACAGCCGACGTGCTCGTGCCGACCGTCACCGACCGGATCGACGCCGAACTGATCGACGCTGCCGGTCCGCAGCTTGGCCTCATCGCCAGTTTCGGTGCAGGGGTGGACCATATCGACCTTGCCGCCGCGCGGGCGCGCAAGATCGTCGTCACCAACACACCCGGCGTCTTCACCGACGATACCGCCGACCTCACGATGGCGCTGATCATCGGGGTGCCGCGCCGGCTGCGCGAGGGGACATCGCTGATCCGCGGCGGCGAGTGGAGCGGATGGGCGCCCAGCGCCCTTCTTGGCCGCAAGCTGTCGGGCAAGGTGCTCGGCATCGTCGGCATGGGTCGGATCGGCCAGGCGGTCGCCTTCCGCGCGCGCGCCTTCGGGCTCGATATCCGTTACCATAACCGCCGCCGCCTGCCGCAGGCGGTGGAGGCGATGTTCGGCGCGACCTGGGTGGAGAGCCTCGACGATCTTCTCGGAGACGCTGACATCGTCAGTCTCCACTGCCCGTCGAACCGCGACACCAAGGGCATGATCGGCGCGGCGCGCATCGCCGCGATGAAGCCGGGCGCGATCATCGTAAACACCGCCCGCGCCGATCTCGTCGATTACGACGCGATGATTGATGCGCTGGAGAGCGGGCACCTTGGCGGCGCAGGTCTCGACGTGTTTCCCGAAGAACCCCGCGTCGACGAACGCCTCGTCGCCCTGCCCAACGTCATCGCCCAGCCCCACATCGGCAGCGCCACGATCGAAGGGCGCGAACAGGCCGGCGAACGGGTCATCGCCAACATCCGCTTCTGGGCCGACGGCCACCGCCCGCCCGACCAGGTGCTGGAGGGGCTGGTCTAGCACCTTGCGCCGAAAGCGTGTTGCTATAGGCAGCGCGCGATGGACGACTTCGCCTCACGCATCGAAGCCCTCGAACACCGTTGGATGCGCGCCTGGATCGCGCGCAATCGGGGTGACATGAAAGAACTGGCGGCGCGGGACATGATAGTCCTCTTCGGCGCGGATACGCCAGCGATCCTCGACCGCGTAAGCTGGCTCGATGCCACGGAATCGCGCTTGCGCTGCGGTTCTTATCGCTTCGGCGCGGTCTATGTTCGGCGGCATGGCAAGTTTGCGGTATTCAGCGCGCCGGTGGAACTCGACGTGTCGATCGACCGCGAACCGATCATGACCAGGGCGATGGTGACGACCGTCTGGCGACGCACCGCAGTGCGCCGTCGATGGCAGGCGATCGAGCGGGTGATCGCGGGCCTTGCCGACCACGCCGATCTGCCCGGAGCCGTCCGCTCGATGCAGCTGTGGCGCTGAGCCGGGAACTCAATCCCCGGTCAAAATCCGGTCGACCAGTTCCTTCACCGTCGGCGTGTAGTTGTTCGAGTAGAACGGGTCCTGCTTGAAGCGGTAGGCCGCGTGCCCCGCGAAGGCGAGATTTTCGTCCGGGTCGCCGCCGTGGGCGATGTCCTGCAGGGTCTTCTGGATGCAGAAGCTGCGCGGATCTGCGAGGCGACCGGTCGTGTGGTTGTCGTGATCCTTCCAGCTCGAGAATTGGCAGTGGCTGAGGCAGCCCATACAGGCCTGCTGGTCGGCGCGGATCTGCTCCGCGCTTTCGGGTGTCGCGAAGACGACGGTATCGTCGGGCGTCTTCAAGGCTTCGGTGAAGCCTTCGTGCATCCAGGCCAGCGCCTTCCTCTGGTCGCCGGGGTGAACGTAGAAATACTTCGCCTTGCCGTGATCCGAAAGCGGGATCGTGCCGTCTTCCTCGTCGCGCTTGAAGATCGGGATCTGACGCTCGCTGCGGTGCATCAGGTCGTAGAGGAACGGGGTCTTCACCGCGCTCGAGTAGAACCCCGTCGGGCTGAACTTGTGCAGCAGCACGTCGCCCGGTTCGACCGTGCGGAGCATGTCCTTCCAGACTTGGGGGATGGGGCTCTCGCGCGTCAGCAGCGGGCGGGTGCCGAACTGGAACAATACCTTGCCGAGCTCGGGATTGTCGATCCAGTCGTTCCATTCGCGCAGGAACCACACGCCGCCGGCCATGACGATACCGGTCTCCTCCGACACGCCGAGTTCGCGCATCGTGTCGCGCAGTGCCTTCACGCGGGGATAGGGATCTTCCGGCTTCGTCGGGTCCTCGGCGTTGGACAGGCCGTTGTGGCCGCCGGCAAGCCACGGGTCTTCGTAGACGACCGCGGCCATCAGGTCGGGCACCTTGGAATAGCTGCGCTTCCACAGCGCGCGGAATGCGCGCGCCGAGCTGACGATGGGGAGGTAGTGGACGTTGTGCTTCGCTGCGATCTCGGCGAGCTTGTAGGGCATGCCCGCGCCGCAGGTGACCCCGGTTATGAGACCGGGGCAGTTCTCCAGCACGCCTTCCAGCACCTGTTGCGCCCCGCCCTGTTCCCACAGGACGTTAATGTTGATCGCGCCCCGGCCGCCGGCGATCTCGTGCGCGCGCTTCACCTGTTCGGTGGCGCCGTCGATGGCGTAGCGGACGAGCTGATGAAACCGTTCGACCCGGGTCGCCTGCGGGTAGACCTGCGGGATGGGGTTGCCGTCCTCGTCGTAACTGTCGGCGTTGACCGCGCTCACCGTGCCGATGCCGCCCGCGGCGGCCCAGGCGCCCGAGCTCAGGTGGTTGGTGGCGGACACGCCCTTCCCGCCCTCGACCAGCGGCCAGACTTCCCGGCCGCCATAGACGATCGGCTGCAACCCTTTGAACGCGGTGGAAATCTCGAACTCTCCCGTAATCTGCTTTACTGCGCGGCGGCCTGCGTCGCGACAATATCCTGCTGGCACGGCTTTATGTCGGCCGGGTGCGGTCTGGTAGCCTTACGCTTGAACTGTGCATAGTATCCGGCAAGGCCCGGCGCCTTCTCGAACCCGTCGAGTTCGAAACCGACCCGCTCGAACTCGCAAGTGAGGAGCAGCGGGGCGATGCCGTGCTGGCCGGTGGGGCGGTCCATGTCGACCACGATCACCCGCCCGTCCTTCCGCACGCTCGGCCACAGCCGCCAGAGAAACGCGTAGGGTTCCTCCACCTCATGATACATGTGGACGAGGAACACGCGGTCGAAACTGTGGCCGGGCAGTTTCGGGTCGTCGGGCGTGCCGAGCCGGATCGAGACGTTGTCGAGCCGTTCGCGCTCCACCCGCTGGCCGAGCCGGGACAGCGCCTTGCGGTCGATGTCCTGCGCCAGCACGCGGCCGCGCGGGCCGACCCGTTCGGCGAGGCGGACGGTGTAGTAGCCCTCGCCCGCGCCGATATCGGCCACTGTCATGCCGGGCGCGATGTCGGCGAGGTCCATGACGGTCTTCGCCTCGCCCACGCTGTCGCGCTGGTTTTCGTTGGAGAACTGGTTGCTGACGACACCGGCGACGTCGCGCTGGGCGCGGGGGAAATCGCGCGCGGTCTCGGCCCGGCCGCCGTCGGCGCCCGGCCCGGCAAACTGACACCCGGCGAGCAGGCTCGCGGCCATCAGCAGCGCGGCCTGACCGGCGGATGCCGCGCGCCCGGTCACTCGGTGTCCTCGACCTCGACCGCCTCGCCCGTCACGCGCTGCGCCAGGGCGGCCGAAATGAACGGATCGAGCGCGCCGTCGAGCACGTCGTCGGGCGTCGGCGAGGTGTAGCCGGTGCGCAGGTCCTTCACCATCTGGTACGGCTGCAGGACATAGCTGCGGATCTGGTGGCCCCAGCCGATCTCGCTCTTTTCCTGATACTCCCCGCTGGCCGCCGCCTCGCGCATGGCCATCTCGCGTTCGAACAGGCGCGCCTTCAGCATGTTCATCGCGATGTCGCGGTTCTTGTGCTGGCTACGGTCCTGCTGGCTGGCGACGACGATGCCGGTGGGCACGTGGGTGATGCGGACCGCCGAATCGGTGGTGTTGACGTGCTGCCCGCCCGCGCCGGACGCGCGGTAGGTATCGGTCTTGAGGTCGGCCGGGTTGATCTCGATGTCGATGTTGTCGTCGATCACCGGATAGACCCAGACCGAACTGAAGCTCGTGTGGCGCCGCGCGCTGCTGTCGTAGGGGCTGATGCGGACGAGGCGGTGCACCCCGCTCTCGGTCTTGGCATAGCCATAGGCGTTCTCGCCCTTCAGCAGCAGCGTCGCGCTCTTGATGCCGGCCTGGTCGCCGGCCTGGTATTCGACCGTTTCGACCTTGAACCCGCGCCGCTCGGCCCAGCGCGCGTACATGCGCAGCAGCATCTCGGCCCAGTCCTGGCTCTCGGTTCCGCCGGCGCCGGCGTGGATTTCGAGATAGGTGTCGTTGGAATCGGCCTCGCCCGACAGCAGCGCCTGCACCTTGTCGGCATCGGCGCGTTCGGCGAGCCGGGCGAGCGACTGGAGGCCCTCGGCCTCGATCTCGGCATCGCCCTCGGCCTCGCCCATCTCGACGAACTCGATCGCGTCGGCCATCTCGCTCGAAATTTCCTTCACCGTGCCGATCGCCCCGTCGAGCCGGCGCCGCTCGCGCATGACCGCCTCGGCTTCCTTGGGATCGTTCCACAGGTTCGGGTCCTCGACCCGCGCGTTCAGTTCGTCGAGCCGGCGCAGCGCGCGTTCCCAGTCGAGCGACTGGCGCACCAGCGCCAGCGCGGCTTCGATACGGTCGATGTGGGCCTGCCCCTCGGCACGCATGATATCAGAACTCCAGCAGGATCGGCCCGCCGCTTAGCGAACGGGACGACAACGGGAAAGGGGGAGCGGCGCGAGCGGTATGCGCGCGCCGCCGATGGAGGACCGGCCTAGCGGCGACTGCCGGCCTGCAGCTTCTTGACCGCGTCCAGCGTCAGGCGGACGTGGTCCTTGTAGTCGAGGTCCGAGTGCACGAACACGACGCGGCCCTTGCGGTCGATGACGTAGCTGGTCCGTTCGGTGAGGCCGGTGCTCTTGCCGTCGCGCATCAGGTCGACATCGTAGGCCTTGACAATCTTCGCGTTGGCGGAACCGACGGCGAACTTGTCGCGGCATTCCTTCTGAGAGAATTCCTTCAGCGTCTCGATATTGTCGTTCGAGAGGCCGACGACCGTCGCGCCGTAGCGGGCGAACTCGGGCGACGCGTCGGCAAACGCGTTGGCTTCCAGCGTGCAACCCTTGGTGAAGGCCTTGGGGAAGAAATACAGCACCACCGGTCCTTTCGCGAGGGCACTGCGCAGGTTGAAGCCGAAGGGCTTGCCGGCCTTGGCCGCCTGCGTGGTGAACATCGGCGCCCTGGCTCCGGCGGGCAGGCTGGCGGCGGCGGGCACTGCGGCGAGCGCGACGGCGGCGGCGAATGCGGCGAACGCTTTCATGGGTTTTGTCCTGTCTGCGGCGCGCATCAGTAGATGCCGCCCTGTTCCTCGACGAAGTCGGCGGGGCGCTGTTCCTGCTGGCGGCGGACCGTCGTCTGCCGGGCGCTGGCCTGCCGCCCGCGGCGGATGATCTCGAGGATCTCGTTGCGCTTGGCCGCGACCTCGTCCTGGCGGGTGGCCCGCGGCGGTTCGGTGTCGGGCTTGAAGGCCTCCCAGATCACCGAGGCCATCGGATCGGTGGTCGGCCACGCGTCGAACACGCGCTTGCCGCTGCGGCGGTCGATCCGCACCATCCGCACGCCGGCCGGCGCGACGAAGGGTTCGTCGGACCAGTAATCGCGGGTCGCCTTGACGAAGTCGATCATCATCGGCGCCGCGGTGTTGCCGCCCTGCACCCATCCGCCCAGATTGCGCGGCTTGTCGTAGCCGATGTACATCCCTGCGATAAGATCGGGGCTGCCGCCCACGAACCATGCGTTGGTCGGGCCCGAGGTGGTGCCGGTCTTCCCGAACAGCGGCAGTTCCAGCGCGCGCAGGCGCACCGCGGTGCCGCGCTGCACGACGCCTTCGAGCATGTGGACGACCTGGTACGCGGTGCGCGGGTCGATGACCTGGCGGCCCGAAGGGTTGAGGCGCGGCATCGCCTTGCCGTCCCATTCGGCCATGTTGCAGCCGTTGCAGTCGCGCCGGTCGGCCTTCCAGATCACCTTGCCCCGGCGATCCTGCACGTAGTCGATCAGCGTCGGATTATGCAGTCGTCCGAAGTCGGCGAGCGCGGAATAGGCGTTCACCATCTTCATCACGGTCGTGTCGCCGGCACCCAGCGCGAACGCGGGATAGTTCTCGTACTTGCCGATGCCGACCTTTTCGAACGTCCGGGTGACGTTGGGCATCCCGGCGTCCATCGCGATGTGGACGGTCATCAGGTTGCGGCTCTGTTCGAGGCCCCAGCGCATCGTGTGCACGCCGCCGCCGCCGCCGCCGAAGTTGCGGAAGCATTTTTCGCCCAGCGCCGCGCCCTGGTAGAAACAGTACGCCTGGTCGGGCACCTCGGTCGCGGGGGTCATGCCGTGGTCGAGGCCGGTGGCATAGACGAACGGCTTGATCGTCGATCCGGGCTGGCGCAGCGCCTGAGTCGCGCGGTTGAAATCGGACAGGCGGCTGTCGAACCCGCCCTGCATCGCCAGCACCCGACCGGTTGCCGGTTCCTGCGCCAGGAAGCCGCCCGAAACGGTCGGGACCGTGCGCACCGCGAACGAATTGCCCGACGGCGCGGCGGCGATCACATCGCCCGCCTTCAGCGCGTCGGGCATGCCAGTGAGCGGCGCGGTCTCCCCATCGGAGAAACCGATCGTGCCGCTGCCGCCGCTGCGCCTGGTCACGACGCCGATGCGCCAGTCCTTGTAATTGATGCCGAGCGGCGAGGCGGCGAGCTGCGACTGCCAGGTGTCGTCCGACACGTCGATCGTCGCCAGCGGGCCGCCCCAGCCCTTGCCCGCGTTGTAGCGCAGGATGCCGCCGCGCAGCGCATCGCGCGCCGCTTCCTGCAGCTTCGGATCGAGCGAGGTGCGGACCCACAGGCCGCCCGCGTACACGCTGTTCTTGCCGTCGTCGGCCGTCTCGCCGAACTTGCCCATCAGCTCGCGGCGCACTTCCTCGAGGAAGTAGCCGGCGTCGACCGTGGGTACGGTCGAGCGAGAGGGCTTGAGGCCGAGCGGCTGCGCCTTGGCCGCCGCGCCTTCGGCCGCGGTGACGAAATCGTTCGCGACCATCTGGTCGAGCACAAAGTTGCGGCGCGAAATCGCCAGCTGCTCGTTCTGCTTGCGCCCGTAGCGTTCGGGTGCCTTCGGCAGGATCGCGAGGAAGGCGGCTTCGGACAGGGTGAGGTCGCCCACGTCCTTGTCGAAATAGGCCCGGGATGCCGCCTGCACGCCGTAGCTCCGGCGGCCGAGCGGGATCTCGTTGAGGTAGAGCTCGAGGATCTGCGGCTTGGTCAGCACGCCTTCGATCCTGCGGGCGAGGATCATTTCCTTCAGCTTGCGCGTGACCGAGTATTCGTCGCCCAGCAGGATGTTCTTGGCCACCTGCTGGGTGATCGTGGACCCGCCCACCGCGCGCCCGGTGCGGGCCGGGTTGAGGTAATCGAACACCGCGCCCATCGTGCCGGTGATGTCGACGCCGCCGTGGGTGAAGAACGTCTTGTCCTCCGCCGCCAGGAACGCCTCGATCAGCGGGCGCGGGAAATCGGCGTATTGCAGCTGGACGCGGCGCTCGCGGGCATAGGAATGGACGATGTTGCCGTCGATGCCGCGCACGATGGTGGGCAGCGGCGGCTCGTAATCGACCAGCGTCTCGGCATCGGGCAGCCCGCGCGACAGGACGACCCACAGGATGATGAGGAACAGCAGCCCCGCCGCCGCGAGGCTCGCCAGCCAGCGAAACCAGCGCCGCTCGCGCCAGTTGCCGCGCAGCCAGGCGATGGCTCCGTGGGTGTCGCGCCGGATACGGTAGCGGATATGTTCGAGCGTGGTCGTGTCGGCCATGGTCAGCGCGCGCCTTAGCACGGCCATTCCGCCGCGCGCCAGCGCCAATGGTCAGGTCGCGTTCGATTGGCGGGCGAAATAGATGCGGATCGCCCGCGCCATGACTTCGGCGAAGCGCTGCCGCCCCTCGGGCGAGGCAAGGCGTTCGGCCTCGTTGCGGTTCGAGATGAAACCGGCTTCGTAAAGCACGCTCGGCACGTCGGGCGCACGGAGCACCGCCAGTGCGGCGGAGCGGCGCGGCTGCGGATGGAAGGCGAGCACCCCTTCCCCCTCGCGCGCGACCAGCCGGGCGAACTCGGCGCTGTCACCCTGCGTGCGGCGCTGGGCCAGTTCCACGAGGATCGTGGAGACGGTGTCGTTCTCCCCCGCCAGCGCGACGCCGTTGACCATGTCGGCGCTGTTCTCGCGCGCGGCGAAGCGGGCGGCGGCCTCGCTCGATGCCTCGTTCGACAGGGTGTAGATGCTCGCGCCCGAGACCTCGCCGATCTCGCCGGCCGAATCGGCATGGATCGACAGGAACAGGTCCGCACCCAGTGCCCGTGCGATGGCAAACCGTTCGCCCAGCACGAGGAAGCGGTCGTCGTCGCGGGTCAGCGCCACGCGCACCCCGCCGTCGGCGACGATCCGGTCGCGCAGCGCGGTCGCGAGTTCGAGCACGAGGTCCTTCTCGCGGTATCCCTGCCCGCTCGCCCCCGGATCGTGCCCCCCGTGCCCCGCGTCGATCACCACCAGCGGGCGCGAGCGGTCCTGCGGGCCGTATACCTTCGGCAGGTCGGCCGGTTCGCCTGCGGGCGGCAGTTCGAGATGGATCACGTATCCCCGCCCCAGCGTCGGCACGTCGAGCGTCCGGCCGAAGGCGTAGAGTCCCGCCAGCAGGGCGATGGGGGCGAGGAACACCATCCAGAGTTGCGCGCGCAGCGACATTGCGCGCCTTGGTGACGGCCATGTCGCGCCAGCGCAATATGGTTGCCGTGTTAATCCCACGCTGCTAGCACCGCCGGCGACCGGGTTTCCGCCCGTACCGACCGGCAGGCACGCATTTTCGCGCGCTCCGCGGCGGGGCGGACCGGCATTTACCGGGGCGGGGTCCTCCCTCCCTTCGAAGACCAGGTTGACGCAAGCGATGAGCCTTCCCGCCCCGCAGTTTCCGTTGTCGCCGAAGGGCGATGGCGCGATGCTGCCGGTCCGGTCCGCGCCGATTTCGCGCAGGCTTTCCCTTGCAAAGACATCATTCCGGCCCGCCGCCACCGTGCGCGCGGGCCGGTTCGTATCGGCCGCCCGTCCGCAGTCATGCGGCGACGGCATTCCACCACTAGGATGCGCGCCCCGCTTCCCGTCCGACGGACGTCGAGCGGCGCGGCTGCGCGCACGGAGAACTTACAATGGCAACGCGCATGCTCATCGACGCGCGCCACCCGGAAGAAACCCGGGTCGCAGTCCTCAAGGGTAATCGGATCGAGGAATTCGATTTCGAATCTGCCGAACACAAGCAGATCAAGGGCAACATCTACCTCGCCAAGGTCACCCGGGTCGAACCGTCGCTACAGGCAGCCTTCGTCGATTTCGGCGGCAACCGCCACGGCTTCCTCGCGTTCGGCGAAATCCATCCCGACTACTACCAGATCCCGAAGGAAGATCGCGAACGCCTGCTGGCCGAAGAGGCCGAGGCGATCGAGGAAGAGTCGCGACTGCGCGCGGAGGACGAAGAGGAAGGCCACTCCCCCGGCGACGAATACGATGCCGAGGACGAGACCGGCGAATCCTTCGTCGAGGAAATCGCCGAGGACGGGGTCGAGGAAATCGACACCTCGGAAAAGGACAATGTCGCCACGATCGAGGCCGGTCACGTCGAGAACGGCGACGATGACGAATTCGGCGACGACGACGAAACGGGCGCCGAAAACGACGCCGAAAATCGGCAGCGCCGCGGCCGTGGCCGCGGCCGCCGGCAGGGCAAGGGCGGCAAGCCCGGCAGCCGCGCCAAGCAGGTCGACGAAGTCCGCGCCAAGCGCATGGCGCTGCGCCGCCGCTACAAGATCCAGGACGTCATCCAGCGCCGCCAGGTCCTGCTCGTCCAGGTCGTGAAGGAAGAACGCGGCAACAAGGGCGCCGCCCTCACCACCTATCTCAGCCTTGCCGGCCGCTACTGCGTGCTGATGCCGAACTCGAGCCACGGCGGCGGGATCAGCCGCAAGATCAGCTCGGCCGCCGACCGCAAGCGGTTGAAGAGCATCGTCAGCGACCTGTCGCTGCCCAAGTCGATGGGCCTGATAGTCCGCACCGCCGGCCTCCAGCGCACCAAGCCCGAGATCAAGCGCGACTTCGACTACCTCGCCCGCCTGTGGGACGAGATCCGCGAGAATACGCTGAAGTCCAGCGCCCCCTCGCTGATCCACTCGGACAGCGACCTCATCAAGCGCGCCATCCGCGACATCTACAACAAGGAAATCGAGGAAGTCGTCGTCGAGGGCGAGGCCGGTTACAAGTCGGCCAAGGAGTTCATGAAGCTCCTGATGCCGAGCCACGCGCGCCGGGTGAAGGCCTACAGCGACCCCGTTCCGCTGTTCCAGCGCTACGGCGCGGAAGACCAGCTGCGCGCGATGTACGACCCCGTCGTCCAGCTGAAGAGCGGCGGCTACCTCGTCATCAACCCGACCGAGGCGCTGGTTTCGATCGACATCAACTCGGGCCGCTCCACGAAGGAGCACGGGATCGAAGCGACCGCGCTGAACACCAACCTCGAGGCTGCGCGCGAGATCGCTCGCCAGCTGCGCCTGCGCGACATGGCCGGCCTCGTGGTCATCGACTTCATCGACATGGAATATTCGTCGAATATTCGCAAAGTCGAGAAGTGCATGAAGGAGGCGCTGAAGAACGACCGCGCCCGCATCCAGGTCGGCCGCATCTCGGGCTTCGGCCTGATGGAGATGAGCCGCCAGCGCCTGCGCACCGGTGTGCTCGAAGCAACGACCCGCGAATGCCCGCACTGCGACGGCACCGGCCTCGTCCGCACCGCCAGCTCCGCCGGCCTCAGCGCACTGCGCCTGATCGAGGACGAAGCGGCCAAGGGCAAGGGCACCGTCATCAGCCTCTATGCCTCCACCGAGGCGGCGATCTACCTGCTCAACGCCAAGCGCGCCGATCTCGCCGAGATCGAGGAGCGCTACGGCGTCAACGTCGAGGTCATCCCCGAAGGCGAGGACGAAGGGGCCAAGATGCGCGTCGGCAGCAGCGGCCCCCGCCCGACCGTCGCCCCGAAGTTCGAGCCGATCGTCGAGGACGTCGAGGACGACGAACCGGTCGAGGACGACTACGAAGACGAGGACGCCCACGATCAGGAGGATCGCGAAGACGAACCTTCCGACGATCGCGGCGGCCGGAAGAAGCGCCGCCGGCGCGGTGGCCGGGGCCGCAAGGAACGCGGCGACGGCGAGAACGGTGAGGATACGGCCGGTAGCGATGCCGACGACGGCGACGATGCCGACGAAAGCCGCGAGCCGGCCTCCCGCGACGACGAGGATGGCGAGGACCGCCCGAAGAAGCGCCGCCGCCGTGGCGGTCGCCGCCGGCGCGGCCGCGGTCGCGATGGCGAGAACGGCAGTGAAGCGCTCGAAGACAAGGGTGAGGATGGCGACGAAGACGCCGTCACTCCGGCCGATGCGGAGGCGCTGCAGAATGCGGTCGGCGACGCGGTCGAGGACAGCATGTCGGTCGTCGGGACCGAGGAGCAGGCGGAAGAGCAGACCGACAAACCGGCTCCCCGGAAGCGTACACGCCGGAAGAAGGCGGACGTCGAGACGCCCTCCGATACAGCTCCGACCGACGAAACGGTCGTCGGCGAGCCGGATGCGCCCGAGCCCGCCGCCGATGACGCCGCCCCTGCCAAGCCCAAGCGCACCCGGCGCAAGAAGGCCGATGTAGAAGCGGAAGGCGATGCCGAAGCGTCGGCATCCGAGGCGCCGTCCGCTTCGCAAGAGCCGGACGCCAAGCCGAAGGCACGCCGGTCGCGCGCCCGGAAGGCCGCGCCTGCATCCGAGGATACGGCGAGCGCCGATCCGGTGACCGCCCCGGCGGAGGAACCGGCCGCACCTGCAGAGACGGTCGAGGCCGCGGCCGACGAGCCGATCGCGGAAAAGCCCGCTAAGCGCGGCGGATGGTGGCAGCGCACGTTCGGCGAGTGATCCAGGCCGGATGAAATCGCGCGAAGCCGCCGCCGGCCGTCCGGCCCATCACCGGGCCGGCGGCGGCTTCCGCAATCCGCCGGGCAGCCCCCCGGCAGACGGCGGGCCTGCGCGAGTTCCTGCGCTTCATGTTGGTCGACATGCGGCGGGCAAAGGTGCCGCCTATCCCCGCCGGTCATGTCGCGCCCGCCCCGCCCGACCTGGCGAACCTTGCCGAGAACGAGGTCGCATGGCTTGGACACGCCTGTTTCGCCTTGCGCATGGCGGACAGGCTAATGCTGACCGACCCTTACCTGACCCGCACCGCCGGACCATTCGGAATAGGGCCGAAACGGTTCGTCCCCTCCCCGGTTCGCGCCGAAGACCTGCCGCGGGTCGACCTCATCGCGATCAGCCACAACCATTACGACCATATCGATGCGCAGGCTCTGAAGGCCTACCGCTGGCGCGACGAGACGCCGGTCGTCTGCCCGCTGGGCGTCGGCGCCTTGATCCGCCGGCTCGGGTTCGCGCATGTCGTCGAACTGGACTGGTGGCAGGACCGGGCGCTCGGCGAACTGGCGGTCGCGTGTCTGCCGGCGGTTCATTTTTCCGGACGCGGCCTGCTCGACCGGAACCGCACCCTGTGGGCGAGCTTCGGTTTCGTTTCGGACACGCGCAAGGTGTGGTTCGGCGGCGATACCGCGCCGGGCCCCGTTTTTCGGGAGATCGGCGCGCGCGCTGGTCCGTTCGATCTCGCGATCGTGGGGATCGGTGCCTACGAGCCACGCTCGATCATGCAGGCCAGCCACGCCACGCCCGAGGAAGGCATCGGCATCGCCCGCGATCTGCGCGCCAGGGCAGCGCTCGGTATGCACTGGGGCACCATCACGCTGACGCCGGAAGACCCGTTCGAGGCGCCCGGCAGGTTTCGCAGGGCTGCGCTGGAGCAGCAATTCGGGGAGGCGAATGCGTGGACCCTGCCGATCGGCGGGGTCCGGGCCTTCTGATCACTTGCGGGCGACGCCCCATTCCATCCAGCCCATGAACCTGGGCGCGCCGGGAAGATAGCCGCGACCGAGCGGCTCGACCGAGAAGCGCCCGCCGCGAAGGGCCGAACCGACCTGACGGGTCAGGTGGCAACCACCGGCCAGCGACTTCCAGACCGGCTCGACACGATCCTGCCACTTCGCAGGCCCGGCATCGGGCGCGCGGCCATGCTCGGCGAACAGAAGCTGCCCGCCCGGCCTGAGGACGCGGTGCATCTCCGCGATGGCGCGCTGGTGGTCGCTCACCGAACACAGCGTGTAGGTGCAGACGACCGTGTCGAACGTCGATGCCGGGAATGGGATGTCCTCGGCCACACCGCGGCGAATATCGCACGGCAGATCGCTCTTGCCCGTCCTGCGACGGGCACCGTCGAGCAGGGGCTCGCTGGGGTCGATACCGGCGAAAGCGGTGATGCGGGCGGGATCGTAGAAACGCTGGTTGAGGCCGCCGCCGCAGCCGATCTCGAGAACCCGGCCTTCGGCAAGCGGAACGACTTGCGCACGCAGGCGCGCGATCGCCTTCTGTCCGCAGGCGGCGGTGACGACCTTCGGCATCACGTGCGCATCGTACCAGCGTTGCAGACCCATCGCATTCCCCCTCCCGGCGCGACCAGCGTTACTGCCCAGTCTTAATGCTGGAGATAAACCTGGCAATCGGGCAAAGCGCGCGGACCGTGATTGCACCCGTCCCCGCCCTCGTCCTCGCCGGATCGCGTCCGGGGCCCGACCCCCTTCTCGCCGGAAGCGGGCTAGCGACGAAGGCGCTGCTGCCGATTACTGGCAAGCCGATGCTGGCCCATGTCCTGACTGCTCTGGCGTCGTCTCCGTTCGTCGGCCCTGTCACGGTCGTGGCGCAAGAGACCGGGGTCCTGTCCGCTCATCCGGCGCTATCAAAATACCCGGCTCGCTGGCGTTCATCGGCAGGCTCGATCGCCGATGCGGTTCGTGCCGGGATGGAGGACGCCGGCGGGCCGCTGTTCGTCACGACGGCGGACAATGTCCTCCTGACGCCATCCATGATCGCTCAGTTCCTGGGTGAAGCGGCGGGGACGGACGTCGCGATCGGGCTCGTCGAGCGGCATACGGTCGAGGCTGCCGGGCACTCCACCCAGCGTACTTGGCTGCCTTTTCGCGGCGGGGCATGGTCGGGGGCGAACCTCTTCCTGCTCGGCGGCCCGCAAGTCCTTCCCCTGGTCGAGTTCTGGCGCGCCCTCGAGCAGGACCGCAAGAAAGGTTTGAAGTTGCTCGGCGCATTCGGCCCCGGCTTGTTCCTCGGGGCCGCGCTTCGCCTCATCGACATCCATGTGTTCGCGCGAAGGGCCGCAGGGCGCTTCGGCCTCGACGCGCGCATCGTCGCCATGAGTGCCGCGGAAGCCTGCATCGATGCCGACAAGCCGTCCGACCTGCCGGTGATCGAAGCGATCCTGGCCGAACGTCAGGCCGAGGCGAGCGCCTGATCGACGGCGGCGATCGCCAGCGCCAGTTCCTGATCGTAGGGCATCGTGGCGTCGAGGTCGACGATGGGCGCGCCGCTGAACATGAGCGCCGGCACGGTCGCGACCTTGCGCTCGATGAGAGGACGGGGGTGGTCGGGCTTTCGCGCCATCACCGTGTCGACATCGACGCTCAGCCGAATGACGAGGGTGGGCCGCCAACCGGCCATGTCCTCGTAAAGCGCCCGCTCGCGGCGTTTCAGGCGGGCGATCGCTTCGGTAGGCGCCGCTCCCGCCATGATCGGCCCGTCGTGCAGGCCGGGCACCTCGATCTGAGGGTAGCGGTCGGTGACGACGACGATGCCCCGTTGCCGCATTGCGAGCAGCGTATCGAACTGCTTCCGGCGCTTCCGGGATCGACGCAAGGCATAGCGCGCTGCCAGAACACCGGGAATCTCGCCGGATGGATCGCGCAACCTGTCGGCGATGCCCTCCAGCCAGCCTTGCACGGCCCTGCCGATAATGGGCCAGCGCCCGATCGCGCGGCCTTGTTCCCCCGATCCGAGGCCGAGATACCCACTTTGCGCCGGGCGCGAGCGACGCACGTGCGCAAGGATGTCCGCAGCGAGAGTGGACTTCCCCGAGCCGTCACTGCCGACGACGGCAATCAGAGGTGCGAGCCGTACGTCGCCAGCCGAAGCCCCATGCCCGGCCATCGCTTCAGCTGAGTTCCTTGAAGAACCCGACCATCTTGAGGCCGCCGATGATGAAACGCACCACGACCAGCGCAAAGTATGCGGTAACCCAAGGACCGGTCAGTTGCGCCACGTCGAAGCCGGTCCGGGCCCACCAAGTCAGAAAGACGGTCGTCGCGAGGAGGAACAGCTTGTTCTGTTCGCGCCAGATCATCCGCTTCCACCAGAAGGGATACTTCGGCGACACCCAACCGTGCAGGCGCGGCAGCAGCGAAGGTACCGATTCCGCCCAGCGTGCATGCGCCTCGCCGAATTTACCGCGCAGGAATTCCTCCTCGTAAGTGGAAATCCGCTCGTAGATCAGCGTGGCGATCAGGAACACCAGCGCACCCCAGACCCAGCTGCCGGACAACATGGCAAGGCCGGTGAAGTTGACGATGCGTCCCACATACAGCGGGTTCCGCACCAGGCTGTAAGGGCCGGTCGTGTTGAGCTCCGAGGCTTCCGCCGCGACCTTTGCGCGGCCCGACGTGCCCAGCGCCGCCCAACCGCTCGTGAACACACGGATCAGCGCACCCGCGCTCGCTACTGCCAGCGACAACCAGAACCATGCGCGATCGCCCGCCTCATTCGCGAACGGTCCCATGTCGCGGGTGAGGTAGGCTATCAGCACCGCGATCGCGATGACCGTGTAGATATACGTGCCGCGAATGAAGAACAGGCGCTTGCCGCTACGGGCGAGTTCGTGCTGGTACATGCGTTGAAAAGCCCCGGGGTGGCCCGTCGCGTCGGCGATCTTCGGGCGAAATGACGGCGCGCCTTTAGCGGCAGCGGCCTCGGCAGGTCAATGGACGGCCGTATCGGGCGGAACCAAGCGCAGTCTCCGCGCCAGTTTGCCCAGCGATGCCCGGTCGTCGAGCGGGAGCGCGATCCGCAACGAACTCCAGATCGAGATCGCGGCGACGATGAAGACTGCGGGAATGGCCAGTTCGTTTCGCAACGTCAGATCCGCAAGGTCCGCCACCGTTCCGCCGATCAATGCGACAACGGCGACTTTCAGGGCAACGGATGGTGTCCGGCGATCGAACGGATGCAGGCGCTCGGCAAGAAAAAGCTGCACCATAGGTATCGCGGCCATGACGACGAAGCCGATCGACATGGCAAGGGTTATACCAGTCAGCGGATCGACGAGGCCCACGATCTCCCGACCTGCCAGCACGGCGATCAGAACACCGAAAACGCTCGCGGTAATCTGGTGTTTGTAGTGCGCTATCACCTGGAGAACGGGCAATGATATGCCTAGCGCAGCTTCGACCGCGCGGGCGAAAACGAGAATGACCACTGCCGCCGCCGCCGGATCGGCCTGGCTGCCGAACAGACTGAGGATGGCGAACCGGCCCCCTGCGATGACCGCGGCTAACGGAAATGCGATCGCTACGATGACCCGCAGGGCGTATCCGTAGATCGCCGCCACCTGACTTCGATCGGTCCGTTCCGCGCTCGCGGCCAAGGGTGCCATCACATACACGAACGCGATCCGGACGAGCTGCACGACGCTCGAAAGCTTGCGTGCGATCGTGAACAACCCCGACGCCCGCGCCCCTGCCGCGCCGGGAAGCAACTGGTTGAGGATGAGAGCCGGCGAATCGCTGAATATGCGCGCCACGACATTCGAAGGCAGGATTGAAAATCCGGCCAGCATCGTCTGGCGCGCCGTATCTCCCCACCATCGGCCGCGCAGAAGCAAATCGAGCCGGTAATACTGCCGGAGCAGTCGCACGCACAGAACGGCGGTTATGGCCAGCGAAGCGATATGCGCGACGAACAGACCGAACAGTCCGAAGCCCAGGAGATACAGCGCTCCGGCAAGGGCGAGCCGGATGATTTGCTCCCAGACAATCCGCAAACGGATTTCCGCTCCGAAGACCATTCGTGCACGCAGGGCGGACGTCGCGATCTCGACAAACGCCCAAAGCGGCAGGGTCCAGACGAAGACCTGGACCGCGGGCACGAGCAGATGCCGGTCCTCCTCGGCGACGTTGAGCAACGGCGCTAGATCGCCAGCGAACGCCGCAATGATCGCTGCGACCACGATGCACGGCCCTACGCCTAGAACCAGCGCGGTCCGGAGCGCCTCCGCCGCCTCCGCATCACTCGCCGATTTCGGAACGGTGCGCTGCATCGCGCTCGTCATGCCGAGATCGAAGACGTTCTCGATGAGGTTCACCGCCGACCACATCACCGCGTACATGCCGTACCCGGCCAGGCCGAACATCAGCACGTAAAGCGGCTGCGCGACGATCTCGACGACGGCGCCGAGGCGCGCGAGGATGGTCGAGCCCAGTCCACGCGCGACACGTCGGCTGTCGACGGTTTCGCCGTCGCCGCTGTCTGCCGGGGTCTCGGGAATGTCGGCGCTCTGGCTCATCGGAGCCCGCGCCAGTAAGGCCAATTGCGCGCGAAGCAAAGCGGCCTGCGCAAATGTCATGTTCCGCAGGCGTTCGCTCCCCTTGCCCTCGTGCGCCCAGACGCTAGATAGACCCCACGCACCCGCGAACGAGGACACTTGCGCCGATGGCCACCTTCACCCTGCCGAAGAATTCGACGATCAGCGGCAAGGGCCGCGCCCACAAGGCGGAAGGTGCCGCGCGCGTTCGCAGTTTCAAGATCTATCGCTACGATCCGGACAGCGGCCAAAACCCGCGTTACGACACGTTCGAGATCGACCTCGACGATTGCGGGCCGATGATCCTCGACGCACTGATTAAGATCAAGAACGAGATTGACCCCACGCTCACCTTCCGCCGGTCCTGCCGCGAGGGGATCTGCGGTTCCTGTTCGATGAACATCGACGGCAAGAACGGCCTCGCCTGCACCACGGCGATCGAGGATCTGAAGGGCGAAGTGCGCATCACCCCGCTGCCCGCGATGCAGGTGATCAAGGACCTCGTCCCTGATTTCACCCACTTCTACGCCCAGTACGCCAGCATCCGTCCGTGGCTGCAGACCGTCAGTCCTACGCCGAGCGGCAAGGAGCGTCTTCAGAGCCCCGAACAGCGTGAGAAGCTCGACGGCCTTTACGAGTGCATTTTGTGCGCCTGCTGCTCGACCGCCTGCCCGAGCTACTGGTGGAACAGTGACAAGTTCCTCGGCCCCGCGATCCTGCTGCAGGCCTATCGCTGGCTCGCCGACAGCCGCGACGAGATGACCGGCGAACGGCTCGATGCGCTGGAGGATCCGTTCCGACTCTATCGCTGCCACACGATCATGAATTGCGCGAACGTGTGCCCCAAGGGTCTTAGCCCGGCAAAGGCGATCGCCGAGATCAAGAAGATGGAAGCCGAGCGGCACATCTGACGTTGGCGAAGCGCGCGGACGAGATATTCGAGCACGGGCCGGATCCGGACAACCCGGGCTGGCGGCACTGGAATCTCAAGGACCAGACCGTCTTCAACGGCGCGGTAATGGGCAAGCTCGTCACCCGCGTCGACGATGACGGCCGCAGCCGCTTGCGGATGTTTCCCGAGCGCCGGCACCAGAACCTGCAGGGGATGATCCACGGCGCGATCACGCTCTCGCTGATCGACATCAGCCTTTTCACCACGATGCACACGATCGGCACGGGCGACGCCGGGCCTTCGGTGACTATTGAACTCAGCACGCAGTTCGTCGGCGGCGGCGACCCCCGGCGCCCGCTCGACGCGGTGTGCGAAATCGTGCGCGAAACCGGCAGCCTCGTGTTCGTACGCGGCGAGGTGGTGCAGGAGGATGACGCGGTCGCCAGCTTCTCCGGCATCGTGCGCAAGATGAAACCGCGCCCGCAGCAATGACCGGTATGCTCGCGCGGTACGAGGCGCTTGTCGAGGCGGGCGAGCTGCGCGCCGATGCGGACCAGCGCGCGGCGGCCGAACGGCTCGACCGGCTTCAGGCCGAATTGCAGGCCGACAAGCCCGGCGGGCTGCTGTCCGGCCTGTTCGGTCGCAAGGCTGCCCAGCCTCGCGGCATCTACATGTGGGGCGGGGTCGGCCGCGGCAAGTCGATGCTGATGGACCTGTTCGTCGAGACGCTGCCGATTGCGGCCAAGCGGCGGGTCCATTTTCACGAGTTCATGCTGGAGGTCGATCGCCTGATCCGAGACGAGCGGGCGAAGGAGGCGGGCGATCCCATCGCTCCCGCCGCAGCACGCATCGCCGCCGATGTCCGCGTTCTGGCCTTCGACGAAATGGTGGTGAACAACACCGCCGACGCGGCCATCATGGCGCGGCTCTTCACCGCGCTGATCGTCGACGAAGGCGTGACGGTCGTGACCACCAGCAACCGCCCCCCGCGCGATCTCTACAAGGACGGGCTCAACCGCTCGCTGTTCCTGCCCTTCATTGCGCTGGTCGAGGAGCGTCTCGACGTCGTGCCGCTCGATGGTCCGACGGATTACCGGCTCGACCGGCTCGCGGGAATCGACACCTGGCATAGCCCGATCGGCGACGAGTCCACCGCGCAGGTTCGCGAAGCCTTCTTCCGCCTCACCGACTATAAGCCCGAGGATGCGGCGAACGTGCCGAGTGCCGAGTTGGAGCTCGGCGGCGGGCGCACCCTGCACGTGCCCAAATCGCTCAAGGGCGTCGCGGTGTTCAGCTTCAAGCGGCTGTGCGGCGAAAACCGCGGCGCGGCGGACTACCTCGCCATCGCGCGGGCCTATCACACGGTCATCGTTGTCGGTATCCCGGCAATGGGGCCGGACAACCGCAACGAAGCGATCCGCTTCACCAAGCTGGTGGATGCGCTCTACGAGCACAACGTGAAGCTGTTCGTCACCGCGGCGGCCGAGCCCGAACATCTCTACGCCGCGGGCGACGGCAGCTTCGAGTTCGCCCGTACCGTCAGCCGGCTCGAGGAGATGCAGAGCGCCGACTACATGGCCCACGGCCACGGTGTGGAGGGTTGACCGCGCCGCGATGCGCCCCACATCGGACCCCTTCCGGCGTCAACATCCCGCCGAGGTAGGTACCGTACCATGATCGACATCCGTCCGCGCGACAGTCTGGCGCATCGCAACCATGGCTGGCTCGACACCCGCTATCACTTCAGCTTCTCCGACTACCACGATCCGGCCCGCATGGGCTGGGGCGCGCTTCGCGTGTGGAACGATGATCGGATCGATGCGAAGAGCGGTTTCCCGCCCCACCCCCACCGCGACATGGAAATCGTAACCTTCGTCCATTCGGGCGCGATCAGTCACCAGGATTCGCTCGGCAACAAGGGCCGGACGGTCGCGGGCGACGTACAGGTGATGAGCGCCGGGACGGGCATCACCCATGCCGAGTTCAACCTCGAGGACGAGAAGACCGACCTGTTCCAGCTGTGGATCATGCCCGACCGTGCCGGCGAGAAGCCGAGTTGGGGCACGCGCGAGTTTCCCCGCGGCGATCGCTCGGGCGACTGGACGGTCCTTGCCAGCGGTACCCCCGATGCGGACGATGCGTTGCCGATCCGCGCCGATGCGAAGGTACTGGCGACAACACTGAAGGCGGGCGAAACGGTACACTTTGACGCCGACCCGGCTCGCCACCAGTACCTGGTCGCGGTGGACGGCCGCTTCCGGGTCAACGGGCATGAGGCCGGTGCGCGTGACGGCGTGGCGATCACCGGCGAAAGCGCCATCGAGGTCGAAGCCATCGAGGACGCCGAGCTCGTCCTCGTCGATTCCCGCTAGGCGACGCCGAGCCGCGCCAGCGACTTGTCGAGCATCAACAGCTGCCAGAGTAGCCGCGAATGGTCGGAGCGCCCCGAGATGTGCGCTTCGGCCAGCGCGGCGACGCGATCCGCGTCGAACCAACCCGTGCGCCCGAGCGAAGCGCCGCGCGCGATCGCCCGGGCCTCTCCGGCAAGAGGGCCGCGCAGCCATGCGGCAATGGGGGTCACGAAGCCCTGCTTGGGCCGATAGAGCACGTCGCGGGGCAGGTGCCGCTCCATCGCGTGCTTGAGCAACCACTTGCCCTGCCCGCCCCTGATCCGCATCCCTTCCGGCAAGGTCGCGGCGAACTCGATCAGCCGGTGATCGAGCAAAGGCTCGCGCGCCTCGAGGCTGACGGCCATGCTGGTGCGGTCGACCTTGGTTAGGATGTCGCCGGGCAGCCAGAAGGCGAGGTCGGCATACTGCGCGCGGTCCAGACCCGAGCGGCCCGGCGCGTTCGCCATCAGCTCGATAAAGGGCGCCTCGGCGCGATATTCGCCCAGCTCCCGCGTCATTGCCGGGGAGTACAGGCCCCCCCGCAATTCGGGGGCGACGACTGCCAGCGCCCGGGCGTAACCCGCCTCTCCGCTCGCGGTGAGCGACTGGAAAGTCGTCTTGGCGCGCAAGGGCCGCGGGGCCCAGTCGGCTTTCGGCCAGATGGCCCCGAGCGTTCCGAAGACCGGTCCGCGCAGTCCTGCAGGCAGGATGCCGCGCGCACGTTCCTCGGCGGCGTGGAAACGATGGCGGCGGTATCCGGCGAATGCCTCGTCCGCCCCGTCGCCCGAAAGCGCGACGGTAACGGTCTCGCGCGCGAGCTGGCAGACACGCCAGGTCGGCAGAGCAGACGCGTCGGCGAAGGGTTCGTCGAACATCGCCGCGAGCCGATCGATCTCGGTGAAATCGCCTGCCGAAACCACACGCTCGCGGTGATCGGTGCCGAATTTCTGCGCAATTTCGCGTGCGTAATTCGTCTCGTCGAGGGCTGCATCGTCGAAACCGATGGAGCACGTGCGGACAGGATCGCGGCTCGCTTCGGCCATCAGCGCGACCACGCTGGAGCTGTCCACCCCGCCGGACAGGAACGCGCCCAGCGGCACGTCGGCAGCCATCCTGCTGGCAACGGCTTCCCGCAGCCGGAAGAGCAGCTCGGCTTCGAGGTCCGCAGCCTTCTCGCGCCGGCGCTCCGCGAAGCTCACGTCCCACCAGCGCACCGCCTTTGCCGGCGGCGCGTCGTGCCGCAACAAGCGGTAGTGGCCAGCGGGCAGTTTCTCGACGCCCCGCAGGATCGAGCGGTGATCGGGTACGTAGCCCCAAGCGAGGTAATCCTCGATCGCGAGCGGATCGACCTCGCGGCGCAGCAGCGGGTGGGCGAGCAGGCCCTTCAGTTCCGATGCGAACGCCAGGCTGCCGTCGCTGAGCTGCGCCATGTACAGCGGCTTCACCCCGAGCCGGTCGCGCGCGAGGAACAGCTCGCGCCGATCCGCGTCGTAGATCGCGAATGCGAACATTCCGTGGAGGCGACTGAGGCAGCCGGGCCCCCACTTCTGCCACGCGGCAAGGATCGTCTCGCTGTCGCCGTCGGTCCGGAACCGCGCCCCCGCCGCCTGCAACTCGGAGCGCAATTCGCGGTAGTTGTAGATCTCGCCGTTGAAAACGAGCATCGCGCGCCCGTCGGCGCTTGCCATCGGTTGCGGTGAGCCAGCGAGGTCGATGATCGAGAGCCGCCGGTGGCCGAGCCCGACGCCGGGGCCGGTCCACACCCCTTCTCCGTCGGGCCCGCGATGCGACATGGCATCGCACATCGCCTTCACCCGCGCCGGATCGACCGGCTTGGGCGTGCCGCAATGGAAGAGGCCGGCAATCCCGCACATGGCGCGGCGCCTAGACTACCGCCGCCAGAACGGCAAAGGCGATTGCGACGGCGACGATGCCGCCCAGCATCACGCCTGCGGCAACGTAGGGTCCGGCAAAGCGCAGCAGCGGGTGCGCGTCCGCCTCCGCCGCCGACAGGCCGGCCTCTGCCGGTTCGCGCTCGACGAAGCGCCATGCGACACCAAGCACGGTGGCGATCACCACCGCGAAGAACACCCATCCATAGACGATATGATCGAACCCGCTCGCCCGCTCGATTCCGACGTATTGGGCGACGAAGATCGTGCCCCATGCGCGCAGGCCGTTCGCGACGATCGACACGATCGCCGCCCCTACCACCAGCGCAAGCCGGCGGCGCCAGCTGCGAAAGCCGGTGTAGGCCAGCAGCACGGTCAATGCGACCATCGCGATGAGGAACTTCACGCCCGAACATTCCTCGGCCACCACGAACTTGCCCGCCGGGGTATCGATAAACAGGCCGTCGATCTGGGCGGGGACGCCCGAAAGATGCGTGAGCGCGATCGTCATGCGCGCGGTCATCTGCTGCAGCACGGGAATGAGCTCGTCGCCGAAGGGAACGAGGAAAGCCGCATAGGCGAGCGGAAAGGCTGCGACGAGCGCAACCCGCAGGCCGAGGGTCGCAAGTGTCGCGCCCTGGAACGCCATGACCGTGCCCGCCTGCGCCACCAGGTTGATATCGAGTGCCCGCCCCGCAGTCCACAGGGCCAGCCCCGCCCCGAGCCATCCGAGGCCGGGAAGCCACGGCTGAGGAGAGAGTCTCGCCAGATCGTCTCGCCGCAACCAGACCAGCCACGCGATTATCGCGGGCACCAGAAGCACGTGGTTGTAGGTATCGATGTCCCACCACTGGTGCGCCATTTCCCGCCATTCGGCGAAGGTCAGCGCAAACAGCGCGGCCCAAGCGATCGCCAGACGCGACAACGCTGCCGGCCACGCGGTTGCCGATGGCGAGCGCGCTGCCGGAATGACGAGATCAGGCGGCATCGCGCGCGGCCGCCCTTTCTCCGAGCAACACCGCGAGCGGCGCGAGTGCCGCGTCCCAGCCCTTGCGTTCGATCACGAAGCGGCGGGCGGCGGCGCCCATCGCGCGGGCCCGGTCCGGATCGGCGAGAAGCGCAAGGATACGGGCTACGAGCGCTTCGTCGTCCCTACCGACCGCGTAGTGTTCGCCGTCGACCGCGTCGATGCCGGTCGCCGCTTCATCCGAAAGCACGACCGGCCGCGCCATTGCCATCGCCTCCAGCACCTTGTTCTGCACGCCGCGCGCGATCGCGAGCGGAGCCAGGACGATGTCGGCGGCTGCGACAAACGGGCGCACGTCAGGCACTTCTCCCCAAACGCGCGTACCCTCCACGCCGTCCAACGCCAGCACACACGCATCCGGAGCGCGTCCGACGACGTGAAAGCAGGCGTCGGGGTGTACACTCCGGATCGCCGGCATCAATCGCCTGCTTGCGCGGACAACAGCCTCGACATTGGGCGGATAATCCATCTGCCCGGTGAAAACGAAGTGCGGGCCTGCCTCGGTGGCGAGGTCCGGATGCAGTGAAACTTTCGCCGGGTCGAAGACTGCGGTGTCGATCCCGTTGCCCACCGCCGTCACATGGGCGGGCGATGCCCCGATCCGGCTGCGAAACAGGTCCGCTTCGGCCTCGGTAATGAGGATGGTCGCGTCGGCGCGGGCGGCGAGCCGGCGCTCTTCCGCCGCGAGGAGGCGAGCCTCGCGGGCGTATAGGACCGCCGCCGGCCCCTTGCGCTGGAGGGCGTAGGCTTCGAACTTCGCCGAATCGACGTCGCACAGGTCGACGATCACCCGCCCGGCAAAGTCGGGGGGTGCATACTGGCCCATCTGTCCCGAGAAGACGAAGATCGTGTCGATCGGCCGCGTCGCTACCGTGTGCGCGACCCATTCGCGTAAATCCGGATTGTCGAACGCCGTCAGGCTGACGGGCTTCCCGCCCGCGATTGCCCGCATCCCGGCGAGCGGCAGGCTCAGGGGCCGGCGGGCGAGGCGGTGGCTCGTCGCCACGCGCGCGAGGTCGGGTTCGGCGGAGAAGTCGGCAGCGGTCTCGCCCAGCGTAGCGACGTGGACCGTCCCGCGGGCGGCAAGCCATTTCAGCAGGTGGTGCGAGCGGATCTTGTCGCCGCGGTCGGGCGGGAACGGGATTCGATGCGCGATGAACAGCGTCTCGCCCATCAGGCGAGGCCGCGGGCGATCGGCGGGCCGAGCCGGTTGGCGACCGCCAGCGGCAGCCGTTTCCACAACGCGATCTTGGCCGAATAAGCTTCGCTCGTGGGATCGACGTCGCGTGCCGCGTGACCCGGCGCGGTCCAGGTCGCGTAGGCCAACGGCTGGGGCGCGAAGCCCCAGTTTTTTTTATATGCGAACGCACCGCTGCCGATCTTCGAGCGACCGAAATCGAAGGTATCGCACCCGCGCCGCCGGGCATGGCCCATGAGTTCGTAATACATGCGCTCGTTGGCGCGGGTCGCACGGGCAGCATGGGTGCCCCCGCCCCAATAGGGCATGGCAGCGCTGCCGTGGTAGAGCGTAAGCACGCTCGCGACCGGCGCCCCGCCGAGACTGAGGGTCAGGATGTCGGCGTCGAACGCGTCCAGCACAGCGTCGAAGAGTGCGCGCGGAAAGACCGGAGTGCCCAGGTTGCGCACGCTGGCCGCATAGACCGCATAGTGCGCGCGGCGGTCTTCATCCGAGGTGCCGACGCTGATGGCGAAATCGCGGTCCAGTCCCTTGCGGACTTCGGCCCTCTGCTTGCGCGGAATGGCGAGAAGCTGGGCCTCGTCGTCGGGTGCGAGCGGACCGGAGAACCCGGCGTGACTGTCGGTCCGCACGGCCCAATCGGCCGGCGCAATGCCGCCGCGCAGTTCGACCGAGGCGCACGCGCGCCGCGCAGCCAGTTCGCTTGCCGCGCGGCACAGATCACGGGCGATCGACGCGCTGTCGGCAAGCGGCCCGCCGCCGACCGCAAAGCCGCTGGAAACGAGCGCGCGAGGGAACAGGGGCGAGTGGACTTCGGTAAGCGGGAGCCAGCCTGCCAGCGTGCCGTCCCGCTCCGCCACCAGGCCGAGTGCCCGCTGGCCGGTCCCCGTCTCGACGGCGTGCAGCCAGGCGGGCCGGTGGAACGGGGTGCCGTTCGTTTCGCGGACGAAGCCTTCGATCCGCGCTACTTCGCCCGGATCGCGCAAGTCGGCGAGCGCAATGCGCTCGGCCGTGTGGGCGAAGGGGGCGTTCACGCCGCGCGCTCCGTCAGCAGTGCCGCCTCGCGCATGGCGATGGCGTCCATCCGGCCCCATTCGAACTCGCGGACCAGAGCGGCGAGCTTGCCCGCCATCGCTTCGAGCCGGGTGTAGTGCCGCAGCTTCGAGCGCAAGGGTGCATCGGGCACGCGAGGCTGGCCGGGATCGACTTCCCACGGGTGGAAATAGAACACCGCCGGGCGGCCTTCGCGCCGGTTGACCTGCCGGATCGCCCAGCGGCTGAAGGCGTAGGGCAGAACGCGAAAGAACCCGCCCCCGCCCGCCGCCACGCGCCGTCCGCCCAGTATGGCGGTGGTCACCGGGATTTCGACCAGTGGACTGTTCGCGACGGGAAGGAAGGCGAAGCGCGGGGCTTCGGCCCATCCGTAGTGATCGTGCGCGATCGGCGCGACCGACGAGCTGTAGAGATAACCTTGCGCGGCGAGCTCCTCGTGCGCCCACGGGGTACGCGCGTCGATCGAGAAGCTGGGTGCGCGGTAGCCGGTGACCATCTGGCCGGAGGCATCTTCCAGCACACGGCGCGCGCGGTCTATGTCCGCGGCGAAGCTCGCCCGGTCCAGCGTATGGACGCGCGCATGGTCCCATCCGTGGCTGGCGATTTCATGCCCGGCATCGGCGATCCGGCGGATCATTGCGGGATGGCGCCGGGCGACCCAGCCCAGGGTGAAGAACGTCGCAAGCACCTCCGCCCCGGCAAACAGGTCGAGGATGCGGGAGACGTTGTCTTCCACGCGAAGCGGGAGATCGTTCCACGCGTCTCGGCCGATCACGGTCTCGAATGCACCGACCTGGAACCAGTCCTCGACATCGACCGACAATCCGTTGACGACGCGGCCGCGGGGGCCGGCGGGAATGGGGGACATTTCCACGCGGCAGGTCTCAGGCCGCCACGCGCGGTGCGTCCGCCTCGAACCACTCGATCAGCATCGTGAGGACGTGGCGGACCGCGTCTTCCTGTTCGGCGATGCGGCCTTCCAGCGTCGCGAGGCGCTCCGCGAGTTCGGGCGACGGATCCTCGCCCGCGCTGGCGGCGAGGTCGTCGATCGCCTGCTGGAGCGAGGCGATCTGCGCGTCGCGTTCCTCCAGCAGCGCCTCGACCTTCGCGCGCGGCGGCGACGGCGGCGCGAAGGCGTGCTTGATCGGCCCGGACGCGGGCGCGGCCTCGATCCGGGGCAGCGGCTTGGGCGCGGCCATCGGGAACGCGGCGTCGCCCTCCATTTCCTTGCGGACCGAGGCGAGCATGGCCGAATCGATGCGCGTGCGCTGTTCGACCGCGCCCAGCAGCATCAGCCGGCTCATCACCTGGTTGATGCGGCGCGGGATGCCGCCGGTCGCCTCGTGCAGGTCGGTGAAGACGCGCTGGTCGAACGCCGGGTTGCCGACCCAGCCCACGCATTGGAGGCGATGGACGACGTAGGGCTCGATCTCGTCGCGCTCCATCGCATCGAGGTGATGGGCGGCGATCACGCGCTGCCGCAGCTGTTCGAGCGAGGCGTGCTCGGCGAGCACCTGCTTGAACTCGGGCTGCCCGAGCAGCAGGGTCTGGAGCAGCGGGTGGGAGCCTAGCTGGAAGTTCGACAGCATCCGCAGTTCCTCCAGCGCCTCGACGCTGAGGTTCTGCGATTCGTCGACTACCAGCAGGCAGCGGCGGCCCGACCGGGCTTCCTCGTGGAGGAACCCTTCGATCGCACCGAGGGCCGCGGCCTTGTCGCCGGGTTCCACTTCGATGCCGAACGCCTGCGCGGCGATCATCACCATTTCCTCGCCATCGAGGTTGCTGGTCACGATCTGGCCGACGGTAAGCTGCGCCGGGTCGATCTTGCGCATCAGGTGCGCAACGAGCGTGGACTTGCCCGCCCCCACCTCGCCGGTGATGACGATGAAGCCTTCCCCCTGCGCGAGCCCGTAGCCGAGGTAGCTGAGCGCCTTTCGGTGCGTGTTGCTCTCGAACCAGAAATTTGGGTCGGGGGTAAGCTGGAAGGGGCGCCCGGAGAGACCGTAGAAATCGTCGAACATCGTCTTGTCTTCCTGGTCGTCAGAAGTCGTAGCGCAGGCCGAGCAGCGCGGCCGCGGTGGTGAGGTCCTGGCCTGCGACATCGCTATCGAGGCTGTCGAGGTTGAGCGCGGCGTTGGCCGACAGCCCGTCGAGAAGGTATCGGCGGTAGGCCGCCGACGCGCCGAGGACGGTGGCATCCCCGCTCCCCGCAAAGCCGCTGAGGAAGCGCTGGGCGCGCCCGTTGAGGCTCCACGAGTCGCGCGGGCCGAATTGGCCGGACACGTAGGTCGCGAGCCAGTAGCTCTGATCGACGACGCCGTTCGCGGCGGCGAGCGCGGTACCCGGCGCGGCGATGAAGGTGCGGCGGTCGTAGCCGACGCCAATCCCGCTGGAGAGGCGCCCGTTGGTCGCATTGTAGCTGGCCGCGACGCCGCGGCTGCGGAAGACGGCGGAGCGGACCGAGCCGAACGCGCCGTTGAGGCAGTTGCCGCCTTGCGTGCTCGCGACGCAGCCGTCGATCTGGCCCGTCACCGGATTGCGGATCGCGGCGAATTCGGTCGGCAGGTTGCGGAGCGCATTGTTGAGCGTGCCGCCGAAGCCCTGCACCGCGTCGTAGACGGCGAGGTTCACCGAACTGCGGCTGTCGGGTGCCCACGCGAAGCTGCCGTAATAAGTAGTCGAATCGTAGCGCCTTCCGATGTGCGCCTCGGCTGCAGTGCGGGACGAAGGACGCCACACGACGCCCACGTCCCAGATGATGCCCGATGTGTCGTAGGCGAGCCGGCGGGGGGACGACTTGTCGGTGACGAGCCGTCCGTCCGCGCCCACCAGGGGCACGCCCGCGGCATCGCGCACCGCGTCGCGCGCGGATACCTCGACGTCTTCGTAGCCGACCCCGCCCACCGCCGCGAGGTTCGGGCCGAGCGGTACGGTGACGTCGGCGCGGACATTGAGGTCGCGCACCCGCTGGTCGAGGTTGCCGATGTCCTCCTGGTAGAACCCGCCGCCTACTCCCACGCCGACCGGCAGCGCGGTACCGGGCCGAAGGCCGACGTGGACGCCCGCGCTCTGGACCACGCTGTCGTCGAACACGTCAACCGGCGCGGCACCGGGCGCAGTGACGACCGCGTCGGGCGCTTCCACCCGGGTGTAGCCGATGCGGTAGTTGGCGTTGATTTCGGCGTCGCCCGCGCTGGTGTGCACGGTGGGGCCGGCGTAGGCGGAATAGATCCGGCTTTCGTTCGGCCCGCCCTGCAGGCTGCTGGTGCCCGAACTGGCCGAGCCGTTGTCCGTGATGCGCGTGCGCGAGGCGAGCGCCCCGCCCTCCACCTGCACCGCGTTCGGAACCACGCTGGCATACCCGCGCGCGAGACCGGACAGCGTCGCGGTGTCGGCAACCGAGCTGTCGTAGCCGAAGTTGCGTTCGTAGCGGATGGAGGCCGAACCGCCGTTGTTGCGGCCCTGTACGCTCACGTCCACTCCGGTCGCGACCTGGGTGTAGGTGACGGTGTCGCTGCCGGGCGACAGCTCGACCGCGACGACTTGGTTCGCCTCGATGTAGGGGTCGATGCGGACGACCTTGCGGCTGTCGCCCCGGTCCTGGGCATGGGCCGGCACAGCGACGACGGCAACGGCGCCGGCGATGAAGAGGTGATAACGCTTCATGGCTCTATCCCTCGTGCCCGTAATAGGTGCCGAACTTGCGGCCGCTCGGGCTGAAGTGCGCCGCGTTGAGCAGCAGCTTGATGTCGGTGCACGCGCCGAGAAGCCCGACTGCATCCTCCAGCGCGCTACGGCCGGTCTGGTCCGCGCGGCAGACGAGGATGGTCTGGCCGACGTGCCGCGCCAGATCCGCCGCGGGCGACGCGGCGAGCGCCGGAGGGCTGTCGAACACGAGCATGCGTCCGGGTGCCCCGCGGGTCAGGCGATCGAATATCTCCGCGGTCCGCGCGCTCGCCAGCCATTCGCCGTCGGGTCCGTCGCGGCCGCCCGCGGGCAGCACGAAAAGGCCGGGAATGTCCGTGGCGAGGACGAGGTCCTCCACCCGTAGCGAGGGATCGGCGAGTGCGTCCATCAGGCCGGGCGCGCGGGGGAGCCCCAGCGTGGCGAGGATCGACGGCTTGTGGAAGTCGGCATCGATCAGCACGACCTCGCCGTCCTTTTCGCCGGCCATCGCGATCGCGAGGTTGGTCGCGCAGAAGGTCTTGCCCTCGCCGGAATGGGGCGAGGTAACGAGGACTCGGCGAGCGGCAGGATCGCCATGAGCGGCGGCAAGCACCTGCCGCTTCACGATGCGGAACTCCTCGAGGAGCGCGGTCGCGCCGTCTTCTGGCACGGCGATGCCGCGTTCGCGCAAGCGCGCGCGATCGAGTGCGTGTCGCTTTCCGGCGAACCGGACCGCCGGTTCGATCGGATCGGTCTGGACTACCATGCGCGGCGCCGCGGAAACTGGCAGGGCCGGTTCGGGCGCCTTTTCGGCCACTCGTTCGGCAATCGGTTCGGCGGAAGGCATGAACGCCGGTTCTGCAGAGGCAACGGCTGCCGCCTGATCCCTGGTTTCGGCACGGCGGACCGGCCGGGCGCGCTTCATCACGGGCTCTTCGAGTGTGGCGGGCATCGGCGCGGCACGGAAGGGGTCGAACCCGAACGCACCGCTCGCCCGTTCGAGCAGCGAGCTTTCCACGGTCGTCTTCGGCGCCGGTTCGCTGCCGGGTTCGCCCGGAAGCGGAATCTTGCTGTGTTCGGTCATCGGTCCGGTTCCCTCACGCCACCATGCCGCGCTGGACGAACTCGATGCCCAGCAGGACCACGAAGAGCCCTCCCAACGCACCGGTGCCGGCGTAGAACATCTTCATCCGTTTCGCTCGCAGCGCGCGGGCTCCGTCGTTCAGCGTCTCGGAAATGGTCCCGAGCACCGGCAGATCGAGCGCGCGCTCAAGACCGTTCGCGGTGGCGAAAGTGGAACGCAGCCGGCTCAGCGCGAATGTCGAGCCGATTCCCGCAGCCAGTGCGGCGAACAGCACGCCGAACAACAGCAGCGGCCGATTGGGCGAAGCAGGCTGACGGGGAGCGGTCGGCGGATCGACGACGTCGAACTTGAAGCTGGAGCGCTCGCTTTCGACCTGGCCGCGCAGGCGCATTTCCTCTCGGTTCTGGAGGAGCTCGTCGTACTTTTTCTTGAGCACGTCGTAGTCGCGGCTGATGCGGTTCGCCTCGGCGGCGACCGCAGGTTCGCTCGCCTGATCGCCCATCGAAGCACTGACGTCGGACTGCAGCGCCGCCTTGCGGGCGATAAGCGCGGAGACGTTCGCCTCGCGCTCTGCCTTGATCGCGACGAGGGAGGAATAGGCCGGGTTCGGCGTACCGGCCGAAGCCCCGCCCCCGCCGCTGCGCGCGAGAAGCGCGATCTGGCGTTTCAGCGCGATCACGTCCGGGTGGCTGTCGGTAAGGCCGCGGGCCTGCATCCCGGCGAGCTGAGCCTGGGCCTGGCCCATCGCGGTCGAATCGCTGCCGCCACCGGCGCCCGCCAGCATGCGCGGCGTACCGGCGAGCTGGCCGTTGATCGCCGCGAGCGCGCTCTGCGCCGCGGCAAGATCGGCATCCACCCCGCGCAATTCCTGGCGCGAGCTGGCCAGCCGGCCCGAGATGGCGCCGGCACCGCCGACCAGTTCGGGATGCTGCGCTTCGAAAGCGGACAGCTTGCCCTCTGCCGCCTCGAGCTCCGCCTTGCGCTGTTCGAGCTGCTGGTCGAGGAACACGACCGTGTCGGCCACCTCGCCGCGATTGCCCGCGATGTTTTCCTCCCGGAAGATGTCGATCAGTTTCTGGACGACGGCCTGCGACAGTTTCGCATTCTCGGCATCGCTGAGTTCGCGCTTGCCGATCGTGGCGGTGATCGTGAAAATGCTGTCCTCGACGCTTTCGACCTTCACGTCTTCGGCGAGGTTCTGCACCGCGCGGTCCATCTCGCGCTGGCTGGCGATGCCCCGGCCGAGGTCTGTGGCGCGGACGACCTTTTCGAGGTTCACCGCACCCGCGAGCGTCTTCTTCACGCGCTCGATCTCGTCCTTTCCGCCGTTGGCGATCTTCAACTGGTCGCTGAGGACGTCGTCGAACTGGACGTAGATGCGGGCCTTCGATTCATAGGTGTTGGGAATGAACGCGATCGCGATCCAGCCCAGCAGCGCGATAGCCCAGGCGACGCCCAGCACCATCCACCGCTTGGCCCAGGCGGACCACGCGGCGGCGCGCAATTCCTCGAAGACTTCGTTCATCTCTCGCGTGACCTTCAGAACATGCTTTCGGGGATGATGATCACGTCGCCGGGCTGCAGCATGACGTTGGCGCGGCTCTCGCCCTTCTTCAGCAGGTCGCCGAGCCGTAGGGCGTATTCCCTCTGCCGGCCGGACTGCTTGTCGAACCGGATCAGTTTGGCGCGGTTGCCGGCGGCGAATTCGCTGAGGCCGCCGACTGCGATCATGGCGTCGAGCACCGTCATGTTCGCGCGGTAGGGAATGCTCGCCGGCTTCTCGGTCGCGCCGATGATGCGGACCTGCTGGCTGAAGGTGCCCGCGAAGTTGGTCACGATCACGCTGACCAGCGGTTCCTCGATGTATTGCGAGAGCTGGAGGCGGATGTCCTCCGACAGCATCTTGGGCGTCTTGCCGACCGCGGGCATGTCGTTGACCAGCGGGGTCGTGATACGGCCATCGGGGCGGACCTGGATTTTCTCAGCACTGAGCTCGGGATTGCGCCAGACATTGATCGTCAGCTCGTCGAGGGGACCGATGATGTAGGCTTCGCCGGGCCCTTCCTGCATCGACACGAACGACGCGGGAGGCAGTTCGCTTCCCCCGCCGGTCGACGCGCAGCCGGTCAGCGCCATTGCTGCAAGCGCCAGGCCGGCAAAGGATCGGGTTAGCAGTGTGCGCAACATGGATGCATCCTCGCGGTATGGGCGACCCCGCCGGAGCATCCGCCGGGAGCGACCCGGCGCACCGGTGGGCGCGTGTATGGGGCCGCTATCTCGCGGAAATTGGTGAACATACTGTTAGGGACGAGAGCGTTTACCGGGGCGGTCCCGAAGCGGGACAGGCAGCCGGGAAACCCTTAAACCAGAAGTTGACGCGCGGGTCCTTGGCCGAGGAACATCGCCGGGCTCGCGGTCGCTCCGTAGGCGCCGGCGCAGAAAACCGCGACGAGATCGCCGACTTCGGCGCGCGGCAGGCGTGCCTTGTCCGCGAGCCGGTCGAGCGGGGTGCACAGGCAGCCCACGACGTTAGCCTCGTCGTCAGCTTCGGCACCGAACCGGGTCGCGATGGCGACCGGGTAATTGCGGCGCACTACGGTCCCGAAATTGCCCGACGCGGCGAGTTGGTGATGCAGCCCGCCATCCGTGACGAGGTAGGTCTCGCCGTGGCTTTCCTTGCGGTCCACGATCTCGCACAGGTAAACACCGGCCTCGCCAACGAGATAGCGGCCAAGCTCGATGCACAGGTCGGTATCCGCAAGCGTGCCCGGCAATGCGGCGAAGCGTTCCGCCAGCTTTTCACCTACCAGCGCCAGATCGACCGGATCGTCGCCCGCAAAGTAGGGAATGCCGAAGCCGCCCCCCATGTTCAGCTTCGGCAGCGGCCCGTGGTCGACTTCGCGCGCCAGCCTGTCGGCTAGGTCGAGCACGTTGCCCTGCGTCTCGGCAATGGCCTCTGCATCGAGGGCCTGGCTACCCGTGTAGATATGAAGCCCGCGCCATTCGGCTCCGGCGACGATCAGTTCGCGGGCGATGGCGGGCACATGCGCGGCATCGATGCCGAACGGCTTGGCGCCGCCGCCCATCTTCATTCCCGACCCGCGCAATTCGAAGTCGGGATTGACCCTGATCGCGATGCGGGGCGGCCTGCCGATCCGGCCACCGATGGCGAGCGCGCGGCGGACTTCGCCCTCGCTTTCGCTGTTGAGTGTCGCGCCGGCGGCGATTGCGGCTTCCAGTTCCGCATCGCGTTTGCCGGGCCCGGCAAAGCTGACGAGCTCTGGGTCGATGCCCGCCTCGACAACCATCGCCAGTTCCCCGCCCGACGCGATGTCGAACCCCTCGACCAGGGGGGCCATGTGCTGCAGCACCGGCCGCCAGGGATTGGCCTTCACCGCATAGTGGATCGCGAGGCGGGCGGGCATCGCGGCGCGCAGTTCGGCGACGCGGCGGTCGAGATGGCTGCGCGAATATACGAAGACCGGGGTGCCGCCGGCTTCGGCCACAAGCTCGCGCGCAGTACGTCCGCCGATGGCAAGCTCGCCGTCCTTAGGCTCGTATCCGGCGGGGATTGGGCCGAGCGGTTTCATGCCGCCATCTCGGCTGCCAAGGCGTTCCTGTCCAGCTTGCCGTTCGGGTTGCGCGGCAGTTCGGCGTAAGCGCGCACGGTGCGCGGCAGCATGAAATTGGGAAGCGCCGCGGCCAGCGCCTTGCGAAAGGTTTCCAGGTCGAACCCTGCCAACGGACGCACCGCGAGGCTGACGGCGTGGCCGAGTCGCTCGTCGGGGAGGCCGACCGCCACCGCTTCGGCTACGAGGCCGGTGGCGACGGCGGCGTCCTCGACCTCCTGCGGGCTGATCCGGTTCCCGGCGCTCTTGATCATCGCGTCGCGCCGGCCGACGAAATAGAGCAGACCGTCCGCCGCCCGGCGCACACGGTCGCCCGACCACACGGCCGTGCCCCCGTATTGCGAGGCGCGCGGCGCAGGCCGGAAGCGTTCAGCGGTCCGCTCCGCATCCTGCCAGTACCCTTGCGCCACAAGCGGCCCGGCGTGGACCAGTTCGCCCTCGGCATCGTCGGCGGCGACATTGCCGTCGTCGTCGATCACGAGGATCTCGGCGAAGGGGATTGCCTTGCCCATCGAGGTCGGATGGCTGTCGACCAGCGCCGGGTCGAGGTAGGTCGAACGAAACGCCTCGGTCAGGCCGTACATCGGGAATAGGCGCGCCTTCGGAAACAGTTGGCGGAGCGAGCGCACGAGCCCTTCGGTGAGCGCACCGCCGCTGTTGGTAAGCCGCCGCATCCTGCGCGCCGCGTCCTCGGGCCAGTCGATCTCGACCAACTGGACCCACAGCGGCGGCACCGCGGCGAGCGTCGTCACGCCGTGCCGGCTGCAGGCCTTTACCACGTCCTTTGGCATAAGGTAGTCGAGCGGCACCACGCACCCGCCGGCATACCAGGTACTCAGCAACTGGTTCTGTCCGTAGTCGAAGCTCAGCGGCAGCACGCCGAGCGTGACGTCGTCGCTCGCGAGATCGAGGTAATGCGCCACGCTGACAGCGCCGAGCCACATGTTCCCATGGCTCAGCATCACGCCCTTGGGCTGCCCGGTCGAGCCGCTTGTATAAAGTATGGCGGCCAGATCGCCGGGATCGTGGTCGGACGGGCCGAGCGGATCGCATTGCTCGACCTGCGCCCACAGGTCCTCCTCGGCCACGCACGCGCATCCGGGCGGGAGGTCGCCATCCGCGAGGCTCCCCAACCGCGCACGGTTCGCCACCAGCAGCACCGCGCCACTGTCGGTCATAATGTGGGCGACCTGCATTCGCTTGAGTAGCGGGTTCACCGGCACGTGCACCAATCCCGCGCGGGCGCAGGCAAGCGGAAGCAGACATGTCGCCTCGCCCTTGGCTGCCCAGCTCGCGATGCGATCGCCCTTGTCAGCGCGGTCAGTCAGCCATGCCGCCAGCTTGCCGACACGGGTTCTTAAGTCCTCGTGGTTAAGCGTGCCGCCGCGCAGCACCAGCGCCGGCGCCCCGGCCTTGCCCCGTTCGGCAAGGTGATCGAGCGGCCGGGGCCGGGGGTCGAGCGTGGACGGCATGGTTACTCCGGAAGGATTCATTCGCGTTGGGCGCGGTCAGCTATCACGACACGGTTAACGTCTTGCAAGTCGCAGCGCCCACCGGCGCCACGGCAGGCGGGCCGTTCGACCGCGCCGAATGGTTTGCGCTGCTCGCCGATGCCGGACAGGTACCGGTCATCGCGCAGGCAGGCGACGTGCAGCTGATGCTGACCGCCGCCAACGGACGCATCGAACCCTTGCGCAACTGGTACGCCTTCACCTGGCGTCCGCGCGGCGACAATCCGGTCCTCCTTGCCGCGATCGCCCGCTCCCTGCGAGCGCGCACGCACCGGGTCACGATGTGGCCGGTTCCGGACGAGGACGGAACTGCAACGCGGCTCGCCGACGCGTTTCGCACCGCCGGTTGGCATGTCGTGACCGGGCCGTGCGACCACAACCACGTGCTCCCCATCGCCGGCCGGTCGTTTGCCGAATATTGGGCCTGCCGTCCCGGTTCGATGCGCACGACGCTGAAACGCAAGGCCAAGAAAGTCGCCGTGACGATCCACGATCGATACGACGCCGATGCGTGGTCGGACTACGAGGCGATCTACGCGCAAAGCTGGAAGCCCCAAGAAGGCGATTCCGACCTGCTGCGCCGCTTTGCCGCGGCGGAAGGCGCCGCGGGTCGCATCAGGCTCGGGATCGCGCGCACGCCCGACGGCGCGGCGGTCGCGGCCCAGTTCTGGACGGTCGAGAACGGCACTGCCTACATCCACAAGCTGGCCCACCGCGAAAGCGCCAAGCCCCTGTCGGCCGGGACCACGCTGAGCGCGGCGATGTTCGAACGGGTGATCGACGGCGACGGGGTCGATCTCGTCGATTTCGGCACAGGCGACGATCCTTACAAACGCGACTGGATGGAATTGGACCGCCCGCGCTACCGCATCGATGTGCTGGACCCGCGGCAACCGAAGGCCTGGCCCGCCTTGGTCCGGCACAAGTTAACCGCGCTTGCACCCCGCCGGTCGGCTCGCTAGGCGCAGCGCGCTTTCGATAGGGGGAACCTGCCCAAGTGACCGACGGCCATCATCTCGCAGCCAGCCGGGGCGAAATCGACACGAAACTTCGCGCGATCCTGTGCGACGTGCTCGGTCTCGATGCCGGCCGCGTGGCGGAATTCGATGCCGACACGGGGCTGTTCGGCCACCTGCCGGAACTCGATTCCATGGCGGTCGCGGGCCTGCTTACCGAAATGGAAGACCGGCTCGATATCGTGATCGACGACGACGACGTCGATGGCGAGATGCTGGAGACCTTCGGCGGCCTGCTTTCCTTCGCCGAGGGCAAAGCCGCCACCGCGTGACCCCGTTCGAGCTTCTCGACTGGCCGTGCCCCGCCCCCGGCGGACCGCGCGAGGAGATGGCGCTCGCCTTCGATCGGCGACGCGCGCACCGCGTACTCGTCCTGCCGGCCTGGTTCGACGAAGCGAACAAGCTGCGTCGCCAGACGGTGGAAACGATGCGCCGGCTCGATGCCTCCGGCATTGACGCGGTGCTGCCCGACTTTCCCGGGTGCAACGAAAGCGAGGCACCGCTTTTCCATCAGACGCTGGAAGGGTGGCGGGGAGCAGCAGAGGCTGCGGCGAAGCATTTCCGCGCGACCCATGTGCTGGCGGTCCGGGCGGGCGTCATGCTTGCACCCGAAGGCCTCCCGGGGTGGGCCTGGGCACCGACCGGCGGGCGGCTGACCTTGCGGGGAATGATGCGCGCTCGGACTATCGCGGCAAAGGAAGCGGGGCGCGCCGAGCGGACCGAGGACCTGCAGGCTACCGGGCGAAGCGAAGGAATCGAGCTCGCCGGTTGGCACATCGGACCGACGCTCTTCGCCGCGCTCGAGACGACCGAACCGGCTGGCGAGCTCGAGGAAATCGAACAGGCCTCGCTCGGCGGAAGTGCGCTGTGGCTGCGGGCCGAACCTGCCGAGGACGCGAAACAGGCCGATGCCCTCGCCGCGCTGATTGCGGCAGCTCTGCCCGAAATGGCGGCTGACACGCCGTGACCCGCCTCCACCTTACCTTCGAATGCGACGGTACGACGCTTGCCGGCACGCTCGACCCGGCGCCCGGCACCGGCGGTCTGCTCCTGGTGACCGGCGGCAACGAGATTCGCGGCGGTACCTTTTCCGGACAGGCGGCGCTCGCCGCACGGATCGCCAAGGCCGGCTTCTCGGTCTTCCGCTTCGACCGCCGGGGCGTGGGCGACAGCGGCGGCACAAACCGCGGCTTTCGCAAGAGCCGGCGCGACATCGAAGCGGCGCTCGCAGCCTTCCGAGCGATCGCGCCGCAAGTCGACCGGGTGGTCGGGTTCGGCAATTGCGACGCGGCGAGCGCGCTGATGCTGGGCGAAGGCGCTGGCTGCGACGCGCTCGTCTTGTCGAACCCGTGGACCATCGAAGACGAAGCCGACACCCCGCCCCCGGCCGCGGTACGCGCGCGCTATGCCGACAAACTCAAGGATCCGCGCGAGGTGATGCGCCTCGTAACTGGCGGCGTGAACCTCGGGAAACTGGCCCGCGGGCTCATGCAGGCGGCCAAGCCCCGCTCGGCGCCCAGTTCGCTGGCGGCCGACATGGCGAAGGGGCTGGCGGCATTCGATGGGCCGGTGCGGATTCTTCTCGCCTCGGCCGACCGTACGGCGCAGGTCTTCGAGGAGCGCTGGGAGGCCGGCGACGATCGCGTACGCCGTTGCGACCGGGCGAGCCATGCCTGGATCGAGCCGCACGCCCGCCAGTTCCTCAACACGCAGCTCCTCGAAATGCTCCGCCGCGCCTAGTCGGCACCGCGCACGAACAGGCTGGCAAGCTCGACGTGCGTCGACCAGCGGAACTGTCCGACCGGGCGCAACTCAGCAAGCCGGAAACCGGCATTCACCAGCGCGCGTGCATCTTTCGCCCAGCTTGCCGGATTGCAGCTGATGTAGACGACGCGCGCGATACCGCTGGCGGCGATCCGCGCGACCTGTTCTCGCGCGCCGGCCCGTGGCGGATCGAGCAGGACGGCTTCGAATGCGCTGAGTTCACCGGGTTGTAGCGGACTGCGGAACAGGTCGCGGTGGTGGGCAGCGACCCTGCCCCCCGTCCGCGCACCTGCCGCCCTGCAGGCGAGATGGGCATCGCGCGCCGCCTCGTATGCCGCGACCGGGCGGTCGAGTGCGAACGCGAACGTACCGAGGCCCGAAAACAGGTCGGCCACCGGTGCGTCCCCGGCGGGCAACCACTCGCGCGCGGCGCTTATGAGCGCCGCTTCGCCGTCGTCGGTCGCCTGCAGGAATGCGCCCGGCGGCAGCGCGACGGGCATACCGCCAAGCGTGATTGTGACAGGCTCAGGTTCCCACACCGCTTCCGGGCCGTATCCGAGATCGACCGTCAGCCGCGCGAGGCGATGGTCCTGTGCGAAGGCGAGCGCCGCTTCGGTCGCCTCCAGACCCTCCATCGCGAAGCCCTTCAATCCGCAGTCGACGCCCTGGTCTGCAAGCGTGAGGTCGACATCGACCGCCCACCGTCCGCGCTGTGTGGCGAGCAGGCGTCGGAGCGGAGCGACGAGTGCGAACAGTTCGGGCCGCAGCACATGGCATTCGGCCAGATCGACGATCCTGTGCGATCCCGCTTCGCGAAAGCCGAGCACCACCTTGTCGCTCGCCGCCAGTGCATGCAGCGTCGCACGGCGTCGGCTTCGCGGCGGGGACAGGTGCGGCTCGGTGAAGTGTGCAGGCTCGATACCCTGCCCTTGTGCCGCGTAGAGCACGCGGTCGCCGACGAAGCGGGCAAAGGCGACCTCGTCCAGATGCTGGAGTAGGCATCCACCGCATCGCCCGAAATGGCGGCACGGCGGGATGGCGCGGTGCGGCCCCGCCTGCACCGAGCCATCCGGCAGAACGACGTCACCGGGCGCAGCCAGCGCGACGTGCCGGCCGCTCGCCGTCACACCGTCGCCTTTTGCGGCGGTACGAACTATTTCCTCAGGTTCGATCACAGGAAGTGCGCGTAAGCCGCTGGCAACGCGGCGACAAGATCGTCCGCAATGAAATTAGGCCCGGCCGCGCGGGCTGCCTCTGCGTGCAGCCAGGCCGCTTCGCCGGCGGCCTCGAACGGCCGAGACCCGGTTGCGAGCCGGCTTGCCGCAAGTCCTGCCAGCACATCGCCCGTGCCCGCGCTCGCGAGCCATGTGGGCGCCGGCGGCATGTAACCGAGCCTTTCGTCAGGCGCCGCTATTACGGTATCGGGGCCTTTCGCGAGTACGGTGAGCCCGCTCCGTCCCGCCAGTTCGCGTGCCTGCGCGACCTTGTCCCCCGCAGCGATGCCGAGCGTCTCGCACAGCTTGGCCAGTTCGCCTTCGTGCGGGGTGAGCAGCAGCCGCGCGGCGTCGACACCTTCGAGCAAGTCGTCGTCGAGAAGATGCAGCGCGTCGGCATCGAGAACGGTGGGCATTCCGGCACCGAGCGCGGCGCCAAGCCGCCTGCGCGCATCCTCGCCCCGCCCCAGCCCCGGCCCGATCAGCAGCGCTGACCAGCGCCGATCGGCGAGCGCGCTGTCGAGTTCGCCGCCGTCCACCACCAAGGCGGCGGGGGCGGCCGGGTGCGAATGCGCCGAAAGGAGCTTCACGTACCCCGCCCCGCCCCGCATTGCGGCAGTGGCCGACAGGATCGCCGCGCCCGGCATGGCCCCGGCGACAATTCCAACGAGTCCGCGCATGTACTTGTGCGCATCGCGGGCCGGCGGGGTGAACCGCGGACGGGGCACAAGCCTTGCCGCCCCCTCGACCGATACGATCCCGATGTCGACAAGGCGCGTTTCGCCAAGCCTTCCGAGCGCAGGCATCCGGAAATGCGCGGGCTTCCACGCACCCAATGCGAGGGTGAGGTCGAACGAGGGCACTTCGCCCAGCAGCGTTCCGTCGTCTGCCGCGATCCCGCTGGGTAGATCGATCGCGACCGCGAAATCGTGCGTCGCAACGAGCCCAGCGAGCAGGACTTCGTGATTTGCGTCCAGCGGGCGGGACAGGCCGGAACCGAACAGGCAATCGACGAATACGCCGCCGTGTGCGCCGTCATATCCGCGCGCGACATCGCCGCTCCAGGCGTTCCGAGCATCGCGTGCAGCGTCCGTCTTCGGTTCGGACGGAGCGATCACCCGCACGGTCAGGCCGGCTTCGCGCAGAACCCTTGCAATGACGTAACCGTCGCCGCCGTTGTTGCCCGGTCCGCAGAGCACCGTGACCGATCGGCCGGTCGCAACGCGCCGGATCCATTCGGCAGCCCCATGCCCGGCGCGGTCCATCAGGGCGACGACCGACGTTCCGGTAATGACCAGCGCGTTTTCCGCCGCGCGCATCTCCGCCGCGGTGAGTACCTGGTCAGCGGCGCGCATCGAGATCGGCCGGGAAGCGATAGCGATCCGTGCCCACGGTGACCTGCAGCACCGGGGGTTCGCCGACGAGTTCGTTCGCCGCTTCGTCGGCCCCGTCGATGGCGACCATGCCGGAACGGTTTTCGGCGATGCGGAACCGGCGAAACTGGCCGCCGGGGTGACGAACGACGAATTCCGGCCCCTGTTCGCCGGCGACTTTCTCGACGAGGCAATCAGGCCCGAAATCCGAACCTTCGCCAAGCGCGCACTCGATCCGGCTCGCGCCCGGCGCCGCTTGCGGTTGCTCTTCGCCGCCCGAACAAGCGGTCAACGCCAGCGAAAAAGCCAGGACGACGACCCTCATCCGCGGCGGAGCCTGCTCACGTCGCGGACGGCCCCGCGGGCGGCGCTGGTCGTCATCGCGGCGTAGGCTTCGAGCGCGGGCGAAACCTTGCGCGGACGCGGCTCGGCGGGTGCCCAGTTACCTTCGCGAAGTTCGCGGCGGCGCGCCAGTTCGGCATCGTCCACGGCGAGTGCGATCGACCTGTTCGGTATGTCGATTTCGATCCGGTCGCCATCTTCGACAAGCGCGATTGCCCCGCCTTCCGCCGCCTCGGGGCTGACATGGCCGATGCTGAGCCCGCTGGTTCCACCTGAGAACCGTCCGTCCGTAATCAGCGCGCAGGCTGCGCCAAGCCCCTTCGACTTGAGGTAGCTGGTGGGATAGAGCATTTCCTGCATCCCCGGCCCGCCACGCGGACCTTCGTAGCGGATCACGACCACGTCGCCCGCCTGCACTTGGTCGGTCAGGATCGCGGTTACTGCGGCGTCCTGGCTTTCGAACACCTTCGCGGGGCCGCTGAATTTGAGAATGCTTTCGTCGACCCCTGCGGTCTTCACGATGCAACCGTGCTCGGCGAGGTTGCCGAAAAGCACCGCGAGGCCGCCGTCCTGGCTGAATGCGTGTTCCCTGGCCCTGATGACGCCGCCGCGGCGGTCGGTGTCGAGATCGTCCCACCGGCGATTCTGGCTGAACGCGGTCTGGGTCGGTACCCCGCCAGGAGCAGCGCGGTAGAACTCCTGCACGCTGGGGTTGTTGGTGAGGCGAATGTCCCAGTCGGCCAGCGCATCGCCCATCGTGGGCGAATGCACGGTCGGCAGTGCCGTGTGCAACAACCCTGCCCGATCAAGCTCGCCAAGGATGCTCATGATGCCGCCGGCGCGGTGGACGTCCTCCATGTGGACGTCGCTTTTGGCCGGCGCCACCTTGCACAGGCACGGCACCGCGCGGCTGAGACGGTCGATATCGGCCATTGTGAAGTCGACCCCAGCCTCGTGCGCGGCGGCCAAGAGGTGAAGCACCGTGTTGGTCGATCCGCCCATGGCAATGTCGAGGCTCATGGCGTTCTCGAACGCTTCGAAAGTGGCGACGTTGCGAGGCAAAACGCTCTCGTCGCCCTCGCCGTAATAGCGTTTGCATAGCGCCACGACGAGGCGTCCGGCGCGCTCGAACAGGCCCTGCCGGTCGGCGTGGGTGGCGAGGACCGATCCGTTGCCTGGCAGCGAGAGGCCCAGCGCCTCGGTCAGGCAGTTCATCGAGTTGGCGGTGAACATGCCCGAACAGCTGCCGCAGGTCGGACAAGCGGCCTTCTCGATCTCGTCGACTTCCGCGTCGGTGAATGTCTCGTCTGCGGCAGCGACCATCGCATCGACGAGGTCGAGCGCGACTTCCTTGCCCTTCACCACGACCTTGCCCGCTTCCATCGGCCCGCCGCTAACGAAGACGGTCGGCACATTGATCCGCAGCGCGGCCATCAGCATGCCGGGGGTGATCTTGTCGCAGTTGGAGATGCACACCATCGCGTCGGCGCAGTGGGCATTGACCATATATTCGACGCTGTCGGCGATGAGTTCTCTCGAAGGAAGCGAATAGAGCATCCCGTCGTGCCCCATCGCGATACCATCATCGACCGCTATCGTGTTGAATTCCTTGGCCACCCCGCCCGCCGCCTCGATCTGCCGCGCGACCAGTTGGCCCAGGTCCTTGAGATGCACGTGGCCCGGTACGAACTGGGTGAAGCTGTTGACCACCGCGACGATCGGCTTGCCAAAATCGCCGTCCTTCATCCCCGTCGCGCGCCACAGCCCGCGGGCACCGGCCATGTTCCGGCCGTGAGTAGAGGTTTTTGAACGAAGGTCGGGCATCGGGCAGATCCTTGGCTGGAGCGGCGGGCCTAGTCCAGCGCGGGCCGCCGCCCCAGAGGCTTTTCCTTAGGCCGACTCAAGCATGAGTGACACTTGTCCGGCGATGTCGGCGATCATGTCCGCCCAGCGCGCCTGACCGGCCTCGGTGGCGATCTGGTCCTGCCGCACCTCGATTGCGAGGTAGTGCCGCCCGTGCGCCTCGGCATGGCGGTTCATCGTCGCGTTGAGTTCGCGGCCCGAATACGGCTCGTTGTCGCCCACGGTCAGCCCCTGTTCGCCGAACAACCGGATCGCGTGGCGCGCAGGTGCGTCGTCGGTGTTGTAGAGCAGCGCGACCTCCCACGGCCGCTCCTCGACCTTGCTCGAAAGGGCGGGCGTAAAGCTGTGAAGAGAAATGATTAAGGCCGGGTCGACGGCAACCAGCCACTCTGACAGCGCGGCATGGTAAGGACGGTGGAAGCGGTCGAGCCGCCCTTCCACATCGGCGCCGATATTGCCCGCGATCAGGTGCCCGTCGCTGCTGGTGGGGACGACAGCCGGGTTGTCCTCTTCGCGGTGCAGATCGCACACGAGGCGGCTGACGGTGGCGAGATGCGCGGGGACGCCATGACGTCGCGCCATGCGTTCGGCCACGCCTTCCACACCGATGTCGATCGCGATGTGCTCGTTCAGCAGCGCGGGTTCGATGCCAAGTTCGATATCGTCCGGGACATGGTTCGAAGCGTGATCGGCAACCAGGACGATACCGCCACGCGGGGGTTCAGGTCCGATTTGCCGGTAAGGCTGCCATTCGCTGATCAAGGACGCAGCTTTCCGCTCATTTGCCACCAATCTGGATGATCGGCCGCCAGGCGCGCGGCGGCTTCGCGCCGAGCCTCGGGGTCGGAATAGAGCGCGAAGCACGTCGCGCCCGAGCCCGACATACGGGCGAGCGTAGGGCCGGTTCCTTCAAGCGCTTCGAGCACGGTGGCGATTTCGGGCACAAGCCCGATGGCTGGCGCTTCGAGATCGTTGCGCCCCTCGGCGGCGATCCGCAAGGCCGGCCCGTTCGGGAGGGGTCCGCGGTCCTGCCCGTCCCACCCCGCAAACACCGGTCCGGTGGCAAGCGGTACGCGCGGGTTGACAAGGAGGACAGGAGTATCCTCCAAATCATTGACCACACTTGACAATTCGGTGCCGGTGCCGTTGCCGAGGCACATTTTGCTCTCGACGCAGGCGGGCACGTCCGCGCCCAGCTTCGCAGCGCGCCCGCGCCAGTCGTCTGGCAGGCCGTGGAGCGCCTCGAAGATCCGGAACACCGCCCCCGCATCCGCCGACCCGCCCCCAAGCCCCGCGGCGACCGGCAGGTTCTTTTCGAGCGTCAACCCCAGCCCCTGCGATCGCGGCAGCTTCGCCAGCGCCTGAGCGACGATATTGCCAAACGGATCAGCCAGTTGCGGGGCGAACTCGCCAACCACTGTCAACGCGTTTCGTTCGGCGACGCGCGCGGTCAGCTTGTCCCCCGCATCGACGAACGCGAACAGCGTCTCGAGCTCGTGATACCCATCCTCCCGCCGCCGCCGCACATGCAGCGCGAGATTGATCTTGGCGTAACCGGTTTCGTGCACCCTAGCCGCCGCCTCCCGAAAACATCACGTAAACCGCAAATAGTGCCAGCGCGCACCCCATCCAGACCACGACGACTAGCACGAGCTTGGCTGATTTCCTCCCAAGGTGGAGAGTGGCCGCCGGGACGGCTGCCCCGAACACGAAGGAGGCGACTGCCGATAGCGATACCAGGCTTCCTGCTGGGCATCGGAATACGGCCCATATCCAAAGGACCAGGCTACCAGCCCCATCACGACGATGTTCAACGCCGCGAGCGCGGCCGCGCAACCTGGTCGCCCTCGACCCACTTCCAACGCTCCGCGTCAAAGTCACATATTCGGATAGTTCGGCCCGCCGCCGCCTTCGGGCGTGACCCAGGTGATGTTCTGGTTGGGGTCCTTGATGTCGCAGGTCTTGCAATGGACGCAGTTCTGCGAGTTGATCTGGTATTTCGGCGCGCCGGTGGCTTCGTCGACAAGCCATTCGTAAACGCCTGCCGGGCAGTAGAACTGCGATGGGCCGCCGTAGACGCCGAGCTCGCTGCGCTTCTGCAGCTCCATGTCCTTGACCTTGAGGTGGACCGGCTGGTCCTCGGCATGGTTGGTGTAGCTGAAGCTGACGCTGGTCAGGCGGTCGAAGGTGATCTTGCCGTCGGGCTTGGGGTACTCGATCCGCGGGAACAGGTCGGCGCGCCCGGTCAGCTCGTAGTCCGGCTCGTGCTTGAACGCCGGGATGATCGGCATCTTGAGATAGCGCAGCCACATGTCCACGCCGGCCACGATCGTGCCGAAGTCCCCGCCGAACTTGGCGACCGCGGGCTGCGCGTTCTGGACGAGCTTGAGCTCGTGCGCGATCCAGCTGTCACGCACCGCCGCGTCGTAATCCATCAGTGCGGTCTTCTCCTCGCCCCGACCGATCGCTTCGGCGATGCTTTCGGCGGCGAGCATTCCGCTCTTCATCGCGGTATGGCTGCCCTTGATCCGCGGGACGTTGACGAAGCCCGCCGCGCAGCCGATCAGCGCGCCGCCGGGGAACGCGAGCCTCGGCACCGACTGCCACCCGCCCTCGTTGATCGCGCGCGCGCCATAGGCGACCCGCTTGCCACCTTCGAGGTATTCGCGGATCGCCGGGTGCTGTTTCCAGCGCTGGAATTCCTGGAACGGGCTGACCCACGGGTTCTTGTAGTCGAGCGCGGTAACGAACCCCAGCGCGACCTGTCCGTTCGCCTGATGGTAGAGGAACCCGCCGCCCCAGCTCTCGCTTTCGGACAGAGGCCAGCCTTGCGTGTGAATCACGCGCCCCGGCACGTGCTTCTCGGGATCGATATCCCACAATTCCTTCACGCCGAGCCCGTAGACCTGAGGCTGGCAATCGGCCTCGAGGTCGAACTTCGCCTTCATCTGCTTTGTGAGGTTGCCGCGAGCGCCCTCGGCGAAGAGCGTGTACTTGGCGAGGATTTCCATGCCCGGTTGGTAGTCCGCCTTGTGGCTTCCGTCGGCAGCGACGCCCATGTCCTGCGTGATGACACCTGCAACCGCACCATCCTCTCCGATGATGACCTCCGCGGCGGGAAAGCCGGGAAAGACCATCACGCCCAGCCCCTCGGCCTGCTCGGCCAGCCAGCGGCAAAGATTGCCGAGCGAGCCGGTGTAGCACCCGTCGTTCGACATGAACGGCGGCATGATCATGTGGGGCAAGCTGGTCATGCCGGTCTTCGATAGGACCCAGTGCCAGTTGTCGGTAGTCGGGGTCTCGGCCATCGGGCAGCCCTGATCCCGCCACTCGGGCAGCAGTTCGTCGAGCGCCCTCGGGTCGACGACGGCACCCGAAAGGATGTGCGCGCCGATCTCGCTGCCCTTCTCGAGGACGATCACCTCGAGTTCGGAATTGATCTGCTTCAGCCGGATCGCGGCGGCGAGGCCCGCGACGCCTCCGCCGACGATCACAACGTCGCAGGGCATCGATTCGCGTTCGCTCATGGTATTCCTCGTTCGAAAACTGTCCGATGTGCTTGATTGCCCCGGCGGGGGAGGTCAAGACCGGATGGATGGTGCCTGCCCCCTTCTCATCGCTCAAAGCCGACATCGCGGCCGCGCTCGACTGGTGGCGTATGGCCGGGGTCGACGCCGATTACGTGGATGCGCCGATCACATGGTTGGCCGATCCCAGAGCTGCCGAGGTTATCGAAGCTGCTCCGGCGCGGCAGAAGCGCGAACCTGCGCCCGTCGTTTCTGATCCGCAGCTCGGCGGACCATCGGAGAACTGGCCGCGCGAACTGGCGGCGTTCCGGCAATGGTGGCTGGAGGAACCCTTGCTCGACGAGGGGGGCCTTTCACCGCGCATCGCTCCGACGGGAGAGGTGGGCGCAGACCTGATGGTCATGGTCGCCATGCCCGAGGAAACCGATCGCACGAGCCTGCTGGAAGGGCCGCAAGGCGCCCTTCTCGACGGCTTTCTACGCGCGGCGAGATTGTCGCGGGATCGGATCTACATCGCCTCCGTCCTGCCACGCCACACTGTCCTGCCGGATTGGGCGGCACTCGATCGGCAAGGCCTTGGCAAATTGGCTGCGCATCATGTCGCGTTCGCGCAGCCAAAACGGCTCGTCGTGTTTGGGCAAAGCGTCCCGTCGCTCGGCGGGCACGATCCGGCGCAAGGTCCGCCGCAAGGTAGTGCCGCGACAGCCTTTTTTAATCATGAGGGCGGCAGGGTTTCCTCGCTCTTCCAACCCGGGCTCGCGCGGTTGCGGGACAAGCCGCAGCTTCGGGCCCGGTTGTGGAAGCGCTGGCTGGAATGGACGGACGAAGCGGAATGACACGGATCGGTGGACGGCGCGGCCGGATAGCTCTGGCCATTGCAGGTGCGCTCGCCTGCGCGACATCGACCCCCGCCCTCGCCAGCAGCGCCGCCGAGTATTTCCGCGCCCGCGCCGTGTCGAGCACGGTGCCCGAGCTGCTCAGCAATTCCGAACGTGAATGGTATCGCGGCCTGTTCGCCGCGATCGACGCGAAGGACTGGACCCGCGTCGATACTTTGTTCGCGGAGAAGCCCGACGGTCCGCTGCATCACGTCGCGAAGGCGGCATACTACCTCGATGCAGCCAGCCCCAGGGTCGAGTTGCCGGCGATCGAGGCGTGGCTGGCGCAGGGCACTCAACTGCCGATGGCCCAGCAGGTCGCCGGGCTGGGCCTGAAGCGCGGCATGGTGGCCATGCCGGGCCTGCCGGTCGAACAGCAGCTCGTCTCGCAAGGCTACTCCCCGCGCCGCGTCCTTCCAAATGCGGTGAACGACGGCACCATGCCTGCCGAGGTCAAGTCGGCCATCCTCGAGCGGATCAAGAACGACGACCCCGACGGTGCGCGCTTGCTGCTCGACGGTGTGGATGCGGGTCTTTCGGCGGCGGCGCGTGCCGAATGGCGCCAGCGCGTCGCGTGGAGCTACTACATCGAGAACCAGGATGCCGCCGCGCTCGGGATGGCGCAGACGGTGCGCAATGGCGGCAACGGTGCCTGGGTCGGCGAAGGCGATTGGGCGGCGGGCCTCGCCGCGTGGCGCCTCGGCGATTGCGAGAGCGCGGGCGAAGCATTCAAGCGCGCGGCGGGTTCGGCGCAGAACCTCGAACTGACGGCGGCCGGATATTACTGGGCGAGCCGCGCGGCGATCCGGTGCCGTGAACCGCACAAGGCGGCCGAGTACCTGCGCGGCGCGGCACGGCTCGACGAGACCCTCTACGGAATGCTCGCTCGCGAGGCGCTGGGCCAGGAACTGCCCGGCGGCCGGCGCACCGCGGACTTCGATGCCGCCGACTGGCAGCGCCTGCGCGATGCGCCCAACGTCCGCACGGCAGTGGCGCTGGCCGAGATCGGCCGCGATTCGCTGGCCGACGAGGTCTTGCGGCACGAGGCGAAGATCGGTCCGGCAAGCGAATACGACGCCTTGAGCAGGCTCGCCCGCGAACTCGGGCTTCCGTCCACCCAGCTATGGATGGCGGCGAACGCCCCGCGCGGCGCGAAGGCGGAGCCCACGTTGCGCTATCCCGCGCCGCGCTGGCAGCCAGTCAACGGATGGAAGGTCGATCCCGCGCTGGCGTTCGCGCACACCTTGCAGGAATCGCGGTTCCAGGCCGGTGCCGTCAGCCCCGCAGGCGCACGCGGCCTGATGCAGATCATGCCGTCCGCGGCGAAAGACCATTCCGGCACGCTCGGCTATTCCGGCAGCGCGAGTGACCTCAACCGGCCCGAAGTGAACCTGGCATTCGGACAGCGGCATCTGTCCATGCTGCGCGACAGTGCGGTGACGGGCGGCCTGCTGCCCAAGATCATGGCCGCCTACAACGCCGGCCTGACCCCGCTTTCGCGGTGGAACAGCGAGGTCAAGGATCAGGGCGATCCGTTGCTATTCATGGAAAGCATCCCCTACTGGGAAACGCGTGGATACGTCGCGATCGTGATGCGGAACTACTGGATGTACGAACGGCAGGCTGGTGCGGGCAGCGACAGCCGCCGCGCGCTGGCGCAGGGCATGTGGCCCACGTTCCCCGAATTGGCCGGAACCGGTGCCGTGCGGATTTCCGCGCGCTGATGGCGATCGATACCGACCGTCAGTTCCGGCCCATCAACATCGCGTTGCTGACGGTATCGGATACGCGCACCGCCGCCGACGACACGAGCGGCGATATCCTTGCCGCGCGCATAGAGGCAGCGGGCCACACCCTCGTGCAACGTGCCATCGAGAAGGACGATGCCGACGTCCTCGCGAATCGCCTTAACACGTGGATCGACGATCCCGAGATCGATGCCATCGTCAGCACCGGCGGAACCGGCCTTACCGGACGCGACGTGACGCCCGAGGCGCTGGACCGCATCAAGGACAAGGATATTCCCGGCTTCGGCGAACTGTTCCGCTGGCTGAGCTACAAATCGATCGGGACCAGCACCGTGCAGAGCCGCGCACTCGCCGTCGTCGCGCGCGGAACGTATGTGTTCGCGCTGCCCGGGTCGAACGGCGCGGTGAAGGACGGATGGGACGGCATCCTCGCCGAACAGCTCGACAGCCGCAATCGGCCTTGCAACTTCGTCGAGCTGATGCCGCGCCTGCGGGAAACCTGACGCTACCGCCCAGGCAGTGTTCCATGTATGTTCTGCTTCATGGAGCGCAGATTCGATCCCGAGATCGCCGGTCGCGGCGCGCAGGGCGCAAAGGTCCCGACCCGGTTCGGGCTGGCCGAGCGCGAGGTCGACGGCGACTGGCGCGATCACGTGGAGGCGCTGGGCGGCCCCCCGGTCAAACTCCGTACGACCGTCACCGAGGAACGGCCGAAGACCATCCTCAGCTTCAACACCTCGCCCGACGTTCCCTTCGACCGATCGGTAAACGCCTACCGCGGCTGCGAGCATGGCTGCGTCTATTGCTTCGCGCGTCCAACTCACGCCTATCACGACCTGTCGCCGGGTCTGGACTTCGAAACCAGGCTTTTCGCGAAGCCCGATGCGGCGCGCCTGCTGCGCGAAACGTTTGCCAAGCCCCGTTACCGTCCCAAGCCACTTGCGATGGGCACCAACACCGATCCCTACCAGCCCATCGAGCGGCGTTACCGGATCACGCGGCAAGTGCTCGAGGTGTGTCTCGACGCGCGCCACCCGGTCACCATCACCACGAAATCCGACCGGGTGTGCGACGACATCGACCTCATTTCCGAAATGGCGCGGCGGCGGCTCGTCGCGGTGAGCATATCGGTGACTTCGCTCGACCCGAAACTTTCTGGCAAGCTGGAGCCGCGGGCCGCCGCGCCCGCTAAGCGGCTCGCTGCGTTGGGTGCGCTCGTCAACGCAGGCGTGCCGGTGCACTGTTCGGTGTCCCCAATCATCCCTGCCATCACCGACGAGTTCATGGAAGAGATCGTCTCGCGCGCCGCCGCGCTCGGCGTACCCTCGGCCGGATGGATCCCTCTGCGCCTGCCGCACGAGGTTGCACCGTTGTTTCGCGAATGGCTGAGCGTTCATTTTCCCGAGCGCGGCGACAAGGTCATGAGTATCGTGCGTTCGATCCGCGGCGGGCGCGACAACGATCCCGATTTTTTCACCCGCATGAAACCGACCGGCGTCTGGGCCGACCTGTTCCGCGCGCGTTTCGCGATTGCTTGCCGACGCGCGGGCATCCAGAAGCAACGCTTCGAACTCGACTGCACCGGATTTCGCCTGCCCGAAACGGGGGGTCAGATGCGCCTGTTGTGATGAGGGATTTCTCAGCCCGTGAATAGACATCGACCAGACGTGTTCATGGAACCAAATGGCTTGCATAAGGTTTTGATACGAAGCTCTCCGCTCTGGTCGCGGCGGAGTAGTTCAAACTTAGGGGCAATCGGGGCTTAAATGGACGACGACACACGGGCGAACCCCCGCTCGCAGGCGAACACTCTGCCGAACGAACACCCGACCCACCCGGACTACGAGCATTTCGCGGGTGCGACCGGCCTTCTTTTCGAACAGGCCATGGCACAAACGCGGATGGCGGTGATCCTCACGGACCCGCGCCAAGAGGATGATCCGATCGTTTTCTGCAACGAGGCGTTCTGCAACCTTACCGGCTATTCCCCCGGCGAAGTGATCGGACGGAACTGCCGCTTTCTGCAGGGTCCGAAGTCCGATCCGGTCACCGTCACGCGAATGCGCGAAGCAATCCGAACCGAAGAAGTCGCGGTCGTCGAGGTACTCAATTATCGCAAGAACGGCGAAGAATTCTGGAACGCGCTGCATTTGGGGCCGATCTACGACGAAGGCGGGAAGCTCCTGTATTTCTTCGGGAGCCAGTGGGACGTCAGCGATATCCATCAGGCGCGCGCCGACGAAAGACATGCACGCGCCATGGCGCGCGAAGTTTCGCATCGGCTGAAGAATGTGTTCGCCGTCATCGGGGGCATCGTGAACATCACCGGCCGCGCGATGGGTTCGCTCGACGTGTCGAAGAAGATCAACGAACGGATTCAGGCCCTCGGCCGATCCTACGAGCCTACGCTCGACGATGCGTTTACCGGACGGATCGAAGTCGGGCAGGCTATCCGATCGGTGGTGCGCCCCTACGACCCGGAGGGCAACCGCATCCGTTTCCACGGGAACGGCGCGCGGGCGGAACCCAATACCGTTTCCGTCATCGGTCTCACCCTGCACGAACTGGCCGCCAACGCGAACAAGTACGGCGCGCTGTCGAACGAGGACGGGTCGATCGACGTTGCCTGGAGGGTGGAAGAGGGCGACAGCGGGCACCAGCTCGTCATCGAGTGGACGGAAAGCGGCGGACCTCGGCTCGACGGACCCCCGCAGTCCGAGGGGACCGGCTACACGATTGCGCAGAGCCTCCTGCAATATTCGCGCGGAACGCTGCGCCCCGAGTGGAATGCCGAAGGTCTCCACGCAATCTTGACCATTCCGGTAGCAGGCTGAAGTCCATGCAAGTCAAGCGCTACCTGATTCTCGAGGACGAGCCCCTCATCGCGATGGACCTGATGTTCGCGTTCGAGGATGCGGGGGTCGACGCGGTTACCGCGGTTTCCTGTCGCGAGGCTGTCGCCGAGATCGAGCGAGACCAGCTCTGTGGCGCCGTGCTCGACGTGAACCTCGGTCACGGCGAAACGTGCGAGGAAGCCGCGCGCCGGCTCACCGAACAGCGCATTCCGTTCGTGCTCCATACCGGCGACCTCAACCGCGTCGGCGAGTTCCTTCGCAGTCTCGGTGCGCCGATCCTCGCCAAACCGCGCGCAGCGGACGAGGTGATCCGGTTCGTGATGGACATGGTCGACGGAGAAACGGACCGAGACGCGGCGCCTTCGTCCTAACCCGACAGAGGCCGCTGCATGTAGACCGTATCGAGGGTGCGGCCGAACTTGCGGCCCACGGCGCGCATCCGTCCGGCCTCGACGAAACCGCACCGCGCGTGAAGTCCCATGCTTGAGGGCTCGGCCCCTCCGATGACCGCAATTATCTGCTCGAAACCGCAGTCCCGGGCGCCATCGATCAACGCTTCGAGCAATCCCCGCCCGATCCCGCGACCGGTCACTTCCGGAGCAACGTAGATGCTATCCTCGCACGTGCGCGCGTACGCAGGACGGTCGCGAAATTGCGCGACGTAGGCGTAGCCGACCACCGAACCCCCCGCTTCGGCCACGAGAAACGGCCAACCCCGCTCCGCGATCGCGCCAATCTTTTCGGCCCAGAAAAGCACCGGCGGCGGATCGATGTCGAACGTCGCCGTTCCGTGCAGTACGTGATGCGCGTAGATCGCCGCGATCGCCTCGGCATCGCCTGGCAAGACGGTGCGGAAGGTGATGGCGGTCACGGGGGCAGGCTGCGGCTCAGGCGGCGGTGAGGAAGGCGTCCTCGTCCAGCGCCATCATCGCTTCGCCACCGGCCTCGATCTTGCGCCGCAGCGCACCGCAATCGGGCACGAACCGTTCGAAGAAGTAGCGTGCCGTGGTAAGCTTGGCTTCGTAGAACGCCTTGTCGCCGGCGCCCGATGCGACCTGTGCCGCGGCGACCCGCGCCATCTTCAGCCACATCCACCCCAGGGACACGATGCCCATGATCGTCATATAGTGATGCGCGCCCGCGCCCAGGTTATTGGGATTGGCCATCGCGTTCTGCATGAACCACATCGTCGCAGCTTTCTGCTCGCCGACCGCCTTGGCCAGCGCATCGCCCATCGGCTTGAGATCGCCTTCCGCGGCCGCAGCTTCTTCTTCGACCTTCGCAAAGAATGCCTGGATCGCCGCCCCGCCCTTGCTCGCGAGCTTGCGACCGCACAGGTCCATCGCCTGGATGCCGTTCGTGCCTTCGTATATCTGGGCGATCCGTGCATCGCGCACGAACTGCTCCATGCCCCATTCGGCGATGTACCCGTGGCCGCCGAACACCTGCTGCATCTGCACCGCGGTGTCGAAACCCTTGTCCGTGCCGTACCCCTTGATGACCGGGGTCAGCAGGCCGAGCAGATCGTCGGCGGCGGTTTGCTCCTCTTCGCTCACGGCCTTGTGCGTCATGTCAACCTGAAGCGCGGCGTATAGGTAGAGCGCGCGCATCCCTTCGGTGAAGGCCTTGGCGTCCATCAGCATGCGGCGCACGTCGGCATGCACGATGATGGGATCGGCCTTCTGTTCGGGTTCGGCGGGTCCGGTCAGCGCCCTCCCCTGGCGCCGGTCGCGGGCGTAGGCGACGGCATTCTGGTATGCGACTTCGGCCTGGCTGAGACCCTGGATCCCTACGCCGAGGCGGGCGGCGTTCATCATCACGAACATGGCGGCGAGACCCTTCATCTCTTCGCCCACCAGCCAGCCCGTGGCGCCGTCGTAGTTCATGACGCAGGTCGCGTTGCCGTGGATGCCCATCTTGTGCTCGATGGAGCCGCACTGCACCCCGTTGCGCTCGCCCAGCGAGCCATCGTCGTTGACCAGCACCTTGGGCACCACGAACAGGCTGATGCCCTTGCTGCTGTCCGGCGCCCCCGGAGTCTTGGCGAGGACTAGGTGGATGATGTTCTCGGTCAGGTCGTGCTCACCGGCGGAAATGAAAATCTTCGTGCCGGTGATCGCATAAGTGCCGTCGCCCTTCGGCTCCGCCTTCGTACGGATCAGGCCGAGGTCGGTACCGCACTGGGGCTCGGTCAGGTTCATCGTGCCGAGCCATTTGTTGGCGATCATGTTGGGCACGTATTTCGCCTTCAGCTCGTCACTGGCGAATGCCAGCAGTGCGCTCACCGCTCCGGTGGTGAGGCCGGGATACATCCCGAACGCCTGGTTGGCCGACGATACGAACTCCTCCATCGCGAAGCCGAGGACGTGGGGCATGCCCTGCCCACCGACTTCCTCCGGCTGCGACAGGGTGGCCCAGCCCGCTTCGACGTACTGGTCGAACGCCGCCTTGAAGCCGGTCGGGGTCGTCACCGATCCGTCGGCATGGCGGGTGCACCCTTCCTGGTCGCCGATCGCATTGATCGGCGCGATGACTTCGGCGCAGAACTTGCCGCTTTCGTCGATCACCGTGTCGATCAGGTCGGGCGTCGCTGCCTCGAAGCCCGGGCGGTTGCCGAGGCCGGGCAGGTCGAGCATTTCGTTGATGACGAACTTCGCGTCGCGCGTGGGGGCGGTGTAAGTGGGCATGATGGATCCTTGTTATCCGGCGTCGTCGGCATCTTCGACGATGTCCTCGACGTGGGCGACGAATTGGGTGAGTTCGGCGATGGCCGAATCGATATCGGCCCGCTGCGCCTTCAGTTTCTCGATGTGCGTGCGGCACTTCTCGATCGTGACGCGGCGCTGTTCCTGCCGGCCGTCGCCGAGATCGTATAGGTCGATCATCTCGCGGATTTCGCCGAGACTGAAGCCGACGTTCTTCGCGCGCATGATCCAGGCGAGGCGCGCGCGATCGCGCTTGGAATAGATCCGAGCCAACCCCACTCTGCGCGGGGCGATCAAACCCTCGTCCTCGTAGAAGCGGAGCGCGCGGGCCGTGCAGTCGAACTCTTCCGTCAGGTCGGATATCGAGAACTGCTCACGCTCGAGCCGATCCGGGCGATCGATATGTGCGCCCTGATGTGCGGTTGCGGAAGAGTGTCGGGCGGGTTCGGCCATACGGCGCGAAATAGCGACTGCTTTACGTTTGCGTCAAGTCTTGACGGGCCGGAGAGTTTCGCCGTCGAGTTCGCGATAGAAGCAGCTCGTTAGTCCCGTATGGCAGGCGGGCCCGGCCGGTCGGCACTCGAGCACGAGTGCATCCTGGTCGCAATCGACGCGGATGCGCTCGACCGCCAACACGTGACCGGACGTTTCGCCCTTCTTCCAAAGGCGCCCGCGCGAGCGCGAATGGAAATGCGCGAAGCCCGTTGCGCGGGTCATTTCCAGCGCTTCGTTGTCCATGAACGCGACCATGAGAATCTCTCGCGACCCCGCATCGACGACGACCGCGGACAGGAGACCGGCAGCGTCGAACTTGGGCGTGAACGGGGCATCCGGTCGCTCTGTGGGAATGAATTCGGTTTGTTGCACGATAACCACAGCAATCTTTCAAAATCGGCGCTTACGCAAGATGGCGCTGTCATGAACGAACGTTCGGTGAGACACCAAGGTGCGCGGACGGAAACAGAAGCGCGGCCGGAATGCCGGTGCCGAAAGAGCGCCAGGTTCAGGGATCATCGCCGGACGACACGCGAACAATTCGCGACTTCGGCGATGCGACGATGAGGGATCGGATCCAGGCGACTGCTGGGGGGCGTCGCCGCAGTCCAGATCTTCTGGGCGGGTCCAATATGTTTCGTCACGGTACGCCCGGGGTTCGCGCCCCGGGCGTTTCCGTTTGAGCCTTCCCTCTTCCAAACCAAGCTCACGCGTCGTCGATCACGCGAGCGAAACATGCGATCACCACCTTCTGCGCCCCCGCCTTTTTAAGAGCCCGCACGCAGGCTTCGCTGGTAGCCCCGCTTGTGAGCACGTCGTCGACGAGCAATATCCGCGCTCCGGCAACGCGGGCTCGTCCGCTGGACGAAAGGGCGATCGCACCGGAGAGCGCCCGCGCCCTTGCCTTACGCCCGAGACCGCCCAGACTCGGCGTGCGCTTTGTGCGCCGCAGGAGATCGACGGCGAGTTCCTGCCCGGTCGTGCGCGCCAGTTCCTTCGCAAGCAGAGCCGCCTGATTGTACCCACGGCTCCACAGGCGCCAGCGATGCAGCGGGACGGGCGCGACCAGCCAAGCGCCTTCGAGAACCGGCAGGCGCGCCGCGATCAGGCGCGCCAGCATCGGTGCCAGGGCAATCCGGCGCCCGTGCTTGAATGCCAGCACCAGCTTGCGCGACGCCGGTCCGTAGATGGTGCCGGCCGCGATGCCGTCGTGGCGGGGCATTGTGGCCATGCACGGCGCGCACATCGCGTTCTCGTCCACCGCGAAGCCGCTCAGCGGCCGTTGGCATGCGGCGCACGCCGGCTCGCCGGGAATGTCGAGCATAGCCCAGCACGTACTGCATAGCCCGCTCTGCGCGTCGATGGCATCGCCGCACAAGGGACAGCGCGGCGGGTACACGAGGTCCACCACCGGAGCGAGGCTATCGCCGATGACGCGCGCGAACCCCATCCTCGTCAGAAGCGCCATCTTGCAAGCCGCGCGTCTCTCGCGCAGGAAAGCCGGCGATGGCGACCCGCGACGGACCCCCGACGATCTTCAGCCGGAGTCGCCTCGATGCGCGTGCCGCGCGGGCACGACAACTCGCCGCGCGAAAAGATGCCGCCGGATGGCTGGCCGAGGCGCTGGTCGAGGACGCGGTCGAGCGGATCGAATTCATGATGCTCGAGTCCGATCGCGCACTTGTCCTGGGAAAGGGTGCGAGCGAACTCGGGCGCCTTCTCGAACGCAAGGGCTGGCGGGTCACGGTGGCCGATCCCGGTACGCTCGATCTCGAAGCGCCCTACCCGTGGCGCGGGTTCGGACTGATCGTCAGTTTGGGAGTGCTCGACACCGTCAACGATCTGCCCGGCGCACTGATCCACCAGCGGCTCGCGCTCGACAGCGGCGGGGTCATGCTCGCCAACATGGTCGGCGCGGGCAGTCTGCAACGACTGCGCGGTGCCCTGCTCGCCGCTGATGGCGAGCGGCCGGCAGCGCGGCTGCATCCCGCGGTCGATGCGCAGGGCGGTGCGGCATTGCTGCAGCGAACGGGTTTCGCGCGGCAGGTGTCCGACGCGTGGACCCTGCGGCTGCGGTACAGCGCGCTCGACGATCTCGTCGCCGACCTGCGCGCGCAGGGCCTTACGAGTGCGCTGGCCGATGCCGCGCCGCCCGTTACGAAGGCCGGCCTCGCTGCAGCGCGGGCGGCGTTTCTCGACGAAGCCGACCGGCATGGCCGGGTGGTGGAAACATTGGAAATCCTGACGCTGACCGGCTGGCAAAATTAAGCGTCCCCCGCCCCCGCTCTGAGCGCCGCTTGCGCGGCAGCGAGGCGGGCGATGGGAACGCGGTACGGGCTGGCGGAAACGTAGTCGAGGCCGACCTTCTCGCAGAACGCGATGCTCGCCGGGTCACCACCGTGTTCGCCGCAAATGCCGAGCTTGATGTCGCTGCGAGTGCCCCGCCCCCGCTCCACGGCGATTTCGACAAGCTCGCCCACGCCGTCGATGTCGATGCTGACGAACGGATCGCGGGCGAACACGCCCTTGTCGACGTAAGCGCCAAGGAATCGGCCGGCATCGTCGCGGCTGACCCCGAGCGTCGTCTGGGTGAGGTCGTTGGTCCCGAACGAGAAGAAAGTCGCTTCCTCCGCGATCTCTCCCGCCATCAGCGCGGCGCGCGGAAGTTCGATCATCGTGCCCACGAGATAGTCGATTCTGGCGCTCCTCTCCGTGAACACCGCCTCGGCGGTGCGGTCCACCAGCGCGCGCATCAGTTCGAGTTCGCGCTTCGACGAGACCAGCGGGATCATCACCTCGGGCACGGGTGCCTCGCCGTCGGCGGCGACATCGCAGGCCGCCTCGAAGATGGCGCGGGCCTGCATCTCGTAAATTTCGGGATAGGTAATCCCGAGCCGGCAACCGCGATGGCCGAGCATGGGATTGAATTCGTGCAGTTCGGCGGCGCGGCGCTTGAGGTGGTCGGCGCCGAACCCGGTTGCCTCGGCCAGTTCCTCGAACTCGGCATCGCCCTGCGGCAGGAACTCGTGCAGGGGCGGATCGAGCAGGCGGATGGTGCACGGGCGCCCTGCCATCGTGCAGAAAATTTCGGCGAAGTCCGCGCGCTGTTCGGGGAGCAGCAGGGCAAGCGCCTTGCGGCGGCCCGCTTCGTCTTCGGCCAGGATCATCTGGCGCACCGCACTGATGCGGCTGGCGTCGAAGAACATGTGTTCGGTGCGGCAGAGGCCGATGCCTTCCGCGCCGAAGCTCACTGCCATGCGGCAGTCGACCGGTGTTTCCGCGTTGGTGCGCACGCCCATCCGGCGGTGGCGATCGGCCCATTCCATCAGGGTGCCGAAGTCGCCGGCGAGCTCGGGCTCGATCGTCGCGACCTCTCCCGCCATCACCTGCCCGGTGCTGCCGTCCAGCGTCAGCACGTCGCCCTCCGCGAGGTCGCGCCCGGCGATGCGCAGCGTGCGCGCCTTGAGGTCGATCGACACCGCGCTCGCGCCGGAGACGCAGCAGCGCCCCATTCCGCGCGCGACGACCGCCGCATGGCTGGTCATCCCGCCGCGCGCGGTGAGGATGCCCTGCGCCGCGTGCATGCCGTGAATGTCTTCGGGCGATGTCTCGACGCGAACGAGGATGACCTTCTCGCCCCGCCCCGCCCACGTTTCGGCGGTATCGGCGTCGAGCACGATCCGGCCGCTGGCCGCCCCGGGGCTGGCGGGCAGTCCGGTCGTCAGCACGTCGCGCGGGGCTTCGGGGTCAAGCGTGGGGTGAAGCAGCTGATCGAGCGCCATCGGATCGATGCGCAGGATCGCGGTTTTCTCGTCGATCAGTCCTTCGCCCGCCATGTCGACCGCCATCTTGAGGGCGGCCTTGGCGGTTCGCTTGCCGGTGCGGGTCTGCAGCATCCACAGCTTGCCGCGTTCCACCGTGAATTCGATATCCTGCATGTCGCGGTAATGGCCCTCGAGCAGGTCGAACACGCGCGCCAGTTCGCCGTAGGCGTCGGGCATCGCCTCCTCCATCGAGAGCGGCTTTGCCCCCGCCCGGTCGCGCGCGGTGCGGGTGAGGTATTGCGGCGTGCGAATGCCGGCGACCACGTCCTCGCCCTGCGCGTTCACGAGCCATTCGCCGTAGTAGGCGCGCTCGCCGGTCGCGGGGTCGCGGGTAAAGGCCACCCCCGTCGCCGAGGTGTCGCCCATGTTGCCGAAGACCATCGCCTGCACGTTGACCGCGGTGCCCCACCCGGCCGGGATGTCGTTGAGCCGGCGATAGACCTTGGCCCGGTCGCTGTCCCAGCTGTCGAACACCGCCGCGATCGCGCCCCACAGCTGTTCGGTCACCGTTTGCGGGAAGGGTCGGCCTAGCTCGCCCTCGGCGATGCGGCGGTATTCGGCGACGAGCGCCTGCCAGTCCTCCGCCTCCATCTCGGTATCGGCGTAGTAGCCCTTGTCTTCCTTGGCGATCTCGAGCGCTTCCTCGAACAGGCCGTGGTCGAGCCCGAGGACGACGTCCGAATACATCTGGATGAACCGGCGGTAGCTGTCCCAGGCGAAGCGGGCATCGCCGCTGGTCTTTGCCAGCCCCTCCACCGTCTCGTCGTTGAGGCCCAGGTTGAGAACGGTATCCATCATTCCGGGCATGGAGACCCGCGCCCCCGACCGCACCGAGACCAGCAGCGGATCGTTCGCATCGCCGAACCGCTTGCCGACACTGCGCTCGATGTGGCCGACCGCTTCGCCCACCGCGCGGCGGAGCTCCGCGGGGAACTCGCCCCCTTCGTTGAGGTAGCGGACGCATTCCTCGGTCGTGATCGTGAAGCCGGGGGGCACCGGCAGGCCGATGTCGGCCATCTCGGCAAGGTTCGCGCCCTTGCCGCCGACGATCGTCTTGTCCTTCGCGCGCGGGTCGCCGGAGGTGGCGCCGCCGCCGAATGGATAGACCGTCTGCAAATCGCTTACCTTCCCTGTCACGCCGATCCGGGATATTATCCGATACCGGTCCGGCAACCCAAACCATTGCCCGTGTTGAACTTTCGGGCAATTGCGGGGGTCGCGTTTGTCACCTTCCGCCCGTCACCCTTCGATCTTGCCGAAATCCGCCACGCGGTGCACCGCATCGCGAAAGGCGCCGAGTAGATCGAGCCGCGCCGATCGCCTGGCCGGATCGGCATCGTTCACCGTCACGTTTTCAAAGAACCGGTCGATCGGCGCGCGAAGCGTAGCCAGCGCCGCCATCGCCCCGGCGAAATCCTCCGCCTCGACCGCCGCGGCGGCGCGCGGCCCCGCAATGTCGAGCGCATCCATCAGCGCCTTTTCGTCCGGCTCGGGCGTGTAGGAAAGCTGTTTGTCGGTTTCGAGCTTCGCCCGCACGACCGCCGCCATTTCCGGGTCGTCGACGAGCGCCAGCGGGTCCTCTTCGCCGGTGCGCGGGATGCCTTGCGTGGTGTTGGCGCCGTGCCAGCCTTCCTTCTTGAGGATGTTCGCCGCGCGCTTGTACCCGGCCAGCAGGTTCGCGCCGTCCTCGGTGCCCATGAACGCCTGCAGCGCATGGACCCGCGCGAGTAGGCGGACGAGATCGTCCTCGCCGGAGTCCTCGTCATTTTTGGGCGCGAACACCGCGTCGATCAGGTCGTGGCGGACACCGGCTTCGCGCTGCTGGACCTTGAGGCGGTCCGCGAAGAATTCGAGCAATTCGCCATCGGCAATCGGCATCCGCAGGCCATTGGCCTGCACGATCCGGATAACGCCGAGCGCTGCGCGGCGAAGCGCGAACGGGTCCTTCGACCCGGTCGGCTTTTCGTCGATCGCGAAGAAGCTGCGGAGCGTATCCAACTTGTCCGCTAGGCTCACCGCCACCGTCACCGGCGCGGTGGGGACTTCGTCACCCTGCCCGACCGGCTTGTAGTGGTCGCGGATGGCGTCGGCGACGGCATCCGGCAGACCCTCGGCGCGGGCGTAGTAGCCGCCCATCAGACCCTGCAGTTCGGGGAATTCGCCGACCATTTCGGTGACGAGGTCGGCCTTGGCGAGCTGCGCGGCCTGCTCGGCCTGGTCCGCCAACTCCTCTTTCGTCATCCCAGCGGAAGCTGGGATCGCGGGCGAGGTGGCGCTGCTATCGAGAGCGGTCCCAGCTTTCGCTGGGACGACGATATCGGATTCGACCAGCCAGCGTGCGAGCTTCGCTACCCGGTCGACCTTGTCGGCGACGGTGCCGAGCTTTTCGTGGAACGTGATCCGCTCGAGCTTCTTCGCGTGATCGGCGAGCGGCGTCTTGCGGTCCTGCTCCCAGAAGAAACGCGCATCGGACAGGCGCGCCGCGAGGACCTTGCGGTTGCCGTCGACGATCGCCGCGCCGCCGTCCGCCGCCTCGATATTGGCGGTGCAGACGAAGGCGTTTGCCAATTTTCCGTCCGCGGAGTTGCACACGAAATATTTCTGGTTGGTCCGCGCGGTGAGCTGGATCACCTCGGGCGGGACGTCGAGATAGGCCTCGTCGAACCGGCCCAGCAGGGGCACCGGCCATTCGGTGAGGCCTGCGTTCTCGATCACCAGCCCCTCGTCCTCGACGAGCGTCAGGCCGGCGTCGGCGGCGGCCTTTGCAGCTTCGGCGCGGATCGTGTCCTGCCGCTCGGCATCGTCGACGATGACGTGGCAGGCGCGCAGCTTCTCGGCATAGTCGTGCGCGCCGCCGATGGTGACCGGGCGGTTCGAGTGAAAGCGATGGCCCATCGTCGCGTAGCCTGAAACGACCGGACCGACCTCGCACTCGACGAGATCTTCGCCGAGGATCGCGACGATCCCCGACAGCGGGCGCACCCAGCGCAAGGACTCGGTCGAGAGCGACGCCTCGCCCCAGCGCATCGATTTGGGCCAAGGGAAGGCGCGGACGATCGACGGGATTGCCTCGGCCAGCACTTGGCGCGTGGCGCGCCCGGGCTTGTCGATCACCGCGAAATATGTGTTGCGGCCCTTGACCTCGCGCAGCTCGAGTTGGTCGCGGGTGACGCCGGCCTTGCGGCAGAACCCGTCGATGGCGGCATCGGGCGCGCCTTCGGGCGGGCCCTTGGCCTCTTCCCTGACCGCCGCGGTCGCGTGCGGCAGGTCCTTCGCGATCAGCGCGAGGCGGCGCGGGGTGGACCATACGGTCACCTCGCCCACCGCGACGCCCGCCGCGTCCATCTCGGTAAGGAACAGGCGTTCGAGATCGGCGCGCGCCCCAGCCTGCATGCGCGCGGGGATTTCCTCGCTACGCAGTTCGAGGAGGAAGTCGCTCCGGTCTTCGGTGCCGCTCATGCCGACCACCCCGGATATTCGGCGGCCCAGCGGCCGGCTTCCTTCGCCATGTAGGCCTCGCAGCTTCCCCGCGCGAGGTCGCGCACGCGGCCCATGTAGCTGGCGCGTTCCTGCACGCTGATCACGCCGCGCGCCTGCAGCAGGTTGAACGCGTGGCTCGCCTCGATCGCCTGCTCGTAGGCGGCGATGGGGACATCATGGGCCAGCGCGTTGCGGCACTCCGCCTCAGCCTTGGCGAACAGATCGAACAGCGCGTCGGTATCGGCAACCTCGAAGTTCCACTTCGACATCTGGCGCTCGTTTTCGAGAAAGACCTGGCCGTAGCTGGTCCCGCGCCCGTCGAAATCCAGATCGTACACGTTGTCGACGCCCTGAATGTACATTGCGAGGCGTTCAAGACCGTAGGTCAGCTCGCCGGCGACAGGCTTGCAGTCGAAGCCGCCCATCTGCTGGAAGTAGGTGAACTGCGTCACCTCCATTCCGTCGCACCAGACCTCCCAACCCAGCCCCCACGCGCCCAGCGTTGGGCTTTCCCAGTCGTCCTCCACGAAGCGGATGTCGTGCTTCAGCGGGTCGATGCCGATCTCGACGAGGCTTTGCAGGTACAGATCCTGCAGGTTCGCCGGGCTGGGCTTCAGGATGACCTGGTACTGATAGTAATGCTGCAGCCGGTTGGGGTTCTCGCCATATCGCCCATCGGTGGGGCGGCGGCAGGGCTGCACGAACGCGGCGTTCCACGGCTCCGGCCCCAGCGCGCGCAGCGTCGTCGCGGTGTGGAACGTGCCGGCCCCCATCCGCATGTCGTAGGGCTGGAGGATCAGGCAGCCGTTCGCGCTCCAGAAATCGTGGAGCGTGAGGATCATGTCCTGGAAGGACTTGGACGGGTCGCGCGCAGTCATTGTGCGGCGCGCAATGGCAGGGCGGTTTGGGACGGTCAACAACGGCGCACTTGAAGTCGGGACGCAGCCGCCCCAACCTAGCCGGTACGATGGACGGTACCTTCTTCTCGCACCTGCGCAAACGCGCATCGGTCGCGATCGCCGCAGCCGGTGCGCTGCTCGTCTCCGCCTGCGCGACGGTGCCCGTCGCCGAGCCCGCGCCCCGGGTCGAAGGGCCCGCGCTGTGGAAGGTGGTCGACGCCGACACCACGATCTACCTGTTCGGTACGGTGCACGCCCTGCCAAAGAACGTGCCGTGGATGCGCGGCGCGATCGGCCCGGCGCTCGAAAGCGCGGACACGCTGGTGACCGAGGTCGACATCTCCAACCCCGACGTGAACGCGATGCAAAAGGTCGTGCTGGAAAAGGGCGTGCTGCCCGCTGGCCAGACCTTGCGCGGCCTGCTCACTCCCGCGCAGCGCGCCACTTACGAAACGGCGATCGTCAAGCTGGGAATGCCGGTCGAGGCGTTCGACCGGTTCGAACCGTGGTACGCCTCGCTGATGTTCGCACTCGTCCCGCTGGCGAAGGCCGGAATCGTGGGCGAGAACGGCGTGGAGAAGACGCTGGCGAGCGGCGCCGGCGCGACGAAGAAGCGCGCTGCGCTGGAAACCATCGACTACCAGCTGTCGCTGTTCGACGAACTGCCGCAGGACGCGCAGATCGATTACCTGATGAAGGTGATCGAGGGGAACGGCGACATCAAGGCGCAGCTCGAAAAGATGATGGCCGAGTGGCTGGCCGGCGATGCCGATGGGCTGGCCGACCTGATGAACGAGGATTTCGAAGGCGACAGCGCGCTGCTCGAACGCCTGCTCTATCAGCGCAACGTGACCTGGGCGGGATGGATTGCCGATCGCCTGGCGACGCCGGGCACGGTGTTCGTTGCGGTCGGGGCCGGCCACCTTGCCGGGCCGAAGAGCGTACAGGCCGCCCTCGCCGCGCGCGGTATCCAGACGACCCGCGTCCAGTGATCCGCGCGCTCGCCGCGTTCGCGATCGCCGCGGCGCTGGCCGCTTGCGGACGGGATCCGGCGCCCGACCTGCCCGCCCCCACGCCCGCGCTGTGGAGCGTGACCGCGCCCGATGGGCGGCCGGCGGGTTGGCTGTTCGGCACGATCCACGCGCTGCCCGATGGGGCGAACTGGCGCACGTCCGGGATCGAGAAGGCGATCGTCGATGCCGACCTGCTGGTGGTGGAGGCAAAGGGCCTCGACGATTCGCGCAAGCTGTCGGCCACCTTCACCCGGCTGTCGCATTCCGACGGGCTGCCGCCGCTGTCCGAGCGGGTCGCGCCGGCCCTGCGCGAACGGCTCCGTTCGCTGCTGGCCAAAGGCGGCTACCGCGAGGCGGACTTCAAGGCGACCGAGACGTGGGCCGCGGCGATCACCCTGGCCCAACTCGCCGACGATTCGATCGGCGAGAACGGTGTCGACCGTGCGCTGATTAAGGATTTCGGCGCGCGTCCGGTCGAGGAACTGGAGGGGATCGAGGGCCAGTTCGCGATCTTCGACACCCTGCCCGAGGCCGACCAGCGCGACCTGCTCGGCGCGGTGGTGGAGGACGACACGATGGACGCCGAGGACAGCGCGAAGCTCGCCCGGTTGTGGCTCGCCGGCGACATGGACGCCATCGCGAAGGAGGGGGACGAGGGTATGCTCGCCGATCCCGATTTGCGCGAAGCCCTGCTGGTCCGCCGGAACAAGGCGTGGGCCGCGAAGCTGGAGGCGCTATTCGCCTCCGGCCGCAAGCCGCTCGTCGCGGTGGGCGCGGCTCACATGGCCCCGCCCTCCGGCCTGCCCGAGTTGCTGACGGCGCGCGGCTACACGGTCCGGCGGGTGCGCTGATGCGCCCCGGCGGCCTTGCTTTTGCGGGCTGTCCCCGCTAACGGCGCGCGGTCCGGCGTCATGGTCATCCCTGGAGGCGTGGCGGACCGGATGTTCAGTACACTTCGAAAGGCAATACCATGAGCGACGCTCTGACCCTGCCGGCCGAGGCGCGCGAACGGGCTGGCAAGGGAGCCTCCCGTCATCTGCGCCGCGAAGGCCGCGTTCCCGCCGTTATTTACGGCGGCAGCGAAGAACCCACCATGATTCACGTCGAGGCGAAGGAACTGGTCCGCCAGCTCGGCACCGGCCACTTCATGAACTCGATCGTCATGATCGACCTCGGCGGCAAGTCGCTGCGCACCCTGCCCAAGGATGTCGCGTTCGACCCGGTCACCGATCGCCCGATCCACGTCGACTTCCTGCGCCTCGCCAAGAACGCCAAGATCCAGGTCGCCGTGCCGGTCGTGTTCCTCAACGAGGAAGCAAGCCCCGGCCTCAAGAAGGGCGGCGTGCTCAACGTCGTGCGCCACGACCTCGAACTCGTCTGCGAAAGCGACAAGATCCCCGACCAGATCGAGATCGACGTGACCGGCAAGGACGTGGGCGATTCGATCCACATCAGCGAAGTCACGCTGCCGGCCGGCGCCGAAAGCGCCATCACCGACCGCGACTTCACCATCGCCACCCTGGTCGCCCCCTCGGCGCTCAAGAAGGCCGAAGGTGCCGAAGCCGCTTCGGGCGACGGTGCTGGTTCCGACATGGAAGCCGGCGAAACCGCCGCGACCGAACAGGGCGTCGACGACGATGCCGCGCTCGAGCAGGAAGAGAAGAGCGAGTAAGCTCTCCCTCTTTGCCACGGCAAAAACACACGATGCGCCGGTCCAGCGATGGGCCGGCGTTTCGCGTTCAAGGGGAGGCGAATTCAATGCAGCGTGTACTCGTCATCGGATCGCCCGGAGCAGGCAAATCCACCTTTGCCCGCGCACTGGCGAGGCGGACGGGTCTGCCCCTCATCCACCTCGATGCCGAGTTCTGGCTGCCCCATTGGACCGAGCGCGACGAGACCGAATGGCAGACGAAGCTGTCCGGGCTGGTTGAAGGAAACCGGTGGATCATCGACGGGAATTACGGAAGCAGTCTGCCCGTGCGGTTTGCACGCGCCGATACGGTGTTCTTTCTCGACTATCCCACCGCGACCTGCCTTGTGCGTGCCGTCAAACGTATCGTGACGAGCCACGGCAGGGTGCGCGCGGATTCCGCGCCCGACTGTGCCGAGCGATTTGACCTTGCGTTCCTGAATTACATCACGCTGTTCAGGCGAAGGAAGCGTCGCAAGATCATTGCGTGCCTGGACCGGTTCGGGGGCACCACGGCGGTGTTCCGCCGGCCTGTCGAGGCGGAGGCCTTCCTCGACCGGCTGGCATAGGCTAGGCGGCCGCCATGCAAATCTGGGCAGGTCTGGGCAATCCGGGCGGGCAGTATGCGCTGCACCGCCACAACGTGGGCTTCATGGCGATGGATGCCATCGCCGAGGTGCACGGCTTCGCGCCCGAGGCCAAGAAGTTTTCCGGCTGGGTGCGCGAGGGACGCATCGGGAGCGTGAAGGTACTGCTGCTGAAGCCTGCCACCTTCATGAACGAAAGCGGGCGCGCGGTGGGCGAGGCGCTGCGGTTTTACAAGCTGGGGGTGGAGGACCTCACCGTCTTCCATGACGAGCTCGATCTTGCCCCGATGAAGGTCAAGGCGCGCACCGGAGGGGGGCTGGCGGGGCATAACGGCCTGCGAAGCATCAACCAGCATTTCGGCCCGGACTTCCGCCGCGTGCGGATCGGGATCGGCCATCCCGGGCACAAGGATCGGGTGACCGGCCACGTCCTCGGCAACTATGCCAAGGCGGAAATGGACCCCCTCGCCGACATGCTGGCCGCCATCGCCGCCGAAGCGCACTGGCTGGCCGAGGGTGACGAGGCCCGCTTCATGAGCGACGTGGCTCTGCGACAGCAAGACTGATGGGCGAGCGCAAACCGCTTCCCAACGGCAGTCTGGCGTTGCTGATGGGCATGCAGGCGGCGTTCTTCACCCTGCTTGGCTTCATCGCGTGGAGCCTTTCCGGACGCTCGGCCTCCCGGTTCGTCGAGATAACGCCCACAGCGCTGCTCTCGGGGTTCGGCCTGGGTCTCGGCCTGATCCTCGTCGGCGCGCTGGTACAATGGCTTGCGCCGCACCTGTTCGAGCGGGTCGCCCGTCTCCAGCACGGCACGGCCAAGCTGCTCGGCGGGAGGCAGGACTTAAAAATGTTCGCCTGGATTTCCCTCTGCGCCGGCATCGGCGAGGAGGCGCTGTTCCGAGGTGGGCTGCAGACCCTGCTCGCCGACTACCTCGGCGACACAGCGGCCGTACTCCTTGCAGCCGCTGCTTTCGCCCTCGTCCATTTCGCGAAGCCGCCGATCGCTGCGGTGATCTTCGCCTTAGGATGTCTATTCGGCGCGGTCTACGCGGCGACCGGCAGTCTCGCGACGGTCATGGTCGGCCATTTCGTCTACGATGTCTGGGCGCTCCGAGCCCTTTTCGAGACGCTGGACCGGCTCCATCCGGAATCGCCGACGATCCACTAAAGGTCGATTTTAGCTCCCGCCTTAGGCGTCCAGCCCAGCGCGTTCATGCAACCGATGAAGAAGTCGCGCTTCGCATCGACCCCGGTCACGAATTCGACTTGGTCGAAACAGGTCTTTTCCGCCTGACGGTACGGCGTGCCGAGACGCGGGCCGTTCCACTGGTCTCCGTTCGACGTCTGACAGGCGGCGAGGAGGATCGCCGGGGCGAGGAGGACGGCAAGGCGCTTCATCGCGCGGCACCATAATGCCGCGAAGCGCGCTGTCATCTTCCTTTATCACGGCGCGCTCGCTAAGGGCGGCGGCACGTCCCCCACCTTCCCGGAGTTACCGATGGGTTTCCGTTGCGGAATCGTCGGGCTGCCCAATGTCGGCAAGTCCACGCTGTTCAATGCCCTTACCGAAACGCAGGCTGCGCAGGCCGCGAACTATCCGTTCTGCACGATCGAGCCCAACGTCGGGCAGGTCGCCGTGCCGGACGAGCGGCTCGATCAGATCGCCGCGATCGCGGGCAGCGCGAAGATCGTGCCGACCCAGCTCGCCTTCGTCGACATCGCGGGCCTGGTGAAGGGCGCGAGCAAGGGCGAAGGCCTCGGCAACCAGTTCCTCGGCAACATCCGCGAAGTGGACGCGATCGTTCACGTCCTGCGCTGTTTCGAGGACGACGACATCCAGCACGTCGCCAACAAGGTCGATCCCATCGCCGATGCCGAGGTTGTCGAGACCGAGCTGATGCTTGCCGACCTCGAAAGCCTGGAAAAGCGCGTCCCCGCCGCCCAGAAGAAGGCGACCGGCGGCGACAAGGAAGCCAAGGTCATGGCCAGCGTGCTCGGCCAGGCGCTGGAATTGCTGCGCGAGGGCAAGCCCGCCCGTCTCACCCAGCCCAATGGCGACGACGAGGAGCGCGTGTTCGCGCAGGCCCAGTTGCTGACCGCCAAGCCCGTCCTCTACGTCTGCAACGTGGCGGAAGACGACGCGGCCGAAGGCAACGCGCTCTCGGCGCAGGTCTTCGCGAAGGCCGAGGCGGAAGGCGCGCAGGCTGTCGTTGTTTCTGCCGCGATCGAAAGCGAACTCGTTTCGATGCCGGCGGAAGACCGGGCGGAATACCTCACCGAACTGGGCCTGACCGAGAGCGGCCTCAGCCGGGTGATCCGCGCCGGTTATCGCCTGCTCGGCCTCCAGACGTTCTTCACCGCCGGGCCCAAGGAAGCCCGCGCATGGACTTATCCCGCCGGGGCCAAGGCCCCGCAGGCCGCCGGCGAAATCCACACCGATTTCGAACGCGGCTTCATCCGGGCTGAGACCATCGCCTTCGACGATTACGTGGCGCTGAAGGGCGAAAGCGGCGCGCGCGAGGCGGGCAAGCTGCGGCAGGAGGGCAAGGAATACCTCGTGCAGGACGGCGACGTGATGATGTTCAAGTTCAACGTCTGATCGCCGACGGACGATCGGGCGGGCACAATCCGCCGGGTCGTCCGTTGCCCCTGCCAAAGGGGAGATACCGATGGACGTCGACAAGTCGAAGCAATTCATCACGCTCGTGCGCCTCGGCTACGCCGCACGGGGCGTGACCTACATCCTGCTGGGTTACCTGGCGCTGAGCACGCGGGGCGCGGCGAAGGAAGGCGCGTCGTCGGTGTACGATTACCTGCAGGAAGTGCCGTTCGGCACGCCGCTCCTGTGGATTATCGCGCTCGGCCTGCTCGCTTACGCGGCGTTCAAGTACGTATCGGCCTTCGCCGACATCCAGCATCGCGGCAGCGACGGCAAGGGTCTTGCCAAGCGCATTGGCGACGCCGCGAGCGGTGTGGCGCACACCTTCCTCGCCTATGCCGCCTATCAGTTCGCGACCGGCGACAAGCAGGCCGCGTCCGGCGGGCAGAGCCAGGAAATGGCCTCGGGCGTGCTGGCCTGGGAAGTCGGCGCGGTGATCATCGGCATCGTTGGCCTGGGCTTCCTCGCCGGAGCGTTCATGCAGGGCAAGAACGCGGTCACGGGCGATTTTATGAAGCATATCGCAGGTCGTGCGCCCTCGGCGGTCGAAGCGGTCGGCCGGGCGGGAAGCGCCGCGCGCGCGGTCGTCTTCGCGCTGATTGGATGGTCGCTGATACAGTCGGCGTGGCTGTCCCAATCGGAGAGGGTCAGCGGCCTCGGCGAAGCGATCATGGGCCTGCGCGACAATGGCGTTATCTACACCCTGGTGGCGATCGGGCTGCTGATGTTCGGCGTGTTCAGCCTGGTCACCGCGCGGTACCGCATCATCCCCGACATCCGGAAGGGCGATCTCAAGCCGAAGCTGTAGGCTCGTCGAACGCGGCTAGGATGGGGCATGGCCCCGCCCCGCCCTTCGCGCAGTCAGCCGCGAGGCGCGACAGGCTCGCACGGGCCTGCTCGAGCCGCGCGATCTCCAGGTCGAGCGCGGCGATCCGCTCGCGGGCCATTTCGCGAGCACGAGGCCGGTCGTCGATGCGGTCGAGGTGGATCAGCTCGGCAATCTCGGCCAGCGTGAACCCCGCCGCCTGCGCCCCGCGCACGTAGCGCAGCCGCCGAACGTCGTCGGGTCCGTAGTGGCGACCGCCCGCGGCATCGCCCGCTGGCGACGCGAGCAGTCCCTTGCGCTGGTAGAAACGCACCGTCTCGACGCCCACCCCGCCCTGTTTGGCGAGTTCGGAAATGCGCAGCGCAACCATCGCTTGACTCCGTACCGTAGTACGGAAGGTATAGGACTTCGCATGAAGGATGCAAAGACCGCGACCCTGGCCCGCATGGTCATGGATAAACACATCTGCCCCTACGGCGTGAAGTCGAAGTGGTTGCTGGAAAAGCACGGCTACACGGTCGACGACCAGTGGCTGACCACTCGCGAGCAGACCGACGCCTACAAGGCCGAACACGGCGTCGAAACCACACCGCTGACGATCATCGATGGCAAGCAGATCGGCGGATACACCGACCTGCTCAGGTTCTTCGGCAACCCGCTGCCCGACAAGGACGCGACAAGCTACAAGCCGGTCGTCGCCGTCTTCGCGATCGCGGCCGGTCTGGCCTTGGCCGTCAGCTATGCCACGGTAGGCTCGCCCTTGACCGTCCGGGCGGCCGAATGGTTCGTCAGCTTTTCGATGGCGATCCTTGCCATGCTGAAGCTGCAAGATGTCGAGAAGTTCTCGACGATGTTCGTCGGCTACGACCTGCTGGCGCGGCGCTGGGTGCCCTACGCCTACGCCTATCCTTTCCTCGAGGCGCTGGCGGGCATCCTGATGGCGGCACGCGCGCTCGATTGGCTGTCGATACCCGTCGCGCTGTTCATCGGCAGCATTGGCGCGGTCAGCGTGTTCTACGCAGTCTACGTGCAGAAGCGCGAGCTCAAGTGCGCCTGCGTGGGCGGGTCGAGCAACGTGCCGCTGGGCTTCGTTTCACTCACCGAGAACCTGTTCATGATCGGCATGGCGGTCTGGATGCTGGCGCATGGCTGAGGAGAGACCGATGGACCAAAATTCCGAAAAGCCCGCGATGGGCTACGGCCGGTTTGCCGCGATGATCGCGGTTTCCACGGTCGTGATGTACGGTCTCATGTACCTCAACACTTACGCGACGAGCCACATCTGGTGGAGCCAGACGCGCGCGTGGATGGCGTTGCTCATGGGCGCCGTGATGGCGGTGATCATGCTCGGCTTCATGCGCAAGATGTATCCGAGCCGGTCGACCAATCTTGCGATCTTCGGCGGAGCGATCGCGGTCTTCGCCCTGTCCCTATGGCTGGTCCGAAGCCAGGAGACGGTCGACGACGTCAGTTACATGAAGGCGATGATCCCGCACCACTCGATCGCGATCATGACGAGCGAGCGCGCGCACATCAAGGATCGCGAGGTGCGCAAGCTGGCCGACGCGATCATCGATGCGCAGATTCGCGAGATTGCCGAGATGAAGGCAATGATCGCCCAGCTCGAGGCGAGCCCCGTCCCCGCCGGTGCGCCCGACCTGCCGAGCTACCGCGACGCCGACCGACCGCCCCCGCCGCCTCAGACAGACGAGTCGACCGGCATCGACACCCAGAAACCCATCAACTGAAAGACCGACTGATGCTTCGTTCCACGACGGCCATCGCCGCCGCGCTTGCCGCTGCCTCGCTTGCCAACCCCGTTTCGGCGCAGGACCATTCCGGGCACGCGATGCCCGCCCCGGCACCGGCACCGACTTCGACGCCGCCGACCGCGCCGGTCGATCATACCCGCATGGACCATGGCGCGATGGACCACGGGGCGATGGATCACTCCCAGATGGATCACTCCCAGATGGACCACGGGGCCATGGGACATGCCGGGATGGATCACGCTGCGATGGGGCATGAAATGGCCCACTCCGGCGAGGGCTCCGGCACCGCGCGCCTCCCCGTGAACGAGAGCATGAACCACGGCGCTATGGTGAGTCTCGGGGGCGATACCACCCTGATGCTCCACGGGTTCGTGTGGCCGGTGTATACCGACCAGACCGGGCCGCGCGGAGACGACAAGTTCTACGTCCAGTCGATGGGCATGGCGACGCTGAACGGCGAATTCGCCGGTGGCCGCTGGATGGCACGCACGATGATGAGCCTCGAGCCCGCCATGCGCCACGACGGCTACCCCAACCTGTTCGCCACCGGCGAGGTTGCCTATGGCGAGCCGCTGGTCGATCGCCAGCATCCGCACGACCTGTTCATGGAGCTGGCCGGGCGGGTCGATTTCGACATCGCGGACGGCACCACCGCTTTTCTGTACGGCGGCCCGGTCGGCGAGCCCGCGCTGGGGCCCAGTTCGTTCATGCACCGCGCCAGCGCCCGCTACAATTCCGAAGCGCCGATCACCCACCACTGGTTCGATTCCACCCACATCACCTACGGCGTCGTGACCGCCGGCGTGGCCGCGCGCCGGTTCCAGCTGGAAGGCAGCGCCTTCCGCGGGCGCGAACCCGACGAGTTCCGCTGGAACATCGAGACGCCGAAGCTGGATTCCTGGTCGGTCCGGGCGAGCTTCGCGCCGTCGGACGCGCTTATGTTTCAGGCGAGCTACGGCTTCCTGAAGTCGCCCGAGGAACTCCATGCCGACGAGAACGAGAAGCGCACGACGGCATCGGTGCATTACAACAACGGACGCGGGCTGTCGGCCACCGGCGCGTTCAGCGCGAAGAAGCTGGTCGAGGCGGACGGCAGCGGCTCCGAACCCGTTCTCACCGCGTGGCTCGGCGAAGTAAACTACGACATCACCGACCATCACACCGTGTTCGGCCGGATCGAGAACGTCCGCAACGCCGAGCTCTTCCCCGATCATTCCGACCCGCTGCACGACCGGTCGTTCCGGGTGACGAAGTTCCAGGCCGGTTACGCCTATCGCCTGCCGCTGGGTCCGGTGAACCTCGCTCTCGGCGGGACGGTCTCGGCATTCGCGAAGCCGGACATGCTCGATTCCTATTACGGAAAGAACCCGATGGGCTACACGGTGTTCGCCCGATTCAGCCTGGGGGACTAGCATGCAGTATTTCGAGGACATCGAGCCGGGGCGTACCGCCGCCTTCGGCCGTTACGAAGTGACCGCCGACGAGGTCCGCGAATTCGCGAGCAAGTACGATCCGCAACCGTTCCACCTGAGCGAGGAGGAGGCGGCCAAGACCCATTTCGGCCGCATCTCCGCCAGCGGGTGGCACACCTGCGCCATGACGATGGCGATGCTGGTCGAGAACCTGAAGGCGAACCGGCAGGCGGGCCTCGGTTCGCCCGGTATCGACCAGCTGCGCTGGATCAAGCCCGTCTATCCCGGCGACACATTGCGCTGCGAAAGCACGGTGATCGAGAAGCGTCGCAGCCAGTCCCGGCCCGAGATGGGCATCTTCAAGTCCAGCCTTACCGTCTTCAACCAGAACGACGAACCGGTGATGACGATGATCTCGAACGGTCTGATCCAGGTCCGCGACCCGGACGCTCCGATCGAGGGATAGGCGACTATCCTAAGGCGGGATCAACCCGGTCACGAGCCACACTGCGCGATGCCGGGGCTTTCGTAGACGACCTGGTCCCGGTCGTTGCGCAGGATGAACTGCGCGGGATAGTTGATCACCTCGCTGCCGGCTTCCTCGCCCTCTTCCTCGCTGAGATCGAGCATGAAGGACCAGGCGCCCGCGGTGTACTTGCCCTTCGCCCCCAACGGCAATGTCCCGCTGCCGATATCGGGCGCGAAGGTCACGAGCTTTCCGTCGATCTTCATGTATCCGCGGCCGGGCTGAGCGAACGCGACCGCCCCGATGCTGCCTTTCGGCGCGAAGTTGCAGCCCGCGCCGTAGAGGTCGTAGCGTTCGACATCGGGCGCGCCGATCGTTTCGGGGGTGACCGGCACGGGCGGCGGCACTTCGGCGGCCTTGACCGCGGCGATGTCCGCCTCGTCCTGCCGCGCCTTCTCGACCGGGTCGACCTCCGGCTCGCCGCACGATGCGAGCAGCACAAGCGCCGAAATCATCACAACCAACCGCATCAGTGCCTCCCGAACAGTTTCTCGACGTCTTCCATGCGCAGCTTGACCCAGGTCGGGCGGCCGTGGTTGCATTGCCCCGAACGAGGCGTCGCTTCCATTTCGCGCAGGAGGGCGTTCATTTCCGCCACCGACAACGTGCGGCCCGCCCGAACGCTCCCGTGGCAGGCCATCGTCGCGAGGACGAGGTCGAGCTTCTCTCCGAGAAGCAAGGCTTCCCCGTGATGGGCAAGATCGTCGGCGATGTCGCGCAGCAGCTTTCCCGGGTTCGCCTTGGCCAGTGCATGCGGCAGGCTGCGGACCAGCATGGCGGCGGGGCCGAACCGCTCGATGGCGAGGCCCATCGCGCCGAGCTTTTCCGCCGCCCCTTCGAGGCGGTCGCAGTCGACCTCGTCCATCTCGACCACGTCAGGGATCAGCAGCGCCTGCGGGCGTGCGGTGGCCTCGCCCGCCCCGGCCGCCTTGAGCCGTTCGAGAACGAGCCGTTCGTGCGCGGCGTGCTGATCGACGAGGACGAGCCCGTCGGCTGCCTCCGCGACGATGTAGGTCTGCGCCACCTGCCCGCGCGCGATGCCGAGCGGGAAATCCTCCGCCTGCTCGGGGAGGCGTTCGGCTTCTTCCGCCCGGCCCTGCGGGCTGGCCATGACGTCGCCGTGAGCGCGATAGGGCTGCGTCGCCTCGCGCACCGATGTCGGCGCCGCGGACCAGTCGCGTCCGGCGAAGATCGACGCGAGCGCCGGCGCGGGTTCGGCCGTCCACTTGCCCATCGCCGCCGCATCGGGCGCCTGAGCGCTGCGCCGGTCCCCGGTCGCGAGCGAACGGCGCAGGCCCGAGACGATGAATCCGCGTACGCCCTGCGCATCGCGGAAGCGGACCTCGGTCTTGGCCGGGTGGACGTTGACGTCGACGTCCTCGGCCGGCAGTTCGAGGAACAGCGCGAGTACCGCGTGCCGGTCACGCGCGAGCATGTCGGAATAGGCGCCCCGCACCGCGCCGACGAGCAGCCGGTCCTTCACCGGGCGACCGTTCACAAACAGGTACTGGTGATCGGCCACACCGCGGTTGTAGGTCGGCAGCCCGGCGATACCGCCCAGCGTCATGCCGTCCCGCTCCAGCGCAATTCCGACGCCGTTGTCCTTGAGTTCGCGCGCGACGACCTGTGCGACCCGGTCGGCCAGATCCTGCCCGGGCTGGAGCGAGAGGACCGTGCGCCCTCCCCGCCCTTCGGCATCGTGGTCGAGCGTGAAACCCACATCCGGCCGCGCCATCGCGAGGCGCTTCACCACGTCGAGGCAGGCCGCATACTCGCTGCGCGCGGTGCGCAGGAACTTGCGGCGTGCGGGCACTTTGGCGAACAGGTGCTCGACCCGCACGCGGGTGCCCGGCGGCAGGGCGGCAGGCCCCTCGTCCACCAAAGCTCCGTGATCGACGACCCTGCGCCAGCCCGCATCGGCCGCGCGCACCCGGCTTTCCAGCGTGAAGCGCGCAACGCTGGCGATGCTGGGCAATGCCTCGCCCCGGAAGCCGAGGGTGGAGACCTGCTCGATGGCCTCGTCGGGCAGCTTCGAGGTGGCGTGCCGTTCGAGCGCCAGCGCCATTTCGGCCGCGGTCATCCCGCACCCGTCGTCGGTCACCTCGATGCGGGCAAGGCCGCCTTCCGATAATGCGATCGCGATGCGCGTGGCGCCGGCGTCGATGGCGTTCTCGACCAGTTCCTTCAGAGCCGCCGCCGGACGCTCGACGACCTCGCCCGCGGCGATGCGGTTCACGAGAGCTTCGGGCAGGCGGCGGATTTCGGCCATCGATCGCGCTCTATCGACCAACTGTCATATTTTCGAGGCGATCCGTTCAGATAGCCGGGGAACATGGCGAAAATTTTTAGCCTTTTGCGGGGCCATTCGGTAAGGGACCGTCATTCCCCGTCACCCCCGGGCCAAAGCTGTCGCAGCTTCCTGCGGCAGTGGCTTGAATTATAAACGGATTGTCAGGCGCAATGGGCTTCTTCTCGAATCTCCTCAAGTTCGGCTCGCAGAACATGGCGATCGACCTCGGCACCGCGAACACGCTGGTCTACGTCGAAGGTCAGGGGATCATCCTCAACGAGCCGTCGGTCGTGGCGATCGAGACGCTTAACGGCATCAAGCGCGTGAAGGCCGTGGGCGAAGACGCGAAGATGATGATGGGCAAGACGCCCGACAGCATCGAGGCGATCCGCCCCCTGCGCGACGGCGTGATCGCCGACATCGAGATCGCGGAGGAGATGATCAAGCACTTCATCCGCAAGGTGCACGGCAAGAAAAGCCTACTTCGCTATCCTGAAATCGTGATTTGCGTGCCCAGCGGCTCGACCAGCGTCGAACGCCGCGCGATCCGCGACGCCGCATCGAATGCGGGCGCAAGCCAGGTGTACCTGATCCTCGAACCGATGGCCGCCGCGATCGGGGCCGACATGCCGGTGACCGAGCCTGTCGGCAGCATGGTGGTCGACATCGGCGGCGGCACGACCGAGGTCGCGGTGCTTTCGCTGCGCGGGCTCGCCTACACCACGTCGGTCCGCACAGGCGGCGACAAGATGGACGAGGCGATCGTCAGCTATGTGCGCCGCCACCACAACCTTTTGATCGGCGAAGCCACGGCGGAGCGGATCAAGAAGGACTACGGTATCGCCCGTCCGCCCGTAGACGGCATCGGCGAGACGATCACGATCAAGGGCCGCGACCTCGTCAACGGCGTGCCCAAGGAAATCCAGATCAACCAGGCGCACATCGCCGAGGCGCTGAGTGAACCGATTGGCGCCATCGTCGAAGGCGTGCGTATCGCGCTGGAAAACACCGCGCCCGAACTGGCAGCGGACATCGTCGATCAGGGCATCGTGCTCACCGGCGGCGGCGCGCTGATCAAGGGCCTCGACGATCACCTTCGCGAAGAGACCGGTTTGCCGGTATCGATCGCGGAAGATCCGCTGAGCTGCGTAGCGATCGGCACCGGCCGGGCGATGGAAGATCCGGTCTACCGCGGCGTTTTGATGACCGCCTGACCTGAGGGGTTGAACTGACATGGCGCCGAGCTCCAAACGGCGCTCCGGGCATTCGCGCAGGGCGCAATACGGATTGTTCACGGGCTACGTGCTCGCCGGGATCGGTGCGATCGTCGGCGCGCTTCTGCTCGGCATTTCGCTGTGGCGGCCTGCGACGTTCAGCGGGCCGCGCACGGCCGCGACCGATGCGGTCGCGCCGGTCGGAACCGCCGGCGCGGTCGCCCGGACGGAAGGACAGGGCCTGTTCGACAGCATCGCCGGCTATCTTGCCGCCGGCAGCCAGAACGCGAAGCTGAAGAAGGAAGTCGAACTCGCCCGCATCCGGCTCAAGGAAGCCGATGCGGTGCGCTCCGAAAACGCGCGTCTCAAGGCCATCCTCGGCTTCCGCGAGAGCGACACGCGGCCGGTCGCCGTTGCCCGCCTCGTCGGGTCGACCGCGTCGAGCACGCGGCGCTTCGCCTATCTAGGGGCCGGGTCGGACCAGGGGGTTGCGGTCGGCATGCCGGTCCGCTCCCCGCGCGGCATCGTAGGGCGGGTGCTCGAGACCGGCTCCGAAAGTTCTCGCGTCCTCTTGCTTGGGGATACCGAGAGCGTCATCCCCGTCCGCCGTGCGAAGGACGAGGTCGTCGCATTCGCCGAAGGACGTGGCGACGGGCGCCTGCGGATCCGGCTGATCAATCTCGGGATCAACCCGCTGAAGAAGGGCGACGTGTTCGTCACCAGCGGTGCCGGCGGGTATTACCGGCCCGGTATCGCCGTCGCGATCCTGCAGGAAAAGACAATCGACGGCGGCGTCGCCGCGGTAATCAGCGATCCGGCCGCAACCGACTTCGTCGCCGTGGAGCCGATCTGGCAACCGGCTGCGGTCGCTGCATCGAAGACTCCCGTGGAGGTAACCGTCGGGCCGGAAGCGCGCGCCGAGTGATCGATCCCCTGTCCTCCCGCGCCCGCCGCGACCCGTACGGCAGCAAGATCAATCGGGCCCACTCGCCCATCCTTGCCTATGCCGTGCCGTGGGCGTCGATCATGATCGGGTCGCTGCTTGCGCTGTTTCCCATCGCCAGCGCGGTACCGCTGGTGCCCCCGCTCGGCTACCTCATGCTGCTGTCGTGGCGGCTGGTGAGGCCCGGCCTGCTGCCCGTCTGGGCCGGCTTTCCGCTGGGGCTGTTCGACGACCTGTTCAGCGGGCAGCCATTCGGCAGTGCCATGGTGCTGTGGTCGCTGACGATGATCGGGCTGGAGATTCTCGAGGCGCGCTTCCCATGGCGCGGGTTCTATCAGGACTGGCTCGTCGCCGGCCTGGCGGCCTCGTGGTACCTGGTGATGGCGGCCCTTTTCTCGGGTGGACGCATCGGCGGCACGATGATCCTGGTGCTCGTGCCGCAGCTCATCCTCACGCTTGCCCTCCTACCCGTCCTCGCGCGCTTCACCGCCGGGCTCGATCGCTTTCGCCTCACGCGCGTCCGGTCGCTCGGCTGATGCCGCTGCGCCGTCACCGTCGCCGGCCCAAGAGCGGGCCGATCGTCAGTCCCGCGACCCTGGCGAGCGCGTTCGAGCGCCGCAGCTTCGTGGTGGGTGCGTTCCAGGGCGGCATCGGCGTGCTGTTGGCAAGCCGGATGGCGTACCTGTCGATTTTCGAGAACGAGAAATACGCGCTCGAGTCGGAAAGCAACCGCGTGAACCTGTCGCTGATCCCCCCGCGCCGTGGCTGGATCCTCGATCGCAACGGGGCGCCGCTGGCCAGCAACAAGGCCGATTTCCGCGTCGACATCATTCCCGAACGCATGCGCAATCCCGAAGCCGAGCTCGCACAACTGGCACCCCTCCTCGGGTTGAGCCAGGAACGTGTGCGCGACTTGCAGGACAAGATGGAAACCCAGCGCGGTTTTCAGCCGATCGAAGTCGCAAGCGGTCTCGACTACGACCAGTTTTCCGCCGTCAGCGTGCGTTTGCCCGAACTGCCGGGCGTCGTGCCGCAGCGCGGATTCTCGCGGTATTATCCGACCGGCCCCGCGGTCGGCCACCTGATCGGCTTCGTCGGACCCGCCAACGCCGAGGAATATGAGAAGGACCGCAACCCGATCCTCATCACGCCGGGTTACAAGATCGGCAAGGACGGGATCGAAAAGCAGTTCGAGCAGGCGCTGCGCGGTGTGCCGGGGGCCCGCCGGGTCGAAGTCACGGCATCGGGCCGCACCGTTCGCAATCTCGCCACGCGCGAAGACGTCCAGGGCAAACCGATCCAGCTCACCATCGACGGTCCGCTGCAGGATTATGCAGCGCGCCGCATCGGGCCCGAGTCCGGGTCGGTCGTCGTCATGGACTGCGACAGCGGCGATCTCCTGTGCATGTCCTCGATGCCGAGTTTCGACCCCAACAGCTTTTCCGACGGCATTGGCCGTGTCGAATATTCGATGCTGAGCCAGGACGAGCGTGTCCCGCTGCGCAACAAGACATTGAAGGGCCTCTATCCCCCGGGCTCGACCGTGAAGCCGATGGTGGCCATGGCCTTCCTCGAAGCCGGCCTCGATCCCAAGGCGAGCGTCAATTGCAGCGGCGGCCTGCGCGTTGGCAATCGCGTGTTCCACTGCTGGAACCGGCGCGGCCACGGCACGGTCGACATGGCCAAGGGCATCTACCAGTCGTGCGACGTCTACTTCTATTACTTCGCCCAGAAGCTCGGGATGGATGTGATCGCCAGCATGGCGCACCGCTGCGGTCTGGGTGAGGAATATCCCCTTCCCGTCACCAGCCAATTTTTCGGCACCGTCCCCGACCCGGCGTGGAAGATGAAAAAATACGGCCAGCCCTGGCAGCCGTACGACACCGTGAACGCGACCATTGGGCAAGGCTACATGCTGGCGAGCCCGCTCCAGCTGGCGGTGATGGCGGGGCGGCTGGCGACGGGGAAGAAGCTGATGCCCCGCCTGCTGCTCGACAAGACGCCGCCGCGCCCGGCGTCGATGGATTTCCACGGCAACCATGTTGAGGTCATCCAGCAGGCGATGAGCGACGTGGTCAACGGCCCCGGAACCGCGGGCCGCGCCAAGCTTCCGATCGACAATGTCCTGATGGCCGGGAAGACGGGCACCGCACAAGTCGTCGGCCTCAACATCTCCAGCGGCAAGGGCGGGATTTGGAAGCACCGCGACCACGGGCTGTTCATCTTCTTCGCGCCGTTCGACAAACCGAAGTACGCTGGGGCGGTGGTGATCGAGCACGGCGGGGGATCGGGCGCCGCCTACCCCATCGCGCGAGACGTGATGACCTTCATGTTCGATCCGGCCAAAGGGCTCGAAGCGCTTTACGCGATGGAAAAGCAGTGGGGCGGCACCGCCCAGCAGCGCCTCGACGCGCGCTACGCCGCGTTCGCCGCCGCTTCCGGAGAAAGCGTCTCGCGCGCGCCGCGTAACGACGCAGATGTCTTCGCCCGTGTCGATGCGGAGGCGCGTTCGGCCCAGGCAGCGAAGCCGCCGCTCGAAACCGGGGCAGTCGCGCCGCCGCCCGAGCCCAGCGCCGTCACCGACGAGCCCGAACCGCGATGAGTTCGATCATCCCAGCGCCGATCGCGCGCCAGCCATGGTCGATGCTGGCCCCGCTGGTGCTGCTCGTCTGCTTCGGCGCAGCGGTTCTGTTTTCCGCTGCCGGAGGGAGCCTCCAGCCTTTCGCGCTCAATCACCTGATCCGGTTCGCGGTCTTCCTGGTGATGGCCGGCGTGATGACCCTGTTCTCGCGCGAGATCGTCAGGCTCGTCGCCTATCCCATTTACGGTATCATTCTCGTTCTTCTGATGGCGGTCGAGGCGATCGGGTTCGTCGGAGGCGGCAGCCAGCGCTGGCTCGATCTGGGGTTCATCGTGTTGCAGCCTTCCGAACTGATGAAGCCGGCCGTCGTCCTCGTGCTGGCCCGCTTCTACGCCGATCTGCCAAGCGGAATGGTGCCGACATGGCGCTCGCTGGTCCCTGCCGGCGTACTCATCGGCTTTCCCATGCTGCTCGTGCTTGCTCAGCCCGACCTCGGTACGGCGCTCGCGATCGGTTTCGGCGGGGCGATCGTGATGTTCCTCGCCGGCTTGCCCATGAAATGGTTCGGATGGGCCGGGGCTGCCGGCGCCGTTCTTGCGCCCGTGGCATTCTTCTTCGGCCTGCAGCCTTACCAGCAGCGCCGCGTTTTCACGTTCCTCGACCCCGAAAACGACCCGCTGGGCGACGGCTATCACATCACGCAATCGAAGATCGCGATCGGATCGGGCGGCATCACGGGCAAAGGGTTCAACGAAGGGTCGCAAAGCCATCTCAATTACCTGCCCGAACCGCAAACCGACTTCGTTTTCGCAACGATGGCGGAGGAGTGGGGCCTCCTCGGCGGCCTTTTCGTGCTCTTCGTTTTCTTCCTCGTCCTGCGGTGGGGGTGGAAGGTGTCGCTCGCCTCGGAGGACCGCTTCGCGCGCCTCCTCGGCGGGGGCATGGTCGCGACGATCTTCTTCTACGTTTGCATCAACCTCATGATGGTCATGGGCCTGGCGCCGGTGGTCGGCATTCCCCTGCCGTTCATGAGCCACGGCGGCAGCTCGATGATGACGAATATGATCTGCATCGGCACGCTCATGATGATCAACCGGTGGAATATCCGAAGCGGACGGCGCGGACTGGCGCATTAGGCCCTATTGGCCCCTTGGCATACGCGAAGAGGCCGCTATATGCGCCTCTCCCGACGATTCGGGGCCGGGCGAAAACACGGTCCCACGCCGACGGAATGGACGCATAGCTCAGTTGGTAGAGCAGCTGACTCTTAATCAGCGGGTCCTAGGTTCGAGCCCTAGTGCGTCCACCATCCTCCCCATCGTTGTAATCGGCGTACCGCCCGCTAGGGCGTCGGCATGACCGAACCGACTACACCCGGCGCACTCGATGGAACCCGCGTTCTGGACCTTTCACGCGTGCTTGCGGGGCCGTGGAGCACGCAGGTGCTCGGCGATCTCGGGGCCGAGGTTGTCAAGGTCGAGCAACCCGGCGCCGGCGACGACACGCGGGCCTGGGGTCCTCCGTTCCTGCCGGGTTCGCAGGACTCCGCTTATTTCTCCTGCGCAAATCGCAACAAGCGGTCGATCGCAATCGATATCGCTTCGGCGGAGGGGCAAGCGCTGGTCCGCCGCCTCGCGGCCGTCAGCGATGTCGTGGTCGAGAATTTTCGCGTTGGCGGGCTCATGAAATACGGGCTCGACTACGAGAGCCTGCGCGCGGTCAAACCCGATCTCGTCTGGTGTTCGGTCACCGGCTTTGGCCAGACCGGACCGGAGAAGGACCGAGGCGGATACGATTTCCTCATCCAGGGGATGAGCGGTCTGATGAGCGTGACTGGGGATGCGGATGGCCCGCCGACCAAGGTGGGCATTCCGATCAGCGACCTCACCACCGGGCTCTACGCCGCGATCTCGATACTTGCCGCCCTGCGCCACCGGGATCGCACCGGCGAGGGTCAGCGCATCGATCTGGCGCTGCTCGATGCACAGCTGGCGGTGATGAGCAATCAGGCGGCCAATTGGCTTAATGGCGGGCCGGAGCCGCGAAGGCTCGGCAACCAGCATCCGAATATCGTGCCCTATCAGGTCTTCGCGTGTGCCGATGGCGACATCCTGATCGCGACCGCGAACGACCGCCAGTATGCCAAGATGTGCCGGGTGCTGGCGATGGACGAACTCGCCGTCGACCCGCGCTTCGCCGAGATGAGCGGACGCGGGACGAACCGCGATGCGCTGCTCGCCCTGATCGAGCCCGCCATCGCCCGATGGCAATCGGACGAACTCGTCGCGGCGCTGAACGATGCCGGCGTGCCCAGCGGACGTATCAACACCGTCCCCGAAGCGCTGGCGCACCCCCAAGTCGCGGCGCGAGGACAGGTCGGCACGCTGACACGGCAGGACGGCAGCGCGGTTCGTTTCGTCGGGTTTCCCGCCAAACTTTCCGCCAGCCCCGCAACCTACCGCAACGCACCGCCGCGGGCGGGTGAGGACGGAACAGCGGTACTGGAGGAAGTTCTCGGCCTCCAAGCGGACGAGATTGCCCGGCTGCGCGATGCGGGGACCGTCGGTTAGGCGTTGAGATCCTGGTCGGGAATGAAGATCGCACGATCTTGCGCGATGGCGTGTTCGCGGTCGAGCCGGCGACGCTGAATGCTCGGCGCGCGGTCGGACCAAGTGTAGAGCGGTTGGCCGGTAAAGAACTGTTCGCCCATCTGCGGCCGGTCTTCGATTTCGAATTCCACGATCGGCTCTCCTCTCCCCCGCAAAACGAGTGCGAAGCGAGACCGGTTCCGTAAATTTGCGACGAATTGCGGGCGGTTGCGACGAACCGCCGTTGTCTAGATGTGCAACGCGCGGCCGTATGCCGCCAGCACGCTTTCGTGCATGGATTCCGAGATCGTCGGGTGCGGGAAGATCGTTTTCATCAGTTCCGCCTCGGTCGTTTCCAGCGTCTTGCCGATGACATAACCCTGGATCATCTCGGTGACCTCGGCCCCGACCATATGCGCGCCAAGCAGTTCGCCGGTCTTTGCATCGAATACAGTCTTCACGAAGCCTTCTGCCTCCCCCAGCGCAATGGCCTTGCCGTTGCCGATGAAGGGGAAGGTACCGGCCTTTACCTCGTAGCCCGCTTCCTTCGCCTTCGCTTCGGTCAGTCCCACGCTGGCGATCTGCGGGTGGCAATAGGTGCAGCCCGGGATGTTAGAACGGTCGAGCGGGTGCGGGTGGACGTCCTTGTTGCCCAGTTCCTGCGCGATGGCTTCGGCGGCGGTCACGCCTTCATGGCTCGCCTTGTGCGCCAGCCAGGGACCGGGGGTGCAGTCGCCGATGGCCCACAGCCCCTTCGACTTCGTACGGCCGTACGGGTCGATCTGGATGAAGCCACGGTCGAGCTCGACGAGCTTCTCCAGCCCCACGTTCTCGGTGTTGGGCACGATGCCGATGGCGACGATGCAGTGGCTGAAGTCCTGCTCGGCGACCTTGCCGTCCTTCGCCTTGATCTTCGCCTTCAATCCGCTCGCGGTGACCTTCAGGTCCTCCACCCCGGCGCCGGTCATGATCGTCATGCCCTGCTTGGTGAGGCTCTTCTCGAGAAAGGCGGACACGTCCGCATCCTCCACCGGCACGATCCGGTCGAGCATCTCGACCACCGTCACCTCGCAGCCCATGTCGTTGTAGAAGCTCGCGAACTCGATCCCGATCGCGCCGCTGCCGATCACCAGCAGCTTGGTCGGCATTTCGGCCGGGGTCATCGCATGGCGATAGGTCCACACCCGCTTGCCGTCGGCTTTCGCGAACGGCAGATCGCGCGCGCGGGCGCCGGTGGCGACGATGACGTGCTTGGCGGACAGCTTCTCCTCGCCCTTCGCGCCCTTCACGGTCAGGCTGGTCGGGCCGGTCAGCGTCCCCTCCCCCATGTGCACCGCGATCTTGTTCTTCTTCATCAGGTGCGTGACGCCCTGGTTGAGCTGTTTCGCCACCCCGCGGCTGCGCTTCACCACCGCGTCGAGGTCGGCCTCGATCGTGCCGCCGATTTTCAGGCCGTAATCCTTCGCATGCTGGGCGTAGTGCATGATCTCGGCGCTCCGCAGCAGCGCCTTGGTCGGGATGCACCCCCAATTGAGGCAGATCCCGCCGAGCAGCTCGCGTTCCACGATCGCGGTCTTGAGGCCCAGCTGCGCGCAGCGAATCGCCGCGACGTAGCCGCCTGGGCCGCTACCGAGCACGATGACGTCGTATTGGGTGTCAGCCATGGGAAACCTGTCTTTGCGTGAAACCCGTGTCACAGCGAACGGGGGTGTTTTTCGATTGCGGGTTCGGGCCGTCCTGCCCTCGGCAGAAAGGGTCGAAACGGGTGTCCCGGTTGTCACCTTCCGTTTCGACTGCCCTCGCGTCCCGATGCCTCGCGACGAGAAAGTCAGGCAGGACGAAGTGGTTGGTCATGCCCGGCATTATGGCATCGCATGACGGGTGTAGGAAAACGCTCATTCGTCGTTCGCCGAAAGCGCTGCCTCACTGACCACGCGGGGCCGGTCGTCGTCGCCGAGCAGCACGAACTTGAACGTACCGCTGCATACTTTCGTGGTCGCCTCGCCATTACGCTCGCGCGCGATGCCCTCGGCAGCGACGGTGAGCGAGGTGGTGCCGGTTGCGGCGACCTCGCAGAAGACGCTGAGCTCGTCCCCCACCGCCATCGCGCCGGGAAACGCGAAGTCGCTCGCCGAAACGACCACCGCCTTGCCCTTGCCGACGCGCGACGCCAGCGCCCCCGCGCCGAGCGCCATCTGGCTCATCAGCCACCCACCGAACACCCCGCCGTAGGGGTTGGTGTCGGATGGCATCGCGGTGACGCGGATGAAGGGGTCGCGCTCGATCAAAGCCCCTCTCCCCTCGCGGGAGAGGGGTTGGGGAGAGGGGGCTCGAGCGCAGCGAGAATGGCCGTACCCACGCCTTCGGTGTTCGTCAGGATATCGGTGTTCCAGAAACGCAGCACTCGAAAACCCTGATTCTCCAACCATGCCGCGCGCTCAATGTCTGCAGCATTCTCGGCATGTTGTGATCCATCCGCCTCGACGATCAGACGTGCACCGAAGCATACGAAATCGACTATGAAGTCACCGATCTGTTCTTGCCGCCTGAACTTGTGGCCGCCGAGCCGTTTGCCGCGCAGGATCGACCACAGGCGGGCTTCCGCCTCAGTCGGTTCATGCCGCATGCGCTTTGCGAGCGGCAGCAAGTTGCGCTGGCCCCCTCTCCTTCCCACCCGCTGTCGCGGGCGGGCCCCTTCCTCTCCCGCGGGGGGAGAGGAGTTTTGTGCATACTCACTCCTCCCCGCTTGCCGGAGAGGATACGAAGACTTGCGAGCTGGCTCGCTAGTCGCAGTTGGAGAGGTCAAGCCACCAGCCCTAGCGGTGCCTCCACCAGCGCTTTGAACGCCTGCATCAGCTGTGCCCCGGTCGCGCCGTCGATGGCGCGGTGGTCGAAGCTGCCGGTGGCGGTCATCACGGTGGCGATCTGGAGCGCGTCGTCGATGACGTAGGGGCGCTTCTCGCCCGCGCCGACCGCCATGATCATCGCCTGCGGCGGGTTGATCACCGCCTCGAACTGCTTGATCCCGTACATGCCGAGGTTGGAGAGGCTGGCGGTGCCGCCCTGGTATTCGGCCGGCTGCAGCTTGCCCTCGCGAGCCTTGTCGACGAGCACCTTGAATTCGCTCGCGATGGCGCTGACAGACTTCGACCCAGCATCGACCACCACCGGTGTGATCAGACCGCTCGGCGCGGCAACCGCGACCGAGATGTCCGCGCGGCTGTAGCGGCGCAGCGTGTCGCCGGCGAACGCGACGTTGCAATCGGGGACCTGCAGCAGCGCCTTGGCCAGCGCCTTGATCAGCAGGTCGTTGACGCTGAGCTTGATCCCCTGCGCCTCGAGCGAGGCGTTGAGTTCCCCGCGCAGCTTCAGCAGCGGATCGAGCCGCACGTCGATCGCGAGGTAGTAGTGCGGGACGGTCTGTTTCGATTCGGTGAGACGCCGCGCGATGACCTTGCGGACGTTCGACAGCTTCTCGTCTTCGTGCGGGATGCCGAAATCGGGGAGCGCCGCGGGGGCCGCCGGTGCGGATGCGGGTGCCGGAGTTGCGGCCGGGGCACTGGACGCCGGCGCCGCTGCGGCGGGAGCCTCGCCCGGCTGCGCGCTTTCGACGTCGGCCTTCACGATGCGGCCATTGGGACCGGAGCCCTTCATGCCGGACAGGTCGATGCCCTTCTGCTCGGCGATCCGCTTGGCGAGTGGGGAGGCGATGATGCGGTCGCCCTTCGTCACCCCAGCGGAAGCTGGGGTCGCTTTCGACTGCGCGGAATTATCTTTGCCAGCGATCCCAGCGTTCGCTGGGATGACGGGGTCGGAAGGCTCGGTGCGTTTGCGCTCGCCCTCGACTTCTTCCTTGCGCTCCTGCGTCGCGGCCTGTTCGTTCTTCGATTCGGGGGCAGAAGCAGGCGCGGCATCGGCCACCTCACCCGCATCGTCGCCCACGGAATCATCTTCTCCGGCCAGCATCGCGATGACGGTGCCGACCTTCACGCCCTCGGTCCCTTCGGCCACCTCGATCTTCGCGATCGTGCCTTCGTCGACCGCTTCGAACTCCATCGTCGCCTTGTCGGTCTCGATCTCTGCCATCACGTCGCCGGCGGCGACCGTGTCGCCTTCCTTCACCAGCCAGCGGGCGAGCGTGCCCTCCTCCATCGTGGGGGAAAGGGCGGGCATCTTGATCGGCGTGGCCATGGGCATCCTGCACTGGGGAGTGATGCGACACGCTTTGGCAAAGCCGGTGCGGAACGGCAAGCGGCTTGCCCTGAATACGATTTCCGCCGATACCGCGCGCCGCCGGTGGGAGGGAAACGGACCCGATGCGCGTCTATCTCGTAATCATGGACGAAACGGAGGAAGCGACGCGCGCGCTGCGTTTCGCCAGTCGCCGCGCGCTGAAAACCGGCGGCGCGGTGCACATCCTGGCGCTCGTGCCGCGGCAGAACTTCAACGCGTTCGGTGCCGTTCAGGCGACCATCGAGGAAGAGGCCAAGGACCGGGCCGAAATGGTCGCCAGCAGCGCCGCCGGATCGATCTTCGCCGAAAGCGGCAAGATGCCGGTGATCTCGGTCCGCTCGGGCGGCGCGCAGGAGGTCATCGGAGACTACCTTGCCGAACGCCCCGAGGTTGCGGCGCTGGTGCTGGGCGCGGCGAAGGACGGCGGACCGGGTCCGCTCGTCGCACACTTTTCCGCCCAGGCCGGCGGGCTGCCCTGCCCGCTGTTCGTGATCCCGGGCAGCCTGTCCGACGACGAGATCGACCGTTTGAGCTAGGCTACTTCTTGCGGCCCTGGTGACGGATGTTGCCCGGCCGGCCGCGCTTTCCCTGCATGTGCTTCTGCCGGTCCTGGAACTTGGGCCCGGGTGGGGTGCGGTTGCCCCGCGGTTCGATCTTGCCCTGCTGGTCGGGGAGTTCGAACTTGAGCGCGCCGGTCAGCGGGTTCGCCTCGGCCAGGCGCAGGTCGAGCTTGTCGCCCGGCGCGTAGGTCGTGCCGCTGTCCTTGCCGACGAGGCGCTGGCCGGCCTCGTCGTAAGTGAAGTATTCGCTGCCCAGCGTGCTCACGGGAATGAGCCCGTCGCCGCCTAGGCCGACGATGGTCGCGAAGAAGCCGAAGCCCTGCACGCCGGTGATACGGGTCGGGAAGACCTCGCCCACGCGGCCCGCGAGCCAAGCGGCGACATAGCGGTCGATGGTGTCCCGCTCGGCTTCCATCGCGCGGCGTTCGGCCTTGCTGATCGCGTCGGACACTTTCGACAAGTCGGCGCGGTCGCGCTCGGCGAGGCCGCTCGTCTCCGGAATGCCGGCCGGCGGCTTGGGCTGCTCGAGTTTGTAGGCATCGACCAGGGCGCGGTGAACCAGCAGGTCGGCATAGCGGCGGATCGGCGAGGTGAAGTGCGCGTAAGAGCCGAGCGCGAGGCCGAAGTGGCCCGCGTTCGCCGGGCCGTAATACGCCTGCGTCTGGCTGCGAAGCACCGCCTCCATCACCTGCGCCTTCTCGCTTTCGTCGCCGATGTCCTTGAGCATGCGGTTGAACAGGCCCGGCGTAATGACCTGGCCGAGCGCGAGGGTATGGCCGAAGGTCTTCATATAGTCGCGCAAGGTCACGAGCTTCTCGCGGCCCGGCGTCTCGTGGACGCGGTAGACGACCGGGGCGGTCTTCGCCTCCAGCGCCTTGGCCGCCGCGACGTTGGCCGCGATCATGAAGTCCTCGACCACGCGGTGCGCGTCGAGCCGTTCGCGAACGGCGATCTCGGCGATCCTGCCCTGATCGTCGAGCCGGACCTGCCGTTCGGGCAAGTCGAGGTCGAGGGGGTCGCGCTCGGCACGCGCCTTCGCCAGCAGAGCCCACGCGCCCCACAGGTGCTGCAGGAACTCGCGCGGCTGGCCCTCGTCGATTTCCTTCTGCGCGTCCTCGTAGGCGATGTTGTGCGCGATGCGGACGAGGGCGCGGGTGAAGCGCCATTTCGTGACCTTGCCGTCCGGCGAAATGCGCAAATGGCACGCCATCGCCGCGCGGTCCTGGTCCTGCTTCAGCGAGCAGACGTCGGCGCTCAGCACTTCGGGCAGCATGGGCACGACGCGGTCGGGGAAGTAGACCGAGTTGCCGCGCCTCCTCGCCTCGCGGTCGAGCTGACCGCCGGGCCTGACATAATAGCTGACGTCGGCAATCGCGACGAGGGCATTGTAGCCGCCCTCCCCGTCCGGCTCGGCCCAAATGGCATCGTCGTGATCGCGCGCGTCGGCGGGATCGATCGCGACGATGGGCAGATGCGTCAGGTCCTCGCGGTGCTCCCTCGACAGCGGCAGCTTCGCCGCGCGCTCCGCCTCGGCGATGGTCTCGTCGGAGAAGACGTGCGGGATGCCATGTTTGGCGATGGCGATGAGGCTGAACGACTTCGGTGCCAGCGGATCGCCGTAGATTTCGACGACCTTGACCCCCGATCGCGGCGACTTGCCGGCCGGTTCGGCGAGCACCAGCTGCCCCTCCTCGGCACCGCCCAGGTCGGAGATGGGGCTCGATGAGCGGACGCGCTTGTCGACCGGCGCGAGCCAGCCCTTGCCGGTGCGGTCGATCTCGACGACGCCTATCAGGCCGTCCTCCCGCGCAGGGAGCTTCTTCATCGGATGCGCGGTCCACCCGCGCCCCGTTTCCTCGGTCCGGGCGAGAACGCGGTCGCCGATCTTCAGCGCCGGGATCTTGGTGTTCCCCTTCCCCTTGCGCCCTTCGATCACGCGGATGCGCGGGGGCGGTGCGCCGTCGTCGGGCGACCAGGCGTCGGGAATGGCGTAGGGTTCGCCGTCGTAGATCTCGGCGACGCGCAGCACGGTGACCTTCGGCACCCCGCCCATGCGGTGGTAGGCGGTCTTCTTGCCGTCGATCAGGCCTTCTTCGGCCATGTCCTTCAGCAGCGCCTTCAGCGCGATCTTCTCCTGCCCCTTCAGACCGAACGCCTTGGCGATCTCGCGCTTGCCGGCGATCTGGTCGGTGGTCTGGAGAAATTCGAGGACTTGCGCCTTCGTCGGCATTCCGGGCTTGTGGCCCGCATTTCTGTTCTGTTTCATTGACCGCCGATATGGGGGCGGAGGCGCTACTTGTCACCCTCCGCCGCGAGCAGCGGCTCGAACGCCCCGCCCGGCACCGCGCTCGCGACCGGGCTGCAGGCACCGTTCGCCGCGCAGGCATTCACGCCGAAAATCCAGTCGTCGCCGCGAACTTTGGCGACGTAGGAATGCGTGCGCTCGGCCGCGGGCGTGACGGGCCGGGTACCGGTGGGCGTCTCGTAATTCACAATTGCGATCGGCTCGCCCCAGTCCGCGGCATCGGTTCGGCGGGCGAACACGTTATACAGGGGTGCGCCCGCCGTGCCCTTCCACTCGATCAGCGTGTCGGTCCGCACCGCCGCATCGGCTGTGGGCACAGGCGGCATCGGCGCCCGGGCGAGATGGTCGAGCGTACGCACGTTGAGCGCAGTCACCTTGGCGAGATAGGGAAAGTCCATCGCATCGACGGTGTCGCCGTAATGCGTCCCGTCCTCGACCCGCAGATCCTGGTGCTGCTTGTCGTAGTTCTCAACCGCCACGGAGAACCGGATAGCGGGATAGCCCTTCTCGAGGAACGGCAGGTGATCCCCGCCCCGGCCCATGCGATCGGCGCGCCAGATCGGACGGACTTCCAGCCCCGGCCCGTCGAGCCCGTCGATGAAGCGCGACAGGTTGCGGCTCGGGCTGTCGTTCTCGCCCGCGAACCGCCGCTGGTCGGCGCGGGTCTTGGCATCGAGATCGGCGCGCGGCCCTTCGCTGAAGACGCGAACGTGGGTATCGTCGCAGAAGCCGTCGCTGCCGCACGAATTGCCGACGATGTCGTTGTTGAGCACGGCCTTCACCTGCCAGCCCTGCTCGGCCGCGTAGTTGGCCAGCAGTTGACCACCGAACAGGCCCTGCTCCTCGCCCGAAAGCAGGGCGTAGACGATGGTCACCGGATACTGCCGCTTGCTGAGCACGCGCGCCGCCTCGAGCACCAGCGCGGTGCCGCTGCCGTCGTCGTTGGCGCCCGGCGCGTCGGAGGTGAAGTCCATCACGTCGGTCACGCGGCTGTCGATGTGCCCCTGCACGATCACGACTTCGTTCGGCCGCTCGGTGCCGCGCTGGATGGCGACGACGTCGACGATCTTGGTCGGCGTGGGAATGCGGCCGCCCGAAACGGTGTTCTCGGGCAGCACGACGGTCAGGCACCCGCCGCAGGACTTGCTCGTCTTCTCGAACTCCGCCGCGCCCCAGCGCCGGGCGGCGCCGATGCCGCGCGTCTTGCCGTCGGGGTCGGACAGGGTGTGCCGCGTGCCGAAGCCGACCAGTCGCTCGACATCGGATTTCAGGCGCGCTTCGGAAACCCCGGTCGCGGGATCGTCGGAAGCGGCGAGCGGGGCGGAGACGGCGATGGCCGCGGCGGCGGCAATAGGGGCGAAACGCATGGCGCGGTTGTCGGCCAGCCCCGTTTGCATTGCAAGCCGTCAGTCACCCGTTTGCGATGCGCCCTTCGACTTCAGCAATCCGATCGCGATGAGCGAGATCAGCGGCACCCACCCGATCAGCGCCTTCAGCGGCGATCCCTGCTCGATCGCAGCCGCATCCTGAACCGACCGGGGATCGAGCGCAGCGGCGAGAATGGTTTCCATTTCGCCGATCTGGTCAATCGCGAACCACGTGCTGAGCGCCAGCGCGGCGAACGGGATCAGGACGATCGCACCGGGCAGCCCGGCGTCCTTCGCCCGGCGGACCAGCGCTGCGCCGAGCAGGACGCAATTGACCAGCGACAGGCCGATGCTGACCCACAGCATGGTCTTCATTCCGGGCAGCATCGAGGCCATGACCGTACGGCGCATTTCTTCCGCATCCTGGCGGCCCGCGTTCTCCATCGCGGCCCCCATGGCATCGGCGGTCGTCGAGAGGCTGAACCCGATGCTGACGACGATGTTGAGGATGATGACGGCCAGCACCCACAACCAGAATGTCGTGCGCGCCTCGCGCCCGGACAGGTCGAACAGATGGCCCAGGTGATACCTGATGGATTCGATCATGAGACTGCCCCCTTCCCGGTTCAATAGGCCCGCGCGACCAGCACCCGCTCTTGAGCGGTTTCGCCCGTGAAAACGCAGGCTCCGTCGGCCGGCGCTGCATCGGCGGGCACGTTGCGCAGCGTGAGCTTCAGGGCCTTGAGCTGCTCGACCACCTTTTCGAGGGCGGCGCCCGTTGGCTTCGACCATTGCACCTCGAGCCAGCCGGGGTTCTTCACCCCTTCGGCGAAGTGGGCCTCGATCCCCGCCAAGTCGGTGACCGTGCGGTCGATCCGACCATCGCGCACCGCGGCCGCATCGGCCAGCAGGCTCGCCTGCATGGATTCCAGGATGCCGGGGATCGCCGATGCCGCTTCGTCCAGTTGCGGATACTCGAACGCGGGTTTGCCGTTGTCCGTATTCCAAAGACGGTCGCGGCGCAGCATGCTGACCTTGCCCCCTTCCATGTCGCGCCCGCCGACCTCGACGATGATCGGAGCGCCCTTGCGCACCCAGTCCCAGCGCTTGGCGGCGGCCTTGCCGGGCTTGCTGTCGAGATAAACGCGCACCGGTTCGCGCAGCGCATCGCTGGCGGCGAGCTTCGCGCGCAAGCCTTCGCAGTAGGCGAGCAGCGCGGCATCGCCGTCGTCCTCGCGCAGCATCGGCACGATCACGACCTGCCACGGCGCGATGGCGGGCGGAACCTTCAGCCCGTCGTCGTCGCCATGCACCATGATCACGCCGCCGATCATGCGGGTCGACACGCCCCAGCTGGTCGTATGGGCAAGCTGCTGCCCGCCGTCGCGATCCTGGAACTTGATGCCGCTCGCTTGGGAAAAGTTGGTGCCGAGGTAGTGGCTGGTGCCGGCCTGCAGCGCCTTGCCGTCCTGCATCATCGCCTCGATCGACCAGGTCTCCACCGCGCCGGGAAAGCGCTCGTTCTCGGGCTTCTCGCCGGCGATGACCGGCAGCGCGAGGTCCTCTTCGGCGCAGGCGCGATAGACCTCGAGCATGCGCAGAGTGTGCTCTCTTGCCTCGTCCGCGGTCTCGTGCGCGGTGTGCCCTTCCTGCCAGAGGAATTCGCTGGTGCGCAGGAACATTCGCGTGCGCATTTCCCAACGCATGACGTTGGCCCACTGGTTGAGCTTCAACGGCAGGTCTCGCCACGACTGGACCCAGCGCGCCATCGCGTCGCCGATGATCGTCTCGCTGGTCGGGCGGATGACCAACGGTTCCTCCAGCTTGGCGTCGGGATCGGGGATCAGGCCGCCGTTCGGCCCGGCGATCAGGCGGTGGTGGGTGACGACTGCCATCTCCTTGGCAAACCCGTCGACGTGCTCGGCCTCGCGCTCGAAGTTTCTGAGGGGGATGAGCAGCGGAAAATAGGCGTTGTCGTGGCCCGTCGCCTTGATCCGGTCGTCGAGCAGGCGCTGGATGCGCTCCCAAAGGCCGTAGCCCCACGGCTTGATGACCATGCAGCCACGCACGCCAGACTCTTCGGCCATATCGGCGGCTGAGATGACCTCCTGGTACCATGCGGCGAAATCGTCGGCGCGCTTGACCGACAGGGCGTGGCGGATCTGGGACACTGGTATGCTTTCGAAAAAATGAGGAGTTGTGCGGGCTTACTGCCCGAGGTCGTCGAGCTTCTTCTGCATCGCGGCCATCTGCGCGCGCAGTTCGGCGATCTCGTCCGACGTGGCTTCCGCCTTGGGCGCCGGCTTGGGTTCGGCCTTGCGCGGCATGAAGGTGTCGGCGGCGGCGCGCATCATCGCCATGTTCGTTTCCGCGATCTTGCCAAGCGGCGTGCCGCCGGCGCGCGCCATGAAGGCGTCGTGCAGCTTGGACTGGTTTTCGCGGAAGTTGTCCATCATGGCGTCGAGGTAGCTCGGCATCATCGACTGCATCGAATTGCCGTACATCGCGATGAGGTTCCGCAGGAAGCTGATCGGCAGCATCTGTTCGCCGCCGCTCGATTCCTCTTCCATGATGATCTGGGTCAAGATCGTATGCGTGATGTCGTCGCCGGTCTTGGCATCGAGGACCTTGAACTCCACGTTCTCGCGCGTCATCCGGGCCAGGTCGTCCAGCGTGATGTAGCTCGAGGTACCGGTGTTGTAGAGCCGGCGGTTGGCGTACTTCTTGATGGTGACGACGCCGTCTTCGCTCGCGCGCTTGGCCATATGCGGTCCCCGTTCGATTGTGCGCCTGCGAGATAGCACCCGCAGCTATCGCAACGCAACACGTGCTGCACCGATTGTGCGCAGCATTTCAGAGGCGGAAGCGGAGGCCGAGCGTCGTCAGCATCTCGTACTGCGACAGGCCCGATATCGCGGAGCCGGACGGCAGGTCGTAGGGAACGTCGATCCAATCACTTTCGCGCAATGTCGGTGCAGCGGCGAGGTCGACCACGACCATGTCCATCGATACCTTGCCCAGAAGCGGCAGGTCTGTCCCACCGTGCCGCAGCGCACCACGCGCCCCCCAGCAGCGCAGGAACCCGTCGGCATAGCCCAACGACACCACTCCAACGCGCATCGGCCGGTCGGCGACGAACGCGGCATTGTAGCCGACCCCCTCCCCCGGCGTGATCTCGCGCACCTGCATGATGGCGGCGCGGGGATACGCGACTTGCGCGATCCGCCCCGCCATCTCGGCGCGCTGCACCCCGCCGTAGAGCGCGAGGCCGGGGCGGGTGAGGTCGAACGCGAAGTCCGGACCCAGCGCGATACCGGCGCTGTTGGCGAGGCTGCGGCGCCGCGCCGGGATCGCTGCGGCTGCGTCACGGAAGCGGGCGAGTTGCCGGGCGTTGAGATCGACGTCCTCGTCGGCGCTGGCGAGGTGCGACATCAGCGTCCGGACCTCGAGCCCCGCCAATGCCGGGTCGCCGATCGACGCCATCGGAATGCCGAGCCGGTTGATGCCGGTGTCGACCATCATGTCGCATGGCCCGCCGCCGCTCGCCTTCCATCGCGCAACTTGCGGCAGGCTGTTGAGGACGGGCCGCACGCCGGTAGCCCGGGCGAAGGCGCAGTCGGCATCGGTCAGCGGTCCGTGCAGCACGGACACGCGTTCAGGCTCCACGTGCGCGATGACGCCGGGCACCTCGCTCCAATGCGCGACGAAGAAGTCGCGGGCGCCCGCCTCGGCCAGCACGGGGACCACGTTCGCGGTGCCGAGACCATAGGCGTCGGCCTTGACCGCCGCCCCCGCCGCCGCGTTGCCCGACATCCGGTCGAGCGTGCGCCAGTTCGCCGCCAGTGCCGCGGCATCGAGGTCGAGCCGCAGGGACGGCGGCGGCAGGTCGGTCATGGGATGGACGGTGAGACCGGCGGCAGTTCGCCGCTGTCCTCGAAGTCGCGCGGCGGGCCGCCGGGAATGCCCCACCAGGCGACCAGCAGGCCGAACGCCATCACCACCCAGCAGTACCACAGCCCGGAGTATGCATTGCCGGTGCTCGCGACGATGTACCCTGCGATCAGCGGCAGGAACCCGCCGAGATAGCCGGCCCCGATGTGGTAGGGGATCGACATCGAGGAATAGCGGATGCGCGCCGGGAACATCTCCGCCAGCAGCGCCGCCACCGAACCGTATGTCAGCGCCGATAGCATTCCCAATGCGCATAGCAGCGCGACGATGCCGACGATGTTGCCGAACGGGGGCACCTGCTTCGCGAAGTCGTAGCCCAGGCTTTCCAGACGCTCCTGCACCGCGATCTTTCGCTCCGCATCTTCGCCCGGGAAATCTTCGGGCACGAATAACGTGGATGGTGTTGCGACCGCCTGTGTCCGCACGGGTACCGCACTTGTCGCGATATCATTCGCGATCTCAGCCTTCTGATCGGCGTCCATCGGTTGCAGGATGTCGTAGGACACACCCAGCGACGTAAGGTCCTGCAGCAACCGGCCGCACGGGCTGGCCTGCCGTTCGGCAAACGGATCGTACCGACAGTCGCGCCCCGCGACGTGGATCGGCGCAACGCGGGCGCTTTCCGCAAGCCCCGGATTGGCAAGCGCACCCAGCCCCCAGAATATCGGGAACACGAACACCAGCGTCGCGATCGCGCCGATGATCAGCGGCTTCTTGCGTCCCACCCGGTCGGACCATTTGCCGACCATCACATAGAAGCTCATCGAGATGAGGCCGGCCACCAGCATGACGATCTCGGTCAACCGTTCGTCCACCCGCATCGGTCCGCGCAGGAACGACAGGCCGTAAAAGAACGCGGTGTACCAGATTACCGTCAGTACGCCCGCCACCCCGAACAGCGCGACGAAGATGCGCCTCTTGTTGCCGGGGTAGGTGAAGCTTTCGACGAAGGGATTGCCCGCGGTCTCGCCCGCTTCCTTCATGGCCTGGAATACCGGGCTCTCGCTCAGTTTCAGGCGCATCCACAGGCTGATGCCGAGAAGGATCAGGCTGAGGAGGAACGGCACCCGCCATCCCCAGTCCGCGAAAGCGTCTTCGGGGATGAAGGTGCGGCACAGGATGACGACGACGATCGACAGGACGAAGCCGCCGACCACGCTGGCCTGGATGAAGCTCGTATAGAAACCGCGCCGCTCCGGCGGTGCGTGTTCGGCGACATAGATCGCCGCTCCGCCGTATTCCCCGCCCAGCGCAAGGCCCTGCAGGATGCGCAGGACGATGACGATGATGGGGGCGACGATGCCGATGCTGGCGGCCGAGGGGATGAGGCCGACGCCGGCGGTGGCGATGCCCATCAGCGTCACCGTGACGAGGAAGGTGTACTTGCGCCCGAGCCGGTCGCCGAGAAACCCGAACAGGACCGCGCCCAGCGGCCGGAACCCGAAGCCGACCGCGAAGCCGGCCCACACGAGGAGAAGCTGCAGCGTCTCGTTATCGGCCGGGAAGAACGCCTTGCCGATCAGCGCGGCGAGCGTACCGTAGATGAAGAAATCGTACCATTCGAAGACCGTCCCCGCGCTGGAGGCCGCGATGACGAGGCGTATTTCTTCCGGCGTCGGTTCCCGGTGCGACGGCCGGGCCCCCGGCGTGGCGGCGATCTCGCTCATGGCGATGGCGGCTCCCTCTCTGATCCGCCGGCGGCTCTAGCGAGGGTCCCCGCCCTTGGAAAGCGCGTCGAGCGCGGCATCCCACGCCAACACGATCGCACCGTGCCGGCCGGGGTATTCGCGTGCCGCCTCGAGGCGCTCGATCCCCGGCCATTCGGGCGCCGGCCCCTCGCCGTCGAGCCATCGGCCGAGACAGGTTCGGTGGGCTGCGATGCCATCGCGGTCCTGGCCTCCGGCTCCGTCGGCGAAGATCGCGGCAGCCGCCTGTCCCACCGCGCACGCGGTCGCGCGAACGCCCAGCGCCTCGATCGAACCCGCAGCATTCGTCCGGCAGCCGAGGGTCACGGCGCTGCCGCAAGTGCGCGAACGCGCTTCGCCCCTCAGCGGCAGGTCGCCCGTCAGGGGGCGGTTCGCCAGCGAAACCGCGAGCGCGAGGAGATCGGGAGTGTAAAGCTTCGCGCCGCCGCGGTCGCCGGTCACGCGGGTTCGTCGGCCGGAGCGGCTTCGCTTTGCGTATCGCGCGACGAATTGCCGCGATTGTCGATCATCTTGACCAGCGCATCCGCGCTTGCGTTGACGAGCGGATAGGTGCGCGCTTGCACGACCCATCCCGGCCGGCCCGCAATGCCCCAGGCAGCGTCGTAGCCCAGCACGAGCAAGGCGAAGGCGCAGGTGACCACGACCGCCCCCTTGATCGCCCCGAATCCGAAGCCGAGCACACGGTCGATCGGACCGAGGAAGGAGGTGCGCGAACTTTCGCCGAGGCGTCCCGCAATGAGCTTCATCCCGGCGTAGGGGATCAGCAGCAGCAGAGCGAAGGCGAGCGTGGCAGCGCCGGTCGGATTGCCGATGCGCAGCACCAGCCATTCGTAGAGCGGCGTGTGCAGGTTGTAGATGGCCAGGATCGCGACGGCCCACGCGAGGAGGGAAAGCACCTCCTGCACGAAACCGCGCATGAAGCCGCCTATCGCCGCGACGGCGACGATGGTCAGCACGATGATGTCGAAACCCGTCATTGCGATTGAGGGAATACTTATGCCTGCGCCATTACCCGGTCAACGAGATTGCCCAGGCGGCTTAAGCCCCGATAGTTAAGTCCGGGTGAACCGGTGTCGGCATCGGCGGGACCGTAGCCGTGCCCGAACCCCAGCTTTGCGGCCTCTCGCAACCGCAGCCCGGCGTGGGCGACGGGGCGGATTTCGCCCGCCAGCGAGACCTCGCCGAACCAGACACCGCGCGTTTCCAGTGGCTTGTCGGCCAGTGCGGAAACGAGCGCCGCGGCCACCGCCACGTCGGCTGCCGGGTCGGACAGACGGTAACCGCCCGCGACGTTGAGATAGACCTCGGCGGACGAAAAATTGAGGCCGCAGCGCGATTCAAGCACCGCGAGAAGCATCGCGAGCCGCCCGCTGTCCCAACCCACTACCGCGCGGCGCGGGGTCGCCCCCGATTGCAGGCGCACGATCAGTGCCTGGATTTCGACCAACACAGGCCGGGTCCCCTCCAGCGCCGGGAACACCGCGCTGCCGGCCAGCGGCTCCTCGCGGCCAGAGAGGAACAGCATCGAGGGATTGCCGACTTCGGCGAGCCCTGCCCCTTCCATCGCGAAGACGCCGATCTCGTCGACCGCACCGAAGCGGTTCTTGATCGCGCGCAGGATGCGGTATTGGTGACTGCGCTCGCCCTCGAACGCCATGACCACGTCGACCATGTGTTCCAGCACGCGCGGCCCGGCGATGCTGCCGTCCTTCGTCACGTGCCCGACCAGGACCATCGCCACGCCGTTTTCCTTGGCGTAGCGGATCAGTTCGAACGCGCAACCGCGGACTTGGCTGACGGTGCCGGGCGCGCCCTCGATGGTGTCGGAGTGCATGGTCTGGATCGAATCGATGACCAGCAGCGACGGCGGCGGCATCGTGCCGAGCGTGGTGAGAAGATCGCGCACGCTGGTGGAACTCGCCAGCTTGATCGGCGCGTCGGCGAGGCCGAGCCGCCCCGCCCGCATCCGCACCTGCGCGGCGGCTTCCTCGCCGCTGACGTAGACGACGCTCGCCCCCCGCTTGGCCACCGCGCCCGCCGTCTGGAGCAGCAGCGTCGATTTGCCGATGCCCGGATCGCCGCCCATGAGGATCGCCGATCCCGGCACCAACCCGCCGCCCAGCGCCCGGTCGAATTCGGCGAGCCCGGTCGGCAGGCGCACCAGCGGCTCCGACGGGGCATTCAGCGACTCGAACACGACCGCCCGCCCCCCGCTCGAAAGGTCGTGCTTCATCGAAAACACGCTCGCCGGCGCGTCCTCCACCAGCGTGTTCCATTCCGCGCAATCGGCGCACTGGCCCTGCCAGCGGTGGCTGACGGACCCGCAGGCCTGGCACAGGTAGCGGCGTTTGGTCTTGGCCATCGCCGGCGGGTAGCGGGAACATTTGTGGAACGCAATTGCCTTTGCGCGAATCCCCCGCCAAGGTCACGCGCGATGCGGCAGAAGGAATTGCGGATAGCGCTCGTCTGCTACGGCGGGGTCAGCCTGGCGGTGTACATGCACGGCGTGACCAAGGAGCTGTGGCACCTTGCGCGTGCCAGTCGCGACTTCCTCGGGGAAGGCGAACCGGCATCGGGTATCCGCGCCGTCTATCGCGATCTGCTGGACCGGTTGCAGGACAGCCACGAACTTAGGCTGCGGGTGCTGCCCGACATCGTCACCGGGGCGAGTGCCGGCGGGATCAACGCGGTCTTCCTCGCCCAGGCGATCCATTCGGGCCAGAGCCTCGAGCCGCTGACCGACTTGTGGTTGACGCAGGCGGACGTCGAGCGGCTGACGGCGAAGGATGCGCGCCCCGCCTGGCGATTTGCCAAGATCTGGGCACAGCCGCTCGCGTGGTGGATCCTGCGTCGCCCGGGCAATGTCGTGAGCGAAAGCGTCGCACCCGAGACCCGCGCCGAAGTGCGCCGCAAGGTGTCGGCCCTTGTCCGAGGCCGCTGGTTCGAGCCGCCGTTTTCGGGGCCCGGTTTCTCCCGCCTGCTGCTCGACGGGCTTGAGGCGATGGCGGGCGGTCCGGTCGAAGCGCCGCTGCTGCCGCCGCGCCATCCGCTCGACCTGTTCGTCACCGCGACGGATTTTCGAGGGTATCTCTCGCTGCTGGCGCTCCATAGCCCGCCGGTGGTGGAGGAAAGCGAGCACCGCACCCCGATCGCATTCCGGGCCCGTACTCCGCGCGATGGCGGAACGGGCATCGCCGATCCGCTGGAACTGACGTTCGCCGCGCGCGCCACCGCAAGCTTTCCTGGCGCCTTCCCGCCCTTGCGGCTGGAGGAGATCGACGCGCTCGCCGAAGAATCGGGGCGCGACTGGACCGGACGGGCGGCGTTCCTCGAACGGATCATGCCGGTGCACATACGGCAGGGGAACGAGGCGCATGTTTCGTTGATCGACGGATCGGTGCTCGTCAATGCGCCGTTCGCTGCGGCGCGGGCCGCCCTGCCCGCCCGCCCCGCCCAGCGCGAGGTCGACCGGCGTTTCGTCTACATCGACCCGCGGCCCGACCGGTTCGGCGACATCGGGGCCCGCGTCGACAAGCCGGTGGGCTTTTTCGCGGCGATCTTCGGCTCGCTGTCCACGATCCCGCGCGAACAGCCGATCCGCGACAACCTCGAGGTGATCGAAGCGCAATCGCGCCAGGCGGTGAAGCTGCAGCGGATCGTCGCCGCGCTCCGATCCGAGGTCGAAACGGCGGTCGAAAAACTGTTCGGCATGACGCTGTTTCTCGACCGGCCGACGCCCAAGCGCCTCGCCGCATGGCGCAACAAGGCGCAGGTCGCGGCGGCGGAGCGCGCAGGCTACGCGTTCCAGCCTTATGCCCAGTCCAAGGTGGCCGGGATCGTCGACACGCTCGCCCAGACGATCCGCGAGAACGCCCCCGGCCTGAAAATCGTGGATGCGACGCCGATCGCCGCGCGGCTGCGGCGCGAGCTCGATGCGCGCGGCCTCGCGATATTGTCGGATCCCGGCGGCGGCGCGAGCGAGGGAGCGATCGCGTTCCTGCGGGCGCACGATCTCGCCTTCCGGGTGCGCCGCCTGCGCCTCATCGCCCGCCGGCTTTCGCGCGAGTGGGAGGCGGACGCGACCATTCCCGACGATGCGTTGGAGGATGCGCGCGAGGCGATCTACCGCATCCTCGCGCTCTACTTCGCGCGCGAAGGCGGGGCGCCGCTGGGCGACGATTTCGTGCCGCTGGCCGAGAAAGTGATGGAGGACCCCGGCGCGGTGCTCGATGCGCTGGCGGAGCGCCGTCTCCTTCCCGAGGTCGACTTGGAAGCCGAACGCATGCTGGCCGAAGCGCTGGAGGCGATGCCGCGCGAACTGCGCCGCCGGGTGCTTCTCGCCTACCTGGGCTTCCCGTTCTACGACGTCGCGACCCTGCCCCTGCTGCAGAACGAAGGGCTGACCGAATTCGACGCGGTCAAGGTCGACCGGATCAGTCCGGAAGATGCGAAGTCGATCCGCGCCGGCGGCACGCGCGCGACGCTGCGCGGGACCGAATTCTACAACTTCGGGGCGTTCTTCAGCCGGGCCTACCGCGAGAACGATTACCTGTGGGGCCGCCTGCACGGGGCGGAGCGGATGATCGACCTCGTCTGCTCGACGGTGGACGGTTTCGAGGAACGAGAACGCGCCGCATTCAAGCGCCGCGCGTTTCTTGCCATCCTCGACGAGGAGGAGGGCCGGCTGACCGCCGATCGCAGCCTCGTGCCGCAGCTGCGGCAGGAGGTAGAGGAGAAGCTTCCAGCCTAGCCTGCGATACGCCGGGCGATCGCGCGCGCAGCTGTGGTAACGTCCTGCCAGGTGAACTCGAACTGGTCTTCCCCGTCGTAATAGGGATCGCTGACGCTGGCCCCTTCGCGGCCCCTGATCGTGTCGAGGATCAGCGAGGTCTCCGCAGTCGCATCGGCTGGCGCAATCGCTCGCAAGTCGGCGAGGTTCTGGTCATCCATCGCGTAGATGTGTGTGAAGCGGCGGAAGTCATCCTCGCATACCTGTCGCGCGCGCGAGTGCGCGATATCGACGCCCCATGCGCGCGCGACTTCGACCGAGCGCGGATCGGGCGGCTTGCCGACGTGCCAGTCGGACGTGCCGGCCGAATCGATCTCGATGTCGAGCCCCGCCCTCTCCGCTTCGGCGCGCATGGCGGCTTCGGCCAAAGGCGAGCGGCAGATGTTGCCGAGGCAGACGAACAGGATCGCCGGCTTGCGGCTCACCCGCCGAACGCTTCCTTGATCCGTTCGAAGAAACCGCGGCTCTCGGGACATTCGTCGCCGGTCTCGGTGTCGCGAAACTGCTGCAGGATTTCCTTCTGCACGCGGCTCAGCTTCGTCGGTGTCTCGACGACGATCTCCACCACCATGTCGCCCCGTCCGCGGCCCTGCAGCACCGGCATGCCCGCGCCGCGCACGCGCAACTGCTTACCGCTCTGGATGCCCGCCGGGATGGTGACCGTATGGGTGTCGCCGCCCAGGTCGGGGATCTCGATCGTGTCGCCGAGCGCAGCCGTGGTGAAGCTCACCGGCGCGCGGGTGAGCAGGGTCGTGCCTTCGCGCTGAAATACGCTGTGCGGTTTGACGTGGACGAAGATATACAGGTCGCCCGGAGGGGCGCCATGCGGCCCTGCCTCACCTTTGCCCGACAGGCGGATGCGGGTGCCGGTATCGACGCCGGGCGGGATCTCCACGTCGATCGCCTGCTCGCGGTCGATGCGCCCCTCGCCGTGGCAGGCGCGGCAAGGGCTTTCGATCACCTCGCCGCGGCCGTGGCAGTTGGGGCAGGCCCGCTCCACGACGAAGAAACCTTGCTTCGCGCGCACCTTGCCCATGCCGCTGCACAGGTTGCAGCGCCGCGCACCGGTGCCGGGCGTCGCGCCCGAGCCGTGGCAAGTATCGCAGGTCTGGCTGACCTCGATCTCGATCTGGCGACTGGCACCGTCGAACGCCTCGTCGAGGCCGATCTCCATGTCGTAGCGCAAGTCCGCGCCGCGGCGCGCCTGTTGCCGCCCGCCGCCACTGCCGAATGCGCTGCCGAAAATCGTCTCGAAGATGTCACCGATATCGCCGAAATCCTGCTGGCCGCCGAAACCGCCCGGCCCGCCGCCCTGCTGGAACGCGGCGTGGCCGAACCGGTCGTAGGCCGCACGCTTCTGCGGATCCTTGAGGCATTCGTAGGCCACCGAGATGGCCTTGAACTTGTCCTCGTTCTCCTTGCACCCGGCGTTGCGATCCGGATGGTGCTGCATCGCGAGTTTGCGATAGGCGCTCTTGATGGTTGCCCCGTCCGCATCGCGGGAGACGCCCAGCACTTCGTAGAAATCGATTTCGGCTGCCATTGTCCCTGCCCCAAACTCAGCCGCCACCGGTGCACTGGGCACCGGTGGCGGGCCGGTTTTCCATCAGGCGATCAGCCCTTGGCGTCTTCGTCGACTTCCGAGAACTCGGCATCGACGACGTCGTCGTCAGTTCCGCCTTCGGAAGGCGCCGCAGCATCACCCTCAGGTGCGCCGGCCGAAGCCTGCTCCTGCTGGTAGATCTGCTGACCCATCTTCATCGCGACGTCGGTCAGCGCCTGCGCCTTGGCATTCATCGCCTCGGCATCGTCGCCTTCGAGCGCGGTCTTCACTTCGGCGATCGCGGCCTCGACTTCGCCCTTCAACCCGGCGTCGATCTTGTCGCCGTGCTCCTCGAGCTGCTTCTCGGTCGCATGCACGAGGCTGTCGGCCTGGTTGCGGGCTTCGGCCGAAGCGCGGCGCTTCTTATCCTCTTCGGCGAACTTCTCGGCATCCTGCACCATCTGGTCGATGTCGCTGTCGCTGAGACCGCCCGAGGCCTGGATGCGGATCTGCTGTTCCTTGCCCGTACCCTTGTCCTTGGCCGACACGTTGACGATGCCGTTGGCGTCGATGTCGAAGGTCACCTCGATCTGCGGCACGCCGCGCGGTGCGGGCGGGATGCCGACCAGGTCGAACTGGCCGAGCAGTTTGTTGTCCTGCGCCATCTCGCGCTCGCCCTGGAAGACGCGGATGGTCACCGCGTTCTGGTTGTCTTCCGCGGTCGAATAGGTCTGCGCCTTCTTGGTCGGGATCGTGGTGTTCCGGTCGATCATGCGGGTCATGATGCCGCCCAGCGTCTCGATGCCCAGCGACAGCGGGGTCACGTCGAGCAGCAGCACGTCCTTGACGTCGCCCTGAAGCACGCCCGCCTGGATCGCCGCGCCCATGGCGACGACCTCATCCGGGTTCACGCCGGTGTGCGGTTCCTTGCCGAAGAACTCCTTCACGAACTCGCGCACGCGCGGCATGCGGGTCATGCCGCCGACGAGCACGACGTCGTCGATGTCGCTCGCCTTGATGCCCGCATCCTCGAGCGCCTTCTGCATCGGGCCCTTGGTGCGCTCGATCAGTTTGGCGACCATCTTCTCGAGGTCGGCGCGGCTGATTGTTTCGACCAGGTGCAGCGGGGTCGTGCTGCCGCCTTCCATGCGCGCGGTGATGAAGGGGAGGTTGATCTCGGTGGTCTGCGCGCTCGACAGCTCGATTTTCGCCTTCTCGGCGGCTTCCTTCAGCCGCTGGAGGGCCAGCTTGTCGGTGCGGAGATCCATGTTCTCCTTCCTCTTGAACTGGTCCGCGAGGTATTCGACGATCGCGGTGTCGAAGTCCTCGCCGCCCAGGAACGTGTCGCCGTTGGTCGACTTCACTTCGAACACGCCGTCGCCGATCTCCAGGATCGAGACGTCGAAGGTGCCGCCACCGAGGTCGTAGACCGCGATGGTCTTGCCGTCGTTCTTTTCGAGGCCATAGGCGAGCGCGGCCGCGGTCGGCTCGTTGATAATGCGCAGCACTTCAAGGCCGGCGATTTGCCCTGCGTCCTTGGTCGCCTGGCGCTGGGCGTCGTTGAAGTACGCCGGGACGGTAATGACCGCCTGCGTGACCTTTTCACCGAGGTAGCTTTCGGCGGTTTCCTTCATCTTCTGGAGGATGAACGCGGAGATCTGGCTGGGCGAGTAGTCCTCGCCGCCGGCCGCGACCCACGCGTCGCCGTTCTTGCCCTTGGTGATGGTGTAGGGGACGAGCTCGGTGTCCTTCTTGGTCACCGGGTCGTCGAAGCGGCGGCCGATGAGGCGCTTGACCGCGAAAATCGTGTTGTCGCCGTTCGTGACCGCCTGGCGCTTCGCCGGCTGGCCGATCAGGCGCTCGCCGTCCTTGGTAAAGGCGACGATCGAGGGCGTCGTGCGCGCACCTTCGGAATTCTCGATGACCTTGGGCTTGCCGCCGTCCATGACGGCAACGCAGGAGTTGGTGGTGCCGAGGTCGATGCCGATAACTTTGGCCATGTCTTCCCTATTCGATTGGGCCGGCTTCTGCCGGGGTTTGTTGGACACCGCCCATCGGTCCCCCCGCATGCGCGGCAGGGCCCCCTCGGCGGCTCGGATTGCGTGGGCGATATAGGAGCGGAAATTCTTGGCACAAGGGAACCCGGCGGCTAGTCCCCACCCGACTTCCAACGAGGGGAAACCGATATGAAACGGCCGCTTCTGGCATTCGCCCTGACCTGTGCCACGCTCGGGCTGGGGGCGTGCGGAGAGACCGCCGCGCCCACGCCCGAGGCTGGCGCACAAGCCGGCATTCCCGGCATGACGATCACCAACCCGCGCATGGTCCTGGCACCTGTAGCCGGCAACCCGGCGGCGGTCTATTTCGACCTCGCCTACGACGGCGACCGCAACGTCGCGCTCAAGGGCGAAGGCGAGGTCGAAGGCACGAAGTCGGCGATGTTCCACGATTACGGCGAATACGACTTCAAGGTGCAGATGATGGATATGCTGCCCGTGCCGCTGAAGAACGGCGACCGGATCGCGTTCGAGCCGGGCGGCAAGCACCTGATGGCGATGGACCCCGACGCCTCGCTGCAGCCCGGCGGCACCGCCAAGGTCACGATCATGGTCTCGGGCGGCGGACGCCAGACGTTCGACGCGCCGATCAGGGCCGCCGGGGAAGACCGCTGAACGAAGCGGTCGACGATCTCGGCCTCGAAAGCCACGACGAACCTGCGCCCCCCGCCTGCCCCGCGGGCGGGGACCGCAGGTTGACGGACGGCGAGATCGCGCTCGCCCGCAGCGTGTTTGGCACCGCGATCGACTACAACAGAGTGACGATCCGACGGCGCAAGTTCTTTCCCTTCCAGCCGCGAAACACCACGATGGCGCCGCGCGGGCACCTCCATTTCCACCCGGCCGGTACCGCCTACTGCGACGACTTCGCCGGTGCCGGCCGGATCGCGCAAGGCCTCTTCATCCACGAGATGACCCACGTCTGGCAAACCCAGACGCGCGGGGACTGGTACCTCCTCCTCCACCGCCACCCGTTCTGCCGCTACGACTACAGCCTCAAGCCTGGCTGGAATCTGGAGAGATACGGCATCGAACAGCAGGCGCAGATCGTGAAGCACGCCTTCTGGCTGCGCAACGGGGTGGCGGTCGCGGGCGTGTCCGACGTCGCGGCGTACGATCTTCTGGTGCGCTTTCCCGGTGCGGGGTGAGTTCGCGCACCGCTCAGTCGTCGCCGGGATCCCACACGAGCGACAGCACGATACCCGAAAGCAGTGCGGCCGCGCGCTCGTCCCGGCCGGTGCGCGGCAAGGCCACCCGTCGATCGAACCCGTTCGCGAACAGCACGGCTTCCCCGCCATCTTCGAAATCCATCGCATAGCCGAGCGGGCTGCCTGAGGGGATGGCCAACCCCGGTGAAGAATGCAGAGACGTAACCCGCATCCGCACCGGGCCGACTTCGCCGCCCCCCGATCGCGCGGTGCCGATAGAGCCACCTACCTCCTCGTGCATCGCGATGCCGCCGAGGGGCTCTCCGTCGCGGTAGAAACCACAGGTCAGGACGTATGGCCCGGTCAGATAACTCGCCCCCACCGTAGTGCGGCGCGAAACCTGCTCCGAAATTTCGAACGTCTCGCGCGAATGGGCACATTCCGCGGACAACCCGTCGAACTCCCCGCCCATAAGCGAGAACGCGAGATCGCCGATCGCCAACTTGTCGCCATTCACCGTCCGCGACTGCGCGCTGCGCTTGAAGATGCCGGCAGTGCCGAGCGGCGCGATGACGAACCGGCCCGATTGCCCCACCCCCCGACCGTCGATCCTGACGACCTCCCCGCGCGACGCGGCAGCGTCGAAGCCTTCAACCGTTGTGATGGACTGGCATGCGCCGAGCATCAGCCCGGCAGCGAGACTCGTGGCGATTATCCGTCTCATTTGCTTCCTCCCGCCGCGTTGCTACGCCGACGGAAGAAACCGGAGATGAACGAAATTACAGCGTCGAAAGATCGGGCAGATCGGCCTTGTCGAGCGTGCCCGAATTGTCGGCCAGCGGATACTTGAGACCAGTCGCGCAATTGAAGAGAACCGCTTCGTCGGTCTCGTCGATCCAGCCCTCGGCGACCGCCTTGCGCCACGCGGCAAGGGTCGCCCCGCCCTCGGGACACAGCAGCAGCCCGTCCTGCTTGCCGCAATCGTCCACAGCGGCGAGGATGTCGGCATCGTCCACCGCAATCGCTCTGCCGCCGCTTTCGCGGACCGCGCGCAGGATCAGGAAATCGCCGACGGCCTTCGGCACGCGGATCCCCATCGCGATGGTATCGGCGTCTTCCCAGCGCTCGGCATGTTCGGCGCCGTCTTCCCAGGCCTTGACGATCGGCGCGCAGCCGCTCGCCTGGACGGCAAACATCTTCGGCCGTTCGCTGCCGATCCAGCCCAGTGCCTCGAGCTCGGCGAATGCCTTCCACATGCCGATGAGGCCGGTGCCGCCGCCGGTCGGATAGAAGATCGCCTTGGGCAGCCGCCAGCCGAGCTGGGCGGCAAGTTCGAGGCCCATCGTCTTCTTGCCCTCGATCCGATATGGCTCCTTGAGCGTCGAGAAGTCGAACCACAGCCCCTCGGCCGCGCCCTTCCCCACGATCGCGCCGCATTCGTCGATGAGGCCGTCGACGCGGTAGACCCGGCCACCCTGCGCGCCGATCTCGCGGACGTTGATCTCGGGCGTATCGTCGGGGCACAAGATTACCGTCTCGATGCCCGCGCGGGTCGCATAGGCGGCGAGCGCCGCGCCGGCATTGCCGTTGGTCGGCATCGCGATGCGGGTGACGCCGAGTTCCCTGGCCATCGCGACGGCCATCACCAGCCCGCGTGCCTTGAAGCTTCCGGTGGGGAGCCGCCCCTCGTCCTTCACGAGGACGTTGGGCCCGGCGCAATTCGGGACCGGTATCAGCGGCGTCTCGATCTCGCCGAGGCTGACGATGCTGTCGGTGCGGCGGACAGGGAGCAGTTCGCGCCACCGCCAGAGGTCGGTGGGGCGAGCGCATAGATCGTCCCGGGACAACGCCTTTCCGAGAGCGTCGAGATCGTAACGGACAAGCAACGGTCGGCCGGCATCGGACAGTCCGTGCAGTGTGTCGGCATCGTACCGCTCGCCGGTGAGCGAGCATTCGAGGTGCGTAACGAAGGTCGGGCGCTCGCCCGACAGGTTATCGGTGAGCGCCACGCCGGTTCAGGGTTTCTTCGCGACGCCGACCATCGCCGGACGCAGCAGGCGGTCGCGGATCATCCACCCGCTCTGCATTTCCTGCACCACGGTGCCGGGTTCGTGCTCCTCCGTCGGGATCTCGAGCATGGCCTGGTGCTGATTGGGATCGAGCAGCAGGCCGTGCGCGGCGATGCGGCTGATGCCGTGGCTGCCGAAGACCTTCTCCACCTCGCGCTGGGTCGCCTCGACCCCGGTCACGAGACCCTTGAGGCGCGGATCGTCATGCAGTTCGGCCGGGATCGCCTCGATCGCGCGGACGAGGTTGTCGTAGACCGACAGGATATCGCGCGCGAAGCCGGTCGCGGCATAGGCGCGGGCATCGGCCACGTCCTTTTCCGCGCGGCGCCGCACGTTCTGCGATTCGGCGCGGGCGTAGAGCACTTCCTGTTTCGCTGCGTCGAGATCGCTCTTCAGCGCTTCGAGCGCGGTCGAGAGATCGTCCTTTTCTTCCGCGTCCTCGGCCCCGGTCGCATCAGGGTCGATCATGTCGGCGGGTACGCCTTCGAGTTCCTTCGCCACGGCCTCGTCGGCCGCCTGCTTGTTGTCTTCGATCATTGGTCTTCGTCTATCCGATCAGTTTGCCCAGGGACCGGGCCGTGAAATCCACCATGGGGACCACCCGCGCGTAATTCAACCGCGTCGGGCCGATGACGCCGAGCACACCAACGACCTTGCCCTCGCGGTCGCGATAGGGGCTGGCGATTACCGACGAACCGGTGAGCGCAAACAGCCGGTTCTCGGCCCCGATGAAGATGCGCGTCGCCTCCGACGCGCGCGCCGATTCGAGCAGTTCGGCCACCGCCTGCTTGCTTTCCAGATCGTCCAGCAGCTGCCGCACCCGCTCGATGTCGCCCAGCGTGCTTTCGTCGAGCAGGTTCGCCGCCCCGCGCACTATCAGCACCGGGCGGCGGGCGGCATCCTCGCTCCAGACCGCCAGCCCGCGTTCGACCAGATCGCGGCTCGCGCTGTCGAGCTGGGTTCGTCCGGCGGCGAGCTCCGCCCGCATGGAGACAGCGGCTTCCGCCAGCGTCCGCCCCGCAAGGCGCGCGGTGATGTAGTTGCCGGCCTGGTCGAGCGCCGATTGCGGGACCGGCGCGTCGAGCGCGACGATACGGTTCTCGATATTGCCGTCCTCGCCCACCAACACCGCCAGCGCGCGATCCGGCGCGAGCGAGACCAGCGACAACTGCACGAGCCTAGGTTCGCGGCGCGGGACCATGACCATGCCCGCCGCCCCCGATATGTCCGACAGGAGCGCGCTCGTCGCCTCCAATGCCGCCTCGACCGGGCCGGGCGCGGACAATCGCTGCTCGATCACCCGGCGTTCCTCGGGCGACGGCTCGGCGACCTGCATCATCCCGTCCACGAACAGGCGCAGCCCGCTGGTGGTCGGCAACCGCCCCGCGCTGGTATGCGGCGCGGCCAGCAGGCCCAACTGCTCGAGTTCGGCCAGCACCGACCGGATGGAGGCGGGCGACAGGTTGAGCCCGCCCTCGGTCGCCAGCGTCTTTGAGCCCACGGGCGTGCCGTGTGCCAGATACCCTTCCACGACCATGCGGAAGACATCGCGCGCGCGTGTGCTCAGTTCGGAGACGGGGGGTGTCGGCATTGCGGTCAATCTAGGCCCGCCACTTGCGGCGGCAAGGGGCTTGGGCCTAGGCGCGGGGCACGACTCACAAAGGAATACCCATGCGACCTTCCGGCCGTGCGCCCGACGAGATGCGCGCCATCACCATCGAAACCGGTTTCACCAAGCATGCCGAGGGTAGCTGCCTGGTCAGCTTCGGCGAAACCCGTGTGCTCGTGACCGCTTCCGTGGAGGACCGGATTCCGCCGTGGCTGCGCGGAAAGGGCGAAGGCTGGGTGACCGCCGAATACTCGATGCTCCCGCGTGCGACCCACACGCGCGGCCAGCGCGAGGCGGCAAAGGGCAAGCAAAGCGGGCGGACGCAGGAAATCCAGCGCCTGATCGGGCGGTCCCTGCGCGCCGTGGTCGATCTCAAGAAACTCGGCGAGCGGCAGGTCGTGCTCGATTGCGACGTCATCCAGGCCGACGGCGGCACCCGCACCGCCTCGATCAGCGGAGCATGGGTCGCGCTCCGGCTGGCGGTCGACAAGCTGATGGCCGAAGGCGCGATCAAGGAAGACCCGATCACAGGCAAGGTCGCGGCGATCAGTTGCGGCATCCACAACGGCACGCCGGTGCTCGACCTCGACTACATCGAGGACAGCTCGGCCGATGCCGACGCCAACTTCGTGCTGATCGAAGGCGGCAAGATCGCCGAAGTGCAGGCCACCGCCGAAGGCGCGACCTACGACGAGGAAGGTCTGCTGCGTCTCCTTCGCCTCGCTCAGATCGGCTGCGCGCAGGTATTCAAGGCGCAGGACGAAGCGACCCGCGCATGACACGCCGCATCGGTTCGGGCTCGCTGGTCATCGCCACGCACAACGCGGGCAAGCTGAAGGAAATCGGCGCGCTGCTCGAACCGTACGGCGTGAAATGCATCAGCGCCGGATCGCTCGGCCTGCCCGAGCCGAAGGAAACCGGCACCACGTTCGTCGCCAACGCGCTGCTCAAGGCGCGGGCGGCGGCGGAGGCGTCGGGGCTGGTCGCGCTGGCCGATGACAGCGGGTTGTCGGTCGCCGCGCTCGACGGGCGTCCGGGGGTCTATACGGCCGACTGGGCTGAACGGCAGTGGTTCGAAGGGGAACCGGGCCGCGACTGGTACATGGCGATGGGCAAAGTGGAGGGGATGCTCCAGCAACGGGGGCCGGACGCCCCGCGCGATGCGTGGTTCAGCTGCGTCCTCGCGCTCGCATGGCCCGACGGAGAGACCGCGGTCTACGAAGGCCGCGTCGACGGCTCACTCACCTGGCCGCCGCGCGGCACGCTCGGGTTCGGGTACGACCCCGTCTTCGTGCCAACCGGGCGCGATACGACTTTCGCCGAGCTCGACCGGGACGAAAAGCACCGCATCAGTCACCGGGCCGATGCCTTTGCCAAGCTGGTCGCGGACCAGTTCGCCCGCTAAACTGCCGGCCATGGCGCGCGCGCTCTATATCCACTGGCCGTTTTGCCTGAAGAAATGCCCGTACTGCGACTTCAATTCTCACGTGCGCTCCGGCTTGGACATCGGTGCATGGCAGGCCGCGCTGCTTGCCGACATGCGGCACGAGGCTGCGCTTGCCGGCGGGGAGGCGCTGGAGTCGATCTTCTTCGGGGGCGGCACGCCGAGCCTGATGCCCCCTGCCCTCGTCGATTCGCTGCTGGCGGAGGCCGAGCGACTGTGGGGGTTCGCTCCCGGCATAGAGATCACGCTGGAAGCCAATCCGTCTTCCGTCGAAGCGGCGGCGTTCGCCGGGCTCGCGGCGGCAGGCGTCAACCGGGTTTCGCTCGGTCTGCAATCGCTGGACGACGAGGCACTGCGCTTTCTCGGCCGCCTGCACAGCGCCGACGAGGGCCTGCGCGCACTCGACACGGCGCAGCGGGTGTTCGCCCGCGTGAACTCCGATTTCATCTACGCCCGCCCGCGGCAAACCGAGGCGGAATGGCGGGCCGAACTGGCGCGCGCGCTCGCTCTCGGCACCGATCACCTGTCGCTCTACCAATTGACGATCGAGCCCGGCACCCGCTTCGCAACCGACGTACGGACGGGCGCGTTCGAGCCGCTGGACGACGACCCCGCGGCGGACCTGTTCGCCGTGACGCGCGCGATGACCGCAGCGGCCGGGCTGCCGGCCTACGAAATTTCCAACCACGCGGCGCCGGAGCAGGAAAGCCGGCATAACCTCACCTACTGGCGCTACCGCGACTATGCCGGAATCGGACCCGGCGCGCACGGGCGGCGCGGCGGGCATGCGACCTTGCGGCACAAGAAGCCCGAGAACTGGCTGGCCGCCATAGAACGGCACGGCCACGGCATCGTCGAGGAACGCGCACTTGGCCTGCGCGAACAGGCGTCCGAAGCGCTCCTCATGGGCTTGCGGCTTGCCGAAGGGGTTGACCTTTCCGCCATGCGCGCACGGTTCGGGATCGACGAGCTGATCGATCCGCGGCGCCTCACGTTCCACCGGGACCTCGGCTTCGTCTGGACCGAAGGCGATTGCGTTGGGGTGACTGAGGCAGGCATGCCCTTGCTCGATGCGCTGCTCGGCGAACTGGTGCCCGAGGCGCTGGTGGCGGCGTGAGCAAGGCGGACCTGCTCGAAGCCTGGGGCGCGCATCTGCGCGACGGGCGGCGGCGCAGTCCCCACACTGTGCGGGCGTACGTTGCCGCGGCCGATCGCCTGCTCGTCGCAATGGGACTCGAGGATTGGCCCCCGGTCGCGGCGATGGATGGTCCGGCCTTGCGCCGGCAATTGGCCTTGCGCCGGGCCGACGGGCTCGCCAACGCGTCGGCGGCTCGCGAACTGTCGGCGCTCAAGGGCTTCGTCGCGTTCGCGCGGTCCCAAATCGGCGCGGACGCGACGCCGCCGCGCCTGCGCGGCCCGCGGATGAAAAAGGGTCTGCCCCGCCCCGTGACCCCGGACGAAGCGGTCAATGTCGCCGACCTCGTCGCGGACAGCGCGGCGGAGGACTGGATCGGGGCGCGCGATCGAGCGGTCCTGCTGCTGATGTACGGCGCCGGGCTACGGATCGCGGAGGCGCTGTCGCTGACCGGCGGCGAAGTTCCCCTGGGCGAAACTATGACGGTGACCGGCAAGGGCGGCAAGCAGCGGGTCGTGCCGCTGATTCCGATCGTCCGCGCTGCCGTCGCGGATTACGCCGCGCGCTCGCCATGGCCGGCGGCACGCGACGAGCCGCTGTTCCGCGGGGCGAAGGGCGGCACGCTCGGGCAGGGAATGGTACAGAAAGCGATGGCGAAGGCCCGCATCGCGCTGGGCCTGCCTGCCACCGCCACGCCCCATGCCCTGCGTCACAGCTTCGCTACGCACCTGCTGGGCGCGGGCGCAGATCTCAGGAGCCTGCAGGAACTGCTCGGCCATGCCAGCCTCGGCTCGACGCAGATATATACGCGGGTCGATGCCGCCACGCTGCTCGACACCTATCGCAAGGCGCATCCCCGCGGCGACTAGTCCTCCGCCCCGGCGCGCTCGGCCCGCGGCTTCCACGTGGCAACACGCCAGATGTAGCCGACGATTGCCAGGCCGATCAGGCCGACGATGATCCATCCGAACACGACGTTGTACTTCTCGATGTAGCCAGCCAGCGCTCTGCCACCCAAAATCAGCACCGCGTTCCAGATTGCCGACCCGGCGAACGTCATCGCCAGGAACTTCCACAGCGACATGTGCGCAAGGCCAGCGGGAAGCGAAATGATGGTCCGCATCAGCGGGCTGAACCGTAGGAAGAACACCACCCATTGGCCCCGGTTATGGAAGAAGCGGCTGGCCGCCTCCATGTGGTGCCACTCGATCGTCAGCCAGCGTCCCCACCGGTCGATGAAGGGCCGCGTCCGTTCGTAGCCCCACTTGTCGCCGATCCAGTACCAGACCCAATTGCCTGCGACCGTACCCAGCGTCCCGATGATCAGCAGTGGCCAGAACTGCATGCGCCCCTGAGCCACGAGTACCCCGCCGAGCCCCATGATGACCTCGCTCGGCACCGGCGGGAATACGTTCTCGAGCGCCATCAGCAGGAAAATACCGACGTAGCCGCCGCGGGCGATCGCCTCGATGATGAAGTCGTGCATGGGCGGACAACGACCATGCGCGCGATGGGGTCCGGCGGCGGCTTGGCAAATGCGCCGACCTCGCGCTATCGGCCATAGATGCAATCCGTCGACTCGATCCTTTCGCAAATCACCGAACTTTACGACCGCGCAGTGGACACCTTGCGCGCCGACATTCTCGCCTATGCGCGGGGCGGCGCGCTGCCGCCGACCGCGAAACGCCTCGACGGCAGCTACGCCTACCCGGAACTCGTCGTGCGCTATGCCGGCGAGCCGCCGACCGGCAGCAAGGGCCGCGCCTACGGCCGCCTGAACGCGCCCGGCACCTATGCCACGACCGTAACCAGGCCCAAGCTGTTCGCGCCGTACCTCAAGGAACAGCTCGAATTTATGGCCGCCGACTACGCGGTCGAAATCGAGGTGCGCCCATCGCGGCAGGAGATCCCCTTCCCTTACGTCCTCGACGGGGAGGCGGGGGCCGAACTGGCCGGCATCGCCCCGCAGATTCTCGCGCGCCATTTTCCCGCCACCGAACTCGCGCTGATCGGCGACGAACTGGCCGACGGCATCGAGATCGGAAGCCCCGACGATGCGATGCCGCTGTCGCTGTTCGACGGCCTGCGCACCGATTTCAGCTTGGCGCGGCTGGCTCACTACACGGGCACCGACACGAAACACTTCCAGCGTTTCGTCTTGTTCACCAACTATCACCGCTACGTCGACGAGTTCGTCGACTGGGCGGCCGAGCAACTCGGCAGCAACGGGTATTCCGCCCTCGCCGGGGCGGGCGGCCTGCTGCTGACCGAAAAGCGGCAGAACGCGCGGATGCAACTGTCCGATACCGCATGGCGGCGGCACCAGATGCCGGCCTACCACCTCATCAACGAGGACCGCAGCGGAATCACCCTCGTCAACATCGGCGTCGGTCCGTCGAACGCGAAGACGATCACCGATCACCTCGCCGTGCTGCGGCCCGAAGCGTGGCTGATGATCGGCCACTGCGGCGGCTTGCGTCCCAGTCAGAAGATCGGCGACTACGTGCTAGCGCACGCGTATTTGCGCGACGATCACGTGCTCGACCCGGTTCTGCCGCCGGAAATTCCCCTGCCCGCGATCGCCGAAGTCCAGCAGGCGCTTTACGGCGCGGCCGAAGAAGTGTCTGGCCGCCACGGTGCGGACCTCAAGCAGCGGATGCGGACCGGGACGGTGGTGACGACCGACGACCGGAACTGGGAACTGCGTTACACCAGCAGCGCACGTCGCATGAGCCTGAGCCGCGCGGTGGGGGTCGACATGGAAAGCGCCACGATCGCCGGGCAAGGCTATCGCTTCCGGGTCCCCTACGGCACCCTGCTTTGCGTCAGCGACAAGCCGCTGCACGGCGAGATCAAGCTGCCGGGCCAGGCCAACAAGTTCTACGAGGAGGCGATTGCAGCCCACCTCCAGATTGGCGTCGCCGCCTGCCGCCGGCTTCGCGAAGAGGGCGAGCGCCTGCACAGCCGCAAACTGCGTGCCTTCAACGAACCGCCGTTCCGTTAAAATTCAGCCGCTCCTCACCCGCGCCTCATGGCTTTCATGCCTGGGCCGTCCATCGACCGGTTCGAAGGAGAACCGATGATGGACGAGTACGATGATCGCGACTGGCCGGAAAAGGTGCGTGACGAACTTCTGCCGTTCGCCGCGTTCTACGGCATGGGCCTTGTCTGGCTGGCGACGGTGAGCACGATGCAGGCATGGGACGCGAGCATCGCGCGCGGGATACTCATGCTGACCGCTTTCTTCGGCCTCCCGGTCACCGCGCTGGTGACGCTGATGATGATCTGGCGCACGCTGATGGTCGGGATCGACAGTGGGAAGGTTGTCGGAATGGTCGTCGCGGCCAGCGCAGGCATGGCGATACTTGCCGCTGCGGCGAGCCTCCTCTTTCCCGCGCTCGCGATCGGTCATGCGATCGGAGAGTTCCAGCAGGCCGTGATCGGCTCGTTGGGCTAGCCAGTTGCACGCAGCGGGTCGCGTGATAGCCTCGGGATCATGACAAACGCCCTTTCCCGCTCCGTCGCCGGACGGCGCGCAATCGTTACCGGGGCCGCGAGCGGCATGGGGCGCGCGACCGCGCTGCTGCTCGCCGCCGAGGGGGCCCGGGTCGCGGTGACCGATCTCGATCCTGAGGCCTGCGCGGCCGTTGCCGACGAAGGAGGCGCAGACACCCTGCCCTTCGCGCTCGACGTGTCCGATGGGGTGGCGATCGCGCATACGGTGCCGCAGATTGCCGAGGCGCTCGGCGGGATCGACATTCTCGTCAACAACGCCGGGATCAGCGCCTTCGCCCCGCTCGATGCGGGCGATGATTATGAAGCCGTCTGGCACCGCGCGCTGGCCGTGATGCTGACGGCGCACCAGCGGATGGTGCGCGCTTCACTGCCGTGGCTGCGTCAGAGCGACGCGGCGCGCATCGTCAACGTCGCTTCGACCGAAGGGCTCGGCGCGACGGCAGGCGATACGCCCTATGTCGCCGCGAAATCCGGCGTCGTCGGCTTGACGAGGGGGCTCGCCGTCGATCTCGGCAAGGAGGGGATCACCGTCAACTGCGTGTGCCCCGGCCCGATCCGGACCGGAATGACCGCCGCTGTGCCCAACGAAGCCAAGGCGGAGTTCTCCCGCCGACGTACCGCGCTGAGGCGCTACGGCGAGCCCGAGGAAGTCGCGCACGTGACGCTCTCTCTCGTGCTACCCGCCGCCAGCTACATCACCGGGGCCATCATCCCGGTCGACGGAGGTTTGATGGCGCGCAACGCTTGAGGTTCGCCGCGCGCCGTCAATGTCACCAACCGCCCGGCTTGCCCTTGTTCTGCTGGTCGAGCCACTTTTTCAGCGGCGCGAAGTATTCCAGCATCGGCTTGGCGCTCATCTCGCTGGTGCCGGTGAACACCTTGAGCGCGTCGGGCCACGGCTTCGACGCGCCCATTTCCAGCATCGTGTTCAGCTTCGCGCCGACATCCTTGTTGCCGTAGAAGCTGCAGCGATGGAGCGGGCCCTTCCAACCGGCCTGGTCGCACGCCGCCTTGTAGAACTGGAACTGCAGGATCCGCGCGAGGAAGTACCGGGTGTACGGCGTGTTGCCGGGGATGTGGTACTTCGCGCCCGGATCGAACGCGTCGGCCGGGCGGTCGACCGGCGGCACGATGCCCTGGTACTCCTTTTTCAGGTCGACCCACGCCTGATTGTACGTCGCCGGCGTGATAGAGCCGTCGAACACGCCCCAGCGCCACTTGTCGACGAGCAGGCCGAACGGCAGGAAGGCGACCTTGTCCATTGCCTGGCGCAGCAGCAGCCCGGTATCCTTGTCGGCGCTCGGCACCTTCGCTTTGTCGAGCAAGCCGATATCGACGAGGTACTGCGGCGTGATCGACAGCGCCACGAAGTCGCCGATCGCCTCGTGGAAGCCGTCGTTGGCCCCGTTGAGGTACGCGAACGGCTGGTCCTTGTAGGCGCGCTGGTAATAGTTGTGGCCGAGTTCGTGGTGGATGGTCACGAAGTCGTCGGAATTGACCTTCGTGCACATCTTGATGCGGATGTCGTCCTTGTTGTCGATGTCCCACGCCGATGCGTGGCACACGACCTCGCGGTCTGCGGGCTTGGTGAACATGCTGCGCTCCCAGAACGTCTGGGGCAGCGGCGCCATGCCGAGCGAGGAATAGAAACCCTCGCCGATCTTCACCATGTCGAGCGGGGTCTTGCCCTGCGCGGTCAGCAGCTCGCCGATGTCGTAGCCGACATCGCCCGAACCCGCCGGGGCGACGAGCGGATAGATGTTGCCCCATTCCTGCGCCCACATGTTGCCGAGCAGGTCGGCGCGGATCGGGCCGGTCTTCGGCTGCACCGCGTCGCCGTACTTCTCGTTGAGCTTCCAGCGGACGTAGGTGTGGAGCGACTGGTAGAGCGGCTTGGTCTCGTTCCACAGCCGCTCGGTCATCGCGGTAAATTCGGCCGGGCTCATGTCGTAGCCCGAACGCCACATCGCGCCGACGTCGGCGAATCCGAGTTCCTTGGCGCCGTCGTTGGCGATCGTGACCATCTGGGCGTAGTCGTCCTTCATCGGCGCGCCGACGTTGGTGTGCCAGCTCGTCCACATCTCGGCGAGTTCGGCGGGCGTGCGCTCGAGATTGCCCATCTCGGCCTCGATGTCGGAGCCGTTGATCTCCTTGCCGTTCAGTGTGCCCTTGCCCTTACCGTACTGGCTGTTGAGGCGGGTCGCGATCTCATTGAGCTCGGTCGCCGCGCCCGGCGTGGTCGGCGCGGGCAGGACGATGCCGTTGCGCATGATGTCGAGCTTGCGCTTCACGTCGGGATCGAGCCCCGGAAGCGCGGCGAACTTCGCAGCCTCGAGAGCGTACTTCACGCTCTTTTCGGTTCCCACCGCGTTAATCCGCGCGGCCATCGCGTCGGTATCCGGGGTGATATAGGTCGCGTTGACCCAGTTCACCTGGCTCGCCTCTACGGTGTAGTCGAACAGGTCCTTTTCCGCCGCGGCAACGAACTGCGCGGCGCCTTCGGCGGTCAGGGGATAGGCCGGGGCCGCTTCGGCCTGCGCCGAAGGTGCCGTCTGGGCGGCAGCGGGAGCGGCGAGCGCGATGGCGAGCGCCGAAAGCGCGACGGGTGCGAACTTCATCTGGGACCTCTCGGAATTGGGTGTGGGTTATCGTTGTTGGTTTCAGGCGTTACCGGTTTGCACCTGAGGCCTGGCTTAATCAAGCCGACAGGAAGGCGACCAGCGCGTCGCCCAGCGCGCCTTCCGTGACCGAGCTCATGTGGGTGCCGGGGATTGTTTCGAGCCGCCCATCGGGCAGCGCCTCGGTCAGCGCGACGGGATCGCCGTTGTCGCGGTCCTCGCTGCCGCACAGGACCATCGTGGGCATGGCGATCCGCTCGAGCTCGGCAGGGTCGGTGTCGCCGACCGACTGCAACAGCAGCCGCGCCGCAACCCGGTCGACTTTCTGCGTCTTCATGAAGGCGACCGCCATGAAGGCCGGATCGCCCTGCTTCACCGTGTCGAACCGGTCGATCGCGTCGAGGAAGAAACCTGCCCGACGGTTCCATCCGGCTAGGCCCTCCAGACCCATGCCCGCCAGCACCAGCCGCCGCGGTTCGAGTCCCGCGATGACGCCGCGCGCGGCAGTACGCGAGCCGAGCGAGAACCCGACGAGGTCGTAATTCGTCAGGGCCAGTTGCTCGACGATCGCGAAGGTATCGCGCACCAGCACGTCGCGCGGATAGGCGGCGGGTTCGTGCGGCCGCGCGCTTTCGCCGTGCGCACGAAAATCGGGCATGATTGCCTCGAACCCCGCCACAATCAGCTTTTCCGCGTGGCCGAACCGGATCCAGTTCGTCTGCGCTTCGGAAAAGAGGCCGTGCAGCATCAGCACCGGACGGCCTGCGCCCATCCGGTGAACGGCCAGCCGCTGTCCGTCGAAGCCTTCGAGGGTTTCGGTGCGATGTTCGCTCATTGCGGGGGCTTCGCCCGGGCGTCTTTCCATTTCTGGACCAGCACGTCGTACTCGTCCGTTCTGATGCGCGGCAGGCCGGAGGTGTCGAGCCAGGCTTCGTGCATCGCTTCCGCTCCGAAGTGATGCTTGGGCACGAAGTCCGATGGATCGTCGAAGCTGCCCACGGTGAGGTCCATGTTCTTTGACCCCTCCCTGAACCGGAAACCGAACGGAGTTCCGCAGCCCGAACAGAACGGCCGCTCGGCGATGGGCGAACTGGCGTACCAGTCGGGTTCTCCGTCCCACGCCACATCGGCCTGCGCGACGCTGACGAATGCCGCCGCGAAACCGCCGGTAGCGCGCTGGCACATCCGGCAATGGCAGAGATACGCCTCGGCCGGATCGACATCGACGGTGTAGCGTACCCGGCCACACTGGCAGCCGCCGGTCTTGGAAGTCTTGCCCATCGTTTCGGCCTCCCCTTCGCTTCCCCTAGCGGAAGAAGCAGTTCGTGCCGGCATAGAGGCTTTCGACAGTCCTGTCGCGCCCCTCCCCCTTGAGGAAACCCCGGATCGGATGGCCGTCGGCGGCGAGGTATTCGAACTCGCCGTCCAGCGTGCTGCCTTCTTCGATTGAGACGCTGCGCGTTATTCGAAGGTCGCGCAGCCGTGCGCCGGGACGGATGCCGTCGCTCGTCACGGCTTGCGGCTCGGCTTTCAGGAACCAGCCCGTAAGCCGCTTGTCGAGATAATTAAGGGTAAGCTCGCCGTATCGGGTGAACTCCATCGGTCCGGCCCCGCATTCGCCGTTCGCGCTGCGCTCGCCCTTGCCGAGCCACGCATCGCCGGCCTTCTCCACTGCTGCGCGCGGCGTGCCGAAGGCGAAATAAGTCGCGGTGCCGGGGTTGCGGCCGATCGCCAGCCCGCGCGCGTCGACGATCGCGTGCCGCACTTGCGACGGCGCCACGGTGGAGGCCGCTCGGGGAGGCGCCGAGGTTGCCGGCGTCTGAGAAGGGGCGGCTGTCGAGGTCGCGGCCCGCGCGGGCGCATCGCGCTCTGCCGCCGGCTGCTGGCAGGCCGCGAGCGCCAGCGCCGCCAGCGCGGCGAACTTGCGCATCGCGGTCAGCCCTTCTTAAGACAGCGCCGCCCGAGCAGTTCGGCGATCTGCACCGCGTTGAGCGCGGCGCCTTTCCGCAGGTTGTCGCTGACGCACCAGATGTTGAGGCCGTTCTCCACCGTCGGATCCTCGCGCACGCGGGACACGAAGGTCGCTCCGTCGCCGACGCACTCCACCGGGGTGACGTATCCGCCGTCCTCGCGCTTGTCGATCAGCATCACGCCGGGCGCCTCGCGCAGGATTTCCTGCGCCTGCTCCGCCGAAATCTCGCGCTCGAATTCGAGGTTGATCGCTTCCGAATGGCCGACGAACACCGGTACCCGCACACACGTCGCGGTGACCTTGATCCTGGGGTCGAGGATCTTCTTGGTCTCGACCACCATCTTCCATTCTTCCTTGGTCGATCCGTCGTCGAGGAAGCTGTCGATGTGCGGGATCACGTTGAACGCGATCTGCTTGGTGAACTTTTGGCTTTCGACCTGGTCGCCGACGAAGATCGCGCGGCTCTGCTGGAACAGTTCGTCCATGCCCGCCTTCCCCGCTCCCGAGGTCGACTGATAGGTGCTGACGACCACGCGCTTGATACCCGCCGCCTCGTGCAGCGGCTTCAGCGCAACGACCATCTGCGCGGTCGAGCAGTTGGGGTTGGCGATGATATTCTTCTTCGCATACCCATCGATCGCGTCGGGGTTCACTTCGGGCACGATCAGGGGAACGTCGGGGTCCATGCGGTAGAGCGAGCTGTTGTCGATGACGACGCAGCCTGCCGCGGCGGCCTTGGGCGCGTATTCCCTGGCCGGACCGCTGCCGGCCGCGAACAGCGCGATGTCCCAGCTTGCCCAGTCGAAATGCTCGATGTTTTTGCACTTGAGCATGCGGCCGGTGTCGCCGAACTCGATCTCGGTGCCCTGGGAACGGCTGCTGGCGACCGCGGCGATCTCGTCGCACGGGAACTCGCGCTCGGCGAGAACCGCCAGCATCTCGCGTCCGACGTTCCCGGTCGCACCGACCACCGCCACCCGGTATCCCACGGCCTTACTCCTTCGCACCTGCAAAAATAGGACCGTCCATCTAGGCGTTGCCGCAGAAAGCGCAACGCCCCGCCGTCAACGTCCGCCGCCGGGCACGCCGTTGCGGACCAAGAAGTTCAGGATCGAATGCCAGACGTGCGGGCTGATCTTGGGGCCCGAGACGCGGTGGGTGTATCCGGGATACAGCATCATCTCGAACGGGGTATTGCTGCCCTGCATCTTCGCGATGAAGGCGCTGGAGTTCTCGAACACGACGTTGTCGTCGCTAAGCCCGTGGATCAGCAGGAGCGGATCGACGATCTTTTCCGCATCCCGCATAGCATCGGACGTCTCGTAGACCTTCGCCCCCTCGCCAGTGGGAAGACCCATGTACCGTTCGGTATAGGCGGTGTCGTAAAGCTCCCACTTCGTCACCGGCGCCCCGGCGATACCGGCGGCGTAAAGCCCCTGGTCGGCCTCCAGCATCTTGAGCGTCATGTAGCCGCCGTACGACCAGCCGTAGGTGGCGATGCGGGCCGGATCGACGAAGTCGAGCGTCTTCAGGAATTCGGCCCCCGCCTTCTGGTCGGCAACCTCGACGGTGCCCATCGCGCGGTAGATTTGCTTCTCGAACTCCACCCCGCGGTTGGCGCTGCCGCGATTGTCGATCTCGAACACAATGTAGCCCGCGTCGACGATCGCCTGTTCCAGCGCCCCGCCCCAGCCCCGCGAGACCGTCTGCGAATGCGGCCCGCCGTAGTGCTCGAAGAAGACTGGGTAGCGCTTGCCCGGCTCCAGCGGAGGGGTCGTCATCTTCCAGTAGAGCTTGCTGCCGTCCGGCCCGTTGATCGTGCCGAACCGCGGTTCGCGATGGCTGGCTAGGAACGGCGCATAGGGGTGACTGTCGTCCAGCGCGTTCTCGTTGATCCATGCCAGTCGCTTGCCCGCGGTGTCGGCGAGATAGCTCTGCGCCGGCTGCCCCGGGTTCGACCGGCCGACGATCAGCGAGCGGCCCGCCTCGTCCATCCGGGCGCTGTTGGCGAAAGCCGGATCGCTGAGCCGCGCGATCTTCGACGGTGCCTTGAGATCGAGTGCGTAGATTTGCGGCGCGAGGACATCGTCCTTCGTACCGGTGAACACGACGCGGCCCGTCTTCTGGTCGACGCCCGACAGCCCGGTCACAGCCCAGTCGCCGCTGGTCAGTTGCTGCCACTTGCCGTTCGCGAAGCGATAGAGATGGCCGAAGCCGCTGCGTTCCGACCACCAGACGAGGCTGCCGTCGTCGAGCCATTTGTAGTTGTCGGTGAGGTTGATCCAGTGTCCGGCTGCGGCCTTTTCGGTGAACAGGATCCGGCTCTTGCCGGTGGCCGGATCGACCGCCAGCATGTCGAGCTTCGTCTGCAGCCGGTCGAGACGCTGGACGTAGAGCGTGCGGCCGTCCTTGGCCCAATCCACCCGCGCGAGGTAGATGTCCTTGTCCGCGCCGAGGTCGACCGGAACGCGGTTCGCCCCGTCCGCGTCCATGAGGAACAGCGAGACGTCGGCATTGGGCGTGCCGGCCGCGGGATAGCGCTGGTCGTAGGTCTTGGTGCCTTCCGCACCGATCGCCGCGCGGGTGACGACGCCCACCGGCGTCTCGTCCACGCGCGCGACAGCGATACGGCGGTCGTCCGGCGACCACCAGTATCCGGTGGAACGGTCGAGCTCTTCCTGCGCTACGAACTCGGCTTCGCCCCAGTGGACGAGGTCGCTTGTCTCGGGCGGCGAGATCGCCACCGGCGCGCCGTCGGCCGGTCCGGCATACAGGCGCCCGTCGCGCACGAACGACAGGTATCGCCCCGTCTCGCTGAGCGCCGGGTTGAGCGGATCCTTGCCGGCATCGAGCTTGGTCACCGACCCGTCGAGACGCGCGAGATAGAGCGCGCCGTCGAGCGGCACGAGGATCGCCTTGCCGTCCTTCGCCCAGTCGTAGGCGACGATGCCCTTCAGGCTGCCGATCCGCTGGCGTTCGCGCTGCATCTTTTCGGCTTCCGACAGCTCCGCGCCGGTACCGAGCTTGAGCGAATCCACCAGCATCGACCACTGGCCGCTTTCGCGGTCGAACGCCCACAAGTCGTAGCGCTCGCGGTCGTCGGCGCGGTTCCGCAGGACCGTGAGGTAGCGGCCGTCTGGCGACGGCTTGACCCCGCGCGGCGCACCGCCGTCGAGCGAGGGGCTGGCGAACACACGCTCGAAGGTCAGGTCGCCGGCGGCGGTCGGAACGGTCGGGTTCGCGCTCACGAGCGGGGTCTCCTGGGCCTGGGCGGCGGGCGATGTCAGGGCGAGTGCCGCAGCGGTGGCGGCGAGCAGGGTGGCTCTCATGCCGGATGCTCTAACGCTTGGATGCCCAAACGAAAAGGGCGCCCCGGTTTCCCGAGGCGCCCCATTTTTCGTAAGTTTAGTTTGGTGGCGGAAGAGCTCAGCTCTCCTTGCCGACCACCTGCTTGCGCTCGGCGATGCGGGCGCGCTTGCCGGTGCGGCCGCGCAGGTAGTAGAGCTTCGCACGGCGCACGACACCGCGGCGGACTACGGTCACGCTCTCGATATTCGGCGAAAAGAGCGGGAAGACGCGTTCCACGCCCTCGCCGAAGCTCATCTTGCGCACGGTGAAATTGCTGTTGATGCCCCGGTTCGAACGCGCGATGCACACGCCCTCGAAGTTCTGGGTACGGGTGCGGGTGCCCTCGACGACGCGCACGCCGACACGCAGGGTGTCGCCGGCCCGGAATTCGGGGATGTCCTTGCCAAGGTTCTCGATGGCTTCCGCCTCGAGCTGCTGGATCAGGTTCACTGGTCCGTTTCCTTCGTTTCGTGCCGCGCACCAGAGGCAGGCTGGACCCGAGCGCCACTATGACGCTCCCAAAGATCCGGCCTGCGTAGCCGTGTATCGTGTTCGCTGCGTGCCTTGCGCCACGCCGCGATCTTCGCATGATCCCCCGATCGCAGCACTTCGGGGATCGTGCGCCCTTCCCATTCCTGAGGTCGGGTGAACTGCGGATATTCGAGCAGGCCGTCCTCGAACGACTCCTCGGCTCCGCTGAGCGGGGCGCCCATTACGCCGGGAAGCAGGCGAATGCAAGCATCCAGCAGGGCGAGCGCGGCAGGCTCTCCGCCCGACAGGACGATGTCGCCGAGGCTCACCTGTTCGATGTGCGGACGCGCCTCGAACAGGCGCTCGTCGAACCCTTCGAACCGTCCGCACAGGATCGCCACCCCGGGGCCGGCGGCCAGCGAACGCACGCGCGCCTGATCGAGCGGCCTGCCCCGCGGCGTCATCGCCAGCACGGGCCGGTCGCTGCCCACGCTGTCGACCGCGGCGGCCAGCACGTCGGCTTTGAGCACCATGCCCGCCCCGCCGCCCGCCGGGGTGTCGTCGACCGTACGGTGCCTGTCTGTCGCGAAATCCCGCAGTTGCACCGTTTGCAGGTTCCAGTCGCCGCGTTCCAGCGCCCGTCCCGCAAGCGAAACGCCGAGCGGTCCGGGAAACATCTCGGGATAGAGCGTTATGACGGTAGCGGCGAAGGTCATGTCCTCGCCAATGCGCAAGGCTGGAGGGCAAGGCAACTATGAGCGACACCGAAGTCGGCGCGCCCGACGACTGCATCATCATCGGCGCGGGGCCTGCGGGCCTGACCGCCGCGATCTACCTTGCGCGCTATCACCTTTCGATCCGGCTTTTCGACAGCGGGGAGAGCCGGGCCGCGTGGATCCCGACCAGCCACAACCATGCCGGCTATCCCGAGGGGATCAACGGCAAGGACCTGCTCGACCGCATGTACCGCCAGGCGCGCCAATACGGCGCGGTACGGGAGGAAAAGACCGTCACGCACCTCGCCAAGACGGGCGATTGCTTCACGGTGGGCACCGACAGTGGCACCTACATCGCGCGCAGTGTGCTGATCGCAACCGGCGTCGTAAATCGCCGCCCGGACTCGCTGCCAGAAGACGTGCACGACGCAGCGCTTGCCGCCGGACTGCTTCGCTATTGCCCCGTGTGCGACGGGTACGAGGTGACCGACAAGCGCGTGGCCGTTGTCGGCACCGGCGACCACGGCACGGCCGAAGCGCTGTTCCTGCGCGGCTATACTTCCGACCTGACGCTGGTCAGCCCGCACGGCGATCATGACCTCGACGACGAATGCTCGGCCAAGCTGGACGACGCCGGCATCGTCCGCGTCGCCGGGCCCTGCGGGGAATGGACGATCGACGGCGAACGCCTCGCCTTCGCAACCGCCGAGGGGCGGATGGCGTTCGACAGCGTCTATCCCGCCCTGGGCAGTCACGTGCGATCCGAACTGGCGGAACTTGCCGGCGCGCGAACGACCGATGTCGGGTGTATCGTCACCGACGACCACCTCGAAACCAGCGTCCCAGGCCTGTTTGCGGCGGGCGACGTCGTGCTGGGGCTCGACCAGATCAGCCATGCGATGGGGCAGGCGGGCGTCGCGGCGACGACGATCCGCAACCATCTGGCGAAGGAACGCCCCCTCAGACGATAGACCGCTCAGACGATAAACGCGGGATCGACGAGCGCGCGAGTCCGATCCCATTCGGGGACCGCCTCGGCAGACATCGGCACCATCGCGCGCTTGCCGTCCGGCAGCTCGATTTCGAGCACGTCGCCCGCGCCGAAGTTGACGACGGCGACGATCGTGCCGAGCGCGTCACCTTGCGGCGATACCGCGGCGAGGCCGATCAGGTCGGCGTGATAGTACTCGCCTTCCTCCAGCGCCGGCATTGCCGAGCGCGGGACGGTGAGTGCGGTGCCGCGCAATTTCTCCGCGCCGGTGCGATCGGGAACTTCGGCGAACCGCGCGATCGCGCCGCCCTTCCCGTCCTCGCGGATCTTCTTTAGCGTCAATGCGCCATCGTTGAAGCTGTCGTAGCGGGCCAGCGCATCGACGCCGTCGCCGAACAGCTTCAGGCGGACTTCGCCCGTCACCCCGTGGGCAGCCGCGACGGCGGCCAGGGTGACGGGCTTGTCCATTCCGCAGCTCAGCCTTCGGCCTTGTCTTCGGTCGCTTCTTCCTGCGCCGGGGCGTCGGTCGCCGGTTCGCCGCCCGCAACCGGACCGCCTTCGTTGGCTTCCTCGGCCATCGCGGCGGCGTCTTCGGCGGTCGCATCGGCGGGGGTTTCGTCGGCAACGGCGTCGGACACGGCCTCTGCAGTCTCTTCAGTCTTCACCGAACCGGTCGCGTCGTTCTCGGCCGAGGTTTCCTCGACCTCGGGCTCGGCGGCAGCAGCGGCCTCGGCGGCAGCGGCCTTGGCGGCCTCTTCCTTCTCGGCACGCTCTTCGGCGCGGGCCTTCGCGTTCTCGCCCGGCTCACCCTTCTTGGGGTTGTTGCGGGCCGCACGCTCGCGAACGCCGGCGGCGTCGAGGAAACGGGCAACGCGGTCCGACGGCTGCGCGCCGACCGAAAGCCAATGCTTGGCGCGATCCCCGTCGATCTTCACGCGGTTCTCGTCGTCCTTGGCGAGCAGCGGGTTGTAGGTCCCGATCTGCTCGAGGTACTTGCCGTCGCGGCCCGAGCGGCTGTCGGCGACCACGATGCGGTAATACGGACGCTTCTTCGCGCCACCGCGCGACAGACGAATTGCAACTGCCATTTCACTTCACCTTTCTGAACTAAATTCCGAAAATCACTTCTTTTTCATCAAATCATTGAGGTTGCCCGGAAGGCGTCCGCCGCCCAGGCCGGGAAGCGCCGGAGGAGCCGAGCCGCTCCCACCCAAGCCGCCGCCACCAAGCCCGCTCATGCCGCCGGCACCGCCTCCGCCGCCCATGCCGAATGCAGCCGCGAGACCCTTGAACCCGCCCATCTTGCGAATCTGCTTCATCGCGCGGCCCATTTCCTGGTGCATCTTGAGCAGCTTGTTAACGTCCTGCACGTCGAGCCCGGCTCCGGCGGCCACGCGCTTCTTGCGCTTGGCATTCATCAGTTCGGGGCGAGCGCGTTCCTTCACCGTCATTGATCCGATGATCGCGTCCATGTGGACGAGCACCTTGTCGTCCATGCCGCTCTGCGCCATCGCCTGCTTCGCCTTCTTCATGCCGGGCATCATGCCCGCCAACATCCCCAGCCCGCCCATGTTTTGCATCTGCTTCAGCTGCATGCGCAGGTCGTTGAGGTCGAACTGGCCCTTCGCCATGCGCTTGGCCAGCGCCTCGGCCTCTTCCTCCTTGATCGCGGTTGCCGCGCGCTCGACCAGGCTGACGACGTCGCCCATGCCGAGGATGCGGTCGGCGACACGGCCTGGATGGAACGCCTCGATCGCGTCGAGTTTCTCACCGGTGCCCGCGAACTTGATCGGCTTGCCGGTGACGTGCCGCATGCTGAGCGCAGCGCCGCCGCGCGCGTCGCCGTCCATGCGGGTCAGCACCACGCCGGTCAGCGGCACTTCGCCCGAGAACGACTGCGCGACGTTCACCGCATCCTGGCCGGTCAGCGAATCGACCACCAGCAGCACTTCGGTCGGGACCGAGACCGAGGCGACCGCCTTCATCTCGTCCATCAGCGCCTGATCGACGTGGAGCCGCCCGGCGGTGTCGAGCATCAGGACGTCGACGTTCTGGAGCCGCGCCGATTCGAGCGCGCGGCGGGCGATGTCGACCGGCTGCTGGCCCTTGATGATGGGCAGCGTGGCGACGTCGACCTGGCTCCCGAGCACCGCGAGCTGTTCCTGCGCCGCCGGCCGCGCCACGTCGAGCGACGCCATGAGCGCCTTCTTGCCGTGCTTCTCGCGAATCCACTTGGCGAGCTTGGCCGTAGTGGTCGTCTTGCCCGAGCCCTGGAGGCCGACCATCATCACGACGACGGGCGGCTTCGCGGCAAGGTTCAGCGGTTCGGCCTGCGCCCCGCCTTCTCCGCCGAGCATCTCGACGAGTTCGTCGTGGACGATCTTGACGACCTGCTGACCCGGCGTGACCGAGCGCAGGACGTCCTGGCCGATCGCCTTTTCGGTAACGCTGTCGATGAAGCGACGCGCCACTGGCAGCGCCACGTCCGCCTCGAGCAGTGCCACGCGCACCTCGCGCATGGCATCGCGCACGTCCTGTTCGCTCAGCGCGCCGCGACCGCGCAGGCGGTCGAAGACGTTGCCAAGGCGATCGGACAGGTTGTCGAACATGCGGTACCTCAACTCGACCGGACCACATCAGCCCGGTAAATGCGAAAAACGCCGGCGGACGAAACCTCGTCGGCCAGCGTGCGGAAGCCCGTGGGCGACCGACTTGAAACTGTTCGATGGTGGAGCCTAGCGGGATCGAACCGCTGACCTCCTGCATGCCATGCAGGCGCTCTCCCAGCTGAGCTAAGGCCCCATCTCATCGATGTCTGCCGAACCGTCAGGTCCGGCGGGCCGCCCCTTTATGAAGGCGGCCCCGGGTTGGCAAGCCCGAAATCGGACTTGCGCGATTACTCGTCGTTATCGTCGTCGTCACCGCCGGTCTGCACGCCGAGATCGTCGTCGCCGCCGAGATCGACGTCGTTGTCGGGCGAATCGTCGTCCTCGTCGATGTCGTCGAGATCGTCGTCGTCATCGGACAGGTCGCTGTCGGGCTCCTTGTCCTTCTTCTTCTCTTCCTCGAACGGGATCGGCTGCTTCGACTTGAGGACCGGTTCCGGATCCCACTTCTCGCCGCATTCGATACATTCCACGGGATCGGCGTTGCCGAGATCGTAGAAGCGCTCACCGCACTTGGGGCACTGGCGCTTCGTGCCCCATTCAGGCTTGACCATTGTATATCCTCGATGCTGCCCGACCGCAGGCGATCCGGGCTGAAATTTCATGAGACTTGATGGGTGACCGGCGCACCGGAATCAAGAGCGGGCGCGCCTTGCCACAGGGTATGGGCGCTGTCAAAGAGCGCCGCCTGACGATGACCGAACCCCTGCCCACCCCGCGCACCTTCCTGCCGAGCGGCCCTTTACGCGGGCGCATCCGCGTGCCCGGCGACAAGTCGATTAGCCACCGGTCGGTGATGCTCGGCGCCCTCGCGGTGGGGGAGACACGCGTCACCGGCCTGTTGGAAGGCGAGGATGTCATGGCAACCGCCGCTGCGATGCAGGCGATGGGCGCCTCGGTCGAGAAGGTCGGCGGGGAATGGCGCATCCACGGCGTCGGGGTCGGTGGGCTGCTTCAGCCGCAGGCCGCGCTCGACATGGGCAATTCAGGCACCTCGACCCGCCTGCTGATGGGCCTGATCGCCAGTCATGCGATCACCGCGGCCTTCACCGGCGACGCCAGCCTCTCGAAACGCCCGATGGGGCGGGTGATCGAGCCGCTGAGCCGCGTCGGCGCCAGTTTCACTCCCTCGCCCGGCGGACGCCTGCCGCTGATGATGACGGGGGCCAGCGTCCCCGTGCCGATCGAATATCGCCTGCCCGTCGCCAGCGCGCAGGTGAAGAGCGCCATCCTCCTCGCCGGGCTCAACACCGCGGGCATCACCACCGTGATCGAACCGGTGCCGACGCGCGATCATTCCGAACGGCTGATGCGCAGTTTCGGTGCCGAACTGGAGGTGGGGGAAGCGGGCGGCGAACGCATCATCACGGTGCGCGGCGAGGCCGATTTGCGCCCGCAGACGATCGAGGTGCCGGGCGATCCCTCGTCCGCTGCGTTCTTCATGGTCGCCGCGAGCATCGTGCCGGGCAGCGACCTCGTGATCGAGAACGTCGGGCTCAACCCGACCCGTGCCGGTCTGGTCGAAGTCCTGCGGCAGATGGGCGCCAGCATCGAGGAAACAGACCGGCGTGAAGTCGGCGGAGAGCCGGTGGCGGACCTGCACGTCCGCCATGCCGAACTGACCGGCGTCGACGTCGATCCGGCGCTTGCGCCCAGCATGATCGACGAATTCCCCGTCCTCTTCGTCGCCGCAGCGATGGCGAAGGGGCGTACCGTCACCCGCGGGCTGGAGGAATTGCGCGTCAAGGAAAGCGACCGCCTCGCCGCGATGGCCGCTGCGCTGTTCTCCGCAGGCGCGCGGGTCCAGGAGACCGAGGACGGCCTCGTCATCGACGGGTCGGGCGGCGAACCCTTGCGCGGAACGGCGAATCGGCCGGTCCAAACCCATCTCGACCACCGGATTGCCATGGCGATGGCTGTAGCCGGCCTCTCTTCGAAAGACGGGATCGAGATTGACGATACCCGGCCCATTGCCACCAGCTTTCCCGACTTTCAGGCGCTGCTCGACAAGGTATCGACATGACCGACATCTACACTGTCGTCGGGTTCGCCGGCATGGCCTGTATCATCGCGGCATACGCGTACCTGACGTGGAGCCCGAAGCCGAACCCGTTCGTCCTCCACGGCACCAACCTTGCCGGCGCGGCGCTGCTCACCGTGTCGCTGCTGGTGCACACGAACCTCCCAAGTCTGGTGCTGGAAGGGTTCTGGGCGGCCATCGCGATCTACGGACTGGTGAAGGCCGTTCGGCAAAGGAAAGACACCGCATGATCATCGCCGTCGACGGCCCCACGGCGTCGGGCAAGGGTACTCTTGCCCGCAAGCTCGCCGAGCATTACGGATTGCCCTACCTCGACACCGGACTGCTCTATCGCGCGGTGGGACGGCAGGTCTTCCTCGACGGGGGTGACCCCGACGACGGCGGCGACGCGCTGGCCGCAACGACGTTTCCCGATGCCATGCTGAGCGACGAAACCCTCCGCAGCGAGGAGACCGGCGGGCTCGCGAGCCGTGTCTCGGTCCATCCTCCGGTCCGGCAGGCGCTGTTCGAACGGCAACGTCAATTCGCCGATCAGCCCGGCGGGGCAATCCTCGACGGACGGGACATCGGCACGATCATCGCGCCCGATGCCGACGTGAAGCTGTTCGTCACCGCCAGCGTCGATGCACGCGCGGAGCGGCGCTGGAAGGAGATGCGGGAGCGCGGCCTCGAAGCCGACCTCGCGGCGATCGCCGACGAGATCCGCAAGCGCGACGAGCGGGATGCCAATCGTGCCGACGCTCCCTTGCGCGTCGCCGAGGGCGCCTTCGTCATCGACACTACTGCCATGACCCGCGAACAGGCGCTCGCCGCGGCAATCGAAGCGATCGAGACGGCACGCAAGGCCTGACGCTGGAGAGCATTTTTCTACTCGGGCCCAGCACTCCATTAACAGGGCGATGGTTCCGACCCCCCAACCCGACATTCGACTCCGTGCGGGCCGCGACCGCGTTACCTGCACGAGCAAAAGGTGACAAAGGTTACGGCCCGAAAGGGTCTTTTCGGCCTAGGCGCCATTGCGAGCAGGGAGTTAACGAAACTCACCCCGTTCCGCTATGACAGGGCGTCGGCTTTTCCTTGCCATTTGCGCCACGCTGGCCTAGGCGCGCGCCCGTCCCGGACAGCTTTGGCTCGAATGGACCCGCGTGGCGGCATCCGGCCCCGCGCGGCATCGGCCCTCTTGGCCCGTTAAGGCAATCCCGCCGACGCGGAGAAAGACCCGGGTAGAACCCGAGGCCGGTAGCAAACACGAAGGAACCGCATATGGCTTCTGCAGCCACCCCCACTCGCGCCGATTTCGAGGCGCTCCTCAACGAACAGCTCGGCGGCGCCGGCGACGAAGGCTTCGAAGGCCGCGTCGTCAAGGGCACCGTCACCGCCATCGAAAACGGCATGGCGATCGTCGATGTCGGCCTGAAGAGCGAAGGCCGCATCGCCCTCAAGGAATTCGAGCGCGGCGAAGAAGATGGCTCGCATGGCCTCGAGGTCGGCAGCGAAGTCGAAGTCTACGTCGACCGCGTCGAGAACGCCGACGGCGAAGCGATGCTCAGCCGTGACCGCGCCCGCCGCGAAGCCGCATGGGACAAGCTGGAAAGCGAATTCGGCGAAGGCAAGCGCGTCGACGGCCGCATCTTCGGCCGCGTCAAGGGCGGCTTCACCGTCGATCTCGACGGCGCCGTGGCCTTCCTGCCCGGTAGCCAGGTCGACATCCGCCCCGTGCGCGACGTCACTCCGCTGATGGACATGCCGCAGCCGTTCCAGATCCTGAAGATGGACCGCCGCCGCGGCAACATCGTCGTCTCGCGCCGCGCCGTGCTTGAGGAAACCCGCGCCGAACAGCGCAGCGAGCTGATCGACAAGCTGGCCGAAGGCCAGGTCATCGACGGCGTGGTCAAGAACATCACCGACTACGGTGCGTTCGTCGACCTCGGCGGCATCGACGGCCTGCTCCACGTCACCGACATGAGCTACAAGCGGGTCAACCACCCCAGCGAGGTGATCAACATCGGCGATACCGTCACCGTGCAGATCGTCCGCATCAACCCCGAGACCCAGCGCATCAGCCTCGGCATGAAGCAGCTCGAGAGCGATCCGTGGGATGGCGTCGGCGCGAAGTATCCGGTCGGCATGAAGATGACCGGTACGGTTACGAACATCACCGAATACGGTGCGTTCGTCGAGATCGAGCCGGGCATCGAGGGCCTCGTCCACGTCTCGGAAATGAGCTGGACCAAGAAGAACGTCCACCCGGGCAAGATCGTCAGCACCTCGCAGGAAGTCGAGGTCATGGTGCTCGAGGTCGACAGCGAGAAGCGCCGCATTTCGCTCGGCCTCAAGCAGGCCCAGCGCAATCCGTGGGAAGAGTTCGCCGAAGCGCACCCCGTGGGTTCGAAGGTCACTGGCGAAGTCAAGAACGCGACCGAGTTCGGCCTGTTTATTGGCCTGCCTGGCGACGTCGACGGCATGGTCCACATGTCGGACATCGCCTGGGGCATCTCGGGCGAGGACGCGCTGGCGCTGCACCGCAAGGGTGAAGAGGTCGAGGCCATCGTGCTCGACGTCGACACCGACAAGGAGCGCATCAGCCTCGGCATGAAGCAGCTCGAAAAGGGTGCTCCGAGCGAAGCCGGTGCCGCTTCGGCGGGCGGTCTGAAGCGCAACGACGTGGTCACCGTGACCGTGCTCGAAGTGCGCGACGGCGGCCTGGAAGTGCAGGTCGGCGACGACGGCGCGACCGGCTTCATCAAGCGCAGCGATCTCGGCCGCGACCGCGACGAACAGCGCCCCGACCGCTTCCAGGTCGGCAGCAAGCTCGACGCGATGGTCACCGGCTTCGATCGTTCGAAGAAGCCCAACTTCTCGATCAAGGCGCGCCAGATCGCCGAAGAGAAGGAAGCGGTGGCCCAGTTCGGTTCGTCCGATTCGGGTGCCTCGCTCGGCGACATCCTCGGCGAAGCGCTGAAGAAGCAGGGCGAGTAAGCGAGTCCGCAAGGCAACTTGCGGACAACAGCGGCGAGACCGGCCGGCGGGCGAAGTCCGTTCGCTAGCGCCGCTGCCAGCGGCCACCTCACGGGATTTACTCCCGTGACGGCCTCGCCCGCCGAAGTGACAGGCCCGCCCTCCCCCACGGGATGGCGGGCCTTTCCTTTTCGTGCGGCGGGTCTAGTCTGCCGGGATGCCGCTCGACATTCACCAGTTCCCCTGCCTGTCCGACAACTACGGCTTCCTCGTCCACGACCCGGACAGCGAGGAGACCGTGTGCATCGATACCCCCGATGCCGACGCTTATCTCAAGGCCGCGGCCGAGCGGGGCTGGCAGATTACGCAGATCTGGAACACCCACTGGCATCCCGACCACGCCGGCGGGAACGAGGCGATCAAGGCCGCCACGGGCTGCACGATCGTGGCCCCTGCCGAAGTGACGCGGATTTCGCCGATCGACCGCGTGGTCGGGCACGGCGACACCGTCCGGATCGGCGATCACGAGGCAACCGTCATCGACGTGGGCGGCCACACGAACGGCCATGTCGCCTATCACCTGCCCGCTGACGAGGTGGCTTTCGTCGGGGACAGCGTGTTCGCGCTCGGCTGCGGCCGCATGTTCGAAGGCGAAGCCGAGCAGTTCTGGACCAGCCTCCAGCGCATCAAGGGGCTGCCGCCCGCAACGATGCTCTACTGCGCGCACGAATACACCCAGGCGAACGCCGCGTTCGCCTTGCACGCCGATCCCGACAACCTCGACCTCCAGCTCTACGCGGAAGAGATCGAGGGGCGCCGCGCACGGCGCGAACCCACGGTGCCGACCAAGCTGGAACGCGAACTCCTGACCAACCCGTTCCTCCGGGCCGAGCGCGAGGACCTTCGCAATCGCTGGGGCGGACGCGAACCGCACGAGACGTTCGCCCGGCTGCGCGCCGCGAAGGACGACTTCAAGGCCGCATGAAAGCGATTCGCGTCGAGCGATTGTCGGACGACCTGTCGGGGGTCGCGCTGGCCGACATTCCCGAACCGACACGCGCCAGCGGCCAGGTGCTGGTGCGGGTCCGCGCAGCCTCGCTCAACTACCCCGACCTGCTGATGACGCGCGGGGCCTACCAGTTCAAACCCGAACCGCCGTTCACCAGCGGTCTCGAGTTCGCGGGCGAGGTGATCGAAGCGGACGAAAGCGCTTCCTTCGCGGTGGGCGACCGCGTGATGGGCGGCACGAAGACCGGCGGTTTTGCCGAAGTTGCCGCCGTCCCGGCCGCGTCGCTGCGCCCGGTGCCCGATGGATTGGACTACCCCGCGGCCGCATCGCTGGGCGCGGCTTATACGACCGCGTGGACCGGCCTCGTCGAACTCGGCGGTTTGCGGGAGGGGCAGACCGTTCTGGTGCACGGCGCCAGCGGCGGTGTCGGACTCGCCGCTTGCGACCTCGCACGCGCGCTAGGAGCGCGTGTCATCGCCGCAACGCACAACCCCTCGAAGATCGACCGCATCGCCAAGGCGGTCTCGCCCGAGGCAGTCATTCTCAACGGGGGACGGTTCCGCGAGGAGGTGGCCGGGATGACAGACGGCAGGCTCTGCGATCTGGTGTTCGACCCGGTGGGCGGCGACGTGTTCGACGAAAGCACGCGCTGCGTCGCGTTCGGCGGCAAGCTCCTCGTCGTCGGGTTCGTCGCCGGACGCATTCCCGAGGTCGCGGTCAACATCCCCCTCATCAAGGGCTTCTCGATCGTCGGCGTCCGCGCCGGCGAGTACGCCCGCCGCTTCCCCGAACGGGGGACGCATATAAACCGCCAGGTAGCGGACAGGGCGGCGTCCGGCGCTATTGCTCCGGTGCTCGATCGCATCCTCCCGCTGGAGCGCTGGCGGGAAGGATTCGCCGCGATGGCGGCGGGCGAACTGGTCGGAAAGGTCGTGTTGGCGCCCTGAACGCTAGCCGGGGTACGGCGAATCCTTCAGCAACTTCGCAAGATGCGCTGCGTTGCCGACGACCATCTTGGCTGTCTCCGTCACCTTCTTCGGAGTATGCTCCAGATCCTTGAAGTCGGTGGAGCCCATGGCCTCGCCCACCCAGTAACAGGCCGCGACCGCGGGAATCGTCCAGCCCGTGTCGTTGAGGCTCTGGAACAGCTGCGAGCTTGCCCAGTGGGCACCGTCCTCGTTGCCGACGATGGCCGCGACCGCCACTTTCGAATAGCTCGGCATTCGCCCTTCGTCGTCGGTTTCGGAAAGGAAGGCGTCCATACGCTCGAGCACCCGCTTGGCGATCGAGCCGATCTGGCCCATCCATATCGGACCGCCGAAGACGAGAATGTCGTGGGCAAGGATCTTTGCGCGCAACGCGGGCCAGTCGTCGCCCTCGCCCTCGTCGGATGTGACGCCGGGCAGCACGTTGTAATCGGCGATACGCAGCCGCTCGCCGATCTCCACGTCGGTTTCTCGAAAATGCTCGCCGAGAAGGTCGAGCATCGCATCGGTCGAGCTCGGTTTCCCGTCGCTCTTCTTGAGGCTGCAGTTGATCTCGATGGCGGTCACGGTCACGGCGCTTCTCCGGTTGCTATGCCGGAGAAGCGCGCCGTGGGTGCCTATCGTTCCTGAAAGGGGTCAGATGCCCGCGATAATCTCGTCGGCAAGCTTGCGGTCGTCGGTCTCGCCGAAATCCTGCGAGATCAGCTTGCTTGCCGCCATCGTCGCCGCGGTAGCAGCCGTCCGGCGGACCGAATCGACGGCCTCGCGCTCCGCGGCGGCGATCTTGTCGGCGGCCATCCGCTCGCGGCGAGCGACCATTTCCTTGCTGTCGGTCTCCGCCTGCGCAACGATCCGCTCGGCTTCCGCGTGAGCGCCGGAGATCATCGTTTCGGCATCCTTTTCGGCACCGGCGATCTTGGCTTCGTATTCCGCACGAAGGGCTTCGGCTTCGGCACGAAGCGCCTTGGCATCGTCCAACTGCTGCCGGATCGTCTCGATGCGACTGTCTATGCCCCGAAGTACGAGTGCCGGGACCTTCTTCCAAATGAAGATGAACAGCAGCACCAGCATCGCCACCGCGACGATCTGGAACGGGGCGAGCCCGAACAGTTCGGGCGAGGCGTGCGTCGGCGCCCCGCCGTGGCCGGTCTCCGCCACGATCTGCGCGTCGGAAGTCGCAATGATCTCGGGAAGTTCGTCAGCCATGGCGCATTGCCTCCTTCACGGCCTGCTCCGCGCGGCTGCGATCGACAGGCATCTGGGCGAGCCGGGCGACGATGTCCTGCGCCGCATCCGCGGCCACACCTTCGACGTCCGACATCGCGGCGTCGCGCGCCTCGACGATGCGGCCTTCCGCACTTGCGGCTTGCGCATCGATCGCTTTCTGGGCGGCAGCAAGGCGAGCCTCGCTCGCGGCGGCGGCCCTCGCCTTTGCTTCGGCGACGACAGCCTGGGCGGCGGCGCGGTTCTCGTTTTCGCGCACCCGCCAGGATTCCTCCTCGCGGTCCGCCTGGTCGCGTGCGGCCTGGGCCGCCGCGAGGTCGGACGAAATCTGCGCATCGCGCGCTTCCACGGTCGCCATGACGCGGGGCACCATGCCCCGGCCGACGACGAAGAAGGTGAAGCCGAAGAAGATCAGCAACCAGAAGATCTGGCTCGAATACGTATCGGCAAGCTGGGCTATCTGGGGCATCGCACGCTCGGTATTACAACGCCGGCTGCGCCCCATGGCGCAGCCGGCGATGCGGGTTTGGGTGTCAGGCGACGAAGATCAGGATCATCGCGACGACGAACGCCAGCAGACCGAGGAGTTCGGCCGCGGCGAAGCCGATGAAGAGGCGGCCCTGCTGGCCGTCGGCGGCACCGGGGTTGCGCAGCGCGCTCTCGAGGAACGAGCCGAAGACGTTACCGACGCCGATTGCGGCCATGCCGGCGCCGATCGCGGCGAGACCGGCACCGATGAGCTTGGCGGCTTCCATGTCCATGATAAAACTCCTTGAAAAACTGTCTGTTGTGAACGGGACTTAGTGAAGGTTTTCCGCGTCGTTGATGTACAGCGACGTGAGAAGGGCGAAGACGTAGGCCTGGATGCCGGCGACGAGCAGTTCGAGCGCGCAGATGCCGATCATCAGGAGGAAGCTGGGAAGCCCGACGAGGAGACCGAACCCGACGCCGGCGTTCGTACCGTCGATCACGAAGCTCGAAAGCACTTCCAGCAGGACGTGCCCGGCCATCATCGCGACAAACAACCGCAGGCCGAGGCTGAACGGCCGCACCATGAACGAGATGAACTCGATCGGCGCGATGATCGGGATCATCGGCAGCGGCGTGCCGTGGGGCACGAACAGGCTGAAGAAATGCAGACCGTGCCGCCAGAAGCCGACGACGAGGACGATGGCGAACGACAGGACCGCCAGCAGGCCGGTCACGGTGAAGTGGCTGGTGAAAGTAAACGGGTGAAGGCCCACAACGCCCAGCGGCAGGAGGCCGAGCAGGTTGGCGAAAAGGATGAACATGAAGAGACTGAAGACGTAAGGCACGTACTTGCGCCCCGCCTTGCCGATGTTCGCCTCCAGCATGCCGTCGATGAAGCCGGTGAAGTATTCCACCGTCATCTGCCAGCGACCGGGCACCAGTTCGCGCCGCAATCCGCCGGCGACGAACAGCGTCAGCACCACGACGGTGATGAGCATCCACAGGGCGGAATTGGTGAAGGAGACATTGTAACCCGCGATCGACCAGTCCGCCGTGCCGGCGAGCGGCTCGATCGTGAACTGGTGCATCGGGTCGACCTTGGCTTCGGTTGCCACTGTACTGAAGTCCCTGATCCTTGGGCGCGTAGGCCGAGCGTTTCGCGCTTTGCGCTATTCGTCGGGGCGCTGCTTTGCAGAACGTAAGATGTTTCTGAAGGCGACGACGATCCCGAGAGCGAGACCCACCAACAGACCCCAGGGCAAGGTACCGGCCAGCCAGTCGAACAACCAGCCGAGCACCAGGCCGCCGAGAACCCCGCCGAGCAAGTCCGCCAACGCGCGGTTTCCGCTGCGATAATTCGCATCGGCACCCTGCATGTGCGGCTCGGTGCGCTTCTCTTCCCGCTCGCGTGCGGCCTTCAGCCGCGCCTCGAGCGCGTCGATCCGCGCATCTTCCCCGATGGGCTCCCGTGCAGGCGTCTCGTCGCTCATACCAATCTCCTGTTTCGGGCATCTTCCGCGAGGAAGGGCCGCAGTGAAGGAAACGCGCGGCATGCGCGAGAGGTGCCCGCCCAAGGCGCCGCCCCCTTACGGAGGGGGCGTTGCCGAGTCAACGCATGAGGCGGGGTTTTGCGTTTACGCAGGGCAGCGACTGTCGCGCTGCGGCGGCGCGGCGGTGCGGGTCTGCCAGCTGCCGTCGGGGGCCTGGTACTTTTCGCCCGGCGCCGTGCGCGCGATCGCGAGACATCCGGCGGTTAGCGCGTATTCCTCCAGCGTGGCGTTGGCGGCGCGGGCCTTCTCGGCATAGACCGCCCGGCGCTTGATATTGATGTCGCTCACCACGCGCTGCAGAGCGGCGTTGCCCGCTCCGACGATGCCGAGATAGCCGTCCATCTTTTCGCCCACCTGACCCGAAGAGCGCGCGGCCTCGTATGCCGGATCGCGCTGCGCCAGGGCCGGCGCGGCGATCAGGCCGGTTGCAGCGGCCGCTGCGGCGGCGGTTATCAGAAACTTGCGCATCAGAAGATGTCCTCGTTCTCGTCGATCGTGTTGCCCGCATCGGCGGCCAACCGGTATATCACTTCCTGCCGGATGTTGACGTTAAGTTCGATCACGATCGGCTTGTCGGGCGCGGTCACCTGGACGCAGCCCCCCAATCCGACCGCCCCCAGCATCGCCAGCGGCAGTCCCCGCACCCCGGCCCAGCGCGCAATCCGTCCGTCCCCTGTCATGGGCGGGATTGTCGCAAGCCTGCAGGTTCGGGTCAACTCGGCGCTCATCATGGCTTGGTCTCGCTTTCGGAGGACTGAATGGGGGGCCCGTCGGGGACGATGTCCTCGGGCTTTATCGCGGGCGGCGGCGGGCTCACCGCGCGTTTCAGCACGCGTCCATCGTCGGTCAGCAGGCCGAGCTCGCGGGGGTCGCGAACCGAGGCGGGGTCGTACATCGATTTGAGCGATGTGATCAGCTGGTAGAACGGGGCCCGGACGTTGACGTTGAAGCGGATGGGCAGGTTCTCGAATCGGCGGGTAATGAAGTTCCGCTTCGCCCCGGCGCCCTGTCTGACGCCGTCGAAGCGCACGCGGGTCACGATCTCGCCGGTGAGGTTGCCGTCCATACCGATCGACATCTGCTGGTAGTCGAGCGATTTCAGCGCATCGAAGGCGAAGTTCGCGATCGCGCCGAGGTTCTCCCGCGAAAGCTCGCCCACGTAACTGACGTTGCCGCCCGGCGGCCGCGCAATCAGCAGGCCGCCTTCGATCCGGCCCACGCCCGCGTTATCGAAGATGATCGGCATCGTGCCGTCGAACGTGCCGGTGGCGCTGATGTTGGGAAGCTCCATCCGCTCGACGAACTGTTCCGCCTCCAGCCCCACGATCTCGAACACGTATCGGCGCTCCTCGCTTTGGCCGAGATTGAGCGTCGTGGAGGTCAGCGTCAGCGTACCGCCCATAAAGGGCCACGTCGCGCCCTCCACCGCAAGGATGCGCCCGCCGGTCAGACTGAACGCCAGTTCGCCATCGGTCACTTCGATCCCCGGATTGACCGAGGCGAAGCGAATCTTCTGGCCTGGCGCGGTGGTAAGGTTGAGGAGGTCGCTGAACACCACGGTGCCGCTCGCTCCCTTCACCGGGCCGAAAGCCGCTGCGAAGTCGAGGTCGTCGCTGCTGAACGCACCGGTGCTGGTGACCCCGCGCTCGCTCCAGTCGATGCGGCCCGTGCCGGTTACCACGCCGCGGGTGTTGGCGACGACGCCCTTGGCGAGCGGGAACAGCGCGTCGGGCTGCAACCGGCGGTCGAACAGGATGCCTGGCACCGAAAGGTCGGCATGGCCGGTTCCGGTCGCGAGATCGTGGCGAATGGCAACGTCCGTCACCTTCCGCCGCGTGCCGGGCTCGAACATCGTCGCCTGCGCGTCGATCACGTTGTCGCGCAAGGTGAGCGTGCCGCCTTCCGACACGAGCGGATTGAACCGCCGCGCGTCCTGCCGGTCGACAAGGCGGAAGGCCCCTTCGGAAATGCTCAGCGTGCCGCCGGCATAGCGCCACTTGCCCGACGTGCCCTCCAGGTTCAGCGGCACGTTGAACAGGCGAACGTCGGAATCATCGAACGTACCGGCGATCTCGCGGCCGAATGTCGCCGTCAGGTTCGAGATGCGGAAGGTGCTGGCGGTCGCCACGGGGCCGAGACTGACGTCGACCGCGCGGGCGCTGAGCGCGCCGGGATAGGCGAAGCCGACCGCGCCGCTGCGCAGCCGTATGGGCGTCTGCGCGAGCCGCCCGGCAAGATCGAGCGAAGGCGCACCCGCCGCGATCCTGAGGCCGCGCCCGTCCTGGCGCAGGATCGGCTGCCCCCGGCTCGGGCATACACGCACTCCGCGCCTCTCGAGGCTGAGCGAGGCAAGCGCCAGCGCATCGAAACGCACGTCGATGCACCGCGTCCACATCGTGAGGCCGCCCCGCCCCCAGGTCCCCTGCAGTGGCAGTAAGAGATTGCGGGTCGAGCCACCGGGCAGCGGCCCGCTCGCCCGTGCCTGTCCGGCAAAACCGAGCGTACCGCCCGGCGCCTGCGCGAGGACCAGTTCGGGTATCTCCAGTGCTGCGCCGCCGGCGGCGTATTCGGCCATCCGCATACGCAGGACGGCCCGTCCGCCCGGCCCGCGCTCCATCCGGCCCACGATGCGTGGAAGACCGGCGCCCCCGGTCGCGAGGTTGCCGGAAAAGCGGGGCGGGCCGGAGCCGGCAGAGCTCAACGCCACCTGGCTTAGCGACAACAGGGTCGCACCGCTCCTGCCGCGCAGCGCTGCATTCGGGATCGTCACCCCCAGCCTGTCGGCCGTTTTTCGTGCCGTGACGCTCGCAGTGAAGGAACTCGCACGGCTCTCCCTCGCAAGCGCCGTGCGCGCCTTGCGCAGCAACGGCGCGAGCAAAGTGCCTTCCACTCCAGCCTCACCACCGGCGAGGATGCGATCGAGTGCATCGCCGGCACGCACACCGTTCCCTTCGAGGTCCGACTGCAGCACGGCCGAGCCGAAGCCATCGCGCGCGCGCAGCGTTCCGTCCGCCGTCAGCAAAGCGACCCTCGCCTGCGGATGCGCGAAACCGCGCGCGGCCAGCGTATATTTCGCGGTCAGGGCATCGCCGCGCCAGGTCGCGCGCATCGATCCGCTCGCGCTGCTCGCGCGCGTCTCTGCGACCGCGAGCGCGCCGGTCGCGATCCGCCCCCGGCCCTCAACGCCGCCGAAGTCCTTGTCGGCGGTGGCTTTCAGCGCGATTGCCGCATCGGCGAGCGAAACGCCCCGATCCGCGCACCGAAAGCTCGCTATGCGCAGCGGCCCGTCGATCGTCGGCTTGCCGCCCGATGTGGACACCTTGCCGTAAAGCGTCGCGCCGCGCGCGTTGCAGCCCGCCGCATCGAGGCGGGGCGCCGCAACCGCGATCATCCCGGCGAACCCGTCGTAGATCCGCCCCGCCCCTTCGGCCTTGATGCCGAGCGGGCCGTAATCGCTTTCGATCAGCGCGCGTCCGTCGGCGATGCGCACGTCCAGCTTGGGCAGGCCCGGCGGGGCGCCGGTCTTGCGAAACAGCGCCTTGTCGAGCGTGCCGAAGCTCAGCGTGCCTCCGCGCAACGTGCCGTACAGGCGCGGGCGAATCAGGGTGACCCGACCCAGCTGCGGGGTGCCGAGGCGGTAGCGGATGGCGACTTCGGCCCGTTCGATCGTCAGGTCGGGCGACCGCGGATCGCCCACGACCACGTTCTTCAGGACCTGGCGATCGGGCGCGATCCGTTCGATCTCATAGGTGGCCGGAATGTCGTATTCGCGAAGTTGGCCCTCGATGACGTTGCCCGCGATCCGCTCGCGCGACAACCAAGCAGCGGCCAGCAACGCGAGGACGAGGAGGACAACGCCGATGAGGACGCGCGGCCAGCGCCGGCGGGCTCGCGCTTCCTCGATCGCTATTGCTTCTTCGAGTTCGCCCGACGCCTGCGCCATCGCCCCCCACTTGCGCGACGCGCCGCCCAAAGGCAATGCGCTGCCGGTTCGAAGCGATGACGGGGGAAAGGTTGCCGCAGGGTGAAGGCGTTCCGGACGGCGACGGCAGGGCCGGCCACCGCGCGCGCCTGCGCCAGCGGCTGCTGACCGGCGGGGCCGAGGCGCTGGCCGACTACGAGGTGCTCGAGTTCCTGCTGTTCGCAGCCAACCAGCGCGGCGACACCAAGCCGCTCGCGAAGGCCCTGCTCGCCCGCTTCGGCAGCCTCAACGCCGTGCTCAATGCCGAACCCGGCGCGCTCGTGCAGGTCAAGGGCATGGGCGACGGCGGGGCGGCTGCGTTGAAGGCGGTGGCCCTGGCGGCCCGGCGCATGGCGCGGGGCGAGGTGCGCGACAAGCCGATCCTTGGCAGCTGGCAGGCGCTGCTCGATTACCTCACGATCGACATGGCGCACCTGACGGTAGAGCGGGTTCGCGTCCTGTACCTCGACACCCGCAACCGGCTGATCATGGACCACCATGTCGGCGACGGATCGGTGGACGAGGCGGCGATCCACCCGCGCGAGGTCGTCCGCAAGGCGCTCGATCTCGGCGCGACAGCGATGATCCTCGTCCACAACCATCCCAGCGGCAATCCCGAACCGAGCCGCGCCGACATCGAGATCACCCGCCGCATTGCCGAGGCCGGCCGCCTGCTCGGCATCGTCGTCCACGACCACGTCATCGTGGGGCGCGACGGCCACGCCAGCCTGAAGGCCAAGGGGTTGATATAGCGCCGCCGCGCCCCTAGCCGCTCCCGCGCGTCACTTCCCCCGATCCGCCGGAGTCGAACATGGTCCCCCGTTACGCCCGCCCCGCGATGTCCGCCATCTGGGAGCCGGAGGCGCGCTATCGCATCTGGTTCGAGATCGAAGCGCACGCGACCGAAAAGCTGGGCGAACTGGGCGTCGTGCCGACAAGCGCGGCGAAGGCGTTGTGGGACTGGTGGGCGACCGATCCGAAGATCGACGTCGAAGCGATCGACGCGATCGAGGCGGTGACCAAGCACGACGTGATCGCCTTCCTGACATGGGTGGCGGAGCAGGTCGGCGACGAAGCGCGCTTCATGCACCAGGGGATGACGAGTTCGGACGTGCTCGACACGACGCTCAGCGTCCAACTCGCCAAGGCGAGCGACATCCTGCTGGAAGATCTCGACCTGCTGCTCGCCGCGATCCGGCGCCGCGCGGAAGAGCACAAGTACACCCCCACCATCGGCCGTAGCCACGGCATCCATGCCGAGCCGGTGACCTTCGGCCTCAAGCTGGCGCAGGCCTATGCCGAGTTCGCCCGGTGCCGCGAACGGCTGGCCAATGCGCGGCGCGAAATCGCGACTTGTGCGATTTCGGGCGCGGTCGGGACCTTCGCCAACGTATCGCCCGAAGTCGAGGAACACGTCGCCGAGCGGCTCGGCCTCGCCATCGAACCCGTCTCGACGCAAGTCATCCCGCGCGACCGGCACGCGATGTACTTCGCGACGCTGGCAGTGATCGCGGGCAGTATCGAACGACTCGCGGTCGAGGTCCGCCACCTCCAGCGCACCGAGGTGCTCGAGGCGGAAGAATACTTCTCGCCCGGCCAGAAGGGGTCGAGCGCGATGCCGCACAAGCGCAACCCGATCCTCACCGAGAACCTCACCGGCCAGGCCCGCATGATCCGCGCCTATGCCCTTCCCGCGCTCGAAAACGTGGCATTGTGGCACGAGCGGGACATCAGCCATTCCTCGGTGGAACGGTTCATCGGCCCCGACGCCACGATCACGCTCGACTTCGCACTGGCGCGGCTGGCCGGCGTGATCGACAAGCTGCTGGTCTATCCCGAACGGATGCGGAAGAACCTCGACCGGATGGGCGGCCTCGTCCATTCGCAGCGGGTGTTGCTGGCTCTGACCCAGGCCGGTGTCAGCCGCGAGGATGCCTACCGCCTCGTCCAACGCAACGCGATGAAGGTGTGGGAATCGGACGGTGCGCTGAGCCTGCTCGACCTCCTCAAGTCCGACGACGAAGTCACCGCCGCGCTGACGCCGGAGCAGCTCGAGGAAAAGTTCGACCTCGACTACCACTTCAAGCACGTCGACACGATTTTCGCCCGTGTGTTCGGCGCGTAAGCCGCACTCTTCCCTTCCGGGGCCATTTCGTAATAAGCCGAGGCAAACGGCCACACGGGGAGCCACTCCGCCATGCAAATCGTCCGCACGATCGTCTGGGTTCTCATTTTCGTCGCACTGCTGATCTTCAGCTACTTCAACTGGAAGCCGGTTGAGGTGCAGATCTGGGACAACCTGGTGCTGGAGACGAAAGTCCCCGCGCTGGTCGTCGTGTCGTTCCTGCTCGGCCTCGTGCCCATGTGGCTGATCCATCGCGGGGCGGTGTGGCGGCACCGGCGGCGCATCAGCGCGCTGGAGGCGAACCAGCGCGCAACGGTGAACGCCATTTCCACGCCCACTTCCGCCCCGCCGCGGCCCGAACCGGAGACTGCCGTCACGCGGATGGCCACCGGCGGTCCGCTGGACAGCGAGCCCTCGCCGCGCGCACCGCATGGCCAGGCACCGGTACCGCGGGACGAAATCCTCAAGTGACGAACCCCGTCTTCCTCGCGCTCGACCTGCCGCGGCTGGACGATGCGGTCGCCATGGCCAGGCGCGTGAAGGGGCATGTCGGCGGGCTGAAACTGGGGCTGGAGTTCTTCTGCGCCCACGGTCATCACGGGGTGCACGAAATCGCCCGGGTCGGGATGCCGATCTTCCTCGACCTGAAGCTCCACGACATTCCCAACACCGTTGCCGGCGCGATGCAGGCGATCCACGTGCTGGAACCGGCGATCGTGACCGTTCACGCCAGCGGCGGACGCGCGATGATGGAAGACGCCAAGGCCGCCGCCGCCGAGGGTTGCAAGGTCGTGGCCGTCACGATGCTCACCAGCCTCGACGAACGCGATCTCGCCCGCACCGGCGTGGCGGGCAGCGCGCATGACCAGGTGATGCGCCTTGCCGAGCTGGCCGAGGCGGCGGGGCTCGACGGCATCGTGTGTTCGGGCCGCGAGGTGAAGGCGGTCCACGCACAGTGGAAGAACGGCTATTTAGTGGTGCCCGGCCTGCGCCTCCCCAGTGACGCGGTCGGCGACCAGAAGCGCGTCGTCACCCCGCGGCAGGCGCGCGACGACGGCGCCAGCGTGCTGGTAGTGGGCCGTCCGATCAGCCGCGCCGACGATCCGGTCGCCGCCGCCCGCGCGATCGAAGCGACACTCTAGGAAAGTTCATGGCAGACGTTCTGGTCAAGGTATGCGGGTGCAATACGCCCGAGGCGATCGACGCGGCGGTCGATGCGGGGGCGGATTACATCGGCCTCAACCTCTACGAGCCGAGCCCGCGTTATGTCACGCTGGAGGATGCCGCGAAGCTGCGCCGCCGGGTGCCGGAAAGCGTCAAGATCGCGCTCGTCACCGTCAACATGCAGCCCCCCGAACTGGTCCGCGCGATCGAAGCCGTCAGGCCCGAGGTGATCCAGTTTCACGGCGGCGAAACGGTCGAATGGCTGGCATTGGTCCGCAAGATGACCGACCTCGTCCTGTGGAAGGCGATCGGTGTCAGGAGCCGTGCCACTCTCGACGACACGTTGCGGTTCAAGGACGCGGCGCACCGCATCCTCTACGATGCAGCGCCGGGCGCGCTGCCGGGGGGCAACGGCCTCGCGCTCGACTGGTCGCTGCTGGCCGGGTTCGAGCACCAGATCCCCTGGGGGCTCGCGGGCGGGCTCACCCCGCACAACGTAGCGCAGGCGATCCGCGAGACGGGCACCGTGATGGTGGATGCCGCCAGCGGCGTCGAAAGCGCGCCGGGCGTCAAGGATCCCGCCCGCATCCGTGCCTTCGTCGAGGCGGCGCGCGCGGCCTGAGCGCCGCAGCCCCTCGACATGGCGCTGCCCGCGCGCCAAGGGACCGTCCGATGGAATCGACACCCAACTCCTACCGCAACCAGCCAGACGAACGCGGGCATTTCGGCGACTACGGCGGCCGCTACGTCGCGGAAACGCTGATGCCGCTGATCTTCGAGTTGGAGACCGCCTATCGCGCGGCGAAGGCCGACCCGGCGTTCCAGGCACAGTTCGACGATCTGATGGAGCACTATGTCGGCCGGCCCAGCCCGCTCTATTTCGCGGAACGGCTGACCGAGGCGCTCGGCGGGGCGCAGGTGTGGTTCAAGAGAGACGAACTCAATCACACCGGCGCGCACAAGATTAACAACTGCATCGGCCAGATCCTGCTCGCGATCCGCATGGGGAAGACGAAGATCATCGCCGAGACCGGCGCGGGCCAGCACGGCGTCGCCACCGCCACCGTTTGCGCGCGGTTCGGCCTGCCGTGCACGATCTTCATGGGCGCGACCGACGTCAGCCGCCAGCAGCCCAACGTGTTCCGGATGAAGCTGCTGGGCGCGGAAGTGATCCCGGTCACCAGCGGCGCGGCGACGCTGAAGGACGCGATGAACGAGGCGCTGCGCCACTGGGTCGCGCACGTCGAGGACACGTTCTACATCATCGGCACCGCCGCCGGCCCGCATCCCTATCCCGAGCTGGTGCGCGACTTCCAGAGCGTGATCGGCAAGGAAGCCCGCGAACAGATGCTCGCCCGCACCGGCCGCCTGCCCGACCTGCTCGTCGCGGCGATCGGCGGGGGCAGCAACGCGATCGGGCTGTTCCACCCGTTCCTCGACGATGCCGACGTCAGGATGCTTGGCGTCGAAGCGGCGGGGCACGGGCTCGACAAGCAGCACGCGGCCAGCCTTGCGGGCGGCTTTCCCGGCGTGCTCCACGGCAACAAGACCTACCTGCTGCAGGACGAGGACGGCCAGATCGCCGAGGCGCACTCGATCAGCGCGGGCCTCGACTACCCCGGCATCGGACCCGAGCACGCCTGGCTCAAGGACACTGGCCGCGTCGAATACACCGCCGTCACCGACGACGAGGCGCTCGACGCCTTCCAGCTGCTCTGCCGCACCGAGGGCATCATCCCCGCGCTCGAACCCAGCCACGCCATCGCCGCAGTCGCCAAGCGCGCGAAGGAGATGGACCGCGACGCGGTGATCCTCACCAACCTGTGCGGGCGCGGCGACAAGGACATTTTCACCGTCGCCGAGGCGCTGGGAGTGGAGATGTGAGCCGGTTAACGGCTGCCTTCGCCAAGGGCCGCCCCGCGTTCGTCGCGTTCATCACCGCGGGGGACGGCGACACCGCGGCCAATCTCGACGCGCTGGTCGCGGGGGGTGCGGACGTGATCGAGCTGGGGATGCCGTTCACCGACCCGATGGCCGACGGCCCGGCGATCCAGAACGCCAACCTGCGCAGCCTCGGCGCGGGCACGACCACCGCCGACGTGCTCGCCATCGCGACCGCGTTCCGCGCGCGCCATCCCGAGGTGCCGCTGGTGCTGATGGGCTATGCCAACCCGATGGTCCGCCGCGGGCCCGATTGGTTTGCGCAGGCCGCCAAAGCCGCGGGAGTCGACGGGGTGATCTGCGTCGACATCCCGCCCGAGGAGGACGACGCGCTCGGCCCTGCCCTTCGCACCGAGGGGATCGACCTCATCCGCCTCGCCACACCCACCACTGACGCCGCGCGGTTGCCCGCGGTGCTCGAAGGTTCGAGCGGGTTCGTGTATTACGTTTCGGTCGCCGGGATTACCGGGCTGCAGCAGGCCGCGACCGGCTCGATCGCGAGCGCTGTCGCGCGGCTGAAGGCGGCGACCGACCTGCCGATTGCGGTCGGCTTCGGCGTGCGCACCGCCGAACAGGCCGCCGCGATCGCGCAAGTGGCGGACGGCGTCGTCGTGGGCTCCGCGCTGGTTGACCTGTGCGAGCAGCACGGCGCAAACGCACCGGAACACATACAGGCGCTGGCCGCTTCCATCAGCGAAGCCGTCCACGCCGCAACACGAGAAACCGCATGAGCTGGCTCAGCCGCGTTCGCAACGCCCTGCCCTTCGCCCCCAAGCGCGAGACGCCCGACGCCCTGTGGGTGAAGTGCCCCAGTTGCCAGGAAATGATTTTCGCCAAGGAGTACGAGGAAAACCTCTACGTCTGCCCGCGGTGCGAACATCACGGACGGATCAACGCCGACACGCGCCTCGCGCAACTGCTCGATCCGGGTTTCGACCTGCTCGCCCAGCCCGAGGTAAAGGAAGACCCGCTCAAGTTCCGCGACACCGCGAAGTACACCGACCGCCTGAAGAAGGCGCGCGCGGCGAACCCGCACCGGGATGCGTTCAGCGTCGGCTCGGGCACGATCGACGGCCGCCCGGCCGTGGTCGGCGTGCAGGACTTCAGCTTCATGGGCGGCAGCATGGGCATGGCCGTGGGCACCGCCTTTGTGCAAGGGGCCGAACGCGCCCTGTCGCGCCGTTGCCCCTACATCGTCGTCACCGCGGCGGGCGGCGCGCGCATGCAGGAAGGCATCCTCAGCCTGATGCAGATGCCCAAGGCGACCGTGATGACCCGGCGGCTGAAGGAGGCCGGCCTGCCTTACATCGTGGTGTTGACCGACCCCACGACAGGCGGCGTCACCGCCAGCTACGCGATGCTCGGCGACGTCCAGATCGCGGAGCCCGGCGCGCTGATCGGCTTCGCCGGACAGCGGGTGATCCAGGACACGATCCGCGAACAGCTGCCCGAAGGCTTCCAGCGCGCCGAGTACCTGCTGAAGCACGGGATGATCGACATGGTCGTCCCGCGCAAGGAACTGAAGGGCACGCTGGCGACGCTGATCGATTACCTCAGCCCGAAGAAGGCGGCGTGATTTACGTCATCCCAGCGAAAGCTGGGATCTCTTGCCGCGAGCGCCGAGCCCGAGGAGAGCGATCCCAGCTTTCGCTGGGATGACGGACCCATGAAAGACTTCGCGACCTCGTCCGACCCTGCGGTCCAGGCGCAGCTCGACCGGCTGGCCGGATTGTCGCTGCCGCAGGGGCGGTTCGGGCTGCAGACGATCCGGGCATTGCTGGCCCGGCTGGGCGATCCGCAGACGCGGTTGCCGCCCGTATTCCATGTCGCCGGGACCAACGGCAAGGGTTCGACGTGCGCCTACCTGCGCGCGATCCTGGAGGCTGACGGCAAGGTCGTCCATGCAGCTACCAAGCCGCACCTCGTCCGCTACAACGAGCGTATCCGGATTGCGGGCGCGCTGATCTCCGACGCGGAACTGGCCGAACGGCTGGCGACTGTGCTGGACGCAGGCCAAGACCTCGCCCCCAGCTTCTTCGAAGTGACGACCGCCGCCACGTTTCTCGCCTTCGCCGAATCCCCGGCCGATGCGTGCATCGTCGAGGTCGGGCTCGGCGGACGGTTCGATGCCACGAATGTAATCGACGCGCCAGCGGCCTGCGGCATCGCCAGCCTCGGCATCGATCACGAGGCGTTTCTCTTGGCGCCGGAGGACGGCACGCCCGACGAACCCATCGCCCGCATCGCGTTCGAGAAGGCGGGCATCGTCCGCCCCGGCCGTCCGCTGGTGACGCAAGGGTATGTCGAGGCCGCCGAGCTCGAGATCGAGCGAGCCGCGCTCGCCGCCGGGTCGCCGCTCCACATGCGCAGCCGCGACTGGTCCGCCGCCGCGGGGGCGGTGATCGAATACGAGGATCGGCACGGCCGCCTCGCTTTACCTCTCCCCGCCCTGCCCGGCGCGCACCAGGCCGACAACGCCGCGCTGGCGGTGGCGATGCTGCGGCATCAGGACTTTGTGAGCGTGGGCACCGAGGCGCTCTCTGCCGGCATCCGGTCGGCGCGCTGGCCGGCGCGGCTCCAGCGGCTCGGTACGGGGCCGTTGACGGCGGTCGCCGCCGGGCGGGAGGTTTGGCTGGACGGCGGACACAATGCCGATGCGGGCGAGGCCATTGCGCGCCATTTCGGCGGGCCGGTGCATCTCGTCATCGGGATGCTCGCCAACAAGAACCCGGCCGCGATCGTCGGTCCGCTGGCGGGCCGCATAGCCAGCCTGTCGGTCGTACCGGTGCCGGGAAGCGACAGCCACCCGGCCGAAGCCTTCGGCGGTACCGCACGCGCGGATGTCGCCGCTGCGCTCGCCGCGATCCCGGACGATGGGCATCCAGTCCTGATCGCGGGGTCGCTTTACCTTGCCGGAGAGGTCCTTCGCCGCAACGACGAAGTGCCGGACTAGGTCGCCGCCGACGGCGCTTCGGGAGCGACTTCGCCGCGGTGCCCGGTCTTCGCCTGCCGCCACCATTCGAAACACACGAGGACCATCGCGCCGAGCCCGATCCACGTCGTCAGGATGAAGATCGGGTAGTAGCCCTGCCCCTCGATCATCTGGCCGAGCGCACCGCGGCCGAGCGTTCCGATGAGCAGCGTGAGCGAGGAAAGCAGCGCGTACTGCACCGCGCTGAACCGCTTCGACACGATCGAGCTGAGCCACGCGATGTAGGCGGCGCCCGCGATGCCGGTGGCGAGGTTTTCGCCCCCGATCGTCACCATCAGCCGCGCCAGTTTCTCGCTTCCCCCGGGGAAGCTGGAAATGAGCGCGGAGAACCCGGTCGCATCCGCCACCACGCCCATCACCCGGCCGCCGCTCGCCATGTCGGCATAGAGCAAATTGGTGAGCGAGGCGAGGAGCCCGCCGATCAGCAGCGTCGGCATCCGGCCGAGCGCGGTCAGCATCCACCCGCCGAGCGCCAGCCCGGCCACGATCGCGCCGACGCCGAAGAACTTCGAGGCCACCGCGACCTCGTCCTTCGTGTAGCCGAGTTCGGTGAGGTAGAAGGGATAGGCGAACGTGCCCCAGATCGCGTCGCAGATCCGGTAAGTCAGCACGACCGCGAGGATCAGCACCAGCGCCCAGCCAAGACGGCCGACGAACTCCTCGAGCGGAAGCACCAGCGCACGGTAGAGGTAGTCGGCGAAGTAGGCCCCGCCCCGCGCCGGCGGTGCGTCGGCAGCGAGCAGGTTCTCGCCCTTGCGCCGCTGGCTGGCGAGCCATCCGGCGATGAGAGCCGGCAAGATGATCGTCGCCACGATGATCCACGGACCCCATGTGGCGGTGAACTCGGTCGGATCGGGCCGTGCATCGGGCGCCGCCGTCATGGAGCGGATCATGAAGTTGAGCAGGACTGCGATCGTGCCCACCCACAGCAGGCCGACGATCGCGAGTGCACGGTAGCGGACCGAAGGCACGATCCCGCCGGCATCGCGCAGCGCGCGGACCTGCAGGTCGCTCTCGTCGGCAGTCGCGGTGCTGTCGGTCTCCGCGTTGGGCGCGAACAATCCCGCCGCGCCGATCGCGAGCAGGATCACGCCGAGCGTCGCATAAGTCTGCGGCCAGCCGATCCGCTCGGCGATGATCAGCGCCAGCGCGCCGCCCACCAGCGAGGACAGCCGGTAGCCCATCTGGTAGACGGTGCTCAGGATATCGAGCGTCGCCTCCTCGTCGGCGATGTCGATGCGCCAGGCGTTGATGGCGATGTCCTGCGTCGCGCTGGCAAAGGCGCCGATCCCGGCAAGAAGGCTGAACGTCCCGAGCGCGCTCTTCGGATCGAGCAGGCTCATGGTCACGAGGATCGCGCCAAGGATCGCCTGACACGGCACGATCCACTGCTTGCGCTTGCCGAGCTTGCGCAGCACCGGCACGTCCACCTTGTCGATCAGCGGCGACCACAGGAACTGGAAGGCGTAGGCAAGCCCGATCAGGCTGAATACGCCCATCGTCTCGAGGTCCACCTCGGCCTCGGTCAGCCAGGCGAACAGCGTGCCGAGGAACAACGCGAACGGCAACCCGCTGGCGAACCCGAACAGCAGCATGAACCCGGTCTTGCGGTTGTTCAGCGCGCGGCCCAGCACGCGCCAGCTCGACGGCTTTCTCGCTGCTTCGACTTCGGCCATTCCCTCGCGTCCTTCCCGTTGCGCCGCTTTCGTGCGACACTTAGCGCCGCAAGAGGAATAAGGAAGGCTCGCCATGAACGAGGCCACAACGCTTGGGGGAAAACGGCCGACCGACGGACAGCTGGCGCTGGCCGAGGCGCTGGTGCGCGGCGACACCCGCGCGGCGACGGGGATAACCCGGGTGCCCGCATCCGCGTACACCGATCCCGATCACTTCGCGCGCGAGAAGGCCGCGCTGTTCGGCCGCCTGCCGCAAGTGCTGATGCCGAGCGCGCTTCTGCCGGAGCCGGGCATGGCGGTGCCGCACGACCAGACCGGACGCCCGCTGCTCGTCACCCGCGACAAGGCGGGCACGGTACACGTGTTCCTCAATGTCTGCCGCCACCGCGGAACGCGGCTGGTCGAAGGGACCGAGGCCGAATGCGCGGCTCGGCTGGTGTGCCCGTATCACGCATGGACCTACCGCCTCGACGGCGAACTCCTTGCCCTCCCCCGGCCCGACAGTTTCCCCGGGCTCGACAAGGCCGACTTCCATCTCGCCGAACTCCCGTCGCGCGAGGCGGGCGGGCTGATCTGGTTCTCTCCGGTCGAAGATACGGATTTCACCCATGCCGAAACTCTCGGCGCCGATATGGATGCCTTCGGTGCGGCCGATCATTTTCTGTTCCGCCGCAAGACGCACAGCGTGGCAGGGAATTGGAAGCTGATCATGGACGCCTTCCTCGAAAGCTATCACGTCACCCGGCTGCACGCGAAGACGATCGGCCCGTTCTTCAAGGACGGGGTGACCAGCGGGGACCACATCGGCCCCCATGCCCGCAGCGCGGTCGGCCGGGTCGACGAACTTGACGGCATCGACCTTACCGACATGGCCGCGCTGCGCCGCCGGGTTACCTTCGCCTACCAGTTGCTGCCCGCAACCGTCATCATTCCCAGCCCCGACTATATAAACGTCATGTGCCTGTGGCCGCAGGCGGTGGACCGCACGCTGGTGGAGGATTTCATGCTGATCCCCGAACCGCCCGCCACCGAAAAGGCGCGCGACCACTGGGAACGGTCTTGGGCTCTGCTCGACGGCGGCGTATTCGCGAGCGAGGACTTCCGCGCGGCCGAACTCGGCCAGCAGGGCCTCGCGACCGGCGCGGTGCCGTATCTCACGCTCGGCAACCTCGAAGCCGGGATCAGCCGCTTTCACGAGACCGTAGGCGAGGCGTTGCGCGCGGCGAACTGACGGCGTAGGCGGCCCGCCATGCCCCCGACCGACAAGAGACCCGCCAATACGAAGCCCGCGGGCGAACGGATCGCCAAGCTGCTCGCACGCGCAGGCGTCGCATCGCGGCGAGAGGTCGAGCGCATGATCGCGGACGGACGCGTGGCGGTGGACGGCAAAGTGCTCGACACCCCGGCCACGATCCTGCCCAACCTGAAGGGCGTGTCAGTGGACGGCAAGCCGGTGGCGGCGGCCGAACAGGCGCGCGTCTTCGCCTTCCACAAGCCGTCGGGCCTGCTGACGGCGGAGCGCGATCCGAAGGGACGGCCGACGATCTATACCGCGCTGCGCAACGCGCTCCCCAAGAGCGCGCCGCGCGTGATGCCGGTGGGCCGGCTCGACATGAACACCGAAGGCCTGCTGCTTCTCACCAACGACGGCGAACTGAAACGCGCGCTTGAACTGCCCGCGTCGAACGTGCCGCGCACCTACCGCGTCCGCGCTTTCGGGGAGATCACCCAGGCGCAGCTCGACGACCTGATCGAGGGGGTGGAGATCGACGGAGTCCGCTACGGCAAGATCGAGGCGGACCTGGAAGGTGCGGCCCGGAGCGGAAAGGGCGGCCGCAACCAGTGGATCGTCATGACCCTGACAGAAGGCAAGAACCGGGAGGTGCGCCGCGTGCTCGAACACCTCGGCCTGCAAGTCAGCCGCCTGCTCAGGGTCGGATACGGTCCGTTCAACCTCGGCGATCTGCCGCGCGGCGCAGCGGTCGAGATCGCGCAGGCGCAAGTCGAGAAGCTGCGCAAGTCGCTCCGCTCGTGACGGTGCCGGTGAGGTCTCTGGCATGAGGATCGTCGCGGGCGAGTGGCGCGGGCGGAAGCTGGTGGCGCCGAAAGGCGACGCGACGAGGCCGACGGCAGACCGGACGCGCGAAACCGTGTTCAACATGTTGACCAGCCGCATCGGCGATTTCCAGGGGCTCTCCGTCGCCGATCTGTTCGCCGGCTCGGGCGCGCTGGGGCTGGAGGCGCTCTCGCGCGGTGCGGCATCGTGCCTGTTCGCGGAGCAGGACGACGCGGCGCTCAAGACCATCCGCGCCAACATCGATGCGCTGGGAGCGCGAGCCCGCACGGAGGTGCGGGGCGGATCGGTAATGGCATTGGGGGCGGCCCACGCCGCTTATGACCTGATCCTGCTCGACCCGCCCTATGGCACCGGTGCGGCGTCGGTCGCGCTCGACCGGCTGCTGCGGCTCGGTTGGATCGGCGAAGGCACCTGGATCGCGGCCGAGACAGGCGGCACCGAAACGGTCGATGTCGCGGGTCTGACCCTCGAAGTCGAGCGCAAGGTCGGCAAGGCGAAGCTCTCCCTGCTGCGCCGCGCGAACTGAAACTCACCGGTCGGCGTAGTCCCGACGCAGGAAGGGCGCCCCTTTCGGAGCGCCCTTCACGTTTCACCGGTTCAGGCGAAACCTCAGTTCATCGGCTTCTTGCCCGGCATCTCGCTGGCGGGCTGGCCCGGCCAGTAGTTCAGCGGGCGGGTGCCGGTCTTGTTCTTTTCCCACGAATTGATGCAGCCATCCTGCTGGTTCTTGGTGCAGACCGGAAGGTCGGCGGCATTCGTCAGGTTGGCCGAGGCTGTCGACGAAGCGGGGGTGGTCTGAACGACCTCACCGGCGACGAAACGCGGGCTCATCGTGCTGGCGCTGGCGGACGCGGTCGTGGCGGCCATGGCCGTGTTCGACGCGTTCGACGACGGCATCGTGCCCGAGCTCGTGTTTCCGGTCGCGCCCGTCGCGCCCGAAGCGGGCATACCGGCCATCTGCCGCTCGATTGCGGTCCAGGCCTGGACGCGCTGTTCCGGCGTCATGCCGTAGACGCGCGCACGCTGTTCGTCCGTCAGGACCCACCAGCCGTCGGCCTGCGTCGGGGTCAGCGTCCAGTAGTAGGTCTGGTAGGTGCTGGGCCAGGCAGTGTACATCGTCTGGCGCTCGGCGGGCCAGCCGTCGTACATCGTCTGCTGGGCGTCGGTCATCACATAGGCGTTACCGGCGGCATCGACCGCCATGGTCGTCTGGGCGGCGGCGGGGACGGCAAGAGCCAGTGCGGCGGCACCGGCGAGGATCAGCTTGTTCATCGGGTTTCTCCGTGTTGTCTGTCGGCTGCTCTACGCGTTGGGCGGTATGGCGGTTCCGGCCCGCCCTTGCGCACGCCCTCCATGTTCCCTAGCTGTTCGCCCCAGTGACCTCGCCCGACCCCGCCCTTCCCGCCATCACGGACCTTCCCGCCTACGCGGCGAACCTCAACGCGCCGCAACAGCAAGCCGTTCTGACGACGGAAGGCCCGGTATTGATGCTGGCCGGCGCCGGCACGGGCAAGACGGCGGCTCTCACCGCACGGCTCGCACACCTCGTCGCGATGCGGCTCGCGTGGCCGAGCGAGATCCTGTGCGTCACGTTCACCAACAAGGCGGCCCGGGAGATGCGCGAGCGTGTCGGCCGCCATATCGGACAGGCGGTGGAAGGCATGCCGTGGCTCGGCACCTTCCACTCGATCGGCGCCAAGATGCTGCGTCGCCACGCCGAACTCGTCGGGTTGCAGTCGAACTATACGATCATCGATACCGACGACCAGATCCGCCTGCTGAAGCAGCTGATCACCGAAAACGACGTCGACGAGAAGCGCTGGCCCGCACGCCAGCTTGCCGGACTGCTCGATCGTTGGAAGAACCGCGGGCTCAATCCCGGCGATCTCGATGCTGTCGAGAACGAGGCTTACGCCGATGGGCGCGGGCAGCAGTTCTACACGCTGTATCAGGATCGGCTGAAGGCGCTGAACGCCTGCGATTTTGGCGACCTGCTCCTGCACATGCTGAACATCTTCCGCCGGGAAACCCAGGTGCTGCGGCACTACCAGCAGCGCTTCAAGTACATCCTCGTCGACGAATACCAGGATACCAACCAGGTCCAGTACCTGTGGCTCCGCCTGCTCGCGCAGGAGCGCAAGAACATCTGTGTGGTCGGCGACGACGATCAGTCGATCTATTCGTGGCGCGGGGCGGAAGTCGCGAACATCCTGAAGTTCGAGAAAGACTTCCCCGGCGCGGCGGTGATCAAGTTGGAACAGAACTACCGCTCCACCCCCGACATCCTCGCAGCGGCCAGCGGCCTCATCAACGCGAACAGCGAGCGGCTCGGCAAGACTCTGTGGACCGAGTTGAACCACGGCGAGAAGGTCCGCGTCATCGGCGTGTGGGACGGGCCCGAGGAAGCGCGCCGCGTGGGCGAGGAGATCGAGCGGCTGGAGCGCGAGGGCGCCGGGCTCGACCAGGTCGCGATCCTCGTACGTGCACAATATCAGACGCGCGAGTTCGAGGACCGCTTCATCCAGATCGGCATGAACTACCGCATCGTCGGCGGCTTCCGGTTCTACGAACGCGCCGAAATCCGCGATGCGCTCGCCTACCTGCGCGTGATCGCGCAGCCGGCCGACGACCTGGCGTTCGAGCGCATCTACAACCAGCCCAAGCGCGGGCTCGGCGCAAAGACGCTGGAGCAGATGCACCGGCACGCCCGCGCCACCGGCTTGCCGCTGGCCGCCGCCTCGCTCCAGCTCGCCGACAGCGACGAACTACCGGCGCGCGCGCGCGGGACCATCGCCCAGTTGATGGGCCACTTCCTGCGCTGGCGCGACATGGCTGAAACAACCTCGCCGGCCGAACTCCTGCGCACGGTGCTCGCGGAAAGCGGCTACGACGCGATGCTCAAGGCCGACCGCAGCGCCGAAGCAGCCGGCCGCGCCGACAACCTCAGCGAACTCGCGCGGGCGATGGAAGAGTACGACACGCTGCAGGATTTCCTCGAACACGTTGCGCTGGTGATGGACAACGACCGGAACGATGGCGGGGAAAAGGTCACGATCATGACCATTCATGCCGCCAAGGGGCTGGAGTTCGATCACCTGTTCCTGCCCGGGTGGGAAGAAGGCGTCTTCCCCAGTCAGCGCGCGCTCGACGAGGGCGGTCTCGCCAGCCTAGAGGAAGAGCGACGCCTTGCCTACGTGGCTATTACCCGTGCGCGGCAGCGCTGTACGATCATCCACGCGGCCAACCGCCGCATCTACGGGCAATGGACGAGCTCCATCCCGAGCCGCTTTGTCGGCGAGCTGCCTAAGGATCATATAGAAGAAGAGACGACGCTCACCGGCGGCGCCAGCCTCTGGCGCGCGCAGATGAGCGAGCACGACGATCCCTTTGCGCACCTCGCCCGGGAGCAGCCCGCGCGCACGATGACGCGCGGGCCCGGATGGCAGCGCGCACTGACCAGCGGCTACGACCCCGCCCCCGCGCGCATCAAGGAAACGACGCGCAGCGCCGCGAGCTTCGCGGCGAAGCCGCGCGCCGACATCGCGGTCGGCCAGCGGGTCTTCCACGACAAGTTCGGATATGGCGAAGTTCTGGGACAGGAAGGCAACAAGCTCGAGATCGAGTTCGAGCAGGCCGGACGCAAGCGTGTGATCGACAGCTTCGTCACCGCCGCCTGAGGCGCCGCCGCCATTTCGCCGTCGAGCCTCTCGGCGCCTTCTTTCTTAACATCGGAACGCAGTGCCCGACCCGGCGTTGGGAGTCCCGGACGGGGGAGCGATTGGTCGCGAGCGAAGCGGCTCGTGCAAAAAACAAAAGGGAATACGCCATGAGAATGACTCTCCTTGTGCTCGCCGCAGCTGCTCTGCCCCTCGGCGCCTGCACCTCGTACAACAACGACAGCACGCTGCGCAGCGCCGGAACCGGTGCCGCGATCGGTGCGGCCGGCGGTGCCGGCATCGCTGCCATCGCGGGCGGCAACCTGCTGACCGGCGCGGCGATCGGCGCGGCCGTTGGCGGTCTCAGCGGCGCGGTCTGGGCCGACCGCAACAACGACGGCCAGACCGATGGCTACACCTACAACGGCCAGTACTACGAAGGCGCGCCGGCCGGTTACACCGGGAACTCGGCGGGCTACGACACCGCCTACGCAACGCCTGCCCGTCAGTGCCAGAACGTCGGCAGCACTGCGCTGAAGACCGGTGCGGCCGGCGCAGCCGTGGGTGCTGGTGCCGGTGCCCTGATCGGCGGTCTCGGCGTGCTCGAAGGCGCGGCGATCGGTGCGGCCGTCGGCGGCCTCGGCGGCGCGGTCTGGGCCGATTCGAACAACGACGGCTGCGTGGACGGCTACATCCGCGAGGGCCAGTACTACTCCGGTTCGCCTGTCGTTCAGCCGACGAACACCACGTATACCGGCGAACGAGGCTAACAGAATATGGCGAGCGTCATGAATACCGTACGAAACACCGTCGGCCGAGTGACGCTCGCCGCTTGCACGGGCGCGCTGCTGGTTTGCAGCGCGCCCGCGTTTGCCGCCCCCGCCAGTTCCGATCTGGCCGTCCGATCGGAAATCGCGCGCAAGGCCGACGACCTCTCTGCATTCTACCGCGCTCGCGGCGACAGGCCGCTGTGGATCGCGCCCGACGGGCGGGTCAGCGGTGCGGTCGACAATCTTCTAGCGCGGCTGGAGAGCGCCCAGTTCGACGGGCTCGCCCCACGCACCGTGCGCAACCTCGACACCCGCAATCTGCGCCGCGCGCTCGACCGTGCCCAGCGCGGCGACCCCAAGTGGGTGGCTCGCGCCGATGTCGCCGTGTCCGAACTGTTTGCCAGCTACGTCCGGGCTATGCGCGGCGCGAGCCACTCGGAAATGATTTACGAAGGACCCGCGCTGGCACCGATCGTGCCGACTGCCGTATCGGTCCTCGACGCCGCCGCCCAGGCACCTTCGCTCGACGCTTACGTGCGCGAGATGGGCTGGATGCACCCGCTCTATGCGCCGCTTCGCGATGCGATGAACACGCGCCTCTATGACGAAACGAGGCGCGCGACGATCTGGGAAAACCTCGATCGTATCCGCGCGCTGCCGGCGACCCCGGCGGATCGCTATGTCCTCGTCGACGCGGCCAGCGCGCGGCTCTGGATGTACGAGAACGGCAAACCGGTCGATTCGATGAAGGTCGTGGTCGGCAAGTCGGAATCGCAGACCCCGGCGATGGCCGGTTTCCTGCGCTATGCCATCGTGAACCCGTACTGGAACGTACCGACCGATCTCGTTCAGACCGGCACGGCGAACCACGTGCTGAAGAACGGCGTCGGATACCTGCGGAAGAACGGCTACGAAGTTCTCTCCGGTTTCGACGATGGCGCCACCGTGATCGATCCCAAGACGATCGACTGGCGTGCAGTCGCCAACGGCACCGCCCCCGCCCCGCGCGTTCGGCAGAAGCCGGGCGGCAGCAACTTCATGGGCGCAGTGAAGTTCGAATTCCCCAACGCGCAGGGCATCTATTTGCATGATACACCCGAACGCGCGCTGCTGAAGGCGGACGATCGCCAGTTCAGCAACGGCTGCGTCCGGCTGGAGGATGCCGAGCGGTTCGGTAAATGGCTGATGGGCACTTCGATCGCAAAGCGGGCCAAGGCGCCCGAGCAAAGGATCGATCTGCCCACGCTGGTGCCCGTCTACATAACCTATCTCACCGCGCTGCCCGGAGAGAAGGGCATCGTCTTCCGCGACGATGTCTACGGCCGCGACAAGAGCCGGACCATGATGGCCTACGGCGGTTGATCACCGCATCCGGCGGGTCGACCAGGTAAAGTCCGTCTGCAGGTATGTCTCGACCGGCTTCCCGGCCTCGTCGGTCGCGGGCTGGAAGCGGTAACGTTCGACGAACAGACGGCACGTCAGGTCGTCGAAGATCGCGTGACCGCTCGATTTCACAACATTGCACCTGTCCACGCGCCCGTCGGTGCGTACGCGGAAGCCGATGACGACCGTTCCTTCTAGCCGGGCAGAGCGCGCGGCACGCGGATAGTCGCTGTCGCGCAGGGCGCCGGCGATCCGCCGTGCAGGTGTGTCCACGGCCCCCTGCCCCCCGCCACCGGTTCCTCGTCCCACACCCCCGGCGCCTTGCCCGCTACCGGTCTCGCCCGCACCGCTCGCTACAGCGCGACCCTCGCCCGCGGCCGCCGCCGCGGGCCGGGATGAGAGGGGGACCGCAGCCGCGGGTGCCTCGACGGGAAGCGCGGCCTTCTGCGGAGCTTCCGGGGCTGGCGCAGCGGCCGGCGCATCTTCCGCGGTATTCTCGACCGGGGGCGGCGGTGGAGGTTGCGGCGGCAAGTCCACCGACACGGTGATGCTGGGCAAGGCTTCGCGCGGTTCGGGTACCGAAGCGGCGAACGACAGACCCCAGATCAGACCGGCCGCCAGGAGGGCATGGATGCCCAGCGTCGCGCCGATTGCAGCTAGCCGGTTATCTGGTTGCCGAACGTATGCCATCGCAAGCAGGGAAACGCAGCAAAACCCGGATAGGCTCCGCAGCGCCGAGCCCCATCGAACAGGCTACCGCGACCCCGGATGGCCGCGGCCGAACGGGATTCAGTTGAAACCCTGAGACAGGAAACCGGGTACCGGACCGTTCCATTCGCCCGGTGCGCTGGGCAGGCCGTCGTCGCGGTCGAAGCGGCGCGCCGGACGATCCCGCTCGGATCGGCCCGACCTTGCACTGTCGTCGCGCGTCGATCGTTCTTCGGGCCGGCTGTCGCGGTCTTGCTCGCGTTCGCGGCGGCGCGGCTTGCTTTCGGGGCGGTCCTCGCGCCGGGCCGTGTCGTGATTTTCCGGCGCGGGCCGCGCCTCGGGTTCGGGCGCCTTCAGTTCGACGCGCACGTCGCTCTTGCCGAAAACCGAAACCGGCGCGCCGGTCAGCTTCTCGACGTTGGCGATCGCTTCGGCGTCTTCCTCGGACACGAAGGTGAATGCCCGCCCCTTGGCGCCCGCGCGACCGGTGCGGCCGATGCGGTGGACGTAGTCGTCGGGGTGCCAGGGGGTGTCGAAATTGAAGACGTGGCTCACGCCCTTGATGTCGAGCCCGCGGGCCGCGACATCGCTGGCAACGAGGATGTTGACGTCGCCCGACTTGAACCGCTCGAGTTCCTTGAGACGACTCGACTGGTCCATGTCGCCGTGGATTTCGCTGGAGGCGAACCCGTGGCGCTGCAGGCTCTTGTTGAGTTCGCGCACCGTCGTCTTGCGATTGGCAAAGATGATCGCCGTCTCGACCAGGTCGTTGTTGAGCAGCCAGCGCAGCGTCGAACGCTTGTCGCGCGATTTCACCGGCACCTTGAACGCGGTGATGTTCTCGTTGGTGGAGGCGCGCCGGCTGACCTCGATCCGCTTGGGATTGGTGAGGAACTTCTTCGCAAGGCTCTCGATCGGCTTCGGCATCGTGGCCGAAAACAGCATCGTCTGCCGGGTTTCGGGAAGCTTCGAACAAATGAACTCGATGTCGGGGATGAACCCCATGTCGAGCATCCGGTCCGCTTCGTCGATGACGAGAAGCTCGCATCCCGTGAGCAGAATCTTGCCGCGCTCGAACAGGTCCATCAGGCGGCCGGGCGTGGCGATCAGGATGTCGACGCCTTCGTTCAGCGCCTTGAGCTGGTCGCCCATTTGTACGCCGCCGATCAGCAGCGCCATCTTGAGATCGTGGTTCGTGCCGTATTTCTCGAAGTTCTCGGCGACCTGCGCGGCGAGTTCGCGCGTGGGTTCGAGGATCAGCGAGCGCGGCATCAGCGCGCGGCGGCGGCCGTTCGCCATGATGTCGATCATCGGCAGCACGAAGCTGGCGGTCTTGCCGGTGCCGGTCTGGGCGATGCCGATGATGTCCTTCATCATCAGGACCGGCGGGATCGCCTGCGCCTGGATCGGCGTGGGTTCGGTATAGCCGGCGGATTCGACGGCTTTGAGCAGTTCGGGGGATAGGCCGAGGTCGGCGAAGGTCATGCAGTCTCGATTTTTGAGAGGATTCGGCGGGCGGAGCGCCCGTTCGCAACGTGCGCATCACGCCCGCCACGATCCGCGCGCGGGCCTGCCCGCACAGACGGGAAAAGTCAAGGTTTCAGCGGGCGCTCAGTCGGAAACGGCGACGAGCTGGCGCATCCGGCCGAGCGCGCAGTTAGCCCCGGCCCGCGAATGGAGCTTGTCGCGGTCGACGCAGAGCATGCCGTCCTTGCTCCGCTCGACGTAGAAACCGGAATAGAAATCGCGGGCGTTGCACGCCTTTTCGAGGCTGGCCGAGATCAGCCGGCGGTCGCGCATGAACAGCAGCAGCCGCCCGCCGGCATCGGGCCGGACCGCGGCGATCCCCGCCACCGGCACGCACTTGCCCATCTTGCGTTCGGTCAACCGCGGCGGGACCGACATCTGCGGCATTTCGGCGAACATTGCCGGACGCATCGATGAACTCGCCGGCGCGATCCGGATGACGACACGCTGTTCGATGCGGACCTGCTGCGCGGCCGGGACGGCGGCGGCGTCGATCGTGTTGAGTGCTTCGCCCTTCGCGGATTCGATCCGCTCCACCCGCGGAAGCAGCGCCGTATCGGCGTCGGACGACGGCGAAGCCCCGCCGGGAAGCGGGGCCAGCAGCGCGAGCGGCGCCAGGAGGAAGAGCGATGCGTGCATCAACAAGCGATCCGGGCTCTGCGCTTAGCCGCCCCGGTTGAATACCGGCTTAATCCCTCGCGCCGGGGCCGCAAGATGTGGCAAGGACACCGCCGATGACCACGCACGATGCATTCCTGTCCGAAGCCGCCGACCTCCTCGGCCCGCGCGGGCTGACTCGCGATTCCGACCTCCTCGCCCCCTGGCTCACCGACTGGCGCGGCCGGTTCACCGGTGCGGCGCTGGCGATGGCATCACCCGCCAGCACGGCCGAAGTGGCCGCCTTGGTCAAACTCTGCGGCCGTCACGGGATCCCCGTGGTTCCGCAAGGCGGCAACAGCGGCATGTGCGGCGGCGCGACGCCCGACGGCGCGGGCACTGCCCTCCTCCTCTCGCTGCGCCGTATGGACACGATCCGCTCGTTCGATCCGGATGCGCGCCAGGTCGTCTGCGAGGCGGGCGTGATCCTCCAGACCCTGCACGAAACCGCTGCGACGAAGGACCTGCGCTTCCCCCTCACCCTAGGCGGGAAGGGATCGGCCACGATCGGCGGCCTCGTTTCGACCAATGCCGGCGGCACGCAAGTGCTGCGCCACGGGACGATGCGCGCGCAGGTGCTCGGCCTCGAGGCCGTGCTGGCCGATGGCTCGGTTTTCTCCTCGCTCGTTCCGCTCAAGAAAGACAATCGCGGTTTCGACCTCAAGCAGCTCCTCATCGGATCGGAAGGAACGCTCGGCATCGTCACCGCCGCGACGCTGCGCCTGCTGCCCGCGATCGCCGACCGTCGCGTGCTATGGGCCGGTGTCGAATCGCTCGAGACGGCACGTGCGCTGCTGCTCCACGCGCAGGACATGGCCGGCGATGCGCTGGAGGGGTTCGAGGTTCTGGCACAGGACACGCTCGACGACGTGCTGCACCACATGCCGGCGGCGCGTGCGCCGCTCGGCGGCCGGCATCCCTGGCACGCGTTGATCGAACTCGTCGCGGAAGGGTCAGCGGCCGATCGCCTGCCGGACCTTGCCGAAACTCTCCTCGCCAGCGCGCTCGAGAAAGGCCTGCTCGAAGATGCGGCGATTGCCGCCAACGAAACACAGGCCGAAGCCTTCTGGGCCTTGCGCGACGCGATCGCCCCGGCGGAGCGCGAGAAGGGACCGGCGGTCCAGCACGACATTTCGGTCGCGGTCGAACGGATGCCCGCGTTCGTCGCAGAGGCGGTGCCCGCGATCGAGGCCGCATGGCCCGGAACCCAGGCGATCGGGTTCGGCCACCTTGGCGACGGGAACATCCACTTTCACGTGATCGCCCCGCCCGGCGTCGATGCGCTCGCATGGCAAAGCGGCGACGGCAAGGCGATCAGCGAGCAGGTCTACGACATCGTCCATGCGTTCGACGGTTCGATCAGCGCCGAACACGGCATCGGCCAGCTGAAGCGCGACACGCTGGCCCGGCTCGGCGACCCCGCGTCGCTGGCGATGATGCGGGGCGTGAAGGCCGCGCTCGACCCTGCCGGCCTGCTCAACCCCGGCAAACTGGTGCCGCTTGCGCCTGCCGGGACGAACCCCTAAAGCGCGCGCTTCCCGGCCAGCGGACCATCGCGCCCGCGCGCCACAGACATATCCAGCCCACCGGAGACGCTCGATGGCGACCGCGCCGCAACCCAGCCTGCCCCTGTTCTATCAGGACCTCATGCCGCTCAACAGCCGCGACCATGCGAAGTGGCATACGAAGTCGATGGACGCAATCAAGTGGGCGGCGGGCCACCACGCCATTCCGCTGACGGTCGAGGAATTCATTCCCGCGCAGCGCGATTTTCCCATCGTGTTCAGCTCGGGCGAGAACACCGTTCCCCTCGCGCTTATGGGTCTCAACGAAGGCGTGAACGTCTTTCTCGACGACGACGGCAAGCCGGTCGGCGAATTCTACCTTCCCGCCTACGTGCGCCGCTACCCCTACCTCCTCGCCAGGCTCACGCCCGAAGCGGAAGAGCTGTCGCTGTGCTTCGACCCGACGTGCGACGCGCTCGGCGAATTCGAGGACGGCAACGCGCTGTTCGATGCCGACGGCAACCCGGCCGAACCGGTGAAGATGGCGCTCGAATTCTGCGACAACTTCGAACAGGCCGGCGCCAAGACCCAGGCCTTCATCGAGGAAATCCAGAAGCACGACCTGCTGATGGACGGCGAGATCGCCATCACCCGCGACGAAGAGCCCGGGAACCCTTATGTCTACCGCGGCTTCCGCATGATCAACGAGGAAAAGCTGCGCGGCCTCGACGCCCAGACGATCAAGCAGTGGACCGAGAACGGCATCATGCCGATCCTGTTCGCGCACCTGATGTCGCTCGACATGATGCGGGTCATCTTCCAGCGCCAGTTCGAACAGGGCAAGGCGCCGCAGCAGACCCAGCAGGTCGTCGACGCCCCCGCGTGACCCGATCGCCGCCGGGGGCGCGCGCGGCGTACGACACGCGGCGAACCGCCCCTGGCACGCGACCGGACGGGTCTTGAAACAGGTTCGGCGAGGGACTACTTTCGCCTTACCCGGTTCGCGCTTCCCTCATGGCCGGATCGGGTTGGTACACTGCGGTGTACCTCCTCCCTGAACCTTGGCCACCTGGTGCATCGCACCAGGTGGTTTTTTCTTGCCTCTCGGGGTTTACCGCCCCCTATTCCGCCGCCAGCGGCAGCCTGTCGTTGCCGCGGCGGGCGACCTCTTCCGCCAAGTCGCTTACCAATCCCGACAGCAGCCGTGCCACCCCGGCGAAACGGCCGCTGGGCTCGGCAAGGCGTGCGTCGAGGTAAGTCGTGCGGCACACTTCGATCTGGAGCGCGTGGATACCCCGCGCCGGCTTGCCGTGCCGGTCGAGCACGTACCCGCCCGCATAGGGCCGGTTGTGCGCCGCCGGTCGGCCGTGCCGCGCGAAATAGTCGATCGCGGCGGTGGCGATGCTCCTGTCGCAACTGGCGCCGAACCGGTCGCCGATCACGAACCGGCTGCCCGCCCCCTCGTCCGCGGGCCCATCCGCCCCCCCGTCCGCCCGTGCCTTCAATGGCGGCATCGAATGCAGATCGATCAGCAGCGCAGCGCCCCATCTGTCCCGCAAAGTCTCCAGCGCCCCTGCCAGCGCGGCATGATATGGAGTGTGGATCTCATCGATCCGCTTACCGAGATCGGCGGCCGTCAGCCGCCCCTTCCATATCTCGCCCAGCCCCTGCAAACGGCGCGGCACGAGGCCCAGCCCGCCCCGCGCGCGGCGGTTGGCGAGCGAGTGGCGCGTCCGGGTTCCGGCGGGCGGACCCTCCACCACCATCGACCAGTCCATGTCGTCGGGCGAACGGTTGAGATCGATCATGGCGCGCGGGGCGTGCGCCACGAGCAGCGCGGCGCCGGTGGCGGCGGCGACCGCGCGGGCCAGATGATCGACGTGGCGATCTTCCAGCCGCAGCGCCGCGAACTGCGGATCGCGCATGCGTTCGACGATGGCGGGCGTGTATTCGCGTCCCCCGTGCGGGGCGGCGACGAGAACCGGCAGCGGGCTTCCTTCGGACTGGAACATGGTGAACGCCGGACTCGCGGTGCCCGGTATCGTCCCGCCCTGATTTGGCGCTTGCAAGACCCCGTCCATCAGGACCGGGAATACCCGCGTACGGCCGTGTGTCAAAGCTGGCCGATGGTCCATCGCGCCAAAGATTTCTTAATCGCAGCGTGGTAAAGGCGCGTGATGAACACGATGACCCCGATCCGCATCCTCCTCGCCGAAGACGAGGACGCGATGCGCACCTATCTCGCGCGCGCGCTTGAGAACGCCGGCTACGAAGTGGTCGCGGTCGATCGCGGCACCGACGCGATTCCGCATCTCGAATCGGACCAGTTCGACCTGCTTTTATCGGACATCGTGATGCCGGAAATGGACGGCATCGAACTCGCCCAGAGGTGCAACGAACTGTCGCCAGGCACGAAGGTCATGTTCATCACCGGCTTTGCCGCCGTCACGCTGAAGGCCAGCCGCGAACAACCGCGCGCCAAGGTTCTGTCGAAACCCTTCCACCTCAAGGACCTGGTGCTCGAAGTGGACCGCATGTTCGGGACCGAAGCTGCGGCGAGTATCTGATCGGCCGCATTGACCACTTGCGGTTCGCGAAACGGCTCGCTAATGGGCCCGCCTGCCCCGGATCACATCCGGGGGTTCGCTCGATGGTGTGGGCGTATAGCTCAGTGGTAGAGCACTATGTTGACATCGTAGGGGTCGCAAGTTCAATCCTTGCTACGCCCACCATCGAATAAGCCCGAAGGCGCCGCGAAAGCGGCGCCTTTCGCGTTTGGGGGCCCCACCTTGCGCCCTCCTGCCGCCGTGCTAGAGCGCGGCCAACCTTTTCAGACAGCAGGACGCACATGGACAAGATCAAGGTGAAGAACCCCGTCGTCGAGATCGATGGCGACGAGATGACCCGGATCATCTGGGAATGGATTCGCGAGCGGCTGATCAAGCCCTACCTCGACATCGACCTCCACTACTACGACCTCTCGGTCGAGAAGCGTGACGAGACCGACGACCAGATCACCGTCGATGCGGCCAACGCCATCAAGCAGCACGGCGTGGGCGTGAAGTGCGCCACGATCACGCCGGACGAGGCGCGGGTCGAGGAGTTCAGCCTCAAGAAGATGTGGAAGAGCCCCAACGGCACGATCCGCAACATCCTGGGCGGTGTGGTCTTCCGCGAACCGATCGTGATCGACAACGTGCCGCGGCTGGTGCCCGGCTGGACCGATCCGATCGTGGTCGGCCGCCACGCCTTCGGCGACCAGTACCGCGCCACCGACACGCTCATCCCCGGCCCCGGCAAGCTGCGGCTGGTCTTCGACGGCGAGGACGGCACGAAGATCGATCTCGACGTGTTCGATTTCCCCAGCGCCGGGATCGCGATGGCGATGTACAACCTCGACGACAGCATCCGCGACTTTGCCCGGGCGAGCTTCAACTACGGGCTCAACCTCGGTTGGCCGGTGTACCTCAGCACCAAGAACACGATCATGAAAGCCTACGACGGGCGCTTCAAGGATCTGTTCGAAGAGGTCTACAACACCGAGGGCTTCGCCGAGAAGTTCAAGGAAAAGGGCATCCACTACGAGCACCGCCTGATCGACGACATGGTCGCATCCGCGCTCAAGTGGTCGGGCAAGTTCGTGTGGGCGTGCAAGAACTACGACGGCGACGTGCAGTCCGACGTCGTGGCGCAGGGCTTCGGTTCGCTCGGCCTGATGACCAGCGTGCTCATGGCGCCCGACGGCAAGACCGTGGAGGCCGAGGCGGCGCACGGTACCGTCACCCGCCACTACCGCCAGCACCAGCAGGGCAAGGCGACCAGCACCAACCCGATCGCCAGCATCTTCGCCTGGACCCGCGGCCTCATGTACCGCGGCCAGTTCGACGACACGCCCGACGTGGTGCGGTTCGCCGAGACGCTGGAGCAGGTCTGCATCCGCACCGTGGAAAGCGGCAAGATGACCAAGGACCTCGCGCTCCTGATCGGCCCGGAACAGGCTTGGATGACGACCGAGCAGTTCTTCGAGGCGATCGTCGAGAACCTCGAGACGGAAATGGCGAACTGGGGCTGAAACCATCGCTCCGCTCGCTCATTGACTGAGCATTGGGACCGGGTCGGCCTGAGGCTGCACCCGGTCCTTTCGTATTTGCCGAACCGAGGGATATCATGGCCAAGGCGACCACCAGGAAGCGGGGCACCGCAGCCCGCGCGAAGACCGAGAAGCTCGGGCAAAAGCGGCTCGACATCCGCAACGCCCGGCCCAAGGACATCCCGGGCATCGCGAACCTCGTACGCCGGGTGTACAACGACATGCCGGCCTACACCCACGGCGAGATCCGCGGCCAGATCAACAACTTCCGCGAAGGCTGCTTCGTCGCCCTGCTCGATGACAACGTGGTCGGCTATTGCGCGACGATGCAGGTCGCCGAAGGGCTGGCCTTCCAGGACCACGACTGGGACGAAATCACCGGCAACGGCTTCGGCAGCCGCCACGATCCCACCGGCGATTGGCTCTACGGCTACGAGATGTGCGTGGACCCCAAGGTGCGGGGCGTGCGCATCGGGCGCCGGCTTTACGAGGAACGGCGCGCGCTGGCCGAGGAACGCGACCTGCAGGGCATCGTCTTCGCCGGCCGCATGCCGAACTATCGCCGCAACAAGCGCAAGGTGGACGGGCCCGGGGACTATCTCGACCAGGTTCTGGCCGGCAAACTCCACGACCCGGTGCTGCGCTTCCAGCTCGCCAACGGGTTCGAGCCGGAGCGGGTCATCGAAGGCTACCTTCCGGAGGACAAGGCATCCGAAGCCAACGCCGTGATGATGGTCTGGCGCAATCCCTACGTGGAGGCGGACCAGCCGGCCAAGAAGCGCCTGCCGCGCGGCGTCGAGAGCGTCCGCGTCGCCACCTGCCAGCTGCAGGCCCGCGCGGTGAAGGACTATGACGAGTTCCTCTCGACGATCCGGTATTTCATCGACGTGGCAAGCGATTACGAAGCAGACTTCATTCTCTTTCCCGAGCTTTTCACGCTGATGCTGCTGAGCTACGAGGAAAAAGAGCTTTCGCCGGTGGAGGCGATCGAGCGACTGTCCGAATACACCCCGCGCCTCAAAGCCGACATCTCCGACATGGCGATGCGGTTCAACATCAACATCATCGCGGGCAGCCACCCGACCCGCATGGACGACGGCGACATCCACAACGTCGCCTACGTTTGCCTGCGCGACGGGTCGGTTCATGAACAGGAAAAGATCCACCCCACCCCCAACGAACGGTACTGGTGGAACATTAAGGGCGGCGACAAGATCGACGTCATCCAGACCGACTGCGGCCCAATCGGGGTGCAGATCTGCTACGACAGCGAATTCCCCGAACTGAGCCGCCGCCTGGCCGACGAGGGCGCACGGATCATCTTCGTGCCGTTCTGCACCGACAGCCGGCAGGGATACCTCCGCGTCAGGTATTGTGGGCAGGCGCGCGCGATCGAGAATCAGTGCTTCGTCGTCCTGAGCGGCAACGTGGGCAACCTCCCCAACGTCGGCAACATGGACATCCAGTACGCGCAGAGCTGCATCCTAACCCCGTGCGACTTCCCTTTCGCGCGCGACGGGATCGCGGCCGAGGCGACCGAGAATGTCGAGACACTGACGATCAGCGACATCAACCTCGCCGACCTCAGTTGGGCGCGTGCCGAAGGCACGGTGCGCAATCTCGCCGACCGCCGGTTCGATCTCTACCGCATAGAATGGGACGAGCACGGCAAACACCCCGGTAAGCCCCGACCCCGCGCCGAGCCCCTGGGCGGCCCGCACGGGCCCGGCGGCGGCTAGCGCAGCGCGGCGCGTGCTCGCGTTCCCGGTACGGGCACATGCGGTATCTCGCCGCGCCGGGTTACCTTCGACAGCACACCTTCCAGCAGCGGCGTCATCGCACCGAGGCGACGCGCCTTGATCACGACGTCCCACAGGGGCTCGAACTTCTTCCAGCCGGCCTCGTAGGCGAAATGTTTCAGCGTATGCTTGGCGGTCCGATGGCTCAGCGCCCCACGCGCGATGTTCGTCCAGCCGTAGAAGTCGCGGTAGGCGCGCCGGTATCCCGCCTCGAGCGCGGCCGCGGTCAGCCTGGCGGGGCGAAAGACCGCGTGCCGGGTATCGTAGAGGTCCCAGTTCTCGCTCGTGATACGTCCCTGCGCGGTCAAGTCCCGGTGGAGTTTGGTGCCGGGATAGGGCGTCTGCACATGGAAAGTCGCCGTGGTCACGCCGTGCCGCACCGCCCAGTCGACCGTGCGATCGAACACGTCGGGTCCGTCGTCGTCCATCCCGAATACGAAACTGCCGTTGATCATGATACCCAGGTCCGACAGGCGCCGGGTCACGGCTGCATAGTCGCGGGCGAGGTTCTGTTTCTTGTTGCAACCGCGCAGGTTGTCGGGGCTGAAGGTCTCGAAACCGACGAAAAGACTGCGCAGGCCCGCCTCTGCCGCTTTTTCGATCAGATCGCCGCGCAGCACGCTGTCGACCGTGGCTGCACCCTGGAACAGCCGGTCCATGCCGCGCATGCCTTCGAACAAGCCCTCGGCGAACCGCCGATCGCCGAGCAGGTGGTCGTCGAGGAAATAGAGGTGCCTGCCCGGCAGTCTCTCGATCTCGCGCAGGGCCTCGTCCACTTTCTGGGTATAGAAACCCCGGCCGCCCGCGAAGAACGCATCCTTGTAGCAGAACGAGCAGTGCTGCGGACATCCCCGAGTGACGACGATCGAGTTGGGCACGAGATAGAGATGTCGCTTGATGAGATCGCGGCGAACCGCCGGAATGCCTTCGATCGTCCGGCCCCCGTCCGAAATGTACCGCGCGCTGGCATGCCCGGCCCGCCAGTCGCGCAGGAAGCAGGGAAACGTCTGTTCGCCCGGCCCCACGAATACGGTGTCGGCATGGCGCGCAGCCTCGTCAGGCAGCGAGGTGACGTGCAGCCCGCCAAGGACGACGTAGCATCCTTTCGCGCGGTAGTGGTCGGCGATGGCATAGGCCCGGTATGCGTTGGTGATGTAAACCTGGATCACGACCAGATCGGGCTCATCGTCGGTCTGGAGACGCTCGACATGATCGTCGACGAGTTCGACATCCCAGTCCGGCGGCAGGAACCCGGCCAGCGTGGCCAGCCCGAGCGGCGGGAACAGTGAATACTTGATCGGCCTGAACAGCGGGCTTTTCGCCTCGGTCAGGGCGGGAAGGATCATCTTAACGTGCATCGCTCGCTCTCCTGTCGTGGGAGACCATCAATGCCCGGCCGCTCGGTGAATGGCATGAGTGGGGGCTGAGAGTTCGCTGAAATCGCCGCGTCCTGCCCGCAACAAAACTGCCCTTCCGCGGCTCCATCCCCGGCAAAAGAACAATTGGTTTTCCTACCGCCGCCGGTTCGCGCTAGCACCCCGCACGATGATGCCGTTCGCCACCTTTGCCCTGCTCCCTGTCCTGGTCCGGCCCTCGAAAGTGGAAGGTGACAAAGGCGACGGGCAATTCGGGCGTTTTACGGATGGGATGGGCACCGGCGTGGTTTCGAAAGACATCCCCGGTTCGTGTGACACGGGGCGCGCGCGGTGACGGAAGGTTTGACCCAGTCGGAAACCTTGTCCGATGCGCTCGTGATCCTCGGTGCCGCGGGAATCGTCATTCCCCTGTTTCACCGGTTCCGCATCACGCCGGTCATCGGGTTCATCCTCATCGGTGTGCTGGTGGGACCGTTCGGCCTCGGTAGGCTCGTGCCGCAGGCGCCGTGGCTCTACCATGTGACGATCACCGACCCCGAGGCGCTGGAGCCGTTCGCCGAATTCGGCATCATCTTGCTGCTGTTCACGATCGGGCTCGAGCTGTCGTTCAACAGGTTGTGGGACATGCGGCGGCTGGTTTTCGGCCTCGGTGCGCTGGAACTCATCCTGATCGGGGCGCTGCTGGCGCTGGTACTGGCGGCCACCGGCGTCGGCACGACCGCAGCGATGGCGCTGGGCTTCGCGCTGGCCCTCAGTTCCACCGCCATCGTGCTGCCCATCGCGGGGACGACCAGCCCGGTCGGAAAAGCCGCGCTGTCGATGCTGTTGTTCGAGGACATCGCGATCGTCCCGATGATCTTCATCCTTGGCGCGCTTGCCCCCTATGCCCAGGCCGACGGGGTGGAAGGGCTGATCGGCACGCTGTGGCAGGGGCTGCTGGTGGTCGGCGCGCTGCTCGTCGTGGGCCGCCTCGCGCTTCCCCGCCTCTTCGCGCAGGCCGCCCGCACGAAGAGCCCCGAACTGTTCCTCGCCGCAAGCCTGCTGGTCGTCATCGGCGCGAGCCTGGCGACCGCGGCAACCGGCCTGTCGCCCATCGTCGGCGCGCTGATCGCCGGGCTGCTCATCGCGGAGACCGAGTACCACGGCGAGGTCGAGGGGATCATCGAGCCGTTCAAGGGCCTCGCGCTCGGCATCTTCCTCATCACCGTCGGCATGGGCCTCGACCTCGCCGTCGTCTGGGCGAACCTGTGGGCGATCGCGGGTGCCGTGGCCGGCGTGGTGGCATTGAAGGCCGTGGTGACGGGCCTGCTCCTGCGGCTGATGGGTGCCCGGCGCGGGACGGCCGCGGAAACCGGCCTGCTGATGGCGAGTCCCAGCGAGACGACGCTGATCGTCCTGTCGGCCGCCACCGCCGCCCTGCTCGTCGACCGCGAAACGGCGCAGTTCTGGCAGATCGTGACCGCCATCGGCCTCACCATCACGCCGCTTCTCGCAAAGATCGGGCGGACGGTCGGCCAGCGGGTCGAACCGCTGCCGCTGGCGGAAGAGGACATGCGCGACGAATCGCGCGTCATCATCGTCGGTGCGGGCCGCGTGGGCCGTCTGGTGGCGGACATGCTGACCGTTCACGGCAAGCCCTACATCGCGATCGACAGCGATGCCGACCTCGTCGATCGCGCGCGGCGCGAGGGCTACCGGGCGACATTCGGCGACGCGGCGCGCGAGGCTGCGCTCGACCGGCTCGGCATCGACAACGCGCTGGCGGTCATCCTGACCATGGACGAGCCGGTCCTTGCCCAGCGGCTCGTATCGAAATTGCGCAAGGAATACCCCGACCTGCCCATCATCGTGCGCGCGCGCGACCTGTCCTATGCCACCGCCCTCTACCGGGCCGGTGCAAGCCATGCGGTGCCCGAAACGCTCGAAAGCTCGCTGCAACTGAGCGAGGCGGTCCTCGTCGACTTGGGCGTGGCGATGGGGCCGGTGATCGCCTCCATCCACGAAAAACGCGACGAGTTCCGCATCCAGATCCAGGAGGACGCCGCGCTCGCCCACAAGCCCAAGCTGCGAACCGGGCCGGCAGACGCAGGATAGATCGCGCCGTTCGACCGTTGGGAAAGGGAAGGAGACTGAATGATGTCAGACAAGACCAACCCTGCCGACGCCAGCGAACAACCGAAAAACCCCGCCAACCAGACGGGCGAGGAGTTCGGCAGCGTGAAAGGCCAGCAGCGGACCGATCACAACACAAAGGTGACCGACACCCCGCGCGGAAGCGAGACGGAAACCCGCAATTCCAGCAACCAACGGGGCTGATGACCCTCAGGCGTTCTGCGAAGCGAGCGCGGCCTTGACCGCCGCGATCGCTTCGGCGCCCTTGCTGCCGTCGGGACCGCCGCCCTGCGCCATGTCCGGACGGCCGCCGCCTCCCTTCCCGCCCAGCGCCTCGACCCCGGCACGCACGAGATCGACCGCGCTGATATGCCCGGTGAGGTCGTCGGTGACAGCCGCCGCGATGGCGGCCTTGCCTTCGTAGACCGCCACGATCGTGGCCACACCCGACCCGAGCCGCGACTTGGCCTCGTCGAGTAACCCGCGCAGCGCCTTCGCTTCCAGCCCGTCGATGACCTGGCCGCTAAACTTGATACCGCCGACGTCCTCGTCCGCCGGACCTGCTGCCGCGCCGCCGCCGCCGCCAAGAGCCAGCGCCCTCTTCGCGTCCGCCAATTCGCGCTCGAGCCGCTTGCGTTCGTCGAGCAACGCCGCGAGCCGCGCCGGTACTTCTTCGGGAGCTGCCCGGATCGCGGCGGCGGCGTCCTTCAGCGCGTCTTCGCGGCCGACAAGCCACTGCCGCGCCGCCTCGCCCGTCAGCGCTTCGATGCGCCTGACGCCGCTCGACACCGCGCTTTCCGACACGATGCGGAACAGTCCGATGTCGCCCGTCGCCCGCACGTGCGTGCCGCCGCACAGCTCGACCGAATAGTTGCGACCTTCTTCGCCGGCGCGGCCCATGCTCAGAACGCGCACTTCGTCGCCGTACTTTTCGCCGAACAGCGCCATCGCTCCTGCGGCGATCGCATCGTCGGGCGACATCAGGCGCGTGGTGACGATCTCGTTCGCACGGATCTCGGCGTTCACCTTGGCCTCGACCGCCGCGATGTCTTCCGCGGTGAGCGGCTTGGGATGCGAGAAATCGAAGCGGAAGCGATCTTCCGCCACCAGCGAGCCTTTCTGCGTCACGTGCTCGCCAAGCCGGTGTCGCAGCGCCGCGTGCGCGAGGTGCGTCGCCGAATGGTTGGCGCGGATCCGGTCGCGGCGATCCGCGTCGACCCAAAGATGGACCGTGTCGCCCAGCTTGATCTCGCCCGCCGCAATCGTGCCCATATGCGTGTGCAACCGTCCGAGCGGCTTGCCGGTATCTTCGACTGCGATCTTGAGGCCATCGGGGGCCGTGATCGTCCCGGCATCGCCGGCTTGGCCACCGCTTTCACCGTAGAACGGCGTCTGATTGGTCAGCACGGTCACGGTCTCGCCGGTCCTTGCCGCCTCGACTTCGACGCCGTCGACGACGAGCGCGATGACGCGGCCTTCGCCCTCGGTCGCGGTGTAGCCGGTGAACTCCGTGCCACCCTCGCGCTCCGCTATGTCGAACCACAGCTCGCCGTCGGCAGCCTGCCCGCTGCCCTTCCACGCAGCGCGGGCGGCCGCCTTCTGCTGCGCCATGGCGGCATCGAACCCCTCGCGGTCCACGGTGAGACCGCGGCTGCGGAGCGCGTCTTCGGTGAGATCGTACGGGAAGCCGTAAGTGTCGTAGAGTCGGAAGGCGGTGCCGCCGTCGAGTTCGCCCCCTTCGGCCATGTCGCCCGTCGCTTCGTCGAGCAGCTTGAGGCCGTTCGCCAGGGTACGGCGGAACTGGGTCTCCTCGCGCTCCAGCGTCTCCTCGATCAGCGGCTGCGCCCGGCCGAGTTCGGGGTAGGCTTGGCCCATCTCCGCGACGAGTGCGGGCACGAGACGATGCATCAGCGGCTCGCTCGCGCCGAGCAGGTGGGCGTGGCGCATCGCGCGGCGCATGATGCGGCGCAGAACGTAACCACGACCCTCGTTCGACGGCATCACTCCATCGGCAAGCAGGAAGCTCGTCGAACGCAGGTGATCGGCGATGACCCGGTGACTGGCGAGCGCATCGCCGTCCGCAGACGAGCGGACGGCCGCTTCGCTCGCCGCGATGAGCGCGCGGAAGGTGTCGGTGTCGAATACGTTGCGCTGGCCCTGCAGCACGCTGGCAATGCGTTCGAGGCCCATGCCGGTGTCGATGCTCGGGCGCGGGAGATCGCCGACGATGTTCTCGGCTTCCTGCACATACTGCATAAAGACGAGGTTCCAGATCTCCACGAACCGGTCGCCATCCTCGTCGGGAGAGCCCGGGGGGCCGCCCGGCACGTCTTCGCCGTAATCGTAGAATATCTCGGAGCACGGCCCGCACGGCCCATCGGGACCAGCGGCCCAGAAATTATCCTTCGTGGCGATGCGGATGATCCGCTCGTCGGGCAGGCCGGCGATCTTCTTCCACAGATCGTAAGCCGCGTCGTCGGTATGATAGACGGTCGCCGTCAACCGGTCCTTGGCGAGGCCGAGTTCCTTGTGAACGAACCCCCAGGCAAGCTCGATCGCGCGTTCCTTGAAGTAGTCGCCGAAGCTGAAGTTTCCGAGCATTTCGAAGAACGTCAGGTGACGGGCGGTATAGCCGACGTTGTCGAGATCGTTGTGCTTCCCCCCGGCCCGGACGCACTTTTGGCTGCTCGCGGCCGTGGGCGCCGGCGGGGTTTCGAGACCCGTGAAGACGTTCTTGAACGGCACCATGCCGGCCGCGACGAACATCAGTGTCGGGTCGTTGTAGGGAACGAGCGGAGCGCTCGGCATCACGCGGTGGCCGGCATCGCCGAAGTAGTCGAGGAAGGCGTGGCGAATATCGTTCGTGGAGTTCATGGCGTCGAGGCAGGTAATGGTCGCCGGGCACCGCGACAAGCGCATAAAGGCGGTCGATCCGTGCCGTGAAAGCGATCAGTCCACTCTCTGTGAGGAAGCGCGATCAAACTGAGACCAATCGGGCACTCACTATCCAAGCAGAGGCTGGGAACGAGATGGTACCGTCGATGCACCGTTCGGTCAGCAGAGATCGCAGACGATTGTCGAAGTCCTCGCGCTCGCTTCCCTTCAATTCTGAAGCGGCACGTGCGGCTGGACCGATGGACTTGAAGAAGGTTGCGGCATCTTGCAGCGCATCGTCGCCAGCCCCCGCGACGTAAGCGAAGTCGACGGGCTCAAACTCGACCCCCTCCCATCCCGCTTCGGCTAGGATCCGTTCGACGCGGTCGGGGTTGGCGAACGCGAACGGTCCGGGCTCATCTGATTGCGACGATGGTGCATCGGTGGTGGTCAGGTTCGCGATCTTGGTCGCCCATGGGTTGTGCTCGCGATTTCGGAAACACGAAAAGACGAGGCGGGCTGAGGGGGCGGCGATGCTGGCGAGATGCGAGAACGCTCCAACGGGATCGGCGAAGGACATGACCCCGTGCCGCGAGACCAGTAAGTCTGGAGCAAAGCCGTCCCGGCGCCAGGTTGCTGCGTCGGCGACTTCGAAGGAAATGTTGGGCAGTTCGCCGGTACGCTCCCGCGCGGCGGCGACGAGGGGTTCGGAAACGTCAAGGCCGAGGACTTCGGCGGACGGGTACATGCGGGCGAGAGCGAGCGACAGTTCGCCGGCGCCGCAACCGATGTCGAGCACTTGCCGCGGTCGTTCATCGACGAGGACGGCAAGCAAGCGTTCGGTGAGGGGGGCGAAGCTGCGGTCGGTGCGGGGCCATTCTTCGGCCCATTTGCGGCCTACGCGGCCTTCCCATTCGGTGCGGTCGGTCATGGCATTAAGTTGACGAAATACATGCGGACGGCAACCGCCGATCAAAGTCCAACATGGCCCGAAAACCGGAAAAGCCGGCGACGCGTGGGGGGACGCGGTCGCCGGCTTTATGGGTTGCCTGCCGGGCGGGGGGATGCCCGGAAGGATTGAGGATCAGTCGTCGGAGTCCGCGTCCGGGCCCGTCATCATCTCCTCGGCGACCTGGTCGGTCCGGCCGCGGATCGCGGCTTCCAGCCTGTCGCAAACTTCGGAATTGTCCTTGAGGTATGTCTTGGCGTTCTCGCGGCCCTGGCCGATCCGGATCGAATCGTAGCTGAACCACGAGCCCGACTTCTCGACGATGCCGGCCTTGACCCCGAGATCGAGGATTTCGCCGATCTTCGAAATGCCTTCGCCGTACATGATGTCGAATTCGACCTGCTTGAACGGCGGGGCGACCTTGTTCTTGACGACCTTCACGCGGGTCGAGTTGCCGATGATGTCGTCGCGGTCCTTGATCTGCCCGGTGCGGCGGATGTCGAGGCGAACCGAGGCGTAGAACTTGAGCGCGTTACCGCCCGTCGTCGTCTCGGGATTGCCGTACATCACGCCGATCTTCATGCGGAGCTGGTTGATGAAGATCACCATGCACTTCGACCGGTTGATCGAGCCGGTGAGCTTGCGCAGCGACTGGCTCATCAGGCGGGCCTGGAGGCCGACGTGGCTGTCGCCCATCTCGCCCTCGATCTCAGCCCGGGGGACCAGCGCCGCCACCGAGTCGACGACAAGCACGTCCACCGCGTTCGAGCGCACCAGCGTGTCGGTGATCTCGAGCGCCTGTTCGCCGGTATCGGGCTGCGAGACGATCAGTTCGTCGATGTTGACGCCCAGCTTCTTGGCATAGACCGGGTCGAGCGCATGTTCGGCGTCGACGAACGCGGCGGTGCCGCCGTTCTTCTGCGCTTCGGCGATGACGTGGAGCGCGAGCGTGGTCTTGCCCGAGCTTTCCGGCCCGTAGACCTCGATCACGCGGCCTTTCGGCAGGCCGCCGACGCCGAGCGCGATGTCGAGCCCGAGCGAACCGGTCGAAATCGATTCGACCTGCATCGCTTCCTTCTGGCCCAGCTTCATCGCCGAACCCTTGCCGAACGCGCGATCGATCTGTGCGAGCGCCGCGTCGAGCGCCTTCTGACGGTCCGTATCCACTGACTTGCCCTCTACCAACTTGAGATTCGCAGCCGCCATGACACACCCTTTCGCGCTTTGCCTAGGCCCCCGGGCAATCCGGCGGCCACCTGTCGTCCGAAAAGCGATGTATCCCCTTTGTTCCATGAGAACAAGAGTGGAACGAAAATATTTCCAACAAGCGAATCCGGCGAATTATTCGTCGATGATCGTCCATTCGAGAGTGCGCCGCCCGCCCGCCGGGACGACGACCTCCACGATCCGTGCGCCGTCCTTCACCGTTACGCCGCGCAGGCCTGCAATGTGCGCCGCGCTGCCGCCGAGTTGCACCCGCACCCGTACCGGCGACCGGTTGGCGTTCGTCGCGATTGCCTGCATGGCGACCCGCTCTCCGGGCTTGCGCTCGCGCTCCGGGTCGGCCCGCGCGCACGACAGGTACACCTGCGCGCTGGTCCCAATCTCGAGCTCCACGTCCTGCCCGTCGGCATAATCGCGCAGCCGCTGCTCGCCCACCAGCAGCTCGCCCTCGGGCGTGCTCTCGAACACGGTGAGGCCCCCCGTGGGGAGCGCCCGCCCCAGCCCGTGCGCGCGGTCGTTGACGGTCGCGAGGAGGATGCCGGCGGGCTGCGGTTCGTCAGTCACGGCCCACGGCCCGCATTCGCCCGCGTAGAGCAGCCGCCCGGTGACCGCGTCCTCGTCGAGAAAGGCGACCTGCTTCTGGCTTTTCGCCGCCAGGTCCACGCGCTCTGGCACCCGGTAGAGCTTGAGGTCCGCCAGGTCTTCCTCGCTCGCGACCATCGCCGCCCGCGAAACGCGCGAGCCGGTCACGACTATGGCGCTGCCGATGTCCTGGGCGGAAACCGGCGCCGCCATCATTGCCGGCGGGGGCGGCGGCGGCGGCGGCGGCGGATACACCCCGTCGCGGGGCACCGGGGATCCCGCCGCGGTGCTGCCGATGGGATAGCAGACCAGTTGCAGCGGCCGGCCCTCGGGCGGGTCGGCCAGCGCGGCATAGTCGCTGGTGACCTGCAGCCGCCCCGCGACCGCCATCAGTTCGGCATCGGGAAAGGACTGGCCGTTGTCGTTCACCAGCGTCAGCCAGCTGGTCAGCCGCATCCGGAGGTCATCCGCCCCTCGCCCCTCGGCCAGCGTCGCGACATAGTGCGCCTGCCAGTCGAAGCCCCACGACAGGTAGGTGAGCGTGACGGTGTAGGTGCCGCCCGCCGGGCTTGCGGTGTCGATCGAATAGACGGGCCCCGCCGAAAGCCCGGCCGGCACCCGGTCGAAGGTCAGCCGCTCGGGCAGCCCGGAACAGCGGACCGCCTCGTAACCCGCCGCCGTCTGCAGCACGAGCCCGCCGTCCGCGCGCGTGCGCACGACCGCCGCCTCGCTGCTCTCCCGCCCCGTGGCGGGATCGGTGCGCGTGATCCTTACTCGGTTGCCGAGCGTGCCGTCGACGAGGGCGCCGGGGCTGAGGAGGTCGGCGTTGCGGTTCTTCTCGATCGTGCCGCCGGGCAGGCCGGTGACGATGGCGGTCACCGCGACCATCCCTTCCGAGACACCTTCGAACCGGATCGTCGATTCGCCGGGCGGGAGGGTGACGCGGCGGGTCTCGCTGATCATCGCGAAGCCGCGGGGCATATCGGCGTCCATCGCCGCTTCGGGATCGCGGTTCGGATCGCGATAGACGGTGATCGACAGCCTGTCGGGCGCGGAAGCATCGACCGCCTCGCGGGCGAGCGCGGCCGTCGCGCTCGTCGCCAGCAGCAGCGCGCCGAGCGCAAGATAGCCCCTCCCCTTCAGGGGAGGGGTTGGGGTGGGGACCGTCCTGTCGGGCCGGGGCGCGGCGATCGCGACAGGCCCCACCCCCTGCCCCTCCCCTGGAGGGGAGGGGTGAGGAAGCGAGCGGGCGGCCACGCTCAGTACCGGGTCTCGTACGTGACGCGCACCTCGCGCCGACCGTTGGCAGGCACTGTGACGAGATACTTGCGGGTGTCGGCATTCACCTGCTCGCCCATGGCATCCTCGCTCACGATGCGGAAGTCGCGCGCCCAATACCCGGGGTCGAGGCCGCCTTGCGTCAGTTCCACCTCTACGGGCACGGACTTGGCGTTGGTGAAGGTATAGCGCATCGTCGTGCGCCAGTATTCCACCGCGCGCTCCGCAGTCACCTCGCGCACGGAGCCGTCGCCGGAGATGACGCGGTAGCGCGCGCTGCGCTGGTACTCGTCGCCGGTTATGCGATCGCGGCTCACGACCTCGGCCTGGACGAACACGTCGAAAGCATCGCCGGTGGTCAGCGTCAGCGCGCTGCCCATCGGGGTGTGGCCGATCGTGCTCTCGCCCACGAACTGCGGCGTGCCCTGCCGGTCGCGCTGGTAGAACCGCACCGTCCCGGCGGGCAGTGCATCGCCCAGCCCCTGATCGCGCGCGGTGGAAAAGCCGATCGCGCTCGACACGTTTACCGGCTGGTCGTCGCTCGCGAGCCAGCCGATCGATCGCGCGTAGACTTTCTTCGCGGGCACGGCCTGCACGTCGAGGAAGCTCACCTGCTTGGTCTGCGCGTTGGCGATCGTGGTCCGTCCGGGCAGCGGGTAAAGGTAGTAATCGCCCAACTGTTCGCGGTCGGCGGTCTGAGTCCCGGGGACCATGCGTCCCGGGCGCGGAGGCGGCGGCGGGGGGTAGCCGCGCCCGGCATAGCGCCCGCCGCTTGCCTGCGGGCTGCCGGCGACGAGCACGGTATCGGCATCGTGGAACGTCGTGCCGGTGCGGTTGGTCAGCGTCACCCAGCCCTGCATATCGGTCGTGCCTTTGGCCTCGTCGTAGAGCGCGACGTAGTCGGCGGCCCAGCCGAGCCCGCCGGTGAGGTAGCGAATCGAGGCGGGGCGCGTGCCGCCGCGGTCGCTGTCGACCGTTACCGACAGGGTCGGGCGCGCGCGCAGGTTCGGCGGCACGCCGTCGAAGATCACGCGGGTCGGCAGCCCGTCGTCGCGCAGCACCTCGATCCTCTCGCCGATGCGCACGACTACCCCGCCCGCGGTCGACAGCACCGTTGCACGCTCCCGCATCTCGGCGCCCGTGGCGGGATTGGTGCGGACCAGCGTGACCGTCTGGCCGATCGCCTTTTCCATCAGCTTGGTGGGGGTCAGGATGTCGAAGTCGAAGTTCTGTTCGACGATGCCCGCGCCGGCGGTGTTGAAGCTCAGCGTTTCGGGCCGGATCTGCGCGGACACATCGGGAAACTCGATCCGGCTGCGCCCGTTGGCGATGGCCAGCTGGCGCACGTCCTGCACCAGCGCGATGTCGTTGTTGTAGATCGTGACGGCGAGGTCGCCCTGCGCGGTGGACGCCGTCTCGCTGCCGGTGTCGATCGTCTGCGCGGTTGCCGGCGATGCGACGGCCAGACCGATGGCGGCGGCCCCGAACGCGTGGATGGTGCTGCGCATGACGTTCCCCCTGACACTTCGCCGGGCAAGCGAATGTAACTATGTATCGTGGGAGAGTGCCTCAGCCCGCCAAGCCGGTCAACCCCGCGCCGCGCCGAGGACCGCGCCGACCTTGTCGGAGATGTCCTGCACGCTGAACGGCTTCGCGATGAAGTGCATGTCGGCGATGTCGATGTCGCGCCGCAGCTGTTCCTCGGCATAGCCCGACATGAACAGGACCGGCAGGTCGGGGTGAAGGCGGCGGATCGCCTTGGCCATCGCGGGGCCGTCCATCCCCGGCATCACGACGTCGCTGACGACGAGGTCGAAGGTGCCGCCGTTCGCCACCGCGGCCAGGCCGTCCTCGCCGTCGCTGCAGGCGGTTACTTCGTAGCCTGCGCGGACGAGCGCGCGTTCGGCGACGGCGCGGACCATGTCCTCGTCCTCCACCAGCAGCAGCTTGCCCCCACCCGACCATTGCGCGGCCGGTTTGGCCTCGACCTTCGCCTTGCGTGGCACTTCGCCGTGGTGGACCGGCAGGTACACGCTGAAGCGCGCGCCGGCGCGGGCGCCGTGGGTGGCGGGCATGTTGTCGGCGAAGATGAAGCCGCCCGACTGCTTGACGATGCCGTAGACGGTGGACAGCCCGAGGCCGGTCCCGCCGAGCATGGCGCCGCCGCGCCCCTCCTTGGTGGTGAAGAACGGCTCGAAGATCTTGGCCAGGTGTTCCTCCGGGATGCCGCCGCCCGAATCCTGCACGACCAGCACGGTGTAGTCGCCTTCCGGCAGGATTTCGGAGCCCATCTTGCGCACGTCGCGGGCGGTGACCCGGCGGGTGGCGATCGACAGCTTGCCGGTGCCGTCGCCGCGCGACTGCATGGCATCGCGCGCATTGGCGGCGAGGTTCACGATGACCTGCTCCAGCTGCTGCGGATCGGCGCGCACCGCGCCCAGTTCGCGGTCGTGGTGCACCTTCAGTTCGATCTTCTCGCCCAGCAGGCGCTTCAGGAGCTGGCTGACCTCGCTCACCACATCGGGCAGCTGGAGCACTTCGGGCCGCAGGGTCTGCTGGCGGCTGAAGGCGAGAAGCTGGCGGGTGAGCGCGGCGGCGCGGTTGGAATTCGCGCGGATCTGGTTGATGTCGTCGTAGTCGCTGTCGCCCGGCGTGTGGCGCAGCAGCATGAGGTCGCAAGTGCCGATCACCGCGGTCAGCACGTTGTTGAAGTCGTGCGCCACCCCGCCCGCCAGCTGGCCGACGGCCTGCATTTTCGTCGCCTGCGCGACCTGGCGCTTCAGTCGCGCTTCCTCGGTCGTGTCGACCAGGCTGAGGAGCGTCGCGGCATCCCCCAATCCGCGCACGCCCGCGATGCCGAGACTGACCGGCTCGTCGGGCGATCCGCGCAGGCGCACGGCCATGTCGGTCGAACTTGCCGGTCCCTTGCCGAAACGCCGCACCGCGTCGACGATCGCGGCCTTGTCCTCGCGCACCACGAGATCGCTCGGAAACTGCGGCAGCGCGATCCCCTCGATCCCGGCGGCGCGGCGGAAGGGCGCGTTGGCGAACAGCATCCGCCCGTCGCGGTCGGTCATCGCGAGACCCAGCGGCAGCGCGCCCAGCAGAGCCTCGAGCTGCGGGGTCGCCGCGCCGCCCGCAGGCTCCGCCGCCCCGCCCAGCCCGATCCCCGCATCGAGCAGCAGCATCAGCCCGGCAGATTCGTCCGCACCCGGCGCGCGCGGGTCGGTCGCATCGCCGAGCGGCACGTGGATCAGCGTCTGCGGATTACCGCGCCGCCCCTCGCGCGCGAAATAGATGCGCTCGCGCTCGTCGGCGCGCAGCAGCGTGGCGAAGTCCTGCCCGGCCAGCGTGGCCGACGCATCGCCCGCTGCACGCAGGGCGAAGCCGCCGGAGGCCGCACGCACCAGCCCGTCGGGCGAGACGACCGCCGCTTCCACTCCGCTGCGCGACAGGAGCGTCCCCAGCGTGCCCGCGATCGAGCGCGCGACGTCGGCCACGAAATCCTCGTCGGCCAGCCCTTCGAACCGCCAGACGAGGTAGTCGTCGCCCCGCCCCGCGCGCTCGGCCCGGGCCGACCATGCCGCCGAGCCGTCGGCGCTTTCGATCCGGCCGGTCTCCCCCGCCCCTTCGCGCCAGGCCTCACGCACGGCGCGCGACAGCGCCTCCAGCCCGGCGCGGTCGAGCGTCAGGTTCGGCGGCGCGGTGCCGGGCCCGAACCAGTCAGTGTAGGTGCGGTTGGCGCAGACCAGCCGGTTCGCCCGGTCGACGATGGCGACGCCTTCGCGCGGGCGCTCGATGGCGGCCACGGTGACCGACCAGTCGGGCGGCGCGAGTTCGTCGCTGCGGCCCGCCGGGCGCAAGCGGACGAGCGCGGCGATGCCGGCGAGCAGAACGGCCACGCCGCCCAGGAATCCCAGCGGCGCCGCGATGCCGCCGGTCGCCAGCCACAGCGCAGCCGCCGTGACGACCGCCGCCCCGGCCAGCACCGCATAGAGCCGGGAAGGCGCCGCAGCGTCGATGGTCACTCCTGCCCCTCCAGCACCGCCGCGCGGCGGGCGTGCAGCCGGCGCGCACGCCTGGTCGCGACGATATGCCGCCAGACCCAGCCGGAGACGACAAAGCTGACCGCCGAGGCGATGATCGCGATCACCACGAGGCCGAAGCCCGTGACCAGCGTCGCCCCGGTCAGCCACTGGACCATGTCGCCGAATTCGCTGTGCTCGATGGCGGAATTGACCGGCGCGACGATGGTCGCCGCATCCACCCGCAGCATCCACGATCCCACCTTGTAGGCCAGCACCCAGATAAGCGGCGTCGTCACCGGATTGGTCACGAACGTCGTCAGCGCGGCGACCGGCACGTTGGCGCGGATCGGCAGGCACAGCAGCGCGGAGAACAGGATCTGGGCGAAGGGCAGGATGATGCCCACGAGCATACCGAGCGCGACGCCTCGCGGCACCGACCGGCGCGTGAAGCGCCACAATTCGGACCGCAGGACGCGGCTGGCGAAGGGGCGGATCCACCGGCTCCGCTCCATCTGTTCGCGGGTCGGGAGATTGCGCTGTATCCAGGCGGAGGCTTTGCCGAACATCGATTCGCCGCTGTCCTAGGGGCTGGCGAAGGCCACGGCTAGCCGCGCTCGCGCAGCAGCCGCGCCTTGTCGCGCTTCCAGTCGCGATCCTTGATCGTGGCGCGCTTGTCCTGTGCCTGCTTGCCCTTCGCGAGAGCCAGTTCGACCTTCGCGCGGCCCGTTTTGTTGAAGTAGATCGACAGCGGCACCAGCGTCATGCCCTTGCGCTCCACCGCCCCCGTCATCTTGGCGATCTCGCGGCCGTTGAGCAGCAGCTTGCGCGGCCGCTTGGGCTCGTGATTGTTGCGGTTGCCGTGGCTGAATTCGGGCACGTTGGCGTTGACCAGCCATACCTCGCCGCCGCGGATCTCGGCGTAGCTGTCGGCGATCGTCGCCTCGCCCGCACGCAGGGACTTCACCTCGGTGCCGGTGAGCATCAGCCCGGCCTCGAACTTGTCCTCGATGAAATAGTCGAACCGCGCGCGCCGGTTCTCGGCCACGGTCTTCTGCTTGTCGAAGGTTTCGGGTTTGGGGCGGGCCATTGTGTCGCGGACCTAGTGTCCGCGCGTTAATTGGCAAGCGTCAAGCGGACTGTTTCACGGGAATTTGCGAAGTCAGATCAACTGCATCTTCTTCTAACCAGCACTCGATGGCATCGTAAATGGCTGCCAAGGCTTCCTGCGGTGTCTCCCCGTCCGCAATGCAGCCCCGTAATTCGGGAGCGTACGCGACAAACCCACCGCCAAGGCGCTCGATAAGCGGCTCAACATAGACCCGATAATCGCGGACGTCGGCTTGACGAGGTAGCCGCGTGCGACTGGGGGCTTCAAAAAAACGCATACGCATGACCTTATCCCAGCTTGTCGATCATCTCTACGAGCAGGAGGATGTATACCGATTTAATGGGTTTGCGGGCGGGGATTGTCAATTTGCCGTCGATTGCCGGGTGTTCAACCTTGAAGTGCGATCCCCGCTTGGGAGATTTACAAGCCAAACCGTAGGCTCGACAAACTGCAACGACATCATCGATCTGCCAGTCTCGCGGATTGGCCCGCATCCTTTCGAGCAATTTCTCTGCACGAGCCATGTCGCAGCCCTAAACCAAACCCGCATGCTCCAGCGCGGCGTCGACCTCCCTCTTCGCCGCGTCGCTGCATTCGACCAGCGGCAGGCGGACCGCCGGGCTGATTTCGGGGAAAACCCGGCTGAGAGCGTACTTGACCGGCGCGGGGCTGGCATCTTCGAACATGGCGTAGTGCAGCGGATAGAGCCGGTCGTTGAGATCGCGCGCGCGGGCCAGATCGTTGGCGGCGCACGCCTCCTGGAATTCAGCGCACAGCGCCGGGGCGACGTTGGCGGTGACCGAGATGCAGCCGACCGCGCCTGCCGCGTTGGCCGGCAGCGACAATTCGTCGTCGCCGGACAGCTGGCAGAAGTCCTTGCCGATCCCCATCCGGTGATCGACCACGCGGGAAAGGTCGCCGCTCGCATCCTTGATGCCGACGATCTTGCCCGGGTACTTCTTGGCGAGCGCGCAGACCGTTTCGGGTTCGATGTCGGTCACGGTGCGGCCCGGCACGTTGTAGAGCACAATCGGCAGGTCGCAGTGTTCGGCAAGGTAGCTGAAATGCGCCATAAGCCCGGCTTGCTTGGGCCGGTTGTAATAGGGCGCCACGCACAGCGCGGCGGCGGCGCCGGCCTTCTTGGAAAAGTTCATGTGGAGCAGCGCGTTCATCGTGTCGTTGCTGCCGCACCCCGCGATCACCGGCACGCGGCCGGCGGCCTGTTCGACGCAGACCTCGATCACGCGGTGATGTTCGGCGTTGGACAGGGTCGATGCCTCGCCCGTCGTGCCGCACGGGACCAGCGCCTTCGAGCCGCTGTCGATCTGCCAGTCGACGAGCTTGCGGAACGCGCGTTCGTCGAACGACCCGTCGCGAAAAGGAGTCACAAGAGCGGGTATCGAGCCACTGAACATTGCGGTAGCGCCTTTGGCTGGCCCATAGCGGCCGCGAAGGGGGGTGCCTCCGCGTGCCTCGGGTAGATATCATTCAGCGCCTGATAAGGAGCCGGTGACCAGAATGTCCAGCATGGTCGGTAATCAATTCAAATCGCTTCGTTTCATTGCCCTTGCCGCGCTGGCGGGCACGTCTCCGCTGGCAGCGCAGGTCTATACGTCGCCCGGTGACGCCGGGCGCGCCTCGATGGTCGCGATGCAGCCCACGCAGGCCGCCGCATCTGTGTCGCGCTGGCAGCAGTTGACCGCCAGCGACCGGATGGGCTTCGCCGACTACGCGGGCTTCGCGCTCGCCTATCCTGCTTACCCTCGCATGGAGCTGATCCGCGGCAACGCGGAAAAGGCGCTGGAACGCGATGCGCCCGGGCCCGAGCAGGTGGTCGCCTACTTCGACCGGTTCGAGCCGATCACGAACCCGGCACGGGCGCGCTATGCCCTCGCGCTGTCGAACATGAACCGCCCCGAAGCCCGCGAGATCGCGCGTGCCGCGTGGCGCGGGGGACGGATGAGCAGCCCGGCCGAAGCCTATCTCACCGGCATGTTCCAGGGCGCCTTCACCCCCGAAGATCACGACGAGCGCATGCGTTCGCTGCTGTGGCAGGGCGAGGCGGAGGCCGCCGCCCGCCAGATCGGGTTCACCAGCCCCGCCAACCGCAACCTGTTCATGGCGAGGCTCTCTTTGCTGCAGGGGTCGGACCCGGCGAGCATAGGTCTGGCCACGCCCGCCGGGGCGACCGCCGATCCGGGCTACGTCTACAACCTTGCGCGCTATTATCGCCGGAGCGGCCAAGGCAATCGCGGGCAGCAGCTGCTCGCCACGCGCGCGCCGTTCGTCCGCCCGCCGTTCGATGCGCAAGACATGGTCACCGAGATGCTGACGCAGGCCAAGAGTGCGTCGGCCAGCACCGCCGCGGCGATCGCGAGCAAGGTCGACGACCTGTTCGTGGCCGGCACCGACATTTCGGGCCTCAGCTACAAGCTGCGCGACGACTATACCTCGCTGATGTGGCTCGGCGGCACGAAGGCGCTGTGGTCGATGGGCGACGGCAACCAGGCCGCGCCGCTGTTCTACCGCTATGGCAACGCCGCGCGCACGCCGCAGACGCGCAGCAAGGGGTTCTATTGGGCCGGCAACGCCTCCGCCCGGGCAGGCAACCAGGCCGAGGCCAACCGCTATTTCGAGATGGCAGCGAAGTATCCCGAATTCTTCTACGGCCAGCTCGCGCTCGAACGGCTGGGCCGGCCGCTGCCGAACTTCCAGCGAGTCTCGCTGACCACCCCCACGCCGCAGCAGGTCGCCGCGTTCAACGCCAGCCCGCTCGCCGCCGCGATCCGCGCGACGGCGCGCAACGGCACCGACTGGCGGACCGAGCGGTATTTCTTCGTCGCGCTGGCCGATGCGGCGCAGGATGCGGCGCAGATGCAGCTCGTCGCCAACCTGGCGCGCGAGCTGGGGCTGGAAGAACTGGCCGTCGTGGCTGGGCGCAGCGCGCCGGAACGCGGGATCGAAGGCTTTACACGGGTGGGTTTCCCGGTCGTCCAGATTCCGGCGGGCAGCGACTACACGATGGTCCACGCCATCGCCCGGCAGGAAAGCGAATTCGACCGCGACCGGGTGAGCCATGCCGGCGCGCGCGGTATCATGCAGCTGATGCCGGGCACCGCCAACGAGCAGGCCGGCAAGATGGGCATGGCCTACATGTCGTCGAGCCTCACCGGCGATCCGCAGTACAACATTCGCCTCGGCGACGGGTATTTCGCCCGGATGATGGACTACTACGGCGGCAGCTATCCGCTGGCGGTCGCGGCGTACAATGCGGGCGCGGGCAACGTGAACAAGTGGCTGCGCGCGAACGGCGATCCGCGACAGGGCGGCATCGACTGGCTGCGCTGGATCGAGGAGATACCCATCTTCGAGACGAAGAATTACGTCCAGCGCGTGCTCGAGAACGCGGTCGTCTACGAAGCGCTGCATCCCGAGCGGATCAAGTACGGCGCGCAGCCCAAAACGATCTCGCAGTTCGTCGGCAAGCGCAGCCCCGGCTGATCCTGCCGGATGGGGGGCGACAATCCGATCAGTCCGGCGGGCCTTGCCGCGCTCAAGGCGCGCTACGACCACCTGCTGGGCATCGAGCGGCCGGCGATCGTCGAGATCGTGAGCTGGGCCGCCGGCAACGGCGACCGCAGCGAGAACGGCGATTATCTTTACGGTCGCAAGCGCATGCGCGAGATCGACCGCGAGCTGGCGCACATCGCGCGCCGGATGAAACGGGCGCGCGTGGTGGACCCCGCCGCCCAGCCCGACAAGTCGCGCGCGTTCTTCGGCGCCACGATCGAACTGGCGGACGAGGACGACGCGCGGCGCACGGTCACGCTGGTGGGCGACGACGAGCAGGACGCCGGCGCGGGCCAGATCGGCTGGTCGAGCCCGCTCGCCCGGGCCCTGCGCGGAGCCGCCGTGGGCGACCTTCGCACCGTGCGTCTGCCCGCCGGCGAACGGGAGTGGGAAGTCCTCGCGATTTCCTACCCGTGAGATTTTTTCGCAGCCGCGTGTAAGAAGCCGGTTCCCAGTTCGACTATACCTTCATCAATGGAGGGAAACCGAACGGTGCACATGACGCTCACATCACAGGACGGGTCCTACCGCGCCGCAGCCGAGCAATTCGGCGGCGCGATCGCCCGGCTGGCGCGCGGATACGAGGCGGACCCCGGTCTTGCCGACGACCTCGTCCAAGACATCCACGCCGCGCTCTGGCGCAGCTTCGCCTATTTCGAGGGGCAATGCTCGGTGCGCAGCTGGGTCTACCGGATCGCGCACAACACCGCCGTCAGCCACGTCCAGTCGCGGATGCGGCAAGGTCGCGGCGGGCTGGTCTCGCTGGAGGACATCGAACCGGTTGCATCCGACATCGATACCGAGGCTACTGCCGACGCCAGCCAGACCTCGACCCGCCTGATGGCGACGATCCACCGCCTCGCCCCCGCGGACCGCCAGGTCATGCTGCTCTATCTGGAAGACCTGACCGCTGCCGAGATCGGCGAGGTGACTGGCCTGTCCGCCGCCGCGGTCGCCACCCGCATCCACCGCATCAAGGGCCTGCTCGCCCGCCAGTTTTCGACCCAGGAGGACAACCGATGACCCCGGAGGATTTCGCTCGCACCGCATGGCAGTCCGCCCCGTCCGCTGCGGCAGCAATGCCCTCGCTCGACGAAGTGCGCGGCCGCTCGGACCGTTTCCGCCGGACGATCGCCCGGCGCAATGCCATCGAATACGCGGCCGGTGCATTCGTGATCGCGGCCTTCAGCGTCATCGCCGCCCTCATTCCGCTCCCTCTCATGCGGATCGCGTCGGTGATGATCGTGGCGGGTGCGATCATCATGCTCGTGCAGCTTCGCCGGCGCGGCAGCAACCTCGATGCCGGGGCGCAAGCGGGCGTGCTGCCGGTTCTCGTGCACCAGCGCGCGGCGCTCGTCCGCCAGCGCGAAGCCCTCGACGACGTGTTCGCCTGGTATATCGCGCCATTCCTGCCTGGCATGGTGCTGTTCTTCGCCGCGCCGGTGCTGGCCGATCCGCCCGCCATCGGCACCGAGGGGTTCTACCGGGCGGTGGGATCGTTCGTTGCGCTCGTCGCGATCACCGTGGGCGTCTGGCGCCTGAACAAGGTGGCAGCCCGCGATCTGCAGCGGCAGGTCGAGGAGATCGACGCGTTGCTTGCCGACTAGCGCATCCCCGCCGACACTTGCTAGGAGGGCGACCGTGCGAACGGTCGCCCTCTTTTGCTGTGTCGCCTTCGCCGCGCTCGCCGCCGTCCCCCTCGCCGCGAAGGACAGCCTCGGGATGTTCGGACAATGGGGCGCGTTCCGCGATCCCGGTGCCGGGCGCTGCTATGCCATCGCGGTCCCGCAAAAGAGCCGGGCCGCGCGCGAGACCGAGCCGTTCGCGAGCGTCGGCACCTGGCCGGGGCGCGGCGTGCGGGGCCAGTTCCAGGCGCGGTTGTCCCGCAAGCTGGCGGACAAGCCAGGCGTCACGCTCTCGCTCGGGGGCAGGCGCTTCGCCCTCGTCGGCGGCGGGACCGACGCGTGGGCGGCCGACAAGGCGATGGACGCCGCGATCCTCGCGGCCATGCGGTCCGCACGTGCGATGACGGTGAGTGCCCGCGACACCCTCGGCCGGCGCTTTTCCGACAGCTACGCACTCGACGGCGCGGCGACCGCCATGGACGCGGCCAGCGTCGGCTGCGCGCGCGTGCGCCGCTGATACGAAAAGGGCGGAGCCGAAGCCCCGCCCTCTCCGTCGTTACCGATCGCCAAGGATCAGAAGCGGATGCCCGCCGTCGCCACGACCTGATGACGGTCGGTGTCGATGTTGAAGCGGCTCGAGTCCGGCGTGTTGCCTTCGAAGTCGATCTCGGCTTCCGAGTACTTCGAGTAGCGGTATTCCGCGCCGATGTAGGCATTGCGGCTGACCGCGAACTCCGCGCCGGCACCCAGACGGTAGCCGTCGGTGTCGAACTTTCCGTCGAGAGTGGTCGTGCCGTCCGTACCGATCAGGTTGTAGCGCTGGTTGGTGTAGCCGCCCTTGACGTAAACCATCGTCGACGGGCTGGTTACGTAACCGAGACGCGCACCGACGTAGATTTCGTTATCGGCCTTCACGTTGCCGAGATTGAAAACGGTCGGCTGGGCGTTGTTGTAGTCGCGGCCCGCGCTGCTGCCCGAGAAGCTGGCTTCGGCGCCGAGGCGGAAGTTGGGGCTGACGGGGGCGTCATAACCCGCGACGACACCGTAGGTCACGCCGTCGATCGACTGCTTGATGTCGCGGCTGGTGTCGATGTCCTCACTGCTGCCGGTGCGGATGTGGTCGTAGCCGACCTCGCCACCGACGCGCACGCCGCTGAACGGGATCTCGGCGGCGGTCTGAGCCATCGCGGGGGTGGCAACAGCCATCATCGAGGCAGCGGCGAGCACAGCAAACTTGGTATTCATGGTATTCTCCGTCTTTTCACCGGGCGGGTAGGCAGCGCCATCCACCCTGGACCCGTTCAACGGAGCTGAACGGGGGGAGTTTCATGAACCTCACATAACGAGATTTATGTTGTATTCCGGTCACATGTGCTTCGACCAACCGCGGGAAACCCGCGACGAACGTTAGGAACAGCTTCGCAGAAAGTGCGTTCGCGTGTTGCGCGTGCGCGACAGAATGTAACTGTCACGAGCAATTCCTCAGCACAAACCTGGGCTGGAACCGCTAACCTTTGCCGATCCCGGCGTCGCGGCCTATATGCCGGGCATCATGTCCGACACCGCCCTCATGCCCATTCCGGGTCACGTCGACCCCGTGCCCGTCGCCCGCGACATCACGCCCCGTGCCGACGGCCGCGTCGATCTTCTCGGCCTGCCCCGTTCGCGCATCGCGGATCTGTTCGCCGAGGCCGGACTGGACGCCAAGGCGGCCAAGCTTCGCGCCAAGCAGGTCTTCCATTGGCTCTATCACCGCGGCGTGACCGAATTCGCGGCGATGACCGATATCGCCAAGACGATGCGGCCTTGGCTGGCTGAACGCTTCGTCGTCGGCCGGCCCGAAGTCGTCGAGGCGCAGCATTCGACCGACGGCACGCGCAAGTGGCTACTGCGCACCGCCGACGGGCACGAATTCGAGATGGTCTTCATTCCCGATGCCGATCGCGGGACCCTGTGCGTCTCCAGCCAGGTCGGCTGCACGCTCAACTGCCGGTTCTGCCACACCGGGACGATGAAGCTGGTGCGCAATCTCACCCCGGGCGAGATCGTGGGCCAGGTCATGCTGGCGCGCGATGCGCTGGGCGAATGGCCCAAGGGGAGCATGGCCGGACTGGAGGACGCGGAGGATGCCGGACACTATTCGTCCGACGGACGGCTGCTCACCAACATCGTGATGATGGGCATGGGGGAACCGCTCTACAATTTCGACAACGTGCGAGATGCGCTGAAGCTGGTGATGGACGGCGACGGACTGGCGCTCAGCAAGCGGCGGATCACGCTTTCGACCAGCGGCGTCGTGCCGATGATGGACCGCTGCGGCGAGGAGATCGGGGTGAACCTCGCGGTCTCGCTCCATGCCGTCACCAAGGACGTGCGCGACGAGATCGTACCACTCAACCGCAAGTACGGCATCGACGAACTGCTGTCGGCCTGCGCCGCCTATCCTGGTGCGAGCAATGCGCGGCGGATCACCTTCGAATACGTGATGCTCAAGGACAAGAACGACAGCGACGACGACGCACGCGAGCTCGTCCGCCTGATCCGGCTGTACGATCTGCCTGCCAAGGTGAACCTCATCCCGTTCAATCCGTGGCCGGGCGCGCCCTACGAATGCTCGACCCCGGAGCGCGTGAAGCGCTTTTCCGAGATCGTTTTCGAGCACGGCATCAGCGCTCCGGTCCGCACCCCGCGCGGCCGCGACATCGATGCCGCCTGCGGCCAGCTCAAGACCGCCGCGGAAAAGAAGAGCCGCGCCGAGAGGGACCGCGAGGCGGCAGCAGCGGAGACGGCTTGATCGTCGAGGCGATCTGCGCCGGGCGGGCGGCAGCGCTTCCCGGCGGCAAGCGCAGCGCCATCGCCAAGGTGCCTCTGGCGGGCCCGGTGGCGATCGGCACAGGCGGGATCGCCGGCGACGAACAGGTCGACCGCAGACATCACGGGTGGCCGGCGATGGCGGTCCACCTCTATCCTGCAGGTCACTACGACTGGCTGCGCGCGGTCGCCGGCGATCCGCCCGCTCTGGCCGGCCCGGGCAGCATGGGCGAAAACCTCTCGGGCCGCGGGCTCGACGAAGCGGACGTTCGGATCGGCGACCGTTTCCGCCTCGGCACCGCGTTGCTGGAGGCGAGCCAGCCGCGCCAACCATGCGCGACCATCGAACGGCACCTCGCGTGCAAGGGGGTGGTCAAGGCGATCGTCGAGAGCGGCCGCTGCGGCATTTTCTTCCGCGTGCTCGAACCCGGCATTGCGCAGGCGGGCGATCGGCTCGAACTGACAGAAAGCGGGTCGGAAGGCTGGAGCATCCGCCGTGCGTTCTTCCTCGTCTATGGTGGCGGACGCCCCGACCGGGCCGAACTCGACGAGCTCGCCGCCCTGACCGCTGTGTCGGACAGGCTGGTCCGCGACATCGAGCGGAAGCATCCGCGTCCCGCCCTCCGATAAGGTCGCTTCGTCCCGCCATTTCTTCTTACAACGGGCCATTCATCGCACGTTGGGCGGACTCTCCGCAGACCGGTTCTAGATAGAAACAGAACCGAGGGACCTCCCATGAAGAAGACCATGCTCGTCATCGCCGCCGCCGGCCTCACCCTGCCGATGGCCGCGCCGGCCGCCGCCGACCCGCCGCGCTGGGCCCCCGCCCACGGCAAGCGCGCCAAGGATGCACAGCGGCATTACCAGCAGCGCTATGCGCAGCAGGCCTACCAGCCGCGGTACTACACCTCCAATCAGGGCACGCAGTACTGGGCGGGCGACGATGGTCGCTACTACTGCAAGCGCTCGAACGGTACGACCGGTCTCCTGATCGGTGCTGCCGGCGGCGCACTCCTCGGTCGCACGATCCTGAGCGGCGGCGACCGTACGCTGGGCACGGTCATCGGTGCCGCGGCCGGTGCGCTGCTCGGCCGCCAGCTCGATCGCGGCGAGGTTCGCTGCCGCTGATCGAACCGATCCATTCGAAAGACGAAGCGCGTCGCTCCCTCGGGAACGGCGCGCTTTTTCGTTCGGTTCGTCGCCGCGGATTTTCGGTTCGTCCCGGATTCGGCGATACAACGATGCGTTCATCTGAGGTTGGGGACCCGCGAGCCACTTCGGACGTCGACACACCGAACCTGTGATCAATGAGGGAAAGGAAGACCCCATGAAGAAGATGATGTTTGCTCTCGCCGCCACGAGCCTCGCGATCCCCGCCGCTCCCGCGCTGGCCCACAACACCGGCTATCGCCACAGCCACAATTACGAAAACGGCGTGAACTACTGGCAGGGCGACGACGGACGCTACTACTGCAAGCGTTCGAACGGTACGGTCGGGCTGCTCGTGGGCGGTGCCGCCGGTGCCCTCGTGGGTCGCGCGATCGACACCCAGGGCAGCCGGGCCACCGGCACGATCCTCGGCGCTGCCGCCGGCGCGCTTCTGGGCCGCGAAATCCAGAAGCGCCGCGCAGAGGCGAAGTGCCGCTGACCGATATCCGGTTCCTTTGGCCAACGAGAAAAGGCGCGTCGTCCACCGGGCGGCGCGCCTTTCGCTTTTGCACGGGCGCGCCGATGTGCTTTGATGGCGCGGATGGCTGACGGCTCCCCTCCCCGCCCCGCAGTGCTGGTGACCGGCGGCGCCCGGCGCATCGGTGCCGCGATTGCTCGCGGGTTCGCGGCGGCAGGCTGGCATGTCGTGATCCACTACGGCCATTCCGCGCGCGAGGCCGAGGCGCTGGCCGCCGAACTACCCCATGCCAACGCGGTGCACTGCGACCTCGTCGACGGAAACGCGGCGGCCGAATTCGCGGCCATGCTGGCCGAGCGCCTGCCCGACTGGCGGGTGCTGGTGAACTGCGCGGCCGTGTTCGAGCCCGACACCGCCGAGCGGATGGAGATGGACGTGTTCCGCCGCGCGTTGCGCGTGAACGCCGCCAGCCCCGCCAAGCTGGCGCAGACCTTCCTCGCCAGGGCGAAATCGAACGGCGGCAAGCGGGTGATCGACATTACCGACCAGAAGCTCGCCAACCCGAACCCGGACTTCTTCAGCTACACCATGAGCAAGCACGCGCTTGCGAGCACGGTGACGATGCTGGCGATGGCGCAGGCGAACCCCGACGACCGCGTCTACGCGCTCGCGCCCGGGGCCATCCTGCCCAGCCACGACCAGAGCGCAGCGGAAGCCGAGGTGAGCCACCGGCTCAATCCCCTCGCCCGCCGCACGGGCGAGAACGAGATCGTCGAGGCGTGCCTGTGGCTCAGCGAAGGATGGCTTGCGAGCGGCGAGACCCTCTATATCGACAGCGGCCAGCACCTCCTCGCGCAGCCGCGCGACGTGATTTTCCTGGCGCGCGAGAAAGGCGTAACCGGCGCATGAAACGACACGCCCTGTCGACCCGTCTATGGCACTGGGTGAACCTCGTCTGCGTGGTGATCCTGTTCATGAGCGGGCTCAACATCTCGAACGCGCACCCGCGGCTCTACTGGGGGAAGTGGGGCTTCGACGCTGCCGACGCATGGCTGATCGTACCGCGCTTTCCCGAATGGTCGACCATTCCCGGCTACTACAGCCTGGCCGGAGCGCGCGACTGGCACACGCTGATGGTCTGGCCGTTTGCGCTAGGCCTGCTGATGATGTGGATCGCGATGCTCGCAAACCGGCATTTCAAGCGCGACCTGATGACGACGAGGGAGGAATGGCGCTGGAGCGCGATCCGCCGCGACATCGCCAAGCACCTCCGGCTCGACTTCCACCACGAGGGGTCGAAGCTCAATTTCCTGCAGAAGCTCACCTACGGCCTCGTGCTGGGCGTCATCCTGCCTGGTATGATCGTGACCGGCATGGGCATCAGCCCGGGGATGGAGCCCTATCTCGCGCCGCTCATCGAACTGGTCGGCGGTCGCCAGTCGATGCGGTCGCTGCACTTCATCTGCGCCTGGGCGCTGTTCGGCTTCTTCGTCCTGCACGTCGTGCTGGTGCTGCTGTCGCACCCGCTCAAGCAGATGCGGGCGATGATCACGGGAGGGCGCGAAAATGCAGCGTAGGGGGCTTCTCGCGGGGGCCGCGGCGTTCCTGGCCGCCGGGTGTTCCAAGGTCGCCGAGAGCAGTCCGGGCCGTTCGCTGTTCGAGACGGCGGGCCGCTGGCATCGCGGCGCACAGCGCGTCTTCGGCGATGCGCTGGTGACCGAATATGCGAAGGCCGACATCTCCCCATTCTTCCGCGGTAACGGCTCTACCGGCGTCGATACGCCCGAATACGCCGCGCATCAGGCGGCCGGCTTTGCCGACTGGCGGCTGGAGGTGACCGGCCTCGTCGATACGCCGCTGTCGTTCAGCCTCGACAACATCCGCAAGCTGCCGCAGCGCACCCAAATCACCCGGCACGATTGCGTGGAGGGGTGGAGCGCGATCGGCCAATGGACCGGCCCGCAGCTCGCCACCATCCTCAAAGGGGCGGGCCTGAAGCCAGAGGCGCGCTACATCGTGTTCCGCTGCGCCGACACGCTGTCGGGCGCGCGGTATTACGAGAGCATCGACCTCGACGACGCGTTCCACCCGCAGACGATCATCGCGCACAGCCTGAACGGCGAACCGCTGCCCGTCATAAACGGCGCGCCTCTGCGCCTGCGGGTCGAACGGCAGCTCGGCTACAAGCACGCAAAGTACCTGACCGGGATCGAGGCGGTTGCCAGTTTCGCCGACATCGCCGGCGGCAAGGGCGGGTACTGGGAGGATCGCTCCGACTACCAATGGTACGCCGGGATCTGACCGGGCCCAGCTGTCGCCGCCCGCTTGCGCCGAACTGACGGCGCGCGCATGACGCTGTCCGATCGCGCCCGGCGTTGCGGAACAGGGAACATCGGATATGGCCATCATCGACCGCGTGCTTGGCAGGATGGTCGAGCACGGCGTCCTCGAAGTAGTCCACCCCGATGGCCGCGTGGTGCGACTGGGCGAGCCGGCGGACGGCTTTCCCGAGGTCCGGGTGCGCTTCGCCGACCACAAGGTCGCGCGCGACATACTGCTCGATCCGCGGCTCGGCGCGGCGGAGGCGTTCATGGACGGGCGCCTGCTGATCGAGCGCGGCGACGTGATGGACCTCGTCGGATTGCTGCGAAAGAACAACCGCTGGGACCACGGCAAGGAGCTGTCCCCTCCCACGCTTCGACGTCGGCTTACGAACCGCTTCGCTGCGACTTTCGAAGCGATCAACCGGCAGTCATCGTCTAAGCGCAACGTTGCCCATCACTACGACATCGGCAACGACCTGTACGAACTGATGCTCGATGGCGACCACCTCCAGTACTCGTGCGCGTACTGGCCGCGCCCTGACATGACCCTGGAGGAAGCGCAGACGGCCAAGCTCGCGCATATCGCGGCCAAGCTCGCCCTCTCGCCGGGCCAGCGCGTGCTCGACATCGGCTGCGGCTGGGGCGGCATGACGATCTATCTCGCCCGGCACGTCGATGTCACCGTGACCGGCATCACGCTCAGCGAGGAACAGGCGGCGCTGGCCCGCCAGCGGGTGGCGGCGGCCGGGGTGGCGGACCGGGTCTTCATCGAACTCGTAGACTACCGCGACCTTGCCGGGCGCGGCGACACGTTCGACCGGATCGTCTCGGTGGGCATGTTCGAACACGTCGGCGTGCCGCAGTTCGAAACGTTCTTCCGCAGCTGCGCCAACCTGCTCGCACCCGACGGGGTCATGCTGCTCCATTCGATCACTCGCTTCGGCAAACCGGGAAAGACCGACGCCTTCACCCGCAAGTACATCTTTCCCGGCGGCTACATCCCCGCTCTCAGCGAAACCCTCTCCGCGAGCGAGAAGGTCCGCCTGATCGCCACCGACATCGAAATCCTGCGCCTGCATTATGCCAGGACGCTGCGCGAATGGTACGCCCGCATCGTCGCCAACCGGGAAACCATCGAGAAGACCTACTCCCCTCGGTTCTACCGCATGTGGACCTTCTACCTTGCCGGCGCGACCGCCTCGTTCGAGAGCGGGGGCATGGGCAATTTCCAGATCCAGTACGTCCGCGACCGCCACGCACTACCCATTACTCGCGACTACATCGCGGCGAAGGAAACCGTCCTGCTAGACGACAGCGCCGTTGCGGCGGGCCCCCACGGCTGATACCGGCGCGCCCGCAATCAGCGGAGCTGCGCCCCAATGTCCGACATCAAGAAGGTCGTCCTCGCCTACAGCGGCGGGCTCGACACCAGCGTGATCCTCAAGTGGCTGCAGGTCACCTACAACTGCGAGGTCGTCACCTTCACCGCCGATCTCGGACAGGGCGAAGAACTGGAGCCGGCGCGCGCCAAGGCGAAGCTGATGGGCGTGCCCGACGAGCACATCTACATCGACGACCTGCGTCAGGAATTCGTGCGCGACTTCGTGTTTCCGATAATGCGCGCCAACGCCCGATACGAAGGAGACTACCTGCTCGGCACCAGCATCGCCCGTCCGCTCATTTCCAAGCGCCTCATCGAGATCGCCCGGGAAACCGGCGCCGACGCGATCGCCCACGGCGCGACCGGCAAGGGCAACGATCAGGTGCGTTTCGAGCTGTCGGCCTACGCGCTCGATCCCGACATCAAGGTCATCGCCCCGTGGCGCGAATGGGATCTCACCAGCCGCACCGCGCTGATCGCCTGGGCCGAGGCGCACCAGATTCCCGTGCCGAAGGACAAGCGCGGCGAGAGCCCGTTCTCGACCGACGCGAACCTCCTTCACACCTCGTCCGAAGGCAAGGTGCTCGAGGATCCGTGGGAGGAGACGCCCGACTACGTCTATTCGCGCACCGACGATCCCGAGAACGCGCCTGATACGCCCGAGTACATCACGCTCGACTTCGAGCGGGGTGACGGCACGGCGCTGAACGGCGAGGCGATGAGCCCGGCGACCCTGCTCGCTGCGCTCAACGATCTCGGCCGCAGGCATGGCATCGGACGGCTCGATCTCGTCGAGAACCGCTACGTCGGCATGAAGAGCCGCGGCATGTACGAAACGCCCGGCGGCGAGATCTACGCCCGTGCGCACCGGGGTATCGAGCAGATCACCCTCGACCGCGGTGCCGCGCACCTCAAGGACGAGCTGATGCCCAAGTACGCGGAGCTCATCTACAACGGGTTCTGGTTCTCCCCGGAACGCGAGATGCTGCAGGCGGCCATCGATCTCAGCCAGGAGAAGGTCGGCGGCACCGTTCGCCTCAAGCTCTACAAGGGCAACGCGAGCGTGGTGGGGCGCAAGTCCGCCAATTCGCTCTATTCGGAACGGCACGTCACGTTCGAGGACGACGCCGGAGCTTACGACCAGACGGATGCGCAAGGCTTCATCAAGCTCAACGCACTGCGGCTACGGCTGCTGGCGCAGCGCGATCGCTGAAATTTAGTTACGCCCTGCCCGCTTGCGGTAGAATGTTGAGTTATCCACTCGCGTCCACAGCGTAATCGGCACCTGGGGGATAACTCGGACGCGGTCCGCTTGCGAGACTCGGCGCGGCACCGCACATTCAGGTCATCGGAAGGGAGCGGAAGCAACCGGACGGACGAACCTTCGGGTTCTGAAAGTCCAGCTGATTTCGCAAACGACCGTGATGGCGGCAGCTGTCCACGCGATCCTCGCAAGAAGAACGCGAAGCTCCGCAGCCATCGACCGGACTTTCCCGGTCCACTGCCGAGGAAGCGACGCAAGAGGGCTTCGGCCCAATCGCAGCGCAACCGTTCGAGGCAGCGGACCAGCAGCGGAAGACCGGTCTCGGAACCGCCCTGCACACGGAAAGGACTTCGGTCAGGACCGATCGCACGGAGGAACCGGATGCCGGTGCGCGCGCCGGTGACAGCGCCGGAAGACTTCGGTCGGACGGCAACGGCACTGGGCGCCAAGTCCCCTTCGGGGGCCACGCGCCGGTGAGAGTGGGGTCGACCTTCGGGTCGGCCCCATTTGCATTCCGGCCTCGAGCCAAGCGAATCGATCTTCTGCGTAAGGCTTCAGCGAAGCGGTCGGGAACCTTTCATCCAGCCAAACGTGGTTAACTTCGGGTAGGCCACGGCGAATTGTGGCGACTCCGGGGCGAGGCGAGGAACCGGGGGTGCCGCTGGGGCCGAATCCTCCGTAGACCCCTCGCCCATGGACGGACGCCCGAACATCTTCCGCCGCACGGCGCTGCGCGGTCTCGCACTTGCCGTTGCGATGGCTCTCCCCGCATCTGCCGGCGCCCCTGCCTTAGCCGAAAGCGGTACCGGACGTTTCGAAACAAGCTTCTCCGCCGTGCCGGCGCCCTCGACCGCGTTCGTCGCTGTCGCCAGCGCGGTCGACATCGCCGCGATCGAACCTGCCGTCGAGGCCGAAGACGAGGGCCGCAGCATCGCGGGCGGCGTCGCCAGCTTCTACGCCGACAAGTTCAACGGCCGCCGCACCGCCAGCGGGGAGGCGTTCAGCAACAGCGGCCTCACCGCCGCGCACCGCACCCTGCCCTTCGGCACCCGGCTGCGCGTGACCAACCCGTCGAACGGCAAGTCCGTCGTGGTCCGCGTCAACGATCGCGGTCCGTTTCACGGCAACCGCGTTCTGGACGTCAGCCGCGCCGCCGCCAGCGAGCTTGGCCTGGTCCAGCGCGGCAGCGGCCGCGTGGAGCTCGCCCTCCTCGACTGATCGCGGAGCCGGGCGAGCACCCCGGCCCGCTCAGTCGTCATTCGTCAGCGCGGATGGCTTGTGCGCGGCCTGCGCGCCGTCTTCAGTCTCGACAAGGTACTGCGGATCGTCCTCCGACGCGGCGACCTTGTGATCCTTGATGTGGGTCTCGCTGGTCAGCTTCTTCACGACCTTGCCGTGCGCGGTTCCGCCGCTGCTGTTCCACTTGACCTTGTCGCCCTTGCTGAAGGTCTTCTCGTCGCTGTCGGCCATGTCCGGCGCGCTCCTGTCTGCTGACCCGTCCGGACAGTTCAAGCCGTGAGCGCGCCGCCCGGTTCCCGCGCCGTCACGCACTGACTTCCGCCTTTCCCCGGAAAGACTGCGCCTGCCGTGCGTTGGTCCGGCAGACGCGAAAGGAAATGCGAAATGGGTGGAGATATCTGGAGCGTGGTGGTGATCGTCGGGCCGATCCTGCTGCTGGCGGCGTTCATCTTCGGTTGGTGGAGCAATCGCAACGCCAGCCGGCGCACGGTGGACGAGGCCGAGCGGGGCGCGGTTGAGCTGCGCCGCGACATCGAGGACGACGTGCCCCCGCCGAAAAGCTGACCGGAGCCGAGGGCCACTCCCCGCGACCGAGCGCACGCTATCACGCCGCGGCATCCGGCGCTTCGGCATAGTGCCACTCGTCCGGGTCCTGCCCCTCGAGCGGGGGGACGACGCACCACCAGCGATCCACCCCGGCTTCGAACGCGGCGACCTGCCAGTCCTCGACCTCGCAGGGGAGACAGCCGCGATAGCCCTTGATCGGCGGCGTGCCGGCCGGCCGCGCGTCTTCCATCAGGTTGATCCGGTCGAAGTACGTCAGGCCCTTCGGCGGGACCGCCGCGCCGTTCGGAGTATGGGAAAGGCCGTTCCACCCGCCTGACGGCTCGGTCGCGGTCCCCTCGGCCAGAGGGCTGTCACACCTGTCACACAGTCCAGGGACGAATGTCCGGCCCCCTTCCCCGGCCCCCTCCTTCTCCCCATCGTGCCCCTCCCCGGACGCGCATGGGTCCCCCGGCAAGGCCGGTGCGGGATCGTCGGGCGGGACGTCGACCAGCGGCAGCGCGGCGCCGCAATCCTCGCACACCGGCGCGGGATCGTCCGCCCCCGCTTCCCAGCGCTCGAGCGCGCCCTCGAAATCCTCGGCGAAGGCGGCGGCGCGCGTGTTCTCGGTGAGTTTGTCGAGCCGCGCGAGGTGGGCGAGCAGCAGCCGCGCATCGTAGCGGACCCGCCGCCCGACCTCCTCGCCCCGGAACCACACAGCCTCCTCCACCCCGTCGAGCGCGCGGGAGGCGAGCACGTCCTCCGACACCGCCCGCGCCGCGACCAGCGCCGCATCCCACGCCCGCGCGAACGCCGCGCTGGCCCGCCGCTCGCGATAGACCGTCCGGTACGAGATTCCCGCCCGCGCCGAAGCGACCCGCACCACCCCGCACTCGGCGAGCAGGCGCAGGAACTCGGCCTGGCGAGCGCGGGTGAAGTCGGCGGCGGGTTCGATCGCTTCCTCCCCGGTACGGGGGAGCCGAAGGCGCTCCGAAGGAACAGCGGGACCATCCGCAGGATTCTGAAGGGGCACCGCCCGCTGGCGAGCCCCCTCCCCCCGCTCGTCCCGAGCCTGCGGAGCCACCACCGGCTCCCACCCCCGCCCCGCCGGAGACGCCAACCCCCGCGCCTGCCAGCTCTCGGACGGCGTGCCGGGCTTTTCCCCCGCCCCTTCAGGGGAGGGGGTCAGGGGGTGGGGCGTGTCAGGCTCACCGCCCGGATTACAACCCCCACCCCTCGATCCCCTCCCCTGAAGGAGAGGGGAAGTGTCGTCGGCAATCTCGCACGGCAGCGAGAACTGGTCGGGCGGCATGGCGGTCATGGGGGCGGTCCTTGGAGCTACGAAGCAGGACCGGGTTCTCTATGCGCGCGAGAGGGGTGTAGGAAAATGGTTTTCCCGCCACCTCGGCCTTTGTCACTGCTGGGACTGCCGCAAACATCATGGCGCGGTGTTCTAAGCCGCGGCAATCTTCCCGGCGGATGGGGTGCGCGTAACCGGCGAGACCCGCCACTGGATCCACCGCCACTTCTGCCCCACCTGCGGCGGATCGGTCGTAGCCCGCTGGGAGGACGAGATCGAAGTCCACCTCGGCACCCTCGACGAGCCGAGCCGCTTCACCCCGACCTACGAAAGCTGGACCGTGCGGCGGGAGGACTGGCTACCGACGTTTGCGGGGATGCGCGGGTTTGAAAGAAACCGCAACAGCTAAACACTTGCCACCACCGCCGCTCACCTATCGATCGCTCAACGATGCTCCACGATACGCCCATAGAGCCACGATCGGCCCACTACAAATCGCTATGACTTCTTCCCTGTTGATCACGAGCCCTCTCCCGTCTAGCATGTCGGCGACCGTGGGCAGAACGTACTATTGAGAATCTCGATAGCTGAGTAGTAAGCAAGCAACGCTAGCTTCTCTGATGGGACTACTTGAAATATTTCTTTTACAATGTAACGCGACGTTACCGCGTAGGAGTGCCCACGGTCACAATGCTAACCGATCTGAAAGATTGTACAACGAGAGCTGCATTAGCTTCAATTCTGGGTGTAGAAGCCAAGGAGCTGGCATACGTTTTATATAAGATTGATCAGGGCTCCAAATATACATCATTTTGTATTAGTAAGAAAAATGGTGGTACCCGCCAAATTCAGGCTCCCATCCCTAAACTGCGTTTTATACAATCCAGATTGCAGCAGATTTCAATGGCATGCTGTGATGACATTGCCGATTTAGGAATCTACAAAGGCAAGTTATCATTTGCGTTTCAAAAGGACCGCAATATCTTTGAAAACGCGCGACCACACGTCGGTAAGCGTTTTATTCTGAACCTAGACATCCGAGACTTCTTTCACCAATGCAACTTCGGAAGAGTTAGAGGATATTTTATCCATTCCAAAGAATGGAAGCTTGATCCAGCAGTAGCCACTGTGATCGCTCAGATTGCTTGTGTGGACGAAGGTCTTCCTCAAGGGAGTCCGAGTTCCCCCATTATCGCAAATCTATTGGGGCAAATTCTCGACGTCAGGCTTACGAGATTTCTTCATCCGCGTCGCTGCACATATACCCGTTATTGTGACGATATCACTATATCAACAGATATGAGGGTATTCCCACGGGATGTCGCCGTTCAGGATGACAGCTGGCCTAGTGGCTGGGCTCTGGCCGCCCCTTTGGAGGACATTTTTGTACGGGCAGATTTTCCGATCAATTACAATAAGCTGAGAATGTCATTTGACTGTTCCAAAAAGGTCGTAACGGGCCTCACTGTAAATCGCTTCCCAAATATAGATAGGAAGTTCTACCGAGATACGCGACTACTATTGGATCGTTATGCGCAAACCTCTTCTTGCAAATACATAGAATTTACGGGGAACTTTGGAAATAACTGTGATAACACAGAAACGAAAAACAAAAATCCTATTCTACGTTTAGGAGGCAGGCTCGCCTTCATACACCACATCAAAAGCCGTACATCGTTGATCGGATACCCCGGAATCGTTCACCCTCAAAATCCTCAATTTTACGGCATGGTGCAGACTTACGCGTTTGCCAAGGACTTCGTCTTTAATAGTATTCCAACAGTAGTGACTGAGGGTCCGAGTGACATCATCCACTTGAAGGCCGCGATCAGAGCGAACCCTGCGTGGGCGCCTCACATATTCGATTCAAAGGAAAACCGCTTTCTTGTGAAGTTTGCTAGACACGACGGATTATTTGCCACTGTACTTGGCATGTCGGGAGGCACTGGCAACATCGGAAGATTTCTCGATCTTTATTACTCCAGATTCAAGAGAATAAATTACAAAATCAGAACTCAACCGTCTGTCATTGTTGTGGATAACGACAAAGGTTCGCACGGAATTTTGAAACGACTTAGCAATATCCACAAGATGAAACTCTCCACCGGCGATGGCCTCGTAGTCAAAAAGCTTCAGCCCTTTTTTTACATTTGCAAAACGCCCCAGCTCGCGGGAAAAGCTGAAACGGCGATTGAAGATCTGCTGCCGAGCGCGATAACGGGAATGGTGGTTGGCGGTAAAACCTTCGAGCCGGACACAAAGAAGTTTGAGTCATCCAAGAATTTTGGAAAGATTTTCCTTGCTAAGATGGTGGCCACCCAACACTCGGCGACTGCCTACGCAAACTTCCAGCAGTTCATCACCGGCTTAGACGACGCAGTCGCTGGGGTCGCTAAATAGCGCCGATCGGATTCGGTTATGCTGCGGGTATTGAGTCTCGCTGAGTTAAAGTGGCGCAGCCTTCTCCAGCATCGGCGCTAGATACCGCCCCGTGAAGCTCCGTGCATTTGCGGCCACGTCCTCCGGCCCCGGATCAAGTCCGGGGCAGGCTCGTTCCCGGGTCACGCATTCAGCATCGGCTTGAGATACTGGCCGGTGAAGCTCCGTGGATTGCTGGCCACCTCTTCGGGAACGCCCTCCGCCACGATCTCCCCGCCGCGCACCCCGCCCTCAGGCCCGAGGTCCACGATCCAGTCCGCCGTCTTGATCACGTCGAGGTTGTGTTCGATCACCACCACCGAGTTGCCCTGGTCCACCAACCGCTGGAGCACTTCGAGCAGCTTGCGCACGTCCTCGAAGTGGAGGCCGGTGGTCGGTTCGTCGAGGATGTAGAGCGTCTGCCCGGTGCTGCGGCGGCTGAGTTCCTTGGCGAGTTTCACCCGCTGCGCCTCGCCGCCCGAGAGCGTCGTCGCCTGCTGGCCGACCTTGACGTAGCCGAGGCCGACCTCGTTCAGCATGTGCATCTTGTCGCGGATCGGGGGGACGGCCTTGAAGAATTCCTCCGCATCCTCGATCGTCATGTCGAGCACGTCGGCGATGCTGAGGCCCTTGAACTTCACCTCCAGCGTTTCACGGTTGTAGCGCTTGCCGTGGCATTCCTCACACGTGACGTAGACGTCGGGCAGGAAGTGCATCTCGATCTTGATCAGCCCGTCGCCCTGGCACGCCTCGCACCGGCCGCCCTTGACGTTGAAGCTGAAGCGCCCCGCCTTGTACCCGCGCGCCTGGCTTTCGGGGAGGCCGGCGAACCAGTCGCGGATCTGGGTGAAGGCGCCGGTGTAGGTCGCCGGGTTGGAGCGCGGGGTGCGGCCGATCGGCGACTGGTCGATCTCGATCACCTTGTCGCAGTTCTCGAGGCCGGTGACCTTGTCGTGCGCGCCGGCGATCACCCGCGCGCCGTTGAGCGTGCGCGCGGCGGCGGCGTAGAGCGTGTCGATGGTGAAGCTCGACTTGCCGCTGCCCGATACGCCGGTGATGCAGCAGAACGTGCCCAAGGGAATGGAGGCGGTGACGTTCTGCAGGTTGTTCGCGCGCGCGCCGTGGACGGTGATCTTCTTGCCGTTGCCCTTGCGGCGCCTCTCCGGAATCTCGATCTTGCGGCGGCCGGTGAGGTAGTCGGCGGTGAGCGACTTCTTGCTCTTGAGCACCTGCTTCAGCGTGCCCTGCGCCACGATCTCGCCCCCGTGCACGCCCGCGCCGGGGCCGAGATCGACCACGTGGTCGGCGGTGCGGATCGCGTCCTCGTCATGCTCGACGACGATCACCGTGTTGCCGAGGTCGCGCAGGCGCTTGAGCGTTTCCAGCAGCCGGTCGTTGTCGCGCTGGTGCAGGCCGATGCTCGGCTCGTCGAGCACGTAGAGCACGCCCGACAGCCCGCTGCCGATCTGGCTGGCGAGGCGGATGCGCTGGCTCTCCCCGCCCGACAGGGTGCCGCTGGTGCGGTCGAGGTTGAGGTAGTCGAGCCCGACGTTGTCGAGGAAGCCCAGCCGCTCGTTGATCTCCTTCAGGATGGCCCTGGCGATCTGGTTCTGCGTTTCGGTGAGCTGGTCGGGCAGCGCGAGGAACCAGTCCTTCGCGGCCGTCACGCTCATCTGCACCGGGGTGGCGATGTCGGTGGCGGCCGCGCCCTGGCCGACCTTCACCGATAGCGCCTTCTCGTTGAGGCGCTTGCCGTGGCACGTCTCGCAGGCCTGCGCGGTCTGGTACTTGCCCAGCTCCTCGCGCATCCACGCGCTTTCGGTCTGCAGCATGCGGCGATTGAGGTTGCCGATCACGCCCTCGAACGCCTTGCGCACGGTGTATTCCTTGCGCCCGTCCTTGAAGGTGAGCGGCACGGCCTTGCCCTTCGTGCCGAACAGGATGACCTGCTGGTTCGCCTCGCCCAGATCCTCCCACGGGGTGGTGAGGTCGAACTTGTACTCCTTAGCGAGGCTGGAGAGCACCTGCATGTAGTAGGGGGACGGCGGGTTGGACTTCGCCCACGGCACCACCGCGCCCTGCTTCAACGTCAGGTGCTCGTTCGGAACGACCAGCTGCGGGTCGAACAGCAGCTTTTCGCCGAGGCCGTCGCACGCCGGGCAGGCGCCCTGCGGGGCGTTGAAGCTGAACAGGCGGGGCTCGACCTCCTCGATGGTGAAGCCGCTGACGGGGCAGGCGAACTTCTCGGAGAACACGATGCGGTTGGCGGGGAGCCCTGCACCCTTCATGGCGCCGCCGGCCGCATCCTCGCCCTCGCGGCCCGGCACGACGCCGTCGGCGAGATCGAGATAGACCAGCCCCTCGGCGAGCTTCAGCGCCTGTTCGAAGCTGTCGGCCAGCCGCGTCTCGATCCCATCCTTCACCGCGATGCGGTCGACCACCACCTCGATGTCGTGCTTGAACTTCTTGTCGAGCGCGGGGGCTTCCTCGATCGGATACATCTCGCCGTCGATGCGCACGCGGGTGAAGCCCGCCTTCTGCCATTCGGCGAGTTCCTTGCGGTATTCGCCCTTGCGCCCGCGCACGACGGGGGCGAGCAGGTAGGCCCGCGTCCCCTCGGGCAGGGTCATCACCCGGTCGACCATGTTGCTGACCGTCTGCGCCTCGATCGGCAGCCCGGTCGTGGGGCTGTAGGGCACCCCCACCCGCGCCCACAGCAGGCGCATGTAGTCGTAGATCTCGGTGACCGTCGCCACGGTCGAGCGCGGGTTGCGGCTGGTGGTCTTCTGCTCGATCGAGATCGCGGGGCTGAGGCCGTCGATGTGTTCGACGTCGGGCTTCTGCATCATTTCGAGGAACTGGCGCGCATAGGCGCTCAGGCTCTCGACATAGCGCCGCTGCCCCTCGGCATAGATCGTGTCGAAGGCGAGACTCGACTTGCCCGAGCCGGACAGGCCGGTGATCACGATCAGCGCATCGCGCGGCAGGTCGATATCGATGCCCTTGAGGTTGTGCTCGCGGGCGCCGCGGACGGAAATCTGGGTAAGGGACATGGGCTGGCGTGTTCCGCAAACGTTCGCGCCGGTCAAGGCTGGGGAAGTAGCCTTGCACCGATTGCGCGCGGCCGACCGCGATGTGGTGTTTGCGACCACGACTGCAAGCAGAGTCTGACTCTCATCCAGACCCCTACGGAAAGCGGATTTAATGCGCGACACCGGAACTCCGACAGCTTTTCGAATTTTGCGTAACCGGGACGCGCGCTGCCTCAATCTTGAGTGGGGTCTAACGCGACTATCATGTTCGGACCGTTGTTGATGACGTATTGCATCTTTCTCCGAGAAAGCGGCATTCACCAGGTAAGTGTACGTAGCACCGCGAACGGTTATGGAACGCGCGAATAGTCTGCAGATTTTGTGTAATTTCGAACCGCCACAATCTTAGGCTAACCAAAAGCCCCACCGTTCATCATCGTCTTCATCGCAAACCTTCAGGACGGGACATCCGAAGAGGAAGATGAGGACCATGACTATCAAGTATTCCAGTATCCGCCACGCGATGATGGCCTCGGTCGCCCTGACCGGCATGACAGCCGTCTCCGTCCCCACCGTCGCTCAGGCGCAGGCACTGCAGCCGGTGGTGGACGTGTGTACCGGGCTAGAACTGAACGATTCGGTTCTTCAACAGGTGATCAACGGAACGGTCGTTCCCACGGCAAGCGCTGTCGAAAGCATCTACAATTCGCTGCTGACGGTCGCCATCGTGGCGCCGCCGCTGCTGTCGCTGAGCCCGCTGCGGCTCGGCATCGCAGATACCACCGCCGCACTCGCGAGCGGCGATCCCGTATCGCTGGCGGTTCTCGACACGAACGGCAATGTCGTCGCGCCGGGCAACTGCAACCTGACGGCCGACGGCTACGCCCTCAACACGCCGGGCGGCATCGCCATCGGCGGCAACCAGATCACCGGCCTGGGCGCGGGTACACCGGCGACTGCCGGCGAGCTCGACGCCATCGCCTTCGGTAACGGTGCGATCACCGCAGTCGGCGCGACAGGCGCGGTGGCCCTGGGTACGAACGCGCGGGTGGACGTGGCAAACTCGGTCGCGCTGGGCGCCGGATCGATCGCCGATCGCGGGGCGCTGACCGGCTACACCGCGTACGGCATCACGGGTCCGGTCAATTCGGTCGGCAGCGTGTCGATCGGCGCTGCGGGTGCCGAGCGGCAGCTGACCAACGTCGCGCCGGGGACGGCCGCGACCGATGCGGCGACCGTCGGCCAGGTCCAAGGCGCGATCGCGGCGAACAACGCCGACGCCGTGCGCTACACCGATGCAACGCACACCACCGTCGCGCTCGACGGCCCGGGTGGCACGCGCGTGACCGGGGTCGCAGCGGGCGCCCTGTCCGCCGGATCGACCGACGCGGTGAACGGCAGCCAGTTGTTCGCGACGAACCAGCAGGTCGCAGCGAACACCGGTAACATCACCACCCTGCAGGGGCAGGTCGGGACGAACACCACCGATATCGCCAATCTGCAGGGACAGGTGGGCACCAACACGACCAACGTCGCGGGCAACACGACGGCGATCACCAACCTGCAGGGCCAGGTCGGCACGAACACGACCGACATCGCCAATCTGCAAGGACAGGTAGGCACCAACACCACCAATATCGCCGCCAACACCGCGAACATCGCCGGCAACACGACCGCCATCGCGAACGTGCAGGGCCAAGTCGGCACGAACACGACCAATATCGCGAACCTGCAGGCCGGCGTCACGGCGAACACCACCAACCTCGCGGCGCTCGACGATGCGGCGGTGAAGTACGACGATGCGACGCACGGCACGGTCACCTTCGACGGTCCGGGCGGCACGCGGCTCACGAACCTGGCGCAAGGGGCAGTGACGGCAACCTCGGCCGATGCGGTCACCGGCGCGCAGCTGTTCGCCACCAACCAGGCGATCGCCGCGGCGACCGGATCGCCTGGACTGGCGCTCACCTACGACGATGCCACGCTGGCGACGGCGACGCTCGGCGGGGCGGCGGGCACCACGGTCGATAACGTGGCGGCGGGTAACCTGGCCGCCGGTTCGATGCAGGCGGTCAACGGCAGCCAGCTCTTCGCGACGAACCAGCAGGTCGCCGCGAACACCGGCAACATCGGCGCCCTGCAGGGGCAGGTCGGAACGAACACGACCGACATTGCCACCCTCCAAGGACAGGTCGGCGCGAACACCACCAACATCTCGGCCGCGTACACACGGCTCGACAATCTCGACGCGTCGGTGACGTCGATCGACGGCCGGGTCGCGAACAACACCTCCGCGATCACCAACATCGACGGCCGGGTGACCGCCAACACCACCCAGCTGGCGGCGGTGCAGGCGCAGGTCGACAACATCCCGGTGGGCTACGTCAGCAACGCCGACGGCATCACGCCAAGTGCGACACCGACCGATACCGCGGCGTTCGCCGGTGCTTCGGGCGGAACGGTGCGCGTCACCAACGTTGCAGACGGTACGCTGGCCGCCGGATCGACCGACGCCGTGAACGGCAGCCAGCTGGCCGCCACCAACGCGCAGGTCGCGCAAAACCGGGCCGACATCGTCACCATTTCGGCGACGATCGGGGCCGGCTCGGCCGCTCCGCTGCAGTACTCCAACGCAGGCACGCCGACCGTCGCCAACGGCGGCACGCCCACGCAGGATGTGACGCTGGTGGGCGCGAACGCCGGCCAGCCGGTGCGGCTGCACAACGTCGCCAACGGCGTTGCGGGGACCGATGCGGTGAACCTGGGGCAGCTCCAGACGGCGATGACGCAGGTGCAGCAGCAGGTCGTGCAGGGCCTGAACAGCGCCAATGCCTACACCGACCTGCGGATCGCCGAGATCGGGTTCGACCTGAAGGAGCTGCGGCAGGATGCGTTCTCCGGCACCGCGGCGGCGATGGCGATGACCGCCATTCCGCAGACGATGACGGTCGGCGAATCGATGATCGGCGGTGCGGTCGGCCACTACCGCGGCGAGACCGCCTTCGGCTTCGGTTTCTCGACCACCGCGGGCGACCGGGTTGTGGTGAAGGCCAGCGGCACGATCGACACCAACGGAAAGGGCGGCGTCGCTGCCGGCGCGGGCTTCGCCTTCTGATCGGGTAACCCGGGGGAGGTCCTCACGTTCACTCGCCCCCGGGGAGGGCCGCGACGCTTCAATCGCAGCGCCGCGGCCCTTTCGTATGTGGTCGTCCGAATGCACCCGGGCCTCTTGCCAAGCGGCGGCGTGTTGCCCACATAACACGCATGCTCAACGTGCTTTCGATCATCACCGGCCTCATCGCGCTGGTCATCGTCATCCCCTCGCAGATCCCGCTTCTGGGCTGGGGCAACTGGTTCGCCCTGCCGCTTGCGGTCGTGGGCATCGTGCTCGGCGCGCTGTCGCGCAGCAATTCGGGCCGCAACCTGTCGATCGTGGTCTTCCTGATCGCGGTGATCCGCCTGTCGCTCGGCGGCGGGATCATCTAGTCCCGCCCGGCCCTCGCGCGGGCCGCGGCCTTCGCGAACAGGGTCGGCAGACCGGCGTCCTCCAGCCGGTCGACGGGCCACCACTGGCCCTCCCCCGCCGGTTCTTCGCTCGGGGAGACCAGGACGGCCAGTTCGAGGTCGAAGTGGGTGAAGCCGTGGCGGACCGTGCCCGCATCGCGCCAATCGCCGGCCGGCGCGCCCGTGCCGTCGCCTCGCGCCGACCAGCCATCGTCCGGGAGCGCGCGCATCCCGCCCAGCATTCCCGTTCCGGGCCGGCGGACCAGCCACACCGCCCCGCCGCGTTCGATCCACAGTGCGGTGCCCTTGCGTTGCGGCTTCGCCTTTTTCGCCGGCTTGACCGGGAAGCGGGCGGGATAGCCAGTGGCGCGCCCTTCGCACCCTCCGGCCAGCGGGCACAGCAGGCAACGCGGATCGCGCGGCGTGCACACGGTCGCGCCAAGGTCCATCATCGCCTGCGCGAAATCGCCCGCGCGGGTATCGGGGGTGATGCTGTCGGTGCGTTCGCGGATCGCCCTGCGCGCCTGCGGCAGCGGCGTTTCGATCGCGAACAGCCGGGTCACCACCCGCTCCACATTGGCGTCGACGACCACGGCTCGCCGGCCGAACGCGATGGCGGCGACCGCGGCGGCGATATAGGCCCCCACCCCCGGCAGAGTGCGCAGGCCCGTTTCGGTATCGGGAAAGCCGCCCGCCGCCGTGACCGCCTTCGCCGCGGCGTGGAGGTTGCGGGCGCGCGAGTAGTATCCCAGCCCCGCCCATGCCGCCATGACGTCGGGCTCCTCCGCCCCGGCCAGCGCCTGGACCGTGGGCCAGAGGGCCAGGAACTTCGCGTAATACGGCGCGACCGCGGCGGTGGTCGTCTGCTGGAGCATGACTTCGCTCAGCCACACACGGTATGGTTCTGGTGGCGGCTCGCCGGGCGGGCTGCGCCAGGGGAGGCTGCGCGCATGGCGATCGTACCACGCCAGCAGCGTCTCGCTCACAGTCAGGTCGCTGGCGCTCACGGTTCGCCTATGGCATGGGCGCGGGCAGGATGGAACGCACCCCGAAGCCCACCACGAAGCTCAAGGCGAAAGCATACGAGCGGCCGCGCGGCGGGCCTGCGAAATCGATCGCCGAGCTGACGCCGCAGGTCGGCCGCACCGCGTTCCGCCGCTACGGCTTCGTGCAGTCGAGCGTCGTCACCCGCTGGCCGGAAATCGTGGGCGAACATCACGCGAAAGTCTGCACGCCCGAGGCAATCCGCTTTCCCCCCGGGGAAAAGGCCGACGGCATCCTGCAGCTCGTCGTGCTGCCCGCCCATGCGCCGCTGATCCAGCACGTCATCCCCGAGATCATGGAGCGGGTGAACCGCTTCTTCGGCTACAAGGCAGTCGCGCGGGTCAAGCTGCGGCAAGGCGCGGTTAAGCCGCCGCCTGCCACCGCGCGCGCCGCTGCACCGCCGTCCCTGAAACCGGTGCCGATCGAGCTGGGCGAAAGCTTGCGCGACATCGGCGATCCGGAACTGCGCACGGTGCTTGAATCCCTGGCGCGGGCGCTGGGGCACAAGGAGGGTTCGACGTGAAATTCCCGACCATCGCACTGGCCGCGACCGCGGCCCTTGCCGCCGTTGCCGCGCCGGCTGCCACGAACTGGCTGACCGTCGTCGATACCAAGGGTGGCGGCCACGCGATCGGCAACCCCGCAGCGAAGATCAAGCTGACCGAGTTCGTTAGCTACACCTGCAAGCACTGCGGCGATTTTGCGAAACAGGCGACCTCCGCGCTCGACGTCTATGTGGCCACCGGCAAGGTCCAGCTCGACGTGCGCCATGTCGTGCGCGATCCGGTCGACCTCACCGTCGCGATGCTGGCGAACTGCGGCCCGGCGGCGAAGTTTCCGCGCAACCACGCCGCGCTGATGCTTGCCCAGCCGAAGTGGCTGCCGGTGGCGGAGAAGGCGACGTCGGCCCAGCAGTCGCGCTGGTACAACGGCCCCGGCCCCGCCCGCCGCCGCGCCATCGCGAGCGACCTGAAGCTCTACGACATCATGGCTCCGCGCGGGTACGATCGGATCGCGCTCGACAAATGCCTCAATGACGAGGCGATGGCCAAGCGCCTGGCCGACCAGTCGGTCGCCGACGACAAGAAGTGGAAAGTCGCCGGCACCCCCAGCTTCGCGATCGACGGCACGATGCTGTCCGGCACACATGCGTGGTCGATCCTCCAGCCGCAGCTCGACGCGCGGCTCTGACACGCGCCCTTGCATACTCGCCCATAGCTGTGGAAAGCGGCGCATTACGCTTCACCGCCCGCCCCGCAGGGGCTAGCCTCGACCGTCATTCGAAAGGACGCCAATGTTTCGTACCGCTTCCGTCGCGCTGATCGCCGCGCTCGCCCTCGCCGGGTGCGATTCCAAGGATGCCGCCGGCACCAGCGGCGAAGGCGAGATCGCGGAAGCCGCACCGGTCTCCGCGGTCGCCGCCCCGGCCGGGCAGCAGTGGTCGGAAGTCGCCTCGTTCACGCCCGAAGGCGGCGTCGTCGAAGGCAACCCGAACGCACCGATCAAGATCGTCGAGTACGCCAGCCACACCTGCGGCCACTGTGCAGACTTCGCTGCCGCCGCCGCAGAGCCGCTGCGCACGAAGTACATCGACACCGGCAAGGTCAGTTACGAACTGCGCAACCAGATCCACGATCCGATCGACCTGACGTTCGCCGTCCTCGCGCGCTGCGCCGGGCCCGAGGCGTTCCATGCGCTGGCCGAACAGGGGTGGGCGAACTTGCCCGCGATCATCCAGCGCGCGCAGGCCAATCAGGCCCAGATCCTGGCCGCCAGCCAGGCGACCGGCGCCGCCCGTTTCGACGGCATTGCCAACGCGACCGGCCTCTACGAATTCTTCGCCCAGCGCGGCATCTCGCAGGACCAGGCGAAGACTTGCCTCGCCAAGACCGACACGGCGACCCAGATCGCCAACAATTCGGACACCCAGTCCGAAGAACTGAACGTCACCGGCACGCCGACGTTCTTCATCAACGGCACCAACATCGGCACCCACACCTGGGCATCGCTGGAACCGCTGATCCAGCGCGCCGGCGCGCGGTAATGGGCCGGCGGGGGGAGTAGGCGCGAGGGTGCAGATCCGGCGGCTCAAGCTCAGCGGCTTCAAGAGCTTCGTCGAGCCGTCGGAACTGCGCATCGAACCCGGCCTGACCGGCGTCGTCGGCCCCAACGGTTGCGGCAAGTCCAACCTGCTGGAAGCGATCCGCTGGGTCATGGGCGAGAATTCGCCCAAGGCTATGAGGAGTTCGGGGCGCTCGGGCGGCATGGAGGACGTGATCTTCGCCGGCACCGCGCAGCGCCCGCCGCGCGACTTTGCCGAAGTCGTCCTGTCGGGCCTCGACGACGATGACGAGGACCTGGAGGTCGTCCGCCGGATCGAGCGCGGTGCGGGCAGCGCCTACCGCCTCAACGGCAAGGACGTGCGGGCGAAGGACATCGCGCTGACGTTCGCCGACGCGGCGACCGGCGCGCATTCCCCCGCCCTCGTCAGCCAGGGCAAGATCGCGCAGGTCATCGCGGCGAAACCCACCGAACGGCGCATGATGCTGGAGGAAGCCGCCGGGATCGCCGGCCTCCACGTGCGGCGCCGCGATGCCGAGGGCAAGCTCAGGCAGACCGAGGCGAACCTCGCCCGCCTGGAAGACCTGATGGCCGGCCTCGACAGCCAGATCGCCTCGCTGCGGCGGCAGGCCAAGCAGGCCGAACGCTACAAGGCGCTGTCGGACGAGATCAGGGTGGCCGAGGCGCGGCTGCTGTTCGCCCGCTGGCGCGATGCGGCGGCGGCGGCCGAGCGCGCGCGCGGCGAGGCGAAGGCGGCGGACATGGCGGTCGCCGCCGCGCAAGCGGCTGCCGGCGAACGACAGGCCGCGCAGAAGCGGGCGGCCGAAGCTCTCGCCGAAGTGCGCGACGAACTCGCCGACCGCCGCGACGATGCGAGCGCGCACGGACACCGGATGGCGGCGCTGACCACCCAGCTCGAGGCGGCCGAACAGCGCCTTGCGGACCTCGATCGCCAGCGGACCCGGCTGGAGGAAGACCGGGGCGATGCCGACCGGATGACGAAGGACGCCGCCGAAGCGCTGGCCCGCCTGGAGAAGGACCTTGCCGTCGGGGCAGCCGCCCTTGCGGCTGACGAGGCGCGGCGGCCTGCGCTGGCGGCGAAGCTCGACGATGTCGACCGGGCGGGCCGCGCGGCAGAACTTGCCCTGGCGAAGGCCACCGCCGACCACGCCGGCGTGGAAGCCGACTGGCGCGTCGCCGAAGCCGAAGTCGCGCAAGGGGCGGCACGGATCGCGCGGCTCGAGGGCGAAGCGCGGCGGCAGGACGAGGCGCGCGCCGCGCTGACCGCCGCCGGCGATCCGGTCGCTGCCGTCGAAGCCGCCGCAAAGGAAGCCGCTGCCGCAGCCGATGCGTTGGCGGCGGCACGCGTGCGTCTCGAGACAAAGCGGGCAAGCAAGGACAGCCTGCAAACAGCGCGTGACGAGGCAGCCAGCACCCTGGCGGCGGCGCGTGCCGAACTGGCCGGGCTCGACCGTGAATACCAGGCGCTCGACCGCGACCGGCAGGCCCGCGCGAAGGCGGCGGCGGGGCGCAAGGGCCTTGCCACCGCGCTCGACAGGGTGCGCGCGGCGCCCGGATACGAACGCGCGCTCGCCGCCGCGCTGGGGCGCGATGCGAAGACCCCGCTGGGCGATGTGCCGGAACGGTCCGGCGGCGAGGGACGCTTCTGGACCGGGTCCGATGCGCCCACACCCGTCGCGGATGCGCTGGCGAACCATGTCACCGACTGCCCGCCGCAGCTCGCCGCGCGGCTGGCGCTGGTCCATGTGGCCGATGCCGACGACGGCCGCGCCCTCGCCCCCGGCGAATGGTTGGTCACCCGGGCAGGCGCGCTGCGCCGGTGGGACGGGTTCGTCGCCCGGGGCGAAGGCGCGGCGGAGGCGGCGCGGCTGGAGGCCGAGAACCGCCTTGCCGAACTCGAAACCCTGCTGCCGCCCCGCCGCGCGGCGCTGGCTGCAGCCGAGGCGGCGCAGGCGCTCGCGCAGGACGAGCTTTCGACCCTGCAGCGCGAACTCGTCGCCGACGAACGCGCGGTGCAGGTGGCGGCCGAAGAGGAACGCTCCGCCCTGCGCCGGATGGATCAGGCCGAAGCGGCGCGCGAACGCCACGCGGCGCGGCTGGAGGAACTGGCCGGGGCGGCCCGCGACCTGGCGCAGCAGCGCAGCGCCGCCGAAGCCGATCTGGCCGCGGCCAGGGCGAAGCGCGATGCCCTCCCCTCGCCCGATGCCGGGCGTGTCGCGCTCGATGTGGCGCGGGCGAAGAACGAGGCGGCGCGATCGGCCCTGCAATCCGCGACCGCCGAACTCGCCGCGCACGACCAGGGGCTGGCGGTGGCGCACGAGCGGGCCGCCGCGATGAAGTCCGATGTCGCGAACTGGCAGGCCCGCTCGGGCGAAGCGGCGCGTCGCCTTTCCGACATGAGCCGCCGGTTCGAGGAGATTGAGCAGGAGCGCAGCGTCGTCGCCGCCAAGCCCGAGGGGCTGATGCGCGAGATCGAACAGGGCGACATCGTCCGCACCCGCCTGACCGCGGAACTGGCCGCCGCCGAGGCTGCGGTCGCCAAGGTCCAGGCCGAAGCGCAGGCTACCGATCGCGCGCTCGCCGAAGCGGCCGAGGCGCTGTCCACCGCCCGCGAGGCGCGCGCCGGCCTTGCCGCCCGCGCCGAGAACGAGGAACAGCGCCGCGAGGAGATGGCGCGCATCTCGGGCGAACGCTTCCAGTGCCCCCCGCCGCTGCTGGCGGGCCGCTTCGCCTTCGACGCCGACGCCGTGAAGGGCCACGCCGACGAGGCCGCGGAGATGGACCGCCTCGTCGCCAGCCGCGAGCGCATCGGGCCGGTCAATCTCGTCGCCGCCGACGAGCTCGCGCGGATCGAAGGCGAGCACGGCAGCAACGCCGCCGAACAGGCCGAACTCGCCGAGGCGGTCGCCCGCCTGCGCGGCAGCATCGGCAACCTCAACCGCGAGGGGCGCGAGCGACTGCGCGCCGCGTTCGAGGAAGTGAACGGCCATTTCCAGCGCCTGTTCACCCGCCTGTTCGAAGGCGGCGAGGCGCACCTCGCGCTCATCGACAGCGACGATCCATTGGAGGCCGGCCTCGAGATCTTCGCCCAGCCGCCGGGCAAGCGGTTGCAATCGCTCACGCTGCTGTCGGGCGGCGAGCAGGCGCTGACCGCCACCGCGCTGATCTTCGCGCTGTTCCTCACGAACCCCGCGCCGATCTGCGTGCTCGACGAAGTCGATGCCCCGCTCGACGATGCCAATATCGACCGGTTCTGCGACCTGCTCGATTCGATGGTCGCCGAAACCGCCACCCGCTATCTCATCGTCACCCACAACGCCGTGACGATGAGCCGGATGCACCGGTTGTTCGGGGTGACAATGGTCGAACGCGGGGTCAGCCGCCTGGTGAGCGTGGACCTCGGCGAAGCGGAATTGCTGGCGGCGGAGTAAGCCTCAGCCCCCGGCCGCATCCCACAGCACCCACAGGCCGATCGCCAGGAACAGCGCGGCGGCGATCCCGCGCACGACTTTGAGCGGCACGACCCGGACGATGCGGTCGCCCAAAAACACCGCGGGCACGTTGGCCAGCATCATGCCCAGCGTGGTGCCGAGAGTGACTATCGCGACGTCGCGGAAATGCGCCCCAAGAGCGATCGTGGCAATCTGCGTCTTGTCGCCGATCTCGACGACGAAGAACGCGACCAGCGTGGTCAGGAACGCGCCGAAGCGGGACGGGCGCGGCCCCTCGTCCTCGTCGAGTTTGTCGGGGACCAGCGTCCATGCCGCCATCGCGACGAACCCGATACCGACGGCATAGCGGAACCAGGGCCCGTCGAGCAGGCCCGCGACCGCTTCTCCCAGGAAAGCGGCGATGGCGTGATTGGCGATGGTCGCAAACAGGATGCCGAGGATGATCGGCAACGGCTTGCGGAAGCGGGTCGCGAGCACGATGGCAAGCAGCATCGTCTTGTCGCCGATCTCGGCGAGAGCGACCACAGCCGCGGAGGTGGTGAGAGCTTCCAAGAGAACGTCTCCGGGCCGGGCGAACGATACGACGACGGCACAGCGCCTCCCGCCCGGCCGGGCGGAAGCGCAGTGCCATCGGTCTCGTCCGGGCGGCTGAACCGCCCCCATCGCGCCACGACCTCTCGGCCGAGTGTGTTGACGCGTGGAACCGCGCTGTCCGCGCGGCGGGCTACTCCCCGATTGACGGGGCCGCGCTAGACGAAGCGGGCTGGCGCATCAAGCCGCTCACGGCGGGGATGTCCGGTAAGGTTGCGGCGGTGATTACTGCCGGTCGCCTGGCGCCGAAGAGGCTCAGCGTTCCAGCGCGGCGGCCAGGGTCGTGCGAATTTCGCGCAGCCGCGCGATCGCCTCGCGGTTGTCGGTCGCCATGACCCGGGGCGCCGCCGATCCGGAAAAATGTGCTTCGGTCGCCGCGCCCGTATCGTTCGCCACCCCGTCGCCATCGGCGCGGAAATCGGCCAGCGCTGCCTTCGCGCCCTTCAGCGTGTAGCCCTCGGCGTTCACCAAGCGGTCGATCTCGCGCAGCAGCGCCACGTCCTCGGGCCGGTAGTAGCGCCGCCCACCGCTCCGCTTCATCGGCTGGAGCTGGGGGAATTGCCCCTCCCAGTACCGCAGCACGTGCGCCTTCAGGCCCAGCGCCTCGCCGACCTCGCCGATCGTGCGGAGCGCGCCGTCATCCTTGCCGTCGTCGAAGCTGGCGACCATGCGCGCCTCCCATGCGGTTCTAGCTGCCCGCGACCTTGTCCTTGAGCAGCTGGCTGGCGCGGAAGGTCATGACCCTCCGCGGCGTGATCGGCACTTCGACCCCGGTCTTGGGGTTGCGGCCGATGCGTTCCTTCTTGTCGCGCAGGACGAAGGTTCCGAAGCCGGAAATCTTGACGTTCTCGCCCTTCGCCATCGCTTCGCACATGTGGCTGAGGATCGCCTCCACCATCTCGAGCGATTCCGCACGGCTGAAGCCGAGCTTCCGGTTGATTGTTTCTGCCAAATCGGCGCGAGTCAGCGTGCCCACCGAACGCATCACGTCGCCTCCTTTTACCGAACGTTGGTGCGACCCGAGTTCGAAGACGCGGTATTCCTTTTCACGGGCAACCGCAACGGGTTACAAGCGGCTTTTCCTACATCCGTACGACGCTGGCACCCCACGTGAACCCGCCTCCCATCGCCTCGAACACGACGAGGTCGCCCGGCTTGATCCGCCCGTCGCGCACGCCGACGTCGAACGCGAGCGGCACCGACGCGGCCGAGGTGTTGGCGTGGCGGTCGACGGTGACGATGACCTTTTCCGCGGGCAGCCCCAGCTTGCGGGCCGTCGCATCGAGGATGCGGGCGTTGGCCTGGTGCGGCACCACCCAGTCGACATCGTGCGGCGAGAGACCGGTTTCCGCAAGCACTGCGCGCAGAACGTCGGCAAGGTTGGTGACCGCGTGACGGAACACTTCCTTGCCCTTCATGCGGAGCTTGCCGACCGTACCCGTGGTCGAGGGGCCGCCATCGACGTAGAGCAGTTCGTTGTGCGCCCCGTCGGCGTGGAGCTGGCTGTAGAGCACGCCCGGCCCGGCGAAACCCTCGTCCGCGACCTCGCGCGCCTCCAGCACGATCGCGCCCGCGCCGTCGCCGAACAGCACGCAGGTCGTCCGGTCTTCCCAGTCGAGGATGCGGCTGAAGGTCTCCGCCCCGATCACCAGCGCCCGCTTCGCCATGCCGGCGCGCAGCATCGAATCGGCGGTCGCCAGAGCGTAGAGGAAGCCCGAGCATACGGCCGCCACATCGAACGCGATGCCGCCGCGCGCGCCGATGAGGTCCTGCACTTTCGTGGCGGTGGCGGGAAACGTCTGGTCGGGGGTCGCCGTGGCGAGCACGATGAGGCCGATGTCGGACGCCGCGATCCCGGCCGCCTCGAGCGCCTTCGTCGCGGCCTCGGCGGCGAGGCTGGCGGTAGTCTCGCCCTCGCCCGCGATATGGCGGTTGCGGATGCCGGTCCGCTCCACGATCCATTCGTCGCTGGTGTCGACCTGCCGCGCCAGTTCGGCGTTGGGAACGGCGCGCTTCGGCAGGGCCGAGCCGCTGCCGACGATCAGCGAACGGATCACTTGGCGGACACCTCCGATGTGGCCGGCTGGCGAGCGCGCACCGCGCCTACATTGCCGCCGAGCTGGGCGAGGTCCGCCGCGATACGCTGCGTCAGGTCGTCCTCGAGCAGGCGCGCGGCGACGGTGACCGCATTGGCCACGCCCGCCGCGGTTGCGCTGCCGTGGCTCTTCACGACCAAGCCGTTAAGGCCGAGAAAGACCGCGCCGTTGTGGTTGTTGGGATCGAGATGGTGCTTCAGCAACTCGGTCGCCGGTCGGCTGACGAGGAAGCCGATCTTCGATCGCAGGCTGCTGGTGAACGCGGTGCGCAGCAGGTCGGTAACGAAGCGCGCCGCTCCCTCGATCGCCTTCAGCGCGATATTGCCGGAAAACCCGTCGCACACGACGACATCGGTGGTGCCGCGGTTGATCTTGTCGGCTTCGATGAACCCGTCGAATTGCAGCGCCAGCCCCTTCGCCTCGCGCAGGCGCTGGGCGGCTTCCTGCACCGCATCGGTGCCTTTGATCTCTTCGGTACCAATGTTGAGCAGCCGCACGCGCGGTTCCTCGCGGCCGGTGACGATGCGCGAATAGGCCGCGCCCATCACCGCGAACTGCACGAGATTGCGCGCATCGCATTCGGTGTTGGCGCCGAGGTCGAGCATGATGACGTCGGTCTCGCCCAAGCTGGGCAGCAGTGCGGCGAGCGCAGGCCGGTCGATGCCGGGCATCGTGCGCAGGGCCAGCTTGCTCATCGCCATCAGCGCGCCGGTGTTGCCCGCGCTGACGGCGGCGCCGGCGTCGCCCTTTTTCACCGCATTGACGGCAAGGCCCATGCTGGTCGTCTTGGCACGGCGCAGCGCGCGGGTCGGCTGCTCGTCGCCGCCGACCACGTCGTCGCAGTGAAGGATCTCGCTCGCGCCGCGCAACTGGGGGTGCGCGTCGAGCGCGGCCTTGATCCGCGTCTCGTTACCCACCAGCAGGAACTGGAACTTGTCGTGCCGCCGGCGGGCAAGTGCCGCGCCGGAGATCATGGTCTGCACGCCCTCGTCCCCACCCATCGCGTCGACGGCGATACGCGGGAGGGTCATGACAGGACTATCCTGAGCCGGCTCAGAGGCCGACGGCGACGACTTCGCGGCCGTTGTAGTGCCCGCAGTGGGCGCACAGGTTGTGCGGGCGCTTCAGCTCGCCGCAGTTCGAGCATTCGTGATAGGCCTCGACCTTCAGCGAATCGTGGCTGCGACGCATGCCGCGGCGGCTCGGGGAAACTTTTCTCTTGGGGACGGCCATCGTGGCACCTGTTCCGTATTGATATCTGTGCGTTGTGCGGGTTCGCCCTAGGCGAAGGTCCCGGCGCGCACAACCCATGCGGATCGCACACGCAATATGGACCCCTCCTTGGCGGGAAGGCGCGGCCTATAGACGAAATGCCGCGCGTTGCAAGTCGCCGCGGGTGTGCTAGCTCTCGCGCCATTCGGATCGCATTCGGGGAGTGGGGCATGATCCTTCCGGTAACACTGACCTCGGCCGCTGCGGCGGCGATCATCAACCTGTGGCTCGGCATCCGCGTGGGGCAGATGCGCGGCCGCACCAAGGTGTCCATCGGCGACGACGGCGCCGGCGGACCGCTGACCGCCCGCATACGCGCGCAGCTGAACTTCGTCGAGAACACCGCATTCGTGCTGGTCCTGATCGCGGCGATCGAGATCGCCGGAAAAGGCCAGCCGTGGCTCGCGTGGGTGGCGGCGATCTACATGCTCGGCCGCGTGGCCCACGGCCTCGGCATGGACGGCGGCGCATTCGGCAAGGGGCGCATGGTCGGGACGCTCGTGACGATGCTGGTGCAGTTGGCGTTGGCGGTGGTGGCGGTGCTGGTGGCGCTGGGGGTAATGTAGGATAGAGAAACGAAAAATCGTGAATAGTCTAATGCCCGTGGTAATTTTCCAGATGGCACTTCGGACACATCGGATCACAAAGCGTTAGTTCGGCAGAGAGCTTCACTCGCGACGCGCCTCTCCGGATTAACGATGCGATAGTAGCATTTTTCGTAAGCGGATCGCGGTGATGCCAATGAAAGCCAGTTGGCAACGGGTTATTGCAAGGAGGATGCGTGCAAAATCCTCCCCGCGAAGTCGCTTCTTCGTTCGCCAGAATGCGATTTCGATTTTTTTTGTTCTTCCATGCCATCGCGCTTTTTCCCCAATATGCTAGGTTCAGGTGTCAAACCAGCGACCTATCTAGCGCACTACTTCCAACGCATAATCGCTCACGAACGCATTGGTCTGCCGCTCCCGCCCGAAGGTGCTGACCGGGCCGTGGCCGGGGATGAAGGTCACGTCGTTGCCGAGCGGCCAGAGCTTCTGGGTGATCGCGTCGATGAGGTCCTGGTGGTTGCCCATCGGAAAATCGGTGCGGCCGATACTGCCCTGGAACAGCACGTCGCCGACGACCGCGAACTGGCTCGGGCGGTGGAAGAACACGACATGGCCGGGGGTGTGGCCGGGGCAATGGATGACCTCCAGCGTCAGCTCGCCGACGGTCACGGTGTCGCCATCCTCCAGCCAGCGGTCGGGTTCGAAGACCCGGGCCTCCATCCCGTACTTGCCGCCATCCTCGTCCAGCCGACTGATCCAGAAACGGTCCGCCTCGTGGGGCCCTTCGATCTCGAGGCCCAATTCCTCGGCCAGCATGCCCGCCTGCCCGCAGTGGTCCAGATGGCCGTGGGTGACGAGGATTTTCTCGAGCGTGACCCCCGCCCGCTCGACGCCGAGCTTCAGCTTGTCGAGATCCCCGCCCGGATCGATCAGCGCCGCGCGCATCGTCTTCGTGCACCAGATCAGCGAACAGTTCTGCTGCAAGGGCGTCACCGGAATGATCGCGGCTTTCATTGGTGGAGTGGCGGACATATCGGTCATGCACGACAGGTGGCGCGAGATGCGCAGCAATGCAACTGTCGCGCTGGAGTTCGATCACCCGCCAAACGGGTATATCTCGCCAAGCTATGGTCAGTCCTGACGCATCTCCTCTACGCGCCAATCGCCACCCACTCGACAGGCGACGCCGCTGACTTGATCATCGGTAAATCGACGACAGACTTGGCCTTGGGCGTTGCGGAATTCGTCGCTCACTTGAGGAGCCCCTTCGTAACCGAGAAGCGACGGATCGTAGAGGACACTTTCCAGTTCCCCTGCAGCGATCAAGGATCCCGCTTCGTATACGAAGGGCGACTCCTGTCCCTGCACGAGCCAAGCCCCCTGAAGGAACGCTCCGATCGCGACCGCGCCGATGGCTGCGAACGACAGCCAGAAGATTGATCGCGAGCGCGGCCCGAATTGCCACGTTCGCACCGGCCCTTCGATCCCATTTACGCCATATGCGTCGGCCATGCGATTCCTCCAGGTGTAGTAGCAGGATAGAACACCTCCTGCGCATGTGCAAGCTCGACCGAAGGCAGCAGGACCTAGAGCCTGCCGCTTTTCCAGACCACGCGGCCGATGATCTCGAGTTCGTCCAGGCCCACTTCGACAGGCGGATAAACCGGGTTTTCGCTGAGCAGTCTCGCGCGTCCGGGGCCTGCGGCCGCCAGGCGCTTGACCATCAGCATATCGCCGAGACGCACGACATGGACCCCGTCGCGCAAGCCACGCTGTGTCCGATCCACGAGGATCTCGTCGCCGTCATGCAGGGTCGGGACCATCGAATCCCCCTGCACGCGGATCGTCGAGAGTTGGGCGGTGGCAAGCCCCTGCTCCTGCAGCCAGCGACGGCTGAAGCGGAAAGAATCGAACGGCCGCTCGTCCGCCGCGAGCGCGCCTGAACCCGCTGCTGCGCCGATCGACAGCCGTGGGACCTCGGTCCAATCGGCTCGGGGAACACCGACTGTTCCGGCAGAGATATCGTCCGCCCCGCCCAATTCCGATTCGCCCACCCCGAAGTAGCCAGCGAGCTTGCGGCGATCGCCTTCCTCCAGCTTGCGTGGAGAACCCTTGCGAATAAACTGCTGCAAGTAACTGGAATTGCGACCGATCATCTCGGACAGGCCGGCAAGACTGACCCCCTGCCCCTGCGCCAGTTCGAGAAGGCGGGCGCGCGCGGGGTCGTCAGAAGCGTTTACCATTCTTCCTTCCTACACGTAGGATTTTTCCTAGACAAGTAGGATTTCGGCTGGTTCCAAGGTGCTTCGATCGCACCACACGAGTCGCCGCCCGCACCCGTTGCGGGCGCACATGGAGACCCCATGCTGATACGCACCATCGAGAAATTCCTGCGCGAGCACGCCATGCCCGCAACCAAGTTCGGACGGCTGGCCGCCAACGACCCCCGCCTCGTCCTCGACATGCGGATGGGGCGCGAACCGCGGGCCGCGCTCAGTTTCCGTGTGGAACATTTCATGAACACTTATGGAGAAACCGCCCATGCCGGCTGATCCGGACACCCGCCCCGCCCGCACCATGCCGCGCGGCCCCGCCGGTCACCTGCGCGATGCGCTACTAAAGCTGGCGAGCGGCCGCGCCGTCTGCCTGCGGCAGTCCGAACGGCCGTGGGCCAGCGTGACCTTCGAAGGCGCGCGCCACACGTTCGAACTGCGCTTCGACGGTCTAACCGCCACGCTCGCCGGGGAGACGCTGATCGAACAGCTCCCCGATCACGAATTCACCATCCCCGGCCAGCTCGTGGCCGAAGCCCGCGTAACCGCCGTCGATCACCGCCTCGCACCCGAACCGTGCATGAAGGTGACGTGCGAGCTGCTGCTGCTGAAGGATGCCTAGTACCCGCGGGCCGGATCGAAGATCGGCGAGAGAGGTTCGCCCGCCACGTAGCGGCGGCAGTTCTCAACGAAGCGTTCGGCGGATCGGGCGAACATCTTCGATTGCGCACGGCCCGAAAGGTGCATGGTGACGTGGGCCGTGTCGAGATCCCACAACGCATGGTCGGCGGGCAGCGGTTCGGGCGTGGTTACGTCCAGCATCGCACCGCCGATCGCCTTCTTTTCGAGCGCGGCCACCAGCGCTTCCTGGTCCACCACCGCCCCACGCGCGATGTTCACCAGAACGGCGCTGTCCTTCATCGCCGCCAGTTCCGCCGCACCGATCATGCCGTCGGTCTCGGGAGTGGCGGGCACGGCGAGGATGACCCAGTCGAACTCGCCGAGACGGCCGCGCCAGTCGTCGGGGCCGAGTTCGCCGTCGCCGGGGGTGCGGCGCACCGGAACGACCTCGACCTCTAACGCCTCCAGCCGCGTCTTCACCAGTCCGCCGATCGCGCCCATGCCGAGCAGCAGCGCGCGGCTGCCGGCGAGTTCCATCTTCCCCGGGCTGTCGGCGAGCCATTCGTGACGGTCCTGCGCGCGCACGACGTCGCGGTATCCCTTGGCATGCACCAGCATCAGCATTACGACGTATTCGGAGATCGTCAGCGCGTTGATGCCCGCGCCGTTGGTGATCGTCACCCCCCGCTCCGCCAGAAGGTCGAGCGGCGCGAAATCGAGCCCGGCGTAGATCGAGTTCAGCCACTTGAGGCTGGTCGCCGCCCTCATCGCCTCGACCATCACGTCCTTGCGGTCGAGATCGAACCAGCCGATCTCGGCCTGGGGCGCGAGCGCCATCATCTCGTCCACCGACGTGAACCAGCGCGGCTCGATCTCCGGCGGCAGGTGCGGTTCGACCAGCGGGCGGACGAGGGCCGACAGGACTGCGATCGTCATAGCTTCCACTCCCATCCCAGCGGATCGCCGTCCATCACCTCGACCCCGCGCGCGGCGAGTTCGTCGCGGATCACGTCGGAGGCGGCGAAGTCCTTCGCGGCGCGCGCCTCCTTGCGGCGGGCGATCAGGCGGTCGATCTCGTCTTCCGCGATCTGCGCGTCGGCGGGCTTCAGGCGAAGCTCTTCGCGGGTCAGCGTCAGCAGGTCGAGACCGAGCAGCGCATCGGCTATGCGCACGATCTGGATGCGCTTGGCCGCGGGCACCTTCTTTGCGCCGACCGCCGCTTCGAGGGCGGTGAGCACTTCGGGCGTATTGAGATCGTTGCCGATCGCCTCGTCGAAGATCGCTCGCTCGTCGTCGCTGAGGGGGAAGCTGCCTTCCGGTTGCTTGCCGTCGGCCAGCGCGGCCTTGACGCGCTCGACAGCCATCACCAGCCGCTTCAGCCGCACCAGCGCCGCGCCCAGCCCTTCCCAGGTGAACTCGAGCTCGCTGCGGTAATGCGCCTGCAGGCACAGCAACCGATACGCGAGCGGGTGGTAGCCACGATCGACCAGCGCCTGCAGAGTGAGGAAATCGCCGGTGGACTTGCTCATCTTCCCCCGCCGGTCGACGAGGAAGTTGTTGTGCATCCAGATGCGCGCGCCGGTGTCGGGGCCGCAGGCATGCGCCTGGTTTTGGGCGATCTCGTTCGGGTGGTGAATTTCTCGGTGGTCGATCCCGCCGGTGTGGATGTCGAACGGGTGGCCGAGGAGTTCGGCGCTCATCACGCTGCATTCGATGTGCCAGCCCGGCGCGCCGCGGCCCCAGGGGGAATCCCATTCCATCTGGCGGGTCTCGCCCGGCGGGGTGGTGCGCCAGAGCGCGAAGTCGGCGGCATGGCGCTTGCCTTCGACGGTCTCGATCCGCCCCTCGCCCTCGTCGGTGCTCGCGCGTGCGAGGCGGCCGTAGTCCGGCACGGTCGAAACGTCGAAGTACAGCCCGCCGTCGAGCCGGTAAGCATGCTTACCCTCGATGCTCGCGTTCCACGCGACCATCTGTTCGACGTAGTCGGTTGCGCGCGGATGCTGCACCTCGCGGATGTTGAGCCGCCGCAGGTCCGCCTCGAACACCTGTTGGTAGTGCGCCGCGATGTCCCACGCCGATTTGCCCGCGGAGGCCGCGGCCTTTTCCATCTTGTCATCGCCCGCGTCGGCGTCGCTGGTGAGGTGCCCGACGTCGGTAATGTTGATGACGTGGGTAAGCTTGTACCCCTTGAAGCTCAGCACCCGGCCCAGCGTGTCCGCGAACACGTAGGCGCGCATGTTGCCGACATGCTGATAGTTGTAGACCGTCGGCCCGCAGGAATAGACTCGCGCCTCGCCCGGATGGATCGGCTGGAACGTCTCGAGACTGCGGGTAAGCGAGTTGAAGAGCTTGAGGTCGGTCATGCGGCGCGGGTTAGCCGCTGCGCCCGTCCGGTCAATCCCAGCCTTCCCAGCGCACCGCCTCGTCCAGCGGTGCACGGGCGACGGGGAAGGTGTTAACGGCCGCCTCGCGGTCGCCCCAGCCGATGGCGACGCCGCAGAAGAAGGTATGATCTTCGGGAATGTGGACAACCTCGCGGATCTGCGGGGAATAGACCGCCCACGCCTCCTGGAAGCAGCAGTCGAGACCTTCCTCGCGCAGCAGCAGCGCGATCGTCTGCAGCCACATGCCGATGTCCGACCACTGCGGTGGGCCCATGTATTTCGGCGTGTGGACAAGCAGCAGCACCGGCGCGCCGAACGCCCGGAAGTTGTTGGCGAACCACATCAGCCGCGCCGCCTTGTCCTCGCGCGGGATCTGGAGCGCGCCGTACATGTCCTCGCCCACCCCGCGGCGGCGCTGCTCGTAGGCACCGTCGAGTTCGGGCGGATACACGTGATACTCGGGCGCGAACGCCGCGCGGCCTTTCGGCAGATCCTCCGCCACGCGCGCGACCAGGCGCTGCATCGGTTCGCCGGTCAGCACGATCCCGTGCCACGGCTGCGTGTTTCCGCCCGAGGCGGAGCGCTGCGCTTTCTCGAGAATACGCTCGAGCAGCGCGCGATCGACCGGCTTGTCGAGATAGGCTCTGATCGAGCGGCGGCTGGCGACGGCTTCGGAAACGTTCATCAATCCACCTCGAACAGTTCTGCGAGTTGCTCGGTGATCGTGCCGCCCAGCTGTTCGACGTCCATGATCGTCACCGCGCGCTTGTAGTAGCGGGTCACGTCGTGGCCAATGCCGATGGCGACGAGCTGGACCGGCGACTGCTTCTCGATCCAGTCGATCACCTTCCTCAAGTGCTGTTCGAGGTAGCCCGCGCTGTTCACGCTCAGCGTGCTGTCGTCGACCGGCGCGCCATCGGAGATCACCATCAAAATGCGGCGATCCTCGCTGCGCGCGAGCAGGCGGTCGTGCGCCCAGAGCAGCGCCTCGCCGTCGATGTTTTCCTTGAGCAGGCCTTCGCGCATCATCAGGCCGAGATTGCGGCGCGCACGGCGCCACGGTTCGTCGGCCTTCTTGTAAACGATGTGGCGCAAGTCGTTGAGACGACCCGGTTGTGCGGGCTTCCCGTCGGCGAGCCACGCCTCGCGGCTTTGCCCGCCCTTCCACGCGCGGGTGGTGAAGCCCAATACCTCGGTCTTCACGCCCACGCGTTCCAGCGTGCGGCCGAGGATGTCGGCGCTGATCGCCGCGATGCTGATCGGCCGTCCGCGCATCGAACCGGAGTTGTCGATCAACAGCGTGACGACCGTATCCTTGAACTCGACGTCGCGTTCGACCTTGTACGACAGCGAGTGGCCGGGGCTGATGACCACGCGGGCGAGACGGGCGGCATCCAGCAACCCCTCTTCCTGGTCGAAGTCCCAGCTGCGGTTCTGCTGCGCCATCAGTCGGCGCTGGAGGCGGTTGGCGAGCCTCGTGACCACGCCCTGCAGGCCGGTGAGCTGGCTGTCGAGGTAGGCGCGCAGGCGATCGAGTTCCTCGCTGTCGCACAGCTCGGGCGCTTCGATCACTTCGTCGAAGCGGGTGGTCCACGCCTTGTAGTCGAAGCCTTCGGGAATGTCGGTCCACGGGCGGTTCGGGCGGACCGGCATCATGCCTTCCTCGCCCTCGTCCGCCTCGTCGGCGCCCTCCATGTCCTCGTCGGCGGACATCTCGGTTTCGCCGTCGCCGTCGTCCTCGCCTTCGGCCATTTCGCCGGCCATCTCGGTGGCCTGCGGGTCGCCCTGCCCCTCGGTGTCGTCCTCGCCCTCGTCCTCCTGCTCGCCTTCGGGCTCATCGCCGTCCTCGCTGTCGTCGGACGGCTGGTCCGGCTGCTCGGGCAGGGTCATCTCGAGGTGGCGCAAGAGTTCGAGCGCAAGCCCCTGAAAGGCCTTCTGATCGTCGAGCTTGCCGGCGAGCGCATCGAAATCCTCGCCCGCGCGTTCCTCGATCCAGTCGCGGACCATCGCGACACCCGCGCGGGCGCGCTCGGGGACGGGCTGTCCGGTCAATTTCTCGCGCAGGATCAGGCCGAGTGCGGTCGGCATCGGCACATCGCTCGCCTGCGTTGCGCGGGCGATAGGGTCGGACGCGGTGCGCAGTTCCACCGCGGCATCAAGATTGGCGCGTATCCCGCTGTAATCGTTCGATCCGATTGCTTCGTACCGGACCGTCTCGACCATATCGTATGCGGCGCGCGCGATCGGTTCCGACGGCGCGCCGCGCAGGTGCAGCACTTCATTGTGGTGCCGTAGGCGGAGCGAGAAGCCGTCGGCCACCCCGCGCGCTTCCCGCGCCTGGTCCGGCGGCAGGCTGCGGCCCGGCAGCGGCACCCGCAACTGCTTGCCCCGCGCCGCGGGCACGTCGGCGGTCCATGCGATCTCGATCTCGGGCTCCTCCGCGAGCGCGCGGGATGCGCCAGTCAGCGCATGCTTGAAGCGGTCGAGAGGCGTTTCATCGGCCAAGGGGCTAGAGGATCGACTGGCCGGTCTTGGCCCAGTCGGCCATGAAGCCTTCGATCCCCTTGTCGGTCAGCACGTGGTTCGCGAGGCTCTTGATGACCTTGGGCGGCGCGGTCATCACGTCGGCTCCGATCCGCGCGCTTTCGAGCACATGGACCACGTGGCGCACGCTGGCGACAAGGATTTCGGTCCGGAAATCATAGTTGTCGTAGATGAGCCTGATGTCGCGGATGAGGTCCATCCCGTCGAACCCGTTGTCGTCGTGCCGGCCGACGAAGGGCGACACGAATGTCGCCCCGGCCTTCGCCGCGAGCAGCGCCTGGTTGGCGGAAAAGCACAGCGTTACGTTGACCATCGTGCCGTCGTTCGTCAGCGCGCGGCAGGTCTTCAGCCCGTCGATCGTCAGCGGCACCTTGATGCAGACGTTGTCCGCGATCTTCCGCAGGACTTCGGCCTCCTTCATCATCGTCGCGTGATCGAGCGCGACCACTTCGGCGCTCACCGGCCCTTCGACGAGATCGCAGATTTCCTTCGTAACCTCCATGAAATTGCGGCCGGATTTTGCGATCAGCGAGGGGTTGGTGGTTACGCCGTCGAGCAGCCCCGCGTCATTCAGGTCGCGAATGTCGGCGATCTCGGCGGTGTCGGCGAAGAATTTCATGGCGGCGGGCTCTCTGGGAAAAGGGGCGATTCCCGCAAAGCCTTAGCCGGTGGGTTCGCCACCGGCTAGACCGCTGCCTAAAACGTCCGCGCCGCGCCGAACACGCCCATGATCAGCGGATCGTTGGTGCTCTGCGGATTGGCGCGGATGAATTCCTCTTCTGTCCCGATCTGGTTCCAGATCACGTCGTCCACGCGCCCGGTGAAGGTCCGCGCGACCTGCGGGATGTCGACGCCCGAGAGCGCCGCCAGCGCCTGCCCCACCAGGGGATCGCTCGCGACGCGCAGGCCCTGCCCGACGCCCGGCAGCATGGCGTCGATCAGGCGGCCGCCCATCTCGCCGCGCAGGTAACTGGTGGCAGAGCGCGGGCCGCCGCGGATGAGTTCCACCGCGTTGGCGAACCCGATCGTGCGCACGGTATCGGCGACCACGGGGGCGGCGCGCTGCGCAGCATCGAAGGCCACCGGTGCGAGGGCGTTCGCGAGCCGGTCCTTGAACAGGCCCGAGGTGAGGATCCGGCCGAGCGTGCCCCCGCGCACGCCGAGCACGTTCTCAAGCCCGATCGCGGCGACCTGCTGGTCCCAGAAACCGCCCTGCGACGTCATCCGGTCGAACGCGCGACCGGTCGACATGAACAGCAAGCGCGCGATCGCGTCGGTAAAGCTGAGCGGCCCGCCGAACCCGGTCGTGCAAGCGGGCAGCACGAGCGCGCCGCCGGCGAGGCCGATGCCGGCGAGGAACGAGCGGCGGTGAAAGATGGACGGGGTATCGGTAAATTCGGTCATAGGAAGGCTCCTATCCTTGCCGCCCCACCCCGGCGGCGCCCATATGGGCCACGAAACATGAACCGCGCACGACTGGTCATATTCAACGCCGCGCTCGGCCCGCTCGACTACCGCGTTCCGGAAGGGATGCGCGTCGGACCGGGGTCGGTCGTCGTCGCGCCACTGGGCCCTCGCCAGATCGTCGGGATCGTCTGGGAGGCGGAACGGCTGCCCGCAAGCGAGGTTCCGGCCGAGAAATTGCGCCCGCTGGTCGACGTGCTGCCGGTCCCGCCGCTGCGCGCCGAACTGCGGCGCCTGATCGAGTGGACGGCGGACTACTACTGTGCACCGCTTGCCGCGGTGGCGCGGATGGTGCTGGCGTCGGGCGGTGCATTGCGCGGCCCCTCGACCACCACCGAATACCGGCTGACCGGCGGCGCGCCCGAGCGGATGACGCCCCAGCGCCAGGCGGCGATCGACGCGCTGGAGGGGGAGCAGGCCACCATCCGCGAACTCGCCGGGATCGCCGGGGTCAGCGAAGGCGTGCTGCGCGGGCTCGTCAACCAGGGCGTGCTGGAGCCGGTGCTGGTCGATTGCGACCGGCCCTACCCCCCGGCGCGCGCGGACTTCGCGGTGCCCGAACTCAGCCCCGCGCAGGCCGAGGTGTCGGCGCGCTTCGTCGCGGCGGTCGAGGCGCGCAGCTTCGCCCCGTTCCTGCTCGACGGCGTGACCGGTTCCGGCAAGACCGAGGTCTACCTGGAAGCGGTCGCTCGCGCGCTCGAGATGGGGCGGCAGACGCTGGTCCTGCTGCCCGAGATCGCGCTGACCGAGGCCTTCCTGCGCCGGTTCGAGGACCGGTTCGGCGCGCCGCCGATCGTCTGGCACAGCTCGCTGAAATCGACCGAGCGCCGCCGCGCCTGGCGCTCGATCGCGGCGGGGGAAGCCCAGGTCGTCGTGGGTGCGCGCTCGGCGTTGTTCCTCCCCTATGCCAACCTCGGCCTCATCGTCGTCGACGAAGCGCACGAGATCAGCTTCAAGCAGGACGACGGCGTGCGCTATAACGCGCGCGACGTGGCGGTCATGCGCGCGCGGTTCGAACGCATCCCGGTGGTGCTCGCCAGCGCCACACCCGCGCTCGAAAGCCTGCAGATGGCCGAGAGCGGGGTGTACGAGCGGCTGGTGCTGGAGGACCGCTACGGCGGCGCGCGGCTGCCCGCGATCGACACGATCGACCTCACTGAAGAGAAACCCGAACGCGGCCGCTGGCTCGCCCCGCGGCTGGTCGCGCAGATGGAGGAACGGCTGGCACGCGGCGAGCAGTCGCTCCTGTTCCTCAACCGCCGCGGCTATGCCCCGCTGACGCTGTGCCGGAACTGCGGCTTCCGGTTCGAATGCCCGAACTGCAGCGCGTGGCTGGTCGAGCACCGCTTTTCGCAGCGGCTCGCCTGCCATCACTGCGGGCACGAGACCCCGCCCCCGCCCGCCTGCCCGGAATGCGGCGAGCTCGACTGTCTCGTCGCGTGCGGGCCCGGGGTGGAGCGGATTGCCGACGAGGTAGCCGAGATCCTTCCAGATGCGCGCGTCGCGGTCGTCACCAGCGACACGGTCAATTCGCCCGACAAGGCGGCGGAATTCATCGCGCAGGCGGAAGGCGGTGCGATCGACGTCATCGTCGGCACGCAGCTTGTCACCAAGGGGTTCCACTTTCCCGAACTGACGCTGGTGGGCGTCGTCGATGCCGACCTCGGGCTAGAAGGCGGCGACCTGCGCGCGGCTGAGCGGACCTACCAACAGGTCGCGCAGGTTTCGGGACGCGCGGGCCGGGGCGAGAAACCGGGCGAGGTCCTGATCCAGACCCGTCACCCCACCGCCCCCGTCATCGCCGCGCTCGCTGCGGGCGACCGGGACGCGTTCTACGACGCGGAGACCGAGGCCCGCCGCCACGCCGGTGCCCCGCCCTTCGGCCGCTGGGCCGCGATCATCGTCTCGAGCGAGGACGAAGCAGAGGCGCGCGAGGCCGCCAACCGCATCGGCGATACGCGACCCCGGGTGGAGGACGTCCACATTCTCGGCCCCGCCCCCGCCCCCCTCGCGTTGCTGAGGAACCGCTACCGCTACCGCCTGCTCCTGAACGCCCGCCGCAGCGCACAGGTGCAGGACGTGATCCGCGACTGGCTCGGCGCGCTGAAATTCCCCCAAGGCGTGCGGGTAACGGTCGACATCGACCCGTACAGTTTCGTCTAGGTTCTTCCACGCGTACGGTAGGGTTTGAATTCGGATCGAACTATGCAATTCGACCGGCGGGATATTCGAAGGGGGTTGCCGACATGATCAGACACGCCATTGCTTTGCTTGCGACAGCAATCGCCGCGCCAGCGTTTGCAGCGACCGACTGGTACGAAGCCGAAAGCGATCATTTCATCGTCTATTCGGCGGGAGGCGAGTCGGACGCCCGTGAACTCGCGACGCAGATGGAGCGGCTGGACGGTGCGCTGCGCATGATCCGCGGCATGTCCACCGAGAGCAAGGAATTGCCCGACGCCGTCAAGCTGACGGTGTACCAGTTCGGCGAGACGCGTGATATCGCCGCGCTCTACGGCAACAGCCGCAGCGGCGTTGCCGGCTTCTTCATCCCGCGTGCCGGCCGTTCGGTGGCGTTCGTCCCATTGCGGCAGGACCGCGACAGGGGCGGGATAGGGACGCGGGTCGTCGAAGGCGACCTCGATCCCGGCAAGGTTCTGTTCCACGAATACACGCACTACTTCATGTTCCAGCATGCGGCGGCGGCCTACCCGTTCTGGTACGTCGAGGGATTTGCCGAACTGTTCGGCACCCTGAACCTGACCGAAAACGGCTTCAACCTGGGCGAGCCCCCGAAGCACCGCGCCAGCGCCTTGCGCGAACTGACGATCGACGTCCGCAAGCTGTTCGATCCGCCGCGCGAGATGGACTACTACATGGCCATGAAGCAGTACGCTTACGGCTGGATGGCCGTGAGTTACCTGACGTTCGAACCTTCGCGAAAGGGTCAACTGGCCGACTACCTAAAGCGCATCAATGCCGGCGAGGAAAACCTTCCCGCGGCAGAGAAGGCATTCGGCGACCTGTCCGCCCTCCAGAAGGATCTCGAAGCATACCGGAACGGCCGCGCCCGCGCCATCGCGGTCACCTATGCGAATTATCAGCCGCCCCGGGTCGACGTCCGGCCGCTCACGGAAGCGCAAGCGGCGCAGATGGACCTGCACATCCGCTCCTCACGCGGTGTGAACGAGAGTTCCGCGCGGGCCCTAGTCGACCCTGCGCGGGAGCTCGTGACACGGTACCCCGAGAGCATCGCGGTGCTTCGCGCGGCGGTCGAGGCGGAGTTCGATGCGAAAAACTACGACCGGTCGAGCGCCATCGCGGATCGGATGCTCCAGTTGGACCCGGCGGCGGTCGATGCGCATCTCTACAAGGCCATGATCGCGCTGGAGAAGGCCAAGACCGATCCGGCGCAGTTCAAGGTCGCACGCCAGCACTACGTCGCGGCGAACAATATCGATCCGAACGAACCGCAAGCGCTATCGGGGTACTACCTGACGTACGCCTATGCGAACGAGACCGCGCCCGAGGACGCGCTGATCGCGCTCGACCGGTCATACGACTTGGCGCCTTTCGATCCCGGTATCCGCATGGCGCTGGCTCACCAGCTGCTCACGGAAAATCGGGACAAGGAAGCGTTGATGATCCTCGGCCCGATCGTGAACGATCCGCACAGCGGAAAGCGTGCCGAACGGTATCGCAAGCTGGTCGAGAACCTGAAAGCCGGCGATCGGGAACCCTTGCTATCGAAGCTTCAGCCGACGTTGAAGTCTGGAGACGAAGAGGAAGACGGGGACGGCTGACCTCGCCCGGCTCCGTCTGACCTCCGGCACAGTTCGCATCTTCGCGCATTGAGCGGGCAATGACCGCGCCCGTCCTCGTGCCGATCCTCGGCGACCAGCTCACCAATACGCTCGCCTCGCTGAAGGGCATGACGAAGGACGATACCGTCGTCCTGATGATGGAGGTGTGGGACGAGGCGACGTACGTGAAGCATCACAAGGCGAAGATCGTGCTGATCTTTTCCGCGATGCGCCACTTCGCCGCCGAGCTGGAGGCGGACGGCTGGACGGTCGATTACGTCAGGCTGGACGATCCCGACAACGCCGGATCGTTCACCGGCGAGGTCGTGCGCGCGGTCGAGCGGCATGAGCCCGAGCGGGTACGGGTCGTCGAACCCGGCGAATGGCGGGTCCGCGCCGCGATGGACGAGTGGGCCGACAAGCTGGCCTGCCCGGTCGAAATCCTGCCCGACGACCGCTTCGTCTGCTCGATAGCGGAGTTCGCCGACTGGGCCGACGGGCGCGATCACCTGACGATGGAGTACTTCTATCGCGAGATACGCCGCAAGACCGGGCTGCTGATGACGGCGGACGGCAAGCCCGCGGGCGGCGCCTGGAATTACGACAAGGAGAACCGCAAGCCGCCCAAAGGCGAGATGGTCGCGCCCGAACGCCCGCGCTTCGAACCGGACGACACCACCGCCGAGGTCATCGCGCTGGTGGAGGACCGGTTTGGCGATCACTTCGGTTCGCTCGACAATTTCGACTGGCCGGTGACGCGCGACCAGGCGGAAAAGGCGGCCGATGCCTTTCTCGCAAGGCGCCTCGGCAAGTTCGGCGACTACGAGGACGCGATGGTCCACGGGGCGGACCAGCTGTGGCATTCGCTGCTGTCGACAAGCATCAACCTCGGCCTGCTCGATCCGCTCGAACTGTGCCGCCGCGCTGAAGCGGCCTACGATGCGGGCGACGCGCCGCTGAATTCGGTCGAGGGCTTCATCCGCCAGATTGTTGGTTGGCGCGAGTACATCCGCGGGTTCTACTGGCACCAGATGCCCGCCCTTGCCGAGGCGAACGCGATGGGCGCGCACCGCCCGCTGCCCGAGTTCTACTGGACCGGGGAGACCGACATGCGCTGCGTGGCCGACTGCATCCGCTCCACCCGCGACAACGCGCACGCGCATCATATCCAGCGGCTGATGGTGCTCGGCAACTTCGCGCTGATCGCCGGGTTCGATCCGCAGCAAGTCGCCGACTGGTACCTGGTGGTCTATGCCGATGCCTACGAATGGGTGGAACTGCCCAACGTCGCCGCGATGATCCTCTATGCCGACGGCGGGAAGCTCGCCACCAAGCCCTATGCGGCCAGCGGCAACTACATCAACAAGATGTCCGATTACTGTGGCAAGTGCGCCTATTCGCCGAACGTGAAAACCGGCGAAGGGGCTTGCCCATTCAACCCGCTGTACTGGCATTTCATGGACCGCAACCGCGCGGCGCTGGAGAAGAACCACCGCATTGGCCGCATCTATTCCACCTGGGACCGGATGAGCGACGACCGCCGGGCCGAGTACCTCGACAGTGCCGAAGCGATCCTGCAAGGTCTGGAGCCTGCCCGCGAAGGGTGGGCGCGATCCGAGGGAGACTGACCATGCTCACCGTCCACCACCTGCGCCTGTCGCAGTCCGAACGCATCGTCTGGCTCTGCGAGGAACTGGGCCTCGACTACGATCTCAAGCTATATACCCGGCGGACCGACAACAATCTCGCCCCCGACGAATACAAGGCGCTGCACCCTATGGGGATCGCGCCGGTCATCACCGACGGCGACCTGACATTGGGCGAAAGCGGCGCGATCATGGACTGGATCGTGGCGATGCACGCGCCCGGCACCGATCTCGTCCCCGGTGCGGACGATCCGGATTTCGCCGACCACCTGTTCTTCTACCACTGGGCGAACGCGACCTTCATGACCAACGGGTTGATGACGCTGGTCGCGGGGCGCATGGCCGAAGGCGGGCAGATCCCCCCGTTCGTCGCCGATCGGCTGGCGAAAAGCTACGCAATCATCGAACACCGGCTGGGTGAAGCGGACTACTTCGGCGGGCGCCGCCTCACCACGGCGGACATCATGATGGGTTTCCAGCTCACCACGAGCCGCGCGATGAGCGGGCAGTCGGTGGACGGCATGCCGAACCTGAAGGCATGGCTGAAGCGCATCGGCGAACGCCCGGCCTACCAGCGCGCGATGGCGAAGTGCGAGCCCGGAATGACGCCCAAGCTGGACTAGGCCCCGGACTAGGTGGATCGACTAGGCGGCGGGGACTTCGACGGGTACCGGGGCCCCTTCTCGCTGCAGCCGGCGGCGCACCCACAATGGCCGCATCGGTTCGCCCCTGCGCGCGGCCAGCACGATCAGCCATGCGCCCGCAGCCCCGGCGAGCACCATCGCCACTACCGAAGCCTCCACCCCGAACGCGCCGCCCGACACCAGGACGGAACCGGCCGGATGCGCTTCGACGATGCCGTCCACCGGGTTGCCCGATACGGGCACGTCCCACACCATTCCCTGCGTCATGTTCCACCCGGCGTGGAGCGCCACCGGCAGCCACAGCGACCGGGTGAGCATGTACGAACCGCCAAGCAGCAACCCGGCAGACACCGCGATGCCAATCGCACCGACCGCCGTGGCGTTGGGATTGCTGAGGTGGACGGCCCCGAACAGCGCCGAAGTGAGCGCCAGCGCGAACCAGCTGCCGCCGAAATCCTCGAGGAAGCGAAACAGGATGCCGCGAAACAGCAGCTCCTCCAGGAACCCGGCCTGCAGACCGGCCACAAAGATCAGCAGTGGCCACGAAGTCGCCCCGCCCCACCCGACCAGGCGATAGCCGCCCAGCAATGCCACGACGCCGACGATCGCGCTTATCAACGCCGCCGATCCGGCCAAGCCGATCGCGACCTGGCGAACAGCACCGGGGAACGCGAACTCGTCGCGCGGCCGCTCGCCCAACCGCGTCAGCACGACTTTGGCAAAAACGACGGTCACGACCGGGACCGCCAGCCCGTTGACGATCTGCACGCCCGTCGGCGCCAGGCCCGCGAAGGCGACGCTCAACACGAGCGTCAGGGTTGCGAAGACGACTGCTAGCCCAAACAACGCAGCCATCATCGCAACGAGCGGAAACTGCCACACCCGCTTCCAAAACGGATCGGTCGAGTCGGCGGGAGCGGCAGCGTCATCCATCGGGACGCCTTGGGCCACGTGAACCGTCACCCTGTCAATCGCGGGCTGTGCTATCGCCCGCTCTCGCGCTTCAGCAGTTCGCGCTTGATGTCAAGGCCGTAGGCGTAGCCGCCGAGATCGCCGCCGGTGCGGATGACGCGGTGGCAGGGGATCAGCACCGCGACGTTGTTGCGCGCGTTGGCGCTCCCGGCCGCGCGCACGGCCTTCGGGTTGCCGGCCGCCGCGGCGATTTCGGCATACGTGCGCGTTTCGCCTGGTGGGATCGCGCGCAGGACCTGCCAGCAGCGTTCCTGGAACGCGGTGCCCTGCACGTCGAGCGGGATGTGCGAGAACTCGCCGGGGCTCTCCACCGATGCGACGACATCGGCGAGCAGGGCCTCGAACTCCGCCCCGCCCTCGACCAGTTGGGCGTGGGGGAAGCGCGCTTCGAGCTCCGCCCGTCCTTCGCCGAACGAGAGACGGCACACACCCCTGGCCGTGGCGGCCACCAGCATCGGGCCGAGCGTGGTTGGGGCGACCGCCCAGTGGATCGTTTCGCCCCGGCCGCCGCCTCGCCACGCACTCGGTGCCATGCCCATCTTGCCCTCCATCGCCTCGTAGAACCGGCCCGGGCCGGAATAGCCCGCATCGTAGATCGCATCGCTCACCCGCGCCGCGCCCGACAGCGTCGCCCGCGCCCGCTCTTCGCGCAAAGCCCGCGCGTAGGCCGCGGGCGAGAGGCCGGTGATCCGGGTAAAGATCCGCTGGAAATGGCTCGCCGAATATCCGGTCAGCGCAGCCAGCCCCGCGAGGCTGGGTGCATCGTCGTGGCTGCGGATCTCGTCGATCGCGGCGCGCACCGCGGCCTCGTCTCGCGCGACGTCGCCGGGCTTGCAGCGCAGGCACGCGCGAAGACCCGCCGCCTCGGCTTCGGCAGGCGAAGCATAGAAGCGCACGTTCCGGCGCAAGGGCGGCCGCGCGGCGCAGCTGGGGCGGCAGTAGATGCCGGTCGAATGCACGCCGGTCACGAACTGCTCGTCGAATCGCCGATCCTTTGCCAGCGCGATGCGCCAGCGGTCGTCGTCGGTGAGAGTCGCGGTGTCCATGGCTCGGGTTCCTTCTGGCCGATGCGAAGTCGGCTGGCCAGATACACCGGCACGGCGACGCGCGCGTCCCGCGGCTTGCGGTCAATGTCGCCGCGCGCCACAAGCACGCGGCAATGCACCGCCTGATCATCCTCTTTGCCGCGCTTGCGGCGCTCGCCATGCCCTCGGCCGCCCGGCCCGAGCCTGCCGACATCGCCGCCGCCGCCCGGGGCGTTGTGCGCGTGGTGATCGTGGGCACAGACGGCGACCGGGTGTTCCCCATCGGCCACGGCACCGGGTTCGCGGTCACCCCTTCGATGATCGTCACCAACGATCACGTCGTGCGCCAGGTGCTGCAGGACGACACCTTGCGCATCGCGGTCGTCCCGCCCGACGGCGAGGCGGCCGAATATGCGAAGGTGGTCGCGGTAGGGTCGGCCAAGGACCTCGCCCTGCTGGAGATCACCGGCACGCTGCGGTTGCCCCGGCTGACGCTGGCCGGAAGCGCGCCCACCGACGGGGACGAGGTGGCCGCGGTCGGCTATCCGATGAACGTCGACCGGGCGCAGGGACTTGACCTCGCCGACTTGTTCCGCCCCCAGCCGCCGGTGAAGAGCCGCGGCTTCGTGAGCGGCAGCCGGCCGAGCCGCGACCTCGACACCATCCTCCACACCGCCGCCATCGCCCGCGGCAACTCGGGCGGGCCCCTGCTCGACGGATGCGGGCGGGTGCTCGGGGTCAACAGCTTCGGCACCACGTCCGACGACGGGGCCGACGCGGAGTTCTCCTTCGCCGTCAGCGACCGCGAACTGCTGCCGTTTCTGAAAGCGAACGGCATCGAGCCCGCGGTCAACGCGCTGCCGTGCCGCAGCCTCGCGCAGCTCGACGCTGCCGAACGCGAGCGGACGAGCGCCGAACAGGCCGCCGCCCGCGCGCGGCTGGAGGGGCGCGCCGAAGCCGAGCGGACCGTTCGCGAGCGCGCGCAGGTGCAGGCGCAGCTGTCGGTGATGGAGGACCGCGAGAACGCAATGGCGCTTGCCGGACTGCTGCTGCTCGCGGCAATGGGCACCGGGTTCGCCGCCTGGAACCTGCGCACTCGCGACGACGGCGGCAAGGCGATGCGGATCGCCGGCGCGGCATCGGCGGCGCTCGCCGTAGCGGCGCTGGCGGTGTGGTTCACCCGCCCCGGCCTCGATGCAATCGACCGCCGGGTCGCCGACCGTCTGGCAGAGGCAAATGCCGGCGAGGATGCGCCCGGCGACGGTCCGGCCACGGCGGCCCCGGCGGGCGAACTCACCTGCTCGCTCCAGACCGAGCGCAGCCGCGTGGTCGGGCAGCCCCCGCAGGACATGGACTTCGGCTGGCAGGCCGACGGCTGCGTGAATGGGCGCACGCAATACGGTTTCGCGGGCGGTCGCTGGACCCGGCTGTTCGTGCCGAACGACGAGGATACCGTATCGGTCAACGCCTTCGATCCGGCCAGCCGCATCTTCCGCACCGACCGCTATCCCCTGTCGCAGAGCGCGATGGCGAAGGCCCGGGCGGCACGTGCCGCCTACAAGGCGCCGGTGTGCGGGGCGGACGGGGCCGCCGCGAAGTTGGGCGAGCTGCAATCGGGCGTCACCGCCCTCCTCCCCGCGCAGCCGACCGAGCGGCTGGTCTATTCCTGCCGCCCGAAGGCCGGGGGCTAGGCCGCCAGCGCGTCGCCGCTCAGCGTGATGCGGTGCATCTCGCGCGCGTGGCCGTGGTAATCGTTCATCGCGTTGTGCCAGGTCGTCCGGTTGTCCCAGATTGCCACGGTGCCGGGCTTCCATTCGACGCGGCACTGGTTGTCGTCGGTCAGCGCGGCGGCGAGCAGCCGCTGGAGCAGCGGCAGGCTCTCCTCGCGGCTTTGCCCGACGAAGTTGATCGTGAAGCTGCCGTTGACGTAGAGCAGGCGGCGCCCCGTCTGCGGATGGCGGATCACCACCGGGTGCACCGCGCCGGTCTCCACGTCCTGCCCGCGCAGGTCCTTGCCCTGGTCGGTGTGGGCGTAGATGCCGCCCTCCTTGTACACGTGATCGGCGGTGTGGAACGCCTTGAGGTCCTCGATCTCGGCCTTGGTTTCCTCGTCCAGCGCGTCGTAGGCGGCACCCATGTGCGCAAACAGCGTGTCCCCGCCCGACGGCGGCAGCGTGCGCGCGACGAGAATCGAACCCATCGCCGGCACCTGGTCGTACGAATGGTCGGTGTGCCATGCGCCGCCGATGTTGGTCTGCTGGTCCGCGCCCTTCCGCACGATGGCGATCTGGGGGTATTCGTCCTGCAGCGGGAAATAGTTGTTGATGTCGATCCCGCCCCACCGTTCGGCGAGCACGATGTGCTGTTCGGGGGTGAGCGTCTGATCGCGCAGCACGACGACGCCGCGGTCGTGGACGAGCGCCTTCAGCGCCTCCAACTCCTCGCCGTCGATCGTCGCCAGGTCAACGCCGGTCGCTTCCGCGCCGACCTTGTCCGCCATCGGGGTCCACTCCATCGCCGCTCTCCCAAGCTCGTAGCGACAGGTAGGATACGCTTAAGAAGTGCCCGCGGGAAGCCCCGTCAGGCGGCGGCGCTGGGGCGGGCGCTGACGGTCTCGTGCCAGCGCAGCAGCGCGCCGTTCTCGGGCCCCGGCCCGCAGCCCACGAAGGTCGCGAAATCGACCGTCGTCAGCAGCAGGATGTCGGCCATCGTGAAGCGATCGCCCGCGAGGTATTCGCTGTTCTCGAGGCTGCGGTCGAAGAACGCGAAGGCATCGGCCACCCGCGGCCGGTTCGCCTCGCCCCACTCGGTATTGCGGCCGGGCAGCGCGGAGGTGAACCGGTGGGTATGGACCCACACCGCGCCGATCGGGCTCATCGCGATCATCTCGACCCGTCGGCTCCACATCTCGACCAGCGCAACCTCGGTAGGGGTCGTGCCGAACAGCGGCGGCTGGGGGTGCAGCGCTTCGAGATAGCGGCAGATCGCGACGCTCTCTGCGATCACAGTGCCATCGTCGAGTTCGAGCGCCGGGGTCTGCCCGCGCGGGTTCTTCGCTATGAACTCGGGCGATTTCTGCTCGCGCTTCGGGATCGAGACTTCCCGGCTCGGGAGCTCGATGCCCTTCTCCGCCGCGAAGATGCGCACCCGGCGCGGGTTAGGCGCGGGGTTCGGGCTGTCGTAAAAGATCATCGGCATTCTCCGCATTCGTCATGCCAGCGAAAGCTGGCATCGCTCTCGATGCCGCGCGACCGGCCGGCGATCCCGGCTTTCGCTGGGATGACAACTAGTGGCCATCCTTCGGCGTTTCCATGATCTCGGTCAGCTGGCCCATCATGTCCTTGGGGTGGAGGAAGAAGATCGGCGTGCCGTGCGCGCCGACGCGGGTGCGGCCGAGGATGCGCTTGCCCAGCCCCTCGAACCACGCGCGCGCCTCCGCGATATCCTCGACCTCGTAGCAGAGGTGATGCTGTCCTCCCGCCGGGTTCTTGGCGAGGAAGCCGGTGAGCGTGCTGTCCGGCCCCAACGGCTCGATCAGCTCGATCTGGGTGCCCGCAGTGCCATCATGGCCGGGCGTATCGACGAAGCAGACCTTCACCCCCTGCTCGGGCAGGTCGAAGGGCTCGGTGATCGACGTCGCCCCCATCACCTCGCGGTAAAAGGCCACGCTGTCCGAGATCGAGGGCGTCGCGACGCCGATGTGGTTGAGACGGCCCAGTTTCATTTTAGACCCGCAAAAATCACAGCTAAAAGCAGGATGATGATCGAAATTGCGACGGCAGAAAGAAAAGCGTTTGAGAGGAAATTACCTACGCGCTGGTACGGTTGCAGCCCGTCATGGCTAATGGTCGTCGGAGTTGACACCTCCTTATCGTCGCCACGCCTGATCTCGTCTATCCGGTTTTTCACTTCGAGAGCTTCTACCCCGTAGTGTTCGGCGATTTTCTCGCGCTGCTCGCTTGTAATTGCCCCACGCCGAATGTGGAAACGGATCTCTTTGTCGAGCTTTCGATTTGCATCCATGATTAATCCCCTGGCCAATCGAGTCCTCGGTCACAACGGAATATTGTCATGCTTCTTCCACGGGTTCTCGAGCACCTTCCCGCGTAGCTTCCGCAGCCCCAAGGCAATCCTCCGCCGGGTCGAGTGCGGGTAGATCACCTCGTCAATGTAACCCCGCTGCGCCGCCACGAAGGGGTTGGCGAAGCGCTCCTCGTATTCGCGGGTCTTCTCCGCCTGCTCCTCGGCGCTCATGCCGCGGAAGATGATCTCCACCGCGCCCTTGGCGCCCATCACGGCGATCTCGGCGGTGGGCCAGGCGTAGTTGAGGTCGCCGCGCAGGTGCTTGGAGGCCATCACGTCGTAGGCGCCGCCGTAGGCCTTGCGGGTGATCACGGTGATCTTGGGCACGGTCGCCTCGGCATAGGCGAACAGCAGCTTCGCGCCGTGCTTGATGATGCCGTTGTGCTCTTGGCTCGTCCCCGGAAGGAAGCCGGGCACGTCGACAAAGGTCAGGATCGGGATCTCGAACGCATCGCAGAAGCGCACGAAGCGCGCGGCCTTCTTCGACGAATTGATGTCGAGCACGCCCGCCAGCACCATCGGCTGGTTCGCGACCACGCCCACCGTCCGCCCCTCGATCCGGCCGAAACCGCACAGGATATTGCCCGCGTGCGCCGGCTGGACTTCGAAGAAGTCGCCCTCGTCGAGCACCTTCCGGATCACCTCGTGCATGTCGTAGGGCTGGTTGGCGTTCGCCGGGATCAGGGTGTCGAGGCTGTCCTCCAGCCGGTCCCATGGGTCGTCGGTAGGCCGCTCCGGCACGGTCTCGCGGTTCGACAGCGGGAGGAAATCGAAGAACGCGCGGGTCGCCAGCAGCGCCTCGATGTCGTTCTCGAACGAGACGTCCGCCACGCTGGTCTTGGTGGTGTGGGTCACCGCCCCGCCCAGTTCCTCCTGCGTGACGACCTCGTTGGTCACCGTCTTCACCACGTCGGGGCCGGTGACGAACATGTAGCTGGAATCCTTCACCATGAAGATGAAGTCGGTCATCGCGGGGCTGTACACCGCCCCGCCAGCACAAGGCCCCATGATGAGGCTGATCTGCGGCACTACGCCGCTCGCGAGCACGTTGCGCTGGAACACCTCGGCATAACCACCGAGCGACGCGACGCCTTCCTGAATGCGCGCGCCGCCGCTGTCGTTGAGGCCGATCACCGGCGCGCCGACCTTCATCGCGCTGTCCATCACCTTGCAGATCTTCTCCGCGTGCCGCTTCGACAGCGAGCCGCCGAATACCGTGAAATCTTGGCTGAACACGAACACCAGCCGGCCATTTATGGTGCCCGAACCGGTGACCACGCCGTCACCGGGGATCTTCTGGTCCTGCATCCCGAAATCGACGCAGTCGTGCTCGACGTAGGCGTCGAGTTCCTCGAAGCTGCCTTCGTCCAACAGCACGTCGAGCCGTTCGCGCGCGGTCAGCTTGCCCTTGGCATGCTGCGCGTCGATCCGCTTCTGCCCGCCGCCCATCCGGGCAGCCTCGCGGCGGCGTTCGAGTTCGGCGATATTGGCTGACATATGCTCTCCCTGCGGACTTGGCCCGCGGTTAGGCTGCGCGCCCGAGCAAGGTCAAGCGATCACGTCCGCACGATGCCGTGCTGGATCAGGCTGTTGGCGGTATCGACGATGGTCTGCTTGCCGGGAATGGTGGTCCAGCCCAGCACGTCCTTCGCGTGCGCGCCGCTCACCACCTTGCGCTTGCCCACCTCGCCCGAAACCTGGCGGATCTCGCTGGAGAACAGCGCCATGATCTTGAGCACGAAATCGGGCATCCTGCGGGTCGGTATCTTCGCCGCCTTCGGCCCAAGTTCGGCGCGCAGGATGCGGGCGATGTCGGCCATCCAAAAGAAGTCCGCCGCCGCCGCGAAGCGTTCGCCCCGGATCGTGTCGCGGTCCGCCTCCAGCGCCAGCACGTGAAGGTCCGCCACATCGCGCACGTCCACCGTGGTGAGGCCGATATTGGGGATCGCGGGGATCTCGCCGGTCAGAAGGCGACGGACGATCTCGATCGAGGCGGCGAAGTCGTGGCTCGCAACGGGCCCGAGCACCGCGACCGGGTTGATCGAGCAGAACGCCATGTCCGGCGCGTTGTCCGCCACCCAGTCGCGCGCGGCGCGTTCGGCGACGGTCTTCGACTTGATGTAGGGCTGGATGCCGGGCGCGTCCGGATTGGTCCAGTCGCGTTCGTCGAACGTGGTCTTCGATGCCGGATGGCCGTAGGCGATCGCGGCCGAGCTGCTGGTCTGGACGAAATGCCCGATGCCCGCCGCGTGCGCGAAGCGCAGGGCGCGCAAAGTGCCTTCGCGTGCGGGGACGACCAGTTCGTCCTCGTGCTTCGGAATGCCGACCGGGAACGGCGAGGCGACGTGTGCGACGTGGGTGCACCCGGCGTTCGCCTCGGCCCAGCCGGCGTCGTCCATCAGGTCGGCCTCGAACACCCGCAGCCGGTCCTCCGCCCCCGCCCAGCGTCCGTAAAGCGCGCGTTCGCTCTTCGCCTTGCTGCGGACGGTGGTGTGGACGGTCCACCCCTTGCGGAGCAGGCGGGTGATCACCTCGCCCCCGATGTAGCCGGTGCCGCCGGTGACGAGTGCCGTTCCAGTCATGCCGCGTTCCCTATTTGAGGAGGACCATTTCCTCGGCCATGGTCGGGTGGATGGCGACGGTCGCGTCGAAATCCGCCTTCGTCAGGCCGGCCTTCACCGCGACCGCGGCGGCCTGCATGATCTCGGGGCTGTCGGGCCCGATCATGCCGATGCCCACGATCCGGTCGGTGTCGGCATCGACGATCATCTTGTAGAGCGAGCGTTCGTTGCGCCCCGCCAGCACGTTCTTCATCGGGCGGAAATCCGACTGATAGACCTTCACATTGCCCAGCTTGTTGCGCGCCTCGCCCTCGGTCATGCCCACCGCGGCGAGCGGCGGGTGGCTGAACACGGCCGAGGGGATCACCGTGTGATCCACCGCGACCGGGTTGCCGCCGCCGAACACGGTGTCGGCAAATGCCTGCCCTTCCCGTATGGCGACGGGGGTCAGCTGGACGCGGTTGGTGACGTCGCCCACGGCGTAGATGTGATCGACGTTTGTCTTGCTGAACCGATCGACGACGATCTCGCCCTTCTCGCCCAGTTCCACGCCGGCCGTGTCGAGGCCCAAGCCCTCGGTGTTCGGCACGCGGCCGGTGGCGAACAGGACGCAATCGACCTCGATGTCCTCGTGACCCGTCATCGAGACGGTGAGGCAGTCGCCCTTCTGCTCGATGCCGCGAAACTCGGCATTGAAGCGGAAGTCGATGCCCTTGGCGATGCTGATCTGAAGAAGGCGGTCGGACAGCGACCGGTCGTAGCCGCGCAGCAACTGGTCGCCGCGGTTGATGATCGTGACCTTGCTGCCGAACTCGTTGAAGATGCCGGCGAATTCGTTGGCGATATAGCCGCCGCCCGCGATCAGGATGCGGGGCGGGATCGCGTCGAGATGGAACGCCTCGTTGCTGGTGATGCCGAGCTCGTGGCCGTGGCAATCCGGGACGTGCGGGCGCGCGCCGGATGCGATGAGGATGTGCCTGGCGGTCACCGTCCGCTTGCCGTCGCCCAGCGCGATCTCGTGCGGACCGGTCAGCACGGCGCGTTCGTGAATGATCTCGACGCCGTGGTTCTCCAGCGTGTCGGTATACGCGCCGTTCAGCCGGTCGACGTCCTTCAGCACGTTGTCGCGCAGAACCTGCCAGTCGAAACTCGGCTTCTCGATCGTCCAGCCGAAGTTCTTCGCGTCTTCGAGGTCCTCGGCAAAGTGCGCGCCGTAGACGAGCATCTTCTTGGGCACGCAGCCGCGGATGACGCAGGTTCCGCCCACGCGGTATTCCTCGGCAACGGCGACGCGGGCGCCATGCGCGGCGGCGACGCGGCTGGCGCGCACGCCCCCGCTCCCCGCGCCGATGACGAAGAGGTCGTAGTCGTATTCAGGCTGCTTGCCCGCCATGTGCGTCTCCTATCGAGGGGCGCATATGGCGGGCGATGCAGGCGGGCGCTAGCCCTGGCGCGAAACGGGGCTGCCGCCGCCGCCGCGCTGGCCGCGAAACTTGCGGCCGCGGCTGTTCCCGCCGGGCTTGCCCTGCTGCTGGCCGCCGGAGCGCTGGGGCTTGCGTTCGCCGCCCTTGCGTTCACCCCCTTGGCGCTCGCCGCCCTGGCGAGCCTCGCCGTCGGGCTTGCGGCGCTGGTCGGACCGCTGGCCGGCACCGCGACCCAGCGGCTTGGCCTGCACCCGCTGGCCGCGCGGCGCGTTCTGCACCTGACCGGGGTTGCCCTTGGGCCGCACGATAGCGGCGTTCTCCACCACCTCGCGGAACTGCTCGGGCAACGCGAGGCGTTCCAGCGTTACGCCGGTGAGCTTCTGTATGTCCCTGAGGTAGGCACGCTCGTCGTCGCAGCACAGGCTGATGGCGACACCATCAGCCCCGGCACGCGCGGTGCGGCCGATGCGGTGGACGTACTGTTCGGCCACGTTGGGCAGCTCGTAGTTCACCACGTGGCTCACGCCCGGAATGTCGATCCCACGCGCCGCGACATCGGTCGCGATCAGCACCGGCACTTTGCCCGAGCGGAACTCCGCGAGCGCGCGCTCGCGCTGCGGCTGGCTCTTGTTGCCGTGGATCGCGTTCGAGGCGATGCCCTCCTGCGCCAGCTTCTTCACGACGCGGTCGGCGCCGTGCTTGGTGCGGGTGAACACCAGCGTACGGTCCATGTCCTTCGTCTTGTCGAAACGGCCCTTGAGGATGAGGCCCAGCAGGGCCTGCTTCTCGTCATGGTTCACCCGCACGACGTATTGATCGACGCGCTCGGCGGTGGTCGCCTGCGGGGCGACCGCGACCTGCGCCGGGTTCTTGAGGTACTGTTCGCCCAGTTGGCGGATCGAGTTCGGCATGGTGGCCGAGAACAGCAGCGTCTGACGCTCTGCGGGGAGCAACCGCACGATCTGCTTCAACGCGTGGATGAAGCCCAGGTCCAGCATCTGGTCCGCTTCGTCGAGGACGAGGATTTCCACGCCGTCGAGGCGGAAGGCCTTCTGGTCGATGAGGTCGAGCAGGCGACCCGGCGTCGCGACGAGCACGTCGGTGCCGCGGTGCAGCTTGTTGCGATCCTTGCCAACCGAAGTGCCGCCGACGACGGATTGCACCTTGATGCCGGTGAACGCGCCGTAGTCGATCGCCGACTTGGCAATCTGGCCGACGAGTTCGCGGGTCGGCGCGAGGACGAGCATGCGGCACGACTTGAACGGCGTCTGCCGGTCCGCTTCGCGCAGGTTGTCGATGCTCGGCAGCATGAACGCGGCGGTCTTGCCGGTACCGGTCTGCGCGATGCCGAGGAGGTCGCGGCCCTGCAGCACCAGCGGGATCGCCTGCTGCTGGATGGGGGTGGCGACAGTGTAGTTCTTCTCGTCGAGCGCCTGCATGAGGGGCTGCGAAAGACCGAGATTTTGGAATGACATGTGTAACGTACTCGTAAATCGAGCGACGGCGCACAGCCGAATGGCGCGCGCGATCGCGGGGGTTTTAACCGCCCGCGTGAAATGGGAAGTCTGGAAAATGAACCGAGGCGCGGCCGGGGCGATCGATGTGTCCGATCGCCGCTTCACGCTGGCTAGCGCGCTTCGATGGCAGCCAGATGGGCCGGAACCGGCGAAAAGTCAATCGAATCTTGTGCGGCGCACAATGGCCGCCGCTCCGCGGCATGCCACAGGGCGCCCAGTTCGAAGTCGATCCAGTCGGTCGCGAAGGGATCGAGACCCGACCCGGGATAGAGGCAGAACTCGCCGAACAGCGGCCGCCCCGCCACTTCGTAGAAATCGACGCGCAGGAAATCCTGTCCCGTCGCCAACGCTTCCGCCGCATCAAGCATCGCCAAAAGCGAGCGCGGTGGCGGAGGGGTGTCGCCTGCGGCCACGAGCTGGGTCCAGTCGCGATCGTGCACCACCCAGCGATGGTCGGCCGCCCGGTCGAGATGGACCTGAACGTGCGTCGCCTGCCCGCCGAAGACGTAGATCTTGTAATCGACCGGCAGCGCGCTCTCGGACGGCAGCAACGGCTCGGCCAGAAGCCCGCGCGGCGTGTCGCGATAGGCCCATTCGTCGAGCCAGTGCCCGTACGCCTTGCTCATCCAGTGCGCGCCCAGCTTCTGCAGATCGGCCCACGCCCGGTCCGACGGAGGTTCGCGCAGCACGCGGTACTGGTTGCAGCCGTGCCGCGCCTTCACGATCGCGGGAAACCCGAACGGCGGATCGTCGGGCAGAAAGTGGCCCGACCACGCCGTCGGCACGGTCCATTCCGGGCCGAGCGCGGCGGCGACCTCCGCCTTGGCGGCCAGCTTGTCCATCAGCACGCTCTGGCGCGGATCGCGATCGAACAGCTTGCGGCGCTGGACCATCTCGGTGAAGCGGGGCGCACCTTCCAGATCGGGCCAGCGGCCGTGCCGCCACCTGTAACAGAGCGCGATACGCACCCGCGCGGCAGCGTCGGTGCTAGCCCTGGACCGTCCAGTCGATAGGCTTGAAGCTGCCACCATTGGATGCGTAGGCGGAACAGGCGGTAAGACCAACGACGCAATCCATCCGTGCTTCGAAGACGATCCGGTCGCCCGCCCTGCTGACGGGAGGATCCACCCTCAAGGTACCGCTGCCGGAGACCGGCACGTTCATGAATACGTTGAACGCACAAGGGATGGAATCGGGTTCCACCCCCCACGGCTCCAGCGCCTTTGCGAGGTTGCCGAAGCACCCGCGATGAACGGGTTTGTCCTTGTAGAAATGGCGAAACGTCGCCTCGCTGCACGGGGTCAGCAGGAAGTCGTGCCGTCCGACAGTATCCTCGACGATCTCGAGCATCGGGTTCGAACGGTTCGACCACAGCGTCTTGCCGGTTGTGAGCGCGATCGTCTCCTCGTAATCGAAAGTCCGCCCGTTCGAGATCACCTCGCGCACGTCGGCGAGCGAATAGGCGAGAAGGTCCGAAACCTGCCCGCCTTCCGGATCGATTACCGTGAGCCGCTGTCCTTCGCGCAATTCGAACGCCGCGCCGGTCCGCGGCGCGATGCGATGTGTCTCGCTCATCCGCGCTTGTCCGAGAACGGGCAGACCCAGTCCTCGCCCACAGCCCTGCCGCTGTACTGGCGCGCCGCGCTGGCGGTGCCGTGCTCGGCGAGCATCGGATTGATCGATCCGGCAAGCTTCTCATCACGGGTCAGGATGCGTTCGCGCATGCGTTCGTACTTGCCCTGCTCGCGCAGCATCTCGAACTGCTTGTGAGGGTTGAACACCAGCACCGGGCGGGAAAACCGCCGCGCCGGGCGCGAGGCACCGGGATGCAGCCCGACCACGAACAGCGCCTCGCCGCCGAAGCTCAATGCGAAGTGGGGATTCTGCGGGTCCGCGCTCACGCTGTCGTCGTAGCTCTGACCCAGCCAGACATCCTTGTCGGCCAGCGATTGCAGCCGTTCCCACATCAGGCGTTCGAACCGTGTTTCGGAGAGGTCGCCGGGTCCGTCGAAGATGACGGCGAAGCTGTGCAACTGTCCTTCGTCCCCCGCCCGCGCCCGGTTCCAATCGAGGATGGCCCGATGGATTTCGAGATCGTTCCACGCGCTGGCAAGGTGGCGTGCGTGCACGAGGGTGAGATTACCGCGCGCGACAGCTGCTTTGGCGCCGACGCAGGGAAAGTCCTCCCCCCGGATCCAATCCCTGAATTCATCGGCGAGCGCGATCCGCTCGTCCGGCCGTTCGAGTGTCAACATGCGGGAGGAACGATCTGCGCAACAAACCGGTCCCCCAACCCTAAAAATGTTATGTGGATGCCAACCCCGCCGCCTCCAGCAGCGCCTCGGTGCTCGGGTCGAAATCGCTGTCGCCGCTCTCGATCTTGCGCGCGATGGCCTTGCCCAGTTCGACGCCGAACTGGTCGAACGGGTTGATGCCGGCCAGCACGGCATTCGCGAACGTGCGATGTTCGTGGAAGGCTATCAGCGCGCCCAGCGTGGCGGCGTCGATGTCGTCGACGAGGATCGTCGCGCTCGGCCGGTCGCCGGGATAGTTGCGGGCCGGGTCCTCGCCCTTGGCGCCCTGCATCAGTGCCGCGCCTTGCGCGAAGCAGTTCATCAGCAGGATGCGGTGATGGTCGGGTGTAAGCGCGTCGCCGGGCTCAATGCTCGCGATGAAATCGACCGGGATTTCGACCGTGCCCTGATGGAGGAGCTGGAACACCGCGTGCTGCGCATCGGTGCCCACCCCGCCCCAGGTGACCGGCGCGGTCGGGCCGGAGACGGGCGCGCCGTCCGCCGTCACGCGCTTGCCGTTCGATTCCATCTCGAGCTGCTGGAGGTAGTCGGGAAACAGCGCCAGCCGCTCGTCGTAGGCGAACACGGCGCGGGTCTGGCACCCGCGGACCCCGGTGTAGAAGCGGTCGGCGAAGGCGGCGCGCAAGCAGAGGTTCGCCCGTCCGTCGGTGTCGCGGAAATGCTCGTCCACCGCCCGCGCGCCCGCCAGCATCGCGTCAAACTCCGCCCAGCCCACCGCCAGCGCGACCGGAAAGCCGATGCTGCTCCATAGGGAGTAGCGCCCGCCCACGCTCTCGGGGAAGGGCAGCACGCGGGTTTCGTCCACCCCCCATTCGACCGCCTTGTCCGGGCTGGCGGTCAGCGCGACGACTCGGCCATAGGGATCTGCGACCCCGCCGTCCTTCAACCAGTCGAGCGCGCTCTCGGCGTTGGTCATCGTCTCGATCGTGGTGAAGGTCTTGCTCGCCACCGCGATCATGGTGGTGGCGGGATCGCAGGCTTCGAACGCCGCCTCCAGCGCCAGCCCGTCGATGTTCGAGACAACGTGGACGTCGACCTCGGCATTCTCGCGCGCCAGAGCGTCGATCGCCAGTTTCGGGCCGAGCGCGCTGCCGCCGATGCCGATATGGATGAGGTGCCGCACCTCGCCCAAAGCGCCGCCGTGGATCGCTTCCACCAGCATCGCCATGCGGTGATGCAGGGCGGCCGCTTCCTCGACCGCGAGATCGCTGCCGACGCCGCGCTGCGCGGTGTGTTCGGCGGCGCGGCCTTCGGTAATGTTGACCGCTTTTCCGGCAAGCAGCGCGGCCCGCCTGCCCGCGAAGTCGCGCGCCTCGGCGAAGGTTTCGAAGGCGGCCATGAGGTCGTCCGACAGGTGCGTCTTCGACCAGTCGAACAGCGCCCCGGTCTCGCCCCACTCCAGCCGGGTGGCGAGCTTGCCGACCCGGTCGGCGTCGCGCTCGAAGAGCTCGCCCAGCGTGAGCACCGGGCAGGCCTCGACCGTCTGCCATGCCTGTTCGACCGCGTCGCTCACCGCAAAAATCCTTTCCTACCGGGGTTCCGACCGCCTAGGGAAAGCGCCGATGTTTGCAAGCACCCTCGCCCCTTTGACAGCCGATGCCGCAGCGCTCCTTCCGGCCGCCGCGGCTTTGCTCCCTGGACTGTGTGACATGTGTGACAGGGCCGCCGCATGACGGTGCCCGCCGCACCTCGAAACCCCGGCGGCGAACAGCCCGCGGCCGAAACGGACAAGGAAACGCTCGGCAGCTTCGCGTGGTTCGTGCTGAAGCTGGTGATTGCCGTCGCGATCTTCCGCAGCTTCTTCTTCACGCCCTTCACCATCCCCAGCGAATCGATGCTGCCCGGCCTGATGAACGGGGACTATCTCGTCGCGCAAAAGTGGCCCTATGGCTATTCGCGCTGGTCCCTGCCATTCGCGGTGCCGCTGATCCCGGGGAAGATCTTCGCGCACGATCCCGAGCGTGGCGACGTGGTGATCTTCAAGCATCCGGTGGACAAGGTCGACTACATCAAGCGCGCGATCGGCCTGCCGGGCGATACGGTGGCGGTCCGCGATGGTCAGGTCATCCTCAACGGCCAGCCGGTCAGGCGCGAGCGTATCGCCGATTTCGCTCTGCCCATGAGCGCCAACACCGGCTGCACCTGGGGCGGCAAGGTCGTGCCGGCGCGCGGCGGCCAGGCCTGCGTCTATGCCCGCTTCCGCGAGACGCTGCCGTCGGGACGCAGTTTCGAAACGCTCGATTTCGGGCGCACGCCGCAGGACGATTTCGGCCCGGTCGTCGTGCCGGAAGGTTCGGTGTTCATGATGGGCGACAACCGCGACAACTCCTCCGACAGCCGTTTCCCTGCAATTCCCGGCCAGGGCATCGGCATGGTGCCGGAAGAGCTGCTGGTCGGCCGCGCCGCCGCGGTGCTGTGGTCGACCGACGGATCGGCGAGCTGGATCAACCCGGTCAGCTGGTTCACCGCCGCGCGGTGGGACCGGGTGGGCGACGGGCTGTGACCGCCCTGCTCGAACCCGCCACGCGCAAGTGGCTGGCCGACAGCGGCTTCACCGTGCGCGACGAAGGGATGTGGCGCGCCGCGCTGACCCACGGCAGCACCGGCGATGCCGAAAACTACGAACGGCTGGAATGGCTGGGCGACCGCGTGCTCGGCCTCTCGATTTCCGAATGGCTGTTCCACGACAGCGGCCAGGCCGAAGGGCACCTCGCCCAGCGCCTCAACGCGCTCGTCAGCCGCGATACCTGCGCCTGCTGCGCGCGCGAGATCGGGGTGCCGGACCACGTTCGCCTGGGCAAGCAGGCGCGCGACGACGGCGCGGCCGACAGCGACAACGTGCTGGGCGACGTGATGGAGGCACTGCTCGGCGCGAACTTCCTCGACGCCGGGTTCGACGCAACGCGCGACCTCGTCCGCCTGCTCTGGGCAGACGCGGTCGACGGTCGCCGCGGCCGGTCGAAGCATCCCAAGTCCGCGTTGCAGGAATGGGCTGCGGGCAACCGGCGCAAGGCCCCCGAATACGACCTCGTCGATCGGTCGGGCCCCGACCACAACGCCAGCTTCACCGTCCGCGTGCGGGTGCACAACGTGGGCGAGGTCGAGGGCAAGGCATCGAGCAAGCAGGCCGCCGAAACCGCCGCGGCCAAGGCATTCATGGAGCGATACGGATGACCACTCGCTGCGGCTTCGTCGCCGTCATCGGCGCGCCCAATGCGGGCAAGTCGACCCTCGTCAACGCGCTCGTCGGCCAGAAGGTCGCGATCGTCAGCGCCAAGGCGCAGACCACCCGCGCGCGCCTGATGGGTATCGCGCTGGAAGGCGAGGCCCAGATGGTGCTGGTCGATACCCCTGGCATTTTCGAGCCCCGCCGGCGGCTCGACCGCGCGATGGTCGGCGCCGCATGGGAGGGGGCCGAGGCTGCCGACGCGGTGCTGCTGGTGGTCGATCCGGTCAAGCAGCGCCGGCGTGAGCTCGAACCGCTGCTGGAATCGCTGGCGAACCGGCCGGAGCGCAAGATCCTCGTCCTCAACAAGGTCGACGTCGCGAAGAAGGAACCGCTCCTCGCGCTCGCGCAGGACCTCGGCACCAAGGTCGATTTCGCCGAGGTGTTCTTCGTCTCCGCGCTGACCGGAGACGGCGTGCCCGAAATGAAGGCGGCGCTGGCCGCGATGATGCCCGAGGGCGAGTGGGTCTATCCCGAAGACCAGGTGTCCGACGCCAGCGAGCGCCTGCTCGCCTGCGAGATCACCCGCGAACAGCTCTACCGGCAGTTGCACGAGGAACTCCCCTACGACAGCGCGGTGCGGCCCGAGAAGTATGTCGAGCGCAAGGACGGCAGTGTCGAGATCCACCAGCAGATCGTCGTCACCCGCGACAACCAGCGCGCGATCGTACTGGGCAAGGGCGGCAGCCGCATCAAGGAAATCGGCTCCGCCGCCCGCGCGGAACTGAGCGAACTGCTCGGCCGCAAGGTCCACCTGTTCCTCCACGTCAAGACCGAGGAGAACTGGGCCGAAAGCCGCGAGATCTATGAGGAGATCGGGCTCGAATGGGTGCGGTAACCCGCAAGCTCATCGAATCCGGCTCTCACGTCCCCGGGGTCGATCCGGCAACCTTCCAACTCCCGTTCGATACCGCGCTTCGCTACGAACGGGCGGGCGAGGAATTGCAACCTTACGTCGCCGACTATCACGTGCTCGATTCGATCCGGCCGCCCGGCTGGGTTTCGTCGGAGATCATGCTGCCGGGCGGCCCGGCGATCCGGTTCATACTCGAGGATCACGACTTCGATCTGGCGATCGGTTCCGGGCCGCACGGACCTCTGCCGAAGGCATCGCTCTACGGCTCCCTGAGCCGAAGCGCTAAAATGCGCGTCGGCCCGGGAGGTGTGACGATCGGTGTCTCGCTGACGCCGCTGGGGCTCGCCAGGATTGCCGGAACGGACGCCGACCGCCTGCGCGACACGGTGGTCCCGCTGGAATCGGTGATCGATCCCGCACTGGTTGGAAGCATTCAGAACGATCTCAAGGCCAGCGATCGGGGGCCCGGCGTAAAGGCCGTTCTCGATGCGCATCTTCGCGTTATTTTCGTCCGCTCGCATCCCCACGACGATGCCATCCAGCGCATCTCGGCGGTCATCGCGAAACCCGGCGTATCCTCGGTCGCGGAAGCGCGCGAATTGTCCGGTATGTCGAAGAGACAGTTCGAGCGCCTGACCAAACGGTATTTCGGCTTTCCCCCCAAACTGCTGCTGCGCCGCGCTCGCCTGCTCCGGTCGATCATCGCACTGAAGATGGCGGGCGAACCGTACGACATGCGCGTGCTCGAGGACGAATACTTCGACCACTCCCACTTCACCCGGGACTCCCACCGGTTTCTCGGGATGTCGCCCTTGCGGTTCCTGCGAACGCCGTCGCCGTATCGCGATGCGGCGCTGCGGGCGCGATCGATCGTCCTCGGATCGGCCGTAGCGGCGCTCGACGCTACGGTCGAATCGAAGACGGCGGCCTAGCGCACTAAATCGTGATGGCGGCGCGCGCGCACCAACGTCGCGCCGGTCGCCCTGAACCGCACCGCGCTGGTCACGAGCGCGACGGCGGCGAGTGCGGCCGCGACGAGCGCCGGGGTTGGACCGAGGCCGAGGCCCATCGCCAGCACCAGACCGACGAGCGCCGCCCCGGTCGACTGGCCGAACAGCCGTGCGGTCGACAGCAGGCCGCCCGCCGCCGCGGAACGATCCTTCGGTGCCTCACCGATCATCAGCCGCGAGTTGGGGGCGAGGAACAGCCCGAACCCGAGCGCCGACAGCGACAAGCGCCAGCCGATCTGGAACGCGTCGGCATCGGCAGGCATGAAGGCGGCGAACGCCAGCCCGACCATCGCTATGGCCATGCCCGCCACGCCCATCACCGACGGCGAAATCCTGTCCGACAACCATCCGGCCGCCGGCGCCACGAACAGCATCGTCAGCGGATAGGGCATGAGGAGAAGGCCCGCTTCTTCGGGGGAGTAGCCCATCCCCTGCTGCAGCTTGAACGGCAGCGCCACGATCAGCATCGCCGACCCGACGAAGGCCGCGACCGCGGCGATCACCGAGAACCCGATCGCGGGCTGTGCCATGAGGTCCACCGGCATGACGGGGCGCTCCACCTTTCGCTCGCGCAGGTAGAGCAGCCATGCCGCGGCGCAACCGGCCGCGAATGCCGCGCCCCCGAGGGCCGGACTGTCGTGGGTCGCCACCGCGAGACCGCCGATCAGCAGCAGCACCGTCACCGCGCTGCCGACCGCGCCGCCCCAGTCGATGACGCCCGTGCGCGGTTCCGGCTCGGGCAGCGACCGCCCGAGCGCCAGCGAGACGAGTGCGAGCGGCGCGGCCACCACGAACACCCAGTGCCAGTCGAACCGTTCGGTGATGAACCCGCCCAGAGTCGGTGCGATCGCATACGACGTCGCCACGATCACGCTGTTGATGCCGAGCCCGCTGCCGAGGGTTTTCGACGGATAGATCGTGCGCAGCATCGCGGCCGATACCGACAGCGCGATGCCGGCCCCGATGGCCTGCCCCGCCCTCACCAGCAGCAGTTCCCAGAAGCTCGTCACGAAGAACGCCGCCGCCGAGGCGAGGCAGAACAACACCTGTCCGATCTGGTAAAGCGTTCGGTGACCGATCCGATCGCCGATCGTCGCGAACGGCAACAGGACCATCACCATCGCCAGCTGGTAGACCGTGATCACGTTCGTCGAGGCGCCGCTGCTGACGCCGAGGTCGCGTGCGATCGTCGGCAGGGCAACGTTGGCGATCGCCCCGTCGACCACGAACAGCGCGGTGCCGAAGCTGATCGCCACGATCGCCCAGATGCGGCGCGGCATCGGAAGCCCGTCGAAATCCGCATCGGACGCAAATGCCACGTCGTCCGTCGTATGCATCTCGGCCGATCCGGTTTCGCTTCGCACCTGCAACATGCAGCGGGAACCGGTGCAGCGGTGAAAAGGTCCCGCCGCTGCCTCCTAGCGTTTCTTGGCGATCTCGATCCCGTTCTTCTTGGCGAAGTCCTTGGTCGATTCCTCGCTGCGATTGAGCGCCTTGGCGATCTCCTTCAGGCCCTTCCCCTTGCCCGCCAGCGTACGCAGCGTGCCGGCTTCATCGGCCTTCCACGGCTGCTTGTGGCGCTCGAAATGTTCCTTCGCCATCAATCCTTCGCCTTCGCCTTGGCCGGTGCCTTTTTCGCCGGTGCCATTTTCGCCGGCGCCTTCTTGGCGGCAACCTTCTTCGGGGCGGCCTTCTTGGCAGGAGCCTTGCGTCCCTTCTTCTTGGCCGGGCCCTTGGCGGCGCGGGCGTCGATCAGCTCGATCGCCTGCGCTTCGGTCAGATCCTCGGGCTTGGCATCCTTGGGCAGCGTCGCGTTGGTCGTGCCGTCGGTCACGTAGGGGCCATAGCGGCCCGCCATCACCTTCATCTCGCCGCCGCTGGTGGGGTGCGCGCCCAGCACCTTGATCGGCTCGGCCTTGGCCCGCCCACCCGCGCCGCGGTTTGCGCCCTGCGCGAGAAGGTCGACCGCGCGGTTCATGCCGACCTCGAACACCTCGCGGGTCGATTGCAGCTTGCCGTATTTTCCGTCGTGGCGAAGGTACGGGCCGTAGCGCCCGATCGCCGCCTCGATCTCCTTGCCCGTCTCGGGATGCGTCCCGACGATCCGGGGAAGGCTGAGCAGCTTCAGCGCCCATTCCAGATCGAAATCGTCGAGGTCCTTGGGGATCGAGGCGCGCTTGGCCTCCTTGCCCTCGCCCAGCTGGACGTAGGGTCCGAACCGGCCGGTCTTGCGTTCGACTTCGAGACCCGTCTCGGGGTCCTTGCCCATCGCCCCGTCGTTCTCCGCCGCTTCCGCGCCGCCGGGTGCGGCGAACTGGCGGGTGTACTTGCAGTCGGGATAGTTGGAGCAGGCGATGAACGCACCGAACTTGCCCCCGCGCAGGGCCAGCCGACCGCCGCTGCGCCCTTCGGCGATGCAGGTCTGGCATTCGCGCGGATCGTGCCCGTCGGCCCGCGGCGGGAAGAGGTAGTCGGACAGGTATTCGTCGAGCACCTCGGTCACTTCCGAGGGCTTGCGCTCCATCACGTCCTCGGTCTTCGGCTTGAAGTCCTGCCAGAACTGGCGGAGCAGCTTCTTCCAGTCTTCCTTCCCGTCAGAGACGACGTCGAGCTCGTCCTCCATCCCGGCGGTGAAATCGTAGGCGACGTAGCGTTCGAAGAACCGTTCGAGGAACGCCGTCAGCAGCCGCCCGCTTTCCTCGGCGAAGAAGCGGTTCTTCTCCATCCGGACATACTCGCGGTCGCGCAGCGTCTGGATCGTCGAGGCGTAGGTCGAGGGTCGGCCGATCCCCAGTTCCTCCAGCCGCTTGACCAGCGATGCTTCGGAGAACCGCGGTGGCGGCTGGGTGAAGTGCTGGTTCGCGTCGACGCCCGTCTTGGCCGGGCTGTCGCCCTTGCGCATCAGGGGGAGCAGGTTCTCGTCGTCATCCTCGCCCTTCTGGTCGAAGGATTCCTCGTACACCGCCAGGAAGCCGGGGAACTTCACGACCTGTCCGGTCGCGCGCAGCTCGTGCCGGCCGGTGGGGTTGCGCAGCGTCACGGTCGTCCGCTCGAGGTTGGCGGCGGCCATCTGGCTCGCCATCGCGCGCTTGAAGATGAGGTCGTAGAGCTTCGCCTCGTCGCCCGCCCCTGCCCGGTCACGGCCAAAGTCGGTCGGGCGGATCGCTTCGTGGGCTTCCTGCGCGTTCTTGGCCTTGCTCTGGTACATGCGCGGACTGTCGGGCAGGTAATGCCCGCTGAACCGGTCGCTGATCGCCTTGCGGCAGGCCGAGATCGCGCTGCCGTCCATCTGCACGCCATCGGTCCGCATGTAGGTGATCGCGCCCTGCTCGTAGAGCGTCTGCGCCAGCCGCATCGTGTGGCTGGCCGAATAGCCGAGCTTGCGCGCCGCCTCCTGCTGCAGGGTCGAGGTGGTGAACGGCGGCGCGGGGTTGCGCTTGAGCGGACGGGTCTCGACCTCCTCGACCGTGAAGCGCGCATCCTCGACCGCCTTCCTGGCAGCGTTGGCTGTGCCTTCGTCGCCGATGCTGAGGCGTTCGAGCTTCTCGCCGTCGTAGGTGACCAGCCGCGCATCGAACGCGGTGCCGTCGTGCTGCATGTGTGCGACGACAGACCAGTATTCCTGCGCGGTGAACGCCTCGATCTCGCGTTCACGCTCGACGATCAGACGCAGCGCGACCGACTGCACGCGGCCCGCGCTCTTGGCACCCGGCAGGCGCCGCCACAACACCGGCGACAGCGTGAAGCCGTAGAGGTAGTCGAGCGCGCGGCGGGCGAGATAGGCGTCGATCAGCGGCTGGTCGAGTTCGCGCGGCCGCGCCATCGCCTCGGTGACCGCGTTCTTGGTGATCGCGTTGAAGGTCACCCGCTGGACGTCGCCGGGCAGCGCCTTCTTCTTCGCGAGCAGATCCCGCACGTGCCACGAGATCGCCTCGCCTTCTCGATCGGGGTCGGTCGCGAGGATCAGGCGGTCCGCCTTCTTCGCGAGGTCGGCGATGTCCTTCACCCGGCCGGTCTTGTCGCGGTAGACCTCCCAGTCCATTGCGAAGTCCTCGTCCGGGCGGACGCTGCCGTCCTTGGGCGGCAGGTCGCGGACATGGCCGTAGCTGGCCAGGACCTTGAAGTCCGAGCCCAGGTATTTCTCGATGGTTTTCGCCTTGGCGGGCGATTCGACGATGACGAGTTGCATGAGAGAGGTGATCGATCCTTACGCGTATACGTGTACGCGAGGGTGGCGGCGGCATTCGGCGCTCGTCAAGCGGCGAGCGACACGCGGCCCCCTGCATGGCGAACAAGCCGGCCGGCGATCTCCAGTTCCAGCAGAGCAAGCTGGACGGAAGCGGGCGGCTCGCCCGACTGGCGGATGAGTTCGTCGACCGGCACCGGCGCGGTCGTTAGCAGGCCGGCGACGTCGGCGGGCTCCGCATCCGCCAGTTCGTCGGTCTCGAAGACGTAGGCCTGCGCCGCCTCGCGGAAGGTCGAGCGCGGCTTCCCGTCGAAGCCCGACAGCAACTCGATGACATCGTCCGGCGCCTGAACGAGGACCGCCCCGTCGCGGATCAGCTGGTTGCACCCCGTGGCGCGGCCTTCGAGGGGGCTGCCGGGTATCGCCATGACCTCGCGCCCCGCTTCGGCGGCGAGCCGCGCGGTGATGAGCGATCCGGACTTGGGTGCGGCCTCGACCACCAGCGTGCCGCTGGCGAGCCCCGCGATAATGCGGTTGCGGCTGGGGAAATGACTGCCGCGCGGCTCGGTCCCGGGCGGCTGTTCCGCGACCAGCAGGCCTTCTTCGGCGATCCGGTCCTGCAACGCCCGGTGCTGCGGCGGATAGGCGATGTCGATGCCGCTCGCGATCACCCCGATCGTGGCGGGCAGCGAGCCATCGTGCGCCGCGCCGTCGATCCCACGGGCGAGGCCCGATACCACGGTGAAGCCCGCCTCCGCCAGCGCTCCCCCGAATTCGCGCGCGAGCTTCACGGCGGCAGCGCTGGCGTTGCGCGCGCCCACCATCGCGACACAAGGCCGCGCCGCGAGCGCGACCGACCCACGCACCGTCAGGATAGGCGGCGCGCTCTCTATTTCGGCCAGGAGCGGCGGATAATCGGGCTGGTCGTGGAACAGGTACTTGGCCCGCGCCCGGCGGACCTGCGAGATTTCCTCGGCGATGCGCTCGGCCGGCGCGGCGCTGTAGGCACGGCCCCCGCGGCGGGCGAGATTCGGCAGCGCCTCGATCGCGGCCTCCGCCGTGCCGAACCGGCGCAGGAGCTGGCGGTAGCTGACCGGCCCGATGTTGGGCGACCGCAGCAGCCGGATGCGTGCGAACGCTTCTACCTGCGACAGGGTCACTTCGCGCCGATCCGCGGTTCTTCCCCGCGCATCAGGCGGCCGATGTTGGCGCGGTGCTGGAACCACACGACGATCGCCACCGCGATCAGCGCGGGGACGAGATCGGCCCGGTCCAGCGCCCAGACCACGACCGGCGCAAAGGTGACCGCCGTCAGCGAGGCGACCGAAGACATCCGGCTGGCGAACACTGTCGCGGCCCAGATCGCCGCGCAGATCAGGAACGAGGGCCAATGCAGCGCCAGCAGCACGCCTGCCGCGGTGGCGAAGCCCTTGCCGCCCTTGAACCGCAGCCAGATGGGGAAGCAGTGGCCGACGATCGCCGCGACCGCCGCCACGCCTTCGGTCCCCGGCCACAGCGCGGCGGCCAGCAGCACCGCCGCCACGCCCTTGCCCGCGTCGAGCAGCACGGTGGCTGCGGCCAACCCCTTGCGCCCCGTACGCAGCACGTTGGTCGCCCCGATGCTGCCCGACCCGATCTGCCGGACGTCGCCCGCCCCGAACGCCCGCGTCAGGATCAGGCCGAAGGGGATCGAGCCGAGCAGGTAGCCGGCGATGGCCGCGATGATGAAATCTGTCTGCAACCCCGGTCCCCACTTGGGCCGCGCTTGTGGAAGCGCCGCCTTTTCATCTAGCGCACCGGTTACGCCGAAACGAAGCCCGCCGACAAGCGCGGGCGAACGGGATTGATCTGACTTGGACGCTTCCGCCCCCATCCTCCTGTTCGATTCGGGCGTCGGCGGCCTCACCGTGCTGACCCGGCTGCGCGAGGTGTTGCCCGGCGCGCCGGTGATCTACGCCGCCGACACCGCCGGCCTGCCCTACGGCGAGAAAACCGAGGCCGAGATCGCCGCCCGTGTCGCCGGCCTGCTCGGCGTGCTCACCGAGCGATACAAACCGCGGCTCGCCTGCATCGCCTGCAACACCGCCAGCACGATCGCGCTCGGCATGGTGCGCGACGTGCTCGCCATCCCGATCGTCGGGACGGTCCCGGCGATCAAGCCCGCTGCGGCGATGACACGCACCGGCACGATCGGGCTGCTGGGGACCGGGGCGACCATCCGGCAAGCCTACGTCGACAACCTCGAGGCCGAGTTCGCCGCCGACAAGCGCCTCGTCCGTCATGCCGCGCCGGGTCTCGTGACGGCAGCCGAAGCAAAGCTGCGCGGAGAGCGGGTCGATCCCGCGGCGATCTCGGCCGCGGTCGCGGGCCTCGTCGAGCGAGCCGGGCCCGACCTCGACACCGTCGTGCTCGCCTGCACCCATTTTCCGCTCCTCGCGGACGAATTGACGAAGGCATTCGGCCCCGGCGTACGGTTCGTCGACGGCGCCGCCGGGATCGCCCGGCGGGTCGCGCACCTGGTTGCAGGACAGCCGTTGGAACGTTCCCGCCCGGACTTCGCGGTCTTCACCGGCCCGGTGCCGGCCGCCGAATGCCTGGCGCCCTACGGCCTCGATCACACCGAGCGGATTTAGTCGCGAACGATTCGCAAAGATCGCGGTGGCAAAATTGCGCTGCCCGGCGTACGGCGCAGCCGCGATGACGGACAGAGCGATGAACTACGACCTCGTTTTCGACCAGGCGATCGACCGCCTCCATGCCGAGGGGCGCTACCGCGTCTTCATCGACATCCTGCGCAACAAGGGCGCGTTCCCCAACGCGCGCTGCTTCGCGGGGCACAACGGGCCCAAGCCGGTCACCGTGTGGTGTTCGAACGATTATCTCGCCATGGGCCAGCACCCCAAGGTGATCGAGGCGATGGAAGCGGCGCTGCACGATGTCGGCGCGGGCAGCGGCGGCACACGCAACATCGGCGGCAACACGCACTACCACATCCAGCTCGAGGAAGAGCTCGCCGACCTCCACAGCAAGGAAGCGGCGCTGATCTTCACCAGCGGGTACGTCTCGAACGATGCCACGCTGTCGACGCTGGCCAAGCTTCTACCGGGCTGCGTGATTTTTTCCGACGAACTCAACCACGCCAGCATGATTGCCGGCATCCGCAATTCGGGCGCCGAAAAGCGCGTGTTCCGCCACAACGACATAGCGCATCTCGAAGAACTGCTCGCTGCCGAAGACCCGGCCGTGCCCAAGCTGATCGCGTTCGAAAGCGTCTATTCGATGGACGGCGACGTCGCCCCGATTCACGCGATCTGCGACCTTGCCGACAAGTACAATGCGCTGACCTACATCGACGAGGTCCACGCGGTCGGCATGTACGGCAAGCGCGGCGGGGGCATTTCCGAACGCGATGACGCGGCGCAGCGGATCGACATCATCGAAGGGACGCTGGGCAAGGCGTTCGGCGTGATGGGCGGCTACATCGCCGCCGACCGGAAGATCGTCGATTGCATCCGCAGCTATGCGCCGGGCTTCATCTTCACCACCTCGCTCAGCCCGGTGCTGGTCGCGGGCGTCCTCGCCTCGGTCCGCCACCTCAAGCAGTCGAGCGAGGAGCGCGATGGTCAGCAGGCCGCCGCCGCCCGCCTCAAGGTGATGTTCGCCGAAGCCGGTTTGCCGGTGATGGCCAGCACCACCCACATCGTCCCGCTGATGGTCGGCGACCCGGTGCGTGCGAAGAAGATCAGCGACATCCTGCTCGCCGAATACGGCGTGTATGTTCAGCCGATCAATTTCCCGACCGTGCCGCGCGGAACCGAGCGCCTGCGCTTCACCCCCGGCCCCTCGCACGACGAAGGCATGATGCGCGACCTGACCCAGGCACTGGTCGAGATCTGGGACCGTCTGGAACTCGAGTTCCGCAAGGCCGCCTGACGGCTGATCGCCGCCCGACAGCACACATGGCGGCATGATCCAGCGCTTCTTCGAACATCGGTCCGGCCGGGTGATCGCGCTGTGCCGGCTCGTCCTCGCGGTCGTCTTCTTTCTCGCGTTGTGGATCGATCCGGCCCAGCCCGTGCGCTCGGCGGAACTCGGATACGCCCTGCTCGGGAGCTACGTGGCGTTCGCGCTCGTCCTCTTCGCGCTCGCATTCACGAACTGGTGGTGGGATTATCGGCTGGCCTGGCCTTCGCTGGTGCTCGACGTGGTTGCCTTCCTGGCCGCGGTTTATTTTACCGAGGGCGTGAACGACGACTTCACGAGCCCTTTCCTCGCCTTCTTCGCCTACCTGATGCTGGTGACGACGATCCGCTGGAACTGGCGGGTCACGGCGGCGACCGGGATAGCGGTGACGGCGTTGTACCTGCTCGTCGGGCTCGGACTGGCAGGAGCCGAGATCGAGTTCGACAACCTGCGCTTCGGACGGCGTATCTCGTACATGCTGGTCCTCACGCTTATTCTGATATGGTTCGGCTTGCAGCGGCGCGAACAGAATGTCGGTCGATTCATCTATGGCGGAGAGGGCTCGCACGAGACGCAGCCACCGCTCGAGGAATCGCTCGGGTATGCCATCGAACAAACCGGTGCGCAGAGCGGAGCGATCGCGTGGATCGATCGCGAAGAGCCCCACGTGCTTGTCCGCACCACGGGCGTGGTGACGCCGATTTCCGGCGATGCCGCCACGGACCTGGCCCCGGACACGGCCACCGGCGACCGCATACGCCTGGTCTCTGCCGACCGGCGGCGGTCCTTGCGCGCGAGCCGTCGGGGCCGCCCGGTCGCGTCCGAGCGGGACAACCGCGAGTTTTTGGCGGACCGGCTCGGCATGGGGACATTCGTCGCGATACCTTTCGAGACGCCCGCCGGTCGCGGCGAGTTGCTGATGTCCGGCATACCGGGCGTTTGCGTGGATCATGTTCAGATAGGCGGTCTGATCGCTCGGGAAGTCGAAGGTGCCTTCCACCGGCACGCATCGTTGCAACTGGCGCAGGAAACCGCGCTCGCCCGCACGCGGGATGCGCTGGCCCGGGACCTGCACGACAGCGTCGCCCAGTCTCTCGCGGGCGCCGCGCTCCGGCTGGAAGGCCTTCGCAAGTGGATCGCAGCCGGCCACGATCCGGAACCCGAGATCGCCCAGATAAAGGACGCGCTTCGGTCGGAACAGGTCCAGGTGCGGGACCTGATCGAGCGCTTGCGGGACCCCCTTCCCGCCATGCCGCCCCAGCAAGTCGACCTGTGCCAGGCGACGGGTTCGCTCGCCGACGAACTGGCAGTGAGCTGGAACGTCGTGATCGATTGCCGGTGCGAGGAACCCGTCAGTGTCGATGGCGACCTTGCCCACGGCATGATGCAGATGCTGCGGGAGGCGGTGGCCAATGCCGTGCGACACGGCGGGGCGGGCACCCTTGCGGTGGCGCTCGCGGCCGCGCACAACGCCCTCGTGATGACGATCGACGACGACGGAACCGGCTTCGCAGCGGATGCGGGCAGCGATGCACCGCGGTCCATACGCGAACGCACGTCGCGACTGGGCGGAACGCTCACGATGCGCAGCGGACCGGCTGGCACCCACCTGCGTATCGAGGTACCATTGGCGGAGAGAGTATGATGAAGAGTGTCCTGCTCGCGGACGACCATCCATTCATGCGGGCGGGTGTCGAATCAGTGCTCCGCGGTTCGGCCTACGAACTGGTGGCCATGGTGTCCGACGGCGATGCGGCGCTTGCGGAGGTCGCTGCCCGCGATCCCGACATCTGCATCTTCGACGTGCGCATGCCGATCCGCGGCGGTGTCGCCGCGCTGGAGGCCCTGCGCGCCAGGGGCGACCGGCGGCCCGTCGTCCTGCTGACCGGCGAACTCGACGATCGCGCGCTGTATGCAGCGACGCAGGCCGGGGTGAACGGTATCGTGATGAAGAACGGCGCCGAGGACTCGCTGCTCCATTGCCTCGACACGGTCGCTGCGGGCGGACGCTCGATCGATCCCGCGATCATCCAGCGCGCGCTCGATCTGACGCTGTCGGGCGGCGGCGCCGATCCGCTGGCAAGGCTCGCGCCGCGCGAACGCCAGATCTCGGAACTGGTCGCCAAGGGGATGCGCAACCGGGAAATCGCCGAGCGTCTGTCGATGAGCGAGGGAACTGTGAAGGTGTACCTCCACGGCATCTACCAGAAAGTTGGAGTGGAAAACCGCACCGGGCTGGCGCTGCTCGCGCGCGACGCGTTGCCCAAGGATGAGTGAACGCTGCTAACGCGAAACCTATCTTTCGTTAGGATCGGAAACATCCTTAAGTCAGATTTAAGCCCAAGCCTTGTCGGCGTAGAAACACTCATACGCTCGATACCTTTGGAGTCGCGGGGGAGCGTTAATCATTCAGACTAACGCTAGGAAATCCGTATGAAGAAGCTCGCCTTTCTCGCCACCAGTGCGCTGGTCGGCCAGACCCTGATCGCCGCGCCTGCCATGGCGGCGCTCCCCATTCCGAACACCACGACCTTTGACGCGATGCAGGTTGCTTGCGATGCTGCGAAGCCCCGCAATACGAATGGCGTCATTTACACCACCGAACCGTACGTCGCCGCCGCTGTGACGAGCACGATCGAAACCGCCCGGACCACCATCGAGAGCATTCCCGGCGGTATCCTGATCAGCCAGACGCCCTTCGAATTCACCACTGGCTCGGAGCACCGCAACGGCTACAGCACCAACGTGCACGGCAATTTCACCAGCACCGCAGTCTACAGCGGCGGCAAGCTCGTGCAGGAAGTTACCGAGACGACGAACACCCAGTTCACCTTCGGCTGTAACGTCTTGAAGACCACTAACGGCGTGACCGACCTCGCCCCTCCGGGCCAGCAGGTCGATCCTACGCTGATCAAGAACGAGGTCGGCACGACGACGACGCGCACCGAAACGGTCTCGGCGCCCGACGTGACCGTGACCCTCAACGACGAGAAGGTCATCTGCATCTCGCCGAAGAAGAATCCCGGAACCTGGACCTCCCAGAACGGCTACGCCGGCATGTGTGACACTGCGCTGTATCTCAGGGTAGCACAGGGCGGACCGGTTCCCTCCAATTCGGTGCCCGGCGTGTCGCAACTCCTTCCCAACGCGCCCGATCATCAGACGGGCCTGCCGGAAGACCAGCTGTACTATCCGCAGCTTCCGAACGATCCGTCGGACTTCGACGAAATCTGATCGCGACTACCGACGGAACGATGGGCCGGCTCGCATGAGCCGGCCCATTTTCTTTGGCCGTTCGAATGGCGGTGGGCGCCGGACGGCAGGGTTTTCAAAATGCCTTGCGCACGCCGACATTGATGGTGCGTCCGACCGGATCGATCAGGAACGGCTGATAGCGCAGCGGCGTCGCACCGGTTTCGTCGCGCACGCGCTGCCGGGAATCGAACAGGTTCGCCACCTCGACCGAAAGCCGCAGGCTGCGCGCCCAGTCCCGCTCAGGCAGCAGTGTACCGACGTTCGCGAATGTCCGGACGTTCGCGACCAGACGTCCGGGAAACGTGATCAGACCGGGTGCCGCCACCGTGCCGGAACTGAGGACGTTGCGGCCCCGGTACTGCCCGTTGAAGCTCAGCCCCACGCCCCGCCCCGCCACCGCGCCGTTGAACAGCACCGAATGACGGCTCACGCCGCCGCCGTACCCGATCGCGCCGCCCCGCAGGAGGTCGATGACGGGCAATGCCGCGCGGGCCTGGCGCGTGTTCGACAGATTCCAGTCGTGCGTGAGGTCGAAGGTCACGCGGACCCCTCTGCCGGCAAGCGCTCGCGGCTGATCGCTTTCCTCGTCGACGACACCGCTCCCCGCGAATGTCCGGCGGAACCGCAAACCCCAGCGCAGGCTCTCCGAAGCTTCGCGTGCGAATGCAACCGGCCGCGAATCGACCAGCACGAGCGCCCCGGCCGCGTCCCTTACGAACCGGTCGGGAAAGGCCGCCTGCACCGCCGCGCTGACCGGCGGAAGAGCGGCAAAGACGTCGCGGTTGCTGGCGCGCGCATACTCGGCGGTGAAGGCCAGATCGTAGTCGGCGAACGGCCGGACGGTCGCCTGCGCCGAGAACAGCCGCCGGCTCTGGACCGGGAGATCGGGATTCCCGCCGATGATGTTCGGCACGACGACGGACTCGTTGCGGACAAAATCGAACAGCCGCACGTTCTGAAGGACGATGACCGGATCGTTGAGCGCCGATGCGGGGGGCGCAATCTGCTGGCGCTGGTACCCGACCGCGAAGTTCACCACCCGGCCGATGCTGCCATCGAGCCCCGCGTTCCAGTCGGTCAGCGCCCCTCCCCGCCCTGCCGAATGAACGTACGCACCCGCTTGTGCGTTCAGGCCGAAGCCGTCGCGGTTACCGCGGGCGAGGATGGGTGCGGTCAGGTTGGTCCGTGCCCCCACCTCGTCGCGCTCGAACCGGCGGACGCTCTCGACCGATCCTCTCGTTTCGCTGACCGAGCGATCGAAGCGGCCCTGCAGGGTGGCGGCAAGCTGGAGCGGTCCGGCGGGCAGCGAGAGCAACGGACCCGACAACGAAGCCTGGCTCGTCACGCTATCGGCGCGCGATCGCGACCGGCCGGGCTCGAGCGGCACGGCCGCGCGCAGAGCCGCGGTGTCGAAAGGATCGAGGGCGCCGGTGTCGATGGCCAGTTGCAAAGCGGCCGTATCATAACCCCGGTCGTTCGTGCCCTTGGCGTCGCGGTGCAGCAGGCCGGTACGAAAGGTCAGGCCGAAGCGGCCGAGGGTGGTGTTGATCGTCTGCGAAAGATCGAGCGACGAGATCGTCTGGCGCGACGTCAACGCATCGCCGATCAGGAACGCGAGGCCGACGGGCTGGCCGAACGGCGAGTTAGACGATCCCGCCGGCAGGGTCAGAAGCGCCGGTGCCAGACCATTGCGGTTGGCCGTCTCGATCCGGTCGAGCTTCAGGTTGACGAGCATGTTCGTCTTCGGGCTGAATCGCTGCGACAGATTGCCGTTCGCCGAAAGGCTGTCGAACGTCCCGCTCAGGGTGCGAAAGCGCCCGTCGCCGGCGGGATTGGGCCGCCCGGCCGTCGCCGCGAAATCCTGGAGAGACGGGTTCATCCGGCCCGGCGGCAGGCCGGCGACTTCGACGAAGGCACCGGCCAGGGCCGACAATGCCGGATCGATTTCGCTACCCGGCGTCAGGCCGACGACATTTCCGTCCAGCGCATACGGAATGGCCCCGCCGCCCGACACGATGCCGCGCTGGCTTTCGAACAGGGGATCGCGGTGGCTCGCGCGCAGGACGACGCTGCGGCGATTGCCGTTCGCGAGCTTGAGGAAATTCGCTTCGCCCTCCGTCTGGAAGGTATCGCCACGCGTGGCGGCGCCCGCCTTGCCGGACAGCGTCACCTGCGCCAGGTCCGGCTTGACGACAACGTTGACCACCCGCCGCGACGGATCGAGACCGAGCTTCGCCGCGGCGTCGCGCGACAGCACCTGAACCCTCGTGGCGGCTTCGACCGGGAGATCGTTCACGTCGTTCACGCCGTTGGCGCGCTCGCCGTTGATCAGCACGACCGGTCCATCGTCGCCCGTTCGCAGTTCTGCTCCGATCTGCTCGAGCACCTGGCCGATGTTGTCGTAACCGTAGGCGTCGATGTCCGCGCGGTTCAGCTCGTCCTCGACGACAAGATCGAGCTCGAGGGTCTGGCGGTAACCGGTCACCACGATGCTGCCGTCACCCGCGGCTGGCCCCTCCGCCTGCTCGGCCCATACCGGCGCGGCCATCGCGATCGCAACGCCCGCTGCGCCTGCCCGCAAGCCGATCGCGGAAGCCTTCCCCCTTGTCATGGCCGGCATGCCTACATCATCCGGCGGGATCGCGCATCCTAACGAAGGTTACGAACGCAGCGATTTCGGCTTTCGATCTGGCAGCTCGAGGGCCTGCACATTAGCCACCTGTCAACCATTCCCGTTTAGTCCGCGATCTTCACATCCGGAAAGGTCCGGACGGGCAATCAGCGGGCAAAATGTCGGTCAGGTCTCTCTTCAGCCGTGCATCGGTCGAAACGCCGGTTTCGCTTACCAGCGACGGGCTGCGGCATGCGATCCTCGACGATTTCGAAGCTACCGGCATCAACTGGATCTGGGCCTCGGACGCCGACGGTGTCCTGAGCTACCTGTCGCCGGCCGCGGCCGAGGCGCTCGATATGCCGCTCGCGTCGCTGCTCGGCCAGCCGATCTCGGCCCTGTTCGAAACCGACCCCGACGATCCCGACGGATCGGTGCGGACGTTCAATTTCCAGCTCAAGGCGAAGAACCGCATCGGCGATGTCGTGGTGCGCTGCGCCCTGCCCGAAGCGCGTACGGGGCGGCCGGTCTGGCTGTCCCTGTCGGGTCATCCGAAGATCGATTCGACCGGCCGGTTCCACGGATACCGCGGCGCCGCGAAGGATGTCTCGGTCGAATACCAGCGCAAGATCGAGGACTCGCGCCTCGCCGAGTACGACTCGCTGACGGGGCTCTACAACCGCCACCGGATGAGCCGCCGGCTCGAAAGCCTGCTTGCCGCCTACAAGTCCGCCAAGCGCAGCTGCGCTTTGATGATGCTCGACCTCGACCGGTTCAAGCAGGTCAACGACACGATGGGCCATCCCGCCGGCGACGCCTTGCTGCAGCAGGTCGCCGAACGGCTGCGCAACATCATTGGCGATCGCGGAGAGATCGGCCGGCTGGGCGGCGACGAGTTCCAGGTCATCCTGCCCGACATCGACGATCGCGGTAAACTGGGCGAGATCGCGGAAAAGGTCATCCAGATCGTCTCGCAGCCCTACCCCATTGACGACAAGCGGGCGATCATCGGCACCTCGGTCGGCGTCGCGATCGCGCCCTACGACGGGATCGAGCCCGACGAGCTGGTGCGGGCATCCGACCTTGCGCTCTATGCCGCCAAGAACGGCGGGCGCGGCCAGTTCCGCTTCTATTCCGCCGATCTCAAGGATGAGGAGGAGGAGCGCCAGCTGCTCCTCGACGACCTGCGCGAGGCGCTGGCGCAGGAAGAGCTCCAGCTGCACTACCAGCCGGTCGTGCGTATCGCCGACAACATGGTCGTGGGCATGGAAGCGCTGATGCGCTGGGAACACGAGGAACGCGGGTTCGTGCCGCCCGGCACCTTCATCCCGGTCGCCGAGGAATCGAGCCTGATCGGCCCGTTGGGCGAATGGGCTCTGCACCGCGCGTGCACCGACGCGATGGAGTGGCCCGGCACCGTGCGGGTGGCGGTCAACGTTTCCGCGCGCCAGTTCACGGCCAACGGTTTCGTCGACGTCGTGGAAGGCGCGCTGCAGGCTTCGGGCATCGACCCCGACCGGCTCGAACTCGAACTGACCGAGAGCGTCTTCATGGGCGACAGCGAGGCGACCGACGCGACCTTCGCCGCGCTTAAGAAACTGGGCGTGCGGCTGGCGCTCGACGATTTCGGGACCGGCTATTCGTCATTGAGCTACCTTCGCTCGGCTCCGTTCGACAAGCTGAAGGTGGACAAGAGCTTCGTCGATACCTGCACCCAGAAAGACCAGAACAGCGCCAAGATCATCACCGCGATCATCGGCCTGTCGAAGGCGCTGGGCATGGAGACCACGGTCGAGGGCGTGGAGGCATTCGACCAGCTCGCGGTCGTGCGCGAACGCGGCGGCGAACTGGTGCAGGGGTGGATTTACTCCAAGGCCCTGCCGCAGCCAGTCGTGCTCGCGAACATATCGTCGGGCGAATTCCGGATCGAGCCGAGCGGGCCCGACAAGCACCGGCAGGACCGCCGGTCGATGTTCCGCCGCATCGGCGTGATTCACGGCGATCACCGCTACGACGCGGTCATTCGCGACCTCAGCAAGAACGGCGCCTTCATCGAAGGGCTGGTCGGCGTGCCGAAGGGCACCGCCCTGGTGCTCGACCTTGGCGGAGGACAGCTTGCGGTGTGTGAAGTCGCCCGCTCGGAAGGCGCGCAGATCGGCGTGGAGTTCGAACAAGCGCTCGTCAGCGACGGCGCGGGCGGCCTGTGCACCCGGCACCGCGTCAGCCCCTACGCCCTGGCCGCCGCGGGCATGCCCCTCACCTCGCTCGGCCACGGCGGCGCACCGCCAATGCAGCAATCGTCGTCCCCGCCCCTGTTCATGCAGGTCCAGGTCGGCACCGGCGGCGGCTGAGGCCGAGGCTTTACTCGGGCTCGCGACCGGTTATGCCGGTTGCCATGAGCAACGCGTCCATTCCCAGCTACGACGAGGTCGTCACCGGCCGCCGTTCGATCCGCGGCTATCTCGACAAGCCCGTCCCGCGCGACCTGATTGAGGAAGTGCTCGCGCTAGCGATGCGGACGCCGTCGTCGATGAACACGCAGCCGTGGCACTTCCATGTCATCACCGGCGAACCGCTGGCCCGCATCCGCAAGGGCAACACCGACAACATCCTCGCCGGCGTGCCCGACAGCCGCGAATTCCGCCGCGGCAGCGCGTTCGGCGGCGTCCATCGCGACCGGCAGGTGGAGGTCGCCAAGCAGTTGTTCGGCGCGATGGGCATCGAGCGCGAGGACAAGGACGCCCGGCAGGACTGGGTTTTGCGCGGCTTCCGCCAGTTCGACGCGCCGATCTGCGTCATCATCGCCTACGACCGCGTGCTCGACGACGGGGACGACAGCAAGTTCGATTGCGGGGCGGTCGCGACCGCGCTCGTCAACGCCGCCTGGAGCCGCGGGCTCGGCTGCGTGATCAACTCGCAAGGGATCATGCAGTCGCCCGTGGTGCGCGAGCACGTTGGCATTCCCGAGGACCAGGTCATCATGAAGGCGGTCGCGATGGGCTGGCCCGACGAGAGCTTCCCCGCCAACGCGGTCGTCTCGAACCGCAGGAGTGTGGACGACGCCGCCCGTTTCGTGGGATTCTCCTCGTGAGCGCGGGCGGCATGATCGACTGCGGACACGGCTTCCGGTCGATCCGCGGGGACTTCCGCGTCGGCGGCGTGGTGAACGTCGGGACCCAATGCTCGCTGGTGAAGCGCACGGACGGCGGTTTCGTGTTTCTCGACAGCTATACGCTGAGCGACGAGACCCGCGCCGCGGTGGACCGCCTGACGGATGGCGGCGCGGCGGTGGAGGCGATCGTCAACCTTCACCCCTTCCACACGATCCATTGCGAATGGATGCACCGGGCCTTTCCGCAGGCGAAGCTCTACGGCACGGCGCGCCATCACGAGAAATGGCCCGATCTGCCGTGGGAGGAAGGCCATTGCGAGGCGGGCGAGTTGCCCGCGCTGTTCGGACCGGATCTCGAATTCTCGATGCCCGACGGGGTGTCGCTGGTGTGCCAGGACGAGGCGGTGCATTTCTCGTCAATCCTCGCCTATCACCCGGCAAGCGGGACGATCCACGTTGACGATACGCTGAGCTATCTCAACGCGCCCTTCCCGCTCTCGCTGCTCCCGATGACCGGCCGGCTGGACTTCCACCCGACGCTCGCGAAGGCGCTCAAGCCGGAGGCCGGCGCCGCCGACGCCTTCGAACGCTGGGCCAAGGATCTTGCCGTCGACTGGTACCAGGCGAAGCGGATCGCGGCCGCCCACAATGCGATCCTGCCGCTGGCGCACGAGCAGCTCCCCGAGCTCGTCGGCGCGGCGCTCGGGCGGGCGGCCCCCGTCCTCAAGCGGCACCGCGAACGCTACGGCTGAGCGGCGACCCGCCGGCGCACGAGCGGCAACTGGTCGTTGCCGAAATACATGTGGTCGCCATCCACGAAGATCGTCGGGGAGCCGTAGGCCCCGCGCGCAATCGCTTCGTCGGTATTCGCACGCAGACGGTCCTTGACCGGCTGGCCGCTCGCGACATCCGCCAGCGCGGCCCCGTCGAGGCCGCAACCGTTCGCGACCGCGATCAGGACCGACGGTTCGTCGATGTTCCGCATCTCGCCGAAATAGGCATCGAAGGCGGCCGAGGCGAACCGCTCCAGCGCCGCCTGATCGTCCTCGAGCGCGCACGCGAAGCGCATGGCGTTCACGGATTTCACCGGGTGGTGCTCGGACGGAAAGTTCATCGCGACACCCGCGAGGTCGGCCCATTCCTTGAGCCACCCGAAGCTGCGCGCGAGCTTCGCGGCGTTTTCCGGCTTACGGCTTTCGTAGACGGCCGGGTTCACCGCATTGAACACTCCGCCGACGAGGAAGGGCCGCCACACCAGCGTGTAAGCGAGCCCTTCCAGCGCCGGACGGATGTTGGCAAACGCAAGCCGCGTCCACGGGCTCGACAGGTCGAAGAAGAACTCGACCGTCGGGTCCGCAGCGCCGATCAGCGCAGGCTCACCACGTTGTCGCTGGCGCGCGGATCGACGCGGTCGCCGCGATAGAGGCTCGCCATCGGCTCGTCCTCGACAACGATCTGCTCGGCATTGCCGAAGCCGTTGAACCCGGTCTTCATCGCCGCGCCATATGCGCCGAGCATGCCGATCTCGATGTAGTCGCCCGCCTGGATGTCGGCCGGCAGCATGAAGGGCCCCTTCATGTAGTCGGCATCGTCGCAAGTGGGGCCGTAGAAGGCGAATTCCTCCAGCGGCTGCTCGAGATCGTCCTCGAGGGCACGGACAGGGAAGCGCCAGCCGATATGCGCGGCGTCGAACAGCGCGCCATAGGCACCGTCGTTGATGTACAGTTCCTCGCCGCGGCGCTTTTCCACGCGCACGATCAGCGAGGAGTACTCGGCGCACAGCGCGCGGCCGGGCTCGCACCACAGCTCGGCGTTGTAGGCGATGGGCAGCGCCTCGAAGTGGCGATGGATGATCGCGAAGTAATCTTCCAGCGGCGGCGGCTCCATGCCCGGATAGTCGGACGGGAAGCCCCCGCCGACATCGACCACGTCGATCACGACCGAAGCCTCGGCCACCGCAGCGCGCACGCGCTCCAGTGCCTGAACGTAGGCGAACGGCGTCATCGCCTGGCTGCCGACGTGGAAGCACACGCCCAGCCAGTCGCAATGCTGGCGGGTGACGCGCAGCAGTTCCGCCGCGTCGGCCAGGTCGCAGCCGAACTTCGACGCGAGGCTGAGTTCCGAATACTCCGACGATACGCGCAGGCGAACCAGCAGGCGCAGGTTGGTCGCGCGCTCACCGGCCTCGCTGGTGGTGGCATCGACGATCTTCTCCAGCTCCTCGATGGTGTCGAGGCTGAAGGTCTTCACGCCGTGCTGGAAATAGGCCTCGCGAATGGCGCGCGTGGTCTTGACCGGGTGCATGAAGCACAGCTCGGCGTCCGGCAGCGCTTCGCGCACCAGCCGCACCTCGGCGATCGAAGCGACGTCGTAGTGCGTCACCCCGTTGTCCCACAGGATGCGAACGAGTTCGGGGCTGGGGTTGGCCTTGACCGCGTACAGCGACTTGCCCGGAAACTTCTGGGTGAAGAAACGGGCGGCGCGCGCCGCGGCGTGCGGGCGGTTCAGGATGACCGGTTCGTCCGGCGCGAGGGCGCGAACTACAGACCGAGCGTCAGGATGATGGTGCAACTCAAGGGACCCCCAAACGGCAAGTTTGAACGAGGCAGCCTTGCGGTTAAGGAAGTCCCCTTGGGGCTGCGGGGTGCGCGTATATCGGCGCGGGCGTGAACCGCAAGTGAAAATGGCGCGGTCGGGAAACAAGGTTGCGCGGGATAAGTCGTGCCCCTCCCCCGCTCAGCTGAGCCGGTCGCGAAAATCCTCGTATCCGAACGACTTGATCTGCTCCAGCGCATCGGTTTCGCTGTCCCACAACCAGATCGAAGGCAGCTGCACGCCGTTGAAGGTGTTGGTTTTCACCATCGAATAATGCGCCTGGTCGAGGAACGCGATTCGGCTCCCCGGCTCGTTGGGCACGGGCAGGCGATAGTCACCGATCACGTCGCCCGCGAGGCACGATGGGCCGCCGAGACGAACCTCGTTGCCCTCACCTGCCTCGTGCAGCATCGCGGGCCGGTACGGCGCCTCGATCACGTCGGGCATGTGGCAGGTGGCCGAGATATCGACGATCGCGACGTCCACGCCGTTGAAATGCGAATCGAGGATCGTGCCGACCAGAATGCCGGCATCGAGCGCCACCGCTTCGCCCGGTTCGAGGTAGATCTCCGCCCCGGTATCGTCCTTCGCATCGCGCAGGAACTCGACCAGTTCCTCGCGCTGGTAGTCGGCGCGGGTCACGTGATGTCCGCCGCCCATGTTGATCCATTTGAGGTCGCCGAACCACGGCTCGATCGCGTCGAACACCGTATCCCACGTGCGCTTCAGCGGTTCGAAGTCCTGCTCGCACAGGTTGTGGAAGTGGATGCCGTCGACCTGCTCCATGATCTCCGGCGTCAGCTGGTCGATCGGGAAGCCGAGGCGGCTGCCGGGGCTGGAGGGATCGTACCGCGGCACCTCGCCCTGTGGGCAGAGCGGGTTGATGCGCAGGCCGACGTCGAAGTCTTGCCCCGCCGCCCGCGCCGCATCGAGAATGGGGCGGTATCGTTCGAGCTGGCCGGGGGAATTGAAGATGACATGGTCCGACAGCCGGCAGACTTCGGCCAGTTCGCCCGGCTTGTAGGCTGCGCAGTAGGTCGCGATCTCCCCGTCGTAGAACTCGGACGCGAGACGCGCCTCCCACAGGCCGCTCGTGCAGACCCCGTCGAGGTATTCCCCGATGATCGGCGCGACCGACCACATGCTGAAGGCCTTGAGCGCTGCCAGCACCTTGATGTCCGCCTCGTCGCGAATGTCGGCGAGGATCGACAGGTTCGCCCTGAGCTTCGCCGCGTCCACGACGAACGCCGGCGAATCCACGCGGTCGAGGTCGAAACGGGCGAATGCTCCGGGATCGCCGGCACGGGTCTCCATCAGAAGTCGACCGGCCCCGACAGTTCCTCGACCGTCCACGGCAGGCCGTCGCTGTTCAGCATGTCCATGAACGGATCGGGGTCCATCTCCTCCATGTTGAAGACGCCCTCCCCGCTCCACTTGCCGGTCACCATCATGGCGCTGCCGATCATCGCGGGGACGCCGGTGGTGTAGCTGACGGCCTGGTTGCCGGTTTCCTCGTAAGCCGCCTCGTGGCTGCAGATGTTCTTGATGTAGAACGTCTTCTCGCCCGATCCGTCGAGCGCCTCGCCGGTGGCGATCACGCCGATGTTGGTGTTGCCCTTGGTCTTCTCGCCCAGCGTTTCGGGCTTGGGCAGCACGGCGGCGAGGAACTGCAGCGGGATGATGTCCTTCCCCTGGTAGCGGATCGGCTCGATCGAAGTCATGCCGACGTTCTGCAGCACGGTGAGGTGGGTGATGTAGGCGTCGCCGAAGGTCATCCAGAACCGTGCGCGCTCGAGCTCGGGCACGAACTTCGCGAGGCTTTCCAGCTCCTCGTGGTACATCAGGTAGGCGTTCTTCGGCCCCACCGCCTCGAAGTCGAACTCGGTCTTCACCTGCATCGCGGGCGTTTCAACCCACTCGCCGTTTTCCCAGTGGCGGGCGGGCGCGGTGACTTCGCGGATGTTGATTTCCGGATTGAAGTTGGTCGCGAAATGCTGGCCGTGATCGCCGCCGTTGCAGTCGAGGATGTCGAGCTGGCGGATGGTCTGCAGCTTGTGCTTCTTGAGCCACATCGTGAACACGCTGGTGACCCCGGGATCGAACCCCGAGCCCAGCAGCGCCATCAGCCCCGCTTCCTTGAAGCGGTCGTGATAGGCCCACTGCCACTTGTATTCGAACTTCGCCTCGTCCTTGGGCTCGTAGTTCGCGGTGTCGAGGTAGTTGACCCCCGCCTCCAGGCAGGCGTCCATGATCGGCAGGTCCTGATACGGCAGCGCGAGGTTGACGACGAGGCTGGGCTGCACCTTGCGGATGAGGTTGACCATCGCCGGCACCTCCTCGGCGTCGATCGAATAGGTCGCGACGTCCCGGCCCGTGCGCTCCTTCACCGAGGTGGCGATCGCGTCGCATTTCGACTTCGTGCGGCTGGCGAGATGAATGTCTGAGAAGATTTCGGCATTCATCGCCATCTTGTGAACGCACACGCTGCTGACGCCGCCCGCGCCGATTACCAGGACTGTCGACATGTAAACTCCGAAGGGATTCGATTGGCTGTAACTGGCGAACGCACTAGGGCGGGCGAATGTTTCGCGAAAGCCCCAGAGCGCCCACCCAGGACGGCGTGCTGCGCGCAGCCGGCAAGATCGCCGCGATCCTGCCGCCCACGCCGCTGCTGCCGGTCGAGATCGGCGGAGTGCGCGTCCATGCGAAATGCGACAACCTGCAACCCATCGGCGCGTTCAAGATCCGCGGGGCATGGCACCGGCTGACCGACCTGACGCCCGAGGAACGCGCAGGCGGGGTCATCGCGGTGTCGAGCGGCAACCATGCGCAGGGCGTCGCCTGGGCCGCCCGCGAACTCGGCATCGAAGCGGCCATCGTGATGCCGGCCGACGCGCCGCGGGTGAAGCTCGAAGCCACTGCCGCGCTAGGCGCCGAGATCGTGCTCTACGACCGGGCCGGGGGCGAGGACCGCGACGCCATCGCCAACGCCCTGTGCGACGAGCGCGGCCGCATCCTCGTCCATGCCTATGCCGACCCTTGGGTGATCGAGGGGCAGGGGAGCATGGGGATCGAGATCGCGGAGCAACTGGGGCGCGAGCCGAGCCGGATCGTGGTGTGCTGTGGGGGCGGCGGGCTTGCCGCGGGCCTGGCCCTCGCCTGCCGCGACAGCGCCATCGTGCCGGTCGAGCCGAAAGGGTGGGACGATGTTGCGCGCAGCCTCCAAACCGGCACCATCCAGCGCGTCGAACCCGGCGCGCCCAAGACGATCTGCGACGCCATCCAGACGCCGAGCACCGCGCCGGTCAATTTCGCCGTGCTACGCGAGCGATGCGATCCAGGCGTCACGGTGACCGACGCCCAGGTCCGCGCCGCCCAGCGTTTCGCGTTCGCAAAGCTGCGGCTCGTGGTCGAACCGGGCGGTGCCGCCGCGCTCGCCGCCGCACTGGCGGGTAAGGTCGCGCTCGACGAACACACGGTCGTCACGATCAGCGGCGGCAACACCGATGCCGCGGATTTCGCCCGCACCCTGTCGACGACCGATTAGTCCCGTTTGACAACCGTTCGCCGGGAGCGCACTCCCGAGTGAGAGGGTCAATTGGGGGATATTTCGATGCAGGCACAAATGCTCGCACCCGCCGCCGTTCTGGTGGCTTGGACACTGGTCATGCTGGTCTGGATGGCGGCCACGCGGCTGCCGGCCCTGAGCAAGATGGGCGGACTCGGCAACGCCAAGCCCGGCGGACGCGGCCAGAACCTCGAGGGCGTACTCGACGACCGCATCAACTGGAAAGCGCACAACTACGCCCACCTGATGGAGCAGCCGACGATCTTCTACGCGGCTGTGCTCATCCTCGCGATCATGGGCCCCGGCCCGCTGGACCCGCTGTTCGCGTGGATCTACGTCGCGCTTCGCATCGTGCATTCGGTCTGGCAGGCGACGGTCAACGTCGTGAAGGTGCGGTTCCTGCTCTTCGCCCTTTCGACCCTCGCCCTCATCGTGCTCGCCGTCCGAGCGCTGATCGTGACGCTGTTCGCCAATCCGGGGATCGTGTCGTGATCGGCATGGACATCCTTAAGCCGGTCGTCGCGCTGCTGGCGTGGACGATGGTGATGTGGGTGTGGATGTACGCTATCCGCATTCCCGCGATGAACAAGGCGAAGGTCGATCCCGACCGGTTGGTCGACGATCCCGACATGTCGCTCGATCGCGCCCTGCCGGTGCGCGCGCAGTGGCCGGCCCACAACTACAACCACCTGCACGAGGCGCCGACCGTGTTCTACGCGGTCGCCATCGTGCTGGCGATCATCGGTCAGGGCGACGGGCTGAACACGACCATCGCGTGGATCTATGTGGGCCTGCGCATCGCCCATTCGATCTGGCAGGCGACGGCGAACCGGGTCATGGTCCGCTTCGCGCTGTTCGCGCTGTCCACGCTCGCGCTGATCGCGCTCGTCCTACACGCCGCGATCGGCGTGTTCCACGGGTGAGCTCGGCCCGCCCGGCCCGCTGAGCTAGGCGGCTTCCTCCGCCTTCTCGACATGGCCTTCGAGGTCGATGTCGAGGCCGGCGACGAACCGCTCCGCATCGAGCGCGGCCATGCAGCCCGTGCCCGCGGCGGTCACCGCCTGGCGGTAGGTGTGGTCCATCACGTCGCCGCACGCGAAGACCCCGGGCACCGCAGTCTTGGGCGTGCCGGGTTCGACGATCAGGTACCCGCCGTCGTCGATCGGCAGCTTCCCCTTGAATAGCTCCGTCGAAGGCGCGTGTCCGATCGCCACGAACGCGCCGTCGGCGGCGAAATCGCTCGTCTCGCCGGTGACGGTGTCGCGCAGTTCGAGGTGGGTGAGGCCGCCCGCCAGCGGATCGCCGGCGAAGCGTTCGACCGCCTTGTTCCACAGGACGGTGATCTTGGGATGCTTGAACAACCGGTCCTGCAGGATGCGTTCGGCGCGCAGTTCGTCGCGGCGGTGGATCAGCGTCACGTCGTCGGAATGGTTGGTGAGGTACAATGCCTCCTCGACCGCGGTGTTGCCCCCGCCGATCACCGCGACCTTCTTGCCGCGATAGAAAAACCCGTCGCAGGTCGCGCACGCGCTCACGCCCTTGCCGCCCAGTTCCATCTCGCCCGGAACGCCCAGCCATTTCGCCTGCGCGCCGGTGGCGATGACCAGCGTGTCGCCTTCGTACACGTCGCCGTTGTCACCGGTGGCGCGGAACGGATGGCCGGAGATGTCGATGTCGACGATGGTGTCCCACATCATCCGCGTGCCGACATGGACGGCCTGCGCCTCCATTTCCTGCATCAGCCAGGGGCCCTGGATCACGTCCTTGAAGCCGGGATAGTTCTCGACATCGGTGGTGATCGTCAGCTGACCGCCGGGCTGCAGGCCCTGCACCACGATCGGCTCCATCATCGCGCGGGCGCCATAGATCGCGGCGCTGAGCCCGGCGGGGCCCGAACCGATGATGAGCAGCTTGGTCTTGTGGGTAGCCATCGTAATCTCCGTCAGGCGGCGCGAGATAGTGCCTGCGCGCGCCGGAATCGAGTGGGTGTTTGCGGGCTGTCCCCGTCAGGCGACGAACTTCGCCCGCAGCCGGTCGCGCAAACCTTCGTCCACCCCGATCGTATCTGCGAGCCAGGCGTCGAGCGAGCCCGCCATCTCGCGCACGGTTTTGTGGAAGCGCGCAAGGTAATCCTCATGCACCTCCAACAAGGCGCGGATCGATTCGTCGTCCACCTTGCGCCCCAGCCGCGCCTCGATGCCGGGCACCGACTGGGCGCGCAGGACGGCCAGCGTCGGCGCCTGGTTGGTCAGCAGGAATTCGTCCCGCTGATCCTCCTCCGACACGCCGAGGATGTGGAGCAGCAGCGTCGCGGCGATGCCGGTCCGGTCCTTGCCAGCAAAGCAATGCACCAGGCTCGCCCCCTCGCGGTCGGCCAGCGCGTTCAGGTAGCGGCCGAACATCGCGTGCATCGCCGGATTGGCGGGCATCCGGGTATAGACCGACAGCATCCGGTCGCGTGCGTACTGCGCGGTCGTGGTGCTGGCGTCGATGTCCATGTGCGGCGGGCTGCTGCTGGTCTCGCCGTCGTGCGCGATCACCTCGCCCGCCCAGCCTTCGTGCCGGCGACAGGGGTTCATCTCGCGCTCGGTGATACCGCGCAGGTCGATCACGGTGCGGATATCGAGCGCGCGCAAGGCCTCGAGATCCTCGTCGGTCGCCTTCACGTGCTGGCCCGACCGGTAGAGCAGCCCCCGACGCACCGTCCCGCCGTCGGCAGCGTAACCGCCGTAGTCGCGGAAATTGTGGATGCCTTCGAGCGGGGGTTGGAAGCGGTCGGTCATGGCCGCCGCCCTGCCAGTTGGCGGACTACTCGGCAACCGGCTGGGGATGATTGGGAACGAGGATCAGCGTCGATCCTTCGACCCGCCACGATGCAAGGCGGCTGAGCAGGTTCATCCCGATCACGTTGGTGTTGCCCATGTTGGGCGCGATCACCGCGTCGAGGCCGCCGGCCTTGACGTTGCCGAAGGTCAGCGTGTCGATCGTCGTGATCTCGGCCGAAACGGTGCCGTTCGCGGTCGCGATGCGCACCGGCATTCCGCCTGTCCGCGGCTTCAGCCCCGCGCTTTCGGCGACGGGTACCGACACCGCCGTCAGCGTAGCGCCGGTATCAACGAGGAACCGGGCCGGAGTGCCGTTGACCTCCGCAGTGATCCAGAAATGACCGTCGCGCGCCAGCTCGACGCGCGTCTCGCGCCCGGCGACGGTTTGCGACGGCAGGCCAAGTTCGGGAACGGCAACGTCGAGACGCGGGTCGAAGCGCGACACCTGCAGCACCACCAGAACGAGGATGCCCGCCAGAACGAACGTGCTGCCCGTCGCCAGCCAGCGCCCGAACGCGCTGCCACGCCGGGCGATCGCGCCGCCCACCATGCTGCCGACGACTGCGGCGACGGTGGCGATCAGCAGGCCCGAACGCGGAACCTCGCGCAGGAGATCGGCGGTGGCTTCGACGATTGTCTTCACGTCCATGGCTGCGACCCTACACCCGCCATGCTTTCGCCGCCATGACTCTCCATCCCGCGATCAGGGCGCCGAGCGCGGGATGGTGGCATCGGCAAGGATGAGCGAGAACCGCCCTTCCCCGTCGGTCCACCGCTCGCGCGGCGTCCAGCCACCGGCGAGCAGGAGCTGGTAGCTGCTCCGGCGCGAGAACTTATGGCTGTTCTCAGTGTGGATCGTTTCGCCCGCCGCCATGGAAAAGCGCTTGGCCGATACTTCGAACGCAATGTCGCGCGTAGCCTGCAGATGCATCTCAATGCGGGCGAAGTCGTCGTTCCAGCGGGCTACGTGCCGCAGGTCGTCCACCGGAATGGTGCCGCCGAGTTCGCGGTTGATCCTCCGCGCGAGGTTGAGGTTGAAGGCGCCCGTCACCCCTTGCGCATCGTCGTAAGCCGCCTCCAGCACCGCGGGATCCTTGACGAGATCCATCCCGATCAGCAGCTGCGATCCCTCGCCCAGCGTGGCGCGCATCGTGCGCAGCAGATCGGTCGCGGTGCGCGGCACCATGTTGCCGATCGTCGAGCCGGGGAAGAAGCCCAGTTTCGGCAAGTCCGCGACCGCCGCGGGCAACTGGACCTGGCGCATGAAATCGGCCTCGACCGGGTGCACCGGCAGGCCGGGAAACTTCGCCGACAGTTCCTCCGCCGCGGCGCGCAGGAACTCTCCCGAAATGTCGAGCGGCACGTAGGCGGCGGGCGCGATGCAGCCCAGCAGCAGCGGCGTTTTCACCGAACTGCCCGATCCGAACTCCACGACGGCGCGGCCTTCGCCGATCAGGTGCCGAAATTTATCACATTGCGCGCGCAGAATTTCGGCTTCCGCACGAGTCGGATAGTATTCCGGCAGCTGCGTGATGTCCTCGAACAGCTGCGATCCGGCGTCGTCGTACAGCCAGCGCGCCGGCAGCGCCTTTTGCGGTTCGGACAAGCCTCGCAGGACGTCTTCGCGAAACTTGGTGTCCACGCCGTGCTCGTCCCGTTCGACGAGCGCCAGCCCCTCCCGTGCAGTCATCAGGTGTCCTTCGCGAGCCGCAGTCCGGTGAACTGCCAGCGCTGGTGGGGGTAGAAGAAATTACGGTAGCTGGCGCGCGAATGGCCCCGCGCCGTGGCACAGCTCGCTCCCTTGAGCACGAACTGCCCGCTCATGAACTTGCCGTTGTATTCGCCCACGGCGCCCTCCGCAGGGCGGAAGCGCGGGTACGGCAGGTAGCCTGAACGGGTGAACTGCCAGCAGTCGCCGAACAGGTCTGTGCCACCGCGCGGCAGCACCGGGTGCGCGCCATCGAGCTGGTTGCCGCCGGCGGGATCGTGCCCTTGCGCGATCGCCTCCCATTCGAACTCGGTCGGCAGCCGCGCGCCGGCCCAACTGGCGTAGGCGTCTGCCTCGAAATACGAGATATGGGTGACGGGCGCGTTGCGGTCGCGCGGTTGCCACCCGGCATGGGTGAAGTGTTCGTCGCCCCGCCAGTAGAGCGGCGCGGCAATCCGCTCGTCCTTCACCCACGACCATCCGTCGGACAGCCACAAGACGGCTGTCCGATAACCGCCATCGTCGATGAAATCCTGCCAGTCCCCGTTGGTGACCAGCCGGTAGGCGAGCGCGAACGGTTCGAGAAGGACACGGTGCCGCGGCCCCTCGTTATCTAAGGCGAAGCCGCTACCATCGTGGCCGATCATCGCGATGCCGCCCGGATGCGTATGCCATCCGCTTTCCGCAACCGGCTCCGCCGGTTCAGGCGCGCCCTCGAACATTGCCGGGCCAAGCGGGTTCTGGAACAAGGCGTGCTTGATGTCGGTCAGCAGCAGTTCCTGGTGCTGCTGCTCGTGCGCGATGCCGAGGCGTATGAGCGGCTCCAACGCCGGATCGCCGAGCACCCGCTCCATCGCCGCGTTCACATGGCCACGCCATTCGAGCAATTCCGCCAGTGTAGGACGCGAGAGCAGCCCGCGCGAAAAGCGCGCAATCCGCTCGCCTTCCGCCTCGTAATAGGAGTTGAACAGGAACGGCCAGTCTTCGCGGTACAGCCGATAGCCCTGCGCATGGTCGCGAAGGAGGAAGGTTTCCCAGAACCAAGTCGTATGCGCGAGATGCCATTTGGCGGGGCTCGCATCCTCCATCGACTGGATGGTCGCGTCGGCATCGGACAGCGGGCCGGCGAGTGCCTCGGACATCGCGCGCGTATGGCGGAAGTCGCCGGCGAGCATGTCGACGGCCGATCGTGTCTGGTCCACCCTCGGCTGGGGCAAGAGATCTCTCCTGTCGTTGCCGCCGTGACGGGACCATGGCAGACGGTCTTCAAATTGCAAACCGGCCGCGTTCGGTTTTCGTTCCGACATTTGTTCAAGAAAGGGCCACCATGCGGTTTCGCCAGGCTTACATCGAGCGGACCGGCGGGCCCGAGGTCATTGCGTGGCGCGAGGTCGATCTGCCCAGCCCCGGCCCCGGCGAGGTGCTGCTGCGGCACGAGGCGGTCGGGCTCAACTTCATCGACACCTACCACCGGTCGGGCCTCTATCCGATCGACCTGCCGGGCACGCTCGGCCTGGAAGCGGCCGGGATCGTGGAGGAGGTCGGCGAAGGCGTGCATTTCTCCGTCGGCGACCGCGTCGCGACATTCGGTCCGAACCGGGCGGCCTATGCCGATGCCCAAGTCACGTCTGCGGACGCGCTGTTCGCGGTTCCCGACGGGATCGAGCTCGACGTTGCGGCGGCAGTCCTGCTGAAGGGGCTGACGACCGAGATGCTCTCCGAGCGGGTGGCGCCGCTGGCCGAGGGCGACTGGGCACTGGTGCACGCGGCGGCAGGCGGAGTCGGGCAACTGCTGGTGCAATGGCTCGCCGCACGCGGCGTGCGGGTCATCGCGACGGCCGGCACCGACGAGAAGTGCGCGGTTGCGCGTGGCCGGGGCGCGAAACACGCGATCCTTGCAGACGATGCGGATCTCGCCGCCAAGGTCCGCGACATCACCGGCGGCGCGGGGGTGCGCGCGAGCTACGACGGCGTCGGCAAGGCGACGTGGGAGGCGTCGCTCGAGGCAACCGGACGGCGGGGCATCATCGCGTCCTACGGCAACGCCAGCGGCCCGGTGACCGGGGTGGCGCTCGGCAGCTTGGCATCGGCGGGATCGCTCTTCGTGTCGCGGCCGACATTGTTCGACTACTACCGTGAGCCGGGCGAGCGCGCGGAAGGCAGCGCCATGTTGTGGGACCTGCTCGCCAGCGGCAAGATCGAGGTCGACATCGGACAGACCTACCCGCTGGAGGAGGCCGCGCAGGCCCACCGCGATCTCGAATGGCGCAAGACCACGGGCTCGACGATCCTGCGGCCCTGATCGGCCAAGCGGCGCTTCAGGCCGCCCGTTTCACGCAGTCCCGCCCCGCCTGCTTGGCAGCGTAGAGCGCCGCGTCGGCTCGTGCGAACAAAGCGAGTGCGCTGTCGCCCTTGCGCCAGCCGGCGTATCCGAGACTGATGGTCACGGCCGGCACACCCTCCACCGCGCTCTCGGCGGCGATGGTCTGGCGCAGGCGCTCGGCGCAGGCGCGCGCGATCGCGAGGTCAGCGCCCGGCAGGATGCACAGGAACTCCTCCCCGCCGATGCGCCCAACGGTGTCGCCATCGCGGAGCGACTTTCGCGCAAGCTCGGCAACCCTCACCAGCATCGCGTCGCCCGCGGGATGCCCGTACCGGTCGTTGACGGCCTTGAAGTGATCGATGTCGAAGACGAGCATCGCCAGCGGCTCGCCCTCCTTCGCCGAGGCGAGCGCTGCCCGATCCGCCTCGGCCATCGCGCGGCGACGGTTGGCGAGGCCGGTCAGCGCATCGGTTTCGGCAAGGTGCCGCGCTTCCTCCGCCGCAGCGAGCGCGGCGAATCTCTCCGCCGCCAGTGCCGCGACCTCGCGCCGCCTCTCAGTCACGTCTAGGGCGACCCCGTGGCGCTCGACCAGGCACCCGTCGTCGCCGAAAATGTTGCGCGCGATCACGCGCAGCACGCGATGCTCCCCGTCGAAGCGCACGATGTCGACATCGAATGCGAACGGTGCGGCGCTCTTATGATTCTCTTCGAAAACCCGCCGAAAGGTGGCGCCGCCGTCGACCATCATCTCGCGCTGCGTCTCGTCGTCCGGGGCCATTCCGGCAGGAACGCCCACGATCCGGCACAGTCCGTTCGACCACTCCTGCGCTCCGGCCGGACTCGCGCGCCAGCGCCCGAGGTCGGCAAGCTGCTCTGCCATGTCGCCGAGAGCGATCGTGTCGGCGAGCGCGCGATCGAAGCGCGCGGTCGCCGAACGCAGGCCGGCCATCGCGCGCATGGCGATGACAAGCACCGCCCCGAGCAGGACGACTGTGAGCGCGAGCGCCAGAATCATGCGCCGGCGATGGCATGGCCGGGTTAATTTCCCGCCAAGTTGCCCGGCGTTAGTTTACCTACGCGGCGTCCGCCTGTCCGGCCTGCGCCTCGAGGTTGAGCATTTCGGCCAGCAGGAAGGCGAGTTCCAGCGACTGCGCGGCGTTGAGGCGCGGATCGCAGTGGGTGTGGTAGCGGTCTCCCAGCGCAGCATCGGTGATCGCCACCGCCCCGCCGACGCACTCGGTCACGTCCTGCCCGGTCATCTCGACATGGATGCCCCCCGCGTGTGTGCCTTCCGCCCGGTGCACGGCAAAGAAGCCCTTCACTTCCGACAGGATGCGATCGAACGGCCGCGTCTTGTAGCCGCTGTCGGACTTCACGACGTTGCCGTGCATCGGGTCGCAGCTCCACACCACGGGATGCCCCTCGCGCTCGACCGCGCGAACGAGGCGGGGGAGACCGGCCTCGACCTTGTCGTGGCCGAAGCGGCTGATGAGCGTGATCCGCCCCGCCTCGCGCGCGGGATTGAGCGTGTCGAGCAGTTGCAGCAGGTCGTCGGTCTCGAGGCTCGGCCCGCATTTCATACCCAACGGATTGCCGATGCCCCGGCAAAACTCGACGTGTGCGCTGCCCGGGAAGCGGGTGCGGTCGCCGATCCAGACCATATGGGCGCTGGTGTCGTACCAGTCGCCGGTCAGCGAATCCTGCCGCGTCAGCGCCTGTTCGTAGGGCAGCAGCAGCGCCTCGTGACTGGTGTAGAACGTCGTCCGCTCGAGTTGCGGCAGCGTCTCGGGGTTTACCCCGCACGCTTCCATGAAATCGAGCGATTCGCCGATGCGGTCGGCCACGTCGCGGAAGCGGTCAGCCCACGGGCTGCGACCCATGAAATCAAGCGTCCAGCGATGCACCTGCCTGAGGTTGGCATACCCGCCCCCAGCGAAGGCGCGTAGCAGGTTGAGCGTGGCGGCGGCCTGCGAATACGCGCGGACCATGCGCTGCGGATCGTTGCGCCGGGCGTCGGCATCGAACTCGATCCCGTTGACATTGTCGCCGAAGTAGCTCGGCAGCGTGACCCCGCCTTGCGTTTCGGTGTCAGAGCTACGCGGCTTGGCGAACTGGCCCGCCATGCGCCCCACCTTCACGACCGGTCGCTTGCTGGCGAAGGTCATCACCACCGCCATCTGCAGCAGCACGCGGAATGTGTCGCGGATGTTGTTGGGATGAAATTCGGCGAAGCTTTCCGCGCAGTCCCCGCCCTGCAGCAGGAAACCCCGCCCGTTGGCGACTTCGCCCAGGTCCGCCTTGAGCGCCCGCGCTTCGCCGGCGAACACGAGCGGGGGATAGCTGCCGAGCGTGGCCTCCGCCTCGGCCAGCCCGGCAGGGTCGGCATAGCGCGGCAAGTGCCGTGCCTCGTGCCTTTGCCAGCTGTCAGGTGCCCAGTTCGTCGCCACTATACCGTCCTTGCTCGCTCGTGTTGGTCCGCCGCTTCATACCGGCCGGACCGGCCAAGCGCAAAAGCGGTCCGGAACCAAGCCAGTTGAACTTGGGGCGGCCCAAGCTCGATAGCGTCAGCGCCCGGTGGCGGCGCCCGCCGGGACCGAGGTCGCGAGCGTCTGCCCTTCCGGAATGATCGCGATCCGAAGCGGACGAGTGCCGGTAAGATACTTGCGGGCGAGCGCCTGCAGTTCCTGCGGCGACACCTCGGTGTAGTCCGACAGCAGCGACCTCAGCTGACCCACCCGCACCGGATCGGTCGTCGCGCCTTCGAGCTGGTAAAGCCAGAAGGTATTGCCGGTAGCCGACCGGGTGATGAGCTGCTTGAGCGGCTCGGTAACCAGCGCGAGTTCGGCGGCCGGCGGCGGCGCGGCGGCAAGGTCGCGCACGATCTCGTCGGCGGCGGCGAAGAAGGCGGGAACATCCTGCGGGCGCACCATACCGAGTGCGCGGATCGACCCGCCGTTCGCGAGATCCTCGGGCCACTGGCTGCCGACCTGCGGCGAGTAGCTCGCCCCGGTCCGTTCGCGCATCTCGTTGAGCAGCCGGTTGTTAAGCAGGCTGGTGAGCACCTCGAAGTGGCGCGCTTCGCGCAGGTTCGTCGAACCGCCGCCGGTGGGCCAGGCAACCGCCGCGGCCGCCTGGGCTGCGTCGCCGCGATGGTAGAGTACCCGCGTATCGGCCACGTCGCCCGGAACGGTCGGTACCCGCGCCAGCGCCTCCGCCGGGATCGGCGTGCGCGGGGGCAGCGCGCCGAAGGTCTTGCGCAACGCGTCTTTCACGGCGGCGGAGTCGTAGTCACCGAAAACCAGGACCTCGACCGGCCCCTGCTTCAGCAGCGGCTCCCACACCTCGCGGAACCCTTCGGGTGTCGCCGCGTCGAGCTGTGCCGGGGACGGCGTCGCATAGATCGGGTCGCGGCCGAAGGTCTCGTACTTGAGATCGCGTTGCAAGACGCCGCTTGGGCTCGTCGCATAGCTTTCGTAGGCGAGCTTCGATGCCGCCTTGGCGCGCTGTACCGGGTTGGCATCCCAGCGCGGCATGCCGAGCTTGGCGGCGAACAGGTAGAGCTGGTCGGCAATGTCGGCCGGCCGCGTCTGCGCGGTGAAGGTGAATACGCCGTCGTCGATCGCGAAATCGAAGCCCATCTTGCGGCCCGTCGAGATGCGGTCGAGTTCCTCCTGCCCGAGCGAACCCACGCCCGAGCCCACGAGCGCGGTCTCGCCCAAGGCGGCATAGACCGCATCGTTGGCATCGAACGCACGGCGGCCCGATCCGAACCGCACCTTTACGATGGCGCGCCCGGCCTCGGCCTGGTTGTTCCACAGGATCGCGGTGACGCCGTTCGACAGCTTCACCCGCTCGATGTCGAGGATGCCGAGCGGCTTGTCATCGACGATCGTACCGGGCTCGCCGATCGCCGGAAGATCGGCGAAGGAGATCGACTTCGCCGCAAGCCGCGAAGATCCGTCTGCCACTGCAGGCGCGAGCAGCGCAGCCCGAAGCGCCTCGGCCGTCGCCTCGCCCGTCGCCGGGGTGACGTATACGCCCCGAATGACCGATCCGGTGAAGAGCGACCGCGTATGGGCCAGCACGTTGGCGGGCGTGAACTGATCCTTCATGCCGCGGAAAACCGTCAGCACCGTTTCCGGCGCCGCGACCGTTTCGCGTATATCGACCGCTTTCACTACGTCGTCGGCCAGCTTGCTGCCCTGAAGCACGGCGCGCTCGTCGACCGAGGCAGCGAAGACCACGTCGAACTCGGCCATCTCGCGGTCGATCTCTTCCTGCGTCGGCGGGGTCGCCATCGCGTCGGCGATCACGCCGCGCACGTCGGCAAGCGCCGATTTCCAATCGTCGGTGAGAGGGGCGAAACTGACGAAGGTAGCGTCGGAGGTGCGGCTGACATCCTCCTGGTTGACCTGTGCATAGAGGAAGGAACCGCCCGCCCGTGCCTTCGACTCCAGCCGGCGGTTGATGATCGACTGCGCCAGCGAGTCGAGCAGCAGGCCCTGGTTGTATTCGATAGTGTCGTTGACCGGCCGCCACGGGCGGGCGACCGCATAGGTCAGATTGCGCGGCAGGTCCGGTTCGACAAGCACGGCGGTCTCGCCGACGGGATTGTTCGGGTCCGCCCCCGCCGGTGCCTTCGGATCGCCGAAATCGGGCGCCGCAACGTGCGGCCCCTTGCCCTTCCAGTCGCCGAAATACTTCTCGACGAGCCCAGCGAGCACGGTCGCATCGGCATCGCCGGCGACGACCACGACCGTGTTCTCGGGCCGATACCACCGTTCGTGGAAGGCCCGGACCGCAGCGGGCGTCGCACCGGTCAGCGTCGCCTCGGTGCCGATGGGGAGCCGGTTCGCAAGGCGCTGTCCGGCGAAGATGGTCTTGCGGCTTTCTTCCGATACGCGCTGCGAGGCGGCGGCCTGCTCGCGCTTTTCGGCGAGCACGATGGGCAGGTCTTCGCGCAAGCCCTTGGCGGTCAGCGTCGGCGCCTCGATCATGCCCGAGAGCAGCTTGAACACCTCGTCGAGCTTGGCCGGATTGATGTCGGGAACGTCGAGCTTGTAGACCGTCTGCGTCGGCGTCGTCTCGGCGTTGGTATCGCTGCCGAACGTCGCGCCCAGACGCTGGAATGTCGCGATCGCCTGGCCATCGGGAATATAGCGGCTTTCGCGGAAGGTCATGTGCTCGAGCAGGTGAGCGAAACCCTGCTCGGAATCGGTCTCGTGGATGGACCCGGCATCAATGCGCACGCGGATTGACACCTGATCGGGCGGCACGCCGTTCTTGCGGACCGCGTAACGCAAACCGTTGGGCATCTTGCCGAAGACCCATTCCTTGTCACGCGGAACGTCGCTGCCTTCATAAATCCACGGCGTCGTGGTGCCGGTCTGGATGGATTTCGGCTGGACCGGGGCAGTGTCCTGCGCCGAGACCGGCGAACCCAGGAGAGCGATGACGAGAAGCGGCGCGAGGTGCCGGACGGCACGCGAAGGGAAGGTCATGCCGGTCGCTATAGGGAGGGGCCGCGTGAAGGGATAGTGAATGGCCGACAAGAAACGCATGGGGCTCGACGAACTTGCCCCGCCCCGCCCCCGCTCCTACATCGCCGCCATGTTCATCGAGACCGAAACCACGCCCAACCCGGCGACGCTCAAGTTCCTGCCCGGGCGGCAGGTCATGCCTTCGGGCACCCGCGAATTCGCCGATCCCGAAGCGGCGGAAGCCAGCCCGCTGGCGCAGGCCTTGTTCGACACAGGCGAAGTGTCGAACGTGCTTTTCGGCAGCGATTTCGTCGCCGTTTCTGCATCGCCCGGTGCGGACTGGAGTATGCTCAAGCCGCAAGTCGTCGCGTGCCTGCTCGACCACTTCGTCTCCGAGGCGCCGCTCTTCGCCGGGGGCGATGCGGGCGGGATCATGGTGCCGCCAGAGGAGGACATGGCGGTCGACGAGGACCCGGCCGATGCCGACATCGTCGCGCAGATCCACGACCTTTTGGAAACGCGCATCCGACCGGCAGTGGCCAACGACGGCGGCGACATCGTCTATCGCGGCTATCGCGACGGTATCGTCCACCTCGCGATGCAGGGCGCCTGTGCCGGCTGCCCGAGTTCTACCGCGACGCTCAAACACGGCATCGAAGGCTTGCTCAAGCATTACATTCCCGAAGTCACCGAGGTGCGCGCAGCATGACTAAGCAGTTTCACGACCAGCCGCTCGACGACCGGGCGCTCGACCAGGTTTTCCGCGAGGCGCGCAGCTACAACGGCTGGCTCGACAAGGATGTGAGCGAAACACAGATCGAGGCGATCTACGACCTGCTCAAGATGGCGCCGACGAGCGCGAACATGCATCCCGCTCGGTTCGTCTGGGCGAAATCCGCGGACGCGAAGGAGAAACTCGCCGGGTTCGCTTCCGAGCAGAACAAGAAGAAAGTCCTAACCGCACCGGTGTGCGTGATCATTGGCTACGACATCGACTTCCACGAAGAACTGCCCTGGCTGTTTCCGCATACGGATGCGAAGAGCTGGTTCGAAGGCGACGAGGCGGGCCGCAAGGAGGCCGCGGCTCGCAACTCGGCGCTTCAGGGCGCCTACCTGATGCTGGCGGCCCGCTCGCTGGGGCTCGATTGCGGGCCGATGTCGGGCGTCGATCTCGACAAGGTGACGGCGGAATTCTTCGCCGACGAACCGCGGGTACGAGCCGACTGGATCTGTTCGGTCGGCTACGGCGACGCATCGACGATCTTCGATCGCAGCCCGCGACCCGAGTTCGGCAAGTTCAACCGCATCGTCTGACTTGAAGCGGCGCCGGTGCTGCGGCATCGGACCCGTACCATGCGCATCCTCGCCATCGACACCGCCAGCGAAGCGTGCTCGGTCGCGCTTGTCGAAAACATGGGCGATGGTCCCTCGACCCTTGTGGGCCGCGACCACCGCGTTCTCGGGCGCGGGCATGCCGAACACCTCGTCCCGATGATCGCCGCCCTGCCCGGTAAAGGGCGGGCCGATGTCGTTCGCGTCTCGCTCGGGCCGGGCAGCTTCACCGGGGTCCGCATCGGCATCGCCGTGGCGCGCGCGCTCGGCATCGCATGGGAGGCCCGCGTCAGCGGGTATCCGACGTTGGCTTTGCTCGCCGCGCAGGCAGAGCAGGCCGTGGGAGAGACGCTGGTCTGCGTGCAGGGCGGCCACGGCGAATGGTTCGTCCAGCCTTTCGGTCCCGGCCTCGAACCCCTCGCCCCTGTCGCATCGATGGCACCCGCCGCTGCGGTCGAAGCCTTTTCGCAAACGATCGTCACGGGGTCCCGGGCGAACGATTTCGTCGCGCTTCGCGGGTTCGGCGAGGCTATCGACGCCTTGCCTGACGCGGCGGCGGCTGCGCGCCTGCCGGAGACCGTCATGACCGACGCGCTGACCCCCATCTACGGACGCGCGCCCGACGCGCGGCTGCCCGGATGAAGGACGATCTCGACCGCATCATGGATGTGATGGCGGCCGCCTTCGCCCCCGAATGGGGAGAGGCTTGGACCCGGCGGCAAGTCTCCGATTCCCTTGCGTTCCCGCACACCCACTACCGGCTTATCGATGTTTACGGTGCGATCCCTGCGAGCGCTGACCCCGCCGCCGGCTTCACGCTCGTCCGCTCCGCGCCGGGGGAGGAGGAGCTCCTGCTCATTGCCGTTGCCCCGCAGTGGCGCGGGCACGGCCTCGGCGGCGCACTGCTGGCCGACGTCGTCCGTCAGGCAAGAACGCGCAATGCGGAACGTATCTTTCTAGAAATGCGGGAAAACAATTCGGCCCGATTACTATACGAGCGGCACGGGTTCGAACCGATCGGAAGACGGCCGGCGTACTACCGCAAGCCCGACGGATCGCGCATCGATGCAATTACGTTCGGGTATACGATTGCCGACTGATCCGACATCGCACCAAAGTATTAGACAATTAACGGGTGTCGCGGGCTTGTCACAAGACGCTCCGTGGCCCAATGAAATCTCGTGCCGAGCGCGATTACTTTTTCGCCAAGGCATATCTCAATCGCACGAGGTTCACATGGAAACGCTTGAAACCGACATGACGGAGACGCTGATCACGCTGACGTCCGACATCGTCGCCGCACACGTCAGTAACAACAATGTCGAAGTGGGCGATGTGCCCGAACTCATCACAACCGTCTATCAGGCGCTTTCCGGTCTCGGCGGCGCGGCGCCGGTCGAGGAAGAAAAGCTCGAGCCTGCGGTTTCGGTGCGGTCTTCGGTCAAGAAGGATCATCTCGTCTGCCTGGAAGACGGCAAGAAGATGAAGATGCTCAAGCGGCATCTCATGACCGAACACGGCATGACGCCTGACGAGTATCGCGCCCGCTGGGGCCTCGGTGCCGACTATCCGATGGTCGCTCCCGACTACGCCGAAACGCGCCGCGATCTCGCGGTCAAAATCGGTCTCGGCCGGAAGCCCGGCCAAAAGCGCGGCCGTAAGAAGAAGTCGGACGCCTGATTCCCAAGCCTAACGCTTGAGACTTGCGCCCCGGTTCCCTAGGTTCCGGGGCGTAATTCTTTGGCGGAGCGCGGCTTGCACCAGACGATCGATCTCGAACAGCTCTGCGCGGACCGCGGACTGCGCATCACCGAACAGCGGCGGGTGATCGCCCGCGTCCTGTCGGAGAGCGAGGATCATCCCGATGTCGAGCAGGTGCACACCCGCGCCTCCGCCATCGATCCGAAGATCTCGATCGCCACCGTCTACCGCACGGTCCGCCTGTTCGAGGAAGCCGGCATCCTCGACCGCCACGATTTCGGCGACGGCCGCGCCCGCTACGAGGCCGCGCCCGAGGCGCACCACGACCATCTGATCGACGTGGAAACCGGTAAGGTCGTCGAATTCGTCGATCCGGAGCTCGAGGCCTTGCAGCGCCAGATCGCCGAGAAGCTCGGCTACCGGCTCGTCGATCACCGCATGGAACTCTACGGCGTGCGGCTCGACCGCGAAAGCTGATGGACCGCGCCCTGCCCGCGCCGCGCATCCAGCCGCTGGGCTGGGGGCTGATCGGGTTCCGTCTGCTGCTGATGCTGCTTATGCTGGTGGTGTGCACCCCGCTTCACTTCGCATGGCGCGCGGTCGGTGCCGGCCGGTGGTGGCCCCGCATCTTCCTGTCCGCCATCGGAGCGATCGCCGGCCTGCACATCCGAACGGAAGGGCGTGCGGTACCGGGCGCACTACTGCTGTCGAACCATGTGAGCTGGCTCGACATTCCCGCCCTCGCACACACCGCCGGGTCCGCCTTCGTCGCGCACGACGGGCTCGCCGCCTTCCCGTTTCTGAAGTGGCTGTGCGAGATGAACGACACGGTGTTCATTGCCCGCCACGACCGGGCGAGCGTCGCCGAACAAGCCGGCCATGTGCGCGCCGCGATGGCCGCTCGGGGTCGGCTGACCCTGTTTCCCGAGGGGACGACGAGCGACGGCACCTCCCCCATCGCCTTCAAGTCGTCGCTGCTCTCCGCCCTCGAACCCCTGCCCGAGGGTGTCGCTGTGCAGCCGGTCGCGCTCGTCTACGAGGATGCCGAGCGGATCGCCTGGGTGGGCGAGGAACACGGCCTCGACAACTTCAAGCGCATCCTCGCCCGGCTTCGGCCCATCCGGCTGACGGTTCGCTTCCTCCCGCCGCTGGGCGGGGCCGAGCTTGCGGGCCGCAAGGCGATTTCCGCCGCCGCACGCAGCGCGATTGCCGGTACGATGGCGCGCTAGCCTCCGCGGCGTATTTCGGCTAACCGCCCCGCCCCATGCAGACCTCCCCGCCCCCAAGGACCTACCGGGTCAAGAGCTTCGGCTGCCAGATGAACGTCTACGACGGCGAGCGCATGGCCGAACTGCTCGCCGCGCAGGGCATTTCCCCGGCACCCGAGGGCGAGGACGCCGACCTCGTGGTCCTCAACACTTGTCACATCCGCGAGAAAGCGGCCGAGAAGGTCTATTCGGACATCGGCCGCATCGTGAAATCGGGCGACAAGGCTGGCCGCAAGCCGCTGATCGCGGTCGCCGGCTGCGTGGCGCAGGCCGAAGGCGAGGAGATCATGGCCCGCGCCCCGGCCGTCGGCATGGTCGTCGGCCCGCAGGCCTACCACCGCCTGCCCGAAATGCTCGAGCGAGCCGTTGCGGGCGAGCGCGCCAGCGACACCGATATGCCCGCGATCGCCAAGTTCGACGCATTGCCCGAGCGGCGGAAGATCGGCCCCAGCGCCTTCCTCACGGTGCAGGAAGGCTGCGACAAGTTCTGCACCTACTGCGTCGTGCCCTACACGCGCGGGGCCGAGATTTCGCGCCCGTTCGCCAGCCTGATCGACGAGGCGCACAGGTTGGTCGATGCCGGCGCGCGCGAGATCACGCTGCTCGGGCAAAACGTGAACGCGTGGAGCGGAGAGGATGCTGCCGGCCGCGCCGTCGGGCTGGACGGCCTCATCCGCGAGTTGGCGACGCTGCCCGGCCTCCAGCGAATCCGCTACACCACCAGCCATCCGGCAGACGTCACTGACGGACTGATCGCCGCGCATGGCGAGGTCGCGAAGCTGATGCCGTTCCTGCACCTGCCCGTGCAGAGCGGATCGGACCGCGTCCTGCGAGCGATGAACCGCAGCCACACCGCCGACGGGTACTTGCGCCTGCTCGACCGTTTTCGCGATGCGCGGCCCGATATCGCGATTTCCGGCGACTTCATCGTGGGCTTCCCCGGCGAGACCGAAGCCGAGTTCGCGGACACACTGAAGCTCGTCGAAACGGTCGGATATGCCCAGTGCTTCAGCTTCAAGTACTCGCCCCGCCCCGGCACTCCGGCGGCGACGATGGACGGACAGGTCGCGCCCGAGGTGATGGACGACCGCCTTCAGCGCCTGCAAGCCGCTCTCAATCGCGACCAGTCCGCCTTCAACGCCGCCTCTGTCGGCAAGCGGTGCGCCGTTCTGGTGGAGCGCAAGGGCAAGAAGCCCCGCCAATGGCTCGGCAAGTCGCCGTGGCTCCAGAGCGTGTGGTTCGAAGGCGATCATGCCATCGGTGACCTCGTGGAAGTCGAACTCGTCGAGGCCGGGCCCAACTCGCTCGCCGGACGGGTGTTGCAACCCGTCCACGCCTGACGCTTTTCCACCGCGTCGGCCGACCACCCGGCTTGCGCGCGGGCCATCGCGACCACATCTTGCGAATCGCACACGCGAAAGGAACGCTAGACTGGCTCGCAAACCCGCCCGCGCCGATGGCGCCATACCGTTCTCACCCGCCGCCCCGCGCCGGGCCCGGACGGAGATCACCTTCGACGAGCAGCGATTGCTCGGCCCGCTGTTCGGCCAGTTCGATGCGAACCTCGTCCAGGTCGAAAACCGGCTTGGCGTGTTCATCTCGGCCCGCGGCGACAAGGTGCAGATCGAAGGCAGCGACGATGCCGTCGCCCGCGCGCGCGATACGCTAAAGGCGATGTACGACCGGCTGGCGATGGGGCAGGAACTCGACGCAGGCGCAATCGAGGGGCTGATCGCGATGTCCAACGAACCGACGCTGGAAGGCATCGTGCGCGGCGGTGACAGCGCGCCGCCGGTGATGATTCGCACACGCCGCAAGACGATCGTCCCGCGCAGCGCCGGCCAGATCCCCTACATGCAGCAACTGGCGAGCCGCGACATCGTGTTCGCGCTCGGCCCGGCGGGTACCGGCAAGACCTATCTCGCGGTCGCGCAGGCGGTCAGCCAGCTCATCACCGGCAGCGTCCAGCGCCTCATCCTCAGCCGCCCGGCGGTCGAGGCGGGCGAGAAGCTCGGCTTCCTGCCCGGCGACATGAAGGACAAGGTCGATCCCTACCTGCGTCCACTCTACGACGCGCTCTACGACTGCCTGCCGCCCGAGCAGGTCGAGCGCCATCTCGCGAGCGGTGTGATCGAGGTCGCCCCCATCGCCTTCATGCGGGGTCGCACCCTGTCGGACGCGTTCATCATCCTCGACGAGGCGCAGAACACCACTCGCGAGCAGATGAAGATGTTCCTCACCCGCTTCGGCCAGAACAGCCGGATGATCGTGTGCGGCGACCCCCGGCAGGTCGACATTCCCGGCGGCGACCGGATGAGCGGTCTGGCCGATGCGGTCGACAAGCTGGAAGGCATCGAAGGCATAGCGGTCAGCCGCTTCACCGCCGCCGACGTCGTGCGCCATCCGATCGTCGGCCGCATCGTGGAGGCCTACGAAGGCCCGATCGACTGAGGTGACGCTCGACATCGATATCGAAGGCTGGCCTGCGTCTACCGACTGGGCAGACCTTGCCGAGCGCGCACGCGCGGCGGCCGAAACCGTCGCTCCCGAATTGGGGGGCGAACGGCTGTCCGCCAGCGTATTGTTTACGAACGACGCGCAGGTCCACGCTCTCAACCGCGAATGGCGCGGGAAGGACACGCCCACCAACGTGCTGTCCTTTCCGATGCTGGACCGCGCCGACCTCCTCGCGCTGCCCGCCGACGGTCCGCCCGAAATGCTCGGCGACATCGCGCTCGCTTACGAGACCTGCGAGCGCGAGGCTGGCGAGAAAGGCACTCCGTTGGACAGCCACGCGGCGCACCTGATCGTCCACGGCCTGCTCCACCTTGCCGGTCACGACCACATCGACCCGGCGGAAGGCGATGCGATGGAGGCGCTGGAGATCAAGGCGCTTGCCAGCATGGGTATCGCCAATCCATATGGGAACGACTGAACCTCAGGGGACTTTTTCAGGGGCCATGCCCGACACCGAATCCCAGACGGGAGAAGCGGACAGTAACCGCGGGCTCTGGCTCGCGATCCGCAAATTCTTCGACACCGACGACAACGAACGCTCCTTGCGCGAACAGCTCGAGGAAGCGATCGACGAGCACGAGGAAGGCGGCGAAACCGAAGGGTCCGCCGGCAAGGGCGACCTGTCGCCCGTCGAGCGGCAGATGCTGCGCAACCTCCTGCATTTCTCCGAACACGATGCCGACGACGTGGCCGTACCGCGGGGCGAGATCGTCGCGCTGAACGCGGCCGCCAGCTGGGATGAAGTCGTCGCTGCCTTCGCCGAGCACGGCCACTCGCGACTTCCGGTCTACCGCGAAACGCTCGACGAAGTCATCGGCATGATGCACATCAAGGATGTGTTCCCGATCATCGCGACGGGTGCCGCCCCGCCGGCGGACTGGACCACGCTGATGCGCCAGCCGCTGTTCGTGCCGCAGGCGCGCACCGCGCTCGACGTGCTGGCCGACATGCGCCAGCAGCGGGTCCACCTGGCGGTCGTGCTCGACGAATATTCGGGCACCGACGGCATCATCACGATCGAGGATCTGGTCGAGGAAATCGTCGGCGACATCGAGGACGAGCACGACGACGAGGCGGAGGAATGGATCGTCGCCCTGCCCGACGGCATGTGGGACTGCGACGCGCGCGCCGAACTCGACGATGTGGCCGAACGGATCGACCCGCGCCTTGCCGAGGTCGAGGAAGCGGTCGACACATTGGGCGGGCTCGCGTTCGTCCTGGCGGAATCGGTGCCGACCGCGGGCATGGCGCTGTCCCATCCCAGCGGCTGGACCCTGGAAGTGACCGATGCCGACGACACGCACGCCACCCGCCTGCGGCTCCATCCTCCGGTCGTCGAGGAAGTGGCGGAGGAGTAGGCGCGCTTTCGGTTCGATACGCGCGATTCGCGCTCGACAACGCCGCGGCGCCCTTCCATCGTTGCCGCCCATGACCCGTCGCCTGCCCCCCCTTCGCGCGCTCGAGGCGTTCCTGCGCGTGGTGCGCCTCGGCTCCGCCCGCGCGGCCGCGACGGAGCTCGGCCTCAGCCCGTCGGCCCTTTCGCGGCGGATCGGCACGCTGGAGGAATTCACCGGGCGCAAGCTGTTCACCCGGGCCCACCAGGCCATGCAGCTGACCGACGAAGGTCGCTCGTTCCACGATGCCGTCGCTCCGCACATCGAGGCGCTCGCTGCGGCGGTGGAGGCGCAGTCCGATGCCATCGGCGTCATGCGCCTGCATCTCGGCGTCCTGCCCCTGTTCGGCGGCCAGCGGCTGTTTCCCCGCCTGCCCGAACTGCGCAAGCTGCACCCGCGGCTTCACATCGACATCGACACCGGCCCGCACCTGCTGGACCGTGTGGGCGACACGCTGGACGCCGCCATCGTACTGATGGCCGAGCCCGAGAAATCGCTCCATGCGGTGCGGCTCGACCACAACTACGTATACGCGATCGCTTCGCAGGCATTGGCAGAAGAAATCGGCAAAACCCCGGATGCCAAGGTGCTGTCGAAGCAGACCTTCCTCGTCCATAACGAACTGCCCGACAGCTTCACCGCCTGGCGCGAGGCGATGGGCCTCAGGAATTTCGAGCCGGCGGCGATCGACCATTACGATTCCGGCCAGCTCATCCTCGAGGCGGCAGCGCAGGGACTGGGTGTCGCGATCATGCACGACGACCACATGAAACGCGCCGGAGACCGCCGGCTGGCGCGGCTGTTCGACGTCGATGTCGAGAGCCCCTATTCCTATTGGTTCGTCTGCCGCCCGCGCGATCTCGAACAGCGCCCGGTGCGCCTGTTCCACGAATGGCTGATCGGCGCAGGGCTGTAAGGAACGCAACCGGCAGTTCGTGGGTTCGCGCATCATGAACAGGATCGAAAAAGAACAGGCCGCCTATCGCAACGCCAGGCCCAGCATGCTGGGCCGCGGGATCGAGCGGCTGACGAACCCCTTCGGCAAGGCCATCGCCAGCGTCGTCCCGAACTCCGTCGTGGAGGCCGTGGTCAAGGGTATCGACCGCGCGGCCGGGTCGCCGTCGTTGGCCAAGCTTCGCCACGATCCCGCCGATCTGGAATCGAGCCGTGCGGCGGCCCGCCGGATCGAGCGCCTCTACAAGAACGTGAACGGTGCGACGGGCGCGGCAGCCGGTTTCGGCGGCGCGATCTCGGCAGGTCTCGACGTGCCTGCGACCATCGCCCTCGCTCTGCGGAACATCCGCGATACGGGGCGCGCCTTCGGTTACGAGGGCGGCGGAGAAGCGGAGAAGGTGTTCCGACTGCAGATCCTCGAACTCGCCGCGATCGACGATCCGGACCTGCGCGCCGACCGCATCGCCGCGCTGGAAGCGGCAATCGAGCCGGGCGGCACGCTGCGGCCTGTGACCGGCGATACCTCGACGCCCATGGTCGATGCGGTGGTGGAACGCATCAGTCGTGCGATCGCGTTCGCCAGTTTCCGCAAGCGGCTCGGCATGCTGGTGCCGGTTGCCGGTTCGGCGGTCGGCCTGATGGTCAACCGGTCGTTTCAGGAAGACGTGTCGAAGGCGGCGCGCTTCGCATTCCAGGCGCGCCGCCTCCGGGCACAGGCGACTTAGGAAACGGTCGCCTTCACGATCTTGCCGGGTTCGCGCGGCGGCTCGCCCTTGGGCAGCGCGTCCACGTGTTCCATGCCGCTCTCGACCTGACCCCACACGGTGTACTGCTTGTCGAGGAAGCGCGCGTCGTCGAAGCAGATGAAGAACTGGCTGTTCGCGCTGTCGGGGTTGTTGGTCCGCGCCATCGAGCAGGTGCCGCGCACGTGCGGCTCGGAATTGAATTCCTGCTTGAGGTCGGGCTTGTCGCTGCCGCTCATGCCGGTGCCGGTCGGGTCGCCGCCCTGCGCCATGAAGCCCGGGATGACGCGGTGGAACTTCACCCCGTCGTAGAATCCGTCGTTGGCGAGTTCGGTGATGCGCGCGACGTGATTGGGCGCGAGGTCCGGGCGCAGCTTGATGACGACGTCGCCGCCTTCTCCGTTGCCGGTGTCCAGGGTAAAGGTCAGGGTGTCGGCCATCGGTATCTCCTTGTGTGACTCGGCGCCGGATATAGGCACCTCCACCGCGAAGTCACCCGTGCGCTTGCGTTTCCGGAAGCCCCGCTTAAGGCCACGCGCATGGCGGACGAGCAGCTCTTGATCGAAGACGACCTGCGCCCCGGCGAGGAAGCCGGCCGCCCCGACGACCGGGTCGACGACGAACGCCACGACGAGGACAACCGGCTGAAGCCCGAATACGTCCGCAGCGTCGTCGAGGCGATCGATGCCGAGGACAAGGCCCGCGCCTACGACCTCGTCGAGCCGCTGCACCCGGCCGACGTGGCCGACCTGTTCGAAATCCTCGACGCCGACGATCGTCCGCGTCTCGCCGCGGCGATCTCCGACCTGCTTTCGGGCGAGGTGATCGCCGAACTCAACGATCACGTTCGCGAGGACATGATCGAGGCGCTGCCCGCCCACGCGGTCGCCGGCATCGCCGAACAGCTCGACACCGACGACGCGGTCCAGCTAATCGAGGACCTCGAGCCCGCCGACCAGGCCGCGGTTCTCGCGGAAATGGAACCGGCCGATCGCGCGGCGATCGAAAGTGCGCTGGCCTATCCGGAAGAAACCGCCGGCCGCCTGATGAGCCGCGAGTTCGTGGCCGTGCCCGAACACCTGACCGTCGGTGACCTCATCGATTACCTGCGCGAACCCGGCGCCGGCGAACTGCCGACCGAATTCTTCGAAGTCTTCGTGGTCGATCCGGCACACAAGCCGGTGGGGACCTGCCAGCTGAGTTGGATCCTGCGCACCCCGCGCGGCATCGCCCTCGCCGACGTGATGAAGCGCGACCAGACCCTGATCCCGGTGACGATGGACCAGGAAGAAGTCGGCAACATGTTTCAGAAATACGCACTGATCTCGGCCGCCGTGGTCGACGACGGTGGGCGTCTGGTGGGCCAGATGACGGCGGACGACGTCGTCCACATCGTCAGCGAGGAAGCCGGTGAGGACGTACTGCTGCTGTCGGGCGCTGGCGACGGCGACATCAACGAACCGATCCGCGAGGCCTATGCCGCGCGGGTCCGCTGGCTGGTCGCCAACCTCGGCACGGCGGTCGTCGCATCCGCGATCATCGCGATGTTCGGCGCGGCGATCGAGCAGCTTGTGGCGCTGGCAGTTCTAATGCCCATCGTCGCCAGCATCGGCGGCAATGCGGGCACGCAGACGATGGCGGTCACCGTGCGCGCGATCGCGATGAACCAGCTCACCCGCGCCAACACCCGCCGGATGATCTGGCGCGAGATGCGGGTCGCGATGCTGAACGGGGCCACGGTGGCGGTGCTGATCGGCGCGGCGGTCGCATTGCTGTTCACGCCGCAACTCGGTGTGGTGATCGCGGCTGCGATGATGGTCAATATCATGGTTGCGGGCTTCGCCGGGGTGGCGGTGCCGGTGGTCTTCGAACGGCTCGACCAGGACCCTGCCGTAGCGAGCAGCGTGTTCGTGACCATGATCACCGATTCGATGGGCTTTTTTGCCTTTCTGGGGCTCGCGGTGGCGGCAGGGCTCGCAGGCTGAGCGGTCACCGGGGTTGAGCGCGGGGTTGAGCGCGGCGCCGACCGGCCTATCTGGCATTCGTGCCGCTTCACATGACCAAGATCGCCTACACCTCGAAAAGCATCGGGGAACTGCGCGCATGGGTCGAGACGGGCGAGGAAGCGCACATGCGCACCCGCTATCGTCCGACACGGCACGAGGAGATGATCGGCGGCTCGCTGTACTGGATCATGGACCACGCAATCGTCGCGCGCACCGAGATCCTCGGGTTCGAGCAGCGTCCCGACACGCACTGGACCATCCGCCTGAAGCCGCAACTGGTGCTGGTGGATCCCAAGCACAAGCGCGCCCACCAGGGCTGGCGTTACCTGACCGAACGGCAGGCTCCGCGCGACCTCGAGGAAGGGGAGGAAGCGGGCGACGCGATCCCCGGCCGGCTCGCGGGCAGGCTGACGAGGCTGGGGCTCATCTGATCGTTACAGAGCCGGGATTTTCGGAACGCCGTGCTGCCGGCACCCGTTGGTCGGGAAAGGAGAAAACCATGCCCGACAGACAATCCATGCATCCCGACAACGAGATGATCGACGAAGTGACGAAGCCGGAACAGTCCGACGCGCAAGGCAGCCGCGCGGGCGGGACCGTCAACCGCGATGTCGGAACGCGCGCAGAGAAAAGGCAGGCCGAGGGAGACCTGACAGGCGACATGGTCGAACGCGCGACCGGTTCCGACAATCCGGAGCAGGACGCCGAGAAGGGACCGAAGACCCGCGCGGCCATCCAGGACGAGCGCAACAGCTAGCTTGTCTCGCTACGCTCGCTTCGACACCACCTTGCGCAGGACGTTGACGTAGGTCTCCGGCTCCTGCGCGCCGGGGACGATGAACTGCCGGTCGATCACCATCGCGGGCACGCCCGAGACGTTGTTCTCCCACGCCAGCATCTCTTCCCCTCGCACCGCGGCGGCGACTTGCGGATCGTCGAGTGCGGCCGCCGCACCCTCGCGGTCTAGGCCCTGTTCCGCCGCGATGTCGAGCAGCACCGCCCGATCGCCGACGTTGCGGCGCTGCTGGAAGTGCGCCGCGAACAGTGCGAGCTTGAGTGACGTCTGGGTCTTGGCCCCGTGCGCCTCGCGCGTCCAGTACAGCAGTTTGTGCGCATCGAACGTATTCCACAGCATCGAAGGCGGCGGATCGCCCTCGCCGATATAGTCGAACGGGAAGCCGGCGTCGGCGGCCCGCCCGGCCATCATCGCGCGCCCGGCCTCGGCCTGTTCGGGGGTCCGGCCGTACTTGCGGGCGATGTGCGCCCGGCTCTCCTCCCCCTCGGGCGGCATGTCGGGGTTGAGTTCGAACGGCAGCCAGCGGATCTCGGCCGCGATCTCGCCATTCAGCGACTGCAGCGCGGTCTCGAGATTTTTGTACCCGATCACGCACCACGGACACATCACGTCCGACCAGATGTCGATGGTGACACGCACCGGCCCTGCGTCACTCATCGGTCGAGCCACCAGTCGACGAGAGTGCGGGCGATGGCGAACGGACGGGGGAAGATAAGGTTACCCGTGCCTGCGTCGCCTGCCTTCTTCGCTTCCATCAACTCCTCCCGTGTAAACCAGCGCGCTTCCTCGAGCTCAGTGTGATCGATGGTGAGCGCGTCGTCCTCCGCAACCGAATGACATCCGATCATCAGCTGGCTGGGAAACGGCCACGGCTGGCTGGCGATGTACTTCACATCGCGCACGCGCACGCCGGCTTCCTCGAATACCTCGCGCGCGACAGCTTCCTCGATCGTCTCGCCGGGCTCCACGAAACCTGCGAGCGCCGAGAAGACCCGCGGCGGGAAGCGTGGCTGCCGGCCGAGCAGCAGGCGGTCGCCATGTTCGACCAGCATGATCGTGACGGGGTCGGTCCGGGGGAAATGGGGCGCACCGCAGTTGCCGCAATCGCGCTGCCAGCCGCCCTTCGCGACCTTCGTCGGCGCGCCGCAGCGGGCGCAGAACCGGTGCCGCGCGTGCCAGTCGACGAGGCTGCGCGCACCGCCGTAGAGCGCGAGGTCGCCGGGGCTCAGCACCTGCATCGCCTGCCATACCTGCGGCTGCGCGTAGGCGGGACCGTCGGCCCCCTCGCCCGGCACGGCCGCGAAACAGGCCTTGCCATCCAGCAGGCCGAGGAACACCAGATCGGCATCCTCTGGCGCGTCCGCCAGCGTGCCCCACCCCAGCGCGCCCGTCGCCGCATCGAACGTCGGCAGCAGCCCGTCGAGCCGCAACAGCCGGGCCTTCCAGTTGGTCAACCCGGCGAGCGCGTCGGGATCGCAGCGGATGTGGTCCGCCCGGTCGAGCGGCGAACCGCTGAAGGCGATCACCGGCCGGCCATCGCCACGAGGTCGCTCGCGACCGCCTTGCGGAAGCCGTCGTTGAGCGGATAAGTGCTGTCGGGCATAAACTGCGTCATCATCGTGGCGCGCAACTGGTGGCGGAAATCAACGAACCCGACCGTGCCCGCGGCCCCCGCCCAGCCGTAGGTGCCGGCCTGGTCGCCCAGCCCCACGCGGCCCCCCGCGCCGAAGCCGCCGCCGTCGACCCACGTACCCTTGAGGTCGACGCCATCGGGCAGCAGGTTCGACGTGCCGACCCGCACCGCCAGCTCGCTCATCACCCGCTTGCCGTCGATCGCGCCGTAGCCCAGCAGCATCCGCAGGAACCGGTCGTAGTCGCGCGCCGAGGATACCAGTCCCGCGCCGCCGAACGGGAATGCGGGCTTGTCGGCGTAGATCGAGTTCGTCGCCGGATCGATCGGCAGCAGCTGCCCGCCGACCACGCCGTAGTTCGTCGTCAGACGCGAAAGCTCGCTGGCCGGCACGGTGAAGAACGTGCTCGACATGCCGGCGGGATCGAAAATCGCCTGCTTGAGATAGGCGTCGAACGGCATGCCGCTTGCCACCTCGATCACCCGGCCCATCAGGTCGAGCCCCATCGAATAGATCCAGCGCGTGCCCGGCTGCGCGACGAGGGGCATCTTCGCCAGACCGTCGGCGAACAGCTCCAGGCTGCCCACCGGTTTGCCGCGCCCCAGTTCGGCAGGCAGTGGAAGCTTGCTGACCTGCCCGGCGATCAGACCGGCATCCTCGTAGGCCGTCTTGATCGGCCCCTTCTGGATGATCGTGTAGCCGATGCCGGCGGTATGGGTGAGGAGGTGTCGGATGGTAACCGGCCTCGCCGCCGGCTCGAGATCGCCCGCCCCGATGCCGCCGTCGTAGGTCTTTTGCACCTGCATGTTCGCAAAGGCGGGCAGGATTTCCGCGAGCGGCTGGTCGAGACCCAGCTTGCCCTCGTCGATCAGCATCATCGTCGCCATGCCGGTGACGGGCTTGGTCATCGAATAGATGCGGTAGAGGCTGTCGATGTCCGCTGCCGCCGTGGTGCCGATCGTCTGCATCCCGGCGGCGATCACCTCGGGCGGCATCTGCCCCCGCCCCATAGCCGCCACGATGTTGGCGAGCTTCCTGCTGCCCACGTAGTCCGTGACAAGCTTCGTCACCGCCGGCCAGCTCGTTTCCGCCGCCAGCGCAGCGCCGGCAAAGGGCAGCCCGCCCACCAGCGCGCCCGCGCCGAGATAAGCTCCGCCGCGCAGCAGCGAACGGCGAGAGAGCTGGGGGGTGTCGAATTCGCGAAATGCCATTGGGGATCCTCCCGGTTCCTGTTTGCAACGGATGTGCGGCATGGCGGCAGGTCGGTCAATCGGCTTGCAGCGCGGCATCGCGAGAGCCTGTCTTGGCGAGCGGACGCGAACTGCGCTAGCGGGGCGGGATGCGCCGCCTTTTCGTCGCCCTACGCCCGCCCGAACCTGTGCGCGAGGCGCTGCTTTCGGTCGCGGGCGGTGTCGAGGGCGCGCGCTGGCAGTCCGACGACCAGCTGCACCTGACTTTGCGGTTCGCCGGGGACGTGAGCAGGCGCGGCGAAGACGACCTTATCGAGTCGCTGTCGAAGATCGAGCACGAGCCGTTCCCGCTACAAGTCCGGGGGGTCGGTCATTTCGAGAAACGCGGACGCGCCAACGGCCTGTGGGCGGCATTCGCACCGTCGCCCTCACTCGCCTCGCTCCAGCGGAAGGTCGAGCGCGCATGTCGAGGCATGGGGCTCGCCGCGGAACCGCGGACGTTCGTCCCCCACGTCACCCTCGCCCGCCTCGGCGGCCGGGCGATCGGCGGCGGTGAATGGCTGGCGCGGCACGGCGATTTCGTCGTACCCGAATGGCTCGTCGAGGACTTCCGCCTCTACGAGAGCACGCTGCACCCCGACGGTTCGCGCTACACTCCCATTGCCGGATGGTCGCTTGGCCCAGATCGCTAACGAGAATGGCCGACGAACGACCTAGGAGACCCGACGAAAATCCGACGCGGCGCTTGCTTCGCAACCTATTGCCGTTCCATGCGTAACCATATCGTCGCCCGTCCGCCCCTCCGCGGCACGGGCTCAATCCATAACCGTCTTCCGAGGGACCGCAGACACATGAAACTTCGCCTTTTCGCCACGGCCGCGACGGCCGCACTGCTTGCAGGATGCACCACCATGGAAGCCGACCAGACTGTCGCCGCCGCGTACAATCCGCAGATTCCCGCTGCGACCGGATACTTCGCGCAGGACAGTGATCTGCCGTTCCATGCGCCCGACTTCACCAAGATTTCCGAGGCCGACTACATCCCCGCCTTCGAGCAGGGCATGGCGATCCAGAAGGCCGAGGTACAGGCCATCATCGACAACCCCGCCCCGCCGACGTTCGAGAACACCATCGTCGCGCTGGAGAAATCGGGCCGCTCGCTCGGCCGCGTGAGCCGGGTCTTCTTTCAGCTGACCGGCACCGTCACCAACGACAACCTCGACGCGATCGAGGAAGAGATCGGTCCCAAGCTGACCGCGCACGGCGACAGCATCACCCTGAACCCGGCGCTCTTCCAGCGGGTCAAGGCGGTCTACGACAACCGCTCGGCAATGAGCATGACGACCGAGGACGCCAAGCTCCTCGAGGACACCTACGAAGGCATGGTCCACGCCGGCGCGCTGCTGACCGAGGCCCAGCGCGACCGCGTGAAGGCGATCAATTCGGAACTGACCACGGTCACCACCGAAATGTCGCAGAAGATCCGCGCCGCGATGACCGACCAGCCGCTGATCGTGAACGACCGTGCCGCCCTCGCCGGCCTGTCGGACGCCGACATCAAAGCGGCCGCCGACCTCGCGACCGAACGCGGCCAGCCGGGCAAGTACGCCATCGCGCTCCAGAACACGACGCAGCAGCCGCTGCTGCCCTCGATGAGCGACCGCGCCACGCGGGAGGCTTTGTTCATGCGCAGCTTCCACCGCGCCGATGGCACGACTGCCATCGACACCCGCCCGCTGGTCGCCAAGATCGCGACCCTGCGCGCCGAGAAGGCCGCGCTGTTCGGAGCTCCCGACTGGGCGACGTATGCGATGTGGGACCGGATGGCCGAAAAGCCGAAGACCGCGCTCGACTTCATGGAAGGCATGGTCCCCGCCCTCGCCGCCACCCAGCGGCGCGAGGCTGCCGTCCTCAACGATGCGATCAAGGCCGACGGGCAGAACTTCACCGTCAAGCCGTGGGACTGGTACCGCTACGCCAACAAGGTGAAGGCGGAACGCTACGACCTCGACGAAGACAAAATGATGGAATACTTCCAGCTCGACAAGGTGCTGGAAGACGGGGTGTTCTACGCCGCGAACCAGCTCTACGGTCTCAGCTTCAAGCGCCGGACCGACATCCCGGTCTACAACCCCGACGTCTCCACCTACACCGTCTACGACCGCGACGGCTCGGAACTGGGCCTGTTCTACTTCGATCCGTTCCAGCGCACCGGCAAGCGCGGCGGCGCGTGGATGAGCAACTTCGTCGACCAGTCGAAGCTGTGGAACAACAAGCCAGTCATCTACAACGTGCTCAACATTCCCAAGGCGCCGGCCGGCCAGCCGCAGCTCGTCAGCTTCGACAACGTAAACACCATGTTCCACGAATTCGGGCATGCGCTGCACGGGTTCTTCGGCAACCAGACCTACGAGAGCCTGTCGGGCACCGCGGTCGCGCGCGACTTCGTTGAGTATCCGAGCCAGGTCAACGAGATGTGGGCGACCTACCCCACGGTGCTGGCGAACTATGCCAAGCACTACAAGACCGGCGAGACCATTCCGCAGTCGATGATCGACAAGATCGAGGCCGCAAGCCAGTTCAACCAGGGCTACGACTTCGGCGAGACGGTGGAAGCCGCGCTCCTCGACATGAAGTGGGCCGCGCTCTCGCCCGAACAGGCGCGGGCCATCGACACGCCCGAAAAGGTCGACGAATTCGAGCGCAAGTCGCTGCAGGACCTGGGGCTGGAGATCGACCTCGTGCCGCCGCGCTATCGCAGCACGTACTTCAGCCACATCTTCTCCGGCCCGATCGGGTATTCGGCGGGCTATTACAGCTATCTGTGGACCGCGATGCTCGATTTCGACAGCCGCAAGTGGTTCATGGACAACGGCGGCCTGACCCGGGCGAACGGCGATCACTACCGCGCCACCGTGCTCAGCCAGGGCGGCACGCAGGACTACTTCGACATGTACCAGAAGTTCGCCGGTCGCCAGCCGGACATCACCCCGCTGCTGAAGGCGCGCGGGCTGCTTCCCGGCGACGGTACGGCCGACAGCACGTCGGACGACGGCGCGGGCGCGGTGAGCAGCACGGCGACTACGCCGGGCGCCACGACTCCGGGCGCCAACTGACCGGGCCTATCGGCGGGGCGGCGCCCGGCGCTTGCCCCGCCACCCGAGCGACTTGTCGTTGAGCTCGGCAAGGTCGGCTTCCCCGCGAAGCGCGGCCTCGCCGAGCGCCACGGCCCGCCCCAGTATCGCATCGCTGGCGTTACGCCATGCGGGCGCGGCGATTTGCGTGCGCCACGCGGCCTCCACCGCGTTGTCGAGCAGGATGCGGTGGAAGCAGTGATCGAGGTGGACCGGCCAGCCTTTCTCCCGCGCCGCGGCGGGCATTCGGTTGCGGGTCAGGTCGAACCACAATTCGACGAGTTCGTCCCGCGTCATAAGGCGACCAGTGCCCGCGCGCCCGCTTCGCCGAGCCAGTTGGCCGAAACGCCCCAGACTTGCTCGATCGTCTCGACACACAGCGCGGTCTCCGGGGCTCCGTCGGCAGCCAGCGCACCCTCGTCCAGCACCAGGACCCGATCGGCGTGGTTCATCGCCAGCGCCAGATCGTGCAGCACGAGCACCACCCCCGCCCCGCCATCCGCCGCTCGCCGGAGGTGCCGCAGCAGGCCGAGTTGGTGACCGAGGTCGAGAGCGGCCAGCGGTTCGTCGGCGAGGATCCAGTTCGGCTCGCCCGCCAGCACCCGCGCCAGCAGCGCTCGCGCCCGTTCGCCGCCAGACAAGTGGGACACAGGGCGGGCCGCGAAGGGTTCCAGATCGAGCGCGGCCATCGCGGCGGTTACCTGCGCGTCGCCGCGGTCGCGGTGGGGCAGCCGGCCGAGCGCGACAAGGTTGCGAACCGACAGGTCCCACGCGATCTCGCCATCCTGCGGCAAATACCCGATCGCCTGCGCGCGTGTCCGGGGATGCAGGCCGGTCATATCTTCGCCACCCAGCGATACCGTGCCGCTGTCAGGAGCAAGCAGGCCGGCGAGACATTGCAGCAGGCTGGACTTCCCCGCCCCGTTCGGCCCGCAGATCGCGGTGATCGTGCCGGGCTCCAACGCCGCCGACACGTCGCGCAGGCGCCCGGCCAGCGACAGGTTGTGCGCCGCCAGCGTCATGCCGGCCACCCCCCGCCGCCGCGGCGCATCCGCATCAGCAGCCAAAGGAAGAACGGCGCGCCGATCAGGCTGAGCGCGATGCCGAGGCGTAGCTCGGTGACAAGCGGCAATATGCGGCACACGCAGTCGGCGACCAGCACCAGCAGCGCACCGGCAAGCGCGCTCGGCACGATGAGTTGCGAAGGCCTGCGGTCCGTGAAGGGGCGCACGAGGTGGGGCACGATCAGGCCGACGAAGCCCACGATGCCCGCCACCGCGACCCCGCCCCCGACCGTCAGCCCCACGCCCGCGATCAGCCACACCTGCAAGCGCCGCGGCTCCATCCCCAGGCTGCGCGCCGCCGCCTCGCCCAGCACCAGCGCGTCGAGACCGCGCGCCGCCACGAGCAGACAGCCGAGCCCGGCGACCGTCAACGGCGCAGCGATACGCACGTCGTCCCAGCTCCGGTCGGTCAACGCGCCCATCAACCAGGTGACGATGGCGCTGGTTGCGAAGGCATTGGGCGCAAGGCTGATGGCGAGGCTGGTGAGCGCGCCCGCCAGGCTCGCGATCATCATGCCCGCCAGCGTGAACAGCGCAATGCCCCCGGTCCTGCCCGCGATGGCGACGAGGAGCGCCATCGCACCCGCCGCCCCCGCTAGAGCGAAGGCCGGAAGCAGCCACGGCGAGGCAGCATAGCCGAACCACATGCTCGCCACTGCTCCCAGCGCGGCGCCGGGCGCAATGCCGAACAGCCCCGGATCGGCGAGGGGGTTGCGCAGGTATCCCTGCATTGCCGCCCCGCTGGCCCCCAGTCCCGCGCCGATCGCCAGCGCCAGCACCGCGCGCGGCAGGCGCAGTTCCGCAAGGATGGTCGCGGCATTGGGGGTCGTCGCGGGATCGAGCCAGATCCGGCCCGCCAACAGCGACAGCGGCACCGCGAGCGCCAGCAGGACAAGCAGGACGGCGACGGGCCGGGTCATGCCGCGCCCCGCCGGATCTCGGCCAGTCGACCGGCGGCGCGCTCTATGGTCGGCCCACCGCAATAGAGCAGCGAAGGATCGAAGGTGGCACGGCGGGTGCTCGAAAGCGCCGCCAGCGCCGGATGCTGCTGACCGCGCTCGTCGCCCGCCACGAGAAGAACCGCGGGCGGGTCCGCCAGCAGGTGTTCGAGCGAGAGATAATCCGCCTGCCCCATCCCGTGCGCCGCGGTCTGGTTGGAGAAACCCGTCCTGCGCATCAGGTCGCTGACGAGCTCGCTTTCCCCCGGTACGATCCCATCGGGCTGCCACAGCACGGCCGCGACCGGGGACTTGTCCGTAGAGGCGCGCGCGAGTGCCGTCTCGATCCGCGCCACAAGAGCGTCCCCGCGCGACGGATGACCGGATAGTTCCGCGAGCCGACGCACTTGCGCCATGCTGTCTTCCACGGTGTTCGCGATACCCATCGTCTCGACCTGGATGCCCAACCGGTCGAAAGCGGCCCGGGTCGCGGGGGCCATGAAGGTCGAGCCGACGACGATGTCCGGGTCCAGCGCCAGAACCTCCTCCACCGTGCCGCCGGTCGCGCGGAAACGGCGCGCCTGCGCCAGCGGCATCGAGGTTGCGCGGGGATCGTGGCTGTAGTGGCTGATCGCGAGGATCTGCCCCGCATCGGCGACTTCGGCGAGGATCGCGTCGGTGCAGGGATTGAGGCTGACGATCGTCGGCCCGCCCCCGGCCCGTTCCCCGGTACCGCCGCCCGCGCGCATTGTGGGGGGCGCGGCGCACCCCGCCAGCAGCAGCACGCAGGCGGCGAGCAGCGCCTTCACAGCTTGATACGCGCACCCACGAATGCGGTCCGTCCGCGCGTGCCGTAGCCGGCAACTTCGACATAGTCGGCATCGAACACGTTCTCGATGCGGCCATAGAGTTCCAGCCGCTCGCCCAGCGGCACGCTGGCGCGCACATCGACCAGAACGTGCCCGTCGATCCGCGTCGTGTTGCCGGCATCGTCGAAGCTGTCGCCTACAAGACGCACGTCACCCCCCAACGCCGCGAGGAACGGCGTCTGCCAGTCCGCCGAGGCGGTGAGCGCGTGTCGGGGGCGGCGGGCGAGATCGGTGCCCGCGTCACGGTCGATCGCTTCGACGTAGCTGTAGGCGACCTGCGTCCGCAGCGTCTCGGTGGGCGTCAGGCCGAACTCGACCTCGAAGCCCTGCGCCCGGGCGCGGCCGACATTGTCGTACGTACCGAACGGCCGGCCGGCGCAGATGCCGACGCTCGAACCGAAACACGATACGTAATCTATGAGGTCGGTGCTCGTCCGGCGGAACACGGTGACCCCGGCCCACGACGGATCGCCCCTGCCGCGCCATTCGAGCCCGGCATCGATGCTGCGGCTACGCTCCGGCTGCAGCGCCGGGTTGCCGTAGTCCGACAGGAGCTGGAACAACGACGGTGCCTTGAACCCTTCGCCATACGATGCGCGTAAGCGGATGTCGCCCGCCAGGCGGTAGCTGGCGTCGGCGCCGAAGCTCGTTTCCCCGCCGAAATCGGCATGTTCGTCGCGCCGCAGGCCGGCATGGGCGGCGATCCCGCCGAACTCGATCCCGGCCTGGGCATAGACGCCCCAGATGTGCGTCCGCTGCTCGGCATCGAACATGGTGGAGAATTGGGTCCACTCACCCTCGCCGCCGAAGTGCACGACCAGCGGACCGAGCGGCCGCCATTCGCCGCGCAGATCGACGCGCTGCGACTGCCCGTCGGTGGTGTAGGTCGGCGCGCTTCCGCTGGCCGGATCGAAGTTCTCGCGCGCCGTGTCCGACAGCGAGAAGGCGGCGCGCAGGAAAAGCGGCGCGGTCTCGTAGATCGCACCCAGCGCACCCGTGTATTGCCGGGTCTCCTGCGTCTCGGCGGTGTCGGCGAAGGCGTAGAGAGGGGGCGGGAAACCGTCGATATCGAGATCGCCCTTTGCGTAGCGCCCTTGTGCGAACAATTCGAAACGGTCCGACAGATAGGCCCGCGCCTGTCCGTTTACCGACCATTGCGCGAACCCGTCGGGCTCGGTGCCGGTAGCGGCGGCGGAAAAGCCGTCGGTCCGCTGCCAGCCGGCCGATCCGCCGACGAAGAAGCGGTCCCCGCCCGCGCCACCGCTGGCGGTCAGATAGCTTGAATCGTCGCCGCCGTATTCGGCACTGGCGGACAGGCCGCGGCGTGCGCGGGTGGTGACCGCCAGGACGCCGCCGATCGCATCCGACCCCCAAATCGTGGAGTTCGATCCCCGCAGCAAGTCGAGACTCTCGATCTCGCCGGCGGCCAGGTTGCCGAAGTCGAACCCACCGCTGGGTGCGGCAGGATCGGCCACGCGCACACCGTCGATCAGGACGAGCAGTTGCTCGGCCCCCGCGCCGCGTACCCGGACGCCGGTGAACGACCCCGGCGGGCCGTTGCGGGTGATCGTGACGCCGGGGGCCCGGCGCAAGACGCGGGTGAGGTCGGGGCCTTGTACCGCATCGACCTCTTCCTGGCCGATCACGGTGACCGACTGGCCGGTATCGGCGACATTGCCACGCGAACCGGTCGCGGTGACGGTGATCGTCGTGTCGAGGCCGTCCGCCGGCGCTTCCTGAGCAACGACCGGGGTAACGAACAGGGCGGAACTCAGAAGAAACAGGTATTTGGGCATGATGCCTCCCACGTTGGACGAAATGCCGTCCATGGCGGGAGGCGCGCCCCTGCGGGCGCGCCCTCGCTTGCATCCCGGTACACCCCGCCCGGCTGCGGAACGACCGTCGCGGGCAGGTCTCCTGACTCCCGGATCGCGGCGCCGCCCCGCCTTCCCATTTCCCGCCTCGCGCGAAACAGTGGCATTTGGGGACGGCACTCCCCGGTCACAGTTGCGGGGGCAGCGGAGGCATCGCACCCCCTTCCCTCTTCGGTCCATCCAGCCTGCCGAAGCAGGCCAGCCGGACAACCCATGACGTGGCGGCGCCGATAAGCGGAGATCGCCGCCCGTGCAAGTTTACCGCGCGGCAAGCATGCACCTTAATCGGCACTTGCGGCCTGTTCCGCCAAGGGACACCCGGCGAACCGCGTCTCGCGGCCAGACAACTCGCCCGCTACGCGCCATGCGCGGACCGAACCGACCGCCAGGCCCTGCAAGGATACGAATGACCCGAACGGCTACCCGACCTGCCTCTCTCCGCCGTGCGAAACGGCGGAGCTGGCGGCTGCCGCTCGCCTTCGATGGGCCGCATCGCGGGCGGCGGCTGCTGGCGCTCGCGGCCGCCGTGGCGGTACCCGCGATGGCCGCGCCGGGCGACTGGTCGGCGTTCGCCTTCGATCCGCAATCGGCTGCGCAGAAGCCAGCCCCGATGCCTTTCGAGACCGCCGGCGAGAGCTTCCCCGGATCGGCCTTCTTCTATCTCGAGGATCTGCCGCAGGCGCCCCAAGGCGAACTCGTGCTGTCGGACGATCTTCCGCCGCCACTCGACACGGGTGCGCATTCCGATGCGCAGCCCGCACCGGTCGGTCCCGGCGCCGCTAGCGCGTTTTCGGCGGCGGGTAGCGGCATCGACAAGGCGCGCGCACTCCAATGCATGACGTTGGCGCTGTACTACGAGGCGGCCAACGAACCGACCGACGGCCAGCGTGCGGTCGCGCAGGTCATTCTCAACCGCGTGGCGCATCCCAGCTACCCCAACAGCGTCTGCGGCGTCGTCTTTCAGGGCAGCGAGCGCAGTACGGGCTGCCAGTTCAGCTTCACCTGCGACGGGTCGCTTGCCCGAAAGCCCGCCCGCGCGACGTGGGACCGCGCGCGCTCGGTCGCAGCGGCCTCGCTCGCGGGATACGTCTATGCGCCGATCGGGCTCGCAACGCATTACCATGCGACTTATGTGCTGCCCTACTGGGCCTCGAGCCTCCAGAACGTCGGCACGATCGGCCTCCACACTTTCTACAAGTGGCGCGGCATCGCCGGCCGGTCCGACGCCTTCGCTGCGCGCTATCGGGGAGCAGAACCCGTCGCCGCGCCGCATTCGCGCAGCTTCACCGATCCCAAGGGGTCTGCGCCCGACCCGGTCGTGCTGGCCCAAGCCTACGAGGCGGCGCGTCGCCAAGCCGTGACTGCCACCGCCGCCGCCTACGTTCCCCCGCCCCCGCCGCCGGCTTATTCTCCGGCGGTCGAGGCACGCGGCGGGGACAGGCAGTTTACCGCGCAGGACCTGCCGGAAGCGAGCGGGATCAAGGCGGAATACGCCAACACGGGGCGCTGGATCACCAAGCCGAACTGAGGAAGCAGGCGTAAATATCGGTTTACCCTGCACTTTGCAGATTGCGTAACCCTGTCGGCACACCCGGGATTAGGCCGGCGCGACTAGAGGTCTTGCTCGTCCCAAACCCGAAGGATCGCAAACCGGATGTCCGTTCGCTTCGCCGCCGCCCGCCACGCCGCCCGCTCGCCCGTCGCGCGCGTGCTGGCCCGACCGGTCATCCTGCACGTCGCCAACGATGACGGAGACGCCGCCGCGGAGGAAACGCGCATTCTGCATGAGACCTTGCGCCATTTCGCAATTCACGGCTTGGGATCGTTCGCACAGGCGCGCCTTCGGGCCGATGCGGCAATGAACCGGGGGGACCGGGCCGAACACGCCCGTTGGATGAAGATTTGTCGATTACTGGACCGACGGCTGGCAGAACAAAAGAGGGTACCATACCGGCCGAGTTAGAACCCTGCCGATCCCGCCGCGACAATAGTCGAGGCAGTTGTTGCTAACGCGAACTATTCGCAAAGATAGTGCCGCCCCGCTCGTCTTTGCCGGTTGCAATACACACCCTGCGCGCCTAGGTCCGTGACCGAATTCTCGGGCCGCTCCCCTTTGCGGGACAGGTGCGCGCCCTTCTCGAGGCCGTTCCCGCGCGACGGAAGGATACGCTCCCCCCATGGCCCGCAAGAAGATCGCGCTCGTCGGCGCAGGAATGATCGGCGGCACACTCGCCCATCTCGCCGCCAAGAAGGAAATGGGCGACATCGTCCTGTTCGACATCGCCGAGGGCATTCCTCAAGGCAAGGCGCTCGACCTGTCGCAGTGCGGGCCGATCGAGGGATTCGATGCGCGGATAACCGGCACCAACTCTTACGAGGGCATCGCCGGCGCCGACGTCGTGATCGTCACCGCCGGCGTGCCGCGCAAGCCTGGCATGAGCCGCGACGACCTCCTCGGCATCAATCTCAAGGTCATGAAGGCGGTCGGCGAAGGCATTCGCGACAACTGCCCCGACGCGTTCGTGATCTGCATCACCAACCCGCTCGACGCAATGGTCTGGGCGCTGCGCGAATTCAGCGGCTTGCCGCACCACAAGGTCGTCGGCATGGCCGGAGTGCTCGACAGCGCCCGCTTCGCCACGTTCCTGGCCTGGGAATTCGGCGTATCGGTGAAGGACGTGAACGCCTTCGTACTCGGCGGCCACGGCGACACCATGGTCCCGGTCACCAGCTACACCACCATCAGCGGTATTCCGGTCAACGATCTCGCCAAGATCAAGGGCATCGACGCCGGCAAGATCGACGAGATCGTCCAGCGCACCCGCAGCGGCGGCGGCGAGATCGTCGGCTTGCTGAAGACCGGTTCGGCCTACTACGCGCCGGCCACCAGCGCGATCGCGATGGCCGAAGCCTATCTCGGCGACCAGAAGCGCATCCTGCCCTGCGCCGCCTACGTCGACGGCAAGTACGGGCTCGACGGCCTTTACGTCGGCGTCCCGGCGGTCATCGGTGCGAACGGCATCGAGGACGTGGTCGAGATCGAACTGAGCGATGAGGAAAAGTCCAATCTCAAGGTCTCGACCGACGCGGTCGAGGAACTGCTCGAGGTCTGCAAGGGCCTCGACGAGTCGCTCAAGTGACCCGCACGGCATTGTTTGCGGCTGTCGCGGCGCTTTCAGTCGCAGCGCCCGCTGCGGCGCAGGAGAAGCCCGCGACGACCGCCCAGATCGTGGAGGCGATCAATGCCTGCAAGGCGATCGTCAGTTCGACCTGGGTCGACCTCAAGAAGCTGCCGTCGATGGGGTGGGAGCCCTATCGCAAGAGCACGGGCTCGCGGCAGATGAAGGTCGGCGGCGCTTACGAGAAGCGCGGCAACGAAGCGCTTCTCGTGGTCGGTCATGACGAACTGAAGGACAAATCCTGCGTCGTTCTCGCACGGCTTGGCGGGGGCGGCGCCTACGGTGCCACCGCGCAGGGCGTGAGCGAGGTCATCGGCATGCCGATGGGCCAGCAGGACTTCACCTACACCTGGGACCAGGGCGCGCAGCGCGTGACGCTGGATCCGAGCGGCGACAAGGCGGCACCCAAGGCTCGCTTCGCCGTCATTGCAGTCAAGGGAGACGCCCGATGAGCATCCTCGTCGACAAGAATACCAAGGTCATCACGCAGGGCATGACCGGCGACACCGGCACGTTCCACACGCAGCAGGCGCTCGACTACGGGACGCAGATGGTCGGCGGCGTTACCCCCGGCAAGGGCGGCACGACGCACATCGGCTTGCCGGTCTACGACACCGTGGCCGAAGCCGTCCGCGCGACCGGCGCGACCGCGAGCTGTATCTACGTGCCACCACCGTTCGCCGCCGATTCGATCCTCGAGGCGATCGACGCCGAAGTGCCGCTGATCGTTTGCATCACCGAAGGCATTCCGGTGCTCGACATGGTGCGCGTGAAGCGCGCCCTGTCGGGATCGAAGAGCCGGTTGATCGGCCCGAACTGTCCGGGCGTGCTGACGCCGGGCGAATGTAAGATCGGCATCATGCCGGGCAGCATCTTCCAGAAGGGCACTGTGGGTGTCGTCTCGCGCAGCGGCACGCTGACCTACGAAGCCGTCCACCAGACCACGATGGTCGGTCTCGGCCAGACTACCGCGGTCGGCATCGGCGGCGATCCCGTCAACGGGACCAACTTCATCGACGTGCTCGACCTGTTCCTGTCCGACGACGCGACCAAGTCGATCATCATGATCGGCGAGATCGGTGGTTCGGCCGAAGAGGAAGCGGCCGAATTCCTCGCGCACCAGGCGAAGAAGGGCCGCACCAAGCCGGTCGTCGGCTTCATCGCCGGGCGCACCGCCCCCCCGGGTCGCCGGATGGGCCACGCCGGCGCCATCGTCAGCGGCGGCCAGGGCGGCGCGGAAGACAAGATCGCGGCGATGGAGGCGGCGGGCATCCGCGTCTCTCCCAGCCCCAGCGAACTCGGCACGACGCTCGACGCGCTGCTGAAGGAACTCGCCTGACGGACCGGGCGGCGTATCTCCTCCCCGGGACCGCCGCCACCGTTCGGGCATTACCTTTACAAAGGTAGGCCACCCGATGGGTAACGAAGCACACGATTTCCTCCCCGACGCCGAAGACGCGGGTCCGCAACCGGGCCCGAGCTGGGCGAACGCGCGCTGGCCGCTGGTCGGCGGCGAGAGCGAGGACGAGCTTACGCAGGCGCTCGATCCCACCGCGATGCAGATCGCGGTGAAGGCGGCCGCCGCGAAGGCTGGCAAGCCGATGGACGAGAAGGCGGTCGAGCAGGCCGCCGCCGATTCCATTCGGGCGATGATGCTGGTGCGGACCTACCGCGTTCGCGGACACCTTGCGGCCAACCTCGACCCGCTCGGCCTGAGCACGCGGGAATTGCCCGCCGACATGACGCCCGAATATCACGGGTTCTCCGGCGCCGCGCTCGAACGGCCGGTCTACGTCGGTGGCACACTGGGTCTCGAATGGACGACGATCACCGATCTCGTCGCGATCCTTCGCAAGAACTACTGCGGCGACATCGGCTTCGACTACATGCACATCGCCGACGTCGAGGAACGGCGCTTCATCCAGGAGCGGATCGAGGGCCCGGACAAGGTCATCACGTTCACCCCCGAGGGCAAGCGCGCGATCCTGGCGGCGGTGATCCGCGGCGAGCAGTACGAAAAATACCTCGGCAAGAAGTACGTCGGGACGAAGCGCTTCGGCCTCGACGGCGGTGAATCGATGATTCCCGCGCTCGAAAGCGTCATCAAGTACGGCGGGCAGCTCGGCGTGCGCGAGATCATCTACGGCATGGCCCACCGCGGCCGGCTGAACGTGCTCGCGAACGTGATGGCCAAGCCTTACCGCGTGATCTTCCACGAGTTCAGCGGCGGCAGCGCCAACCCCGACGACGTCGGCGGTTCGGGCGACGTGAAGTACCACCTCGGCACCAGCACCGACCGCGAGTTCGACGGCATCAAGGTTCACATGAGCCTCGTGCCCAACCCCTCGCACCTCGAGGCGGTGGATCCGGTCGTGCTCGGCAAGACCCGCGCGCAGCAGGCGATCCGCGACGATCTGAAGAAGCACGAACAGGTCCTCCCCGTTCTGATCCACGGGGACGCCGCCTTCGCCGGCCAGGGCATCGTGTGGGAGTGCCTCGGCTTCTCGGGCGTGCGCGGTTACAACACCGGCGGCTGCATCCACTTCGTCATCAACAACCAGATCGGCTTTACCACCAGCCCGCAGTTCGCGCGCAGCTCGCCCTACCCGAGCGACGTCGCGAAGGGCATCCAGGCGCCGATCCTGCACGTCAACGGCGACGATCCGGAAGCGGTGACCTTCGCCTGTAAGCTCGCCATCGAGTATCGCCAGCGCTTCGGCCGCGACATCGTGATCGACATGTGGTGCTATCGCCGCTTCGGCCACAACGAAGGCGACGAACCGAGCTTCACCCAGCCGCTGATGTATGCGGCCATCCGCAAGCACCCGAAAGTCAGCGAGCTCTACGACGCCCGCCTGCAGAAGGAAGGCGTGGTCAAAGCCGGCGATGCCGACGCGATGTGCGAGGAATTCAACGCGCATCTCGACGAGGCGTTCGACGGGGCCGACAGCTACAAGGCGAATGCCGCCGACTGGTTCGGCGGTCGCTGGGCCGGCCTCAACAAGCCCGCCGATCCCGAAGAGTCCCGTCGCAACGTCGACACCGCGATTTCGCGCAAGCTGCTCGACAGCTTGGGCCGGACGCTTACGACCGTTCCCGAAGGGCTGACGATCCACAAGACGTTGCAGCGCGTGCTCGACGCCAAGCGCCAGATGTTCACCGACGGGCAGGGTTTCGACTGGGCGACGGCGGAGGCACTCGCGTTCGGCAGCCTGGTGACCGAGGGCCACGGCGTGCGTCTGTCTGGTCAGGATTCCGGTCGCGGCACCTTCAGCCAACGGCACGCCGTCTGGACGGATCAGACCGACGAGCACAAGTACATCCCGCTTACCCAACTGCCGCACGGCAAGTTCGAGGTCTACGACAGCCCGCTGTCCGAATACGGAGTGCTCGGGTTCGAATACGGTTTCGCGATGGCCGATCCCAAGACGCTGGTCCTGTGGGAAGCGCAGTTCGGCGACTTCGCCAATGGCGCGCAGATCATCATCGACCAGTTCATCGCGAGCGGCGAAGCCAAGTGGCTGCGCGCAAACGGCCTCGTGATGCTGCTTCCGCATGGGTACGAAGGTCAGGGTCCGGAGCACAGCTCGGCGCGGCTCGAACGCTTCCTGCAACTGTGCGCAAACGACAACCTGCAGGTGTGCAACATCACCGTGCCGGGGAACTACTTCCACGTCCTGCGCCGCCAGATGCTGCGCCCGTTCCGCAAGCCGCTCATCATCATGACGCCCAAGTCGCTGCTGCGGCATCCGATGGCGAAAAGCGCGGTGGACGAGTTCACGGGGGAGAGTCATTTCCGCCGTATCGTCAGCGACACGATCGACGTTCCCGACGCGAACGTGAAGCGCCTCGTCCTGTGCAGCGGCAAGGTCGCCTACGACCTCATCCAGAAGCGCGACGAGGCAAAGCTCGAAGACGTGTCGATCGTGCGTATCGAACAGCTCTATCCCTTCCCCGGCGAACCGCTGGCGGTCCGGCTGAAGCGGATGACGGCGCTCGAAGAGGTCATCTGGTGCCAGGAAGAGCCCAGGAACAATGGCGCGTGGTTCTTCGTCGAGAGCAAGATCGAGGCCGCGCTCGCCGAAGCGGGTCGTGCCGGAATGCGCCCAACCTATGCCGGGCGCGAAGTTGCGGCCTCGCCGGCGACCGGCTTTGCCAAGCGGCACGAGGAACAGCAGCGCGCGCTGGTCGGAATGGCGCTCGGCCTCAATGACGGCGGTGAGGCTCTCCGCTCCGCCCCCAAGAAACCCGCCTGAGGAGGCGACAGATGTCCAAGGAAGTCAAAGTCCCCACGCTGGGCGAATCGGTCACCGAGGCCACCGTCGGCGAGTGGCTGAAGAAGCCGGGCGACCCGGTGAAGGTCGACGAGCCGATCGCCAGCCTCGAGACCGACAAAGTGGCGGTCGAAGTGCCGAGCCCGGTCGCGGGCGTCATGGGCGAACAGAAGGTCGGCGTCGGCGACACGGTCGAAGTCGGTGCGCTGCTGGCCACCATCGAGGACGATGTCGCGGCCGGCGAAACGACGACGATCGAACCGCGCGAGGCACCCCAGCCGGCCGCAACGGCCGCACAGGAAGCCGCGCGGGAACCCGCCCCCACCGGCGGCGCGCGCGCCGATGACGGCACGCTGGAAGACACCGCGCCCGCGCAGGGGAAGCTCCACGATCCGGAAGCGACCCAGACGCTGAGCCCGGCCGTCCGCCGCGCCGTTCTGGAACACGGTGTCGATCCTTCGAGCATCAAGGGCAGCGGCAAGGACGGTCGGTTGACCAAGGAAGACGTGCTCGCGGCGGCGGCAACCGCGAAGGCACCTGCACCCTCCCCGACGCCGGCAGCGACCTCGGCTGCGCCCGCTTCGACCGATGCCGCCATGCCGCAGGGCGAGCGCCGCGAGGAGCGGGTCAAGATGACCCGCATGCGCCAGACGATCGCCAAGCGCCTGAAGAGCGCGCAGGACACCGCAGCGCTGCTCACCACCTTCAACGACGTGGACATGACCGCGGTCATGGAGGCGCGCGAGAAGTTCAAGGACACGTTCGCCAAGAAGCACGACATCAAGCTGGGCTTCATGTCGTTCTTCGCGAAGGCCGCCTGCCTCGCGCTCAAGGACATCCCCAGCGTCAATGCGCAGATCGAAGGCGATGAAATCGTCTACTTCGATTACGTCGACATTTCCGTCGCGGTCAGTGCGCCCAACGGGCTCGTCGTGCCGGTGGTGCGCAATGCCGATGCCAAGTCCTTCGCGCAGATCGAGAAGGACATCGCCGACTTCGGCAAGCGTGCCAAGGACGGCACGCTCACCATGGAAGACATGAAGGGCGGCACCTTCACGATCTCCAACGGCGGCGTGTTCGGTGGCCTGATGTCCACCCCGATCATCAATCCACCGCAGAGCGCCGTGCTGGGCCTCCACCGCATCGAGGACCGCCCGGTCGTCCGCGACGGCGAGATCGTGATCCGCCCGATGATGTACATCGCGCTGTCCTACGACCACCGCCTGATCGACGGGCGCGAGGCGGTGACCGCATTGAAGACGATCAAGGAAGCGATCGAGGATCCCATGCGGATGCTGATCGACCTTTGAGGAACAGATAATGGCTGAATACGACTACGACGTCCTCGTCATCGGTGCCGGTCCGGGCGGCTACGTCGCCGCGATCCGCGCCGCGCAACTGGGCCTCAAGACCGCCTGCGTCGAAAGCCGCGAGGCGCTCGGCGGGACCTGTCTCAACGTCGGGTGCATCCCGTCGAAGGCGATGCTGCATGCCAGCGAGTATTTCGACGCGGCCGCAAACGGCACGATGAGCAAGATGGGCGTCGTGGTCGAGCCAAAGCTCGATCTGGAGGCGATGCACGCGCAGCGCCTCGACGCGATCAAGCAGCTGACCGGTGGCATCGCGTTCCTGTTCAAGAAGAACAAGGTCGACTGGAAGAAGGGCCATGCGACCTTCGTCGACCCACACACCGTGGATGTCGGCGGCGAGACCGTTACCGCAAAGAACGTGATCATCGCGACCGGTTCTACAGTTACCCCGCTCAAGGGCATCGAGGTCGACAACGAGAAGCAGGTCGTCGTCGACAGCACCGGCGCGCTCGAACTGCGCGAAGTGCCGAAGAAGATGGTTGTCATCGGCGGCGGCGTGATCGGGCTTGAGCTCGGCTCGGTCTGGCGGCGTCTGGGGGCCGAGGTGATCGTGGTCGAATTCCTCGACCAACTGCTTCCCGGCATGGACATGGACGTTCGCAAGGACGCGGCGAAGATCTTCAAGAAGCAGGGCATGACGATGATGCTCGGCCACAAGGTCACCGGATGCACGGTCGAAGGCGACACGGCGAGGCTAACGATCGAGCCCAGTGCCGGCGGCGAAGCGCAGGCCATTGAGGCGGATTGCGTCCTCGTGTCGATCGGACGACGCCCGAACACTGACGGTCTCGGCCTCGACAAGATCGGGCTAGAGGTCAACCAGCGCGGCCAGATCGAAACCGATCACGACTTCCGCACGAAAGTGGCCGGCGTGTGGGCGATCGGCGACGTGATCCCCGGCCCGATGCTGGCGCACAAGGCCGAGGACGAAGGAATCGCCTGTGCCGAGAACATCGCCGGGCAGACCGGCATCGTGAACCATGCGGTGATCCCGGGCGTGGTCTACACCTGGCCCGAGATGGCCGGTGTCGGTCTGACCGAGGACGAGGCGAAGGAAACCGGCAATGCCATCAAGGTCGGCAAGTTCCCGATGCTCGCCAACAGCCGCGCAAAGACCAATCACGAACCAGACGGCTTCGTGAAGATCATCGCCGAAGCGGAGAGCGACAAGGTGCTCGGCGTGTGGGCGATCGCCAGCGTCGCGGGCACCATGATCGCCGAGGCCGCCCTCGCGATGGAATTCGGCGCGACCAGCGAGGATATCGCCTACACCTGTCACGCGCACCCGACGCACTCGGAGGCGATCAAGGAGGCGGCGATGGGGGTTCAGGGCAAGCCCATCCACGTCTGATCCGACGGCAACATGCGCGTGTATCGGACACCATTCGACCGATACCGGCTCATGCTGGCGCTGGCGCTTCCGGCGCTCGGCGGGGTGTTTTACCTCGTTACGAACGGAGCGCCGCGCTCGTACGCAATTGCCAATGGTGCGGCGCTGGCGGTGGGTCTTGCGTGGATACGCTTCGGGCGGTTGCCGGACGGTCTCGGAGCGCGTCGTGCGTTCACTGGCGTCCTGCTTGTCCTGCTTGCCCTGCCGCTGCTGACGGGGCCTCATGTCGACGGAGTGAGCCGTTGGCTGCCCGCTGGCCCTTTCGCGCTTCATTCGGGCATGCTCGCAGTGCCGTATCTTTGCTTGCTTACTGCGCGCGACGAACATTGGGGCCCATTAGCATTGGCGATGGCGGCCTTCCTGTCTGCAGCCCAGCCGGATGCGGCCACCGCTTTGGCAATTGCATCGGCTGCCGCAGCGATCGCCTTGGCGAAGCGAGAGTTTGCATTCGTTGTAGTAGCAGCGCTCGCCGCCGCCGCTGCGATCTACAGCTACGGGATCGGCGACCTGCCACCGCAGCCGTTCGTCGAGGGTGTAATCCAAGAACTCTGGGCGGATCGCCCGATCCAGGCTTTCGCGGCCATGTTGCTGCTCGTGTCGAGCGCATGGCTTTTCCTCGTAGAGCCGCAGCTTCCGCGAGCAGAAGGCTTCGCACTCGCCGGAGTACTTGCAGGCTTCGTAGTCATGGCGATGATCGCGCCCTATCCGACACCGCTGATCGGATATGGCGTGGCTCCGATCCTGGGGTTTGCGTTGGCGATCGGTGCAGTACCCGGTAAACGCCAGCGCTCGACGGGCGACCTTCTGGATATCGCCTGGCGCGTCCGGCCATGAGACATACACGGGGGAAGCAATGCCGATACCGACACTGACCGACGAACCGGGCGCGATCCAACTCGCGGCGCAAATCCGCGATGGCGCCCTCTCGCCGCTCGAAGCCGTCGATGGCTGCATTGCACGGATCGAGGCGCTTGACGGGCCCATCAATGCAGTCGTCGTGCGCGACTTCGACCGGGCACGCGAGCAAGCGCAGCATTACACCCGGCAAGGCCCGGGCGTCGACCAGCCCCTGTTCGGCGTGCCGATGACGATCAAGGAAAGCTTCGACGTCGCCGGCTTGCCGACGACCTGGGGCCATCCCGAATACAAGGACAACGTCGCCCGGTCAGACTCGCTGGTCGTCCGGCGCCTGTTGCAGGCCGGCGCGATCATCGTCGGCAAGACGAACGTGCCGCCCGATCTTGCCGACTGGCAATCGACCAACCCGATCTACGGCCGGACGGCGAACCCTCACGATCTGTCACGCAGCCCCGGCGGTTCCTCCGGCGGATCGGCCGCCGCGGTCGCAAGCGGCATGGTGCCGTGCGAATTCGGCACCGACATCGGGGGATCAGTGCGCGTTCCGGCCCACTTCTGCGGTGTGTGGGGCCACAAGACCAGCTGGGGCGTCATTTCCAAACAGGGCCACGACCACCCCGCCTTTGCCGGCATCGGCGCCCATGACGGCGCCTTGTCGATCGCGGGACCGATCGCACGCAATGCTGACGATCTCGCGCTGTTGCTCGAACGGACCGCCAGCTTTCCGCTGCGCCGCTCGGACGATCCGATGCATCTGGCACGTTTTCTTGTGATCGACGACCTGCCCGGCAGCCCGGTCGCCGACGGCGTTCGCGCGCAGGTGCATGCCGTGGCCGATGCATTGGAGAAGGCCGGCGTGACCGTCGATCGAACGCCTCGCCGCACGATGCCCGATTTCGCCAAGGCCCATGCCGATTACCTCAAGATGCTCAACGTCGCGATGGCGCGCGGGGCCCCCGCCCCGGACGGCACGCGAGCGACCGCGACCGACTGGTTCGACCTGCTAGACGCGCAGGCCCGGCTGGAAGCGGCCTGGCAGGAAGTTTTCTCTGGGCACACATTTGTCCTCGCCCCGCCCGCCCCGGTCGTCGCGGTGCCCGAGCGCGAGGGACGCGTGTTCGACGGAACCATCGACATCGACGGCTGCGAGGAAAGCAGCGCGGCGGCACTCGCATGGGCCGGTATCGCGACGTTCCCGAACCTGCCGTCGACCGTCCTACCGGTGGGCGAGGTGGGCGGTTTGCCGTGCGGCCTGCAGGTCATCGGCGAGCGGTATGCCGACCTCGACTGTATCGGCGCGGCCGCCGCCATCGCGAAGATCATCGGCCGCTGACGTGGCGCACGGACGTTGGATGCGGCGTTACGCGCGCTGGCATATCTGGCTGGGCTGGCTGATCGGAGGTCCGCTACTGCTATGGACCGCCAGCGGGGTCGTCATGGTGCTGAAGCCGATCGAAGAAGTGCGCGGAAACGACCTTCGGATCGAGCGACCCAAAAAGACGATTGCCACCCCGCCGAACCCCGTCGCCTTACCCGCTGCTTCCTCCGACGGACCAATCGAATATCGCACCTTCGTCCAACGTCGGACGGCGGTGACCTTGCTTAGCTTTGCCGACGGTCGTGTCGAGCGGTATTCGGCCGCCACCGGCCGCCCCATTCCGCCCATGGACGAATCCGAGGCCCGCGCCGCCCTGTCGAGCGACATTCGCGGTGGCGAAGCTGTCTCCTCGTTGCGTGCCTTCCCGGCCAGCGCCCCGCCACTCGACTTTCGCAAGCCGGTCGATGTCTGGCAGGCGACCTTGCCGGACGGCGCGCATGTTTATCTCAATCGCCATACGGGCGAGATCGAGGCGGTCCGCACACGGTGGTGGCGCTTCTACGACTTCATGTGGGGCCTTCACATCATGGACCTCCGCACGCGTGAAGATGCGCACAACCCCTTTACCATCGCCTTCGGCATCCTGGCTTTTCTGGGCACCTTGATGGGGTTCGTCCTGCTGTTTCGGCGCCGCAGGGCGCGGGCCGCTGCGCGATGATGCCTGCCGCCGCCCCTGTCCTGCCGCCCCTCCTCGATCTCGCCGGAACCGCGATTTTCGCTCTCACGGGTGCGCTCCTCGCGGCGCGCTTGCGGCAGACTTTCGTTACGATGGCGTTCTTCGCGCTGGTAACCGGAGTCGGTGGCGGGTCCCTGCGCGACATGTTGCTAGGCGCTCCGGCTTTCTGGCTCCGCAATCCGTGGGTCGCCGCAGTGATCTTCGCAACGGCGCTGATCGCATGGTTCACGCCGCGCCGCTGGTGGGAGAACGAGTTGCTCGAATGGGCCGATGCGGCGGGCCTTGCCGCATTCGCCGTGCTGGGCGCGGCCAAGGCGCTCGCATTCGGCGTCGCGCCGCTGCCTGCGGCGGTGCTGGGCGTGGTCACGGGATGCGCGGGCGGCGTCGCGCGCGACGTCATCGCGGGCGTGCCGTCGATCATCATGCGGCCCGAGATTTACGTGACAGCCGCCGCCGCCTCCGCACTGCTGACGGTGCTGGGCACTGCAGCGGGACTACCCAACGCTGTGACCTGGACCATTGCATGGATCGTCGGGTTCGCACTGAGGGGCGCGGCGATACGCTGGAAGCTGGCGTTGCCCGCTTACGCCGAACGCACGGACGATCCAATCGCGTGAGGGCGAAGAGTTGCGCGAACTCTAGGCAGGTTGTATCCAAAAAGGCGGCCCAAGCTCATACAAACCTGGGCCGCCTCCTTGTTACCGGACAGTCTTACCAGCCGTAGCGGCCGGTGCCGTATCCGTAGCGATTGCGATACTGGCTGCTCGACTTCAGACCGCTGTAATCGAGGTCGACGACTCGGCCGTAGCGAACGTCGCAGCTGAAGTTGCCCTTGTCGTAATCGCGGCCGCCGTAGCGATAGTTGTAGTCGCGGCTCCAGCCGTTGTTGCGCTCGTTGACGACCAGTGTGCCCTTTACGCGGTACCCGTCGCGCTTCCGATCGATATCGCGCACGTCGGTCACCCGCGCGCCGCTGTAGCCGCGACGGCTGAGGTCCGAGCGAGCGGCATTGACGCACTGCTCGACCGCCTGCCGCGAGTTGCCGTACTGGTTGTAATTGTAGCCGTAACCGTTGTTGTACCCGGTATTGGAACCGCCATAATACGGACCGCCGTAAGTTCCGCCGTTGTAACCGCGGTTCTTGCCGATCGAACCGGCAACGGCAGCGATGCCACCGATCACGAGCGCACCGGCGATGATGTCACCCGCATCGATCCCGTCGTTGTTCCGGTTCTGGGCCAACGCGGGCGTGGCGGACGCCAGAGCCATCGCACCAGCCGCGACGGTTCCGACGAGGGCTTTTGAAATGGTCTTCATGGCTTCACCTCTAAGTCTGTCGAGAGAGGCTCTCTCGTCTTGCATCACCCGTTTTAGCGAACTGCCATGATCTTGGTCTGAATTGCGCCGTTACCTGCGGTTAAGATAACGAAGTGAGAACCTGAACGACCATGGCTCGATGCGCGCATAGGAAGGGTTTGGAAAACGTCGAGTGCAAACCCGAGTTCCCACGCGTGATGAGCGGTTGAACGTGACGGGTAGTTCCGTGATCCGTAACTTTTGCGGACGACGAGAAAGGGCCGGAGGATCGCCCCCGGCCCTTTCGCTACTCAGGCAATATCGGAGATGCCTTAGGCGTCCTCGAACTCGTCCTCGTCGGCGTTCATCACCGGGCCGGAGTCCTGGCCCTTGGCATCGACGTCGCGGTCGATGAATTCGATGATCGCGATGGGCGCGGCGTCGCTTTCGCGGATACCGGCCTTGATGATGCGGGTGTAGCCACCTTCACGATCGGCGTAGCGTTCGGCGAGCACGTCGAACAGCTTCTTCAGCTGGGTCTCGTCGCCCAGGCGGCTCATGGCCAGACGCCGGTTGCTGAGCCCGCCGCGCTTGGCGAGGGTCACCAGCTTTTCGACGTAGGGACGCAGTTCCTTCGCCTTGGGCGTCGTGGTGAGAATCTGCTCGTGCTTGACGAGCGCGGTGGCCAAATTGCGCAGCAGGGCGGCGCGATGGCCGGACTTGCGCTGCAGTTTGCGGCCCTTGATGCCGTGACGCATTATTCGTTACTCCGTTCGTAGGGGGCCCGTGCGAGGTAGCCCGATGCAGGCCGGAAGAAGGGGTCCGGCCCATGCCCCGTCAGGCTATCAGCCGAGCAGCTCCTGCTCGAGCTTCTTCGCCATTTCCTCGATGTTCTCGGGCGGCCAGCCCGGGATGTCCATGCCGAGGCGCAGGCCCATCGAGCTCAGGACTTCCTTGATCTCGTTGAGGCTCTTGCGGCCGAAGTTCGGCGTGCGGAGCATCTCGGCCTCGGTCTTCTGGACCAGGTCGCCGATGTATATGATGTTGTCGTTCTTGAGGCAGTTGGCCGAACGCACCGACAGCTCCAGCTCGTCCACCTTCTTGAGAAGGTAGCGATTGAGCTGGTTGGCATCCGATTCCTCGGGCTGCGCAGCCATGCCGATCATCGGGCTCGAAGCGGCCGGGATGCCTTCCTCGAAGTGGACGAAGAGCGCGAGCTGGTCCTGGAGGATGCGCGCGGCGTAGGCCACGGCATCTTCGGGGGTCACGGTGCCGTCGGTCTCGATGGTCAGCGACAGCTTGTCGAAGTCGAGCTCCTGCCCCACGCGGGCGTTCTCGACCTTGTAGCTGACCTGGCGAACCGGCGAGTACAGGCTGTCGACCGGAATGAGGCCGATCGGCGCATCGACCGGGCGGTTGCCCACGGCCGGCACGTAGCCCTTCCCGCTGTCGGCGGTCAGTTCCATGTTGAGGTTCGCGCCTTCGTCGAGGTGGCAGATCACGAGGTCCTTGTTCATGACCTCGATGTCACCGGAAACGGCGATGTCGCCGGCCTTGACCTCGCCCGGGCCGGTGGCGGCCAGTTGCAGGCGCTTGGGGCCTTCGCCCTCCATCTTCAGCGCGATCTGCTTCACGTTGAGGACGATGTCAGTCACGTCCTCGCGCACGCCGGCGAGCGAGGAAAATTCATGAAGTACATTCTCGATCTTGATCGAGGTGATTGCCGCGCCCTGGAGGCTCGACAGCAGCACGCGGCGCAGCGCGTTGCCGAGGGTGAGGCCGAACCCGCGCTCGAGCGGCTCGGCCACGAAGGTGGCCTTGCGGCCCTTGGCGGCATCCTTGACCTCGAGGGTGTTGGGCTTCTTGAGTTCCTGCCAGTTCTTGGTGTTGACGGCCATGGATATCCCCTGGGGTTCAAATGGGTTCAGGACCGGCGCCGGGCGGCGTCCGATCCTGCGAAAAGGCGGCGGCGGGGCCGGGCCCCTGCCGCCGGGCAGGCAATCAGACGCGGCGGCGCTTGGACGGCCGGACCCCGTTGTGCGGGATCGGGGTCACGTCGCGGATCGAGGTGATCGTGAAGCCGACCGCCTGCAATGCGCGCAGCGCGCTTTCGCGGCCCGAGCCGGGGCCCTTGACCTCGACCTCGAGCGTGCGGACACCGTGTTCGGCGGCCTTCTTGCCGGCATCGTCGGCGGCGACCTGGGCGGCATAGGGAGTCGACTTGCGGCTGCCCTTGAAACCCATCATGCCGGCCGAAGACCAGCTGATCGCGTTGCCCTGTGCGTCGGTGATGGTGATCATGGTGTTGTTGAAGCTGGCGTTCACGTGCGCGACGCCGCTGGAGATGTTCTTGCGCTCGCGCCGGCGAATACGCTGGGGTTCACGTGCCATGTGGGAATTCCTGTCCTAAATCCAAGAGAGAAGCTGCGCGCCCCGATGCGATCGGACGATCGCGAGGCGCAGCGACTTACTTCTTCTTGCCGGCGATCGGCTTGGCCTTGCCCTTGCGGGTACGGGCGTTGGTGTGGGTGCGCTGGCCGCGGACCGGGAGGCCCTTGCGGTGGCGCAGGCCGCGATAGCTGGCGAGATCCATCAGACGCTTGATGTTCATCGCGGTGTCGCGGCGAAGGTCGCCTTCGACCTGGTGGTCGGCGTCGATCGTCTCACGGATTTGCAGCACCTCGGCGTCGGTCAGGTCCTGCACGCGGCGGGTGTGATCGATGCCCAGCTTGTCGGCGATCTGGACGGCCGTCGTGCGGCCGATACCGTGGATGTAGGTCAGCGCGATGATCACGCGCTTGTTGGTGGGGAGGTTTACCCCGGCAATACGAGCCACTTAGTTCTCCATGCTCCACAGGGACACGAGGCGTAAGCCGTCCCTATCTCATCGCGGTTCGATACGGGGCCGGTCGGCCTTACGGCAAAAAGCCCGGTTGGCGCGCAAGGCACCGCCGGACCCGTTCCGCTGTATCGAATGTGCGCGCGACTATAGCGATTCGCCGCGCGGGTCAATGCCCGAGCGCGCATAAACGGACATGGCCACCCTATAGGGCGCCGTCAGGGTCACGGTCCTACACGCTCGGGGAGAGAAGGTCAAAACCTCGCACCGATCATACGGCCGATTTCAGGGTTCTGCTCCGCCCCGCCGGACCGACCGCTCGGCAGAACCGACAATCAGCTGGCGAGAATTTCCGCGATCGCCTCGCTCACGGCGTCGATGTCCGCCATCCCGTCGATCCGGTGGACGATCCCGCGCGCTTCGTAGACCGGCAGGATCGGCGCAGTCTTGGCTCGGTATTCGGCCATGCGGGTGCGGACCGTTTCCTCGTTGTCGTCCGGCCGCCGCTTGAACTCGGCCGATCCGCACTTGTCGCACACTCCGGCGACCGCCGGCTGCTTGAAAACATCGTGATAGCCCGCGCCGCAGTTGGCGCAGGTGAAGCGGCCGGTGATACGCTCGACCAGAGCGTCCTCGTTCACCTCGAGTTCGATCACGTGATCGAGCGTCCGACCGTGTAGCGCGAGGATTCCGTCGAGGGATCGGGCTTGTGCCTCGGTGCGGGGATACCCGTCGAAGATGGCGCCAGCGCCCTCGCCCATCGCGGCCAGTTCGGCGTCGATCAGCTTACTGACGATCTCGTCGCTGACGAGTTCGCCGCGCTCCATCACCGCTTTCGCCTCGAGCCCGACAGGCGTGCCGGCCTTGACCGCCGCGCGCAGCATGTCGCCGGTCGAGAGCTGGCGCATCCCGCGACGCTCCTCGAGGCGCTGGGCCTGGGTTCCCTTGCCCGCGCCCGGCGGACCCAACAGGATGATGTTCACGTCGCGCTTCCCCTTCGCACGCTCAATGCCCCAGCCAGGGCGGCCCTTCAACCCGGCCGTGCGCGACTAGCGCAAACGGCCCTTGAGCTTCGCCTTCTTGATCAGGTCGCCGTACTGGTGCGCCAGCAGGTGCGACTGGATCTGGCTGATGGTGTCGACGGTCACGTTCACGACGATCAGCAGGCTGGTGCCGCCCATGACCATCTGGATGCCCGTCTGGGTGAACATGAATTCGGGTATCACACAGACAAGCGTCAGGTAGATCGCGCCGATAACGGTGATGCGGGTGAGGACGTAATCGAGATAGTCCTGCGTCCGCTTGCCCGGGCGGATGCCGGGGATGAACCCGCCGTTCTTCTTCAGGTTCTCCGCCGTCTCCTCGGGGTTGAAGACCACCGCGGTGTAGAAGAACGCGAAGAAGATGATGCCCGCCGCGTACAGCGCGAGATACAGCGGCTGCCCATGCTGGAGGTAGAAGTTCAGCGTGTTGATGATCGAACCGCCGGTGCTCTCGGGATCGATGGCCTGCCCGGCGAACTGGCTGATGGTCAGCGGCAGCAGCAGCAGCGAACTCGCGAAGATCGGCGGAATAACGCCCGCGGTGTTGAGCTTGAGCGGGAGGTGGCTGCGATCGGCCTGCATCATGCCCTTGGCGCTCGCGCGCTTTGGGTACTGGATCAGCAGGCGGCGCTGGGCACGCTCCATGAAGGCGATAAACAGCACGAGGCCGACGATCATCACGATGAGGCCGACAATCACGAACCCACTGATCGAGCCCGAGCGGGCGCCTTCGAAGATGTTGGCGCCGAACTTCGGGAACTGGGCGACGATGCCCGCCATGATGATGAGCGAGACGCCGTTGCCGATGCCGCGACTGGTGATCTGCTCGCCCAGCCACAGGAGGAACATCGAGCCGCCGACGAGACTGATGACCGCGGTGACGCGGAACATCACGCCGGGTGCCACAACCGCCTGCAGTCCGCTCGACGCGCCATAGGCCTCGAGACCGGAGGCAAGGAACCAGCCCTGCACTGCGCACAGGAATACAGTGCCGTAGCGGGTGTACTGGTTGAGCTTCTGCCGGCCGCTGGCCCCTTCCTTCTTCATGGCGGCGAGCGCCGGATGGAGCGAAGCGGCAAGCTGTACCACGATCGACGCGGTGATGTAGGGCATGATGCCGAGCGCGATGAGGCTCATGCGCTCCAGGCTGCCGCCCGAGAAGGTGTTGAACAGGTCGAGGATGCCGCCCTGCGTCTGCGCGTACAACTGCTCCAGGATGAGCGGATTGACGCCCGGCAGCGGCACGAAGCTGAGGAAGCGGAAAACGATGAGCGCGGCGATCGTGAACCAGATGCGGTTCTTCAGTTCGGTCGCCTTGCCGAAGTTCGCGAGGGAAAGACTGCTCGCGATGTTGTCGGCGCGTGATGCCATGGGACTACCCGTAAATCCTTGTCAGCGCCGGCCCCTCCCGGCTTGGGGGGCTACATAGGAAGCGCGGGGTCCGATGTCGAACCCCGCGCCGCCGTTTTTCGTCAGGCGTTCTTCTTGGCCTTGTTGGCCGCGGTGCGCTCGGCCTTTTTCTCGGCTTCGGTGCGCGCGGCCTCGATAACCTCGACCGAACCGCCGGCCTTCTCGACAGCTTCGATCGCGCCCTTGCTAGCGCCGGTGACCTTGAGGCTGACCTTGCTGGTCAGTTCGCCCTTGCCGAGCAAGCGGACGCCGTCCTTGCCGCCACGCGCGAGGCCGGCGGCCTTGAGCGCGTCGTGGTCGAGCGTGCCGTCGGCCTTGAGGGTGCCGGCGTCGATGAACTTCTGGATCATGCCCAAGTTCACCTCGGCGTAGTCCTTGCCGTTCGGGTTGTTGAAGCCGCGCTTCGGCAGGCGCATGTGGAGCGGCATCTGGCCGCCCTCGAAGCCCTTGATGGCCACACCGGAACGGGCCTTCTGGCCCTTCTGGCCGCGGCCCGCAGTCTTGCCCTTGCCCGAACCGATGCCCCGGCCGACCCGCATCTTGCGGTGACGGGCGCCTTCGTTGTCGCGGATGTCGTTCAGTTTCATGTCAGTGCACTCGCTTTCGCTTTTGTCGCGCTATCCCCGCCCGGAGGCGGGGATACGATGTCAGTCGACGATCTCGACCATGTGGGGCAGCTTGGCGATGGCGCCGCGAACTTCCGGAGTGTCCTCCAGTTCGACTTCGCGGTGCATCTTGCCGAGACCCAGGCCGACCAGGATCTTCTTCTGGCTTTCCGGGCGGCGGATCGGGCTGCCGATCTGCTTGAGCTTGATCTTCGCCATTGCAGTTACTCCGTGATCGCGAGGGCGTCGGCTTCCGCCTCGGTCTCGCTCGCACCGCCGCGACCCAGGAGGTCGGCGACCTTCTTGCCGCGACGCTGCGCGACCGACTTCGGCGAAGTCTGGTCCTGCAGCGCGGCGAAGGTGGCGCGGATCATGTTGTAGGGGTTCGACGTGCCGACCGACTTGGTCACGACGTCGGCCACGCCCAGGCTCTCGAACACGGCGCGCATCGGGCCGCCGGCGATGATGCCGGTACCCGCAGGCGCGCTGCGTACGTTGACCTTGCCCGCACCGAAACGGCCCTTGCCGTCGTGGTGGAGGGTGCGGCCTTCCTTGAGCGGAACGCGGATCATCTTCTTCTTCGCCGAAGCGGTCGCCTTGGTAATGGCCTCGGGCACTTCGCGCGCCTTGCCATGACCGAAACCGACACGGCCCGAACCGTCGCCCACGACGACCAGCGCCGCGAAGCCGAAGCGCTTGCCGCCCTTCACCGTCTTGGAGACGCGGTTGATGTGGACCAGCTTCTCGATGATGCCGTCGTCTTCTTCCTCGCGGCGGTTGTCCCGGCGGCCATCGCGGCCGCCACGGCCACGACCGCCTTCGCGGTTGCCGCCCCGACCGCCCCGGTCGCCGCCGCCCCGGCCGCCGCGGCCACGCGGCTGCGTCGGATCGCCGCTCTCGGCGCTCTGGGTCTCGGCCGCTTCGGACGGCGTGTCGGCGATCGCCGGCTTCTCGTTGACGACAGCGTTCTGCGTTTCGGCAGTGGCTTCGTTGGTGGTGTTTTCGTCAGCCATCATCAGAACTCCAGGCCGCCTTCGCGGGCGGCGTCGGCCAGCGCCTTGACGCGGCCGTGGAACAGGAACCCGCCGCGATCGAACACGACGGAGAAAACGCCGGCCTTCTTGGCGGCTTCGGCGATATCCTTGCCGACCTTGGCGGCGGCATCGACGTTCGCACCCGATGTGTCACCGCCAAGCGTGCTGGCGGCGGCGACGGTCTTGCCGGCGGCATCGTCGATGATCTGCGCGTAGATGTGCTTGCCGGTGCGGTGCACCGACAGGCGGGGACGCGTGCCCGCACGCGCCTTGATCGCGGTGCGCACGCGGCGGCGGCGGCGCTCGAAGAGGGAAAGCTTGGCCATCTTACTTCTTCTTCCCTTCCTTGCGGAAGATGTACTCGCCGCGATAGGCGATACCCTTGCCCTTGTAGGGCTCGGGCTTGCGCCAGCGGCGGATTTCGGCGGCGAACTGGCCAACGGCCTGCTTGTCGATGCCCGAGACCTCGACCGTGGTCTGGTCCGGGGTCTTCACCTCGAGCCCTTCCGGCACGGGGAGATCGACGTCATGGCTGTAGCCGAGCTGCAGCTTGAGCGTCTTGCCCTGCGCCGAGGCGCGATAGCCGACGCCCTTGATGTCGAGCGTCTTCGAGAAACCCTCGGTGACGCCTGCAACCAGGTTCGAGACCAGCGTACGCTGCATGCCCCAGAAATTGCGAGCGGTGCGCGTGTCGTTGGCCGGCCTGATCGAAATCTTGCCGTCCTCGAGCGTATAGGTGACGTTGTCGCTAAGACCCATCGACAGGGTGCCCTTCGGCCCCTTGACGGTCAGCGTATCGCCTTCGATCCGGGCATCGACCCCGCTGGGGATCGTCACCGGCACTTTACCGATGCGGCTCATCAGAACACCTCCGCGAGCACTTCGCCGCCGACGTTCTGAGTCCGTGCCTCGGCATCCGAGAGCACGCCTCGGGGCGTCGAGACGATGGTGATGCCGAGGCCGTTGCGCACGATCGGCAGTTCCTTCGAACCCGAATAGACGCGGCGGCCGGGCTTCGAAACGCGGGCCACGTGCTTGATCGCGGGCTCGCCTTCGAAATACTTCAGTTCGATCCGCAACTGCGGATGCTTGCCCGAAGCGTCGTCGGAGAAGCCACGGATGTAGCCTTCCCGCTGGAGCACTTCGAGAACGTTCGCGCGCAGCTTGCTGGCGGGAGTCAGGACGCTGTCCTTCTTCGCCTGCTGGCCGTTGCGGATGCGGGTGAGCATGTCACCCAGGGGATCGGTCATAGCCATCGGTCAGTTCCTCACCAGCTCGACTTCGTGAGACCGGGGATCATGCCCTTGTTGCCAAGGTCCCGGAGCTCGACGCGGCAGAGGCCGAACTTGCGATAGTAGCCGCGCGGGCGGCCAGTGGTGGAGCAGCGGTTGCGCACCCGGGTCGGGTTCGCGTTGCGCGGGATCTCGGCCATCTTCAGGCGCGCGATCAAGCGCTCGGACTCGTCCTTCGACTCGTCGTCCGCGATTTCCTTCAGCCGGGCATACTTGCCGGCGTACTTCTTCACGAGCTTCTTGCGCCGCTCGTTCTTGTTGATCGAACTCAGTTTCGCCATGGACTTAAGCTCTCTTCCTCAAATCTGGGTCACGCCGCGGCCTGCTGCTCTTCAGCAGCTTCCTCGCGGGGGAACGGGAAACCGAACAGGCGCAAAAGCTCGCGCGCTTCGTCGTCGGTCTTCGCGGTGGTGGTGACGATGATGTCCATACCCCGGACCTTCTCGATCTTGTCGTACGAGATTTCCGGGAAGATGATCTGTTCCTTCAGGCCCATCGCATAGTTGCCGCGACCGTCGAAGCTCTTCGGGTTCAGCCCGCGGAAGTCGCGGATGCGGGGCATGGCGATCGTCACCAGGCGGTCGAGGAATTCGTACATCCGCTCGCGGCGAAGGGTCACCTTCGCACCGATCGGCATGCCCTCACGCAGCTTGAACTGCGCGATCGACTTCTTCGCCTTCGTGATGACCGGCTTCTGACCGGCGATCAGCGCCATTTCCTCGGCGGCGGTCTGGACCTTCTTCTTGTCCTGGCTCGCCTCGCCCACGCCCATGTTGAGCGTGATCTTGTCCAGCCTGGGCACTTCCATCGCGTTCTTGTAACCGAACTTCTCGGTCATCGCCTTCGCGATCTCGGTCTCGTACTTCGCCTTCAGGCGCGGAGCGGTGTTCTTGTCAGCCATCGATGGTCTCCCCGGACTTGACGGCGACGCGGACCTTGCGCCCGTCCTTCGTTTCGAAGCGGACGCGGGTCGGCTTGCCGTCCTTGGGATCGGCCAGCGCCACCTTGCTCATGTGCATCGGGGCCGGCTTGCGGTCGATGCCACCCTGCGGGTTCTGCTGGGTCGGCTTGCGGTGACGGGCGATCACGTTGATCCCGTCGACGACGACCTTGCCGTCCTTCGGCATCACGGTCTGGACGGTGCCGGTCAGGCCCTTGTCCTTGCCCGAGAGCACGACGACGCTGTCGCCCTTTTTGATCTTGGCGCCGGCCATTACAAAACCTCCGGTGCGAGCGAGATGATCTTCATGAAGCCGCGGCCGCGAAGTTCACGTACCACGGGGCCGAAGATACGGGTGCCGATCGGCTCCTCGTTCTTGTTCACGAGGACGGCGGCATTGCTGTCGAAACGGATCACGCTGCCGTCGGGACGGCGAACGTCCTTCTTGGTGCGCACGATCACCGCACGGTGGACGTCGCCCTTCTTGACGCGCGTGCGGGGCTGCGCCTCCTTGACGGAGACGACGATCACGTCGCCGACGCCCGCGGTCCGGCGCTTCGAGCCGCCCAGCACCTTGATGCACTGGACGCGCTTCGCGCCGCTGTTGTCCGCGACGTCGAGATTGGATTGCATCTGGATCATTGATCCGGTTCCTTCTCGTTCGGCTTACCGGGACCTCGTTCGACCGTGGCCCGGCAGTTCCTCAAAAACTCTTCTCGGGAAGTCGCTCAGCCTTCGGCTGCGGCGTCTTCCTTCTTGGCGGCCGGCTTGACCGGAGCACCGGTCGGCTTGGCTTCCATGACGTCGAGATCGGCGTCGACCGCCTGCACGCCGCCGGCCTGCACCCGGTCCTTCACGGCCCAGGTCTTGGTCTTGGAGATCGGCTTGGTCTCCTCGATGCGGACCACGTCGCCGGGCTTGTACTCGTTGCCCTCGTCGTGGGCGTGGTACTTCTTCGAACGACGGATGATCTTGCCGTAGAGCGGGTGCTTCACCTTGCGCTCGACCAGCACGGTCACGGTCTTCTCGGTCTTGTCGGAAACGACGGTCCCGATCAGGATACGCTTGGGCATATCGCTTTCCTTACTTCGCTTCGGCAGTGCGAGTACGCTCGCCCTGCAGCGTCTTGATGCGCGCGATGTCGCGGCGGACTTCCTTGATCCGCGCGGGCCGTTCGAGCTGGTTCGTCGCGGCCTGGAAGCGGAGGTTGAACGCCTCGCGCTTCAGGTCGACGAGCTGTTCGGACAGCTGGTCGTCGGTCTTGGCGCGCATGTCGGCGGCCTTGCCATTGCCGGCGTCGGCCTTGGTCGGCTTCTTGGCCATCATTCGCCTCCCAGGTGGCTGGTGTCGCCCAGGCGGGCGATGACCTTGGTCTTGATCGGCAGCTTCATCGCCGCACGCTCGAACGCTTCGGCCGCGAGCGGGCCGGGAACGCCGTCGAGTTCGAACAGGACGCGGCCCGGCTTCACGCGAGCGGCCCAGTATTCGATCGAGCCCTTGCCCTTGCCCTGGCGGACCTCGGCCGGCTTCTTCGAGACCGGAACGTCCGGGAAGATGCGGATCCACAAGCGACCCTGGCGCTTGATGTGGCGCGTGATCGCACGGCGCGCCGCCTCGATCTGGCGGGCGGTGACCCGCTCCGGCTCGAGCGCCTTGAGGCCGTACGAGCCGAAGTTCAGCGTCGTGCCGCCCTTGGCGTCGCCTTTGATCCGGCCCTTGAAGGCCTTGCGGAACTTGGTTTTCTTCGGTTGCAGCATGTCTCTTGCTCTACCTTAGCGGCGATCGCCGGCCGGGCGGACGCCGGAGGTCTGAGCCTCCATCATCAACCGGTCAGTTGCCATCGGATCGTGGCCGAGAATCTCGCCCTTGAAGATCCACACCTTGATGCCGATCACGCCGTACGCGGTCAGCGCCTCGGCCTCGGCATAGTCGACGTTGGCGCGCAGCGTGTGAAGCGGAACGCGACCTTCGCGGTACTGCTCGACACGGGCGATCTCCGCGCCGCCGAGACGGCCGCCGCACATCACCTTGATGCCTTCGGCACCGAGGCGCATCGCGGACTGCATCGCGCGCTTCATCGCCCGGCGGAACGCCACGCGGCGGATCAGCTGATCGGCGATACCCTGGGCGACGAGCTTGCTGTCGATCTCGGGCTTGCGGATCTCGACGATATTGAGCTTCACTTCGCTCTCGGTCATCGTGGCGAGCTTCGAACGAAGCTTCTCGATGTCCGCGCCCTTCTTGCCGATGATGACACCTGGGCGGGCAGCATAGATCGATACGCGGCACAGCTTCGCCGGACGCTCGATCACGACCTTGCTGATCGCGGCCTGCGGCAGGCTGTCGACGATGTGCTTGCGGATCTCGATGTCTTCGCTGAGCAGCTTGGCGTAGTCGTGCCCTTCGGCATACCAGCGGCTGTCCCAAGTCCGGTTGATCTGCAGGCGCAGGCCGATCGGGTTGCTCTTGTGACCCATGACTTAGGCCTCCTCGCTTTCGCGAACCACGATCCGGAGCCGGCTGAACGGCTTCAGGATGCGGGTCGATTTGCCGCGACCACGGGTGTGGAAGCGCTTCATGGTGACCGACTTGCCGACCGACGCCTCGGCGACGACGAGCGCGTCGACGTCGAGATTGTGGTTGTTCTCGGCGTTGGCGATCGCGGATGCGAGCACCTTCGACGCATCGCGCGCCATCGCCTTCTTGGAAAAGGCGAGGATGTTCAGCGCCTCTTCGGCCTTCTTGCCGCGGATCAGGCCCGCAACGAGGTTGAGCTTCTGCGCCGAACCACGGATCGTGGTGCCGACGGCCAGCGCCTCGTTGTCGCCCACGCGGCGGGGAGCTTTCTGCTTGCCCATCAGCGCTTGCCCTTCTTGTCGGCGGCGTGGCCGGGGAAGCTGCGCGTAGGCGCGAACTCGCCGAGCTTGTGGCCGACCATGTCTTCATTGACGGAGACCGGAATGAACTTCTGGCCGTTGTAGACGCTGAAGGTCAGACCGACGAACTGCGGCAGGATCGTCGAACGACGCGACCAGGTCTTGATCGCACCGCGCGCGCTCTTCTCCTGCGCGTCCTCGGCCTTCTTCAGCAGGTGGAGGTCGACGAACGGACCTTTCCAGACGGAACGAGCCATCTCGATTACCTCTTCTTCTTGGCGTGACGCGAACGGATGATCATCTTGTCCGTCGCCTTGTTCTTGCGGGTCCGGGCGCCCTTGGTCGGCTTGCCCCACGGGGTGACCGGGTGACGGCCGCCCGAGGTGCGGCCTTCACCACCGCCGTGCGGGTGGTCGACCGGGTTCTTCGCCACGCCGCGGGTCAGCGGACGCTTGCCCATCCAGCGGCTACGGCCGGCCTTGGCGAAGTTCTGGTTCTGGTTGTCGGGGTTCGACACCGCGCCCACCGTGCCCATGCAGTCGGCGCGCAGGTAGCGCTGCTCGCCGCTGTTGAGACGGACGATCACCATGCCGCGGTCGCGGCCGACGATCTGGACGTAGTTGCCGGCCGAACGGGCGATCTGGCCGCCCTTGCCCGGCTTCATCTCGACGTTGTGGCAGATCGTGCCGACCGGCATCTGGCCCAGCAGCATAGCGTTGCCCGGCTTGGTGTCGGTCTTCTCGCCCGCGATCACCTCGTCACCGACCGCAAGACGCTGCGGCGCGATGATGTAGGCCTGTTCGCCGTCGATGTACTTCACCAGCGCGATGAAGGCGGTGCGGTTGGGATCGTATTCGATCCGCTCCACGGTCGCGGCCATGTCCCACTTGCGACGCTTGAAGTCGATGTAGCGGTACTTCTGCTTGTGACCGCCGGCGATCCCGCGCGACGTGACGTGGCCCTTGTTGTTGCGGCCGCCCGTCTTGCGCTTGCCTTCGGTAAGCGCCTTGACCGGCTTGCCCTTCCACAGGCCCGACTTGTCGACCAGGATCAGGCCGCGGCGGGCCGGGCTGGTCGGCTTGTAGTTCTTGAGTGCCATTGCCTCAGATCCCGCTCGTGACGTCGATCGAGTCCTGGCCCTCGGCCAGCGTCACGATCGCCTTCTTCATGTCGGTGCGCGTGTAGGGACGACCCTTCCAGCGCTTCGTCTTGCCCTTGACGACGATGGTGTTCACCTTCGCCACCTTGCGATCGTAGATGGCCTCGACGGCCTCCTTGATCTGGCTCTTGGTGGCATCGCCCGCCACCTTGAAGACGACCGCGTTGTGCTCGGAAGCAAGCGTCGACTTCTCGGTGATGTGCGGGGCAACGATTACGTCGTAGTGACGCGCGTCCACCTGCTTTGCTGCCTTAGCCATTGAAACGGGCCTCCAGCTTCTCGACCGCGGCCTTGGTGAGGACCAGCGTGTCGTGCTTCAGGATGTCGTAGACGTTGGCGCCCACGGCCGGCAGGACGTTGACGCCCGGCAGGTTGCCCGCGGCCCGCGCGAACGAACCTTCGACCGCATCGCCGTCGATCACGAGGATCTTGCCGTTCCAACCGTTCTTGCCGAACTGCTCGGCCAGCGCCTTGGTCTTGGCATCCTTGAGCTCGAGACTGTCGACCACGACGAGGCCATCCCTGGCCTTGGTCGAGAGCGCCATCTTCATGCCGAGCGCACGGATCTTCTTGTTGAGCGAGATATTGAAATCGCGCTTCTTGGCACCGTGCGCCTTGCCGCCGCCGATGAACACGGGGGCCGCGCGGTCGCCGTGGCGAGCCGTGCCGCCGCCCTTCTGGCGACCGAACTTCTTGCCGGTGCGCGCGACATCGCTGCGCTCGCGCGTGGGACGCGCCGTCGCACGGCGGTTCCACAGCTGCCAGGTGACGACGCGGTGCAGGATGTCCTGCCGCGGTTCGACACCGAAGACGGCGTCGTTCAGTTCGACGTCGCCGGCGGCCCCCTGGACCTCCGTGCCGTCGAGATTCTGGACCTTCACCTTCACGGCTCAGCCCTCCTTGTTATCGTCCGAGCCGGCAGCGTCGCCGTTCTCGGGAGTTTCTTCGCCGACCGAGGGGGTGACATCGTCACCGGCGCCTGCCTGCTGCTGCTCGGCCAGTTGCTCCTGCATTTCAGGAGCGACCTGATCGACGACCTCATGCTCGGCGGCGGCTTCGACCATCCCGGGCGCGGCCTCGTCGTGCTCGGGCGCGGTCGACTTCTTGTCGAGGATCGCACCGGGGAACGGCAGATCTTCCGGCATCTTGAGCTTCACGGCGTCGCGGACGAGCAGCCAGCCGTTCTTCGAGCCCGGAACCGAGCCCTTCACGAACAGCAGACCGCGATCGGCGTCGGTGCGCACGATCTCGAGGTTCTGCTGAGTGCGCTGACGGTCACCCATGTGGCCTGCCATCTTCTTGTTCTTGAAGACGCGGCCCGGATCCTGGCGGTTACCCGTCGAACCGTGCGAACGGTGCGAGAGCGAGACGCCGTGCGTGGCGCGCAGACCACCGAAGCCCCAACGCTTCATGGCGCCGGCGAAGCCCTTGCCCTGCGTGTGACCGGTGATGTCGACCTTTTGGCCGGCGACGAAATGTTCGGCCGAGATGGTCGAGCCGACGGGGATTAGCCCGTCTTCACCTTCGACGCGGAATTCCGCGACGCGCATCTTCAGGCCGACATCCGCCTTCGCGAAAGCTTCGCGCTGCGGCTTGTTCACGTTCTTGTGCTTGGCCTCGCCCGCGCCGAGCTGGACGGCGAAATAGCCGTCCCGGTCGGAGGTGCGGTGCGATACGACCTGGCAGTCTTCCAGCGACAGGACGGTCACGGGAACGTGACGTCCGTCCTCCTGGAACAGGCGGGTCATCCCGACTTTCTTAGCGATCACGCCGGAGCGCATGATCCGTTCTCCTTACAGAGGCCTGTCGGGACCATCCCGAGAGGCTTGCTTGGCCCAGATTGTCATGCGTCGCCCCGTCCGGGCCAAAGTGCCTTCCCGAAACGGGAAGACGAGACGGGGGACGCTGCCCGGCTACGTGCCGGAGGTATCCCTTGTCCGTCGGATCAAGCCAGCTTGATCTCGACGTTTACGCCGGCTGCCAGGTCGAGCTTCATTAGCGCGTCCACGGTCTGGGCGTTGGGCTGCACGATGTCGAGCAGCCGCTTGTAGGTGCGCACCTCGAACTGCTCGCGCGACTTCTTGTCGATGTGCGGGCCGCGGTTCACGGTGAACTTCTCGATACGCGTCGGCATGGGAATGGGGCCGCGAATGAGAGCACCCGTACGACGCGCCGTGTCTGCGATTTCGCCAGTCGCCTGGTCGAGAACGCGGTGGTCGAACGCCTTGAGGCGGATGCGGATGTTCTGAGCTTCCATTACCTGTACCGATGCGAAAGAGCCAAGCGAGCCTTCACCGTCGTCCGGTTCCAACCCGCAAACAAAGAAAGGCCCGACCCGCTGGATCCCGGTTCCCCGGAACGGGCGACCTTTCCTGAAATTCGATTGTCCGAAGGTCCGCCGAAGCGACGAATCTCCGTCTGTGAGCGGGCCTATACGGTTGACGCCGGGCGCTGGCAACCCCCGATGGCCGGGAATTTGCTAGCCGGTGCTCCCTAGCGGCAAACCCAGGCGAAGGCCGCCCTGTCTCCGAAAAGGAAAGGGCCCGCCTCCCCGTAGGGAAGCGGGCCCGAACCTTGATCGGATCGCCAGTCTTACTTGGTGATCTTCGAGACGACGCCCGAGCCGACGGTGCGGCCGCCTTCGCGGATAGCGAAGCGCAGGCCTTCGTCCATGGCGATCGGCGCGATCAGCTTGACGCCGATCGTGACGTTGTCGCCCGGCATGACCATCTCGGTGCCCTCGGGGAGGACGACCTCACCGGTCACGTCGGTGGTGCGGAAGTAGAACTGCGGACGGTAGTTGGCGAAGAACGGCGTGTGACGGCCACCCTCGTCCTTCGACAGCACGTAGACTTCGGCATCGAAATCGGTGTGCGGCGTGACCGAACCCGGCTTGGCCAGAACCTGGCCACGCTCCACGTCCTCACGGCCGATGCCGCGGATCAGCGCGCCGATGTTGTCGCCGGCTTCGCCGCGATCGAGCAGCTTACGGAACATTTCGACGCCCGTGACGGTGGTCTTCTGGGTGTCCTTGATGCCGATGATCTCGACTTCGTCGCCCACGTTCACAACGCCGGTCTCAACGCGGCCGGTGACCACGGTACCGCGGCCCGAGATCGAGAACACGTCTTCGATCGGCATCAGGAACGGACGGTCGACCGGACGTTCCGGCTGCGGAATGTGCTCGTCCACGGCATCCATGAGCGCCTTGATCGAGCTCTCGCCAATCTCGGGGTCACGACCCTCGAGCGCGGCCAGGGCCGAACCCTTGACGATGGCGATGTTGTCGCCGTCGAAGTCGTACGAGCTGAGCAGCTCGCGGACTTCCAGCTCGACGAGTTCGAGGATTTCCTCGTCGTCGACCTGATCGACCTTGTTCATGTACACGACCAGCGCCGGCACGCCGACCTGGCGGGCGAGCAGGATGTGCTCGCGGGTCTGCGGCATCGGGCCGTCGGCGGCGTTCACGACCAGGATCGCGCCGTCCATCTGGGCGGCACCGGTGATCATGTTCTTCACGTAGTCGGCGTGACCCGGGCAGTCGACGTGCGCGTAGTGGCGGGCGTCGGTCTCGTACTCGACGTGTGCGGTCGAGATGGTGATGCCGCGCTCACGCTCTTCGGGCGCCTTGTCGATGTTTGCGAAGTCGACCGGGGCGCCGAGCACCTTGGTGATCGCGGCGGTCAGCGTGGTCTTGCCGTGGTCGACGTGACCGATGGTGCCGATGTTGCAGTGCGGCTTGTTCCGCTGGAATTTTTCCTTAGCCATTTTGACCTTAACCTCTGTCTGGAATTGAATTTCACCAAGTCGGGTTGCGGCACCCGGTGAATCGGGTGCCGCCCCTAGACGGATGACCTGCCTTAGGCAAGCTTCTCCTTGACTTCAGCCGCGACGTTCGCGGGGACTTCGTCGTAGTGCGAGAACTGCATCGAGTATTGCGCACGGCCCTGGGTGAAGGACCGCAGTTCGTTGACGTAGCCGAACATGTTCGCGAGCGGGACCATCGCCTCGACCGACTGCGCGTTGCCGCGGCTGTCGGTGCCCTGGATCTGGCCGCGCCGGCTGTTGATGTCGCCGATCACGTCGCCGAGATAATCCTCGGGAGTGACGACTTCCACCTTCATGATCGGCTCGAGCAGCTTGATGCCCGACTTCTGCGCCACTTCGCGCATCGCGCCGCGACCTGCGATTTCGAACGCGATCGCGCTCGAGTCGACGTCGTGGTACGCACCGTCGTAGAGTTCGACGGTGAAGTCGATGATCGGGAAGCCGACGAGATAGCCGCTTTCGGCCTGCTCGCGGAAACCCTTCTCGATCGCCGGGATGTATTCCTTGGGGATGTTGCCGCCCTTGATGTTGTCTTCGAAGACGAAGCCCTGGCCGCGCTCACCCGGGGTGACCTTGACCTTGACGCGGCCGAACTGGCCGGAGCCGCCCGACTGCTTCTTGTGGGTGTAGTCGACGTCGACCGGCTTACCGAGATACTCGCGGTAGGCCACCTGCGGCGCGCCCACGTTGGCCTCGACCTTGAACTCGCGCTTCATGCGATCGACGAGGATGTCGAGGTGAAGCTCGCCCATGCCCTTGATGATCGTCTGGCCGCTTTCGTGGTCGGTCGACACGCGGAAGGACGGATCCTCCTGCGCGAGGCGATTGAGCGCGATGCCCATCTTCTCCTGGTCGGCCTTGGTCTTGGGTTCCACCGAGAGTTCGATGACGGGCTCGGGGAATTCCATGCGCTCGAGGATGATCGGCTTGGCCGGATCGCACAGGGTGTCACCGGTGGTGGTGTCCTTCATGCCCGCCAGCGCGACGATGTCGCCCGCGAATGCCTCTTCGATGTCCTCGCGGTTGTTCGAGTGCATCAGCAGCATGCGGCCGATCTTTTCCTTCTTGTCCTTCACGCTGTTCAGGACCTGGCCCTTGGCCAGCTTGCCCGAATAGATGCGGGTGAAGGTCAGGCTGCCCACGAACGGGTCGTTCATGATCTTGAACGCCAGCGCGCTGAACGGCTCGTCGTCGCTCGAGGGGCGCTCGGCCTCCTCGTCGCTGTCGGGCAGGACGCCCTTGATCGCCGGCACGTCGAGCGGGCTCGGCATGTAATCGACGACCGCGTCGAGCAGGGGCTGGACGCCCTTGTTCTTGAACGCCGAGCCGCACGTCACGGGCACGAAGTCGCGCGCCATGGTCCCCTTGCGGATGAGCCTCTTGAGGGTCGCCGCGTCGGGCTCGTTGCCCTCGAGATAGGCTTCCATCACCTCGTCGTCCTGCTCGACGGCGAGTTCGATCATCTTCTCGCGGTATTCGGCGACCTTGTCGGCCATGTCGGCCGGCACGTCGATGAACTCGTACTTCGCACCGAGGTCTTCGGCCTGCCACACGATGCCGCGGTTGTTGACGAGGTCCACCACGCCCTTGAGCTGGCTTTCCGCACCGATCGGGAGATAGAGCACCAGCGGCTTGGCGCCGAGGCGGTCGACGATCGACTGGACGCAATAGTAGAAGTCCGCGCCGGTACGGTCGAGCTTGTTGATGAAGCACATCCGCGGAACGCCGTACTTGTCGGCCTGGCGCCAGACGGTTTCCGACTGGGGCTCCACGCCCGCGACGCCGTCGAACACCGCGACCGCGCCGTCGAGGACGCGCAAGCTGCGCTCGACTTCGATGGTGAAGTCGACGTGGCCGGGGGTGTCGATGATGTTGATGCGGTACTTCGGCATGTCCGCACGAAGCGCCTCGGGATCCGAGCGGGGGTCCATCGTGGCGTCTTCGGGCGTCCAGAAGGTCGTGGTCGCGGCCGAGGTGATCGTGATCCCGCGCTCCTGCTCCTGCTCCATCCAGTCCATCGTGGCGGCGCCGTCGTGGACTTCGCCGATCTTGTAGGACTTGCCGGTGTAGTAGAGGATACGCTCGGTCGTGGTGGTCTTGCCGGCATCGATGTGCGCCATGATGCCGATATTGCGATAGCGCTCCAGCGGATATTCGCGGGCCATTTCAAATTCCTCGGGGTCTGGGGGACGGCTGCCGAAGCAGCGCGCCCCCTATGTAGTGATTACCAGCGATAATGCGAGAAGGCGCGGTTCGCGTCCGCCATGCGGTGCGTGTCCTCGCGCTTCTTCACTGCGTTGCCGCGGTTGTTGGCGGCGTCCATCAGCTCGCCCGAGAGGCGTGCAGCCATCGTGGTTTCGGCACGGCCGCGGGCGGCGGTGATGAGCCAGCGGATGGCGAGCGCCTGGGCGCGTTCCGGACGGACCTCGACCGGCACCTGGTACGTCGCACCGCCGACGCGCCGCGAACGGACCTCGATTTGCGGGGCGATGTTGCCGAGCGCGTTGTGGAACACCTCCAGCGGGTTCGCCTTGGCACGGCTCTCGACGGTGTCGAGCGCGCCGTAGACGATGCTTTCGGCAGTGGACTTCTTGCCGTCGTACATGAGGTTGTTCATGAACTTCGACAGGACCTGATCTCCGAACTTCGGATCAGGCAGGATTTCCCGCTTCTCGGGACGACGACGACGTGACATTGTCTTGAACTCCTTCGGAGTGCGCCCCGACCTCCGTCGGGGCTTGCGGCTCCGGCCCGCTCCGCTTGTCCGGCTCTTTTGGCCGGCCACCCAAGGCACCCTTTCGTCGGGTGCCGGGCGCGGATTGAACTAGCGCCGGGCTGAAACCTTACTTCGGACGCTTGGCGCCGTACTTCGAGCGGCTCTGCTTGCGGTCCTTGACCCCTTGCGTGTCGAGCACGCCGCGCAGCACGTGGTAACGCACGCCGGGAAGGTCGCGCACACGCCCGCCGCGGATCAGCACGACGCTGTGTTCCTGCAGGTTGTGGCCTTCGCCCGGGATGTACGAGATGACCTCGCGCTGGTTGGTGAGGCGCACCTTGGCGACCTTGCGGAGCGCCGAGTTCGGCTTCTTCGGGGTCGTCGTATAGACGCGGGTGCACACGCCGCGCTTCTGCGGGTTCTGCTCCATCGCAGGGACCTTGGACTTGGCCTTCTGCGGTTCGCGGCCCTTGCGGACCAGCTGGTTGATCGTCGGCATTGAAATCTCTTCACCGGTTGGACGGTGTCACGATGGCCGAGGTGGAGAGGAAAGCACTTCCCCGTCATCCCGGCGGAAGCCGGGATCGCTCTGTCCAGGCGCAAAGCCCGAAGCATGCGGTTCCGGCACTGGCCGGAACGACGATGAAGCCGAAATCACTCCACCCGAGCCCAAGGACACCGGGTTACTTTGACGGCCGCCCCGACCTTTTGCGCCCCAACCGTCATCCCAGCGCACGCTGGGATCGCTCTCGGCAAGGCGATCAGGCCCCAATAGAAAAGAGCCCTCACGCTTGGCGTCGGGCCCCGGGACTCAACCGGCAATGTTCAGCTCTATCTACCCGAGGGAAGCGAAGCTGCCCTTGGATGGGGGCGCCCTTACGGGGATTCGGAAAGGGGGTCAAGGTTGACTGTTATTGGCGTGAGATGACACATCCGCTTATCGCATACCCGCTAGGGAGAGCAATTCCTCGACGACAACGCGCAAATCACCACGAATTGACTCAAGATCATTTTTGACGGCATTGAATCGTCGACTATGAGCGGACTTGTCACCGACATCTTTTAACTTTGGAAGAGCTCGCTTCGTGTTTCTGCTCAAGTTCCATGCCGACGAGACAATAGTTTGAGCGACTAAATCCCTCAAATAATAGAAATCTCCATCTGCATTTTGTATTTCCGAAGCTCGCCCATTTTTCTCAAAGGCTTCGATAATAAGTGTTTCAAGCAATCGGCGTATCATCACCGCAGCAGCATCGTACCAACCTGAAGAATATGCGCCGTTTGCTTGATTCGCGATTTTTACGAGATATCCGCGACTTTGTCGGAAGAGGATAGATGGAACGATGGCGTTGATGTTGCCCGCCTGCCTTCCCTCTTCGGGAGGACCCAAAGCCGTTGCAATTTCATGTTGGATCGCCTGAGCGGCACGCGCGGCGTTTCGCGAGAACTGGTCCACATCAATCTCTGCCGTACAGATGCTTCGCCATGCTCGCGAAAACTTGGTCGATTTGGTCAGCGGACGCTTCTGAGGATATGTGAACTTGCACATCAATATGGAGTGACGGCCCCCCCGAATTGTTACCGGATTTCTCCGCTGCTCTTGGAGTCACGACGGGAGCATGCAGTGTCTGTGATTCAAAATGAGTTTCACCGTCTGCCGCCCCGGCGGAGAATTCAGCTTCCGCGACTAAGTTTTTGAAAGTCGATACCGCTTTCTGAATGGCCTGCTTTCCTGCTTTGGAACTCGAGCTAAAAACGTGCTCAAGTTCTGTGCTCGATCGCAGATGTGCGTCGGGATAGACCGCGAAGAGTTCGGAGTATCCTTGACGTATTCCTTCTCCCAAAGCTTCTTTCCCTCGACCCCCACGAAATTGAGACCATCTTTCCGTGGGCAAGCCCGTAGAATCGACCAATCCCGCAACTCTTAATACGCCCACTAGAGAGCCGTCATTGCTCGACGTAAAACCTATGGTCTTTAGCCAAGCGTGAGTAACCTTTGGCGGGACCCCCGTCTGCTTAACCTTTGACAACAGCATCGGGATTTTCCCAGGAACCGTCGTGTATACCACATCGCTCATGCACCGCCTCGATTCAGTCTGATCGCCTATCCAGAAATCGCTTTCGCAACATCCGTATTCGGATCAAGAACGGGGTCAAGAACCCCCTCGGGTTTCTCACCACGAAATTCATTCCGTAACCTGTGGATACTGGCGGACAAATTACGAACCGCATCATCATATGATCGCGCTACACGACCATTGACTTTCGCGACCGTATCTTCGGAAAGTTGCAATCCCAATGTCTTTAACGAGACTTCGGCGAATCGTTGAAAAAAATCAATGCGGGCGGGTACATCATTGGGTAAGCTATCCGGTCGCCAAATACCTTTTTCAGCATTATCAGCAAGCATTCCGATATATCGGGCGTTATTTGCCGGAATATCTTTAGACTTCGGGGGTGTCTTGCTAAAATCCGGCTTCGTGATTTGCTTCACCCAGCTTAATGATTTCATCACATAGCTCGTAAAAAGCGGTTCTGATATAACGAGAGTGTCGATATCGCTATCCGTCGAGTACTCTTTATCAATATCTGACCCTTTCAAACTGCGCCCCGCCATCGCGCTTCCGACTATAAATACATTACTTGGATCAACGGAAAAGGCGTCGGCGATTGTCTTTCGAAAAAGAGCAAACTTTAGCGGCTCATCCTTGAAGACGTATGGTACTTGAGCAAGCAACAGCTTGTGAGCGATCCCCTCCGATGAAAACTGTTCGACCAGCTTCCGCCATTCGTCTGCACTTGGATATGGCTCTGCAAGTAAGCTGCCGGTCATGCCAACTCCCCTTATTTTCCTATGTGATCACGTTAGCGAGCAAACTGAAATTTTTGTAAAGAACCTGCAATTTCGCAAGATTCAATTTTCCTACACGCCCCAAATCTGCAACCTCCCCGCGGGCCATGCCCAAACCGTCCGCACCGCCCGCCCCTCCCCCGTCCCGCATCCTCCCCCTTCGACAGGTTCAGGGTAAGCAAAAGGCGGTAACCGTCGCCAAGCGCAAGACGCCGCGGCAGGCGACCTCCGCGGTTGCGCATGTCGGGGCCGAGCCGGAAGACGACGATCCGCTACTCGCGTTCGCGCCCTACCTCCACCCCGCCCCGCGCTCCAACTCGATCACGCCCGAGCGGCAGCGGCGGTTCGTCGCCACGTTGGCGGCGACGGGGATCGTGAACCAGGCGGCGCGCTCCATCGGGAAGAGCATGGAGGCGCTCTACAAGCTGCGCGCGCGGCCCGGGGCCGAGGGGTTCGCGGCGGCGTGGGACGCGGCGCTGCGATGGGGGGCGGAGCGGATCGAGGATTGCGCGCTCGAACGCGCGATGCGCGAGGACTGGGATTTCGACGGGTGGGCCGGGCGCGGCGATGCGTTGCTGCTCTACCTGATGCAGCGGCGCACCGCATGGCGCATCGACGAGCGGGAGATCGTGCCGGGCCACCCGTTCTACGAACGTATCCGGGCCGAGGTGCTGGGCGGAGCGGCCCGCTGACGCGCCCATCCCCCGCGGTCCTGCTTGCCGGCGATTGCCCGCGCCCCCGCGGTCAGGCGCCGATCATGTCGGAGAAGCGCGGGGGATAGGCGGGCGGCGGCAGGATGCGGCCGAAGCGGTCGCGCGGCGGGTCGTCCGCGCCGGGGCGGGCGCTGGTGCTCAGGGCGATGTGGAGCACGACCGCGCCGTGCAGCGGTTCGTCGAACGCGATGCCGCCGCGCCCTTCCCCCGCCCACGCGACCGTGCCCTCGATCATGCAGATGCCTTCGATCCGGATGCGCGTGCGCGCGCCGTGCCGGAGCGTCAGGTCTTCGCCCTCCACCAGGCAGCCCCCTTCGGAGATGTTGCAGATCGCGACCGAGCAGACCCCGCCGTTCGACAGGCACGTGGTCGCGTGCGCGGCCTCGCGGCGTTCGAATTGGCGTCCATCGATGTTCGACATTATCCCGACCCCAGGCATGTGATGACACATTGCGACCCGGTCGATTTCGCCCGGGTTGTAGGGGTGGCGGGTTAACGAAAGGTAATCGGCGCGCCCTCTAGGCGGAGAGGAAGGCGACGAGCGCGCGCACTTTCTTCTGGCGCCATTGCGGTAGCGGGGCGACCAGCCAGTAGGCGCGGCGCCCCTCGTCCGGGCCCTCCAGCACCTCGAGCCGGCCGGCCTCGATCGCCTCCTCCACCAGCAGGTAGGGGAGCATCGCCTTGCCGAGCCCGGCGATCGCGCTCGACAGCGCCTGGCCGGGGTTGGCGGCCTGGACCATGCCCTCGGCCCCCTGCGGCAGGGGCGCGCCGGGCCAGGCGATCCACTGGTCGGGCGCGCCGGGCGCGGCGACGACGACGCGCTGCGCGGGCGCGAGTTCCACCCCCTCGAGGTCGCCCGGGCCGTCGACCAGCCGCACCGCGACGTCGAGGTTGCTCTCGGTGAAGTCGGCGTTCTCGTCGGCGACCAGCGACAGACGGATGCCGGGGTTGGCGGCGGCGAAGGCGGCGAGGCGGTGGCTGAGCCACTGTGCCCAGAATTCGCGCGGGGCGGCGATGGTGTAGCGGTCGCTGGCCTGACCGGCCTGCATGTTCTGTACGGACTCCTCGAACTTCAGGAACCCTTCGCGCAAGGGTTCGAGGCCGGCCACCGCCTCGTCGGTGAGCTCCAGCCCCTTGCTCGTGCGGCGGAACAAGACGGTGCCGAGGTGATCCTCCAGCGCGCGGATCTGCTGGCCGACCGCGGCCGGGGTCACCGCCAGCTCGTCCGCCGCGCGGGTAAAGCTGAGGTGCCGCGCCGCCGCGTCGAATACGCGCAGGGCGTTCAGGGGAAGGTGCGTGCGCTTCATTGCAGCGCGCCACTAGCGCCGGATGCGCCCGTGCTCAACTGCGATGCGCAGCCTTCGTCAGTTCGCCTCGGCCGGGGCGGCGAGCGGGAAGAACGGGATGCGCACCTCCAGCGGTTCGCCGCCGGTGCGCCCGCCCTGCCCGTTCATCCGGCGGAAGGTGTAGAACCCCTCCATCGTGCCGTGCGGGGTGCCGAGCGGGCAGCCCGAGACGTAGTCGTGCGACTGGCCGGGTTCGAGCACCGGCTGTTCGCCGACCACGCCCTCCCCGTCGATCACGCTGACAGTGCCCGCGCCGTCGGTGATGCGCCAGTGGCGGCTGACGAGTTGCACCCGCTCGTGGCTGCCGTTCTCTATGCGGATGTGGTAGACCCAGAACCACTTGCCGTCCTGCGGGCGGGACTGTTCGGGCAGGAAGTTCACCGCCACCCGCACGGTGATCCCGTCGGTGATGGCGGCATGCTGGAAGAGCTGTTTCATTACACGGCGCAGCCTAGCGGACCGGAGCGCGGGGGTGCAAGGGGCGCACGTCCCCTTATTCGGCCGCCTCGGCCGCTTCGCGCACCGGGTCGGCGATAACCCCGCGTTCCGCCGACAGCCGCCAGACGATCCCGTCGGCCGCGAAATCGTACGTCACCTCGGCGCCGAGCCCGCGGCGGGGAATGTCCTCGATGAGCTGGCTGCCGAACCCGCGACGGGACGGCGGGGGCACGGGCGGGCCGCCACTCTCGCGCCATTCCATCTCGAACCCGTCGGGACAATCCCAGCGAATATCGACGAAGCCGCCGGGGACCGAAAGCGCGCCGTATTTGAGCGAGTTGGTGGCAAGTTCGTGCAGCGCCATCCCGACGATCTCCGCTGCGCGGGGCACCAGCGCGCAGCCGGGACCGGAATGACTGATCCGGACGCCCTTGCCCTCCACGAAGCGGAGCTGCAGGCGCACCAGTTCTTCGACGGGCACTTCCTTCCAGTCACGCCGGACGAGAATGTCCTGGTTGACCGCGAGGCTGCCGACCCGCTCGGCAAAGCGCTTCACGAGTTCCGGATCGCCCGCGATCGAGCTGCGGGCCAGCGCCTGTACCTTGGCCAGCATGTTCTTGCTGCGATGGTTCACTTCGCGCAGCAGCACGTTGATCTGTTCGGACTGCTCGCGCTGCTCGGTGATGTCGGTGTTGGTGCCGAACCAGCAGACGATATTACCGTCGGCATCGCGGATCGGCTTGGCCCGGCTCAGGAACCAGCGCCATTCCCCGTCGCAGCTCTTGAGGGGAAACAGGTCTTCCCATTCCTCCCCGGAATCGAGCGACTTGCGAAACTTCGCTTCCACCCGCTCGAGGTGATCGGCGTGATGGACCGCCCGCCAGCCCCATCCCCGCATCGCTGCCAGATCGGTGCCGGTATAATCGTACCAGCGCTGGTTGTACCACAAAATGTCGCCGTCGGCCTCGGCGATCCACGCCAGCTGCGAGATGTTGTCGGCCAGCATGCGAAAGCGATGCTCGCTGTCGCGAAGCTGGCGCTCGATGTCCAAACGCTCGCCCGCATCGCGGGCGATCTTGCTGGCGCCCACGATCCGGCCCTCGGCATCGCGCACCGGGGAGATGGTAACGACGACGGGCAACTCACTGCCATCCTTGTGCAGCCGGGTGGCGAGCGAGAGGGCGATCCTTTCGCCGTTACGGATGCGCGAGAGGATGAGGTCCTCTTCGTCCTGCCGGTCCGCAGGAAGCAGCCGCCGGATCGATTGCCCGACCATCTCCTCGCTGGACCAACCGAAAATGCGCTCCGCCGCCGGGTTCCAGCTGAGTACGATACCGTCGAGATCCTTCGCCACGATCGCATCGTCGGACGATTGCACGATCGCGGCGTAATGATCTTGCGGTTTCATCAAGCGCCTTTCGCGTCTGGGCTGCAACGCGCAATCCGACCGGCCGAACCTACACATGGATTATACGGTTGCGCAATATCGGGTGGTACGCAGTGCTTGTTTAGCGGCCCCGTCCCGTCTTCACGCTCGCCAGCACTGTCTCGGTTCGCGCGATGCGGGCGATCGGATCGTCGATAGCCTCGGCCAGGATGAACCGGTCGCCGCTGCGGGTCACGCCCTCGACGCCGGCGAGCGCATCGCCCTCGCCGCGCGGGGTAAAGGCCACTGCGGCGGGGCCGGCGTCGATCCGCTCGATCGACGCGCGCCGGGCGAGGATGCGCAGCTGGACCGCGCGCAGGAACGCCCGCGCTTCGGACGGCAGTACGCCGAACCGGTCGCGCAGTTCGGCGCGCAGGGCTTTGAGCTCGTCTTGCGTCTGGATGCGGGCGGCGCGCGCATAGAGGCCGACGCGCAGGTCATCGTCGCCGATCCAGTCGCCCGGCAGGCAGCCTTGGATGCCGAGCGTCAGTTCGGGCGCCCAGCGATCCTGCACCGGTTCGCCGCGAACCGTCCGCACCGATTGTTCGAGGAGGAAGCGGTAGAGGTCGGCACCGATCAGCTTCATGTGCCCGGTCTGGTCCGCGCCCACCAGATCGCCCGCCCCGCGCATGTCGAGATCGCGCGCGCTGATGGCGAACCCGGCGCCAAGGCTGTCGAAGGCCGACAGGGTCCCGAGCCGCTTCAGCGTATGATCGGCCAGGCTTTGCCCCGGCTCGGTCGCCAGCATGATGCTGCCGCGCCGGCGCCCGCGCCCGACCCGTCCGCGCAGCTGGTGAAGTTGGGCGAGGCCGAACCGATCGGCGTGGAGCACGATCATCGTGTTGGCGCGCGGCACGTCGAGCCCGGCCTCGATGATGTTAGTGGCCAGCAGCACGTCGCCGTCGCCCGCGGCGAAGCGGACCATCGCGTCCTCGAGTTCGGCGGCGGGCAGCTTTCCGTGGGCCTGAATGACTTCGAGTTCGGGGACGATCCCGGCGAGCTGATCGGCGATGGGGGGGAGGTCCTCGATGCGCGGCACGACGACGAAGCTCTGCCCATGGCGCACTTTCTCCCGCATTAGCGCCGCGCGCACGGTCTGGGGATCGAACTCGGCGATGCGGGTGCGGATCGGCTGGCGACGCGCAGGTGGCGTCGCGAGGATCGACAAGTCTTGGATGCCGAGCAGGGCGGACTGGAGCGTGCGCGGGATCGGGGTGGCCGACAGCGACAGCAGGTGGCCCGCCGACAGGTCGCGCAGGCGGTCCTTGTCCGCCTTTCCGAAGCGCTGCTCCTCGTCGATCACCACGAGCGCGAGATCGGCATACTCCACCGCCTTGCCGGCAACCGCGCTGGTGCCGACGACGATGCCGATCGACCCGTCCTTGAGGCCGGCGAGGACGCGCTTCTTGTCGGCTGCGCTGGTCAGGCGCGACAGCATCGCGACCTCGACCCCGCTCTTGGCGAAGCGCTGCTGGAACGTCTCGTAATGCTGGCGCGCGAGCACGCTGGTCGGCGCGGCAAGCGCAACCTGGCTGCCCGCAAGCGCCGCGGCGGCGGCGGCGCGCAGGGCGACCTCGGTCTTGCCGTAACCGACATCGCCCACGATGAGCCGGTCCATCGGCCTGCCCGATGCGAGATCCCCGAGCACCGCCTCGATCGCGCGGTGCTGGTCGGCGGTTTCGGAAAACGGAAATCGCGCGCAGAACCGTTCGTAGGCGTCGGTCTCGGGTTCGAGGACGGGGGCGGTCTGCCCGGCGCGTTCCTCCGCAAGCGCGACGAGCTTCCCGGCGGCGTCCTCCATCTCGTGTTGGATGGCGGCGCGGCGTTTCGTCCAGCTCGTGCCGTTCAGCGTATCGAGCGCGACACCGTCCGCATCGGCACCGTACCGCCAGACGCGGTCTAGGTCGAATACGGGGACCAGCCGCACGGTGTCCTTGGCGAAGGCGAGCTTGACCGCGTCGCCGCCGCCCGTACCCATCCCGTCCAGGTCGGGCATGGGCTCGATGCCGAGGACGCGTCCGAGACCGTGATCCTCGTGCACCACGACATCGCCGATGTGAATGTCCGACAGCCCGAGAAGATCGGCATGGGGGTTGGCCGCGCTTTCGGCATCGATCCGCTCGGCCCGTCCTCCCAGAAGATCCGCTCCGGCGACCGCGACGAGGCCGTCCATGCGGAAGCCGCGCTCGGCGGGTGCGGCAAGCAGGGTGACTTTCGCCTTCGACTTTTCGAGCTCCGCCCAGGAACCGGCGGTCGCGACGCGGCCGATGCCGGATGGTAGGCGCGCGGCGATGAAGCGCAGGTCGCGGTTCCCGGCAAGGATCGCGATCCGGTTGCCGGCGCCGGTTTCGGCACGCAGGAATGCTTCGGCCGCCTCGGCCGCATCGGCGCTTTCCACGAAACGCGGGACCGGTTCGCCGGCGGCGGGCAGTTCGATGCGATGGGCTTCCTCCAGCGCGCCGTTCCATCGCTTTTCAGACAGGAGCGTCTTGCATCCCGCCTTGCCCACCGTGTCCTCCGCCAGCGCGCGGACGGACTGGCGGCGGCGGTCCGCCTTCGCCGGAAGCGACAGCGCCGCGCCGGGGAGGTGATCGAGCAGCGAGACGCCGCGGGCCGGCACGTCGGGCTCGCAAGCGCGCCCGATTTCGCAAGTTTCGAGTTCGGCGACGGTCCGCTGGTCGAGGGGGTCGTAGGTGCGGATGCCGGCGACGATGCCGTCCTTCGCCTCGATCCGGAAGGGCAGGTCGCCGTCGACGGGAAAGACGTTGAGGACCTTTTCGTGAACGCCGACCTCGCCCGGCTCGTCCACTCGCTCGTCCATGACGTAACCGACCGCGACGAGTTCCTCGGCAAGCGTAGCAAGATCCACCGCCTGCCCCGCCTCGATCCGTGGGGGGAGCGCGGCGTAGGCTTTTGGATCGGCGTAGGAGTACGCCAGCGCCTCGCCGGTGGTGACGAGCGCGATGGGCGGGCGCTTCGTGCCGTCTTGCGCCTCGGCCAGCGAGCGCAGCGCGGAAATGCGCGAACCGATGTTGGTCGCCGAAGCGGGCGTCGTTTCACCGGGAAGGACGTCGGTCGCCGGCATAGTGACGACGTGGGCGGCGGGCGCAAAGGCGCGCAGCAGGCCGGCGATGGCGCGGGCCTCGGTATCGTCCTTCGCGGCGTGGACGACGTCGCCCGTCGCCAGCCGCTCGGCCAGCACCGCGGCGACATGCGCCGGGTTGAATATCGCCTTCGCCTGCCCGGCCGTTTTCCTGTCGCGCACCCTGTTGGTCGTCCTTGTCCGATTGTGCTGTACGAACCTTCGACGCGCATCTTGCGTTCCGCGCGCGTGACCCGTGGCACGCACAATGAAGGTTGCCTCCAGCGCAAGCGCGTTGATGTAGCGACCAGGGTGCGGCATGGCCGCGGAGATTACCCTCCCACAAGCCGGACCGGAGCCCTCTCTTGCGCATCGCCGTGATCGCCCATTTGCGCCATCCCGTCGCGCCTCCGTTCAAAGGGGGGATGGAAGCGCATTGCGCGACGTTATGCGCCGGGTTGGTGGAGCGCGGGCACGAGGTGATACTGTTCGCCGCACCGGGGAGCGGCTGCGCCGGCGAGGTCCGCACGATCTGCGAGGCACCCTACGAGGACGTACTCCCCTGGCACGATTGGCACGGCACCCCCGAACTCAACGACTGGCAGCGCTCCGCCTACGCGAGGGCATGGGACGCGATCGGTGACGGCGAGTTCGACGTCGTCCACAACAACACGCTGTTTCCTGCGCTGATCGAATGGGCGCGGAGCGACGGCGTACCGATGCTGACCTCCCAGCACGTGCCCCCGTTCGGCCGGATGCACGACGCGGTCATCGCCGCGGCCGGCGATGCGCGGGCGCAAGTGAGCGTCACCTCGGCCAGCCAGGTGCCGCTGTGGTTCGACGAAGCGCCCGCGAACCTGTCGGTCGTCCACAACGGCATCGACACCGCGTGGTGGTCCCCCGCCGAGCGCGGCGAGCGGCTGGTGTGGTCGGGCCGGATCACCGCGAACAAGGGTACGGACCATGCGCTCGAGGCCGCGCGCCGGGCGGATGTCGCGCTCGATATCGTGGGTACGATCGAGGATGCCGCCTACTTCGCCGCCGAGGTCGAGCCGTTACTCGACGAGCGCCGCCGCTATCTCGGCCACCTGTCCGCCGAGGCTCTGCGCGAGGCGATCGCGGGCGCGGCGGCCTGCGTGGTGACGCCGATGTGGCCCGAACCGTTCGGCCTCGTCGCCGCAGAAGCGCTGTCGTGCGACGTGCCCGTGATCGCCTACGCCAACGGTGCGATGGCCGAGGTGGTCGGCCCGGCCGGTATCCTCGTGCCGCCGGGCGACATCGACGCGCTGGCGGCCGCGATGCGCGCGGGCGTCACGCTCGATCCCGGCGCGGCACGGCAGCGGGCGCTCGATCTCTTTTCCATCCCCACGATGATCGCCGGGTACGAACGGCTTTACGACCGTGCCAAGCGCGCTACGGCCCTGGCTCCGGAGCCGGTCGCGTGACCGTGCCGCCCCCGCATCGCTACGTGTTCGTCGGCGGCCTGCATCGCTCGGGCACGAGCCTGCTTGCGCGTCTGCTCGCCGCCCATCCGGCGATCGGTGCCATCGAAGGTGCGCCGGTGCCCGAAAACGAAGGGTGCTACCTCCAGGGCGCGATCCCGCACACCGCCCGCCACGGCGTGCCCGCCCACTTCGCGACCGATCCGGCGCAGCACATGACCGAGGGGCACCCCCTCGACACGCTCGCCACCCGCGAGCGGCTGGAGGCCGACTGGGCCCCGTGGTTTCCGCAAGACACGCCGTGGCGCGTGGAGAAGTCGCCGGTCAACTGCACCCGCACCCGGCTGCTCCAGTCGCTCTACCCGCTGGCGCAGTTCGTCATCGTGACCCGGCACCCGGCCTTCGTCGACCAGGCGATGCGCAAATGGGGCATCGGGGCCGACGCCGATTTTCCTGCCCACTGGCGCGCCGCGCACGAAACGATCCTCGGCGATGTCGAGCACCTCCATGCGGCCGCAGTGGTACGGTACGAGGATCTCGTCGCCGATCCCGACCGCACGCTGGCCGCGCTGTTCGCCTTCCTCGATCTCGATCCGGTACCGGCGACGGAGGTCGTAGAGGACGGTAATGCGGCATACGCCGACGCGGCGCGGGCGAGCGATGCGGCTTACGACCGGCTCGGCTACCTGGCGGGCGGCAAGACAGCCCCCTTTACTCCGATAGTCCGCCATCCGTTGCGCGCCGTGCGCGAGAAGGCCGTGAGCCTTACTCCCGCGTCAGTTCGTCGCCCAGCTTGAGCGGCCCCTCCCCGTAAAGGTAGCGGGGATCGAACTTCGCTGTGTCTTCCAGCCGGGCCCGGTCGTGGATCGTCACCCTTCCGCGCGACAGGGTGACGATCTCGGCCTCACGCAACTGACGCACGATGCGGTTGAGATGGACGGGCGTCGTCCCGCAGGCGTCGGCCATCTCGACCTGGGTGAGCGGCATGGCATAACCGTCCTCCTCGGCCAGGCCGACGAAATTGAGCCGGTGCCACATCTCGCAAAGGAAATGAGCGAACCGCCCGTCGAGGGCGAGGTGTTCCATCGTGAGGATCCATTCGCGATGGATTGCCGCTTCCAAGGCGGACGCGAACCACAGCAACCGCCCGATATGGGGCTGGCGGGCGATCACCTCCTCCAGTTTGTCATGGGCGACATATCCCACCTTTGCCGGTCCGATCGCGACGACATCGTGATCCACACGCTTGAGGGCGAAGGCATGAAGGTCCACGAAATCGCCCGGCACTTGGAGCGAAACGATGTGTCGGCGTCCATCGCGCCAAACCATGCGGGCAATCCATCCTTCGAGAAGGATGGTGCTGCGGCTCGCCAGCGTGCCGGCCTTCAGTATCGTATGGTTATGATCCAGCCGCTCGACATCGCCGATCATATTCTCGATCGTTGCCCGCTCTTCCGGGGACAAGGCATGCCGGGCGCGACCCTTCAGGAACATCCAGGTCTTGGGGCAGACTGTCTCCACCATGGTGTCGGGGCTCGTCATGAGTCTGCTCCTACCCGATGCCCCCCGGCATACAGTTATCAATTATCAGCTCAAACCGGCGGTTCCGGTTGGCTGTGGACGGTTCATCCGACTGGCGCGGCCTCGCTTTCGAGCTGCTCGAGTACGACGCGGGTCGAGGCGTACGGCTGGTCTTCCTGCTGACGCGTCAGGGCGCGGTCGGCCTCGGTCACCTCGCGCAGGCGGGTCCAGCGGCCATCCACGGGTTCGGCCAGCCCCATCAGGCGAAACGCACGCAGCCAGTGCTGCATCGTCGGCTCGCCCCATTTCGATGCGAAGTATTCGGCATTGGCGATGACGCTGTCGACGTGATGCACCGGCGGCATGTGGTGGGGGTGGTATTGGTGATAGGCCTTGGCCCCGCGCACCCACCACAGCGGCAGCCCCTTCTCTGAGCAGACCCGGCCGAAGTCGGTATCCTCCCCGCCGTAGCCCACGTATCCCTCGTCGAAACCGCCCGACCGCGCGAACGCATCGGCGGTCATAGCGAAATTGAGCGACCAGAAGCAGCGATAGTCGCGGCAGCGGCCGAGCACGTCCTCCGGCGGGCCGGCGCGTTCCGAATGCTGGACGCCGAGTTCGTCAAGCGCCCGGAAATCGAAGGTGTCGAGCGGCGCATCCTTCGGCAGGTAGGCGACCTCGCCCATGAAGACGCCGTCCTCCTGCCCCGCGACCCAAGCGTAGTCACCCACGAGTGCAGGGTGCGGTATGCAATCGACGTCGAGAAACACCAGCAGGTCGCCGGTCGCGGCGCGCGCGGCGGCGTTGCGCGCGGCGGCGAGCGACAGCCCCTCGCCCGGACGGTGGATCTGCCGGATGGGAAAATCGGTTTCGGGAAGATCGTACAGGTCGTCCTGCAAGACGGTCACCACGAGTTCCGCCGGCTGCCATGCACTGCCGGCAAGACCGCGCACGAGGTTGACGAGATGTCCGGCGCGCCCGTGCGCCAGGGTGCAGACCGATATGTTCATGCCGCGATGATTCCGTGTTCTTCCGCCGCGGGTTCGCCGCAGCATTTGCGTGCAAGGTTCTCGAGCCACAGCGCCGCGCCCTCGGCCGCATGGGGATCGGCGAAGCCGGGGCCGAGCGCAGGATCGACCCGCGCCGCTTCGGCCCACAGGCGCGCCCATTCGTCCGCATGGGACGGCCAGACCGGTGCGAAGGCGCACACGCCCGCGGCGGCGAGCGCCTCGGCCTTGCGCTGCTGCTCGGCGAAATAGCGCCACTCGGGCACGGCGATCCACGGCTTGCCGGTAGCCAGCACCTGGTGGACCGTGGTGTTGCCGCAGCTCGACACGATGCGGTCAGCGGCGGCGATCCAGTCGTCGGCGTCGTCCACCCAGCCGCGCAGCTCGAGATTGCCCGGCGGGGTTTCGTGCCATTCGGAAAACGTCTTGCCGATGACGACCCATTGCGTACCGGGCTCCGCCCGTGCACCCAGCGTCAGCGGCGCGGTCGGTGTGCCCTGCCCGCCGCCGCCGGCCAGCACCAACACGACATCGCGCGATGGGGGAATGCCGAGCTTGCGCCGCGCGGCCTCGCGGTCCCGCGGGGCGGCGTCGATGCCGATGCCGCCGCAGTAATGCGTCTTGCGCCGCAGATGCTCGGGCCGGTCCGGCTGCTCCAGCCTCTCGTCGAAGGGGGCGAGGAGACCGACGGCCGCTTCGTAGGATGCCATATGGCCGGGATCGCCACGATCGCCGTGCTGGACGACCGCAACGTGCGGTATCGAGGCAATGCGGGCAAGCTGGCCGAGTTCCGCCGACACGTCGGTCACGAACAGCGCGGGGCGCGCCTTCGCGAACCAGTCCGTCAACGTGGCGATCGCCTGCGTAATGGTCGGCCAGCCGAGCGGCGCGCAGTGCAGTGTCGGCGGGGTCGGCTGCGCAGCGAGGAAGGGTTCCTCGGCGCCCTCCCCTTCGAACAGCGAGGGGATGCGGACGACCGAGACATGATCGGCCAAGGGCGGGAAGATGTCGTCGCGGGCTGCGAACAGCACGACTGGCCGGGTCGGCGGCATCGCGTTCGCGAGCGCGGCGATCCGTTCGGCATGGCCGCGCCCCTGGTGGTGGACGAAGACGCCGACGGGCCGCCGCCCCGCCGTGCCGCTGGCGTCAGGCTGCTGCATCGAGCACCCGCTTCGCCGAGCCGCGCCGGGCGTGCCACAGCAGCCCTTCCAGCACGCCTGCGGCATGGGCGCGGCTGGCGCGGTAGACGTGCTGGAGTTCCGCGATCCGCGCGAGGTCTGGGTCGTGGTTCGCCACCACGACCGCGCCGGGGCAGGCGGCGAGCATATCGGCGTCGTTTCCGCTGTCGCCCGCGGCGATCACCCGCTCGCACGGCAAGCCGAGCACCCGCGTGACGTGGCGCATCGCCGCGCCCTTGCCGGCGTTGGGCGGAAGTACGTCGAGCAGGCGGCCGTGGCTGTAGACGACGCGCGCCTCGATACCGTTTCTCTCCAGGGCGCGCTCGACCGCCGCGGCGACGTCGGGTCCGTCCGCGAAATAACTGAGCTTGAAGGGGCGCTGATCGATGTCGGCCTGCGGAGCGAGGCCGGGGATGGCGGCCAGTGCGGCGCCTGCGGCCTCGGGCCGCCAGGCATTCTCGATCGCTTGCCGGAAGTCCTCGTCGCGGCGGTAGTCCCGCCCGTCGCGCCAATAGATCTCGGTCCCGACCGAAGAGACGATGACGTCGGGTTCGGGCAGGCTCCACTCCAGAAGGAGCCGCCGCGCCTCGGTGAGCGAGCGGCCGGTGGCGACCCCGAACGCGGTCGTCGCAGCGTGGCGGCGAAGATAGGTCGCGAGCCGCAGCGCGCCGTCCGGGCAGCCCGTCAGCGTGTTGTCGATGTCGCTCAGCAGCAGGCGCGCGGGCGTCGCGAGGCGCAGGGCCACGGTCCGGTCGGTCAGCCGCTTCGTCAAAGTCGCAAAACCGGCGGCGTACGCATCCCACGACATCGCGGGTGCGTTGCGCCGGGCGTTGGCGGAGAATGCCCGCCAGCGCGCAGGGGTCGCTATCACGTCCTCGATGGCGCGGGCGATGGCGGCGGGGGAACGGGGATCGACGAGCAAACCGTGCTCGATCTCGCCGACGATGTCCTGCGGGCCGCCGCAATTGGTGGCGACGACCGGCAGCCCATGCATCGCGGCCTCGACAAGCGTCAGGCCATAGGGTTCGTTGAGCGCGGGATTGACGAACACGCCGCCGCTTTCGCGAGCAAGATCGTAGAGGCCCGCGACCTCGGCCTGCGTATGCCGGCGCGGGAAAGCGACCTGGCCGTGGAGGTCGTGCCGGTCGATCGCATCGACGATCCCGTGCAGCACCGCGCGCTGCTCCTCGCCGCCGTCGGCCAGCCCTTCGCGCAAGCCAGCGAGGATCACGAGATTCGCGCGGGCGCGCAGCGACGGGCTAGATGCGAAGGCTTCGACCAGGGCGACGAGGTTCTTCTTGTGCACGGGACGCGCTATCGCAAGCACCATGCGGCGGCAGGGATCGCGCAGGAACGGGGCGATGAGTGCCTTTGCGGCATCGCGGTCGACCTCTGTCGAGGGCACGGCATCGACCCCGGGGCGCAGCCGGAAGATACGCCCCGGCGCCGCGGACCGGTAATCGGGCAGCTGGCGCTCGCATTCGTCGCGCGAGGACGCGACGATCGCATCGGCCGCGCCGATCGCGCGCTCTTCCTCCAGAACCCGTGCCGCAAGGAGGTCGCCGCCGAGCCCGGTCTTGAGCTTGTCCCGGCCCAGCGAGTGGGCGGTGTAGACGAAGGGAATGCCGAACCGTTCGCGCACCGCTTGCGCGACTTCGGCGGCGTCGGCGAAATGCGCGTGAATGACGTCGGGGAGCTGCGGCTGGCGCTCGAGATAGCGGCACAACTCGGCGGTGAACGCGGGCCGGTCCTGCGCCAGCGCTTCCTTGGCGAGATAGGCGCGGTTCCCGCTGTCGATTCGCACGATGCGCAGGGTGGGCGAAAGATCCTCGACCGCGCGGGCGTATTCGGGACCGAGCGCAGGTTCTTCGAACAACCGGGTGACGACCTCGACCGCTTCGACACCGTCGAGCTCGGACAAAGCCCGCGCCGCGCCCAGCACATAGGCGATATGGCCGCCGGTATCCTCGGTCAGACCGTATGCCACTGGAGGTGCCTTGAGGCATCCGCCGAGGGCGAGGCTCATTATCCGCATATATTCCCCTCGGTAAACAACCCTAACCGGGGGTCGGCCCTATTGTTCCTGCATCAAGTCTCTTGATTCAGTAACATATGTTGGGTGAGGCCTTCGTGCTTCCAGCCATCGAGCGCCTCAGCAGCGGCATCTGCGCCGCCGAACTGGAAGCCGAGCTGGCTGCGATAGGCCAGCAAAGCGGTGCGTTTGCGCCGGGCCGGCTCGCCGCTAACGGGCACGCGCACGATTCCCCGTGGCGCAGCCGCCTCGCGCATGGCGTAGGGGTAGTCCTCCCACCAGACGACCGGAAGCGCGCTCGCGACCGCTTCCAGCGCAGCGCGGACGGCGAGGTGGTCGACATGATTGCCGACGCCGAAGGGAGCATAGATCGTATCGGGCGCGAAGGCGGCGATCTCGCGCGCCAGCGCCTCGCGCAGGGGCGGTGCGATATCGTCGCCGGGGTGCGCGCCCGCGAACAGTGCCGCCGCGCTATCGTAACCCCGGTGCGGCGCTTCGAGCAGCGGCAGATGCGCGGCCTCGGCCCCGATCGCGGCGCATGCCTCACGGTCTTCCGCGCGGCGCAGGGCCATGTAGTCGGCCTCGGCCTCCAGCCCCTTGTCGCGCTGGCACGCGAGCGCGAAGCCGGTCGGGCTCGCGACGCTACCGGTGAAGCAGGTCACCACCCGAACCGTATCGCCCCCCAGCGCATGCGCGGCGAGCGTCGCACCGGCGGAGAACACCGCATCGTCGAGATGGGGCGAGAACGCGAGGACGCGCATCGTCACAGCAGGTGCGGTTCGGCGCGGAAACGGCAGGCGGGGTCGAGCGGCAGGTTCGTCTCGAACGGCGCCGGCCCTCCCCCGGACTCGACGGCAGCGTAAATCCCGGCGATCTGCCGCGCGACGATGTCCCAGCCGTAAGTCGCGCGGCATTCGGCGAGCGCCGCATCGGCAAGCCGCCGGCGCTCCGCCGGATCGTCGATCAGGCGCTGGAGCGCGGCGGCCTGCGCGCCGATATGGCCGGGCTGGACGAGCAGCCCGTTCTCGCCGTCGCGCACACAGTCCGACACCCCGACCGCGTGACAGGACACCACGGCAAGCCCCGAGGCCATCGCCTCCAGGATCGTGTTCGAGAATCCCTCGGCATAAGTCGGCGAGGCGAAGATCGCGTGCCTGCGGTAGATCGCGGGGACGTCGGCGTATTCGGCATAACCGGTGAGCGCGATGCGGCCTTTCAGCCCGGCATCCGCGACCGCCTGCCGCGCCGGCTCGAGATCGGGTCCGATGCCCGAGATCGTCGAGCGCCACTCGCCCGACAGGCGCGCGCAGGCGGCGACGAAATCGAGCACGCCTTTCCGCCGGTCGACCCGGCCGTGGTAGAGGATCGGCGAGGGTCCGTCTGGCAAGCGACCGCCGGGCGTGAAGCGCGCGGTATCGACCGCCCCGGGCACGATGGTGAACCGCTCCATCGGCGTGCCGAGCCGTTCGTGGACTTCCTCGGCGAAGCTCGCCCCGCCGATCAGCACCGCGTCGGCATGGTCGAGCACGCGCACCATCGCGAGACGGTGGGTTTCGCAGCACGAGCCGACCCAATGCCCGTCCCCGCCCTGGATCGACACGACCACCGGCAGGCCGAGCCGCCGGCCGGCGATCACCGTCGCCCAGCCCGTGGGATAGCCGTATTGCGCGTGCAGCACGTCGAACGGCGCCGCGTCGTGCTCTGCCTCGATCCTGGCGACGAGCGTGTTGATGTCGCGCTCGAAATCCCCGCCGTCCTGCTCGCCGATCTGCTCCATCCCGACGACGCGCACGCCGGGCACATCGGGCGGCGGGCCCCCGCCGTAGACGCCGCGTCCGAATGCATCGCCGCGGTACTGGCTGATCATCGTGACGTCGTGGCCCAGCGCGACGAGTTCGCGCAGAAGGTTCGCGGCGTAGATCGACATGCCGCTGATCGCCGGAAAGAACCGCCGGCTGACGAAGCATATCCTCATGCGCGCCGCTCCGCCCCGCCCTCGCGGACACGCAGCCAGGCGATGCTTTCGGGAATGGCGAGATGCGCGCGCGGGCTCTCGCGCGAGAGTTCGACCGATACGAGCCGGTCGTAGCCGACCTCCCGCAACGCCAGAAGGATCGCCGGCACGTCCATGTCGCCTTCGCCGAAGGGCAGATGGACGTGGACGCCGCGCGCCATGTCCTCGATCGCGACGGTGCCCAGGTGGTCGGCGTATCGCCGCACCGCGTCCGCCGGGTCGATGTCGCCGCTGACGATGCAGTGCCCGGTATCGAGCGCAAGACGCAGCCGGGGGTGACGGGCCCGAAGCGCTTCCCACTCGCCGCAGGTTTCGATCAGCATGCCGGGTTCCGGCTCGAACGCGGCGACGACGCCCGCCGCCTTGGCGTGGTCGAGCACGCGGGCAAGACCCTCGTCGAGCCAGCCGCGCACCGCCGCATCCCCCACCCCGGGGCGCGGCACGCCCGCCCAGAAGCTGACCGCGTCCGCACGCCAGATTGCAGCGATTTCGCACGCCCGGGCGAGGAAGGCCACGCGGCGGTCGCGCCCGTCCGCCTCGGGCGAGATCAGCGTCGGTTCGTGCTTGGCCCGGGGATCGAGCAGGTAGCGCGCCCCCGTCTCCACAATGGCTCCCATTCCGAGGTCGTCGAGCAGGCGGCCGATCCGCTCGGCCTCGCCGCGCCAGTCGGGGGCGAAGGGATCGCAATGGTGATGGTCGAGCGTGATCGCCGCCCCGACATACCCGCTGTCGGCCATCAGCCGCAGCGCATCGTCCAGCCGGTGGTTGGCTGCGCCGTTGGTGTTGTAAGCGTAACGCAGGCTCACGCGCTTGGCCGTGCTTCGGCGGCAGCGGCGGCGTGATGCGCCTCGGGCTCGCGGTAGAGCGGATAGAGCGGCCCCACGATTTCGCGCGCCCTGGCCATGTCGAACAGCGGCCGGCCGCCCAGCCTTTCCATTGCCGCTTCGGTCACCCGCACCGGCTCCAGCCCCTCGCGCGCTTCGCCGAAGCGGATCAGCGGACTGTCCATCGCCATGAGCTTGGCGACCCCGCGCTCGCCGATCCGGCCATAGCTCATCGTCTCGACCTCCATGCCCGGCACGATCAACTTGACCGTGGAGACCGGGCAGCCCGGCGGGGTCATGTCGACGTAGAGAACGTCGAACCCCGCCGCCGCGACCCGGTCGAGCGCGATGCGCCCGCGGTCGCGCGCGCCGGGGCACGGCGTGTGCGGAAGCTCGGAGAACGGTTTGCGGGTGCGCTCCGACAGCATGTTGGGGGCCAGCCATCCGCGAATGGTCGCCGCGTCGCGCGACTGCCAGTCGATCATCGCGGCGAGCGCACGGGTGTCGCTGCTCTTCGCCGCACCGCCGCTTTCGGCGAGGAAGCGGTCCACGTAACCGGCGGGGCTCAGCGCCCGGGTGCGTGCGTCGTCGCCGTGGGCATACGCCTTGCGCGATCGGCTGGCGGCGTATTCGGTCAGCGCCTTTTCCAGCGCTGCCCAGGCATCGGGATGCGCCGCCTCGCCGCACGCCGAAACCATGATGGGTTCGGCCGGTTCGCCGCGTTCGTCGATGCCGACGCAGTAGAGATTGGCGATGCCGAACTCGTCGGTCGCGAATTTCGGGATGGGGCGCACGCCCGCCGCCTTCGTAACGGGCCAGGAGGTCCGCGATGGAAGACGGAAGATCGGCCGGAAGATCGAGCGCGACACCGCGGTCGAGCGCGCGGAACAGTAGGCCGTTGCCGTCGCGCTGGAGGATTTCGCACAGGCCGTGGCCGACCCCCCAGTCGATGTCCGGCCCCGCGCCCATCCCGTTCGAGATGATCGTCGTGAACGGCACGTAGCCGTCCGACAGCTCGGACCGGTTGTAGGCGGCAAGATCGATCGGCACGAGCACCGCCGAACCGTCGGCATGGCGCACCGCCTCCACCCATTCCAGCACGGTATCGCGGCCCACCGGGCTTCCCGCCGGCAGGCACAGCGTCAGCGGATCGGCGACCGCGCGCGGCCCCAGCGATGCGACGAGGTCGGCGTAGGACGCGCGGGTCTTCTTGCGCAGCGACAGCGACAGCGCGGGAAACGCCATCTCGGCGATCTCGCCCATTGCGCCGAGGATCGCCTGCCCGGCATCCGCGCCGTAGCCGACACCGTAAGGCATGACGCCGCGCAAGGCCCGCTCGCCATCGGGAAACAGCGCCACGATCCAGACCGGTATGCCGATCCGGTCGATCGGATCGATCGGAAAGGCGACGATCTCGCCGGCGGGAAACGCATCGAGATAGGCGCGCGCCGCGTCGGGCAGGTCGGTCGGGAGCATGCCCGAAGGCAGGCGGGCGGTCATAGCGGATACCTCGTCACTTGCGGCGGGACGGCGAGCGCGGCGTCGAGCACCGCCAGCGCCTTGGCGGTGTCGATGCCGGGGGCGTATTCTAAGGGGGTCAGCACGGCCTCGAAATCGAGCGGCGCGACCGCGTCGCGGTAGGTCTGTAGCTCGCGGTGGGTGAGGGGGATGTTGCGGTGGAAGGCCTTGTGGCTCGAGACGTGGGTCGAACGGCCGTCCGCATCCTGGTCGATCTTGAACATGTCGCCGCAGAACAGTCGCCGCCCGCGGGCATCGTGGAGCGCGGCCTGCCCGGCGTAGTGGCCGCCGACGTGGTGCAGCACGACATCGCCTGTGAGCGCAAGCGTATCGTCGAACGGCGCGGTGACGCGGAACGCCTTGGTGTAGGCGAGGTCCTCTCGCTGGATCGCCACCACCGGCGGCGCGAAGGCGCGCTGGAGCTGGAACAGCGCGCCGTAGCCGTGCGGGTGGCTCGCCGCGAGGCTGGCGATACCGCCCAGCGCCCCTATCCGCGCCAGCATCGCCTCGCTGTAATACGGCGCCGCTTCGAAGGCGATGTTGCCTTCGGGTCGGACGATGAGCCAACCGGTCCCGCCGAGGCCGAGATGCGGCGTGGTGGTGAAGGCCCACAGATCGTCGGCGATCTGTCGCGCGTCCCCTTCGTGGGTCGCGGCGACTTCGCTTTCCGGCAGGAAATGCCAGCCGTCGGGCGGCAGGTCGTTGCGCACATCGGTGCAGACCGGGCAGTCGGGCGGCGCGAAATGCTCCTGCCAGAACCCGCAGTTGGCACAGGCGTAATGGGTCAGAGGCATTGCCGGGCCTTTGCGTGGGCAGCATCGAAAAGGCGCATCAGCGCGATGTCGCGGCGGTGGGAAAAATCGTGCGAAGCGCCCCCGACGGCGTCCGCGAAGGCGGCGACCTGTGCTGCGAACGGGCTCTGCGCGTCATCGAAGGCGGCCGGTTCTGCCGGTCCGCCGTCACGCTGAAGGGTGAGCTGGCCCCCGGCGGTCTGGCCCATTGTGTCGAGCGCCGTGAGAAGGCCCGTTTCGCCCAGTACTTCCAACCGACGGCGGGGAAGCGTCTCTGCACAGTTGTAGGCGACGTGCTGCGTCAGCAGGGCCCCGCCCGCGAACCGTCCGGCCAGCGCGCCGCCGTCGTCGACCGCATAGTCGTGGATGCGCCGCTGCAGCACGATCGACAGGTCCTCGAGGGGTTCGCCCAGCAGCATCTGCGACAGATCGAGTCCGTGAAGCGCGAGATCGATCGTCGCCCCGCCGCCCGCCTCCTCCTCGCGAATGCGCCAGTTGGCGTGGCCCGGCGCGGGCGCGAACAACGGATCGACCCAGCACGCATAGACGATGCGCACCGCTACCGGGCGGCCGATGGCCCCGTCACCGATCAGGTCGGCCATGCGGCGATGCGCCGGATGATGCCGCTGATCGAAGGCGGTGGCATAAAGTGTACCGGTCGCTTCGGCCGCAGCCGCGATCGCTTCCGCATCGTCCAGCCGGGCGGCCATCGGCTTCTCGCACAACACCGGAATGCCCGCCTCGAGCGCGGCGATCGCCGGCGGGGCATGGAGGTGATTGGGGGTCGCCACGTAGAGCGCGTCGATATTGACGCTGGACAGGAGCCGCGCGTAATCCTCGAACGCGAACGCGCCGAACGCGTTCGCGGCTGCCCGCGCATCGACCGACGGATCGGCAACGGCGAGGAGGTGGTGGCCTGCCGCCCTAATGGCCGGCGCCACGAAGTCGCGGGCGACCCACCCGAACCCGGCGATACCCCAGCGCATCACCACCGCTCCGGCAGGGCGACGCGCCGCCGGTCGCGCTCGGGCGGGAACGGGCTGGCGGGATCGGTCCACGTCGCCTCGGGCCCGTACTCCGCCTCGTAGCGCGGCGACGGCCACACGGGGCCGTGCGGCCCGATGAGTGGATTGGCGACGAGACGCGCACTCCCGGGCGGAACGGAGACCCCCGCCGCCATTGCGCGGGCCGGCTGGCAGGTTTCGGCGATTGCCCAGGCTTCGACTGCGGGCGAACGCTCCCAGTCGCATGGCACGGGCGTGTCCGATCGCAGCAGCGCGCGCCGCAGGGCGCGCTCGTCGTAGACATGCGCCTGCGGAAACAGCGCCTGCCATTCCCCTGCGGTGCGCGCGGGGCCCATCGCGCCGCCAGCAACGTCCGCGTTGTGGAGATGCCCGACGGCGAGCGTCCCGGCCACGCCGACGGCGGACCGCAACCGGTCGGCGACCTCCTCCTGCGAGGGCAGGAAATAGAACGCATCCTGGCAGTGGACGAGATCGAACCGGCGATCCCCGATGGGCCACAGGTCGCCCGCGTCGAACACCGCGTATTCGGCGTCGGGCGCGACCCAGTGGCGGGCCAGCCAGCACTTCGCAAACACGATGTCCGCCGACGTGCAACGCACGCCGCGCTCGCCCAGCGCACGGGCGTAATGACCGATCCCGCCGGCCAGTTCGAACGCGGTTTCGGGCGCGGTCCAGTGCGCTTCCAGCAGCGCCAGCCCGGCGAGATACGTCGGATCGCTCCAGCGATGCGCGAAGTAGTCCGCGACCGCGCCGAAGCGCAGCAGCCCCATCGCCTCGCGCAAGGTCAGCGAGTCGCGTTCGGCAACCAGGCGGCGCAGTTCGTCCCGATCGGTCTGCGCGCCTTTCCACCACGGATCCTGGTCGGCCAACAACGCGACCAGTGCTCCATCGCCGTCCCCGTCGTCGAGCAAGGCGAGCGCTTCGGCGACCAGCCAGCCGCGCCCGGTGCGGAGGTAGGCGATGCCGTCGACCACCGGCCAACGCTCCCCCTCTCCGTCGCCGAGCGAATGGGGCGTATCAGGCACCAGCCGCTTGCCGGAAATGGGGGAGTGCCAGGCGGCTGGCGTCTTCACGGGAGGCCGACCTCGGCCAGCACCGCATCGTGGAACGCCTTCACCGGACCGTCGTGGACCAGTCCGTACTGGCCGAGCACGGTGTCCATCGTCACCGCGCCGCGCTTGAGATGCTGTTCGATCTCGAGCACGCGGTCGATCACGTCGGCGGCGTGGAACGCCTGAGCGGCAGGCGTCCGCGTCCCCTCGATCGCGCAGAGGTGGTGGCGGCATTCGGCCGCTTGGACATCGGGCAAGGCGGCGAGCGCCAGCATGCGCGCGCGCTCGATCACGTGGCCCAGCCGCTCGCCCAGCAGCACTTCGCCCGAATAGCCGGCATCGGGCATGGCGGCACTGTGCAGGTGGTGAATCATCCCGTGCCAGAAAGCCGTCGCAGGGTCCGCATCGTAGGCGGGGGCGAGAAGCCCCGCGTAAACGGCGACCACGAAGCTGTGCTCGGCGTGGTTCTCCTCGGGCTGCAGCATGATGCGCGGCCGGCCCGGCGCGGTCACGCCCGCACGCGGCTGGTCTCGCAGCGCCGCGATCGGCGCGGGGATGCTTTCCGCTTCGTCCAGCGGGTTGCCGAGCGCGGCCTTCAGTCCAGCGACGAGCCCGGTGTCGAGCGCATCGGCCACCTCGTCCACCGCCCGCGCGAGCGTCGCGGTTGCCTCGCCAGGCGAAAGACCGAGCTCCACGAGCTTGCGGTGATCGAGATCGCCCATACGCGCGGCCGCCACGGCGGCGGCCATCGCGCGCCATGCCGTTTCCCCGAAGTCGGCGTCTGCCAGCCACGCCGCCCACGCGGCCTCGAACAGGCGCGTCGCGATCGAGCCGTCGCGCCCCGCCGACCGCACCCGCTTGAGGTCGCCCAGTTCCCGCAGCAGCGGCAACGGAGCGCCGGTCAGCGGCATGTCAGGCGCGTCCCTGCGCCAGCCACCCGTCGAGCATGGCCTGCTGGCGGTCGAAGGCGTGCTCGGGCGCTCCGCCGGCGGTCTGCGGCGCCTTGAAGAACACGCTCAGTTCCTCGCGCACCCCGCCCTCGCCCCGCCTGTCGGCAAGGTCGAGGCAGCGGGCGATCTCGATCGCCAGCGGCGCGGCCAGGATCGAGTCCTTGCACAGGAAATTCAGCTTGAGCTGCATCGTCTGGCCGAGGAACCCGGTCAGATCGACGTTGTCCCACGCCTCCTTGTCGTCGCCGCGGGGCGGGTAATAATGGATCATGATGATGTGGTTCTTCACCTCGTAACCGAGGATATCGTCGAGCACGCTGCCCTTCGTCCCGAGCTTGGAGGCGAGCGACTTGGGATCGTCGAGCGCGAGCCCGTCGGAATTGCCGAGGATATTGGTGGAGAACCAGCCGTCGACATGCAGCGACCGGTCGCGCAGCGCCGGGGCGATCACGGTCTTCAGGAACGTCTGTCCGGTCTTCCCGTCCTTGCCGGCGACAGGCACGTTGCGTGTCGCCGCGAGCGCCGCCAGCGGGGCCGCGTCGGCGGCGACCGACGGGGTGAAGTTCGCATAGGGCGTGCCCGAATCGATCGAGGCGTAGGCATAGAGCATCGCCGGGCTGATGGCTGGGTCGTTGGCATCCAGCCCGCTCTCGAACGCGTCGAGCGAGGCCAGGCTCGCGGCGTCGGCGTCGGGCATCTTCTCGGTCGAGGCGAGGTTGAGGACGACGACGCGTTCCAGCCCGCGCTCCTCCTTGAAGCGGTCGAGATCGGACTTGATCTGGGCGATTGCGGCGCGGTGTCCGTCGGCCATGCGGTTGTTGCCGTCGATGTTGGCGCAGTGCGCGGTGCTGCCGACCGCCGGCCATGCGCGCATGCCCTTCAATGCGCTCGCCCCGTCGGCGAGTTCCGCGTCGCCGAGAACGCCGTGGCGCAGCGCGCAGGTGCCGAGATCGTCGCCCGACAGGTCCCAGCCGCCGAACTCGATGTCGCGGTAGGCCGCCATGCCGGCGACATCGCGGTCGGCGAGCGGCAGGCCGGCGAAGCTGTTCGATCCGGCCTTGATCATCTCGATCCCGGCGATCGCGGTCGTCGCGACCGCCCCGCCCGCACCGATCACGGCGACGCCCAGTTTCTCTGCCATTCGATGTGCCTTGCTGCATCCCGGAGCCCGTTGACTCCGCGATGGCCTTAGGAACGAAAGCAGGACGCGCGATCGAACGGGCGCTTCGTGGGCAAAATAAACCCTTCGACCGATAACGTATGTTCGCCGCTTACCGGCCGCCAAGTGACCTATGTCACATTCTCGAGCGCCATCTTAACCGGAGGCAGCCAGTCGATGGCGATGATGTGGCGGTCCTTGAACTCGATCCGCTGCGCGAGCGCATCGGCATCGAGCAGCCGGATGAGGCGACCCTCCCGCTCGATCCAGCCGTCCGCCTCCATCTGGCGCAAGGTTCGGTTGACGTGGGTCTTTGTGAGCCCGACCGCATCGCCGAGATCCTGTTGGGTCAGCGGCAGTTCGAAGGCGGTGTTGGGCGCCCCGTCGATCAGCCGCAGGCGCGAACGAATGTCGAGCAGCAAGGTCGCCACGCGCGTGAGCCCATCCGTCCGCCCAAGCGAGGCCACCCGGTCAGCCATCGCGACCTGTTCCGCCGCACTGATGCCGTAGAGAACTGCCGCCAGCCGCGGAAAATCGCGGAACAGGCGGGCCAGCGCATCGCGCGGCAACTCGTAGAGCCGGCACGCACTCACCGCCGTCAGCGTGGCGGAACTGTAGCCCCACACGATCGCGGACGTGGTGACGATGTCGCCCTTGAAATAGAACCGCAGGATCTGCCGCGCGCCGGCGGGCAGGTCGTTCGATCCGTGCAGCCAGCCCGCCGCCACGATGTGCAGGCAATCGGCGAAGTCGCCCTCGCGAACGACGATCTCGCCTGCCTCGAACCGTCGCTCGCGGCGTTCCAGCCAGCGCAGCGCGTCGCGTTCGGAATAGGTGAGGTTGATATGCCGGCCGATGCGGGTTTCCAGAACGCCTTCGGCACCGTCGTTGGTCATGCGATCGATCTCCCCTGCTCGGTCCCGAACGGCATCACCGCCTGCCGCGTTCCCCGAAAGCAGCTCTGGCGCCCTCATTCCACGCAGCCGCCAGACCTTCGCGACTCCGGGTTACGACCGATGCGATATCGCCGTCGTAGAGCGAATCCTCGACGTCCTCCGAAAAGATTTCCAGCACGTAGGGCCGGTCGTAGCCGGCAGCGCGGGTGGCAGCGACGAGTTCGGCGAGCGGAATCTCCCCGTCGCCGGGGACGATACGGTCGGCGAAAGAGCGCGGGGTGCGCCAGTCGCTGGCCTGGACCGAGAGGATGCGACCCGCAGCCCGCGCGATTGCGGCGAGGACGTCGGGCGATTGCCAGACGTTCCAGTAATCGAGGCATCGGCCCACCCGGTCGCTGTTCGCGCGATCGACGATCTCCAGCCCCTGGTCGATCGTCCAGATCGCGCTCTCGACGTTGAGCGACACGGGATGGAGCGGCTCGATCGCGAGTTCGACGCCATTGTCGGCAGCCACGCTGGCCAGTTCGCCGAGCGCGTCTCCGACGACCGCGATCGCTTCCGCCATGTCGCCGCCCGGATGCGCGCCGGTGTTGGTGAAGAACGGCGCGCCCTGCGCGTACGGGCCCAACCGCTCGATCGACCCGCGCAGGCGCGCGGTGCGCGCGGCGACGCCCTTCGGTTCGGGCACCATGCGGCTGTCGAAGAAGGTCCGCACGCTCGGCTGCACGCCGCTGATCGCGAGGCCAGCGGCGGCAATCGCGGCCATCTGCTCCTCCCACCGGTCGGCGTCGAGCTTGTCCTCCACGACTTCGATCGCATCGACGCCGAGGGCGGCATACCGCTCGACATCCTCGTCGAACGACCACGGCTTGGTGGTGAACTGGCTGACGCCATAGCGTAAGCGCAAGTCGGTCATGCGGGCGACCTCGAGTAAAGAACGGATTGAGTGCCCAACGCTCCGACCGCTTGCGCGTTCTCGCCAAACAACGGGAACCGTCGCAGGCGCGGGCAGCTTGGCTTGACGAATGTGAATCGCCTTATCTTTCCGGAAGCCTCCAAGATGATCGACAATTCCTTCCTGGCCACGTTTTCCGTCGCCGACCTCGAAGATGGAAAGCCGATGGGGATCGAGATCGACGGTAAGGATGCCGTCGTCGTTCGTCACGGGGGCAAGCTGTGTGTCGTACCTTGAGGCGCTGGAGAAAGAAGCCGGATGGAGCCGATAGGCCGGCCGGCGCTGTTCCTCCTCCACGCGCTTGGAATGTCGAGCCGGGAATGGGATCGGGTCGTCGCGGAACTGGGCGATGCGTTCGAGTGCCACGCGCTCGACATTCCCGGCTTCGGGGATGCAGCGGGCGATCCGCGCCGGTCTGTCGAGGAGATGGCGGACTGGCTGGCGGACGAAATCCGCGCGTGCGATCCGGCGAACTGGATGATCGCCGGGCACAGCATGGGCGGCAAGCTCGCCACGTTGATCGCGGCGCGTACGGCGAATGCCTGCCGAGCGACGCCAACCGCCTCACGCTCGCCGACGAAACCGACGCGGTCGGTATGAAGCGCGCGCGCGTCGATTTTTCTTATGATGCGAATGAAAAGGCGATGGACCGCCACGCGATCGCCCGAATGAGCGCGATCTGGGAAGCCGCAGGGGCCAGAGATGTATTCTCGGTTCAGCGCTCCGCCCACACGATCGGGACCTGCCGCATGGGGGCGGACAGCGACGGTGCCGTGGTCGATCCGCATGGGCGCAGCTACGATGTGCCGAACCTCTACGTCTGCGACAACTCGGTCTTCCCGAGCGCGCTTGCGGCCAATCCGGCGCTGACGATCATGGCGCTGTCGCTGCGCACCGCCGACCGCTTCCTCGCCGGCTGAAGCGGCTCAGCCGCGGCGGCGGCGGAGCGTCGCCCGGCAGGGCACCCGGTCGTTGTGCGAATAATAGAGGTAGATGAGGTCGCCATCCACGATGAGGGAGTTGGCGAAGGCGATGGCGCGGTCCTCCGGGGCTTCCTCGTCGCCGTCGTCGTCGCGATCGTCGGGCGTTATCAGGGGTTCGTCGCAGCGTTCGATCAACGTCCGGCAGTCGCGCTTGAACCGCGCCCAGCCGATCGACCAGCGGGCGTCCTCGGTCGACCCGTTGTAGAACATGATGACCGTGTCGTCCTCGCGCAGCAGCGGGCCGGTCGACAGGTGGTAGCAGTCCCATTTGTTCGGGCGCGGTTCGATCGGGTCGGGCCGGTCGTCCCACGGACCGGTGGGCGAAGGTCCGAAGGTGAGGCCGATCCACGACCGGTCGTCGCGCGAATATTCGAAGAAGAGCCGCCAGACGCCGTCGTCGCCGATCTCGACGCTGGCTTCCTTGGTGTTCTTTTCCGTCTTGGAGCAACTGTAGGCGACGCCGTGCTTTTCGAGGCTGGCGGCATCGGGGCCGGATGCCCACAGCATCTCGGCAGCGCCGCTTCGGTCCACGCCGGTGTAGAACACCACCAGCCGCTCGCCGTGCTCGATCAGCGTCGGGTCCTCGCATCCGCCGATGTCGAGATGCTCTATGCTGGGCGCGAGCGCCGGTTCGTCGGCCATGGTGAAACGGATTCCGTCGGTGCTCTCCCCGCACCAGATGCGCCCGGTGGGCTCCATCCCGTCCGGGACCGCGCGGAGCAGCAGGCGCCACATCTCTCCGTCGCGCCAGACGTAGGGGCTCATCAGTTCGCGGTTGTCGCGATTGATGGGCCCGTCGATCTCCAGGTCCACGATCTCGAGGACCTCGAACAGCGGGTCGCTCATGCGCCGGTCGCCTGGATAAGCGACAGGCCGCCATCGATCACGATCTCGGCCCCGGTGATGTAGGCCCCCGCCGGCGAAGCGAGATAGACGGCGAGCGCGGCCACCTCAGAGGGCTTGCCCGCGCGGCCGGCCGGGATGTTCGCCTCCAGCTTCGCGCGGTAGGCTTCGTCTTGCATCGCCTTTTCGTTCATGGGCGTAAGAATCATGCCCGGCGCGATCGCGTTCACCGTGATACCGTCGCCCGCCACTTCGATCGCCAGAGTGCGCGTGAGGTTGACCTGTCCGCCCTTCGCCGCATCGTAGTCCGCCCCGCCCGCGCGCATCGCGAACGAATGGATCGAGGTGATGTTGACGATCGCGGCGGGCCGCCCGGTTCCCTTCAGGTTGCGCACGAACCGGCGGCAGGTGAGGAACGAGCCGGTAAGATCGGCGCCGAGCAGCTTCTCCCACTGCGCCAGTTCCATGTCAGCGACGTGGACGCCCGACATGTTGAGGCCAGCCGAATTGACGAGGATGTCCGCCGTGCCGAGTGCTTCGACCGCACCATTGAAGCCGGCTTCGACCGAACCCTTGTCGCTCACATCGACCTCCGCGGCGAACCCGCGGCGCCCTGCCTTCTCGACCTTCGCTTTCAGCGCGTTCGCCGCGTCCGCATCGTTGTGATAGAAGATCGCCACGTCGGCCCCGGCTTCGGCCAGCGCCTCCACGCAGGCCGCACCGATGCCCGAGGCGCCGCCGGTCACGATGGCGAGGCGCCCCACGAGTATCTGTTCGGTCATGTGGGGCGTTCCGTTCTTTCGCTTGCGTCAGCAGCAGGCCATCGTCGGCCAGTCGGTGTAACCCTTCTCGCCGCCGCCGTACCAGTATTCCTCCGGCGCATCGGCCAGCGGCGCGTCGGTCGCCAGCCGCTCGACGAGATCGGGGTTGGCGATGAACGGGCGGCCGAATGCGAATAGGTCCGCGCTGCCCTTTTGCAGGTGCTCTTCGGCAAGGTCGAGCGTGTAGCCGTTGTTCGCGATGTAGGCCCCGCCGAACCGCTTGCGCAGCGCGGCGAAATCGACCTCGGGATCGTCGCGCTCGCCCCGGGTCACGCCCTCGATGCAATGAATGTAGAGGAGGCCGCGGACCGACAGCTCGTCGATGTAGCGGCCGTATGTCTCCATGACCGTGCTGTCGAGCGGGGTTTCGCCCGGCTGCGTGGTGGCCGGCGACAGGCGGATGCCGACCCGGTCCGCGCCCCAAACGCCTATGACGGCATCGACGACCGCGAGCGGGAAGCGCAGGCGGTTCTCGATCGATCCGCCGTAGCGATCGTCGCGGCGGTTGGTGCTGTCGCGGACGAACTGTTCGAGCAGGTAGTTGTTGGCCGAATGGACCTCCACCCCGTCGAACCCGGCGGCCTTCGCGTTGGCGGCGGCCTTTGCGTAATCGTCGACGATTGCCGGGATTTCGTCGGTTTTCAGGGCTCGGGGCGTGACGTGGTCCTTCATGCCGTCCTTCGTGAACGCCTGACCCTCCGGCTTGATCGCAGAGGGGGCGACCGGAAGCTCACCGCCGTGAAGATCCGGGTGCGAGATGCGCCCCGTGTGCCAGAGCTGGAGGAAGATGAGGCCGCCGGCGTCGTGCACCGCGTCGACCACCGGCTTCCAGGCCGCAACCTGTTCGTCGGACCAGATGCCCGGCGTCAGGGCATAACCGACCGCCTGCGGGGAGATATTGGTCGCCTCACTGATGATGAGCCCCGCGCTTGCCCGCTGCGCGTAATATTCGGCAGCGAAGGACGGAGGGACGCCCGCATTGTCGGACCGGCTCCGCGTGAGCGGTGCCATGACGACACGGTTCTTGAGCGAAAGTGGTCCCAGCCCGGTGCCTGCAAGCACCGGGCTGTCGCGGCGGTAGGCCATGATGGTGGGCTTACTTCGCGTTATGCGCGCCGATGAACCACGCGTCCTTGTCGACCGCGCGGCTGACACCGGTGAAAAGGTCCGCCGTGTCCTCGTCGCCCGCTTCGCTAGCGGTATCGATCGCCTCGCGGCACTTGGCGCCGAAGTCCTTGAACCGCTCCGTCAATTCCTTGACGTGATCCTTCTGGTCGTGAATCGAATCCGGGTATGCCTTGAGCGAGCTGTCCTTCTCGACGTTTTGGGTCGTGCCCTTGGCGATGCCGCCCAGGATCACGCAGCGTTCGGCTATCGTGTCGACATGGTCGCGCATCCGGTCGGCGACATCGTCGAGCAGCTCGTGGATGCCGATGAAGCTCGGCCCCTTGATGTTCCAGTGCGCCTGCTTGACCGCGTTGGCGAGGTCGATGCCGTCGGCCAGCCGATCGTTCAGAAGACCGATCATCTTTTTGGCGGTGTTGTCCTCGACACCCGAGGCGAATTGTTCAGGCATGATATGCTCCTGCTAAGGGGAAGTCTCTTGGGCAAGCGAGCGCCGGACGCGCCCCGTGCCGATCACTTGAAAGAAAGCCCGGACCCGCGCATCGTTCCGTAGTGAATGCGCGGGCCCGGGCGTAGAATTCCTATGCCTTTGATCGGCAAAAACGATTATTCCGGCATTGCCGCCAACACGCGGTCGGGCGACATCGGATAATCGAATACGCGGGCGCCGCACGCGTTGTAGATCGCGTTGGCAATGGCCGCCGCGCCGCCGCACATTCCGAGTTCGCCGATCCCCTTGGCCTGGATCGGACTGGCGGCGGGGTCGCGTTCTTCGACCAGCACCACGTCGAGATCGGGCACGTCGCGATGCACCGGCACGTGATACTCCGCCAGGTCGCAGTTTACGAGATGGCCATCGACGGGATCGAATTCCAGCATCTCGGTCAGTGCTAGGCCGATGCTCCAGGTAATGCCGCCGATGCATTGCGATCGTGCAGTCGTCGGATTGAGCACCCGGCCGAACCCGAACGCGCCGAGCATCCGGTTGACGCGCGTCTCGCCGGTCCAGCGATTGACGCGCACCTCGGCGAAGAACGCGCCGAAGCCCGATGCGGTGAAGTCGTCGGTAATATCGCCCGGTTCGTAGTGTCCTTCCTTCGCGATGTCCTTGCCTTCGAGGACTTCGACGAGGGACTTTCCTCCGGCAACGGCTCCGTCGCGCAGTTCCATGTCCTTCTCGGCCATGTCGAGGCGTCCGGCGATCTCTTCGCGGATCGCGGTGCAGGCGACATAGACTGCCGAGCCGATGGAGGCCGCGCCCCAGCTGCCCCCCGAGCCGGGTCCGCGCGGATGGCGCGTGTCGCCCAGTTCGACGAGCACGTCGGCCGGATCGAGCCCCATCATCTCGCCCGCGATCTGCGCAAGGATGGTATAGGTGCCGGTGCCGATATCGGTCATGTCGGTTTCGACGAGCGCGGTGCCGTCGGCCTTCAGCGTGACGCGGGCCTTGGCTTCCTCCACGTTGTGCACGCGCGCGGCGCTCGCCATGCCGGTCCCGACCCACCATTCGCCGTCGCGGCTCTGTCGCGGTTTGCGCGGGCCGCTGTCCCAGCCGAACGCCTCGGCGCCCTGCCGCAGGCACTCGGCCAGCTTGTGCGACGAAAACGGCAGGTCTTCTTCCGGGTTCTTGTCGGGAATGTTGCGCAGCCGCAGTTCGACGGGATCGATGCCGGCCTTCTCCGCGAGGATGTCCATCGCCGCTTCGAGTGCGGGCATCCCCACCGCTTCGCCGGGCGCGCGCACGGAGCCTGCGGTCATGCGGTGGATGCGCGCGACCTCCAGCATGAGTTCGCGGTTCTCGCCCCCGTACATGAAGTGCGAGGACTGCAGCACCGGTTCGGCGAACTCCTCGCCGGGCAGGTTCGAGACCAGCGCGTGGTGGCCGAACCCGGTCAGCTTGCCGTCGGCATCGGCCGCCAGCCGCAGCCGCTGCTTCGTTTCCGAACGGCGCATGATACACTGAAAGACCTGCTGGCGGCTCAGGACCACCCGCACCGGCCGTCCGAGTTCCATTGCCGCGACCGACGCCGCGACGACATCCTCGCTGATGCCGAGCTTCGAGCCGAACCCGCCGCCGACGAACCGCGAGACGAGGCGGATCTGATCCTCCTCGAGGTCGAGCGCGTCAGCCAGTTCGGAGATGTTGTAGTTCAGCATCTGGAGCGACGCATGGACGGTCAGCTTGGTGCCGTCCCATTCCGCGATCGAGGCGTGCGGCTCCATCGCCGCCGAGGCGTGCCCCTTCGTGGTGTAGGTCACGTCGACGCTGTGCGCGGCTTCGGCCATCGCGTGGGCGAGATCGCCCTGGTGAACGGTATCCTCGTCCTGTTCCTCGGGCTCCGCATCGGCGGGATCGAGCGGGGCGCCTGCCTCCTCGCGGTACTCGACCTTGAGGTGCTTGGCCGCATCGCGCGCCTGTTCGAACGTTTCGGCGACGACCAGCGCGATCGGCTGGCCCCAGTAGCACACCGTCGCCGGATCCTGCTGCGGCGCCTCGTCGGCGGTGCCCTGCGCTGCGCGCGTCGTCAGCTTCGCATCGTCGAGCACCGCGATCACGCCCGGCATCGCGAGCACGGCGTCCTTGTCCATCGACACGACTTCGCCCCGGGTGATGGTGGCGGTCACGAGGACCCCTTCGGCGCACCCCTCGACCGGGTATTCGGCGGCGTAGGGCGCGGTGCCGGTGACTTTCGCAAGCCCCTCGACCCGCGGCATCGGCTGGCCCACGACACCCTGCTTCATGCCGTCGAGACGGTTGGAGGTATCGGGCTTATCCTGCTTGAAATGTACGGTCATTCCGCCGTCTCCGTCGCCTGCGACAGGACCGCGTGCATTGTGCGGCGTGCCAGCGGTATCTTGAAATCGTTCTCGCCGTAGCCTTGCGCTCCCTCGAGGAGCAGGTCGGCCGCACGGTCGAACAGCTCAGCCGACGGCGCACTGCCTACAAGCAGGTCGGCAATGCGCGGATCGTGCCACGGCTTGTGCGCGAGCCCGCCGAACGCAAGGTCGGCGCGCGCGAACTTGCCGTCCGCCACTTCGATAACGGCGGCGACGGAGACGAGCGCGAATGCGTAGCTCGATCGTTCGCGCACCTTGCGATAAATCTGTGTGCCGCCGACCGGCTTCGGCAAGGTGACGGCGGTGATGACTTCGCCGCGTTCCAGCACGTTCTCTATCCATGGCGTATCGCCGGGCAGGCAATGGAAGTCGCGGACCGGGACCGTCCGGCTACGCCCCCCCTCGCCCGCGATCTCGACATCGGCGTCGAGCGCGCTCAGCGCCACGGCCATGTCGCCGGGGTAGGTCGCGATGCATTGCGAACTCGTGCCCAGAATAGCGTGGAGGCGTGCGATGCCGTCCAGCGCGCCGCAGCCGCTGCCGGGGTCGCGCTTGTTGCAGGGCTGGTCGATGTTGGTGAAGTAGTAGCACCGCGTGCGCTGGAGCAGGTTGCCGCCCGTGGTCGCCTTGTTGCGGAGTTGTTGCGTCGCACCGGCGAGGATCGCGCGGGAGAGAACGGGATAGTCCGCTCGCACGCGCGCATGCACTGCGGTCGCTGTGTTGGTCGCCAGCGCGCCGATGCGCAGGCCGCCGTCGTCGGTGTCGTCGATACCGGCAAAGCCGATGCGGTTCACGTCGACGAGTTCGCCGGGCGTTTCCACCTGCAGTTTCATCAGATCGAGGAGGTTGGTCCCGCCCGCGATGGCCTTTGCACCGTCGCCGGCGGTCAGCCGCGCGGCATCCTCGATCGTGCGCGCGCGTTCGAACTGGAACGGCCTCATGTGCCCTGCTCCGCTGCGACGTCGCGGATGGCGGCGACGATGTTGGCGTAGGCGCCGCAACGACACAGGTTGCCGCTCATGCGTTCGCGGATTTCCTCGCCGCTCGCCTCCACCGTGCCGGTCAGGGTTTCGCTGGCATCGCTAGGCCAGCCGTTGGCGATTTCCTGCAGCATCGCGGTCGCCGAACAGATTTGCCCGGGCGTGCAATAGCCGCACTGATACCCGTCGTGCGCGATGAAGGCCTGTTGCAGTTCGGACGGGTCGTCCTGCGTGCCCAGCCCTTCGGTCGTCGTGATCTCGTCGCCGTCGTGCATCGCCGCGAGCGTGAGACAGCTGTTGATCCGCATGCCGTCGACGAGGACGGTGCACGCGCCGCACTGCCCGTGGTCGCAGCCCTTTTTGGTGCCGGTCAGGCCGACATCGTGGCGGAGGAAATCGAGCAGCGACGTGCGCGGGTCGGCGGGAACGGGATACGCGGTCCCGTTGACTGAAATCGTATCGGGCAATGACGCCTCCTTCGAAGCGTCAACGAGCGGAGGCGAAAAGGTGTCCGGGAATTTGTCGTAACACTGACGGACCAATTCCTTGACGCTGCCTCGTCTTCGTGAGCGCTGCAAGAGACCCGTTGCGATGAGAGGGTGACGCGGTTCGGGTCGCACGCACTTCTATGACTGGAGGTGATTCGAATTACCGTAACAAGCAGATCTGGAGACCATGGCGTTAGAGTTGCGCTGGAAATCCCTCCGAGATTGACCGGCTTCGCGTTGAAATTACTGGTTTATTCTAGGCATTGCTCGCCGCGTTTTTCTGCTGTGCAACATCGCGCGCAAAGTGTATTTTGCACGGCGAATAAGCACCCGGGTCGCTTTCCACGGGGTTCGACCAGGGGCAGGCGCATGATTATTCGATTTCTTCGCGATGAAACAGGCACGTCAGCGGCCGAGTATGCGCTGATCCTTGCGGTCGTCGGTGTCGGCATGGGTGCCGCGTCGTTGGCACTCGGAACAAACGTGACCGCAGCGGTGGAACGTCAGGCTTCTTCGATTACCGATGGAGCTCCCGGAACCGACCCGTGGGGTGCCGATACCGGGGGTCTCGTGCTCGTTGCAAACAACGGCAATGGCAGTTCCGGCGGCGGTGGGTCGAATACCGGCGGCGGCACCACTACGGGCGGCGGTACCACTACGGGCGGCGGTGCGACAACCGGTGGTGGCACGACAACCGGCGGTGGCACGACAACCGGCGGGGGCACAACTACGGGCGGCGGCAACGCAAACGGAAACGGGAATACGAAACCTGGCGGCGGGCCTGCGACCTGCAAGGGTTCGAAATGCTGATGACGAACCGGTTGGTTCGACTTCAGCAAAATCGAGACCATACCTTAAACTGGATCGCGCACCGCTTGTTCAGCCGGGCTGGCCTCGTCAAAGCTGGCTGAAAATTGCGTTCGCCGTCACGGTTCGGCACGCAGCTCCCGCTGCCCGATCGCCGATAAGGCAGGCTTTGCGAGCCTGCGCTGCACAGCTTTCGCCGCGACAAGGGGCACAACGACCGAGGCAGCGATCCCCAACAGCGAACTGATCCCCAGCCAGATGGCCATAGCAGTCCCGCCGGCCTGGTACATTCCGTATAGCACGGGCACCGCAAGCACGAGCCCGCGCACTTCGTTCAGCACGAGAGCAACCGCTCCCAATTTCAGGAATACGCCGAGGAGTGATGAGATCGTCCCTAACATGGGCCGACATATGACCGAACTGGCTTGAAATTCGGTTAAGCCGAGCGTCGTTAAATTATCGAGGCTGCAGTAGGGGAAGCGAATGCCTTCCGCTCGGGAGCTTACCTCGCCGCAAGCGGATCGACGGGCCTTCCCGACTGGCGGACTTCATAATGGAGATGGGGCCCGGTCGAACGGCCGGTCGAGCCGACGAGACCCAACAATTGTCCACGCTCGACCCGCTGCCCAGGACTGACCATCAGACGAGACAGATGGGCAAACCGGGTCTGAACGCCGTTTCCGTGCTCGACGGTAACGAGCAGCCCGTATCCCCCGTTCCAGTTGGCGAAGGACACAATCCCGGCAGCCGGTGCCGCGACCGGCGAACCGGCGGCAGCTGCAAGGTCGATCCCACTGTGCATGCGCCGTCCGCCGAGCACGGGATGCGATCGCATCCCGAAGCGGCTCGTCAACGATCTTGCCGCTACCGGAAGACCACGAGGCGTATCCATCGCCGAAGGCAAGCTGCTCGCGCCGTTTGCAATGGTCTTCGGGCGCTCGGGAAGGATTATGGGCGCTCCCAGCCCGTCGCCTGCGCGGCTAACCGTAATCGTTGCCGTCCTGTCGATGGGCTCAATCCCGACCGTTACGGTGTCCGCCCACGCCGGCGACGCGCCGATCAGCGCTAACGTCCCGACGGCAAGAGCGCGCTCGCGCATCATGCCAGCGCAACCGCGATCAGCCCGCCGACCCCGATTGCGACACCGTACGGCAGCTTGTCGAAATCGCTTACCGCTTGGTCCTTTTTCCGAATCCGGCCCCGCCGCATCACTAGGAATAGCGCGAGGAGGACCAGGCCCGCCAATGCCACCGAGACCAGCAGGTAGAGACCCGCCTGGATTGGCAGCCAGGCCGCCAGTCCGGCATAGAACTTCGCGTCACCTGCGCCGACCACCCCGAGTGCGGTCAAGGCCATTCCCACGACGAGCGCGACGACGAAATGCGCCGCGGCCCAGCCGAGCGCCACAGCCCCCGCAGTCAAAAACACGGCAACAAGGCCGGCGGCTAGCGTAGCAGCCGACGTCCAGTTGCGGATGCGTCGCTGCCTGATGTCGGTCCAACCGGCAACTGCAACGAGGGCCGCCAAAATCATCATGGCGATGATCGAAACTGGTGTAGCGGGTTCGAGCATCGCTAGTTGCGCGAACCCGCATTGAGGTCGATGCGAATGGGATATTGCGTCTTTTTCGCGATCGCGCCGTCAACAAGACCGAATCTAATCACAGAGTTGGGCCTGCCTCCCCCGACCTCTATGACAGCCTGGCGGCGAATGATTGTGTCGCCTTTCGGAGCGGCACTCGCGCCGCCTCTGATCGCGACCTCGCGATCCGATATCCGACGAACGCGGGACCCGCCGGTTTGGACCGTCACTCCGCCGCCGAGCGCCTGCACTTTGGGCTCGTCGATCTCGACCAGAGCAACTGCGACTGGTGCGGGTGCTTCGACATGGACCGGTTGCGAAAAGCTCGCGACCGCGAGCGCCGTTTCATTCGCACGCACTACTGGATTGCTGGAATAGAACAGCGCGAGATTACCGCGATAGCGATCTTCGTTTGGCGCAAGCATGACGGCGGTCTGGAAAAACCGCTCGGTCAGGTCCGTGCGCCCGGTTCGGCTGTAAGCCACCGCCAATCCGTTGTAAGCTGCCGCCGCTTGCTCTGGATAGAGCTTGGCCAGCATGAAAGCCTCGATCGCTTCCACCGTGTGCCCCTTGGCGAGGGCGGCACGGCCCAGTTCGAGCTGCTGCGTACCGAAGTCGTCGGAGAGCCGTTCAGTCAGCGATGCGGTCGATGTAATCGAATGGCTACCCATGCCGAGCGCCTTGCAGCCGCCGAGGGCAGGCACGATTGCGAGCACGAGCGCGGCACGCATGGCACTTTGCCTGAGCATGATTTTCAGCCCCCCACCATTAGCGGAAAGATCTTGCGGATCATGAGAATCGCCGCAGGCAGCATGAGCGTGCCGATCATCGTCGGCAGCATGCACGCCACCAGGGGGATCGAGATCAGCACCGGCAACCGGTGTGCCTTTTCCTCCGCCCGCATCTGTCGCCGCTCCCGCATTTCGGCAGCGTATACGCGCAACGTCGTCGCGATGCTCGTGCCGAGCTTGTCCGACTGGATTATCAAAGTGCAGAACGAGCGGATTTCGTCTACGCCCGAAGTCTCTGCCATTTTGCGAAACGCCTCGTCGCGCGAGGAACCCGCGCGAAGCTGGAGGGTCGTAATCGAAAGCAATTGCGCCACCAGCGGATGCGAGGTCACCATTTCCCGCCCGACGCGATCCATTGCGGCCTCCAGACCGAGCCCGGACTCCACGCACACGAGCAGGAGATCGAGGCAGTCGGGGAAACCGTTTATGATTTCTTCCCGGCGCCTGTCCGCTTTGGCTCGAACATACAGATTGGGCAGATAAAGGCCGATCAGAGCCAGGATCGAACCGACGATGTACACCTTCAGAAACGAAGGTGGCTCCGGGCTCGAGAACGCGAGCAGGACATAACCCAAGGGCAGCACGAAGATGAGAGCCAGGCGGATCATCGTGTATACGCGCGGGGCCGAAGGCGAGGTGTAGCCTGCGCTGCGCAGCAGGTGGGTCAGGCGCTCGCTTTTAGTGTCGGTCAGGTTGAGACCGGCCTTTTCCACGAATTCGGCCATCTTCGCCCAAGCAGTGGCGGTTTCTCTGGACCGAAGGCTTTCACCGTGAGTGATAGCGATCGTATCCATCGCTTCGAGCTTGGTCAGCTGCGTACGCAGCGCAACCCGACGATTGGCGGCGGCAAGCGCCAACAAGGCGATCGCCGCGACGAACGCGAAGATGACCAGCAGGACGAGGATCCTGAAGGTGCTGTTCTGGGCCGCGAGTTCGATCATGTCAGACCTTGATGTCCACGAGTTTGCGGATCCAGAAGACCCCGATGAAATACCATAGAATGAGCCCCGGAAACCCGACGACGAAGATGATGTCGCGCGACACGTCGGTGTAGAAACCCGGGTTGATCAGGAACATGCTGACGAACGTAATCAACGGCAGCACCGTGAGGATCCAGCCGGTCATGCGTCCTTCCGAACTCAGCGCACGAACTTTCAGGAACAGGCTTGCTCGAGCGCGGATGACCCCGGAAAGGTTCTCGAGAATTTCGGCGAGATTGCCCCCGGTCTCGGCCTGAACCGCGAGCGAAACCACGAACATGCGAATGTCTTCCATGTCCCACCGATCGGCCATCGCATCGAGCGTATCGGTCAATTCCGCCCCGTACGCGATTTCGTCCCCGACGATTCCGAACTCGCTGCCGATCGGATCTTCCATCTCGTTGGTCAGCAGGTTGATCGCGCCGGCCACGGGGTGACCCGAGCGCAGGGCTCGCACGAAGATGTCGAGCGCCACCGGGAACTGCTGTTCCATTTTCTTGCGGCGCCGCTGGGCGATGATGTTGATGACGACGACGGGAATTCCGATGGCCACGCTGGCCGCAAGCGCCATCGCGAGGATCACCACCCCGGGCGCGATCGCCACGCCGTAGATGGACATGATTAGCAGCAAGCCAATGGTCAGAATGACCATGGCGAGCCCCATCCAGAAGAGCAGCTGCCCGATCGTGAAGTTCACCGCAGACGCGAACAAGGCCGACTGGAGCGAACGGAGTATCCCGCCCACGATCAAAGGATACTCCGAGAAGTCCCGCGGAGCGTTCTTGCGTAGTTGAGCCGCGACCGTCGCCCTGTCCGACCCTTGCCTGATCAGTTCGAGCCGGCGGTTGACCGCCGCGAAACGTGCCCGGTTTCGCCAGGCACCCCCGAGCACGACCTGGCTCAGGAGGAAGACGGACCCGAAGATCGCCAACAGCGCTACAAGACGAACGATGAGATCGGTCATCTCAGTCGAACTTCAGTTCGGGTCGAAAGAGTTCGGACGGCAGGTCGATACCGGCCGCCGAGGCTTCCGCGAGCATCTTGGGCCGGATGCCGGTCGCTTCGAAATGACCGATCACTTCGCCTTGCTCGCCGCGCCCCGTCGTCTTGAAGCGGAAGATTTCCTGCATTGTGATCGTCTTGCTTTCCATACCGGTCACTTCGGCAAGGCTCACGACCTTGCGCTTTCCGTCGGCAAGGCGCGCCACCTGGACAACGACGTCGATGGCAGACGCAATCTGAGCGCGGGCGGATTCGGGCGATACTTCGATCCCGCTCATGCCGATCATCTGTTCGATCCGGCTAAGCGCATCGCGCGGCGTGTTCGCGTGGACCGTGGTCATCGAACCATCGTGGCCGGTGTTCATCGCCTGCAGCATGTCGAACGCCTCGCCGGCGCGGACCTCGCCCACGATTATGCGGTCGGGTCGCATGCGCAGTGCATTCTTGACGAGATCGCGCTGCGAAACCTCGCCGCGCCCTTCGATGTTTGCGGGTCGTGTCTCGAGCCGGGCGACGTGTTCCTGCTGGAGCTGCAGCTCCGCCGAATCCTCGATCGTGACGATCCGTTCGCGATGATCGATGAACGACGACATGGCGTTTAGCAGGGTCGTCTTGCCCGAGCCCGTACCGCCGGAGATGAGCACGTTGCGGCGCGACCGCACCATGGCATTGATGACCTGCGCCATCGCATCGGGAACGCTGCCGTACTCGATCAGCTTGTCCATCCCGATCCGCTTCTTGGCGAACTTGCGGATCGACAGGAGCGATCCGTCGATTGCGAGCGGGGCGATGATCGCGTTGACGCGCGAACCGTCAGCCAGGCGTGCGTCGACGAACGGAGAGGATTCGTCGATCCGCCGCCCCACCGCGCTTACGATCTTCTGGATGATCCGGATCAGATGCCTCTCGTCCTGAAAACGAGTGGCGACGCGTTCGAGCAGACCGTTACGCTCAACGAACACCGTCTTGTACCCGTTGACCAGGATATCCGTAATCGATTCGTCCTGCAGCAACGGTTCCAAAGGACCCAGGCCGAGCAATTCGTCGAGCACCTCGACGACAAGCTCCTGCCGCTCCTGCGTGTTCAGCAACTCGCTTCGTTCTTTGAGCAATTCGCTGACGATATCGGATATTTCGGACTGGATTTGAGCCCGAGGCAATTGGTCGAGCGCAGCCAGATTGATCTTTTCGAGCAAGGCCCGATGGATCGAAACCTTCAGGAACAAGCGGGAATCGGTCGGGGCTGGCGACTGGACCGGCGCGACCATCGGCACGGACTCATCGGACTCCGCCGTTTGCGCGGGCCTCTTCAGTGACCAGATATCCATCTCAGTGAGCCCCCACAGCTTCGACCAGATGCTCGGCCAGTTTGTCGACATCCCGTGCGAAGCGCGCCTTCGCCGAAAGGTCTCCGACCAGTTTCCCCTGATCCTGGGCCTCGCCCAATAATCCGGGCTCTGCGGCGAGTGTCGCCACGACTTTTCCCCCCAAGGCGTTAGCGATGTGGTCGCTGCTAATCGAACCGAACAGCTTGCGCTCCATCCGGTTCAGGACGACGTCGATGCGCGAGCGAGGAATGTCGACTTCATTGAAAAGGCGCAGCCGACGGTTCGCCTGACGGACGCTCGAGATCGCTGTGTCGCTCACCATTACCAAACGGTCGGAAGCGCGTGCGATTGCGATCGTCCAGCTACTCCAGACGGGCGGCAGATCAACCAGTACGAAGTCGTAGAGCGAGCGGGTCAGGCGAAGCAGTTCGATCACTTGCCCGGGATCGACCGTGTCCATCGGCTTGATGGCTTCCGGTGCCGAGATGAAGCCCAGTCCGGCACGAGCATCGGTAACCGTGCTGCGAACCAGTTCGAGGTCCATGCGCGAACCGGCTTCGAGAAGGGAGTCCACAGACGCTTTGGAGGTGACGCCCAGGTACGACGCGATATCGCCGCCCTGCAGGTCAAGGTCGAGCAGGCAAACGCCGCGCGAACCGTGGAAACGGTTCGCAAGCGCCCCGCCCAAGTGCGAAAGAACCGTTGTCGCACCGCTACCGCCGGTTGCTCCGATAATCGACACCATCGGCGCAAGCTCGCGAGGCCGAACATCAACCGTGCGCCGCGATAATGCGTCGAGAATCTGGGTCGAAAGCACGCTGGGGACGAAGGGCAGTTCGGCCACGTCGGCGACGCCTTGGCGGATCAGCGTACGGACCAGCGAAACGCTCGCGTCTCGCAGCGCAACGATGATCGAAAGGTCCGGATAGTCGATGCGTGCGCTGGCCAATCTCTGAAGCGAGGCATCGTCGGTCTGGTCTACCTCGAGAACCAATACGCCGGCGTCGCGGAGGCGGTTCGCAGGGAGAGGAGCCGTAGGGTCCAAAGGTACGAACGCCGCCCCGTCGCAGCCATCCAGCACCCCGCCCCTGATCGTGGACAGGTGGTGTTCGCTCGCCACGATCATCGCCGCGTCCGATGATTGCGGGCTCAAACCATCTCGAAGATTGAAGGGGACGTTGTAATTGCTCATAAATTTTTCCGGTCAATAGGAGACCTGGCCGTCTCCGTCTTCGAGGGTCTGCGAATAGCTGAAACCCGGCAACGGAATGCTTCCGCCCAAAAGAAACAGTGCCCGCATCCTGGCTCGATCGACCGCCACCGTGACGACCGGAGCTGCATCGGCAAGCGCGTTCCCGTCATCGTCCTCGGAAGGGTCGTCTGCGTATCCGATACCGGAACCGCTGTAGGTAATCGTCACCTCGTCATCGCCGATCGACGGATCGACGACGCGCATGCGGCTGACGATGCGATCGAACGCGGCCGCATTGCCCTGCTCGTTTCCGCAGCTCACGTTCGTACCGCTCTTCGCACAGATGAGTGTCGGTACGGCTTCCTTGCAGATGGGATCGCCCGGCTTGATCACCGTCGTGTCGCCTGTCGGCGTTCCATCATCGTTGTAGGTGGGGCACTCGACCGGGGTCGCCGTGTAGTTGGCCGTATTCAGACTACTCGCCACGACGTTCGTTACGACGGCCGTTCGCGTGCCCATTTGCACCGCTTTCTCCAGGCGGTTCACCGACCAGAGGTAGCGCCCGCCGTCGATCACGCCGAAAAACAGCAGCAAGGCGGCCGGCAGGACGAGCGCAAACTCCGCCGCGCCCGCAGCCTTCTCGTCGCGAAGGAAGTGCGCGTATCCCGTCACAGCCCGATACCCGGAGAGTTCGACGAGGCGGACAGCGTCAAGCCGCCTTGGCCGCTGTTTGAGATTCCCGACATGACGCTGCCGAGCGCATTGAACATCCATGGGTAGGTGACGTTGGTCGCGCTGACCACGATGACCGGGCCGCGGACGTCATCCCCGGAATCGTAGGCCGCAGCATACTCTGTATAGAGGCCGGTATTGACGAACTGGTCGTTGTCGCAATTCGGATTGACCACCACCTGCGCATCGGTCCAGCCAGGCACCTTCGGATTGGCGGAAGGATTGACCACTTGGCCCGTCCGGGTCAGCCGCTTGATCCGCGCGATTGCCTCGGTCGAGAGAACCTGGGCGGTGCCATCGCACACTTCGTCGATCGGCAGCCGCGCCCCATAGCGCGCGCCGTCGCGGACGGCTTCGGCCAGTTTATGCTGGGTCCACACGAAGTGCCCAGCTTCCATTCCTCCGAACAGCAGGATCAGCATCAACGGCACCACGAGCGCGAATTCCGTGGCGGCCGAGCCCTTGTCCGAACGGATGGCATGCCCGATCGTCATCGGATCAGCACGGCCTTGCGCCGCGAAAGCTTCTGGAAGGCGGAACGGTCGCCAGCCAAGCGCGCGGGACCCTTGATCTCGGTGAAAAATTCGCGCTCGCTGCCCGTGTCTTCGACCGTCTTGACAAGGAACAGATCGACCCATTTCACGATGTACGGCTTGCTATGACCGCTTAAGGCCCTGTCGGGTTCATCGGCGGTGCGGCTGCAGTCGACCGCGGCCACTGTCAGGATCCGGCGATCCTTCTGGTCGCTGGTCGGCGCGATGCCCGTGCCGTTGACCGGTCTGGGAAACGAGCAGTACTTCTTGCCGGTCGATGCGGAGGTGAACATCTTGTCCGCCAGCAGCGTTGCGGGGTTGGTCATTTCCCACTTGTAGACTTCGTACCGGGTGACGCGGCCGTTACCGTCGTAATCGGGCACGTCCGCCAGCGAATAGCCGGAGTGTGTCGCGGGTATCCAGCTGCTCGAGTTCCAGTCGTTGTTGTTGTTGCCGACAACATTGCAAGCACCGGTCTTGAAGCAGTTGTCCTTCGGATATCCCTGATCGGGCACGTCGGACGGCGGGGTGACAAATTCCTGGGTCGGACCTTGCCCCTGCCCCTGCCCCTGTCCCTGGCCGCCCGGCCGGTTGCAGTTGTTGTTCGTCTCGACCATCACGCTCTTGCGGGTGTTGGTCGATGGACAAAAGTCCCCGGTCGTCGCGTTGCACGAGTTCTTCGGCGGCGGATAGAAGTCCAGCCGGGAGTTGAGCGCGGCACCCTGCGGCGTGCGATAACCCGGCAGCGTTGCCGGAGGTTCGCCGAAGCATTTCAAAAAGTCCGAGTTCAGACCCAGTGTACGGTTCTTGTCGGATTCCGAAATGCCAGGAAACTCGATTTCGAGGAACCCGAAGTTGCCCGGGGCCCAGATGGTCTCGTCCGACTCAGTCCCCTCTTTCTTGCACGCGGGGCTGTTCGAGTTCGGCGGACAATCGGGGTTCGAGCCGCCATTCGACTTGAAGTGCAGCATCAGCCCCTTGCCGACGTCGTCCTCGGTCGGAAAGGCGCTATCGACGGTTCCGTCGGGCTTTTTCGGCTGACAGAACATCATCGGCGGCGCGTTGCAGGTCGCCTCGAGCAGCTTGGCCGCCGCGCGGCCGCGGGCGATGCCCCCGTTGAATGCCGCCATGACCGGCGTGAGTGCGTAGCGGACGCCGCGGTCTTCCACCGTCACGAGCACCACCCGGGCATCGCCGTCACCGCTTGCCGCGGGTCCGAACTGGTCGCCGGAGTAACTCTGAAAGAACTCGTACCCGTCGTCTTCGGAATCGGGCGCTTCGGGGTCGCCGAGCACAGTGATCGTGCGGCCGTCGCCGTCGTTGGCGAAGCGGGTCTGGTTGCCGAGCGCGTTGTTCGCAGCGGTGATCGCATTGGCGCGCGAACCTGCGCTGCCGTCGAGTTGGGTCGCCGCGGCCAGCGCAGCCTGATCGGCGGCATTCTGCAGCTCGGTATCGAGGCCCATCATCCGGCCGTAGTCGAAGGCCACCCCGGCCATGACGACGAGCGGCAGGATCGCGATCGCGTAGAGCGAAGAGATCGCGCCGCTTTCGTCGTTGCGAAAGAACCCTCCGAGCTTACCGTGCATCGCCTTTCACCTTGTCCGTCACTGCGGTCCGCCGCCGCCACCGCCCTGGGTCTGCGTGCTCGACGTGCGGACGGGCCGCTTGACCTTGTCGGTGCGATAGCGTTCGGCCGCCTGGCCCGAGTGTTCGCCGCTCGTCGGCGGGTTTATATCCTCGTAATACGGATCGGGATCGACCACCTGCGCGGCGAACGTCACGCGGTTCGCGTCGCCCAGCCGCGAGGCGCCGGCCTGCTGCAGGGCGGACGTCTCGCACCCGGCCAGCGCGGGAAGCACCAGCGCGGCGAGCGCGAAGCGGCGCGGATCAATAGTCATATCCGTCTCCGTTGGTTCGGGCGTTGGCCGGCAGTTCGGCCGGGGTGGCGGCGGCCTGCGGCGACACTGTGCCGAGCGGCATCGCGCCGGGCTGCGGCGGCAGCGGCACGCGCACATATCCGTCGCCGCCGGTCAGCACGTCGACCGCCCTGGGATCGGCGATGCCGTCGGTCGGCAGCCGCACCTGGCTTGGCCGCAGCGGAGCGACGAGGCGCGGGGTGACCACGATCATCAGTTCGGTCTCGCCCTTCTGGAAGCTCGTGGAGCGGAACAGAGCGCCGAGGATCGGAATGCTTCCGAGCAACGGCACCTGGCGAACCGAGTTCTGGGAGTCGCTGCGGATCAGGCCCGCAATCGCGAAGCTTTCGCCGTCGCGCAGTTCCACCGTCGTGCTCGCGCGCCGGGTTTGCAGGCCCGGCACGACGAGGCCGTTGACGGTGACCGACGCGCTGGGATCGATCGAGCTCACCTCGGGCTCGACGATCAGGCTGATGACCTTGTCGCCGAGGACCGTGGGGGTGAAGCCGAGGCTGACGCCGAACGGCTTGAATTCGACCGTGATGGCGTTGCCTGCGCCGGCCGCCCCGGTGCTGCCGCCCTGCGCCACGGGGATCGGAAATTCGCCGCCGGCCAGGAACGAAGCACGCTCGCCCGACAGGGCCACCAGCGTCGGGTTGGCCAGCGTCTTGGCCATCCCCTTGTTCTCCAGCGCGTTCAACGTCGCGTTGATGCCAAGGGTGCCGATGTTGAACGAGGTCCCCAGGATGCCGAACGAATCGACGATCGCGCCGAGGGTGGGCGGGCCCGCCCCCTGCAGGCCCGCCCCATCGCCGAGCACCCCACCGAAACGGTTGCCGTTGAGGGAAAAGTCCACGCCCAGGCGCTCGCCGACCTGACGGTTCACCTCGGCGAAGCGGACTTCCAGCATGACCTGCTGGCTGCCGCCCACGGTGATGAGGTTGATCACGTTCTCGCCGGCATACGCCTTGGCGAGCTGCGCCGCGCGGTTGGCCGCGCCGGGATCGTTGACCATGCCGGTCAGGAGCAGCTTGCCGGCCGAAATGCGCGCCTCGATCGGCTGGCCGGGCACGAGGTCGCCGAGCTGGGCCTTGAGCCCGTCGACATCGGGGCCGACCTCCACGTCCATCACCGCGATCACGCGGTTGGCGCGGTCGTACAGCGTCAGGCTGGTGGTGCCGAACGCCTTGCCCAGCACATAGACCGATCGTTCGGAGATCGGGACGACATCGGCCACTTCGGCATTGCCGACCATGGCGCGCGCGATCGCGCGGTCGGCGGAGACGACCTGGCTTTTGTTGACCGGCACCTCCACGGTGCCGGCGTGGACGCCGTACTCCTGCGCGGCCACGGGGGCGGCGATGCCGGCCCCGGTTGCAGCGAGCGGAAGGGCGATGGCCGCGATGGCGGTGCGAAAGCGGTTCATCAGCGGCCTCCCAACGTGCCGACCTGGTAGTTGGTGGGTTCCGTCCCGCGGACCACGGTCATCGCCGGGCCGGCATAGGCCGGCGCGATCGCTACGTTGGCAGGCGGTGAAACGGATACGAGCGTGGGCGCGGGCGCGGGGCGCGGAGCGGGCTGCCCGCCGCCACCCCCACCACCACCACCGCTACCGCCACCGCTATTCTTACGGCCGATCACGAGGCGCGGGAGGCCGAGCTGGCGGCTGGTGACGGTGCGGGCGAGGCGCTGTTCGGCGTCGATCTCGCCGTCGACGAGGACGGCATCCTCGACCTTGCGCAGGGTCAGCTGCAGCGTGCCCATGCGGTTGGCGATCGCGAGGCGCGAGGCATCCTGCGGTGTCACCGCCAGCGTGACGGTGCGGCTGGGCTTCGGCTCGCCATCCTTGTCGTTGGCGCTCTGGTCGACCGCGAGCACCTGTGCGCTTTCGAGGATGACGTCGGCGCGCTGGTCGTTCTGGTCGGAACCGTCGCCTTCGATCTGGCGCAGCAGCAGCACGTCCACCGTCATGCCCGGCAGCACGAACCCGGCGACGCCGTTGATGTTGTTTACCGGCATCGACACGGCGCGGAAGCCGTCGGGCAGCAGCGCGGCGAGCGTGGCACGGCCATCGCTGCCGCTGACCTTGCTGGCCAGGATCGGTTCGCCGGGGACGAGCGGACGAAGCGCCACGCGCCCGTCCCTCAGCACGTCCGGAATAGACGTGAAGGCCCCTTCGGGAACCGAAGAGACCGGGAAATTCTGGAGGCGCACATTCTGTTCGGTGAGCGCCGTACCGAATTCGAGAGGTTGGGTCGCAACGACGATGCGGACCATCTTCTGCTGCTGGGCGATCGCGGCCTGTTTCTCCTCGACCCCGGAGAAATAGGCATTGGCCAGGACAACGGCGATCAGGCCGATGACGATGGCGGCGCCGACGATAATGACGTTGCGGTTCACATCTGCCCCCTCAAGCAGGAAAAGAATGGGGCCGACCCCGAAAGACCGGCCCCCTTTTTATCGCGGTCGAATGCAAAGGCCTTAGCCTTCGCCCCCGGCATCGCCGCCGCCGGAACCCGCGCCGAAAGATGCACAGTCCGTAGCCGGATTGTAGGGAGCCGACGCCCCTGCCGGCTTGTCCACATTGCAGTTGTGAACGTCGGTCGCGGCACCACCAATCGCTGCGGTCACGTTGTTGCCCAGAGCCAGAGCCGCAGCGCCGATGCCAACGCCAACAATGGCGATAATCAGAGCATACTCAGCGGCCGAGGCGCCCGACTCGTCAACAATAAACTTCTTGATGAACGCCATGTCGAACCTCCTTTCTAAGTCCAGATGGACACCAGTTTGATCAGCAGGTCGCCGAGGCAACGTAAGGCGACGACGTGCCAGCAGTCGCGCCGCTGGGAGCCTTCTTGTCATTGCAGTTGTGCACATCGTTCGCGGCGCCACCGATAGCGGCCGTGACGTTGTTGCCCAGCGCGAGGGCAGCGGCACCGATGCCGACGCCAACGATGGCGATGATGAGCGCGTATTCAGCAGCCGAGGCGCCCGATTCGTCGGCGATGAAGTTCTTGATGAAAGCCATGTCAAAATTCCCCGTATCTTGCGCCGCGGTGGATGGTCCGCGACGCAATGTGTCCAAAGGCCCCCGGCGATTCCGGTGGACCCCTGCCCGAAGATGCGATGACCGAAGCGACCCTGTTATGTTTCCGATTGTCAAACCGGACTTACCGCCCGCTTCGACCATCAACGCTTCGTGACCCCCTAAGAATCCCCGTTAACGCCCAAAACGTCAAACCGAAAAAGTTCCAAAAAAGTTAAGTCGTATTTTCAGAGACTTAGCATTTTTCTTTGCTAAAGTTTTTGGTTAAGCACCCCCTTGCGCTGCTAAAAAACAACATCCAGCGGTTAACGAATCGCGCCCCCGAACTGTCCTGCGAATGCCGGAACGCCCCTGTCGCGATTCGCGAAGTTTCCTTAAGCTGCCACCCGTCGGCACGGGGAATCGTCCCCGGCCCGGGGGATAGACAGAACCGAATGGCAAATTTCCTCGTCCGTTACCGCGAGAAACTGATGCGCCGGAGCGAGGCGATCCCGCCCGCGCTCGAACGGATCGCGCTGGCGCTCGCGATCGGATGGGCCGGGGTGTTCTTCCTCTTCGCATCGCTGCGGATCCTGGCGTCGCCCCGATTCGCGAACGACAGTTCGCAGTGGCTCGGCGTGCTGCTGCCCTATGCCGCGATCGCGCTGGCGCCGCTCGCCGGGTTCGTGATCGGGGAGGCGGCCTTCCCCCGCGGGCACCGGACCGACCGGTCCCTCGCCCTCAGCCGCTGGGGCCGCTGGCGGCAACTCCGCATCGGCGAGGTGCGCCTCCACCGCCTGTTCGGGCCGGCGGGCTTCATGGCGTCGCTGCTGGTGGGCCTGCTGCTCAACGTAGTGATCCGCAGCGGCGAATTTCTCCTCTCCATCCCGGCACTCGCCAGTGACGCGCCGGCCTGGGCGCGCGAACTGTTCCTGCTGATGGCGGCCGACGTCGCGGTGATGGGCTTTTTCTACATGGTGAGTTTTGCCTTCGCGCTGCGTTCGGTCACGCTGTTCCCGCGGATGCTGGCATTCACTTGGCTGCTCGACGTGGCGATCCAGCTCCTCATCGCGCAGCGGATCGGCGCGATGCCCGGCCTTCCCGCCGAGGTGGCCGCCCCGCTCGCGGACCTGTTGCGCGGAAATATCCAGAAGGTCCTGATCAGCGCTTTCGTGTGGTTGCCGTACCTGATCCTGTCGGAGCGGGTGAACGTGACCTACCGGCACCGCACGCGCGCGGATTGAACCGCAGCGGCAAAGGGGCGGCTCTATCGCTCCGTCCGCCAGCGCCGGACGGTCTGTTCCAGCAGCTCCGCATCCGCCTGGTCGTTCGACCAGCTCTTGCTGAACACCGGGTCGGCGGATGCGGGTCGCTTGTGCTCTTCCAGCGTGTCGATCAGCACCCGCATCGGGATCGGCACCCCTTCGCCGCTGACGATGCATTCGCGGTTGCGCAAGGCCCCTACGCTTCCGGCGATGCTGCGCGCGCCTTCGGTCAGCGCGGCGACGAGGTCGCGCTGGTCCGACTGGTTGTTGAGCCGCAGCGACATGATCGTGCCGCATTGCGACAGCGCGGTCTCCGACAGTTCCGACGGGCGCTGGCTGATGAGGCCGAGGCATACCCCGTACTTGCGCCCTTCCCGCGCGATCCGTTCGAGCTGCCGCTCTACCGATCGGGTCGCCTCGCTCTTTGCGCGAGGAAGATACCGGTGCGCTTCCTCGCAGACGAGGAGGATCGGCGCGCGGCGATCGCGCGGGGCCCAGATCGCATAATCGAGGATCAGCCGCGCGAGCGTGGCGACGACGACGTTCACGATCTCGGTCGGCACGCCCGCCAGGTCGACGATCGAGATCGGCTTGCCGTGGTTGGGTATGCGCAGCAACTGGCCGAGCAGGTCCTGCAAGCTCGCATCGGCGAGGTCGGGGTTGAAGATGAAGTTGTAGCGGCGGTCGTGGAAGAACTGCTCGATCGTCAGCCGCAGGTGCGTGTAGTTCTGCGCGTTGGCGAGCTTTTCCAGGCGGCCCGCCTCTTCCTCCAGCACGTCGGTCAGATCCTTGAGCTGGTACGAAACCGGCGTGTCGGCGGTGATCCTGCCCGGTGCCTCTGCATGAATGTTGCGCTGGCGAGCGCGAAGCAGGACCTTGGCCATGATGTTCGCATCCACCGTGCGCTCCTCGCCCGTCGCCGCGATGAAGGCATCGCAATGCTCGTCGAGGTTGAGCGCCCAATACGGCAGCTTGAGGTTCGAAACGTCCCATACCTGCGCCGCATCGCCGAATGCATGCGCGTATTCGCCGTGGGGGTCGAAGATGATCACGTGCCCGTTATCAGAACGGCCGACGATCCGGTCGAGCATGAGAGCCACAGTGGTCGACTTGCCAGCCCCGCTCGAACCGACGACCGCGAAGTGTCGGCCCATCAGCATATCGAACAGGATGGGGGCGCGCACGCCTTTGGTGGGATAGACCGTCCCGAGCTGGATGTGCGGGGCATCCGGCGGCGCGAAGATCGTCGCCAGTTCCCCCTCGATCGCGAAGCGCAGCGGGTCGCCGGGCTGCGGGAACGAGGTCACGCCGCGGCGAAACGACTCGAGCGTGCCATCAGGCGCCAGACTTCCTTCGCCGATGTATTCGAGCACGCCGACGACCGCCGAGCCCGCGCCTGCCTCGCCGCGCATCTCCACCAGGTTGGCGAAGACCGCCGCATCGCCGACGTCGACACGGATAACGGCCCCGATCGAGCTACTCTCTCCGATATCCGATCCGCCGCCCCGCCCCGCGGAGAGGGCCTGCCGGTCGATCAGGCAGTGCGCCAACTGGCCGTCTGTGCCAAGGATGGTGCCGAGCTGCTCCGGTCCGGTCATGTAGTCCCCCAGTTCGCGATCCAGGTCGCACCGCCAGGCCCCCCGCCCGGTCCGGCGATCTTCGTAGCCAATCCATCCAAGATCGACAACGGGATGCGAAAGCCACCATCATGAACGAGCCCAAACGCGGCGCGCTCGTCATCTGCGGCAGGAAGGCTTATCGATACCGGGTGACTCAGCACGACTCGATCCTGCCTCGCATATTTCAAGGTAAATCCGGTCTTCACGGCACGACCGTTCGTTTGCGCTGCATGTGCGTCCTGCAACGGGATCTGGCGTGCGGTCACGATGCCATGTCTCTCGAGAGCGAGATCGAGCACCGATGATCGGCGGGATCGAGGCGGGCGGCACCAAGTGCGTGCTGGCGGTCGGCCACTCCCCCGATGCTATCACCGCGACCCACACCATTCCTACACGCGCGCCGCGAGAAACCATCGCCGAAACTACAGCCTGGTTCGCCGCGCAGCCCGCCATTTCGGCGCTCGGTCTCGCTACCTTCGGCCCCGTGGGACTCGATCCGCGGCGGCCCGACTTCGGCCACATCCTCGCCACCCCCAAGCCGGGCTGGAGCGGGTTCGATTTCGCAGGGGCTTTGGCCCGCGAACTGCGCGTCCCGGTAGCAGTCGAGACCGACGTCAACGCGGCCGCGCTCGCGGAAGCGCGAGCCGGTCTCGGCGTTGGATCGCTCGCCTACATGACCGTCGGCACCGGCATTGGCGTCGGACTGGTCGTCGAAGGACGCTGCGTCCACGGCGCCGCGCACCCGGAAATGGGCCATTACTATCCGCGCCGACCGGCCGGCGACGACCCGTTCGCCGGCGTATGCCCGTTCCACGGCGATTGCCTCGAAGGGCTGGCGAGCGGACCGGCGATCCTTGCGCGCTGGGGCGCGACGCTGTCCGACCTGCCCGGCGATCATCCCGCGCACGAGCGTGTTGCATATTACCTCGCGCAGGCCTGCCATACGTTGTTCGCGGCGACATCGGTGGAAACGGTGGTCGTCGGCGGGGGCGTTTTCGACACACCCGGCCTGCGGGATCGGATCGCGCGCATCTGCACCGAACTCGACGCCGGTTACCTCCCCGGCGGCAAGCGCCACCGCGTGGCCGCGCCGCATCTGGGTCATCGATCTGGCATCACCGGTGCGCTCACCCTCGCGCAACACGATCGCTAGCCCGCCGGCGCGCCCGGCTGCAAAGTATTCGGTGTCGCGTTTAGGTCAGAAGCAGTCCGTAGGGTGACTTCGTCTTCCTATCCGGTGTACGATCGACTGCAGATCTCACGGATACCGGCCGCCATGAAATCGGCCATGCGAGCCTTGATCGCAGGGAAATCGTCCGAGCGGCATAGGCCGTCCGACAACTTGTCGATCCTGCCGGTCCGCGCCAGCGTGAGCATCAGGGCACCCGTGGTAAAATGGTAGCCCCAGAACAGGTCTTCCTCGGCGGCTTCGGGCAGGGCTTTCTTCAGCAGGCCGATCAACCGGAGGATGAGCGGATCGAAATGCTCGTCCATCAGTTCGGCGCCCCATTCCGGGGTGTTGGAAACCTGCGCACCCAGCTTGGCATAATTCTGCCAGCCCTCGCCGCCCTCGATGTAGGTGTCGAGATCGGTGTCGAGGAAGGCGTGCAACGCGCCTTCCACCGTTACCGCATCGCCCACCGCGGCCTCGTACTCGTCGAGCGCGCGCTGGCGCCTCTCGCTGGTAACGACGGCGCGGCGCGCGAATACCGCGTCGAACAGCGCCTTCTTGTCGTCGAAATAGTAGTTGAGAAGCGTGTGATGGACGCCGACCTTGGTCGCGACATCCTTCAGCGTAACGCCGTGCAGACCGTGCTGCGAAAACAGTTCTTCAGCCGCATCGTAGATTTGTTCGAGCGTCTCGGCACGTTGCTCCGCCTTGCGAGAACGGCGCACCGGCTTCCTGGTTGCTGTCGTCATGGTCCGCTCACTCCCGCCAAACCGGTGTGCCGTCAAGGCAAGCTCCGTCCAACACGTTCACACACGAGAGAGCGTATATTGACAGGCCTGTGAATGTATTGTCAAACGACCGGCATAACGACATTGGGAGATGGACCGTGGAACAAGCGAACCCTGCGGCAGGGACCGCGCCGGTGCTCGCAACGGGCGGCGGTAAGAGGGCAAAGCCGGGTCTCGTGCTCGTCGTCCTCACGTTCGTCTACATCCTCAATTTCCTGGACAGGCAGCTTCTCGGCATCCTGGCGAAGCCGATCCAGGACGAATTGCAGATCACGGACGGGCAACTGGGCCTCATCGGCGGTCTCTATTTCGCGATGTTCTACTGCTTCATCGCAATCCCGGTGGGCTGGCTCGCCGATCGCACAAGCCGGGTCGGCGTATTGTCGATCGCCTGCGGCATCTGGAGCGCGGCGACCATCGCCTGCGGACTCGCCCGCACATTCCCGCAACTCGTCTTCGCCCGCATGGCCGTGGGTTTCGGCGAGGCGGGCGGCGTGCCGCCGTCCTACGCGCTGATCACGGACACCTTTCCGGCCGGACGGCGGGGCTTCGCCTTCGGCATTTTCAACCTCGGACCGCCAATCGGGGCGGCGCTCGGCATTGCGCTCGGCGCGACGATCGCGGCAGTTTTCGATTGGCGCGATGCGTTCATCGCGATCGGCGCGATCGGCGTCGTCACCGCGGTCGCCCTCCCCTTTCTCATCCCCGAACCGCGGCGCGGAGCGACGGACGACGGCCATACCGGAACGCCACCGGAAGCCGCGCCATTCTGGGGGACGGTCCGCGCATTCTTCGCCAACCCGGTCCTGACGCTCGCGGCCTTCGGAAGCGGCGCGACCCAGTTCGTCACGTACGGCCTCGGCAACTTCGCGGTGCTGTTCCTGATGCGGGAAAAGGGCATGACGCTGACCGAAATCGCAGGCTGGTACGCGCTCGTTATCATCGTGGGGATGGGCGGCGGGATGATCGCGTCCGGCAAGCTGATCGACCGGTTGAGTCTGCGATCCCGCAAGGCCTTCGCAACCGCGCCGGCGGCATCGCTCGCGATAGCAGCGCCGTTCTACCTCGGGTTCGTCTGGGCGCCATCCTGGGAACTCGCGCTGGCGCTTCTGACGATCGTGATGTTCTTCAACTACTTCTACCTGTCGTGTTCGGTCACGCTGGTGCAGGAGGAGGTCGCGCCCAACCAGCGCGTCCTCGCCGGCGCGCTGCTGCTGCTGGTCATGAACTTCATCGGCCTCGGCCTCGGCCCGACGTGGGTCGGTGCGGCGAGCGACTGGTTCGCGGCACACGGATCGAGCGCGAACTCGCTGCAACTGGCGCTCTACACCCTGACGCCGTTCTACCTCGTGGCCATCGCGTTGTTCATGTGGCTGGCCCGGGTAATCGGCAAGCAGGAAGCCGCCCGGTAGGATACTCTCACTCGAGAGAGTGAATGTTGACACGAGAGTGAATTGCGTATCTATCGCTGACTTATCGGCGGCCGAGAACCGCCACGAATCGGGAGAGAATGTATGAGGAGCCGCCTGCTCACGTCCGCCGCGCTCGTCGCCGTCCTGTCGGCGGCCCCGGCCTACGCCCAATCCACGACCGCCAGCACCAGTGCGCCAAACGATCCGCGTCAGGAACGCGCTATCGAGGATATCTCGCCGGCCGCGGAAGAGGCTGCCGATAACCAGATCGTAGTCACCGCGACTCGGCGGCAGGAACGGCTGCAGGATGTGCCGCTGTCGGTCACCGCGTTCCAGCAGGAAGCGATGAGCGAGAAGGGCCAGGTCGGATACGAGGATCTCGCCCGAGAGACGCCGGGCGTGGTAATGAACAAGCCGACCGCCAACTTCAACAACTTCACCGCACGCGGCATCGCCACCAACGGTTACGGCGCAAACCTTGCCAGCAACGTCGCCATCTATATCGACGAACTGCCGATCTCGGCCAACGGCAACTCGACGATCCTCGACCCCACCCTGTTCGACGTGGAGCGGGTCGAGTTCCTCCGCGGACCGCAGGGCACCCTGTTCGGCGCGAACTCGCTGGCCGGCGCGATGCGGATCATCACCCGTGCGCCCAACCCGAACAAGTTCGAAGCGGCGGCCCTGGTCGACTTCGGCCTGACCGACGGCGATGCCCTGCGCCAGCGCTACAACGGGATGGTCAACATCCCGCTCATAGACGGCAAGCTCGCCTTGCGCGGCGTCGGCTATTACCGGCACGAGGAAGGCTGGGTCGACAACGTCGGCACCGGAATCAAGAACGCCAACACGCTCAAGGCCTATGGCGGCCGGGCCAGCATTCTTGCCGAGCCGGTCGACGGCCTGTCGATCCGCGCGACGCTACTCCACGAAAACAGCAAGCCGGAGGATTCGGGCCTCATCAACCCGCTGCGCGGCGACTACGTCCGTCTGTCGGATCGGCCGGACCGCTTCTGGGCGAAGTTGACCAGCGCCAACGTGACGGTCAACGCCGACCTCGGGTTCGCCGACCTGACCAGTTCGTCGACCTACGCGACGTTCGATCAGACGTTCATTCTCGATCTGGCCGGTACGTTCGCGCAGGCGTTCCCCTTCGCGCTCGATGCCTACGCCTACGACGACATCTTCGTGCAGGAAACGCGCCTTGCCTCTCAGAGCGACGGGCCGTTCGAGTGGTTGATCGGCGGCTTCTTCTACGACAAGCGCCGCGACGTCGACTACAACTACCGCTCGCGCAGCGACTTCCTGCAGGCGCGCGGCCTGACCGGCCTGCCGGGCGAGGTCTACAATCAGTTCGGCGTCCACATCAACCAGCGCGAACTCGCCGGGTTCGGCGAATTGACCTACCGCTTTTCCGACCGGTTCTGGGTGACCGGCGGGGCGCGTTACACGTCGAACGAAACGCAAGGTTTCACCGAGGCGGGCGGCTACAACAGCAACTACCTCGTCGCCGGCATCCTGGGCCTCAGAAACATCCCGCTCACCGTCACGCCCGTCCCCGCGGCGGCAGGTCGCCGGCTGTCGGACGGGCAGCTGTCCTACAAGGGTAGCGTATCGTTCAAGCCGGTGCCGAGCACGACAGTCTATGCGACGATCTCGACTGGCTTCCGCAGTCCGGTGGTGAACGCCAATGCCGGACGCGTCAGCCTCGTCAATCCGAACGACATCGTCATTCCGGCTGGCGCGGATTCGGACGATCTCACGAACTACGAGATCGGCGCGAAGGGTAGCTGGCTGGGCGGCAAGCTCTCGGCAGCGATCGCGGCGTATTACATCGACTGGAAGAACATCCAGGTGCAGGTCAACCGCACGTCCGACCAGCTCCAGTTCGCCACCAACATCGGTGCCGCGGTCAGCAAGGGCATCGAGTTCGAACTCGCCCTGCGCCCGGTCGCCGGCCTCAGCCTGCTCGCCAACGGGTCGATCAACGATTCCAAGATCACCGAGCTGACCGCGCAGGAAGCGGCCATTTCGGGCGCGGTCGACGGCCTGCAGCTTTCGGGGCCGAAGTTCCAGGGTTCGGCGACGGCGCGCTACGACTTCCCGATCGGCGCATCGAGCGACGCGTTCGTGTCGGGCACGGTCCAGCACGTGGGCAAGTTCCCCGGCCTGTTCCCCAACCTTCCGGGCAACCCGGGCGTTCGCAACCCGACGTTCGACTTCACCGAAACGTATGACGTGGTGAACCTGCTGGCAGGGGTGGAGATCGGCGCTGCGAAGATCACCGCCTATGTCGAGAATCTGCTCGACAGCAAGAAGATCACCTACGTCCATCCCGAGGCGTTCCTCGACAGCCGGTATGCCCGGCTGCGTCCGCGGACCTTCGGCGTGCGCGTCGGCTACGACTTCTGATCGTCCGATGAAGGGACTGGGCTTCGCCGCGATGGCCGCCGGGGCGCTGGCGGCGGGGGGATGCGCGAGCATGCCTTCCCCGCCCCTCGCCGCCGAGCCGCTGGCAACCGCGCCGGCCGGCTCGTTCCAAGGCACGGCCGATGGCGATGTGCGCGTGTGGCGCGGCATCCGGTATGCCGAAGCACCGGTGGGACCGCTGCGGTGGAAGCCGCCGGTGGCTCGGGCGGATGCGGACAGCGAAGTCGCCGCGACCGAGTTCGGTGCATCGTGCGTGCAGCCGCCTGCACGGGCGGACCTCGCTACCATCTATCTCGACGACCCCGGGCCGCTGAGCGAGGACTGCCTGTCGCTCAACGTCTGGTCGCAGAAGGGTGCGCGCAAGGCGCCGGTCATCGTCTGGATACACGGCGGCGCGCTCGTCAGCGGATCGAGCCGGCTCGGCATGTACGACGGCGCGCATCTCGCCCGCAAAGGCGCGGTGGTCGTCTCGATCAACTACCGCCTGGGCGTTCTTGGTTTTCTCGCACACCCCGCCCTCAGCGCGGAATCGCCCGAGGGAATCTCGGGCAATTACGGACTGCTCGACCAGATGGCCGCGCTGCGCTGGGTCCGGCGCAACATCGCGGCGTTCGGCGGCGATCCCGAGAACGTGACGATTGCCGGTGAATCGGCTGGCGCGTTGAGCGCGATGTACCTGATGGCATCGCCCCGGGCACACGGACTGTTCGACAAGGCGATCGCGCAGAGCGCCTACATGGTTTCGGTGCCCGGCCTGAAGGCGCCGCTCAACGGACATCCCGCAGCCGAGGCTGTCGGCGCAGCGGTGCAAAAGGCCGCGGCGGCGCCCGATCTCGCCGCGCTGCGGGCCGTCCCCGCCGACGAACTGGTGGCGAAGGCCCCGACCGCCGGTTTCTATGCGCAAGCGACGATCGATGGCAAAGTCCTGCCGCGCCAGATAACCGACGTGTTCGACCGCGGCGAACAGGCGAAAGTCCCCCTGATCGTCGGGTTCAATCAAGGCGAAACGCGTTCGTTGCGCGGGCTCGTACCTCCGGTGCCGGCCAGCGCGCGCGACTACGAGGCTGCCATTCGCAAGTCGTACGGCAAGGATGCGGACCGTTTCCTGCGCGCCTATCCGTCGACCGATGTCGAGGAGAGCATGTTGCTGGCGGTGCGCGACGCACTCTACGGCTGGACTTCCCAGAGGATGGCAGCCGCGCAGGCCCGCGCAGGGGCGGCATCGTACCTCTATCTGTTCGATCATGGCTACCCGGCGGCCGACGAGGCGGGCCTCCACGCCTTCCACGCATCGGAACTGCCCTACATGTTCGGCACGATGCGCCAAACCGCACCGGCATGGCCGACGATCCCCGATACCGCCTCAGAACGTGCGTTGTCCGATGCGATGATGGACTATTGGACCAGCTTCGCACGCACCGGGCACCCCGTGGCAGCGGGCCAGCCGAATTGGCCGGTCTTCGGTGCCGGGCTGCGTTACATGCACTTCGCCGAAAGCCCGATCGTCGCGGCCGACCCCCTGGGCGACAGTTACGCCTTGTACGAGGAAACCGTCTGCCGCCGCCGCGCCGATGGCACGGTGTCGTGGAACTGGAACGTCGGCGTCGCGGCCCCGCCCGCGAGCCCTGAAACGGACCTGTGCCGATGACGCCCGGCAGCCTGCAGCCCTATGCGCTGACGGTCGACAAGTTTCTCGACCATGCGGGCAAATGGCATCCGAATGCCGAAATCGTCACCGCGGGCGAAGACGGGCGTTCGACCCGCGCGACCTATGCCGAAGTGCTCGATGCCGCACGGCGCATTTCGGGACGGTTGGCGGACTTGGGTGTCGCCGAAGGCGATACGGTGGCGACGCTCGCCTGGAATAGCCGCGCGCACGTGGAGCTGTGGTACGCGGTCATGGGCATGGGCGCGGTCTGCCATACGCTCAATCCGCGACTGGCCGCCGAAAGTTCGGCGGAAATGGCCCGTCAGTCCGGCGCACGAATTCTCGTGGCCAGCGCCGATCTCGGCCCTCTGGCGCAGGAGATCGCCGACCACGCAGCAGGGATCGAGACGGTATTCGTGATCGATGGGTCGCACGCCGCCCTGCCCCAATTCGCTGGCCGTTCGGGGGCGTCGCCGGCCTGGGGCCAGTTCGACGAGAACACCCCGTGTGGCCTGTGTTTCACTTCAGGCACTACCGGTGATCCGAAGGGCGTCACCTACACCCACCGCGGCAACTACTTGCATACGCTGCGGCTGCTTCAGGCCGATGTCGCTGCGATCTGTTCGAGCGACGCGGTGCTCGTCGCAGTGCCGATGTTCCATGCCAATGCGTGGGGCCTGCCGTTCGCGGTGCCGGCGGTCGGCGGAAAGCTCGTCTTGCCCGGCCGCCATCTCGACGGCGAGAGCCTGGCCCGCCTGATCGTCGAGGAGGACGTGACCATTGCCGTCGGCGTGCCGACCGTCTGGATGGCATTGATGGATCATCTCGATGCAGCGGGGCTTGAAGTGCAGACCTTGCGCCGCATCATGGTCGGCGGCGCGCCGATGCCGCAGGCGCTGATGGAGCGTATCGAAGCCCGCGGCATCGAGGTTCAGACCACCTGGGGCATGACCGAGCTGTCGCCGCTCGGCACCGCGACACCGCCCGGCCTGTCCGGCCGCGACCCGTCGACTGCGGGTAGGCCCGCGTTCGGCGTCGACCTGCGCGTTACCGATGCGGATGGCAACGCGCTGAAGTCGCAACGCGGTGAGGAAGGTCACTTGTGGGTGAAGGGCCCCGCCGTCGTCGATCGCTATTTCGGCCATGCGAACCCGGCCACCCGCGAGGGCTGGTTCGCTACCGGTGATCTCGCGGTCGTCGACGAGGACGGCTACCTCACGATCACCGGCCGGTCGAAGGATCTGATCAAATCGGGCGGAGAGTGGATCAACCCTGCCCAGATCGAAGCTGCGGTCGGCGCGCATCCCGATGTCGCGATGGCCGCGGTTATTGGGCGCGAGGACGCCAAGTGGGGCGAGCGGCCGATCCTCATCGTCGAACTCGTGGATGGGGCCCAACCGTCCGACGCCGACCTGCTACGCCCGGTGCGGGAGACGTGCGCCGGTTGGTGGGTGCCCGACGCGGTCATCCGGTTGCCGGCAATCCCCCTCGCGGCGACCGGGAAGATCGACAAACGCCTGCTGCGGCAGGAATTCGGGCGCGCGCCGGCAGAGGTCGCCGAAACGTAATCGGTCTGCGACGACGGCACGCATGAAGGGAGAGAGGGCCATGAAGCCTAGGATAAGGACAGTTCTCGGATCGCTTACCGCGGCGGCGCTCGCATCTGCCCCGATGCCGGCCACCGCTGCAGGGACATTGACCCAGGTGACCGGTTTCGGTTCGAACCCCGGCAACGTACTGATGTACGAATACGTGCCAGCCAACCTTACCGCCGGTCGTCCGCTCGTGGTGCTGATCCACGGTTGCTCCCAGTCGACAGCCGACATGGACGCGGAAACCGGCTGGACGAAGTGGGCCGATCAGATGGGTTTCGCGCTGCTATTCCCGCAGCAGCAGTCGGCCAACAACAGCAGCAAGTGCTGGAACTTCTTCGTCAAGAGCGACTACCAGCGTGGCGGAGGCGAGCCGCTTTCGATCAAGCAGGGTATCGACTGGGCCATTGCCCACCACGCATCGGACACCCGCCGCGTTTTCGTGACCGGACTGAGTTCCGGTGCCGCGATGACGAACGTGATGCTGGCCGTCTATCCCGAAGTCTTCGCCGCCGGAGCGCCGGTGGCCGGCGTACCGTTCAAATGCGCGACGACCGTCGGTTCGTCGCTCATGTGCAACGCGGGTACCGTCGGCAAGACGCCGGCTCAATGGGGCGATCTCGTTCGCGGTGCGACGACATGGCGCGGGCCATGGCCGCGGGTATCGATCTGGCATGGCACGAACGATCTCACCGTGAACGTTGCGAACCTCGCCGAAACGATGGAGCAGTGGACCAACGTTCACGGGACGGATCAGACCGCCGACACCAGCGACACGGTCTCCGGCTACCCGCACAAGGTCTATCGTAATGGAGCGGGCGCCGCCGTCGTGGAAACATTCTCGATCACTGGGATGGGGCATGGACAACCGGTGGATCCGGGTACCGGCACGACCCAGTGCGGCAGCGCGACCGGTTACAACCTCGATGCGGGAATTTGTGCCTCGTACAACATCGCGCGATGGTTTGGCCTCTAACAGCAGCGGGTTGAAAGGTCCCAACTCCGGAGACCGATAAAACGTCCGGTCCCCTCAAAGCCCTCATCAATCCCTGTCAAACGTCGACGCGATGCATCATTCGTCGTGCGGCTTTGCCATCTTGCGATGCATCTGGGCCAGCACCGTATCGGGAATGATCCCCGCGAATGCGTCCTGGATCTTGTTCATGAGGCCGCTCACCGTGTGCGCTTCGCCGTCGATCAGAGCATCGTAGCCGTCCTTCGCCACTTTGGCGGGATCAGCCTTGCTGTCGCTTTCGCCGGCGTCGGTATTTTCCATGTCCGCGCGGTCGAAGAACTCGGTGTCGGTCACGCCCGGCATCAGGCAGGTGACGACGACGTCGGTGTCCTTCAACTCGTTGCGCAAGCCGAAACAGAAGTAGTCTACGTAGCTCTTCGTGCTGTTGTAGACGAGCTGGAACGACCCCGGGATGTGGCCCGCGATCGAGCCGGTCACCAGGATCCGCCCTGCATTGCGCGCGCGCATGCGCTGGCCAATCTGGTGGATCAGCCACGTCGTCCCGGTGACATTGGTATGGATCACATGGGCGATGTCCTTCCACTCCTGGTCGAGAAACGCATCGCCGAGCCCGTGGCCTGCGTTGGCGAGCAGCGCGTCGACCGCGCGATCGCCGATCGCGCCCATCAGGGTCTTAAGCCCCTCGGGCGTCGCAAGGTCGGCCTGTACCGTCTCGACCGAAGCCGCGCCGGCGGACTTCGCCGCGGCTTCGCCTTCGCTCAGATCGCGATCGGCCACCAGCAGCAGATCGCAGCCATCCTTCGCAGCCAGTCGGGCGAGCTCGAGCCCGATCCCGCTGGATGCGCCGGTCACCACTACGAACCCGCTCAGCTTGTCGACCTTGCTCATGCCGCCTTCTCCATCCCGGGCTTCAGGACGACCTTGGTCCAAGTGTCCTGTTCCTCCTTGAAGTTCTTGTAACCGGTCGGCGCCTCTTCGAGCGGCAGGCGATGGCTGATCAGGAACGTTGTATCGAGCGTGCCGTCCTCGATCTTGGCCAGCAGGTCCTTGGTGTACTTTTGGACGTGAGTCTGACCGCCGCGGATCTGGAGGCCCTTCTCCATCATCGCGCCCAGCGGCCACTTGTCGACCATTCCGCCATATACGCCGGGGATGGATACCTTGCCGCCGAACCGCACCGCCAGGATCGCCTGCTTCAGCGCGCTCGCCCGGTCGGCACCGATGCCCACCTTCTGCTTCACCACGTCGATCATGTTATCGACCGCGAAGCCATGCGATTCCATGCCCACCGCGTCGATCACCGCGTCGACGCCGATCCCGCCGGACATTTCCATCAGCGCCTCGCGCACATCGCTTTCGCGGAAGTTGATGATTTCCGCGCCCAGTTTCCGGGCGAGTTCGAGACGGTGCGGATAGTGATCGATCGCGATGACCTTGGCCGCACCCATCACGATCGCGGATTGGATCGCGAACAGGCCGACCGGGCCGCAGCCCCATACCGCAACCGTATCGTCCGGCTGGATGTCGGCGTTCTCCGCCCCCATCCAGCCGGTAGGCAGGATGTCCGACAGGAACAGGACCTTGTCGTCGTCGAGATGGTCGGGAACGACGATCGGTCCCACGTCGGAAAACGGCACGCGGACGTATTCCGCCTGACCGCCGGAATATCCGCCGGTGAGATGCGAATATCCGAAAAGCCCGCTCATCGGCTGGCCGTAGAGCGTCGCCGACATGTCCTGCTTTTCGACGGGGTTCGAGTTGTCGCAGGCCGAGTACTGCTGGCTCTTGCAGTGGAAGCAGCCGCCGCACGCGATCGTGAACGGCACTACCACGCGCTGGCCCTTCTCGAGCGTCGAGTCCTTGCCGGTCTCCACGACCTCGCCCATGAACTCGTGGCCGAGTACGTCGCCGGGTTTCACGCCGGGGATAACGCCGTCGTAGAGATGGAGATCGGAACCGCAGATCGCCGTGCTGGTGATCTTGATGATCGCGTCGCGCGGATTGATGATCTCGGGATCGTCGACAGTGTCGACCCGCACATCCTTGGTCCCATGCCAGGTCAGGGCTTTCATGCTGCATTCTCCTGCTTGGCGGCGCGGGTCTGGTCGGGGGTGCGGGCGGAAGTGGCGATCTCGCCCGCTTCCATCAGCATCTTGAAGCGCTTGAGGTCGTGGCGCGCCTGGATTTCCGGTTCGCGCAGGAACATCTTCGCGATCGCCCGGCCCAGTTCGCCCGCGGGCGGCTTGTAGGCGACGATCAGTCCGACACGCGTACCGCGCTCGCCCGGGGCATCTTTGAAAGTGACGCGACCTTCGGTATCGATGTCCGACCCCTCGACCGATCGCCACGCGATCAATTCGCCGTCCTTCTCGCTCACGACTTCGGTCTTAACCGCTACCGTGCGGCCGGCTGGGGCCTTGATATGCCATGTCGCCGTGCCCGCCTTCGCGTCGTCGACCTCGATCTTTTCGAGGTTCTCCATGAAGGCGGGGAGGTTCTCGAAATCGCGCCAGAAAGCGAACAGTTCGGTACGCGGCTTGCGAATGGTGACAGTCCGGCCGACGACGTCGTAGTCCCCGAAGCGGCCGCGGCGGGCGGCAAAGCCGGGCGCATCATCGGACGCTCTGCCCTTGCGCGTCTTTGCCGACAGGACGGACCCGAGAGCCAAGCCTCCGAGTGCCAGTCCCACAGCAACTGCTGCGCCGCCTGTGCTTTTCGTTCGGTCCATCTTGTCGTCCTTTTTCTGCAGACTGACTGCCTGCGTTCTCGACTCTGTTCGGTCTGGATGGGCGCGTGAAGACATGCGCGAAACCATCCGGATTAGCATGATGCTCGAACTGTCAGACCGGGGTGTCCCCGCGATCCGGATACTGCTCGGGATTGACGGAGCTCTGGTTCTTCACCGCCTGCCGGTTTTCCTTCTGCAGCGCGGGATCCCTCGTAACCTTCCCCCCGGCGGCGTCCCTCTTTTTGGGTCCACCTTCTCCAACGGTCTTGTCGGTGTCACTCACGCTTCGATCCTTTCATTTCAGGATGCCGACTGCGAAGTAAGCCGTCGCCGACCCTTACATTCAGAAGGATTGCGCGGACCGATCGTTCCATCGGGCAACCTTGATCAACCCACGTCCGGGCGTTTCCACGCCGCAAGCTGAATTCAGAAACGCTCGGGGTCGGACCAGCGGCTGCCTGATCCGGGATCAGAGCCAGCCGCTTCGGGCTTCGCTCTCGGAACGAAGTCTAGTGGGCAGCACTCGTATCCACGTTTGTCGGGGGTTTGGGCGCAAGCCACACGGTGGCGGCGGCAATCACAAATGCGACCGCGATGATCTGGAACACATGTTCGGTCGCCAGCATGGTTGCCTGTGCCTCCACCTGCCGCCCGAATGCCGCCACCGCAGCCGAATGATCGAGCCCACCACGCTCCATCGTCGCGATCGTGCTCGCCGCGTCGTTTGCGGCGCCCGCCAGTGCGGTCTGGTCGCTGCGGCCGAGGTCGCCCCACACCGTGGTGTAGATCGACGTACCCATCGCCGCTGCCAGCGAGCGGGCGAAGCTCAGGATGCCGGCGGCAGACGCGGTTTCCCGCGGCTCCACCGCGCCCAGGCTGATGACGGTGATGGGCACGAAGAACGCTGTCATGCCGACACCCTGCAACAGCTGAGGCAGCATGATGACGAAGAACGTCGAATCCGTCGTCCAGAAGGATCGCAGCACGCTCATCGTGGCAAGCCAGCTCAGTCCGAGGAACACGAGCAGGCGCGGATCGAACTTCTTCATCAAACGCGGGATCAATGGTGCCGTCATCACCGCAAACAGGCCGTTGACCCCGGTCGCGATGCCGGCCTGTGTGGCGGTGTATCCCATCCATTGCTGCAGCCACTGGGGGGTGATGACGACGGTGGCGAAGAAACTGCCGAAGCCGAGCGCCATCGTCACCACGCTGGCGGCAAAACCGCGATGGCGGAATACCGAGATGTCCACGATCGGGTTGCGGTCGGTCAATTCCCAAATGAGAAACGCGGCGAAACCCACGATCGCGACCACCGCGCAGGCGACGATCAACGGAGACCCGAACCAGTCCGATTCCGCGCCTTTGTCGAGCATGAACTGAAGCGCGCCCACCCATACGACCAGCAGCGCCAGGCCCATCTTATCGATCGTGACCTTATCCTCCTTGCCGGTATCGTGCCCCCGCAGGAGAGTGACGACGCCAAAGAAACACAGCGCCACGACCGGGATGTTGATGAAGAAGATCCACCGCCAGGTCGTGTGATCGCTGATCCAGCCACCCAAGATCGGGCCGACGATCGGTGCCACGACGGTCGTCATTGCCCAGAGCGCCATGGCCGCCGGGCGCTGCTTCGGCGGGAAGATCGTCAGCAACATCGTCTGGGTAAGCGGCATGAGCGGGCCGCCGGCAAAGCCCTGCCCCAGCCGGAACAGCACCAGCAGCCCGAGGTTCGGGGCGAGCCCGCACAAAGTCGAGAAGACGCCGAACCCCAGCAAGGACGACAGGAAAACGCGCAGGGCGCCGAACCGCTTGACCAGAAATCCCGTCAGCGGGACGCAGATCGCTTCGGCGACCGAATAGCTGGTGACGACCCACGTACCCTGGCTGGCCGAAACGCCGATACCGCCGGCGATGTGCGGGATCGATACGTTGGCCACCGTCGTGTCGAGCACGACAATGAAGTTCGCGAGCGCGAGCGTGAGGCCCGCCAGGATAAGTCGCGACCCGGTAAGCGGGGCGCTGCCGGAATGCGGACCGATGTCGGGTGTCGCTCCGGCGCGGGGTGCCATCAGTCGCCGCCCGCGACGTCGATTTCGGCGTCCATCGACAAGCCGACGCGAAGGGGGTGAGCGGCGAGTTCCTTCGGGTCGAGCGCGATCCGAACCGGCAACCGCTGTACCACCTTGATCCAGTTGCCCGACGCGTTCTGAGCGGGAATCGGTGCGAAGGCGGCGCCGGTGCCCCCGGCAAACCCGATGACGCGACCGTGGAAGACGACGTCTCCGCCATAGAAGCTGGACGTCAACGTCGCGGCCTGGCCGACCCTGACCTTGCCGAGCTGGTTCTCCTTGAAGTTCGCGTCGACATAAAGCTGGCCGACTGGAACCACGGTCATCACCGGTGCTCCGCGCTGCACCATCTGTCCGACCTGGGCCGACAACTGTGCGACAACTCCGTCGACCGGTGCGCGCACGACCGTCCGTTCCAGGTCGATGCGCGCAGCCTCCAGCGCCGCGGCGGCCTGCTGCACTGCTGGCGCGCTGTCGACCGAACTGCCGGTGATCGGCGCAAGGGTTGCGGCCCGATTGGCGATCGCGGCCTGGCGCTGGCGCTCCTGCTGCGCGACCGACGCGGAAACCTGCTCGACCCGAGCCCGTGCGGTCTGCACGGCAGCGGCTGCCGCCGTCACCTCGTCGGCGGACACCGCGCCGGTCCCCTGCAATGCGCGGCGCCGATCGTAGTCGACTTGCGCCTTCGCTAGTTCGCTGCGCGCCGCGGAAAGCTGCGCGCGGGCCTCAGTCACCATGGCACCCTGGGCGGCCGCCTGCTGCCACTGCGCCCGGCCCTGGGCCTGCACCGCGTCGTAGCCCCGGCGCGCCGCCAGCAAGTCGGCACGGGCCCGGTCGAACGCGATACGCTGGTCGGTATCGTCGATGCGCAGCAGAACCTGCCCCTTCTTGACCGTCTGGGTTTCAACGACCGGAACGGCGACGATCTGGCCCGCTACGAGCGGGGTGACCATCGCGTTTTGACCCTGCACGTAGGCGTTGTCGGTCGAGACCGTACGGGTCCCGATCACGAGTTCGTATGCAAGCCATATGGCCCCGAGCACCACTACGACCACCGCCAGCTTAATGAACAGGCCGCGCCGTTTCGAGGTGGGAACGACAGGCTCCTGACCGTCGGCGGGCGTATCGTTCGGTTCGGCCAAGGGGGATGCGGACGTTTCTGTCATGGGCGTTTACCCCGGGGTACGGGCGCGTCCCCCCGGGCATCGGCATAACCGCCGCCCAGCGCGCGCACGAGTTGGATGTCTGTCAGCAGAAGGCGCGACCGCGTTTGGAGCGCGGTCCTCTGCGCATCGATCATCGCGGTCTGGGCCGACAGGACGTCGAGATACGTCGTCAGACCTCCGCGATAGCGAATATCGGCGAGGCGATAGGCATCGGCAGCCGCACTCGCGGCCCGCTCCGCTTCCCGCGTCTGTTCGTCCACGCTCGACCGGCTGGCGAGCGCATCGGCCACTTCCTTGAGAGCCTCGACCACGGTCGCGTCGTACTGCGCGACCAGTTCGTCGTATCGGCCCCCGGTCTGTTCGAGATTGCCGCGCAGCGCGCCGCCGTCGAAGATCGGCAGGCTGATCGCTCCGGTCGTTTGCCCGAAGTCGCTTCCGCGATCGAAGAGGTTGGCGATCCCGAGCGACATGAACCCCAGCAGCCCGCGCAGGCTGATGTCGGGCATGAACGCGGCCCGCGCTTCGTCGATCCGGCTGCCTTGCGCCTCGACCCGCAACCGCGCCGCCACGATATCCGCCCGGCGGCCGGCTAGCGCGATCCCGGCGTCTGCGGGAAGCGGTATGCGCGCGAACGGACCGACAGCTTTCGGCCGCTCGATGGCGAGGCCGCGGTCAGGTCCCGCGCCCAACAAGGCCGCCAGGACGTTGCGCTGGAGCGCGATGCGCTCCTCGTTCGCCTCGAGCGCCGCAGCCGCGCCTGCGGCGGCGGCTTCCGCCTGCCGCTGTGGGAGTTGGCTGTCGAGACCGCCAGCATACCGCTTGGCATAGAGCGCGGCGCTCGCCTCTCGTACCTCGACCGCTTGGACCAGGAAGTCATCTTCGAGATACAGGACGCCCAGCGTGGCATAGGTTTCCACGACATTGCTTTGCAGGGCGAGCGCCGCCTGCCGCGCATCGACTTGTGCGGCCAGCGCGTCGGATGTCGCCGCAGCCAGCGCCGCGCGGTTGCGACCCCACAGATCGAGGTCGAAGTCACCGTTGAGGGCGAGGCTGCCATAGCTTTTCCAGCCCTTCGGTACGAACTGTGCCGGGATGCCGTTGTTGTAGCTCTGCTTCTTCAAACCGCCTTCGCCGGCGAGGCCGAATTGCGGCGATCCGGCGGCGCCCGCCCGGCGCACCAAGCCCTCTGCCGTGCGCACACGGGCGGCGGCCTCGGCGACGGTCGGCGAGTTGGCCACGGCCTCGTCCACCAGGGCATTCAACTGGGCGTCGCCGTATCGCTGCCACCAGCGATCGTGCGGCCAAGCGTCGGCGATCGGTCCAATGGAAAGGGACTTCCGGCTCTCGAGTTGTGCGGGCGTGCTCAGGACAGGGCGTTCACCCCCGTCCGGAGCCGCACACCCGGAAAGCACGACCGCCAGCGCCAGCGAAGCGAAACGGGTTCGCCTCCACTCCGACAGTCTCGTCCGCGAGATGAAGTTCGTCATGTCCACCCTGACCCGCCGCTCGGTGACAACGGTTCCGAATCGCAATTGGTCAACGGGCGTTGAATTAGTCGCGCGTTTGCGGAAGTCAACGCTCGTTGATATACGTTCGCGCATGACACCACCGAAACGATCGGCCGACGACACCCGGGACCGGATCCTGGCCGCCACCCGCCAACTCTTCGCCAGCAAGGGTTTCGACCGGACCACGATCCGCGCGATTGCGGCCGAGGCCGGATGCGACCCGGCGCTGGTCATTCGCTATTTCGGGTCGAAGCGCGATCTGTTCACTGCCGCGGTCCAATCCCCGCTGGAAACGTTTCCCGATGCCCATTCGGGCGAACGAGCCGACCTCGTCTCGGTTGCCGAAGCGCTTCTCGAAAACTGGCACACGGACCGCACGTTCTTCGGCCTGCTTCGCGCCGCCGCTTCCGATGACAGGGCTGCCGACCTGATGAGGCAGTTTTTCGAGAACAAGGTTCGCCCGCATCAGTCGCGGGTAACCGGGCTGCCGCCCGATCAAGCGGCGCTGTTCGGGTCGATGCTGGTCGGCATCGCTTTCGCCCGCGAGGTCACCAAAATACCACCGATCGCCAACATGACCTCAGGCGAATTGGCCGGGATGCTCGGCGATGTCATGGCGTCGTGCCAGGTCACGCGGACAACCGGGAATGCTCGGTCCGCCGATGTCAGATCATAGATGCGACGTCGGTTGACCTCATAGCCACCAATGACGCCGAGATCCTACATTTCGCTTGTTTCGAAGGCTGGCGGAGCGGGAGGGATTCGAACCCTCGATACGCTTGTGACGTATACTCACTTTCCAGGCGAGCGCCTTCGACCACTCGGCCACCGCTCCGCTTGAGCCTGATCGGATCGCGGGAAACACGAGCCGTGAATCAGGCGATCCTTTAAATCGCACTGGAAGCGCGCCCCTAGCCATGTGCTGGCGGGCTGACAAGCGCGGGCGGCGCGCCCATATCGCAGCGATGATGCGAAAGTTCGGCACCCCGCCCTCCCCAGCAGAGTTCGAGGCCATCGCCCGCGCCGCGCTGGCCCGCTTGCCGGCAGAGTTCGCCGCACACACCGGCGAGGTGGTGATGAGCGTCGAGGATTTTGCCGACGCGGAAACGCTCGCCGCGATGGGGATCGAGGACCCCTTCCAGCTGACCGGCCTGTTCGAAGGCATCGGCATGACCGAACAGTCGATCGAGATGTCGGGCCAGATGCCGAACCGGGTGCGCCTGTTCCGCCAGCCGATCCTCGACGAATGGATCGCCGACGGGCACGACCTCGAACACCTGATCGCGAACGTCGTGATCCACGAGATCGGCCATCACTTCGGGCTGAGCGACGACGACATGCATGCGCTGGAGGATCAGGCGGACTAGTCTTGTGTTCGTACGCATTCATGGCACAACCCATGCTCATGAAAGCGACCTTGATCCTTGCCGCCGCGCTGCTTGCCGCCCCCGCCCTCGCCCAACAGGCGGAGGCGCCCGCCGCGCCCTCCCCCGGCGAGATCGTCTCCGCAGCACCGCTGAGCGAATGGATGGCCATCGCGCCCGAGGACCTGCTGGTGATGGATCTCGCGCCGGATGCGCGCGGCAAGGCGCGCCGTGTCGTCATCCAGCTCATGCCGCCGCCGTTCAGCCAGCCGTGGGTCGCGAACATCCGTACGCTGGCGAAGGCGCAATGGTGGGACGGCCTCGCGATCGTGCGGAGCCAAGACAACTACGTCGTCCAGTGGGGCGACCCCGACGGGGAAGACGCGGCCAAGGCAAAAGCGCTGCCGAAGGGGATGCAGCCGACTTCGGAAAGCGACTATGTGGCTCCTTGGGCGGTCGCCGCGCTAGCCCCGCCCCCGGCGGGAGTGACCTTCGATGCCCGCGCCCTGCCGGACCCCTTCGCTCGACAGGCCGGTGTTCACAAGGGTTGGGCCATCGCGGACAACGCCCTCGAGGCATGGCCCGTCCACTGCTACGGAAGCGTCGGCGTGGGCCGCGGAATGTCACCGGACGCTGGCACCGGCGCGGAGCTTTATAGCGTAATCGGCCATGCGCCGCGGCATCTCGATCGCAACATCGCGGTGGTCGGACGGGTGATAGAGGGGATCGAGCATCTCTCCACCCTGCCGCGTGGCACGGGGCCGCTGGGCTTCTACGAAACGCCCGAGGAGCGCACCGGCATCGCCGCGATCCGGCTCGGCAGCGATGTGGAAGGCTTGCCCGCTTACCAGTACCTCTCGACCGAGAGCGACACTTTCGCCCGCTACGCCGAGGCGCGCGCCAATCGGCGCGATCCGTTCTTCATCGTGCTCGCGGGCGGAGCGGACGTGTGCAACATCCCGGTACCCATGCGGCAGGTACCGGCGAGCGAAGGCTAACCCGGCAGCCCTCCCGTCTGCCGAAGCGCTTCGCCCATCACCAACGCAACCGACGAGGCGAGGTTCATCGAGCGGACCTCGGGGCTCATCGGAATGCGCAGCCGTTCGTTGCTGGCATCGAAGACGTGCGGCGGCACGCCCGCGCTTTCCTTCCCGAACAGCAACACGTCGCTCGGCGCGAACGCGAAATCGTAGGGTGATTGCTCGGCTTTGGTGGTGAACAGCACCAGCCGCGCCGCGCCGATCGTTTCGCGAAAGGCGGCAAAGCCCGCGTGCCGCACGATTTCGACGTGATCAATGTAATCCATCGCGGTGCGCCGCACGCGCCGGTCGTCCCATGCAAAGCCCATCGGTTCGATGAGATCGACCGCGACGCCCAGACACGCGCCAAGCCGCAGCACCGCGCCGACATTCCCGGCGATCTCGGGTTCGAACAGCGCGACGCGCATGGCGGCGGTTAGAGCTTCTGCATCAGTTCGATGCGGTTGCCGAACGGGTCGTGCACGTCGCCGCGCTCGTAGCCATCGAGCGGCGTGCCTTCGGCAAAGATCACACCCGCGTCGGTCAATCGTGCGCGGAGCCCGGCAAGGTCGGCGACGAGCAGCGCCGGGTGCTCCTTCTTCGCGGGGCGGAAGGGGTCTTCGACACCAAGGTGGAGATGCACCCCGCCCGCCTCGAACCAGCAGCCCCCGCGCTTGACGAGACCGGCCGGCTTCGGCGTTTCGGCAAAGCCCAGGACGTCGCGATAGAAGCCCCGCGCCGCGTCCTCCCCGCCCCGCGGCATCGCCAGTTGCACATGGTCGAGCCCGACGATCATCGGGTAATCACAGCCGCTCGGCCTGCGCGACGGAATCGTTGGCCCTCAGCGCGCTGATGATGCGGGTGAGGTGCGCGAGGTCCTGCACCTCCAGTTCCACATCGTAAGTCGAGAATGGCGGGTCGCGCTGGCTTTGCGCCAGGGCGACGACGTTGGAATGGTTCTGGTTGAAGATCGCCGCCATCTCCGCAAGCGTGCCGGGCCGGTCGTAGAGGATGACCCTGATCCGCCCGATCGCGCCGTGGCTGCCCTTGCCCCAGTTGAGGTCGATCCAGTCGCTGTCGATCCCGCTGGCGAGTTCGAGGCAGTCGATCGCGTGCACCTCCACCGGCTGGCCTTCGCGGCGCAGGCCGACGATGCGGTCGCCCGGCACCGGCCGGCAGCATTCGGCCAGGCGGAATCCGACGCCGGGGGTCAGCCCGCGGATCGAGATCGCCTTTTCCTGCTTGGCCCACTGCCCGTCTTCCTCGAGCCCCGCGGTGCTGCCGGGAACCAGTGCTTCCATCACCCGGTGGTCGCTCAGCTTGTTGGCGCCGACGAGGAACATCAGCTCGTCCTCGTCCTCCAGGTCGAGCCGCTTGACCGCCTCGCGCACGGCCTTCTTGCCGATCTTGGCGGGCACGCGGCCGGCAATCTCGTCGAACAGCTTGGCGCCGAGGGCGGCGACCTCCTCGCGCTCCTTGAGGCGGACCGAGCGGCGGATCGAGGCCCGCGCCTTGCCGGTGGCGACGAAGCCCAGCCAGCTCATCTGCGGCTCGGCGGTCTTGGCCTTGATGATCTCCACCACGTCGCCGTTGTTGAGTACCGTGCGCAGCGGCATATGCCGCCCGTTGATCTTCGCGCCCACGGTCTGCGCGCCGAGTTCGCTGTGCACGGCGAAGGCGAAGTCGACCGGCGTCGCGCCCTTGGGCAGCTGGAACAGTGCGCCCTTGGGGGTGAAGGCGAAGATGCGGTCCTGGTAGACCGCCATCCGCGTATGCTCGAGCAGCTCCTCGGCGTCGTGGCTGGCGTCGACGATCTCGATGAGGTCGCGCAGCCAGCCGACCTGCCCGTCGGGGCGCTCGTCTTGCTTGTAGGCCCAGTGCGCGGCGAGGCCGAACTCGTTGGTCCGGTGCATCTCCTTGGTGCGGATCTGCACCTCCACCCGCATGGCGTTCTCGTAGACGAGACTGGTGTGCAGGCTGCGGTAGCCGTTCGATTTCGGCGTAGAGATGTAATCCTTGAAGCGGCCCGGGATGAATTGCCACGTGGTGTGCAGCACGCCCATCGCGGCGTAGCAATCCGCCTCGCTTTCGGCGATGACGCGGAAGGCCATGATGTCGGTGACCTGTTCGAAGCTGACGTGGCGTTCGGCCATCTTGCGCCAGATCGAATACGGGTGCTTTTCGCGGCCCGAAACCTCGACCTTGAGGCCGTTCTCCGCCAGCGCCTGCTTGATCGCCAGCGCGATCGCGTCGACCTGCCCGCCGTCCTGCGCCCTGATCTGCGCGAGCCGGCCGGTGATGGTGGCGTAGGCTTCGGGCTCGATCTGTTCGAACGCGAGCATCTGCATCTCGCGCATGTATTCGTACATCCCCACCCGTTCCGCGAGGGGGGCATAGATGTCCATCGTCTCGCGGCTGATGCGCTGCCGTTTTTCCGGCGACTTGATGTAGTGCAACGTGCGCATGTTGTGCAGCCGGTCGCCCAGCTTCACCAGCAACACGCGGATGTCCTCGCTCATCGCGAGCAGGAACTTGCGCAGGTTCTCCGCCGCCCGCTCGTTCTCGGGCATTGCCTCGATCTTGCTGAGCTTGGTCACCCCGTCGACCAGCCGCGCGACATCGCCGCCGAACAGTTCCTCGACCTCGTCGATCGTCGCCAGCGTGTCTTCCACCGTGTCGTGGAGCAGCGCGGTGATGATCGTTTCGAGATCGAGCTTGAGGTCGGTCATCAGCCCCGCGACTTCGACCGGGTGGCTGAAATAGGGGTCGCCGCTGGCCCGCTTCTGCGTGCCGTGTTTCTGCACGGTGTAAACGTAGGCGCGGTTGAGCAGCGCCTCGTCGGCGTCCGGATCGTACTCCTTGACCCGTTCGACCAGTTCGTACTGCCTCAGCATCGCGGATCTAGATGGGGTCAACCGCTACGGCGCTGCAAGCGAAAACGCGGACGACCGCCTCAGCCCTTGGCGTTCACGATGCGATCGACCGCGCCGCGGGTCACCGCGTGATACCCCGGCCGGGTCGTGGCATAGATCCGCCTTGCTTGCGCACGGCCCCACTCGCCCTCGCTCCACATAGCCTGGAACAGCGGCCGCACGAACTTGGCCCGGCCCACCCGGGCAAGGAACGCCTCGGCCTGCGGCAACGCCGGCTCGTAGCGATTGGCAAGCGCGAGTTCGAGCCAGAGGAACACGATCTCGTTGTTCTGCGAACCCGACAATCCGAGCGCGCGGTCGAGGGTAGCCAACTGGGCGTTCGTGCGCTGCTTGGGAATGTTGTCGAGGAATCGCATCCGCTCGGCACTCGTCCAATCGGAATAGCGTGCGGGGATCGTGCCGGTCCGCTCATAGGCTTCGACTGCGGCATCGACCTCGGCGAAGGCGGCGGGATCGGGCCGCGCCACGTTGGCGGGCAGCCCCGGTTCGAAGATCCATTCGCGCAAGGCGAGCCGGTCCGCTTCCGCCTGAGATGCGACCAGGTTGCGCATCATGTCGTCGTAGAACATCTGACTCGTCGCCGGCTGGAACGCATGATTGTCGAACCACTGGCGTAGCCACGCGTCGAACCTCTCGCGTCCGACGATACTCTCGACCGTGCGTAGGAAGAAGTGACCCTTGTCGTAGGTGATCGCGCTGCCGATCTCCTCTCCCGAGGTCTTGTGGTGGAGCGCAGTGCCGGGTGCATCGGCGCCGACTTCGGCGAGCGTTTCCTCGATACCGGCAAAGGCGAGTGCCGCTTCCTGCTCGGCGCGTTTCTTGCCGTAGACCTGCTCGGTAATGCGGTTCTCGAAGTACGACGTGACGCCTTCGTTGAGCCAGCTGTCCGCCCACACCGCGTTGGTCACGAGGTTTCCGGACCAACTGTGCGCGAGTTCGTGCGCAACGAGTCCGTTGTTCGACCGGTCGCCGGCGATGAATGTCGGCGTGAGGAACGTCATCACCGGGTTTTCCATCCCGCCGTAGGGAAAAGACGGCGGCAGGACGATCATGTCGTACCGGCCCCAGCGATAGGGGCCGTAGAGCCCTTCGGCCGCCGTCACGAGGCTTTCGGTGTCGCCCACCTCCGCGGCTGCACGCGCTAGCGTGACGGGTTCGGCCCAGACGCCCGTACGCGGGCCGACCGACTGGAAGTCGATGTCGCCTGCAGCGATCGCGATGAGGTACGGCGGAACCGGCTTGTCCATCGCAAATCGGAATGCGCGACGACCGTTGCCTATGTCTTCGGGTTCGCCTTGCCGAACGCCGCTCATGATCACATCGAGCGGTTCCGGCGCGGTGATCCGAGCAGTCCAGGTCTGGCGGATACCGGGACTATCCTGCGTGGGAATCCAGGTGCGGTTGAGGATTGCCTGGCCCTGGCTGAACAGGAATGGATGTTGCTTGCCTGCAGTCTGTTCGGGGCTCAGCCACTGCAACGCCTCGGCCCCCGGCGCGGCCGAATACTGGATCCGGATCTTACGATTGATCGGGCCGGGCCCCATCTCGATCGTCAGCGGCGCACCCTTGTCCTCGACCGAGGTCCCTACCGTATAGGGCAGGTCTCTGCCTGCCATATCGGTGATCCGGGTGATCACGAGACCCCGATCGTCGAGCACCAGCGTCTGCGCATCGGGTGCTGCCAATACGTCGAGCGTCGCGGTGCCGCCCACGGCCTTTGCCGCGAAGTCGAGCGCGAGATCCAGATCGACGTGGGTTACCCGTGCCACTTGCGGCCGGGCAAAAGTCGCATCGTCGACCGCGTCGGCAGTGGTCAGCACGGGGGCGACCATAGCGGTCGTCGCGGGGCTTTCGCGGTTCATCGTGGTGCAGGCGGTGGCGGCGAGGAGGAGGGCGAGCGAACTCAACGGACGATACATGCGAATTCCCGGTTTGATGCGACGAAGGGCCAACGTGCGAGTTGCCCGGCGGCTCCCGAGGTGGCGCATCCGGCCCTTGGCAGCAACCCCGCAAGCCGATATGAGAACGTTATCAGAAGCGTCGGCATGGCGTGGTGGGAGGGAATTTCGATGAAGATGAAGCTCAGCGTCGCATTCGCGGCAATCGCGCTTGCCGGGTGCACGACAATCGGTCCGGATCGCCCGGCCACGCAGCCGGACGCGGGCCGCGCCCTCCTGTTCTCCGACGAATTCGACGGCACCGCGCTCGACCGCGCGAAATGGACCCCTATCGGGGCAGATTTCTGGGTCAACGACGAACAGCAGGCCTACCTCGACCGCCCCGATGTGATCGAGGTCCGGGACGGCAAGCTCGTGTTGACCCCGCGCTTCGCACCGGGGCTCGACACCAACGCGAAGCGCAAGGCCGATTTCATCGCCGGACGGATCGTGACCCAAGGCAAGTTCGAGTTCACTTACGGCAAGGCCGAGGCGCGCATCCGGATGCCCGACGCCGTCGGGGTCTGGCCGGCGTTCTGGCTGCTCGGCGGTGGCCAGTGGCCGAACACCGGCGAAATCGACATCATGGAATATATCGGCGACAAGTCGTGGACCGGCACCGCGATGCATGGTCCCGGCTATTCGGGCGAGACACCGTTCGTCGACCGGTTCTACTTTCCCGAAGGCGAAGACGTGACCGGCTGGCACACCTACGCAGCCGACTGGACGCCGGACCATGTCGAGTTCTCGATCGACGGCCGCCCGACCTACAGGGTGACGCGCGCGATGGTCGAACACTACGGCAAGTGGGTCTACGACACGCCCGAGCACATCATCCTGAACTTCGCGATGGGCGGTGCCTATCCGGGCAAGGTCAACGGCATCACGCAGCCGTACTACGGCATTCCGCAATCCACCGTCGACCGGGTGAAGCGCGGCGAACTGGCGATGGAGGTCGACTGGGTCCGGGTCTGGGGACCGCAGCGCTAGGTCAGCTCCACACCGCCCGCGGCGGCAGGCTCATCAGGATGGCGTCGATGTTGCCGCCGGTCTTGAGCCCGAACAGGGTGCCGCGGTCGTAGACCAGATTGAACTCGGCATACCGGCCGCGCCATTCGAGTTGCCGGCGTTCTTCCTCGGGCGTGAATTCGGACCGCATCCTGCGCCGCACGAGCCGGGGATAGACGTCGAGGAATGCGCGGCCGACATCCTGCGTGAAGGCGAAGTTGCGCTCGAACGCCGCGTCGCCGCCGTCGTCTCCGGTGCATTCCAGGTGATCGTAGAAGATGCCGCCCACTCCGCGTGCCACGCCCCGGTGCGGGATGAAGAAGTATTCCTCCGCCCATTTCGAAAACCGGTCGTAATAGGTCGGGTTGTGGCCGGCGCAGGCAGCGCGGAAGGCGGCGTGGAAGTCGGCCGTATCCTCGTCGTAGGGCAGCGGCGGGTTGAGATCCGCCCCGCCCCCGAACCACGCCTTGCCGGTGACGAGGAACCGCGTATTCATGTGCACCGCAGGCACATGCGGGTTGGCCATATGCGCCACGAGGCTGATGCCCGTTGCGGTAAAGCCGGGATTGTCGTCGTCGGCGCCGTTGATCGTGCTCGCGAAGCCGGGGGCAAAGTTCCCGTGGACGGTCGACACGTTCACGCCGACTTTCTCGAACACCTTGCCCTTCATGACACCGCGCACGCCGCCGCCGGGCTCTTCGTTCCCCTCTTCCTCGCGGCTCCACGGGGTATATTCGAAGGCTGCGTCCGATCCTGCCTCTCGCTCGATCGCCTCGAACTCGGCGCAGATCTGGTCGCGCAAGGTCTCGAACCAATCCTTCGCGCGGGCGGTATAAGGGGTCCAGTCGGTCATGCACGCCCCCTTGCCAAGCGGAATCCGGTGCTGCAATAGCGGGCCCATGGTTCCCCTTTCGTTCGCTGGCGAGGAATTCGCGATCACGCAGGGCCGCGCGCTGTACTGGCCGCGCGAACAGGCGTTGCTGGTGGCCGACCTGCACCTCGAAAAGGCGAGCTTCTTCGCCCGCCACGGCCAGTTGCTGCCGCCCTACGACAGCCGTGAGACGCTGGAACGGCTGGCCCTCGCCATCCGCGAGACCGGCGCGCGCCGCGTCTACACGCTCGGCGACAACTTCCACGATTCGCACGGGAGCGAGCGGCTGGAGCCGCACGCGGCCGGGATGCTGGCAGCGCTGACCCGCGCGACCGACTGGGTATGGATCACCGGCAACCACGATGTCGGCAAGGACGGCCACGCAATGGAGGCCAAGGTCGGCGGCACTCTGGCCGAGGAACTGCATATAGCCGGCCTCGTCCTCCGCCACCGCGCCACTCCGGGCGAGAAGCGTCCCGAACTATCGGGCCACTACCACCCCCGCCTCCACGTAACCGTCCGCGCCCGCAAGATACGCCGGCCCTGCGCGGTGATCAGCCGCGACGGCGACGGGTCGGGCCGGATGATCCTGCCTGCCTACGGCGCGCTCACCGGCGGAATGGATGCGGCGGACCCGGCGATCCTGAAGGCCCTGCAGCCGGCCCGCGCGATCGACGCGGTCGTCCCCGCCGGTGGCAAGCTTGCCACATTTCCCCTGTGGCGTGCAGCCGCCTGAGCGACGCCCCTTTCGCGCGGCCGCATTTCTCCCTAAGTAGCGCGGCACAAGAAACGGCAATTCAGGAGACTGCCCCATAGCCCGTCCCCCCCGGCGCTCGTTACAGCCGCCCGTCAAGAGCGGCCCGCGCTACGATAACATGATCCAGTCGGACAAGGTCCGCGTCATCGACGAGAACGGCGAGAACCTCGGCGTGATGTACACTCGCGAGGCGATCGAACAGGCCGCCGACGTCGGCCTCAACCTCGTCGAGATCTCGCCCAACGCCGATCCGCCGGTCGCCAAGTTCCTCGATGTCGGCAAGCACCGCTACGAGGCGCAGAAGAAGGCGAACCACGCGCGCAAGACGCAGAAGACGCAGGACATCAAAGAGATCAAGATGCGTCCCAACATCGACGATCACGATTACGATGTGAAGATGCGCAGCGTGAACAAGTTCATCGGCGAAGGCGACAAGGTCAAGATGACCCTGCGCTTCCGCGGCCGCGAGATGGCGCACCAGGAACTGGGCGTCGAACTGCTCCGCCGGGTACAGGAAGACGTTACTGAGATCGCCAAGGTCGAGGCGTTTCCCCGCCTCGAAGGTCGCCAGATGGTGATGGTGCTCGCACCCAAGTAAGCGGAACTACCGGGCGACCTGGCCGGTTCAACCGACAGGTCGCCACCGGAGGTCCCCATGTTTCGCAACCCTCGCCTCGCTCTGCTGTCCGGCGCGCTGGCTCTCGCCGCGTGCCAGCAGCAGGCGCAGTCCGCCGGCAATATCGTGGGCGAGGAAACGGCTTCCGTTGCCGGCAGCACCGTAAACCGGCCTTCGCCCGCCCCCACCCTTCCGCCAATGACCGATCCGGAGCCGACCGGCACCAATCCGTCCAAGGCCGATCCGTACGCGGGTACGAACGACGGCTATCCCGACCTTGCCCCCTCTCCCACCGTGCCGGACAAGGCGAAGACCGAGACCGGCGCGCGCGCGGTGCTCCTGTCGTGGGCGCGCGGGATCGAACTGCGCGAATTCGACCAGTCCTGGGAGATGATGGGCGAAGCGGCCCGGTCGCAGACCTCGAAGGCTGCATTCAACGCGATGTTCGCGCCGCTGCACGACATCGTGGTCGCGGTGCCCGGCGGGCAGATGGAGGGGGCGGCGGGATCGTCATACTACACCGTGCCAACGACCGTGACCGGCACGGCGCGCGACGGCTCGAAAAAGACCTACAGCGGCGAGGTGGTCCTGCGGCGGGTCAACGACGTGCTTGGCGCCACGCCGGAGGAACTGGCGTGGCACATCGAGCGCGTGAATTTGCGCTAGCTGGTCGTTATCACTCGATCCGGTAATCGATGATTGTGAAGCGGGCCGGTGCAGTCGCGTAGACCCCGTGGCCGAGCCCGGAACTCGAACCGAAGACGAACCCGACCTTGTCCGCGTTAGCCAGCGCGCGGTTGAAGGCCGCCGGATTGGCCGACCGTTTCCACGCGACGACCGCATTCCATTCCTCGTCGAGGTCGACGGTCACGGTATGGGTCCCGGGCTTGAGCGTCGAAATGCGGTTGTTGGGCGAATACCAGCGGTAGGTTTCGTAGGGCCCGCGAGCGGTCCAGTTATCGCCGCGTTGCTGGAAGAACAGCGAGAGCCAGCCTGGTCCGCCATTCTCCTGCCCGTAGAACCGCGTGCCCGGTGCTGCATCGATCCGATACGTCAATGTCAGCCGGCTCGCGCCTTCGAGCGAGCGGACGGGAAAGGTCACGGCATGTACGTGGCCGTTTGCTCGGCTCGGACCGGGAAATGCAAAGCTCGGCCCGTCGCGGGTCGGCTGCAGGGTCGAGGGCATACCGACCGAGTAGTTGCGTCCCTTGATGACCGGCCCGATCGACCACGCCTCGGCGGGAACCTGGGCGGCGACGGCGGTGCCTACCACGGCGGCTAGCGCGGCGACGGGGGCGAACAAAGCGAGCTTCTTCTTCATGACGGAATGCCTAGGGCGAGCCTGTTGACCGGCGCGTGAACCCGGCGGTTGCCTGCGCTTAAGGTTGCGCTAGGGTCGCCGGCGGAGAGGGGAGACACCGCGCATGAACGCACGCAGCATCGGGTTTGTCGCGGGCCTTGTCGCCTTCGCGCTGACGGTCGTCCTGCCAGCCCCCGCCGGGATGCCGCCGCAGGCGTGGCTCGTTGCAGGCCTAGTGGTCTGGATGGCCGCATGGTGGATGACCGAGGCGCTGCCCCTGACCGCCACCGCGCTGTTGCCGTTCCTTGTCATGCCCATGGCGGGCGTGATGACGGCCAAGGAGACGGCCAGCACATACTACGACCCCATCCTGTTCCTCATCCTCGGCGGGGCGTTCATCGCACTCGCGATCGAGCGGACCGGGCTTCACCGCAGGCTGGCGCTGGCGTTGCTAAAGAACGCCGGCGGGGGCGGTGACCAGCGGCGGCTCCTCCTCGCATTCATGGCGGCCGCGGCGATCCTGAGCATGGTGATCTCCAACACCTCGACCGCGCTCATCATGATGCCGATGGCCGCGGCGGTCCTGGCGGGCGGCGGGAGCGACGCAAGCAATGCCGACGGCCTCTCGGGCGCGCTGCCGATGGGGATCGCCTTCGCAGCGTCGATCGGGGGGCTCGGCACCATCGTGGGCTCCCCGACGAACGCGATCGCGGTCGGCCTCATCGACGAGCTGACCGGCACGCGCATCGGCTTCGCCCAATGGACGCTCTACGGCCTGCCGGTCGTCGTCCTCGGCATTCCGCTCGCCGCGTGGCTGATCGCGCGTGTCCAGCGCGTGACCGAACACCCGTTCGACGTCGCTGCCGCGCGCGCCGCGATCGACACGCATACCGCATGGACCACGCCCGAACGGCGGCTACTGCCGATCATCGCGCTCGCATTCGGACTGTGGCTTGCACAGCCGCTGATCGAGCCGCTGGTGCCCGCCGGCGCGTTGACTGACGGGACGATCGCGGTCTTCTGCGGCTTGCTGCTGTTCGTCCTGCCCGACGGGACGGGCCGCCCGCTGCTGACCTGGCTGGAGGCGAACCGGGCACCGTGGGGCGTCATCATGATGTTCGGCGGCGGCCTTGCGCTTGCTGCCGGGATGAGCCGGTCGGGGCTTGCCGACTGGCTCGGCCAGTCGCTGCTGCCGCTCGCCGCGGTGCCGCTGATCGTGGTCGCGCTGGCGGTGGTCGCGCTGATGATCGTGATCACCGAATTCGCCAGCAACGTCGCGACCGCCAGCGCGATCATGCCGGTGGTCGCCAGCCTCGGCGTGGCGCTGGGCGCGGACCCGGTGCTGCTTGCCATGCCCGCCGCGCTCGCCGCCAGCTGGGGCTTCATGCTGCCCGCCGGGACCGGACCCAACGCGATCGCGTGGGCGACCGGGCGGATCGCCCTGCCTCGCATGCTCGCGGCGGGGCTATGGCTCGACCTTGCCGGCGCGTTCCTGCTGGTCGGTGCCGTATGGGGTATGGCGGCCCTGACCGGTATCGGTTGAAATCGGTTTCGTGCGGCGCTACCCGCCGGGCCTTCCGGCGAGCCGGCGGAGATGCGCTCTGCGGAGGTTAGAGCGCGAGCGCCCCGGCCTCCCTCACCTCTGGGTCCCGCCTCCCTGGGACCGACAGGCAGGAACCGCCATGGCCGATCCCAAGACCCCCCCGCGCAAGCCCAAGAGCACCGTCACCCGCATCGGGAACCGCGAACTTTCGCCCTCCACGCTGATGATGGGTGCAGGCTACGACCCGGCACTATCGGAAGGCAGCCTCAAGCCGCCGATGTTCCTCACCAGTACTTTCGCGTTCGAGAATGCGGCCGCCGGCAAGCGCCACTTCGAGGGCATCACCGGCAAGCGTCCGGGCGGCGCAGAAGGCCTCGTCTATTCCCGCTTCAACGGCCCGAACCAGCAGATCCTCGAAGAACGCCTCGCGATCTGGGACGGCGCGGAGGAAGCGCTGTGCTTCTCGAGCGGCATGACCGCGATCTGCGTGCTGATGCTGGCGCTGTGCAACGCGGGCGACGTGATCGTCCACTCTGGCCCGCTCTATGCTGCGAGCGAAGGCTTCGTCGCCAAGCACATGAGCCGGTTCGGCGTGACGTATGTGGACTTCCCCGCCGGCGCGACGCGCGAGGAAATCGACGCGGTCATCGCGAAGGCGAAGGCGCAGGCTGCCGATCAGGGCGGCAAGGTGGCGATGATCTATCTCGAAAGTCCGGCCAACCCGACCAACGCGCTGGTCGACGTCGAGGCTGTGGCGGCGGCGCGCGACGCGGCGCTGGGCCCCGATTGTCCGATCGCGATCGACAACACCTTCCTCGGTCCGCTGTGGGCCAAGCCCATCGACCAGGGGGCCGACCTCGTCGTCTATTCGCTGACCAAGTACGTCGGCGGCCATTCAGACCTTGTGGCGGGCAGCGTCTCGGGCGCCAGCAAGTGGGTGACGCCGGTGCGCATGCTCCGCAACACGATGGGCGGCATCGCCGATCCCAACACCGCGTGGATGCTCCTTCGCAGCCTCGAAACGGTCGAACTGCGCATGAGCCGGGCGGGTGAGAACGCGGTCAAGGTCTGTGAATTCCTGCGAGGCCACCCGAAGGTGGAGGGCCTAGGCTACCTCGGCTTCATCGAGGACGCGCGGCAGAAGGACATCTACGAGCGCCACTGCAAGGGCGCCGGCTCGACCTTCAGCGTGTTCATCAAGGGCGGCGAGGCCGAATGCTTCCGCTTCCTCGATTCGCTGACGATCGCCAAGCTGGCGGTCAGCCTCGGCGGCACGGAAACCCTCGCCAGCCACCCGGCTTCGATGACGCACCTGTCGGTGCCCGACGAGCGCAAGGTAAGCCTCGGTATCAGCGACAACCTGGTGCGGATCAGCATCGGCATCGAGGATGCCGACGACCTCATCGCCGATTTCGCACAGGCGCTCGACGCGGTCTGAGGCAGCTTGGTGCAGGCCTCGGGGCTGGGCCCCGAGGCCTCAGCCGCCCATCAGTTCCCGAACGAACGGGATGAGGCCGGTCTGGCGGGTGCGCTCCATCCGCTCGGCATGAAGGATCTCGCGCACTTTCGCGAAGCACGCGTCGACATCGTCGTTGATCACGACGTACTCGTATTCCGCCCAGTGACTGATCTCGCCGCGGGCGCGGTCCATGCGGCTCGCGATGACGTCGGCGCTGTCCTGCGCGCGCGATTCGAGGCGGCGACGCAGTTCCGGCAGGCTGGGCGGCAGGATGAAGACGCTGACCACGTCCTGACGGTCCTTCTGGTAGAGTTGCTGCGTGCCCTGCCAGTCGATGTCGAACAGGAAATCCTGCCCGTCCTTGAGCGCCCCGCGGATGTGCCCCTTGGGCGTACCGTAGCGGTGGCCGAAAACGTGGGCCCACTCGTAGAAATCGTCCTCCTCCACCATCCGGTCGAAGGTCGCCTCGTCGACGAAGTGATAGTGGACGCCGTCGATTTCCCCCGGCCTTGGCGTTCGGGTCGTCGCGCTGACCGACAGTTTGATGCTGTCCTCCGCTTCGAGAAGCATGCGACTGATCGTCGTCTTGCCGGCGCCCGACGGAGACGACAGTACGAACATGAGGCCGCGGCGCTTTAAGGCTTCGGATTGGGTATCGGGCATGGCCGCTCTTGCGCCCGAGCGGCCCGGCGAATCAACCCCCGCGACGAACCTATTCGTCGACTTCCGTCTTGCGCAGCGCCTTGTCGCCCGCGCGCTTGGCCGAGCGGCGCGACTGGCTGCGATCGAACAGCGTCTTGGCGAGCAGCCCGCCGCTCACGAGGATCGCGCCGGGCACCGAGCGGGTGGCGAAACGCGAGACAGCATAGCCGGCCAGCGCCTGCTTGACCGAGCGGTTGTCGACCATCTTCTGGGCGCTGTGTTTGCCATAGCGATTGGCGAGCAACCCCTTCTCCAGCGTCGTGCGCATCAGCCGACCGCCGGCGCGCAGCAGCACGTCGTGGATGATGAGATTGGTCGCAGGGTTCGGACTGGGCCCGGGCACGCCGGTGTCGTTGCCGCTCGCTTTGGTAATCGCCCGGTCGACCGCGCGACTACCCTTGCTGCTGATCCGCGCTCCGAGCTTTTTCGTTTTGCTGGCCACCGCCGCTCCCCTGCTGAGCGGCGCCGGAAGGTGGGCCGCGAACCTACTTCTTGCGGCCGAAGTCGACCGTGACGACGTTCGATCCGTCGTCGCTTTCAGTAACGGCGGGATGCGGCGCCTGTTCCGGCGAGTCGTTCTCGGCCGCCTCATGCGCTTCGGGCATCATGTCGGCGACGGTCGCCTGGAACTGCAGGCCGAAGTCGACCGCCGGGTCCACGAACGCAGTGATCGCCGCGAACGGTATCTCGAGCTTGGCAGGCACCTGGTTGAAGGTGAGTCCGACGGTGAACCCGTCGTCGTCCACGCCCAGATCCCAGAATTTGTTCTGCAGGACGATGGTCATCTCGTCCGAGAACCGCTCCTTGAGATGGGGCGGGATGGATACACCGGGCGCGCCGGTCTTGAAGGTGATGTAGAAGTGGTGGTTGCCGGGCAGCGTGCCGCCCGATGCCTGCACCTCGCCCAGCACACGGCCGACCACGGCGCGCAATGCTTCCTGCACGATCTCGTCGTAGGGGATCAGGCTGTCGGGGGCTTCGTCGTCGCTCATCGCGTGCACAGGTGGCTTGGGCCGCGGGCGCGGTCAAGCGGCAAAGCGGCTGACGATTGTCGACAAGCGGGGATTGCTTGCACCGCCCCGCCCGCCGCGTATAGGCCCGCCGCATGCGGACCGGACGTATCGAGCGCAACACAAGCGAAACAAGGATCCTCGTCGAGGTCGATCTCGATGGGACGGGTGCGTACGACGTATCCACCGGTATCGGTTTCCTCGACCACATGACCGAGCAGTTCAGCCGCCATTCGCTGATCGACGTGACCATGCGCGTGGAAGGCGACCTCCACGTCGACCAGCACCATACCACCGAAGACAGCGCCATCGCGCTGGGCCAGGCGCTCGCGCAGGCGCTCGGCGACAAGGGCGGGATCGGGCGTTACGGCAGCGTCTATTCGCCGATGGACGAGACGCTCGCCCGGGTCGCGCTCGATATTTCGGGCCGTCCCTATTTCGTGTGGCGGGCCGCCTTCACCCAGGAAAAGCTGGGCGAGTGGGACACCGAGCTCGTCGAGCACTGGTTCCACTCCATCAGCCAGGCGTGCGGGATCACGCTCCATTGCGAGCTCGTCTACGGCACCAACAACCACCACATCTGCGAGGCGCTGTACAAGGGCTTCGCCCGCGCCATGCGCACGGCGGTGGAGATCGACCCGCGCAAGGGCGGTGCGGTGCCGAGCACCAAGGGCCAGCTGGGCGGCTGACGCATGGCCGAAGCGATCGCCCTCATCGACTACGGCGCGGGCAACCTCCATTCGGTGCACAACGCGCTTCGGGCGGCGGGCGCGGGTCACGTTCACGTGACCGCCGATCCCGACATCGTGCGCGGAGCGCAGCGGATCGTCCTGCCCGGGGTGGGCAGCTTCAAGGCCTGCGCCAACGGCCTGAAGGCCATTCCCGGCCTTGTCGAGGCGCTGGAGGAGCGCGTGCTCGAAGGGGGCGTACCGTTCCTCGGCATTTGCGTCGGGATGCAGCTTCTCGCCACGCGGGGGAAGGAACACGGAACGACCAGGGGGCTCGGCTGGATTGCCGGGGAAGTCCGGCCCATCGAGCGCAGCGATCCCGCCATCAAGGTGCCGCACATGGGCTGGAACGACGTGCGGCCCATGCGCCACGCGGACGGCGCGTCCCTGATCGAGGCAGGCGAAGCATACTTCCTGCACTCGTTTCACTTCGCCGTTGCCGACGGTCATCACGTCGCCGCGATGACCGACCACGGCGGCGGACTGGTCGCGGCGGTGGCGCGCGACAACATCGTCGGAGTGCAGTTCCACCCGGAAAAGAGCCAGGCGTACGGCCTCGATCTGCTCGCCCGGTTTCTCGACTGGCGGCCTTAGCCTCGGAACACCGGCCTGCCGCGTTCGTCTCTTGCCCGTAACCCCGAGGAGACGAACACGATGGCCGATGCCGATACCCGCAACCTGTCCGATGCCCACACCGCGCGCACTCCGCTGGAAGGGCGCAAAGCCATCATCACCGGCGGCACGACGGGGATCGGCCGCGCGATCGGCATCCTGCTCGCAAGCTACGGCGTCGAGATTTTCACCTGCGGCCGCACGCAAGCCCATCTCGACGACGCGCTCGAACGGATGAACGAGGTCGGCAAGGCCGGCGGCATCGCCTGTGATGTCTCGGACCCCGAACAGCTCGACCGCTTCTTCGCGCAGGCCGACGAAACGCTGGGCGACTGGGACATCGCGGTCGTCAACGCCGCCGTCCCGGCCGAAGGCGTGACCGACATGAGCGAGGACGAGATGCGCTACGCCATCGCGACCGACTTCACCGCCTATCTCGTCAGCGCGCACAAGGCGGTGGCGAAGCTGAAGGACAAGGGCGACATCGTCCTCATCGGGTCGTACTCCACCCACAAGCTTGGGCCCGGCTCGACTGTCTATGCGGGCTGCAAGGCTGGCGTCCACGGGTTCGCCGAGGCCCTTCGGCGCGAGGTGTCGGAGGACGGCATCAAGGTCAGCCTCGTGGTGCCCGCGCTCACCGGCAGCGACTTCCAGTATCCCGATATCCCCGCCGACGAGCAGCGCGAGAAGATCAACGCCGAAGAGATGCTGCGGGCCGAGGACATCGCGGTCGCAGTGCACTTTGCCCTCACCCAGCCGCGCCGTGCGGTGATCCAGGAAATGGTCGTGATGCAGCGGCAGACCGACGCCTGATTGAGACGCTTTGCGCGGCCCCGCCGCGCTGCTAGGCGCGCGGCCATGATCGTCTTTCCCGCCATCGATTTGAAAGCTGGCGAGGTCGTCCGCCTCGCCGAAGGCGATATGGACCGCGCGACCGTCTACGGCAGCGATCCCGCAGCGCAGGCGCTGCTGTTCGCCGAAGCGGGTGCCGAACATCTCCACGTGGTCGATCTCGACGGCTCGTTCGCCGGACGGGCCGAGAACCGCGCGGCGGTGGAAGCCATTGTGTCCGCGTTTCCCGGCTGGGTGCAGCTCGGTGGCGGCATCCGCACGGCAGAGGCGGTCGAGGGCTGGTTCGACCTCGGGGTGGCGCGGGTCGTGATGGGCTCGGCGGCGCTCAAGGACCCGCAATTCGTCAAGGACATGGCACGCGAGTTCGAGAACGGCATCGTCGTGGCGGTCGATGCGAAGGACGGCATGGTCGCGACCGAAGGCTGGGCCGACGTCAGCGACGTGCCGGTGGTCGATCTCGCCCGCCGGTTCGAGGATGCCGGCGTCGCCAGCCTGCTGTTCACCGACATCGGCCGCGACGGAATGCTGAAAGGGATCAACATCGACGCAACCCTCGACCTCGCGCGCAGGGTCGATATCCCGGTGATCGCCAGCGGCGGGGTCAAGGGCATCGACGACATTCACATCCTCTCGCTCCACGCGAAGGAGGGTGTCGAGGGCGTGATTACCGGCCGCGCGCTCTACGAAGGGCGGCTCGACCTCGCCGCGGCGATCGCGATGGCGAACCGGTGAGCGCAGGTCTTTCGCGCCATTTCCTGCCCGCCGTAGCCGGCGCGCTGGTCTCCTTTGCAGTCCGCCTGGCCGTCGGCGATCTGGAGATCGCCCTCGTCGGTGTCGTGGTCTTCTTCGCCATCTATGCCGTGCTGGCCCTGCTGACCCGGGCGATGAACAAGCCCGCCGCGCCCACTGCCTTCGCGGTCATATCGGCCGTGGCCACGACCGTCGCCTTTCTCGTGAGCCATTCGTCATGACCGTCCGCATCCGCGTCATCCCCTGCCTCGACGTGCGCGACGGGCGCGTGGTGAAGGGTGTGAACTTCGTCGACCTGAAGGATGCCGGCGATCCGGTCGAGCAGGCAAAGGCCTACGACGACGCGGGCGCGGACGAACTGTGCTTCCTCGACATTTCGGCCAGCCACGAAGGGCGCGGCACGCTGCTCGACGTGGTGCGGCGCACGGCGGAAGTATGCTTCATGCCGCTCACCGTCGGGGGCGGGGTCCGCTCGGTCGAGGATGCCCGCGCGCTGCTCCTGGCGGGCGCGGACAAGATCGCGGTGAACAGCGCCGCGGTCGCGCGGCCCGAACTGGTGGGCGAGATCGCGGCGAAGTTCGGCAGCCAGTGCGTCGTCGCCAGCGTGGATGCGCGGCGCAGCGGGGCGGGCTGGCAGATCTTCACCCACGGCGGGCGCAAGCCGACGCATATCGACGCGGTCGAGCACGCGGCGAAACTGGCCGAACTGGGCGCAGGCGAGCTGCTCGTCACCTCGATGGACGGCGACGGGACGAAAGCCGGCTACGACCTCGCGCTCACCCGCGAGATCGCCGATGCGGTCTCGGTTCCGGTCGTCGCCAGCGGCGGGGTCGGCAACCTCCAGCATTTTGTCGAGGGGGTGACGCTGGGCCACGCGAGCGCCGTTCTGGCGGCCAGCATCTTCCACTTCGGCACGCATACCATCGCCGAAGCACACCAGGCGCTGCGCGATGCAGGCCTCCCCGCACGCGGCGTCTGATCGAACCGCCGCCGACTTAAGCGGAACCGCCCGTTGCGTCCCGCGCCGGTACACGGATTACGCGGCGGTTGGCGAATCTGCGCGCGAAGCGTTGGGCTGGCCCGCATGGACCATGTAGCCACGTCTCTCCTCCTCGCGCTCACCGCTCCGGTGCAGGCCGCAGGGACGGTGGTGACCGAACCGTCCACCCTCGCCCTCTTCGCGCTCGGCATAGTGGGCGTTATCGTGGGCCGTCACGGTTCGCGCGGCAAGCGCGACTAGCGCCTTGACCTGACCGGCCCGCTGCCGCCATGCCGCCGCGCATGGACACGCTCGCCCGCCTCGAAGCCACCATCGCCAGCCGCCTCGCCGCCGGCGACGCCAGCGCCAGCTACGTCGCGCAGCTTCATGCGCGCGGCCTGCCGGTCGTCGCGCGCAAGCTGGGCGAGGAAGCGGTCGAGACGATCGTCGCGGCATTGTCGAGCACGCGCGAGGACCTGATCGGGGAAGCGGCCGACGTATTGTTCCACCTCCTCGTCCTGCTGGCCGAAAAGGGCGTCACGCTCAACGAGGTGCTTGCCGAACTCGACCGTCGGGACGGCGTGTCCGGACTGGACGAAAAGGCCGCGAGGCCGAGCGCAAGCGAGACAGCCTGATGCCGATCGACCCCACCCTCCCTTACGACGAGGCGAACATCTTCGCGAAGATCCTGCGCGGCGAAATCCCGTCGAAGAAGGTCTACGAGGACGATCACGCCCTCGCCTTTCACGACATCGCCCCGCAGGCTCCGGTGCACATCCTCGTGATCCCCAAGGGTGCCTACGTCAGCTGGGACGACTTCACCGCCAAGGCGTCCGATGCCGAGATCGCGGGGTTCGCCCGCGCAGTCGGGCATGTCGCGCGCGAGGCGGGGCTGGTCGATGCGGGATACCGCGTACTTTACAACGTGGGAGTCAACGGCGGGCAGGAAGTGCCCCACCTCCACGCGCACATCTTCGGCGGCAAGCCGCTCGGTCGGATGATCGGGTGAACGACACCACCTGACTTTCGTAAGCTTGCCAGCGGACTCGCGCCCCGTCTAAGGCCGCCTTCGCATGAGCGTACAACCCACATTGCCGGGCGGAACCATCGATGGCGCCCGCCACCTATTCGCGGTGCGCGCGTATTACGAGGACACCGACCTGTCGGGCATTGTTTATCATGCCAACTACCTGCGCTGGTTCGAACGCGCCCGCAGCGACCTCGTCCGCATGCTCGGCATCGACCAGCGCGCGGCGATCGAAAGCGGCGAAGGCGCTTACGCCGTGGCCGACCTTCACATCCGCTATGCCCGCCCGGCGAAGCTCGACGACACGATCGTGATCGAGAGCACCTGCACCGAAATGGGCGCGGCGAGCGTCCGCATCCGGCAGAGGGCCGTCCGGACCGCAGAAGCCGGGGACGGCGAACTGATCGCCGAACAGGTCGTGCGGGTCGGCTTCGTCGATCCCGCCGGTCGCCCGCGCCGCCAGCCCGCCGAATGGCGCGCGGCGTTCGCCAAGTTTTCCGAAGGACACAAATGACCGATCTCATCACCCTCGCCGCGGCCACGGCCGGCCCCGGCAGGCTCGACCCCGTCCAGCTGTTCCTCGATGCCGACATCGTCGTGCAGGCCGTCATGCTCGGGCTGCTGCTCGCCAGCGTGTGGACCTGGACGATCATCGTCAGCTTCAGCATGCGGATGGCCGCCGTCCGCCGCCGCTGCCGCGACTACGAGACCGACTTCTGGGAAGCCGACAGCTTCGACGCGCTGATGGCCAAGCGCGGCAAGAAGGACATCGCCAGCGCCCGCGTCGCCGCCGCCGGCATGCGCGAATGGAAGGCGTCGGTGAAGAATGGCCGCGTGGCCGACCGCGACGGTCTGCGCCAGCGTTTGGCGGGCGCGATGCACGGACAGGTCGCCGTGGAGGCCGACGAGCTCGCCAACCGCCTCAACTTCCTGGCCACGGTGGGGTCGGTCGCGCCCTTCGTCGGGCTTTTCGGCACCGTCTGGGGCATCATGAACAGCTTCTTCCAGATCGGGCAGCAGCAGAATTCCAGCCTCGCGGTCGTCGCGCCGGGCATTTCGGAGGCGCTGTTCGCGACGGCGATCGGCCTGTTCGCGGCGATCCCGGCGGTCATCGCCTACAACCGCTTCAGCCATTCGGTGAACGCGTTCGAGGCGCGGATGCAGCGCTTCGCCGACCGCTTCCACACCAGCCTCAGCCGCGAGATCGAGGCGCACTGATGGCAATGGGCCTTCACCGCGCCGGTGCCCGCGGGGGCAGCCGCGCCCGCACCCCGATGGCGGAAATCAACGTCACCCCGCTTGTCGACGTAATGCTGGTGCTGCTGATCATCTTCATGGTCACCGCGCCGCTCCTCACCGCCGGTGTCCCGATCGAACTGCCCGACAGCCGCGCCAATCCGGTCGACCAGGATCCCGAGCAGGTGACCATCTCGATCGACCGCGACGGATACATCTTCATCGACAAGGCGCGGGTGGAGGTTGGCGGCTTCCCGCAGGCGCTCGAAAGCGTGCGTCCGGCGGGCGGAGAGCCGCCGGTCGTCACCCTGCGCGCCGACAAGGGGTTGGACTACGGCCGGGTCATGGCGGTCATGGGCGAACTCAACCGGGCCGGTTTCAATTCGATCAGCCTGGTCACGAACGGATCGGTGCCCGCGGACGCGGTCATGGGCGGTTCAGTCGAAGCGCCATAGCCCCGCGTCAAATGGTATTCGCCGATCTCCGCACCGAAGAGAAGCTGGGCCTCGGCATAGCGCTCGCGCTGCACGTGGCGCTGGCGGCCGCGCTGCTGGTGCAGCCGGAAACGCGCGCCGTGGTGCCGCCGGTCGAGAAGATGACGGTCAACCTCACGACCGACGTGGGCCTGACCGCGACCGCGCCCGATCCCGTTCCCACCAGCGCGGCGGCCAGCGCGCCGGTGTTCTCGCCCGAACCCGCCGCGCCCGAGCCGGTCGCCGCCCCCGAACCCGCCCCTGCGCCGGAGCCATTCGTTCAGCCGCGGCCGGAACCGCCGCGAGCCAAGCCCGTCGAGCGCGCGGTCGCCAAACCGCAGCCCGCGCCGGTCCGCAAGCCTGCGACCAAACCGCAGCCCAAGCCGGTCGAGCGTACCGCCGCGGCCCCCCAGCCCAAGGCCCAGCCCAAACCTGCGACCCAGCCGCGCCGCGTCGCGAGCACAGCCACCCGGCAACCGAGCACGTCGAAGCCTGCCGGTGCCAGCCGCGTCGGCAGCGATTTCCTCGCCGGGGCGGGCGACAGCACGACCACCCGCGAGACGCGCACCCCCGCCAGCCAGATCGGCGCGAGCGCAAAGGCCAGCCTGTTCCAACAGATCGCCAAGGAACTGCGCCCCAAGTGGCAACCGCCCAGCGGCCCCGAGGTCGAGAAGCTGGTGACCAAGGTCCGGTTTCGCCTGAACGCCGACGGCAGCCTGATCGGCCGGCCCGAAGTCGTGCGCCAGACGGGTGAGACCGACACCAACAAGCCCCAGGCCAGCCGCCACGCCGAACAGGCCATCCGCGCGGTGCAACTGGCCGCCCCGTTCGACTTGCCCGAGGAATACTACGAGGCATTCAAGGTCGTGACGGTCGATTTCGATTGGAAGCTCGCACAATGAAATTGCTCTTCGCCACCCTCCTCATGCTCTCCGCAGCGCCCGTCATGGCCCAGGACCTGGGGCAAAAGCCGCCGAGCGATACGCCGGTCGTGACCACCGAAGAGGAAGGCCTGTCGGGCTCGGTCAGCTTTGAAGGCAACCTGGAAGACCTCGGCATCGCCATCCCCGGCTTCGCGACCGACGCCAACGCGCCGACCCCGGCCAACGCCAGCGGCACCGCCGCGCTGGGGCGGGAACTGGCGCAGGTGGTCTTCAACGACCTGCGCAACAACGGCCTGTTCAAGCCGACCGGCCCCGCCGGCCTGCCGCAGCCGACCTATCCCGAGATCACCTCGCCCGCCTGGGGCACGTGGACCGGGCGCGGCACAGAGATGCTGGTGCAGGGCTACGTCCGCGCCGCCGGCGACGGGCGGCTGACGGTCGGGTGCTATCTCTACGACGTGGCGCTCAACCGCGAACTGGCGCGCGCGGGCTGGGTCGTCACCCCCACCGACTGGCGCCGCGCGGCGCACAAGTGTGCCGACCTCGTCTATTCGCGCCTGTCGGGCGAAAGCCCGTTCTTCGACAGCCGCATCGCCTACATCGCGGAGACGGGGCCCAAGGACAACCGCGTCAAGCGGCTAGCCATCATGGACACCGACGGGGCGAACCACCGCTTCATCACCACGGGCCGCGCGACCGCGCTGACCCCGCGCTATTCGCCCGACTACCGCAGGCTGATGTACCTCTCCTACGTCGACGGCAATCCGCGCATCTACACCTACGATATCGGTACCGGCCGCCAGACCCTCGTCACGCAGAGCCGGAACCCGACCTTCGCCCCGCGCTGGTCGCCCGACGGGCGCTCGGTACTCTATTCGATGGCCGTCAACGGCAACACCGATATCTACCGCGTCAGTGCGGAAGGCGGCCAGAGCGTGCGGCTGACCGACGGACCGGGCATCGACATCGGCGGATCGTATTCGCCGGACGGCCGGCAGATCGTGTTCGAGAGCGATCGCTCGGGCAACCAGCAGTGCTACGTCATGAATGCGGACGGGTCGAACCAGCGCCGCATCAGCTTCGGCGACGGGCGCTGCGCCACGCCCGAATGGAGCCCGCGCGGCGACCAGATCGCCTTCACCAACGCCAGCAGCTTCAACATCTCGGTCATGTCGCCTTCGGGCGGCGGGGTGCGCACCCTCACCAACGGCTGGCAGGACGAGGCCCCGACATGGGCGCCCAACGGCCGCGTGATCCAGTTCTTCCGGACCGAGCGCGGCTCCGGGCGCACGGGGCTTTACCAGGTCGATCTCACCGGCAAGAACCTGCGCAAGCTGACCACGCCGGTCGACGGTTCCGACCCCGCCTGGGGACCGATCCTGCCGTAAGCGCATTCGTATCATATCCAATCCGTGCGGGTCGCGCCGCCTGAATACCCTGAGGAGACGCCTTATGAACCGCAACGTCCTGCTCGCCGGCCTGATGGCCGGGACCGCCCTGCTCGGTGCGTGCAAGAAGGATCCGCCGGCCTCGCTGCCGCCCGAGCCCGAGGCCACCACCAGCACCGCCAATCCGGGCGACATGACCGGCGGGGTCGCGCAGCCGGGCTCACAGGAGCATTTCGTGCAGGGCGTGAACGGTCAGAACGTGATCTACTTCGACACCAACCGCTACAACGTCGACAGCGCCGATGCCGCCGCCCTCCAGACGCAGGCGATGTACCTCGGCCAGTATCCGCAGGTCACGATAACGATCGAAGGGCACGCCGACGAGCGCGGCACCCGCGAATACAACCTGGCGCTGGGCGAACGGCGCGCGAATGCGGCGAAGAACTACCTTGTCGGGCTCGGCGTATTGGCGGCCCGCATCAGCGTGGTAAGCTACGGCAAGGAACGCCCGGTCGCGCTGGGTTCGGACGAACAGGCGTGGGCGCAGAACCGCCGCGCCGTCTCGGTCGTCGTCAACTGAGGGGGATGAGCGTCGGCAGCGCCGGCAGGTGCGGCAGTTCGAGCCCGGCTTCCATCGGGATCAGCCCCGCCCCGCCGCGCGCGCCGTCGCCGATGGCCGGCGCCGACAGCGCGAGCGCACTCATGGCCAGAACACTGGCAACGGCGGCGAATACGAACTGCTTGCTGGGTCTGGGCATCGTGCGTTTCATTTAGGAACCTGATTTTCGCAATGCAACAAAACCCTTTCCGATTGGTTCCTGCGCGCCTTTCCTTCCCTTCGCCGGGTGCCTAGGTAGCGGCGATGGTTGGCGCACGCAGATCCATGGACTGGGGCTTTCCCCGCTGGCGCGGCTACAGCGAATCGCGCGAAGCGGCGACGGTGCGTATGTGCGACCGCCACGGCTGCGATCAGGCGGGCATCTGCCCCGCCCCCAAGAGCCCGAACAGCCCCGACAAGTGGATGTTCTGCCAGAAGCACGCGGCCGAATACAATTCGAAGTGGGACTACTTCGAAGGCCTGTCCAAGGAAGAGGCCGCGAGCCGGGCCGCCGACGAGAAGCGCGACAATGCCGGCTATGCCGAGGCGAGCCACTACGGCTGGGCCGGCAGCGGCGACGGCAGCCGCAGCGCCGACGAGATGCGCGCGCTGGAAGCTCTCGAACTCGAGGCCGACGCCGACTTCCCGGCGATCAAGAAGGCTTACCGCGAACGCGCGAAGAAGGTCCACCCCGACGTCGCCCCCGGAGACGCGGCCGCCGCCGCCGAATTCCAGAAGCTGCAGGTCGCCTACGAAGTGCTTCGGCAGGCCGAGGACCGGCGCGAGTGGAAGGGCTAGGCCCGGATCGGACGCGTTCACCCGGCTGAACCGCCGACCGGCATCGACCGGCGACAATTGCCACGCTGCGCCAAGGCGTTAGACTGTCCCCGGATTCCAGGGGAGAACACCGTTGAAACTTGCCTCCGCGCTCGCCATCGCCGTTGCGATGACCGCCACCACCACCGGGCCCGCCGCCGCGCAGGACGCCGCCGCCGCCACCAGCACTACCGCCGCCAAGGCGACGCCCGCCGGCATCCCGACCGCCGCGGACGATCCGTTCATCTGGCTGGAGGAGGCGCGCAGCGAACCCGCCCTCGCCTGGGTGCGCGCAGAGAACGAACGCTCGCTGCAGACGCTGGGCCAGGACCCGCGCTTCGCGACCCTGCAGGCCGAGGCGCTTTCGATCCTCGACGCAAAGGACCGCATTCCCGGCGTCGGCTTCACCCCTTACGGCCTCGTCAATTTCTGGCAGGACCCGGCCAACCCCCGCGGCCTGCTGCGCGTCACCACGCTCGACAGCTATCGCACCGACAACCCGGTGTGGGAAACCATCCTCGACGTCGATGCCATCGCCAAGGCCGAAGGGCGCGAGTGGGTCTACAAGGGCATGACCTGCCTGCCGCCCGCCGGCACCCGCTGCATGGTCGCGCTGAGCGACGGCGGCAAGGACGCGACCGAACTGCGCGAATTCGACATCGCCACCCGCAGCTTCGTGAAGGACGGGTTCTTCCTCCCCGAAAGCCAAGGCGGCGTGCAGTGGCTCGACCAGGACACGCTGCTCGTCAGCCGCAGCTTCGGCGACGACACCATCACCGAGAGCAAGTACCCCTTCACCACCCGCGAATGGAAGCGCGGCACCCGGATCGAGGACGCGCCCGAGATCTTCCGCGGCCAGCCGAGCGACGTGTCCTCGCAGGCGTTCCTGCTGCGCGACAACGAAGGCACCGTCCACGCCCGCGCGGCGCGCCGCGGCACATCGTTCTTCGAGAGCGACAACTTCGTCTGGTCGGGCGGCGAATGGCTGAAGCTCGACATGCCGAAGAAGTCCGGCTTCGGCGGCATCATCGACGGCCAGTTGCTGTTCTCGATCAGCGAACCGTGGACGATCGGCGGCACCACCTACCCCACCGATTCCATCCTCTCGGCCGATCTCGCGGCGTTCAAGGCCGATCCCAACGGCGCGCCCAAGACGCTGGTGTGGAAGCCGGCCGAGCGGCAGACCGCGCAGGGTATCTCGACGACGAAGGATTCGCTCTACGTCAGCCTGCTCGACAACGTGCGCGGCAAGGTGCTGAAGTTCGACCACGACGCCAGCGGCTGGCGTTCGGTGCCGGTCGACCTACCCGCGAACGCCACGCTCGGCGTTGCGGCCGCCTCGGATGAAACCGGCGAAGTGATGTTCGCCTCGACCGATTTCCTTACTCCCTCGCAGGTCTGGTACACCGACGGCACCGGCAAGCCCGCCCTGCTGAAGACCAGCCCGGCCCGCTTCGATCCCAAGGGGCTGGAGATCAGCCAGCACGAGGCGACAAGCAGGGACGGCACGAAGATCCCCTACTTCGTCGTTTCGAAGAAGGGCGTGAAGATGGACGGAAGCACGCCGACCCTCCTGTACGGCTACGGCGGGTTCCAGAACGCCATGCTGCCCAGCTATTCGGGCACGATGGGCAAGATGTGGCTGGAACGGGGCGGCGCCTACGTGCTCGGCAACATGCGCGGCGGCGGCGAGTTCGGGCCCGACTGGCACCAGACCGCCATGCGCGAGAACAAGCAGCGCACCTGGGACGACTTCATCGCCATTGCCGAGGACGTGCAGAAGCGCGGCCTCACGTCGCCGCGGCGCCTGGGCGTGATGGGCGGCAGCCAGGGCGGCCTGCTCGTCGGCACCGCGATCACCCAGCGGCCCGAACTCTTCAACGCGGCGATCGTGCAGGTCCCCCTGTTCGACATGCTTCGCCTGACCGAGATCGGCCGCGGGGCGAGCTGGGTCGGCGAATACGGCGACCCGCGCATCCCCGAACAGCGCAAGTGGATCGAGGCATACTCGCCCTACCAGAAGCTGACCGAGAGCGTGACCTACCCCGATCCGTTCTTCTGGGCGAGCACGGCCGACGACCGCACCCACCCCAGCCACGCCCGCAAGGCGGCGGCCAAGATGAGCGCGATGGGCAAGCCGTACTATTACTTCGAGGACATGACCGGCGGCCACTCCGGCGGCGTCGACAACGCCCAGCGCGCCAAGATCCAGGCATTGCAGTACGTGTACCTGATGCAGCGCCTGATGGACTGATGCGGTCATCCGCGGTCCGCTTTCTGCCTTACCGGGCCGGAAGCGGACTGTCGGCTAACGACCCCGTTTCGGTCGTCTCGAACGTTCTAGCCTGACTGCGAAAGCCGCCATCAACCCGGCCGTCGCATCGCCACGTAGCCTACGCGCAAACCTCCCCTAAATCCGAGTCCTTCGTAGAACGCGTGCACTCTGGGATCTGCGCGCCCACTTTGCATCAGCACATGATGGCAGTCCAACGACCAAGCATGGTCGAGCGCCCGAGACACAACAGCTTTGCCAAAGCCCTGGCCTTGGTAACTTGGATGAGTCATCACGTTCTCAAGAAAGCCATGCGAGCGCCCAAGTCTTAAAAGGTTTGGGGCGGTAATCAGCATGCAGGTCGCCGCGATGATTTCATTTGAAGGCGCAACAAAAACGAAGACGTTCTCGCTTGCCAGCGTTTCATCCCAGATGCGCGTTGCTTTCTCGACTGGCTGCGCAAATTGACTGACTTTCGACGCGCTAAAGAGCCTGAGAAGGGCATCGAGGTCCGATTGCACGGCGAGACGAACGTCAGGCATTTCAATTTCCAGGTGAGGATGTCACGGTCTTTTTGCCGGAAAGCCGCCGGTCAGCAACCCACCCCAGTCGCGGACGATCACGCTTGCCCTCGCCCCGTTCGAAACCCGACAGGCAGTTCGGCCCTGGTATTTTAAAAAGCGGGCTGTCTGGCAGCGACCCATTGCAAACGTTCACTGATTTGACGGAGACAAGCTGGTGGGTCCATCATAAGAACAATTCCCGGGACGGAAGCGAGGATCAAGATGGCAGATTGTCCTAAATGTCGCGGACGGATGACCCAAGGCTTCGTCCATCTGCCGGATACCGGAGGGCGGGTAAAGTGGATGGACGGCGAGCCCGGTTTCTGGACCGCCGTCATGGGGGGGTTGGGTAGCAGGAAGTCAGCGGAACTGAACTCTCGCCGGTGCACACAATGTGGTTTCGTTGAGTTCTTCGTCGACACTCAAGCAAAGCCGGTCAAGACGCTCAAGTCGATCGACGAAGAAAACGAGCGCCTGCGCAACCTTGTAACCAAGCTTCAGGAGCGCGTCGTGACCCTGGAAACAATAGCTACCGATCCGGCAGAGCGCATCGCTCGCGAGATCGAGAGTATGCGCGCACTACCTCCTTCGACAGGCAGTTCGAAGCACGAAATTGAATGATACGAAGCTCCGTAACGAGCGCCGGCTTTCACGCCGATTGCGGATTGTGCCTTGCAGATCGACACGGAAAGGGGTCACGTCGGCTGAATCCTGATATGTTGCCCGGAGAGCCGGCATGAAACATTCCTGTGTGCTAGCTACCGTTTTGATGGCTGCGCCGGCGCTGGCCCAGGAGACGCCGCCTCCCGGCCCCGACAGCGAGATCCTGGTGACAGGCGCACGGGAAGGACAAAGCGGGCAAGCCAAGCAAATCAACGAGTTCGTTGGCGCTATCTCCACAGAGGGATGGGACAGTCCGATGACACGGTTCGAAAGAATCTGTCCCGGGGTTATCGGTCTTCCCGCAGCCCAGAACTTCCAAATCGCCGCGCGTATCCGCGCGGTCGCAACGGCTGCCGGTATCGAAGTTGCGAAAGAGGAATGTCGAGCGAATATCCGCGTGGTCGTGATCCCGAACAAGGAAGAGATGCTAACGGCATTAAGAAGCAAGCATCCCATCCTCTTCCGCGACCATGATAATCGGCCGGTGGAAATCGTCGAGGAAGACGGCCCAGTAACCGCGTGGCATGTCAGACAGAAGCTGGATCGGCAGGGCAACATCCTTGAACCGGATGCCAGCGGCAAGACATCGATCTACTTCGATGGCGCATCGCCGCGCGTCCTCGCCCTGTATCGCCCGGTGGCAATTGGCGCGATGATCCTGATGGAACAAAGGGGATTGATCGGCCTCACCACCACGCAGATTGCCGACTACGCCGCGATGCGCGCCTTCACCACCATCCATCCGCAGCGACTGTCGCGCAGCAATGCGCCGAGCATACTGCACGTGATGGACAGCAAAATCGGGGACGACACGCCCCCATCGCTGACGCAGTGGGACTTTGCCTTTCTCAAGAGCGCGTACTCTGTTCCGCCCTACAGTTACTCCAATTCCCAACGCGACCGCATACGACGAGCGATCAAAAAGGAACTGAACACACCGCGCAGGCAATAGCCTCGGTTGTCCAGTAGGCGGCAACCTTTTGCGACAACGCGATGGGGGTAACGCTGCGCCCGGCGATGCCCCGCCAAACCTCTTTCCTACAGGCGGCCGATTGTGGCTTACCCTCCGGGATGCCCGCCCCGCCCGTCCACACACTCCGTCGCAAGCCGGGGTGGTTCCATCCCGTGCCCGGCCGTCCGCGTGCAGACGGGTGGACGGTCGAGCGGCAGTGCGGATTCCTTGCCGGGCTCTATCTGACCGGATCGGTCGCGGCGGCAGCCCGCGCGGTCGGGATGAGCCGGAAGAGCGCCTACCGGCTGCGGGCCCGTGCCGGGGCGGAAGGGTTCGCACGGGCGTGGGACCGGGTTCTCACCCCTCCGGGTTGCGGCCATGCGGGCCGGGCCGGGGCGGCCGATCGGAAGGTCACACTCGGCGACCTCCAGCGGCGGATCGGACACGGGCTCGTCGCGCCGGTCGTCCATCGCGGGCGGATGGTGGGTATTCGTAGAAAGCCCGACAATACAGCGCTCTTGCACTATCTCCGCCGCACCGATGCGACCGCGCGCCGGGTCGCAGCAGCGGGTATGTGGCCGTGAGCGGCATTTTGCGAAAAACACCCCGAATGCGTGACACGCGGGGCGCTTGTGGCCGTCCGTCAGGGCTGCGCGAAGTGGCTCGGCAGCAGGGCGTTCACGATACCGCCGTCGATCGTCAGCGTCTCGCCCACGGTGTAGTCGCCCGCCCGGCTGGCGAGATAGACCGCGGTGCCGCCCATGTCCCACTTGTCGCCCACGCGCTTGCTGGGGATGCCCGCCGCCGACTGGTCGGCATGGTCGCGCGCGGCGCGGTTCATGTTGGACGGAAACGCGCCGGGTGCGAGGCTGGTGACGTAGACACGGTCCTTCACCAGCCGCGCGGCCATCCGGCGGGTCAGGTGGATCAGCGCGGCCTTGCTCGCCTGGTAGCTGTAGGTCTCCCACGGGTTGACCCGCTGGCCGTCGATCGAAGTGATGTTGATGACCTTGGCCGGCCGGTCCGCGCTGGCCGCGGCGGTCAGCAGGCCGTGCAGCTTCTGGGTGAGGAAGAACGGGGTCTTGACGTTAAGGTCCATGACCTTGTCCCACCCGGCTTCCGGAAACTCGAGGTAGTCGACGCCCCACGCCGCCCCGGCATTGTTGACGAGGATGTCGAGCCTGGTTTCCTTTTCCGAAATGGCCGCGACGAGTTCGTCGATCCCTTCCATCGTCGAAATGTCGCCCTGGATCGGGATCACCCGCTCGCCCAGTTCTTCCGCCGCCTCGTGCAGTTCGCCGCCCTTCCTCGCCGTGATGTACACCCGCTCGATCCCGGCGCCGAGGAAGCCTTCCACGATCATCCGCCCGATCCCGCGGCTGCCGCCGGTCACCAGCGCCACGCGGCCCTTCAGGCCGAACATTTCTTCGAGGGTCATCGTTTTCTCCCGTCATCCCAGCGAACGCTGGGATCGCTCTCGTCTAGGTCGGACTTTGCGGCACGCGGCCCCAGCTTCCGCTGGGGTGACGGGCAATCAGTACCCGCTCAGCCGCGCGACGCGGTCGGCGTGGTAGTAGACGTCGCCCATGAACTCCGAAAGCGCGCGGTCGCGCTTCATGTAGAGGCCGATGTCGTATTCGTCCGTCATGCCGATGCCGCCGTGCATCTGCACGCCTTCCTGCACTGCCAGCTGCGCGGTCTTGCCGACCTTGGCCTTGGCGACGGAGGCCATGAGCGAAGCGTTTTCCGCCCCCCCATCGAGCAACTGCTGCGCCTTGATCGTGACCGCGCGGGCGATCTCGACTTCGGAATAGAGGTGCGCGGCCCGGTGCTGGAGCGCCTGGAATTCGCCGATCATCCGGCCGAACTGCTTGCGCTGCTTGAGATAGTCCACGGTGCGATCCATTGCCCCGCGGGCCACGCCCACGCCTTCCGCCGCCGCGCCGACACGGCCGGCGTCGAGCACCTTGTCGAGGACCGAACGACCGCCGTCGACCTCGCCGATGACCGCGTCGCCGTCGAGCTCAACGCCTTCCAGTGTCAGGTGGCTCGCCATCGAGCTGTCGACCAGACGCACCGAGTTGTGGCCGAGCCCGGCCGCGTCCTTGGGCACCGCGAACAGCGTCACGCCGTCCTCGTCGCTGTCGGAGCCCGATGTGCGCGCGGCGACGACGATCATGTCGGCGCTGGCGCCGTAGACGACGAAGTCCTTCTTGCCGGTGAGGCGGAAGCCGTTGCCGGACTTCTCGGCCTTCGTGGCGATCGTCTCCGGCCGGTGCTTCGGCCCTTCGTCGATGGCGACCGCGAACACGCTGTCGCCCGCGATCAGGCCGGGGAGCCAGCGGCCCTTCGCCTCGGCACTCGCATGGGCGAGCGCGCCAGCCGCCATGACCGAGCTGGTCAGGAACGGCGACGGGGTGAGGTTGCGGCCGATCTCCTCGAGCACGATGCCGGCTTCGACATTGCCCATGCCGAGGCCGCCGTCGGCTTCCGGCACCAACAGGCCGGTGAAGCCCATCTCGGCCATCTGCTTCCACAGGTCGTGGCCGAACCCGTCCTTGCACTGCCGGTCGCGCCAGTGGCGCAACTGCTTGGCGATCGCGCCTTCCTCGGCCATGAACTGGCCGGCGGTTTCGGCCAGCATCGCCTGGTCGTCGGTATGATACAGCGCCATCGATCAGGCCCCCGGGAGTTCGAGAATGCGCTTGGCGATCACGCCCAGCATGACTTCGGACGTGCCGCCCTCGATCGAGTTAGCCTTCGTGCGCAGCCAGTCGCGCGCACGGGCACCGCCGCGGGTTTCCTCGCTGTCCCATTCGAGCGCGGTCGATCCGCCGGCCGCCATCAGCAGTTCGTGGCGGGTCTTGTTGAGCTCCGTCCCGGCGTACTTCATCATGTTGGGCTGAGCGGGATGCGCCTTGCCGACCTTGATCTCGTCGAGGAACTTCTCGCTCATGGCGGTGAAGGAGAGGGCGTCGATGTCGAACAGCGCCAACTCGCTCCGCAGGACGGGGTCGAGCGTGCCGTTGCGCGCCGCGACCGCGCCGAGCGAGGTCGCCCGGTCGCCGCCGCCGGTGGCCGAGATCATCTCGCGTTCGTGGCCGAGCAGGTACTTCGCCACGTCCCATCCGCGGTTGACCTCGCCGACCTGCGCCGGGATGTCCTCGCCATAAGACTTCGGCACATCGACATCGTCGAAGAACGTTTCGCAGAACGGGCTGTTACCGCTGATCAGCAAAATCGGCTTCGTGCTGACGCCGGCGGTCGCCATGTCGAACAGCATGAACGTGATGCCCTGGTACTTGTTCGCCTTGTCGGTGCGGACGAGGCAGAAGATCCAGTCGGCCTTGTCGGCGTAGCTGGTCCAGACCTTCTGGCCGTTGACCGTCCAGTGGTCACCCTTGTCTTCGCCGAACGTCTGCAGGCTAACGAGGTCCGATCCGCTGCCCGGTTCCGAATAGCCTTGGCACCAGCGGATTTCGCCCCGCGCGATCTCGGTGAGGAAGCGTTTCTTCTGCCCCTCGGTGCCGAAATGCAGCAGCGCGGGCCCGAGCATCCAGATGCCGAAGCTGGACAGTGGCGGACGCGCGTTGATCGCGGCCATTTCCTCGCGCAGCACCTTGGCTTCCGCGGGAGAGAGACCGGCACCGCCGTATTCCTTGGGCCAGGAGGGCACGGTGTAGCCCTTGTCGCGGCACGCTTCGAACCAGGCCTTCTGCGCGTCCGACTTGAAGGTGGCGTTGCGGCCGCCCCAATACACGTCGCCTTCGCCCTGAACGGGTTCGCGCATTTCGGGCGGACAATTTTCTTCGAGCCAGGCGCGGGTTTCCGCGCGGAAGGCGTCCAGATCGGCCATCGGGAATCTCCTCTCGTTGACGCACACGTAAAGCGGTTTCGGGCCGCGGGGCAAGGGGCTTGTTCCCGCCATACCCCTTTTACGAGGATGCCGTAGCGGCACCATTTGCCCCGTTGACGATAGGGCGCATCGGCCTACCCTACCCGGCAAACGAAACGCCTTCGGGAGAGGCCATGCGATTCTCAGGCAAGACCATCGTCGTCACCGGCGCGGCATCGGGCATCGGCGCGGAAACGGCGCGCCTGTTTGCCCGTGAAGGCGGCGTCGTGTTCGCCGCCGACATCGATGCCGAGGGCGGCGACCGGCTGGTGGCAGAGGGCGCGGGCGACATTCGCTTCGTCTCGACCGACGTCTGCTCGACCGAGGCGATCGAGGCCTTGATGGACCGGGCAGCCGGGGAAACCGGCGGGATCGACGTAGTGTTCAACAACGCCGGTGCCGGAGGCGCTCGCGAGAAGATTCACGAGATCGAGCCTGAGGCATGGGATCGCACGATGGACCTGCTGGTCCGGTCCGTCGCGTTCGGCATCCGGTATGCCGTACCGCACATGAAGGACCGGCCCGGTGCAGCAATCGTCAACACCGCCAGCGTCGCGGCGACCGGCAGCGGGTACTCTCCCACCGCCTATGCCGTCGCCAAGGCGGCGGTGCTGCATCTGACGAAAGTGGCAGCGGCCGACCTTGCCCAGTTCGGCATCCGGGTGAACGCCATCCTGCCCGGCTTCATCAACACCAACATCTTCACCAGCTCGCTGGACCTGCCGGACAAGACGAAGAGTATCGCCAAGGCGATGATCGCGCAGGCCAGCGCCAACGCCCAGCCGGTAAAGCGCGGCGGGCAGCCGCGCGACATCGCGGAAGCGTGTGCCTTCCTCGCCAGCGAGGCCGCCGGCTTCGTCAACGGCACCGGCCTTCTGGTCGATGGCGGTCTCACCATCGGCCAGCGACCAAGCTGGGATCCGGAGGCCCCGAGTGCACTCGGTATGCTGGCCGCGCTCGAGGAACAGGCGAAGGCGAGCGCCGGCTAATGGCGAGAGCCTCCGCCGCCGACGCACCCTTGCCGATCAAGGGGCCGGTCCCGCGTCGGCTCGTGTTCGCGAACGGTCTCGGCAGCGTCGCCTACGGGATCAAGGACAACGGGTTTTCCACGTTCCTGCTGCTGTTCTACAACCAGGTGCTGGGGATGGACGCGCGGCTGGTCAGCCTCGCGCTGCTCATCGCGCTGGTGTTCGACGGACTTATCGATCCCGTCGTCAGCTACGTCAGCGACCGGACCCGCACGCGCTGGGGCCGGCGACTGCCGTTCCTGTATTTCGCGCCGATCCCGCTGGGCATAGCCTGGTGGTTGCTCTGGTCGCCGTCGCCTGGCGCGGCGAGCTTCCCCATATTGCTGGCAGGCGCGATCGCGGTCCGCGCGGCGGTCGCCTGCTGTGAGGTTCCCTCCGCCGCGATGGTGCCCGAGATCACCCGCGATTACGACGAGCGCACGCGGCTGACCCGCGCGCGTTTCCTTTTCGCATGGGGCGGCGGCCTGCTCATGCTGCTGCTCGCCTACGGGGTGTTCCTCCCCAACGCGATGCTCGCCCGCGACGGCTACCGGCTTTATGGCATTACCGGCGCGGTGCTGATGGTGGCGACCGTCATCGCGTCGGCCATCGGGATGCACAAGTGGGCCGCCTATCTACCGGGCAAGCGACCGCCCAATGCACGGGCGGGCATCGCCGGGGCTTTCGGAGAAATCTTCGAGAGTTTCCGGACGCCGGCCTTCGTGATTTTGATGGCGGCGATGGCGGTGGCGATCACCAGCCAGGGGATCACGTTCTCGATTTCGACGTACCTGATGCTGTTCGTCTGGCAGTTCACACCGGTATGGCTGCAGCTTTATCCGGTCATGCTGTTCATCAGCGTGGTCGGCAGCTTCCTGCTGGTCGCGCCGATGCACCTGAAGCTGGGGAAGCGCGACAGTGCCGTCGTCGCCGGGCTGGTAGGCATGACATTCTGGGTGACGCCTTTGACCCTGCGCCATTTCGGCCTCTGGTGGCCCGACGGTACGAACGCGGCGATCGGCGTGATGTTCGTCTTTACGTTCTTTTCCAACCTGTTCAGCGTGATCGCGACCATGTCGATCTGGTCGATGGTGGCCGATGTGGTCGAAGCATCCGAGGTCGAGACCGGTCGGCGCAGCGAAGGCACATTCTCGGCCGGTGCGTTCTTCGCCAGCAAGTGTTCGACAGGCCTCGGTATCTTCGTGACCGGCTACCTGCTCGCCTACGCCGGCATGCCCGCGGGCGCGAAGCCTGGCGAGGTCGCGCCGCAGATCGTCGACGATCTCGCGATCGCCTATGTCGTGTGCGTCTTTATCCTGGCGATCGGCGTCGCGCTGATCGTACGCAAGTTCCCGATCACCCGCGCCCAGCACGAGGCGCGGCTCGCGCTGCTGGCCGACGCGGCGAAAGCCGACCCCGAAGGGACCGCGCTTCATCCCTAGAATGGCAATCCCGACCTTGGCGAGCGGCGAACGCTCTGCCACGGTCCCGAATCGAAACCGAACGAACGAAACGAGAGGACAAGCGGACATGGATTTCGAACCGACCGACCGGCAGAAGCACTGGCGCGACCGGGTGCGCCACTTCATCGACAGCCACGTCCGCCCGCGTACCGACGAGTACAAGGAGGCGCACGAGAAGGACCGCTGGGGCGTCAATCCGGTGCTCGAAGAAGAAAAGGCCCGCGCGAAAGCGCAGGGCATCTGGAACCTGTTCATGCCCCCGCAGTCGGGCCGCCCGCACGTCGACGACAGCTTCGAATTCGACGGCCCCGGGCTCACCAACCTCGAGTACGCACTGTGCGCCGAGGAAATGGGCCGCATCGGCTGGGCGAGCGAGGTGTTCAACTGCTCCGCCCCCGATACCGGCAACATGGAGGTGTTCCACCGTTACGGGACGCGCGAGCAGAAGGACGAGTGGCTGAAGCCGCTGATGGAGGGCGAGATCCGGTCCGCCTTCCTGATGACCGAGCCCGCCGTTGCGTCCTCCGACGCGACCAACATCGAAACCCGCATGGTCCGCGACGGCGACCATTACGTCATCAATGGCACGAAGTGGTGGTCTTCGGGCGCAGGCGACCCGCGCTGCAAGGTCGCGATCGTGATGGGCAAGACCGACTTCGAGGCCAAGCGACACCAGCAGCAGTCGCAGATCCTCGTTCCCCTCGATGCCGAAGGCGTCACGATCAAGCGGCATCTGCCGGTTTTCGGCTACGACGACAGCCCGCACGGCCATATGGAAATCGTGCTCAAGGACGTGCGCGTTCCCGTATCGAACATGATCCTGGGTGAAGGGCGCGGGTTCGAAATCGCGCAGGGCCGCCTCGGGCCCGGCCGCATCCACCACTGCATGCGCACGATCGGCGTCGCCGAGGAAGCGCTCGAAAAGATGTGCAAGCGCCTCCAGACCCGCGAAGCCTTCGGCAAGCCGATCTACCAGCATTCCGTGTGGGAAGAACGCGTCGCCCGCGCGCGCATCGACATCGAGATGACCCGCCTGCTCTGCCTCAAGGCAGCCGACATGATGGACAAGGTCGGCAACAAGGCCGCGGCGCAGGAGATCGCGATGATCAAGGTCCAGGCGCCCAACATGGCGCTGCGGATCATCGACGACGCGATCCAGGCCCACGGCGCCGGCGGCGTGAGCGACGACTTCGGTCTCGCCAACGCCTACGCCCACCAACGCACCCTGCGGTTGGCCGACGGCCCTGACGAAGTGCACGCACGTGCCATCGCGCGGATCGAGTTCGCGCGCCACGCGCCGAATGTCGAGAAGCCGAGCAACGTGTTCACCGACTACAGTTCGGGCGACATGGCCGCCACGCGCTGACATCCGAACCGACCAGCCCTGCCCCCTCTCGCGCCTGCGGGAGGGGGACCGGAGATACCCATGAAAGCCGCCGTACTCGTCCAGCCCAAGCAGCCGCTGGAAATCGAAGACCTGTCGATCGCCAAGCCCGGTCCGCACGAGGTCCTGATCCGCACCGCCGCATGCGGCCTGTGCCATTCCGACCTTCACTTCATAGAGGGTGCCTACCCCCACCCCCTGCCTGGTGTACCTGGCCATGAAGCGGCCGGCGTGGTCGAAGCGGTCGGGAGCGAGGTTCGCACGGTCAAGCCCGGCGACCACGTCGTCTCCTGCCTCAGCGCGTTCTGCGGACACTGCGAATTCTGCGTTACCGGCCGGCTTGCTTTATGCGTCAGCGGCGACACCCGCCGCGCGCAAGGGCAGCCGCCGCGCCTGTCCCGGCCCGACGGCAGCACGGTCAACCAGATGCTCAACCTGTCGGCATTCGCCGAACAGATGCTCATTCACGAGAACGCCTGCGTGGCGATCGATCGCGACATGCCGCTCGACCGGGCCGCCATCATCGGCTGCGCGGTAACGACAGGGGCAGGCACGATCTTCAACGCCTGCAAGCTGGTCCCCGGCGAGACGGTGGCCGTGATTGGCTGCGGCGGCGTGGGGCTGGCCGCGATCAACGCCGCCAAGATCGCCGGCGCCGGCATGGTCATCGCGGTCGATCCCGTCCCCGCCAAGCGCGAACTCGCCAAGGTGCTGGGCGCGACCCATGCGATCGACGCCATGGCCGACGACGCGGTCGGCCAGATCGTCGAGCTGACCAAGGGCGGCGTCCATCACGCTATCGAGGCTGTTGGCCGGCAAGCTTCCGCCGACCTCGCCTGCAAGGTGCTGCGCCGCGGAGGGACGGCCACGATCCTCGGGATGATGCCGCTCGACTGCAAGGTCGGCCTCGGCGCGATGGACCTCCTGAGTGGCAAGAAGCTGCAGGGCGCGATCATGGGGATGAACCGGTTTCCGGTGGACCTGCCCCGGCTGGTCGACTTCTACATGCGCGGACTGCTCGACCTCGACACCATTATCGCCGAAAGGATCGGTCTGAAGGACGTCAACGAAGGCTTTGAAAAGATGAAGCAGGGCGACAGCGCGCGCAGCGTGATCGTGTTCGATCAATGAGCGTTCCGAGCCCGGAAATCGCCGACGCGACAGCTGCGTTCACCGGCACCGTCGCGCCGAGCGAGGCCGATCACCTCGACGAAGCGAAGCTGACCGCCTGGATGGAAGCCAACGTCCCCGGCTTCGAAGGCCCGCTGACGCAGGGCAAGTTCAAGGGCGGCCAGTCGAACCCGACCTACAAAATCGCGACCCCTGCCAAGAGCTACGTCCTGCGCCGTAAGCCGTACGGCCCGCTCTTGCCGAGCGCGCACGCGGTCGACCGCGAATTCCGCGTCCAGTCCGGGCTCTACAGGACCGGCTTCCCGGTGGCGCAGCAGTTCGGCCTGTGCACCGACGACGAGGTCGTGGGGTCGTGGTTCTACGTCATGGACATGGTCGACGGGCGGACCATCTGGGACGGCGCGATGCCCGGCGCCGAACCGCCAGAGCGCCGCGCGGTCTACAACGCGATGATCGACACGCTGGCCAAGCTTCACAACACCAGCATCGAAGACGCGGGCCTCGAGACTTACGGCAAGCCCGGCAACTACTTCGGACGGCAGGTCGACAGGTGGACGAAGCAGTACCGCCTGTCCGAGACTGAAACGCTTCCGTCGATGGAGAAGCTGATCGAATACCTGCCGGCGACGCTGCCCGAGCAGACGCGCACCAGCGTCGTCCACGGCGATTACCGGATCGACAACATGATCTTCGCGCACGACCGGCCCGAAGTGCTGGCGGTGCTCGACTGGGAGCTCTCGACGCTCGGCGACCCGATGTCGGACTTCACCTACCTGTGCATGATGTACGTCACCGAGAACGGCGGCCGCAGCGGAGTGATGGACCTCGACCGGCAGGCTCTCGGTATTCCGGAACTCGAGGAGACCGTCGAAAGATATTGCGCGGCCACCGGGCGGACCGAGGTGCCGGATATGAATTGGTTCTTTGCCTACAACTTCTTCCGCCTCGCGGGCATCCTCCAGGGCATCAAGAAGCGCGTCATCGACGGGACGGCGAGCTCGGCCCATGCCAAGGCGCAGAGCGACCGCGTCGCCCCGCTGGCCGACAAGGCGTGGGAGTTCGCACGAAAGGCCGGCGCACCGGCCTGACGAATTAGAACCGCACGCCCCACTTCACCGCCACGCCCTTGTCGTCGCGCAGTGCGGCGACGTGGCCGGGATCCCTGCGGTAGAAGACGCTTGCCGAGGCGTTGCCGCCCAGAAGCGCTCCCTGCCAGGCCAGTTCCGTGTCGATCTCGCGCCCCTTCGGCGAGAGTGACAGCGAACGGATGCCGTAGGTGGGGCTGAGCGTGGCATAGCTGTAATCGACAGGCAGGTTGAGCGCGAGGCCACCGCCCTCGACCCGCAACGGCTGCGATACGCGCAGGCCGAGCGTGTCGGTCGTCCCGAGGATTCCGCTGCGCGTCAGGTCGGCCGACAATGCGCGGCTCGAGAAATTCGAACCGGCCGAAACCAGCCCCACACGGTCCGCGCGCGTCCATCCCTGCCGGATCGCCCCGCCGAGACGCCATCCATCTGCGAAGCGCCAACCCACATGGGCATCGATGAACAGGCTGTTCGCCCCGCCTGCGCCGAACGCGTCGTGGAAATATCCGCCAAGGACGGTGCGGTCCTCGTTCAACCACGTCAGCCCCAAGACCGTGCCGATGGCACCGAATGAGCGATCGGCGGCCAGCGAAAAGGTGCGAACCGACTTCTCTTCGCGCTGCCTGTCGAGCACGCCGTCGGCGAGACGGAGGTTGCCGAGCCGGGCGCTGCCCGTGCCGCCGCTGGCGGTCAGGCCCCAATCGCCGATCTGCTGACGATAGGCGAGCGACGTATCGCCAAACGCGGAAAAACCGGCCTGCCCGCGCGCGTCCCCCGCGATCAGGAAGGCCGCCTGCTCGCGGCCCTGAAGCTGCGCGACGAGGCCCTCAGGGCTTTCACGGAACGCAAACCCCATCGTCTTGCCCGGCGCGAGCTTCATCGCGACCCGAGCGGCGAGGACCGTCGCCTCCCGCGCCTGGTCGCTCGAAAGGCGTAGCGGCGCGATGGGCGCCATGCCGCCGCGCGACCCGTCGGCGACCGTGAACGCCAGCGCCATCGTCTTGCCCGCTGCCCCGATCCGGCGCGAACCGGCATCGACCGCACCGAGCAGCTTGGGCTCGGCCGCCGCCCGCCTGAGGCCTTGCGCGAGGTCGTATCCGTAAGCCCGGCCGTAGCTGTCAGTCACGACCGCACCGAGCGTCCCGCCCACGAAGGCATCGCCCATCGCCGGCGATGCCACTCCGGTATCGTCGGCGACGCGCACGACCGATGTGCTGCCCGCGAGCGCGGTCGCGCCGCGCGGTGCGAAGGCGGCCGCGATGTCGAGGATGCCGCGCCCGTATATCGGATCGGTCCCGGTCGCGCCCGCGTCCCGCGCGGACTTGAGCAGCAGGTCCACCATCTGCGCGCCGGAGAGGTTGGGAAACGCCTGCTTCAGCAGCGCGACCGCACCCGAGACCTGCGGCGCGCTGAAGCTCGTGCCCGACACTAGGGTCACGAACGTGCCGCTGCTGTCGCTGGTCTGCTTGAGGACGCCGTTCTCGTAAACGCAGCAGACCCTCTCGCCAAGCGCCGACAGGTAATAGTTCGCCTGGCTCCCCGCCTTGTTGCTGAAAGCGGAGAATTGTCCCTGCTCGTTGACCGAGCCCACGATGATCACGTTGGCGCCGCCCGCGGTCCGCACCGCGATTGCAAAAGGGTTGGGGGTATTGGGGTCGATGTCGGGATCGCTGCCGTCGCCCTCGTTACCGGCCGAAACCACAAGCACGACGCCCGCGGCCGACGCCTTCGTCACCGAGTCCAGAAGGCCCCGGGAAGGTGCGTCGCCGCCGAGCGAAAGGTTGATGACCGTCGCCCCTGCCGCCACCGCACGGTCGATACCGCGCGCGATATTGGTGTCTGTGAAAACGCAGTCGTCCTTCGACGCGCAGCTGCCCGGACTGTCGGCGCGCAGGGCGACGATCGAGGCGTTGTAGGCGATCCCCACCACGCCCGTATTGTTACGCGCCGCAGCGGCGACGAGAGCAACCTGCGTGCCGTGATCGTCGCTGGCCTCGAAGGTACCGTTGCCGGCGACGTCGGCGCTGCCGGAATCGATCCGGCCCGCGAATTCGGGGTTGTCGGTATCGATACCGGTATCGATGACCGCGATCTTGACCCCTGCACCCGTCGCGCTGGCAGACCAGGCGGTCGCCGCGCCGTGGTACGACGGTCCGTCGGACCGGCGGTATTCGGCGGTATCGAAGTTGGTTGTCGTCGGTGGCGGGGTGGGGGTCGGTGCCGGTGCGGGGGCCGGCGAAGGCGATGGCGTCGGCACGGGTGCGGGCGTGCTGATCACACCGCCCCCGCCGCCCCCTCCGCCCCCGCAAGCGGTCAGCAGCGCCAAGGCGACCATAGCGCATCCAGTGCGAAGCCGTGCGGCACGGCCACCCGATCCGTTCGTCATTCGTCGCGTCCCTGATGGAATTACGCCGCCGTATATCATGCAACGCTAAAGCGGGCATGAACGACGATTGGTAAGCCGGTCCCTTCGAGAATGCCGGCCCGGCTCGCTTGTCGAGCACGAAGCACGTCGCTAGCGCGGGAAAGACCGCAGGGAGACGACAGCAGATGACCGCAGATCTCGAAACAGCCATCGACGCCGCGTGGGAACGACGCGCCGAGGTGACCGCCGCCAGCTCCGATGTTTGCGAGCCGGTTGAAGCCGCGCTTGCGATGCTCGACGATGGCAGCGCACGTGTCGCCGAACCCGACGGCAACGGCGGCTGGCGCGTGAACGAGTGGCTGAAGAAGGCAGTCCTTCTCAGCTTCCGCCTGAACGACAACATCGTCATGGACGGCGGCAGCGCGGGCGCGCCGGCCTACGACAAGGTGCCCAGCAAGTTCGCCGGATGGGGCGAGAACCGATTTCGCGATGCAGGATTTCGCGTCGTCCCCGGTGCGATCGTCCGCCGCGGCAGCCACATCGGCAAGGGCGTGGTTCTGATGCCCAGCTTCGTCAACATCGGGGCCCGCGTCGGCGAAGGGACGATGGTCGATACCTGGGCCACGGTCGGCAGCTGCGCCCAGATCGGCGATCACGTGCACCTGTCGGGCGGGGTCGGGATCGGCGGCGTGCTCGAACCGCTCCAAGCGGGACCGGTCGTGATCGAGGACGGTTGCTTCATCGGCGCCCGGTCCGAAGTCGTCGAGGGTGTGCGTGTCTGCGAAGGAGCGGTTCTCTCGATGGGCGTCTACCTCGGCGCGTCGACCAAGATCGTCGATCGCGCGACCGGCGAGGTGCACATCGGCCGCGTCCCGCCGTACTCGGTGGTCGTGCCCGGATCGATGGCCGGCCGCCCCCTTCCCGACGGTAGCCCCGGCCCCAGCCTCTACTGCGCAGTCATCGTGAAGACGGTCGACGCGCAGACCCGTGCGAAGACCGGCATCAACGAGCTTCTTCGGGACTAGGAACCACGGCGGCGGCCGACCGTAGATCGACCAAATTCACAAGGGAACGTTTCAGATGGACAACCGGGGCAACGAAATTCATGCAACCGAGACCGAGGTCAGCGGCGGCTCCAAGGAAGGCGTGGTGCGCTGGGTGCTGATCGTCGGCCTCGTGCTGGTGGTCGTATTCTTGAGCGTGGTGTGGATGGTGGGTGCCGCGAGCCAACCCGACGGCGCGGACAGCGAGCCCAGCGTGAGCAACACGATCGCGGAAGAAGGTGCGCAAAGCGATCGCGGCGAACCGATGGCCCCTACCTTCGATCAGTCGACTGAAGATCAGACGTCGCAAAACGGATTGCTTGAGGTAGAACCGAACCCGGCAACCTCTCCGTCGGATAGCGCGACGCCGGGCGATGCTCCGGCCGGAAATCCTTCGTCGGATGCGATGTAAGGCTCGAAGTCATTCGAGAAGGTAGCGACGGGACGTGAGAGGAGTCTAACGCCATGCCAGCGAAGTCGAAGGCGCAACAGAAGGCTGCGGGAGCCGCATTGTCGGCGAAGCGCGGCGATACAAAAGTCGGCGATCTTCAGGGCGCATCGAAAGATATGTACGATTCGATGACCGAAAGCGAACTCGAGGATCTGGCAGAAACAAAGCGGGAGGACTTGCCCGATACGGTCGACGAGGAAGACTAGTCCTTCTTCGCGGCAGCCTTGCCGCCCTTTCTGCCCAGTTCGGCTTGGGCGGCCGACGATTTTCGCGGGTTCTTTTCGCCCTCCTTTGCCGCCTTCGCATTCGCCTTTTGCGCTGTCTCGCTGCCCTTGCCCTTCTTTTCCGCCATCGCATGCGTCCTCGTTGTTCGCTGGTGGAACCGACCGGCTCGCAATCCGGTTCCGTCCATTGAACGAGGAGACCGAGATGGACGACGACAAGCGGGAAGAGACTTATTCCGACTTTCAGGAGGCCGTGAACATGGCCCCGAAGGAACTCGAGGACTGGCTCGACACCGAAAAATCGAAATCGGTCGGCGATAGCGACGGTGGGGGCGAGAGCACCGGCCACAAGTCGGGACGGCGGATCGTGGAGATCAAGCGGACGAAGAAGGACGACCTGACCGACAGCCAGTACGATCACATGGCGAAGGTCGTCGGCTACGTACATCGTCACCTGGCGCAAAAGCCTTCAGGCGACATCGAGGACAGCGACTGGCGCTATTCCCTGATGAACTGGGGCCACGATCCCACGAAATCGTGAGCAATCTGGATCGCTTCGTCCAAGCCCAGGCCGGGGGCGTCTACGAAACCGCCCTCGACGAAATTCGCGATGGAGCGAAGCGAAGCCATTGGATGTGGTACATTTTCCCTCAGGTCACAGGCCTGGGGCGAAGCGCAGCCGCGCAGTTCTATGGGATCGACGGTCGAAGGGAGGCGGAAGACTATCTGTCCCATTCCTTGCTTGGCTCCCGGCTTCACGACTGTACGCTGTCCCTCCTCGCGCTTGCCGGCAAAACCGATGCCGTGTCCATTTTCGGATCCGTGGACGCGATGAAACTGCGCAGCTCGATGACGCTTTTCGAAGCCGTGGCGCACCGGGACGCTTCGTTCCGCAAGGTGCTCGAAGCCTTCTTCGACGGTGAGCGCGACCAAGCCACGCTGGACCTGTTGTGAACAAGCTACCCGACGATCAGCAGGTCATCGACGCGACCTTCAGCATGCAACTCGGCGTGGGCGCCTTGATGATCGCCGTGTGCGTTGTAATTCACGGCATCGGTCTTTTCACGCTCCACCGGGCCGTCGTCGGCGAGGAATCGGAGGAGCGCTTCAAGAACCTCCAGCCGCTGTCGTTTCGCGGAACCCTGTTTACGCTCGGCACGGTCTTTGCGCTGATCTTCATCCACTTCGTGGAAATCTGGCTTTTCGCGTTTCTCTTCGACTACCTCGGCGCGCTACGCAATTTTCAGGAATCGCTGTATTTCTCGACGATCAGCTACGCGACCATCGGGTACAGCGATGCGTCCATCGCCGACCAATGGCGGATGGTCGCCGCTCTCGAGGGGATTCTCGGCGTCATCCTGCTCGGCTGGTCGACGGCGTTCTTCGTACGGCTCCTCGGCCGGATGGAAGGCGACCATGTCCGGCAACCGCTCTCCGATACGCGAGACCCGGACGGCTAGAAGGCAGTCGGGCTTTCGATCGGCGGATCGTTCCGATGTGCCGCGGCGTAGGCTTCTGCGGCGCGCAGAACGCGTTCGATGTTGCCACCGGCGATCTTTTCGAGGTCGGTTTTGGTGTACCCCCTTCTTGCAAGCTCGGCGAACAGCGCAGGATAGCCGGTCACGTCTTCCGCGCCGACAGGCCCGGTTTCCATACCGTCGTAGTCACCGCCGAGCCCGACATGGTCGGTCCCCGCGACCTTGCGGATGTGGTCGATATGGTCGGCCCAGTCGGACACCGTGGCCATGATTTTGGGATTGGCCGCTCGCCATGCTTGCATTCCGTCCGCAACCGCAGCGGGGTCGCCGCGCCACAGCGACTTGAGCCGCGCCTCTTCCCCAGCGCTCGATGCGCTCCACTGACGCCGCGTCTCGCTGAGGAAGTCGGGATAGCCCACCGCCATCACCAGCCCTCCGTTCGCAGGCAGGCGCCCCAGGACGCTGTCGGGCACGTTGCGCGCATGGCCGTTCACCGCGCGCGCGCCGGAATGGCTGAAGATCACCGGCGCGCCCGACACATCGAGTGCATCCATCATCGTCTTCTCGCTGACGTGGCTCAGATCGACCAGCATCCCGAGCCGGTTCATCTCGTGGACTACGTCCTTGCCGAACCCGGTCAGCCCGTTGTGGGAAGGTGCGTCGGTGGCGCTATCCGCCCACGGCGTGTTCTTCGAATGCGTCAGGGTAAGGTAGCGTGCGCCCAGCGCATGCATCTGGCGCAGAACCGCCAGGCTGGATCCGATCGAGTGACCACCCTCCATGCCGATAAGCGACGCCAGTCGCCCAGCGCGCATGGCACGTTTCGCACCGTCGGCGGTCGTCACGAACTCCATGCGGCCCGGATTACGCGCGATCAGGCGCTTCATGACGTCGATTTGCTCGAGAGTCGCCTGAACGGCCTGCTGTTCCGAAAGGTCGGCGCTCACGTAGACCGACCAGAACTGCGCGCCGAGGCGACCTTCGGCAGCGCGGCGGAGGTCGGTGTGCATCGGACCCTTGCCCGCCTCCTCGTCGGCGGTGCCGCGCGTATCGTCGAAATCGACTCCCGCGATCATGTTCCGGTACCGCTCGCGGAACTGTTCGGGGACGTCGTTATGCCCGTCCCACACCGGCGTGGATTTCAGGGCAGCCGCTGCGACCGCTTCCGGATCGGGTGCAGCCAGCGCCGGGCTCGAGACAAGAAGCGCCGCGAGTCCGATCGGAGCGAGTTTCATTTGTCGGTTTCCCCTAGCGTTATCGAGACTCCGGACCGCTTATCCCAAACCGTGCCGGGCTGCCATTCGGAACCACTGCGCGGAACCGCGCTTGATGAATCTGATGCAAAGCAAGGAAGCGAAATGACTGTCGAGGCAACCTGGAATGATACCGTCATCGCAAAGAGCGACGACACCGTCGTCGTCGAGGGCAATTACTACTTCCCTCGCGCGGATGTCGATCCCGCGCTGCTGGTCGCCAGCGAAGCCACCAGCCGATGCCCGTGGAAGGGGACCGCACACTACTACACGCTCGACGTTGATGGGGAGCGCAACCCGGACGCCGCATGGTATTATCCGGATCCGAAACCGGAGGCGGAGCAGGTGCGCGGCCGCATCGCCTTCTGGCAAGGAGTGAAGGTCGAGGAAGTCTGACGCGTCCAAGCGGGGAACGAACGAACGGCGGCGGACTTGGCATCATTGAGGAGACGATGATGACCAAGAGCCTTTCCGACATTTCCCAGGACATGAAGCAGATCGATTTTTGCACGCTGTCGACCCATTCACCCGGCGGCACGATCGGCGCGCGCCCGATGAGCAACAACAGCGAGGTCGAGTACGATGGCGATTCCTATTTCTTCACATACGAGGATCGCCAGATGGTCAGGGACATCGAGGGCGACCCCAAGGTCGGGCTCACGTACCTCGGAAGCGCAGGCCTAAAGGGCATTCTGGGCGCACCCGGACAGTTCATCCACGTCGAAGGGGTCGCGCAGATCGTCCGCGACAAGGGTGCGTTCGCCGAACACTGGGACAAGTCGCTCGATCGCTGGTTCCCGCAGGGCGTCGACACGCCCGGCGCCGTCATGCTGAAGGTCGCCGCGACCCGTATCGCCTACTGGGACGGCGAGGACGACGGCGAGATCAAGCTGTCACCGGATCGCGAGTGAACCGAGGGACGGGGGCCACGCTGCGCGTGAGAACGACGCTGCGATGGCTTCTGTCGGCGGCTTACGCGGCGGCGGGGTTTCTACACCTCGCCTCTCCGGAGCCGTTCGTGAAGATTGTCCCGAACTGGGTACCGATGCCCGGCGCGGTGGTCGCGATGACAGGGGTGGCGGAGTTGCTCGGCGCGGCCGCGCTCGCGCAACCATGGTCGAAAAGGCTGAGGATTGCGGGCGGGTTCGGTCTAGCGCTTTACGCGCTGTGCGTCTGGCCGGCGAACTTCAACCACATGGCGCTCGATCTTGCACGCCCCGACCACGTGCTCGGGCTTGCCTATCATTTGCCGCGGCTGGCATTCCAGCCGGTCCTCATCTGGCTCGCGTTGTGGACGGGTGAAGCGACCGACTGGCCCTTCGCCCGTCCACATGCGAACGACTGATCAGCTCATGTGCTTGGAAACGGCACCCGTCATCTTGAACATCGAGATCTGATCCTTGCCGGTCACCGCGCCCAGCGTGGCGTCCGGATTGATCATGCGCTTGTCCTTGCTGTCCTGCAGGTCGTGCTTCTTGATGTATTCCCAGACCTTGGAGGTGACCTGCGCACGAGTCATCGGGCCCTTGCCCACGACCTTCTCGAGGTCGTCCGTCAGGTTGACGGGTTTCTGCAGCGCATTGTTCTTGCCAGCCATCGTATTGATCCTTTCATGCTTGGCTATGCGATCGAATTGCCTGTGATAACTCCCGGTTCCGCCCCTCGCCCGCTCTGAACGGGATCGGGTCCCGCCGGGTATCGCATGGCGCAATCCTAGAGCGGTTCCATCCGTATCGCGAGTGCGCCAAAGGGCTCAGAACGAGTTTTCGACAGCCGAAAGAGGCATTCTGGCGCGATTTTCCGCGTTCGAGGCGCCAATTGCGCCGAGGCCTTGCTCACGCACGGTTAACCCGTCATCATCACAAGACAAATTCCGGCGGATGATGACGCTGCCGCTGGATCGCATATATGCATCGTCGAGAGGGATTGTTCGCATGAGCATGGGTCGCACTTCGCTCGCATTGATCATGGCCGGAATGGTGACTGCCTGCGGCGGTGGAGGCGGATCGGGTGGCGGTTCGTTCGGCGGCGGCAACACCGGCGCGACACCGGTTCCGACACCCACGCCCACGCCTCCAGCGACCGCCTCATGCTCGATCTCGAGTCAGCAGGACTTCGCCAAGGCCTCGATCGACGAGTGGTTCCTCTACCCCAACCTCATCAATGCATCGGTCAACAAGGCGAACTACAGCACCGTCCAAGCTTACATCGACGCCTATCTGGCTCCGTTCTTCGCGGAAAAGAAGAACGCGCAGTTCACTTACGTTACGTCGATCAAAGAAGAGAATGCCTATTACCAGTCGGGTTCGTCCGCCGGCATCGGCGTCCGGCTCGCGCTCGACAGTTCGAACCGGCTCTACGTAACCGAAGCCTTCGAAAACGCGCCGGCGCTGGCCGCCGGCATTGATCGCGGCACGGAAATCGTCGGCATCGGCACCACGGCCTCGAACGTCCAGTCGGTCCAGTCGATCATTCAGGCCGGCGGCGGTCAGGCGCTGACCGATGCGCTGGGCCCCAACTCACCGGGCGTAACCCGCTACTTCCAGATCAACAACAAGGGCACCGTCACGACGGTCGCGGTGACGAAAACCGAATTCGCGCTCGATCCGGTTTCCGACCGCTACGGCGCGAAGATCATCGACAACAACGGCATGAAGGTCGGTTACGTCAATCTGCGGACTTTCATCGATACCGCCGACGACGATCTGCGCGCCGCATTCAACTCGTTCAAGTCGCAGGGCGTGACCCAAGTCATCGTCGATTTGCGCTACAACGGCGGCGGACTGGTGCGGACGTCCGAACTGTTCGGCGACCTGCTGGCAGCCGACAAGGTCGGGAAGGTCTTCAGCTACACGACATTCCGCGACAGCAAGGCGCAGTACAACGAGACCAAGCCTTTCGCGAGCCAGCCGCAAGCGATCTCGGCGATGAAGATCGCGTTTATCGGGACGCGGGCGACGGCGTCGGCCAGCGAGCTGTTGATCAACTCGTTTACGCCGTATCTCGGTGCGAACACCGCGCTCGTCGGCACCAATACGTATGGCAAGCCTGTCGGTCAGGTGGCGCTCGACAATGCGCCGTGCGACCAGCGTATGCGCGTCGTCGCATTCAAAACCGAGAACGCCAGTCGCCAAGGCGACTACTTCAGCGGGCTGGCCGCCTACATACCGAATACCTGCGCCGCGGGTGATGACATCACGCACCAGCTCGGCGACCCGCAGGAGGCGTCGATCAAGGCGGCGCTCGGCTTCCTTGCCGGCGGCACGTGCACTCCGATCACGTCGTCGAACGGTCAGCGTACGCAAGCTACCGCCAGTGCCCGGACAATGCTGGAGCCGGCTGCGCCGTCCGCCGCGCAGCGCGAGACTCCAGGCATGTTCTGATCGTCAGCCGCCCGGCGCTGCCGCGCGCTGGAGCGAACTGACGAGCAGAGCCTCCGCCCGGTCGCGGGCCGCGCCCTCGGGCAGGCCGAGCGACCGAGCGAGCGCGCGGCCCATCAGGGCATCACCCAGCGCCATCAGGACGAGGGTGAGGGTGTCTTCGTGGATCTCCCTCACGGCGCGATGGGCATCGGCGGCGTGTACGGCGATCTCGTCGACGAGTTCGTGGATGGTCTCCACGATCGGATCGAGCGCATCCTCATTCCCGGTCACGAGCATCCAGCTCGCCAGGGCCCCCGCCCCCTCCTTGTCGAACGCGTCGAAGGTCAGGTCGACCACCTCGCGCGGACTGCCGATACCGGCTCGGCTCGCCTCGACTGCCTCGGCGATCGTGGCGCAGACCGTTTCGGCGAGGTGCTGGGCGAGTGCTTTCTGCAGACCCGACGCAGACCCGAAATGGTGAAGCAAGTTGGCATGGGTGCGTCCGATCCGTCCGGCTACGGCCTTCAAGGTAACGGACTGCGGTCCGGATTCAATGAGGAGGTGCCGGGCTGCTTCGAGCGCGGCGGTACGCGATTCCTCGGGGCTCAATCTTTTGCGCGTGGCCATCGTTCCCCGCGTAACCGAGCGGTACGAACCCGACAAGCCTGGCGACACCAGCTTATTGACACTCGTGTCAGCACGGACTATTGACACCAATGTCAGTTAATGGAGTTGATTCGATGAACGCCCCTACCTCGTTCGATCGCGACACCGCCCTTGCAGCCGGCGATGCCATGCCTGCGGACCGCCCCACTCCCGCGGATCTCGACATCGTCGTGCGCGATCGCCGGTTCGCGCGCGGTGCGGAGGCCAAGCGCTGGTGGCTCAACGACGATCCGATCGCCACCGCGTGGTTCAACGCGCTCAGCGCGACCTTCCCGCGGGGCGAAGCTTTCTTCGTCGAATCGGTGAAGGCGCACCGCGACGGTGCCGATCCCAAGCTCGCGCACGAAATCCGCGCCTTCGTGAAGCAGGAAATCAATCACACGCGCGAGCACGTTGTGTTTAACAAGCTGGCGCAGGCCAGTGGTTACGACGTCAGCTTCATCGACCGCCGGGTCGATCAAATGCTTGCGCTGACCAAGGACCGCCCCGCAATCCTCAACCTCGCCGCGACGATGGCGCTCGAACATTTTACAGCGATGTTCGGTCACGAGCTTCTCAAGGATCCGGTGCACCTTCATGGCGCCGCTGGCGACCTCGGCGACCTGTGGCGCTGGCATTCGGCGGAGGAAATCGAGCACAAGGGCGTTGCCTACGACACCTGGCTCCATGCCACCCGCGATTGGAGCCGCTGGAAGCGCTGGAAGGTCAAGAGCCTGATCATGGTCGTAGTCACCCGCCGCTTCGTCAAGAACCGCGTCGCCGACATGGTGGACCTGCTGGCACAGGACGGCATGACCGGGTGGCAGGTGAAAGCGAAGATCTGGGCCTATCTGCTCTGGAAGCCCGGCTTCCTGCGCCGCATCGCGCTTCCGTGGCTGGCCTTCTTCCTCCCCGGTTTTCATCCGTGGAACGAAGACGATCGCGAGCTGATCTCGATCTACGAAGGCGCTTTCGAGGACGCGCTGCTTCCGCAACCCGCCTGATCCCTGAACCGAGTTATAGAAGCGCCGCCTCTGAAGAATCGGGGGCGGCGCTTCGTCGTTTCTACGCAGCGCGCGGGATCGACACGTCTTCGGACATGTCGAACACGTACTCCACCGAATCCACCTTGTGCCCCCGTGCGAGGCTGTAGCGGCGCGCCGAGCCGACGGGCCGGAAGCCGAGCTTACGAAGGACGCGGCCGGATGCCGGGTTGTCGGTCATGTGCCCGGCCGTCACCCGCTCGATACCGAGCATCCGGGCTACTTCGAGCACGCCACGCCCCGCCTCGGTCGCGTAGCCGCGGCCCCATGCGTCGCGCGCAATCCAGTAACCGATCTCGGAATCGCCTTCGCTCGGCGCGAGGCCGCACGATCCCACAACGCGGCCGCTCGCGGATTCGACGACAATGAAATTGGGCAGGCCCTGATATTGGGGCTGACGCGTCCACCAACGCGCATCCTCCCCGGTGTAGGGCCACGGCACCTTCGCGAGGTTGCGCACAATAGCTTCCTCGCCGACAACGGCGAGCACTTCGGCCCAGTCTTCGGGCCACGCGGGTCGCAGCAGCAGCCTTTCGGTCACATGGAACATCGCACGTCTCCCATTCGGCCCGGTGCCGGGCTCCTATGCGAGGGAGACATGACAAGAGGGAGACCTGGCCTCCCGAAATCTTCGGGGCGGCCCTGTCTCCCTCTGGATGCCGGATTACCTCCGGCGGCGGGCCATCCCGTGGACGGCCCCGTTATCGAGTCGTCCGGTTATTCCGCAGCCATCGCCGGCATGTCCACCGAGACGTACTTACGGCCGAGTTTGCCGGCGTGGAAACGCACGCGTCCTTCGACGAGCGCGAAGAGGGTGTGGTCCTTGCCCATGCCCACGCCGCTGCCCGGATAGAACTTCGTGCCGCGCTGGCGCACGATGATATTGCCCGGAATCACTTCCTGGCTGCCGAACTTCTTGACGCCGAGGCGACGGCCCGCACTGTCGCGGCCGTTGCGGGACGAACCGCCTGCTTTCTTGTGTGCCATTGTTTCGTCCTATCTCTTACTTGTCGGTCTTCTTGGCGGCCGGCTTCTTGGCGGCAGCCTTCTTCGGAGCGTCGACCTGACCTTCGCCGGCCGTGCCGGTGTCCTTGACCGGAGCGACCGTCTTGGCCTTCGGTGCGGCATCGGCCTTGGCAGCCTTGGGCGCATCGGCCTTCGGAGCGTCATCCTGCGAGGCGACTTCGGCCTTGGGTTCGGACTTCGCGGCAGCCTTCTTCTCGGCCTTGCTGTCGCCCACGGCGACGATGCGCAGGAGCGTCATCTGCTGGCGATGGCCCGCCTTGCGGCGATAGTTGTGGCGGCGCCGCTTCTTGAAGACGACGACCTTCTCGCTCTTGGCCTGGGCGATGATCTCGGCCGAGACGACCGTCTTCGCCGCGTCGGCCAGGCTGTCGCCTTCGCCCGCGAGCAGGACGTCGTCCAGCGTGATCGTGTCGCCGGCGTCGCCCGCCAGCTTCTCGACCGCGATTTTGTCTCCGGCGGCAACCCGGTACTGCTTGCCGCCCGTGCGCACTACTGCGAACATCGGTTTCACTTCCGCTTCTGTTTGGTGCCGCCCATCCGCGCGGATGGTTTCAAGGCGACGGGTCCGGCGCCGCACGGGGCAGCCCGGAAAGAGGGGTGCCGTTAGGATAGGCGCTTCGTGAAGTCAACGCCGCATCGCACCTTTCGCAGCAGCTTCCCCCGCGCATCAGCCGTGCTAAGGAACGCCCCGTGACCGCTTTCAGCCGCCTTCTCCCCCTCGCCCCGCTTTTCCTGACCGCAGCCTGCGCGTCGACCTCCGGCGAGTACCCCTCGCTCGCCTTGCGCGATGCCGAAAGGGTCGAAGGTACCTTCGGCGCGGACACGGCGGAGCAGGCCCCTGCCCCGCCGCCGCCGCCCGCCGTCCCCAGCGCCGATTTGGCGGCGCGCCTCGCGGAACTGCAGCGCCAAGCAAGCGGGTTCGACGCGCGCTTCCGCGCCGCGACGCCGGCGGCCGAACGGCTTGCCCGAGCGGCGGGCGGCACCGGCAGCGATTCGTGGGCAGCCGCGCAGGTCGCGCTCGCCGATCTCGATTCGCTGCGCAGCCAGGCCGCGGTCTCGCTCGCCGATCTCGATACCCTGTGGGTCGACGCCACGCTCGAACCGGGTTCTCCCCGCGAGGCGATCGGCGCGGTGCGCGAATCGGTGCAGGCGATGATTGCGGCACAGGATGCGGTTCTCGCGCGGTTGCGCAGCCGCGCCGGCTAAGCCCAGCGGGCCCGGTCGGAATAATCTTCGTCCCGCGGTTCGATCCAGCGCCATTCCCCGGTCCTGAGTTCCCGTTTCCAGAACCAGGCGGCCGATTTCAGATGATCCATCGCGAAGTCGACTGCATCGATTGCCGAACGCCGGTGCTTCGCCGCCGCTGACACGCAGACGATCGGCTCCCCCGGATGGAGGAAGCCCACGCGGTGCAGCATCATCAGGCCCATCAGGTCGAAGCGCGCGAAGGCGGCATCGGCCAGATCGTGCAAGCCCGACAATGTCAGCGGTTCGTAGTGCGAGAGCTCGAGACCCTCCACCCCGTCGTCACCCCGTACCTCGCCCACGAACGTGCACGCACCGCCGAGGCCGGGGTTGGCCCGCGTGAACGGTCCCACGAACTGCCCGGGAATGAACATGTCCGTCAGGAGGCGGATGTCGCGCATCGGCTCAGCCGCCGCTGACAGGCGGCAGCAATGCGACCTCGTCGCCGTCCCCGGCCCGAAGCGCGGTCTTGTCGCCAAGTACGCGGCCTTCGCAGGCGACGTTGACCCGCTCCATGCGGAGCTGTTCGGCAACCCGCGCCGGGACGGCGTCTAGAAGGCCGGCCCAATCGAGCGGAGCGTCGAACCGCGCGCTATCGCATCCTGCCAGATCGCGCAGCGGACCGAGAAAGACGACCGTTACAGCCACCGCCTCAGCCACCTGTCACGGACATGTGGCGCGGCTGCGCCGGGGCGGCGCCGCGTTCGATCGCAAAGCCGTGGCGGTGCGGCTTGATCGCCATCGCACGGTCCATCGCGCCGGACAGCGCACGGTCCGGATCGCCCGATCGCAAGGCCGCGCGCAGATCCACCATCTCTCCCCCACCGAGGCACGGATAGAGCTGGCCGGTCGTGGTCACGCGGATCCGGTTGCAGCCGTCGCAAAAATTGCCCGTGAGCGGGGTGATGAGACCGAGCCGTCCGCCGGTTTCGGCGATATCGAGATAGCGCGCCGGGCCGCCGGTGCGGTGCGCTGACGGGACCAGCGTCCACCGCTTGTCGAGATCGGCTCGGACCTTGGCCAGGCTCAGGAACTGGTCACTGCGATCTTCCGCGATCTCGCCGAGCGGCATGACTTCGATCAGGGTCACGTCGTGGTCGTGGCCGTGCGCCCACGCAATGAGATCGGGTATCTCGGCAGCGTTCACATCCTTGAGCGCGACTACGTTCAGTTTCACCGCCAGTCCCGCCTCGCGGGCTGCTGCGATGCCCTCCAGCACCTGGGGCAGCCGGTCCCGTCCGGTCAGCGCCCGGAAGCGGTCGCGGTCGATCGTGTCGAGCGACACGTTGATCCGCCGCACCCCCGCCGCCGTCAGCGCGTCGGCGTGCTGGGCCAGTTGCGTCCCGTTGGTGGTGAGCGTCAGCTCGTCCAGCCCCGTGCCAATTTCCCGTCCGAGCGCGCGGACGAGGTCGATCACATCGCGCCGGACCAGTGGCTCGCCGCCCGTGATACGCAGCTTGGTAACGCCGCGGGCGATGAAAGCGAGCGAAAGGCGGTGCAGTTCCTCGAGCGTCAGGACTTCGCGCCGCGGCAGGAAAGTCATCGCCTCGGGCATGCAGTACGTGCAGCGCAGATCGCACCGGTCGGTGACCGACAGGCGCAAGTAGGTGATCCTGCGCTGAAAAGCGTCGACGAGCATGCCCTACCCTAGCGCCTCGCCAGCGCCTTGGCCATCGAGGACGAGGTACTGGCCGGTCACGCCCGGTGCCCGGTCGAGGTAGGACAGCGCCGCGGCGACCGCCGTCCTGTCGCCCGATGCCACGCCGTTGACCCGAGCGGGCGCGGCCTCGCGCGCGAGCGACTGGATCGCCGACCGGCGCCAACCGGCATGCGTGTGGTCGGCAGGATCGAACGCGATGCACACATCGTCATCGGCGATGGCGGCGCGCAGATCGGGCACTATCCGCGTTAGGAACTCCGCCGATGCGTCCAGCGCACCGTCCGCCAGACCACGCGCTTCCACCAATCGCATCAGCGCCGCTCGCGGGTGAGCGTGATGCCGATCTTTTCGTCCGCTTCCGCGATGGCCAGTTTGACGATCTTGACGGTAACAGCCTCGATCCGCCCGTCGCCGACGAACAGCGTTTCGCAGATGTGATCCGCCACCGCCTCGATCAGCTTGAAGTGGACGCCGGCCGGCAGCGCCTCGCTCGCAGCGAATTTCAGGTCCATGTAGTTCTTGCTTTCCGACAGCGGGGTGTCGGGGCTGTAGGCATGGGCCGGCTTCATGCGCGCGGCGATCGAGATGCGAAGCGGCTGCGGCCTGCCGGTCTCTTCCGAATAGATGCCTGTCAGGACATCGACTTGGAGATCGGCGACTTCGAGAATGAGCGAATCGGGCATCAGGATCGCTCCTAGCGCGGATTGGACCAGCGGGCGAAGATCGCCGTCGGCAGCAGGCGGCCCCCCTCCCCCTCCTCGCGGATTGCGAGGTCGCCGTGTTCAATCCTGCCTGGCAGGTCGGCGAACAATTCGGCGAGCAACCCGGCGAGAGCAAGGCTGCTCATCCGCACCGCGTAAACCGTCAGAAACAGGAATCGGCTGTCGGCATCGAGAAGTTGGCGGCAATCCGCCACGAGCGGCGCCAGTCCGTCCTCGATCCGCCAGGTCTCACCGCCTGGGCCGCGGCCGAACTTGGGCGGATCGAGGATGATCCCGTCGTAGCGCTTGCCGCGGCGGACTTCGCGGGCAGCGAACTTGGCGGCATCGTCCACCAGCCAGCGCACGGGGCGATCCTCCATTTCCGACAGGGCGGCATTTTCGCGCGCCTGGGCGACCGACTTCTTGCTCGCGTCGACATGGGTTACGGGGCCGGACTCGCTCAGCGCCAGCGTGCCGACGCCGGTGTAGCCGAATAGGTTAAGCGTCTGCGCGTCTGGCTTTCCAGCGAGCTGCCCGCTCATCCAGTTCCATACGGGGGCCATGTCGGGAAAAAATCCCAGATGGCGGAACGGTGTGCACTGCGCGGTGAAGCGCACCTCGTCCCACGCGAGAGGCCATCCTTCACGCGGTACCGGCCGGTCGAACTGCCAGCGCCCGCCCCCGTCTTCGTCGCTGCCGGGCACGAACTCGCCGTCGGCCTGCCAATCCTCGAGCCGCGGGCTCCACATCGCCTGTGTCTCGGGCCGCACGAAGCGATGGGGACCGTATCGTTCGAGCTTGCGCCCGTTCCCGCTGTCGAGGAGGCCGTAGTCGCTCCAGCCCTCCCCCGCGAGGACCAGCGGTTGTTCTTCGAGGCCCGCCATCAGGCCCGCGGTGTCGCGTGTTCGGCGATCCAGTCGCGCACCGCGTCGTAGTCGCCGGGAAGCTCGGCGAAGCGTTCTTCCCGCACGAAAAGGTCGCCGACCCGGCTCGGCAAATGCGGGCGGTGCCCGGTCGCCCGCTCGACCGCCTCGGGGAACTTGGCCGGGTGCGCGGTGGCGAGGGTAACGATCGGGATCGCGGGATCGATGTCGGCGGCCCGAGCGGCGTGCAAGCCGATGGCGGTATGCGGATCGACGATCTCGCCCGCGTGTTCGCACGCCCATCGCATCGCTTCGTTCATTTCGTCAGCCTCGGCCCGCACGCTCGCAAACAGCGCCGCTGCGCCCTTCTGCTGTGCGTTCGTGAGGCGCATCGCCCGCAATCGCTCGAACTCGCCCATTTGCTCCGCAAGCGCAGCCCCGTCGCGGCCGCCGAGGTCGAACAGCAGTCGCTCGAAGTTGCTCGACACCTGAATATCCATGCTGGGAGCCGCCGTCGGCCTCACCTCGCCAGCGCTGTAGTCGCCGGCGGACAGGGCGCGGTGGAGAATGTCGTTGACGTTGGTCGCCACGATCAGCCGCTCGATAGGCAGACCCATCCTAGTAGCGACATACCCGGCGAACACATCGCCGAAATTGCCCGTCGGCACACTGAAGGCGACCCGCCGCTCGGGCGCTCCGAGCTGGAGCGCGGCAGCGAAGTAATAGACCACTTGCGCCATCAGCCGCGCCCAGTTGATCGAATTGACCGCACTCAGGCGAAGCGCGCCGAGTGCGGGGTCGCCGAACATTCGTTTCACCATGGCCTGTGCCTGATCGAAATCCCCGCCGATCGCGATGTTGTGCACGTTGGGAGCCAGCACGGTCGTCATCTGCCGGCGCTGCACGTCGCTGACGAGGCCGGCCGGGTGAAGCATGAAGATTTCTACCCCCTCGCGTCCAGCCACCGCGTCGATTGCTGCGCTCCCGGTGTCGCCGCTGGTCGCCCCGATGATCGTCAGGCTCTCGCCGCTGCGGCCGAGGAACTCCTCGAACAGCAGCCCCAGAAGCTGGAGCGCGACGTCCTTGAATGCCAGCGTGGGTCCGTGGAACAGCTCGAGCAGCCAGTGCCGCGCGTCAAGCTGGACAAGCGGTGTCACGGCATCGTGAGCGAACTGCCCGTATGCCTGTTCGCAGAGTGCCTGCAGTCGTTCGGGAGTAATGCTCTCGCCCACGAAAGGGGCCATGACGCGCGCGGCAAGCTCAGCGTAGGGAAGCCCGCGCATCGCCGCGATGTTGGATGCCGAGAGCCGCGGCCATTCTCTTGGCAGATAGAGGCCGCCATCGTTCGCGAGGCCCGCCAGCGTGGCTCCCTCGAAATCGAGCACAGGAGCGCTGCCGCGGGTGGAGACGTAATCCATCGCCGCCCCGCTAGACGCGCCGCGCGCGAGCGGCAAGCAAGCGCGGCTTTAGGCGGGCGTAGAGCGCCACCGCTTCCTGACTGCGAGGATGTAGATGACCAGCGCGGTCAATGCGAACAGGAACCACTGGACCGCATAGGACAGGTGATTGTTCGGAACCGAGCGCGGATCGGGGCGGGCGCTGGGCTGCAATCCGGCGATGGGCCGGTCTGCCACCACGCGCGGGCCGTCGATGCCGTCGGGCGCGATGGTCCCTTCCACTTGCGTAAAGGCGTACCGGACGACGCGGGGTTCCGCACTCCACCCCAGATTGACCATCACGGGCAGGTCGCCCTCTTTCGTGGTGCATCCCGCCCAATGGGCCCAGCCGACCTCGCCGCTCGCGTTCTCGCCCGCGCGGGGTTGGGTTTCGCCTTCGCCCCGGCAATCCAATCGCGTGTGGCGGAACCACACGTGCGTGCGGTCTTCGGGGGAAGCGGGAAGCTGCGCATCTGCGGATATCGATTCGGCGGTCGCGTAGCGGGCGAGCAGAGCCTCTTTCGCGTGCAGCCGGTTCAACTGCCAGAAACCGAGCGCGATCATGGCCGCCACGGCCAGCGCCACGACCAGCGTGGCGACCACCGGGAAGCGACGGCTCATCGGCCCAAGAGACCGGAAAGGGCAGCCTTCGGTGACGAGGGCTGCCCTTTCGGTGTTTCAGTCGAGTCCGGAGGCATCAATGGATGGCCGCACCCCAGCCGCCCCAGATGTAGACGGTGACGAAGAGGAACAACCACACCACGTCGACGAAGTGCCAGTACCACGCCGCCGCTTCGAAACCGAAGTGCTGCTGCGGGGTAAAGTCGCCCTTGTAGGCGCGCACCAGGCACACGATCAGGAAGATCGTGCCGATGATCACGTGGAAACCGTGGAAACCCGTCGCCATGTAGAATGCCGAGCTGTAGGTGTTGCCGCCGAAGGCGAACGGCGCGTGGGCGTATTCGTACGCCTGGATGGCCGAGAACAGCACGCCCAGCAGAATGGTGAGCCACAGCCCCTTCTTCAGCCCGTCGCGGTCGCCGTGGATGAGGGCGTGATGCGCCCAGGTCACGGTCGTGCCCGAGCACAGCAAAATCAGCGTGTTGAGGAGCGGCAGGTTGAACGGGTCCATGACCGCTTCGATCGCCTTGGGCGGGAACTGCCCGCCGACGACTTCCGACAGTTCGCTGGGGAACAGCGCGAAGTCGAAGAAGGCCCAGAACCATCCGACGAAAAACATCACTTCCGACGCGATGAACAGGATCATCCCGTAGCGCAGGTGAAGCTGCACCACCGGCGTGTGGTCGCCCGCGCGGGCTTCCTTGATGATGTTGCCGAACCAGCTGAAGAACGTCGCCGCGAGGCCCAGCACGCCGAGCGCGAGCACCAGGTAGCCGCCCGACAGTTCGTGCATGTACATGGCCATGCCGCTGGTAAAGAGCAGCGCCGACGTCGACGCGATCAGCGGCCAGATGTCGGGCGGAAGGATATGGTACTGGTGGTTCTTGGCGCCGGCCATGGGTTGTCTCGTCCCTAAACCTGGAGGTGTTTCAAACGCGATTTGCGGTTGCCCTTAGAGCGCCGGACAGGCGCGGTCCAGAGGGCTTTAGCTGCTTTCCGGTGCCCGGTGGAAGGTGTAGCTGAGGGTGATCTGTTCCACCGGCGCCGCGTTCGGATCGTTGCGGATCGACGGGTCCACGAAGAACAGGACCGGCATGTGCACTTCCTGCCCGGGCTGCAGCGTCTGCTCGGTGAAACAGAAGCACTGGATCTTGTTGAAGTAGCCGCCGGTCTGGTCGGGCGACACGTTGAAGCTCGCCTGCCCCGTCAGCGGACGGTCCGAATTGTTCTTCGCGTAGAAGAACGCCATCTGCCGCTGCCCGAGCTTCACGGTCTGGGTCACCTGCTCGGGCCGGAAGGTCCAGGCCAGATCGGGGTCGATGTTCGCATCGAAGCGGACCGAAACGGTCGCACCGGCCACCTGCTGCGCGGCGGCCGCGGCGAGCGATGCTTCGTCCTCGGTCGCGCGCTGGGTCGTGCCGGCGAACCCGGTGACCTGGCAGAACAGGCGATAGAGCGGCACGGCGGCGAAGCCGAGGCCCAGCATCGCCAGCGCGAATATTGCCGCGTAGAACCCCGTGCGCAGATTGCGCCGGTCGAGCGTGCCCGCCGTGCTCATGTCCCGCCCATCTGTACGAACGTGAGTGCGTAGAACAGCACCACGAAGAAGCCGAGTACCACCGCCAGCGCGATGTTGCGCCCCTTGCGGCGACGCTTGAACTCGAGTTCCTCTTCGGGTGTCATCGGGGGCGTCATGGTCATGCCAGCCATCCTTGGGCGTAGATCAGGCGATCCGCAACCAGAACGCCGAACAGCGCGAAGAGATAGAGGATCGAAAATGCGAACAGACGCTTTTCGGGCTTCATTCCGTCGCCGGGCTCCGAGCGCCGGAATGCCACCGGGAGCGACAGCGCGAGGAAGGCAAGGCTCAGCACCAGCGCCGCGATGCCGTACATCGCACCCGTCCCGCCGATGAACCACGGGCTCGCCGCCAGCGGCACGAGCAGGACCGAATAGATCAGGATCTGGCGGCGTGTGCTCGCCTCGCCCTTCACCACCGGCATCATCGGAATGCCGACCTTGGCGTAGTCGGTCTGCACGAACAGCGCGAGCGCCCAGAAATGCGGCGGAGTCCACATGAAGATGATCGCGAACAGCAGCACCGGCATCAGCGTGATGTCGTGCGTGACCGCGATCCACCCAATCATCGGCGGGAACGCCCCCGCCCCGCCGCCGATCACGATGTTCTGCGGGGTGCGGGGTTTCAGCCAGATCGTGTAGACGACGGCGTAATAGACGATGCTGAGCGCAAGGATCGCGGCGGCGAGCCAACTCACGCCGATGCCCATCAAGCCCACCGAGCCAGCCGACAGCGCGATCCCGAAATCGCGCGCATCGGTGCGCCGCACTCGCCCGCCGGGAATCGGGCGGCTCTGGGTGCGTTTCATGCCGGCGTCGATGTCGGCTTCCCACCACTGGTTGAGCGCTGCCGCGCCGCCCGCCCCCATCGCGATGCACAGCACCGCGACGAAGCCAACCAGCGGGTGGATGGTGCCCGGCGCGGCGAGCAGGCCGCACAGGCCGGTGAAGATCACCAGGCTCATCACGCGCGGCTTGGTCAGCGACAGGAAATCGCGCCAGTCGGTCGGCAGGTACAGGGCGGATGAGTCGGTCATCGGAGGACTTGCGGGCCTATAGGGAAGGCAGCGCCAAAGTGGAAGGCTGACGAGCGCATGTCACACGTGTCACAGTGTCCAGGGATGGAAGTATCGCCTTGGGGCGAAAGGTGTCGCCTTGGGGAACCCGGATGTGGCCTTATGGGCCAACACCGTCACCTTGCGCAGTCGGCATGTCGCTTTGCCGGCGAACGCGGCGAGGTGCGTTGGCAGGTGATGCAGAGAGTCGGAGCCACTGTCGGATCATGTCGCAGCGCTTACCACGGGGTCTTACGTGTAGGAAAACTCGTAAACACGCATTGGAAGATCGAGAACGCACCGTCCGCTCAAGACCTTATTGCAGACATTCGATCTAGAAGGCGGTCAGTTGCCGGTGTCGTAAATGGCAGTCGCCAGCACCTGCACCCTGTCCAGTCGTTCGCCCGATTTGTCCGCTCGGCTAACGGTCATTGCTAGAGCCGGGTCTTCCCGGTTTCGGAACACCGTGCTCGCCATCCCGTCCTTTCCGCTCGACGTCTCGGGCTGCCACCTCTTGTTGAAATCAGCCGAGGAAAGGACGCTCTCGACACTAGGTTGGAGGTCAACGCCGCCGCCGCCAGTGATATGACACATCGGTAGCTGGTCCGACACGACGAGAACGTAGCCTGCGTTTGGCGCGGAGTTGATCCGCCAATAGTGATTGGCCAGTCGAAGTTGAACCGGTGGAAGGCTTACCTCTTCCACCCGATCTACGAGGCCCATTTGTGGCCCAAGGCCGACTGTTTTGGCGAATGGATCGGTTCCCTCCACCCAGCTTGCGGGGTTCAGCAACCATTCCTCGCATCCGCGAAGCGCGCCATCGAACCCCTTCTCAAGGTTAGGTTCGGCTTGGGCAGGCGAGGAAAGAGCGGCGCAGACTAGGATTACGGGAAGCAAATATCGCATCGTTTCACTGCTACAGCGGAGCGCGTGCCCTTTCAACCCCATAAGCAGACAGTCGGGGCCCTGGCCGGCTCGACAAGCGGACTGACAAAACCTCTTAAACTCTTAGAATGACGGAATTAAACCTGCCCCAGCCAGTCCAGTAACAAGGCGTTGACCTCCCCCGGCCGCTCCTGCTGCGTCCAGTGGCCGACGCCCTCCAGCACGTGCCCTCCCACCTTCGGTGCGAACATGCGCATCATCGCGACCGGATCCGCCACCGCGCCGAACAGGGTGGTGGCCGGGTCGCGGTCGCCGCCGATGAAGAGGCATGGCTGCTCGATCCGCTTGCCCTTCCAGCCCTGCAGCCATTCGTAATCTCTTTCGTGGTTGCGATAGCGGTTGAGCGGTCCGCGAAAGCCGCTCTGCAAGAACTCGCGGCCGTAGAACTGGATGTCCTCGGTGGTGAGCCACGGCACGGGCTGCGGGTCGGGCAGGCCTTCCAGGAATGTCGCACCGTACGGCTTGTCCCAGTAGTTGCCGGGTTCGACGTCGCCGCTGATCGAGTACATCATCCGGTGGACGAACCCTTGCGGGTCGGCCTCCGCCTCGGCCTCGGCGATGCCGGGTATCTGAAAGTACTCCTGGTAGAAGAACTTGCCCTGATCGGTGAAGTGTTCGCGGAAGACATCAGTAAACGGGCGCATCGGCACGCCCGCGAACGGCACCGACAGGCCCGCGACCGCCTTGAACCGGTCCGGATGCGTAAGCGCGGTGTTCCAGACGATCGGCGCGCCCCAGTCGTGGCCGACGAGGATGGCCGGTTCGCCCGGCTGCAGGGCATCGGCCAGCCCCACGAGGTCGCCGGCGATCGCCTCCAGCGTGTAGTCCTCGATCCGCGGCGGCTTGTCCGACCCGCCGTAGCCGCGCACGTCGATCGCGCAGGCGGTATAGCCGGCTTCCGCAACCGGGCCCAGTTGGTGCCGCCACGAATACCAGCTCTCCGGAAAGCCGTGGACGAAGATCACCAGCGGTGCGTCGCCCGATTCCGGACGCTCCACCGCACAGCGCAGCGTCGCGGAGCCGCAATCGATCAGGCGCATCTCGGGCATTGCTTGTCTCCAAAGCAAACGGCCGGCCCCTTCCGGGACCGGCCGCTCGTGTCGTTTCGCTGCCGCAGGCTCAGGCGGTGGCCGGCTGGCTCGGCATGTGGTTGTGGTAATCGTGGTGTTCCTCGATCACCGGCAACGTTTCGAACTGGTGGTAGGGCGGCGGGCTGGTCAGCGTCCATTCCAGCGTCGTCGCGCCTTCGCCCCAGTAGTTCGGCGCAGCTTTCTTGCCGGCCATGAAGGCGTAGGCGATGTTCACGAAGAAGAAGACCATCGAGCCGGCCATGATCATGTAGCCGATCGAGCTCACCTCGTTCCACTGCGCGTACGCCGTGGCGTAGTCGGGGTAACGGCGCGGCATGCCCTGCAGACCGAGGAAGTGTTGCGGGAAGAAGATCACGTTCACGCCGATGAAGAAGCCCCAGAAGTGGAGGTGGGCCAGCAGTTCGGAGTGCATCTTCCCACTCATCTTCGGGAACCAGTAGTAGAAGCCCGCGAACATGCTGAACACGGCGCCCATCGACAGCACGTAGTGGAAGTGGGCGACGACGAAGTAGGTGTCGTGCACCACGTCGTCCACGCCGCCGTTGGCGAGGTAGACGCCAGTGACGCCGCCGACGGTGAACAGGAAGATCATGCCGAGCGCCCAGACCATCGGGCTCTTGTACTCGATCGACCCGCCCCACATCGTGGCGATCCAGCTGAAGATCTTCACGCCGGTCGGAACCGCGATGACCATGGTCGCCGCCGTGAAGTACATCTTCGTGTTCACGTCGAGGCCGACGGTGTACATGTGGTGCGCCCACACGATGAACCCGACGACACCGATCGCGACCATGGCGTAGGCCATGCCGAGGTAACCGAACACCGGCTTGCGGCTGAACGTCGCGACGATCTGGCTGATCATGCCGAAGCCCGGCAGGATCATGATGTACACCTCGGGGTGGCCGAAGAACCAGAACAGGTGCTGATAGAGGATCGGGTCGCCGCCACCCTCGGCCGCGAAGAACGTCGTGCCGAAGTTGCGGTCGGTGATCAGCATGGTGATCGCCGCGGCGAGCACCGGCAGCGCCAGCAGCAGCAGGAACGCGGTGACAAGGATCGACCACACGAACAGCGGCATCTTGTGGAGCGTCATGCCCGGCGCGCGCATGTTGAAGATGGTCGTGATGAAGTTGATCGCGCCCATGATGGAGGCCGCACCGGCAAGGTGCAGCGCGAAGATCGCGAAGTCGGTCGCCGGGCCGTTCGAACCGCTGGTCGACAGCGGCGCATAGACCGTCCAGCCGGTGCCCGAGCCGAGGCCCGTGGCATCCCCCGGCATGAACAGGCTGATGGTGAGCGAGACGAAGCCCGCGACGGTCAGCCAGAACGAGATGTTGTTCATGCGCGGAAACGCCATGTCCGGCGCGCCGATCATCAGCGGAACGAACCAGTTGCCGAAGCCGCCAATCATCGCCGGCATGACCATGAAGAACACCATGATCAGGCCGTGCGCGGTGATGAGCACGTTCCACGCGTGGAGCATGGTGTCGAAGTTGGTGCCTTCACCGAACAGCGAGGTCCACATGCCGAGCACCTGAATACCGGGCTCGGCGAGCTCGGCGCGCATGATGCCCGAGATCGCGCCGCCCACGATGCCCGCGAAGATCGCGAAGATCAGGTAAAGCGTGCCGATGTCCTTGTGGTTCGTCGACATGAACCAGCGGGCGAAGAAGCCGGGCTTGTGATCGGCATCGTGATGCGCGTGATCGTCGTGGTGAGCCTGGAAAGTGTCGGCGGTAGTGGCCATGGCTATCGGTCTCTGTTCTTCGGTATCTGGTTCAGACGGCGGGAGCGGCAGCGGAAGGAGTTGCTGTTGCCGCGGTACCTTCGCCGGCGGTCGCGTTGATCGGCGCACCTTCCGGCTGCTGAGCGGAGCTTTCCGGTTGCTGGATCGGCGCGGCGGCCGGCGGCGCGGCGTCCTCGGGCTTGCCGACGGTACCGCCCTGGGCGAGCAGCCATGCCTCGAACTGCGGACGCGGCAAGGCCTCCACGGCGATCGGCATGTAGCCATGCTTCGCGCCGCACAGTTCGGAGCACTGGCCGTAATAGATGCCCGGCTCCTTGATAAACATGCGCTTCTCGTTGAGGCGGCCCGGCACCGCGTCGAGCTTGAACCACAGGCTCGGCACCGCGAACGAGTGAATCACGTCGGCGCCGGTGGTCTGGATGCGGATCCATTCGCCGGCCGGCACGACCATGCGGTTGTCGACCGCAAGCTGGATCGGCTCACCGCGGCTCCGCGCCTCGTCGTCGGGCAGCATGTTCGAGATGACCTCGAACCCGCCGTTGTCGGGGTAGGTGTAGCCCCAGTACCATTGGTAGCCGGTCACCTTGACCGTCAGCGCATCCTTGGGCGCGCTCTTGTACTGGGCCGACAGCAGGCTGATAGAAGGCACTGCGATGCCCACGAGGATCAGCACCGGCAGCAGCGTCCAGACGACTTCGATGAAGGTGTTGTGCGTTGTGCGGGTCGGCGTGGGGTGCGCCTTCCGGCGGAAACGGACCATCGTGTAGATCATCAGGCCGAGCACGAAAAGCGTGATCGCCGCCATGATCCAGACAAGGCCGATGTGTAGCTTGTAAGCCTGTTCGCCGGTGGGCGAATACTGCTTCTGGATGTCGATCCCGCCGGCATGCGGCTGGCCCTTGATCCATTCGGGACCGAGCGGCTTGTAGGCCGAGGCGCCGGCAGCGACGGTGCTGCTCGTCGCGTCAGCCTTGTCGTCGACCGCGCCCGCGGCGGCGGCACCGACTGCGTCCGCGGCGGGGGCAGCTTCGGTGGCGGAGGCCGGATTGCTGGCGACCGCGGCAGGCTCGTCGTTCTGCGCGAACGCCGCTTGCGGCGCCAGCGCGAGGAGCAGCGCGGCGCCCATCGGAGCAAGAATGCGGGCGGTCAAATTGCCGAGGATCATCGGTGCGAAGCTTTCCGTCTGCTTATCGTTATCGTGCGCGAGCGCGGCCCCTGAGCAGCCGCGGCCACCCGCGCGAGACACGGGTTCGGGCGGGCCTATACGCGCGCTTGCCCCGTGTCTCAAGCGCTTCTAGGGAGATTTTTGCCCGCCTTTCCCCATCCCCTGCCAGGCCTGCCCGTTACCCGATGACCGACGAAGACGTCCTGCACGAGTTCCGCGCCTCCGAAGCCTTGCTCGAAGGGCATTTCAAGCTGTCGAGCGGCCGGCACAGCGCGCACTATCTCCAGTGCGCGCGTGTGTTGATGAACCCCGAACGCGCGGGCCGGCTCGCGGTGGCGCTCGCGCAGAAGCTGCCGCGCGACGTGCGCCAGCAAATCGACGTCGTGGTGAGCCCGGCGATGGGCGGCCTCATCATCGGTCACGAGATGGGCCGCGCGCTGGGCAAGGATGCAATGTTCCTCGAGCGGCCGACCGGCACCTTCGAACTGCGCCGCGGCTTCCGGCTCGTACCGGGCGCGAAAGTGCTGATGGTGGAGGATGTCGTCACCACCGGTCTCTCCAGCCGCGAAGCGATCGCGGCGGTGGGGCGCGAGGGAGGCGAAGTGATCGCGGAAGCGGCGCTCGTCGACCGCAGTAACGGGTCCGCCGATCTCGGCGTGCCGTTCTATGCCCTGATCGACATCAACTTCCCCAGCTATGCCGAGGAAGACGTGCCGCCCGAACTCGCCGCCGTTCCGCTGACCAAGCCGGGGAGCCGTGTGTAACTTGGCCGCGAATCTCCGCCTCGGCGTCAACATCGACCACGTCGCCACCATCCGCAACGCGCGGGGCGGCGACCATCCCGACCCGGTGCGCGCCGCGGAGATCGTGGCGCGTTGCGGCGGCGACGGCATCACCGCGCACTTGCGCGAGGATCGCCGCCATATCCGCGATGCAGACCTCGCGCGCATCCAGGCGGCGACCGACCTGCCGCTCAATCTAGAGATGGCGGCCACCGACGAAATGCTGGAGATCGCGCTGCGACACAAACCGCACGCGGCCTGCATCGTACCCGAACGGCGGGAGGAGCGCACGACGGAAGGCGGCCTCGACGCCGCGGGCCAGCACAACCGCCTGGCCCCGATCGTCGGGCGCCTCGCCGATGCGGGCATCCGCGTCAGCCTCTTCATCGCGCCCGAGGAGCGGCAGATCGAGGCGGCGTTGCAGCTCAATGTCCCGGTCGTCGAGCTTCACACCGGCGAGTACGCGCATGCGGAAGGCGATCGGGTGGAGGCCGAACTCAGGCGAATCGCCGACATGGCCGCGCTCGCCGCCAAGAACGGGATCGAGCCGCATGCTGGACATGGCCTTACCTACGAAAACGTCCAGCCCATCGCGGCCATCCCCCAGCTCGCCGAACTCAACATCGGCCACTATCTCGTCGGCGAGGCGGTGTTCGTGGGACTGGAAGCAGCGGTAGTCCGCATGCGCGAGTTGATGGACGACGCGCGGTGAGAGGCACCCGATGATCATCGGCCTCGGCAGCGACCTCACCAACATGGACCGGATCGCCAACTCCCTGGAGCGGTGGGGCGAGCGGTTCGAGGCGCGCTGCTTCACCGATGTCGAGCGTGCCAAAGCGGCCAAGCGCCCCTTCACCCGTGTCGGCACCTTCGCCAAGCGGTGGGCGGCCAAGGAAGCGTTTTCCAAGGCGGTCGGCACCGGCTTCCGCCGCGGCGTGTTCCACAAGGACATCGGAGTGGTGAACGCACCGTCGGGCGCGCCCACCCTCGCCCTTACCGGCGGCGCGGCGAAGCGTCTTGCCGAACTCGTGCCGGAGGGGCATGAGGCGCGCATCCACCTGACCCTGACCGACGACCACCCGTGGGCCCAAGCCTTCGTCGTCATAGAGGCTCTTCCCCAATGAGTTCCGCGAGCATCATGAGCAAAGCCGACAAGCCCAAGGAGAAGGTCGACTGGCTGGCCGAGATGCGCGGGCTTGCCCTGATGCTGCTCGCGGTGCTGGCGTTCCACAGCTTCGTCGCGAAGCCGTTCTACATCCCGTCGACATCGATGGTGCCGAACCTGATGGTCGGCGACCGGCTGGTCGTGGCGAAGTATCCCTACGGCTGGAGCTGGGTGTCGGCATCGTTCCATGTCCTGCCGCGCAGCGAGGGACGCATCTGGCCCGCGACGCCCGAATACGGCGACGTCGTGATCGCCGTGCCGCCCAACAAGGACGAGGACTACATCAAGCGCGTCGTCGGCCTGCCGGGCGACCGGATCGCGGTGATAAACGGCCAGATCGTTCTCAACGGCAAGCCGGTCCCGCAGAAGGTCGAGCCCGACCTGCGCATTCCGGTCGACGCCCAGGTCTGCGACGGGCAGCCCTGTCTCGGCTACTGGGACAATTTCCGCGTCCGGGGGCCGGACGGCAAGGATTACTACGAGGTGCCGGTGCGGCGCGAGACGCTGCCAAACGGCGCAACCTACCGCATCGTCGACCATGCCGACCAGCCGCTCGACAACTATCCCGAGCGTGTCATCCCCGAAGGCAGCGTGTTCCTGATGGGCGACAACCGCGACCATTCGGCTGACAGCCGCGCCGAAACCTGGGAAAGCGGGCTCGGCGGGCCCGTCCCGCTCGAGAACGTCGGCGGGCGCGCCCAGTTCATCACCTTCTCGCTCGACGGGACGACGACCCTCAACCCGCTGACGTGGTGGCAAAGCCTGCGCAGCGGGCGGGCGTGGTCCACGCTGCGCCCGGCGATCGTGGAAGGGCCGAACCAGCAATGAGCGATCAGGGGGCGATACCGCACGCACCGGGGGACGAGGGCGAGGCCGTGGGCGCCAGCCCGACCCGCATCTCCAGCCCCAAGCTTCGCTTCGAAGCGAAACGCGCCGTCGTATGGGCGGCGGTGATCGGCGCCTTCGTTCTGTGCATCTATCTCGCGCAGTCGCTGCTCGTGATCTTCGGCGCGCTCGTGTTCGCTGCGATGCTCGATGGCGGTGCGCGCCTGCTCGGGCGGGTGCTGCCGATCGGACGCGGGTGGCGCGTCGGCATCGTGCTGATCCTGACGACCGCCTTCCTTGCCTGGCTGGTGATGTTCGCAGGGTCGCAGATCGCGGACCAGGCCGCGCAGTTCCCTTCGCTCGTCACCGAACAGCTGGGCCGTGCGGTGGCTTGGGCGCGGTCGAAAGGTTTTGCGATCAGCCAGGGCGACATCCAGAATCTGGCCGGTCAGGCGATGAGCGGCGTCGGCACGGTAACCCGCGCTATCGGCGGCGTGTTCGGTGCGCTGACCACCCTCGTCCTCATCGTCATCATCGGCATCTACCTCGCGATCGATCCCCGCCCCTACGAGCGCGGCCTGTCGTGGATGGTCGCCGAAGAAAAGCGCGACGATCTTGCCGACTATCTCGATCACATGGCCTACAATATGCGCCGGTTGCTGGCCGGGCGGTTGCTCGGCATGGTGGCGGAAGGGCTGTTCACCTACATCGCGCTCAGCCTGATCGGTGTGCCCATGGCTGCCCTGCTGGGATTGATCACGGGACTGCTGGCATTCATTCCGAACCTCGGCGCGATCGTATCGGGCGTGCTCATGGTGCTCGTCGGATTCTCGGTGAGTACCGAAGTCGGCTTGTGGACCATCGGTGTGTACATCGCCGTCCAGAATTTCGATGGTTACGTCCTCGTGCCGATGATCGCCAAGAAGACGGTCGATCTCGCGCCCGCCCTCGTGCTCGGCTTCCAACTCGTCATGGGCGTGCTCTTCGGCGTCATGGGGCTGACGTTCGCCGACCCCCTGCTGGCGATGATCAAGACCGCGCTGGAGCGGCGCTCGACGCAGCTCAACGCCGAGGACGGCGGCGGCGAAGGCGAGACCGGAGAGGCTTCGCCCGCCGCTAGCTGATGGCCCGCAAGTTCCTCTACTTCGTCGCCTTCGTGGCGTTCGTCGTCATCGCCGGCGCGTTCGCGCTGTCGATCTGGTCGAAGCAGGCGACGGAGTTCGCGTTCGTTCCGCGGGGCGACTTCGTCGAGCAGCCCGCGCTCGACGCCAACGCCTACGCCGATCCCGCGATGTGGTACTCGCGGCCGGGCATGGGGCCCAGCGACCCGTCGCGATACCAGCCCACCGTGGCCGCCGCGGCGGCGTCGCCCGACAACCCTGCGGCCGAGCGCGGCCTGACCGGCGCGCCGGCTCCCGCCGCCTCGCCTTCCGCGCCTACGCCGGGCACGCAACAGGGCGAAGGCTACGCGGTCTTCTTCGTCCATCCGACCAGCTACATCCGGCCGGCGATCGGTGCCGACGCGCCGTGGAACGCGCCCATCGACGATGCCGACGCTGCGAGCCGGGCGCGGCTGTTCCTGCGCGGCATGGCCAGCCCGTTCGCCGGGGCCGACGAGATCTGGGCGCCCAAGTACCGGCAGGCGGTGTTCGGCGCGTTCCTGACCGACAAGCCCGAGGCGCAGCAGGCGCTCGACCTTGCCTATCGCGACATTGCGCAGGCGTTCGACTTCTTCGTAGCCACGGTCGATCCCGCCGAACCCATCGTGCTCGCCGGGCACAGCCAGGGCGCGCTGATGGCCTTGCGCCTCCTGCGCGAGAAGGTGATCGGCACCCCGCTCGAGAAGCGAATCGCGATGGTCTATCCTGTCGGCTGGCCGATTTCAGTCGCCCACGACCTGCCCGCGCTCAGCCTTCCGGCGTGTGCCACGCCCGGCCAGTCGCGCTGCATCGCCACCTGGTCGACTTTCGCCGAGCCCGCCGATCCCAGCCTGGTGTTCGAACGGTTCACCGCCACCCCCGGCTTCGACGGGCAACCGCGCGGCGACGGGCCGATCGTGTGCGTGAACCCCATCAGCGGCACCCTCAACGGCGAGGCACCGGCCGCCGACAACCTCGGCATGCTCAACCCCACCAGCGATTTCAGCAGCGGCGAGCTCGTCGCCGGCGCGGTCGGTGCGCGGTGCGATCTGGCGACAGGCCTCCTGCTGATCGGCGCGAACCCGCCGGAAATGGCCGGCGGCGGCGTGCTGCCGGGCAACAACTACCACGTCTACGACATCCCGCTGTTCTGGGCGAACCTCAAGGCGGACATCGCGCGGCGTATGGCGGCATGGAAGCCGGCACCCTGATCACCGATTCGGCGCTGGAGTTCGGCGACGCGCTGCCCGGCGGCGGCGTGCTCCTCGCGCTCGACCTCGGCACCAAGACGATCGGCACGGCGCTGTGCGATGCGGGCTGGCATTTCGCCGGCGCGCACAAGACGCTGGAACGCGGCAAGTTCGGCCGCGACCGCGAGGTGCTGGCCGCGCTGGCGAAGGAGCGGCGGGTCGCCGGCATCGTGATCGGCCTGCCGCGCAACATGGACGGCAGCGAAGGTCCGCGCGCGCAGGCGAGCCGCGCCTACGCGCGCAACCTCTCCCCCGCCCTCGGCCTGCCGATCCTGATGTGGGACGAACGCTGGTCGACCACGAGCGCCGAGCGCGCGCTGATCGAACAGGACATGAGCCGCGGCAAGCGCAAGGACCGGATCGACGCCCACGCCGCCGCGGTCATCCTCCAGGCCGCGATCGACGCGCTGGCGGGGGGCGGCCTGGCCTGACCCGTGCCTCAGTCGAGCGGTCGCTGCCCGACGATGCTGAGCCCGTACCCTTCGAGCGCCACCAGCGAGTGCTCGGTATTGGTGAGCAGCACCATGTCGTGCACTCCCAGCGCGCCCAGGATTTGCGCCCCGCCGCCGTAGTTGCGCTGCTCGATGACCTGGTCGGCATCGGCGGGCGGCCCTCCGCTGCCGCGCGCGATCGCCTGGCTGACGTAGTTCGCGGCGGCCCGGTTGATGAGGACGATCACGCCCGCGCCCTCCTTGCCGATGATTTCCATCGCCTTCTCGATCACGCTGCCGCGCGGGCCGCTCTCGGCGAAGATATCGTCGAACAGCGATAGCGCGTGCATCCGCACCAGGGTCGGCTGGTCGGGCCGCACGGCCCCTTTCACGAGAGCCAGATTCTCCTCGCCCGTCGCTCGGTTGTAGAAGGCGATCGCCTGCCATTCGCCGCCCCAGCGGCTGGTGAAACGCCGTTCCCCGCGCCGTTCGATCAGGTGATCGTGCCGGCGTCGATACGCGATGAGGTCGCGGATAGTGCCGATCTTGAGGTCGTGCACCCGCGCGAAGCGGACGAGGTCGTCGAGGCGCGCCATAGTACCGTCCTCGTTCATGATCTCGCAGATCACGCCGGAGGGGTTGAGGCCGGCGAGGCGGCTGATGTCGACCGCAGCTTCGGTATGCCCCGCGCGCACCAGCACACCGCCGTCACGTGCGACCAGCGGGAAAACGTGGCCGGGGGTGACGATGTCATCGCGGGTCTTGGTGCCGTCGATGGCCACCGACACGGTCCGCGCGCGGTCGCCCGCCGAAATGCCGGTCGACACACCCTCGCGCGCCTCGATCGATGTCGTGAAGGCCGTCTCGTGGCGGGTCCGGTTATTGCGGCTCATGAGGTCGAGCCCCAATTGGTCCACCCGCTGGCGGGTCATGGCGAGGCAGATCAGGCCGCGTCCGTGGGTCGCCATGAAGTTGATCGCATTGGGCGTGGCCATCTGCGCCGGAATGATGAGGTCGCCCTCGTTCTCGCGATCCTCGTCGTCGACGAGAACGAACATTCGACCGTTCCTCGCCTCGTCGATGATCTCTTCGGCGGAGACGATAACCGGGCGTTCGTCGTTGGCGGCAAGGAACGTGTCGAGCTTGCCCAGCGTGTCAGCCGTGGGGTTCCAGCCGTCCTCCAGACAGTCGCGCAGGGAGTTCGCATGGAGGCCAGCGGCCCGGGCGAGCGCGGCGCGGCTCATCCGGCCCTTCGAGACGAGGTCGCGGACGCGGTCGATGACGGTGTTGTTCATGCGACTCGCATTAGCACATTTGGATGTGAAGGCTACATCACGATGTGTTCTTCATGCGGTGATCTTTGCGTATCGTGATAATATCAAGCGTCGCGGTGGAGGTACGAGAGACTGCCCGCCGCCCGTAGGATACCGTTGTTGTCGTGGACGAATCGGCCTGCCGCTCGCCGCATCGCGAGTTCGAGCGCAGCTTTCGCCACGGTCTCGGCCGCGATCGACCGATAGCCGGCAAAACGCCCCTGCATGAACAGATCGGTCAGGGGGCTGATCAGGATGCCGAGCCGTTCGAGCAAGCGCCTGTCGCCCGCGCGCGGCCCGCGCAGAAGCCCGGGACGCAGGATGTCGAGGCGCTTGAACCGCATCGCCCCGAGCGCGGCTTCCACCTCCCCCTTCGTGCGGAGATAGAAGGTCTTCGACCGCGCGTCGGCGCCGGCGGAGCTTACCAAAACCAACCGCTCGACCCCCGCCGCCTTGGCCGCAGCGGCAGTCTTCAGCAACAGGTCGTGATCGACCGCGCGGAAGGCGTCTTCGTCGCGGCCCGCCTTCTTCCATGTGGTGCCGAGCGCGCAGATCAGAGCCGCCGGTCGCACCGCTTCGAACACCTCGCCCCACTTGTCCGGCTCGGCCACGAACATTTCCATGCGCGCGCCGCCGGGCAGCGGGCTCTCGCGGCGGGCGACGGCAGCCAGCCGGACGTCGGTCCGGCCGACGCACAGTTCCATCACCGCGCCGCCGACGAGACCGGTCGCGCCCACCAACGCGATGCGCATGGCCTCAGACATTGCGCAGGCCCTCGGGCCACGCGCCGTAGACGCGCGCGCACTGGTCCATGGCGAAGCGATCGGTCATGCCGGCGATGAAATCCGCAATCGCGCGGCTGCGGCCCGGCTCCTCGTCGGGCAACCCCGCACGCCAGCTTTCCGGCAGAATCGAAGAATCCTGGTCGTAGGCGGCAAACAGGCGCGAGACGACATCGCGCGCATGACTGGCTGCCGCCAGCTGATCGGGATGATAATAGAGGCGGTCGTACATGAAGGCTTTGAGCGTTCGCTCTTCGGCCGCCATGCCGGGGGAGAACGTCACCATCGAGCGGTCCTGCGCGCGAACGTCCGCCGCCGAGCCGAGACCCGCAATGTTCGCCTGCGTGGTCGCGATCACGTCGTTGACCATTAGGCCGATCCGGCTGCGCACGAGTTCGCGCAGCCGCTGCTCGATGCTCGCGCCGGCGTAGCGGGCCTCGATCGCGCGGTACTGGTCGGCGAGCACCGGCAACTCGAGCAGGTCGTCAAGAGCCAGGAACCCGGCGCGCAGACCGTCGTCGATGTCGTGATTGTCGTAGGCAATGTCGTCGGCCAGCGCGGCGACCTGCGCCTCGAGCGACGGCCAAGCACCGAGATCGAGCGGATAGGCGCCGTCAAGTTCTGCCAGTGCCCAGTTAGGGTTCGCCACCGGCCCGTTGTGCTTGGCCAGCCCCTCCAGCGTTTCCCAGCTGAGGTTGAGCCCCGGGTGGTCGCAGTACGGGCTTTCGAGCCGCATGAGGACCCGCAGCGTATGGGCGTTGTGGTCGAACCCGCCGCGCTGGGCCATCGCGGCCTGCAGCGCGTCCTCGCCCGCATGGCCGAAGGGCGGGTGACCGATGTCGTGGGCGAGGCACAGCGCCTCGGTCAGATCCTCGTCGAGACCGAGGGCGCGGGCGATCACGCGGCCGATCTGCGCGACCTCGATGCTGTGGGTCAGGCGGGTGCGGTAGTGGTCGCCATCGGGCGCGATGAAGACCTGCGTTTTCGACCGCAAACGGCGGAACGCGATCGAATGGACGATACGGTCGCGGTCCCGCTGGAATTCGCTGCGCGGTCCGCGCGCGCCACCCCGGCTTTCTGTGAATTCGCGCCCACGGCTGAACGCGGGATCGGCGGCGAGCGGTGACTGCGGCATGAGCACCCCGCCCCTACGCGGCAGGTACGGAGGCGACAACGGGAACGGGGCAGGAACGCGGAACCTTGCGCCCATGAAAAAGGGCCGCGCACCGAACGATGCGCGGCCCGAGTGGAGCCCGGCAAGGTGCGACCCGCCGGGAGTTATCCCGTCCTAGTGAACGCCGATCGCATCCGGCGTGCTGTCGCGGTCGCCCTTGATCGTCCCGTCGGTACGAACCGCGCCGAGCAGCACGAGGCCGGCGAAATGCGGCGTGGCCATCGACGTGCCGCTGAGAGTGGCGTAGCTCGACCCCTTGTAGGTCGAATAGACCCGGACACCCGGTTCGGAGTAGTCGACCGGCGGGTTGCCCACGTTCGAGAAAGAGGCCAGCGTGTCGTTCTCGTCGAACGCCGAAATCGTGAACACGTTGGTCCCGTTCGCGCGCGCCGGCGAATGGTTGTTTGCGTTGTCGGTTTCGTTGCCCGCGGCCAGCGCGAAGACGACGCCGCTCGATGCCGCAGCATTGATGACCGCATTGTCGAGCGTGGTGGAGACACCGCCGCCCAGGCTCATGTTGGCGACCTGCCCCGGCTTGCCGTTCTTGGCGACGAAGTCGATGCCGGCGATCACGCCCGAGTTCGAACCGGACCCGCGGCGGTCGAGAACGCGAACGGGAATGATGGTCGCGCCCGCCGCGACGCCGACCACGCCGATGCCGTTACCGCCCTTCGCGCCGATCGTCCCGGCGACGTGCGTTCCGTGGCCGTTCTCGTCTTCGGAGCTGCGACCCGCAAAATACGCGCCCTTCGCCTTGTCGACGATGAGGTCGGGATGGTTCGACTGCACGCCGCTGTCGATGACCCACGCGACCTTGCCGGCGCCGCTCAGGCCGCCGTTCACGCGGGTGATGCCCCACGGAATCGATTCCGCCTCGGCCACGACGCCGCCGGGCTTGCCCTGGACGGTGACCGGAATGCCTTCGACGACCTGGTCCTGCTCGCAGTAGGCGATGCCGGGATTGTTGCGGCGCATGGCATTCATGCCCTGCTCGCTCATGTTGGCGGAGAAGCCGCGAATGGCGTCGGTATAGACGTGCTTGACCGAGCCCCCGCCGGCCTGCGCGGCCGCGTTCGCCTTCGCCTTGACGTCCGCCTTGCCGACGCGATCGTTCTTGAACACGCAGATCCACGAATTGGCGATCTTCTCGCCCGGTGCGGCCTGCGCCGGAGCGGCAGCGAGACCCATGACAAGCGCAGCAATGCTTGCGGCCGCGAGGCGGCCGGCAACCCGGTTTTTCATCGATTGTCCCTCCAAGAATTGGAGACGGGAGAATGCCTCGGACGCACGAAAAGAAAAGCCGAAAACAATCTTACCGGACCTTTTACCCCCCCGGCTTGTCGCATCATCGCAACATTTCGTCGCTGCCGAGCAACCAGTCCACCCCGGCACGACAGTGCGCGCGTGCGGAATCGAACACCGGCAACACGTTCGCATCGACATCGACGACCAGGCCGAGTTCGGTACAGGCGATGACGATCGCCTCGGCCCCGTCCTGCGCCTTCCGGGTGATCCAGGTCTTGAGGGTGCGCTCCGCATCGCGCGTGGCGCGGCCCTGCATCAGTTCGTCGTAGATGATGCGGTCGAACGCGGCGACGCTGTCCATGTCGGGCGGGACGAGGTCGACACCGTGACTGACCAGCCGGCGCCGGTAGAAGCTTTCGGTCATCACGTTGCTGGTGCCGAGCAGCGCGGCGCTGCCGACACCGGCCGCCTTCATCTCGGCGCCCACGCAGTCGGCGATGTGAAGCACGGGAACACCGGCGGCTTCGGCCACCCGGTCGTACACCTTGTGCATCGAGTTCGCGCAGATGAGCAGCGCCCCCGCCCCGGCCGCCACCAGCCGCTGCGCGGATGCCGACAGGACATCGCCGGCCCGATCCCAGTCGGCCTGTTCCGACAATCGCATCAGATCGGCAAAGTCGAGGCTTTCGATCAGCAGCGGCGCGCTGGCGGTGGGTCCCAGCCTCTTCTGCACGCCGCGATTGATGTGTTCGTAATAGTCGCGGGTGGAGACCCAGCTCATCCCCCCGATCAGTCCCAGCTTGCGCAATCGATACCCCTTTCGCTCCGGTCGGCCGGGCCGGGGGTTAGCGCGTCAGCCGCCCCCAGGTCCAGCCGCAGCGGCCCGGCCGTCCGCAGGCAACCGTGCAAGCCATGCGCTCAGGTCGGCCGCAGAGCGATCGGGCGCCTCTTCCATCGGCAGGTGGCCGATGCCGGGATAGTGGACGAAGGCGGAGTTCGGGATCGTATCGGCGAACCAGCGCCCGGCGGCGAGCGGGATGAGGCGGTCCTCGTCCCCCCACATGACGAGGGTCGGCACGTCCAGCGCCCGCACCTGCTGCGCGGCGAACGGGCGCCGGTCGGCCGTGAACCGGGCGAGCGTCGCAGCCCGGTTGCCGGGGTAGCGCAGCAGCTCCCAGTAGCGATCCACGGCGGCGGGCGTGGCGACAGCGGAGTTGGACACGCTCTGGCGCAGGCTCTTTTCCACCATTGCGCGCGGAGTGATCTGGCTCATCAGGCGGTTGATGCCAGGCGTGCGGGCGATGGCGAAACCGATGTTGCCGCCGCCCTTCGCCGCGACCGGCGCACCGGCGGCATCGACCAGCACCAGTCCCTCGAGCCGCCCGGGATGGGCAAGCGCATAGGCGAGCGCGATGCCGCCGCCCATCGAGTTGCCGCCGAGCACGAACCGGTCGAGACCGAGCGCGTCGGCCACCAAGTTCACATCGGCGACGAACGCGGCTTGGCGGTAGTCGCCGTCCGCAGCCGGCCCCGTCAGCCCGTGTCCGCGCTGGTCGAAGCGCACGACCCGGAAGTCGCGTTTCAGCGCGTCGACCCACGGCTGCCACGTGTGAAGGTCGGAGTTCGAACCGTGCAGCAGCACGATCGCCGGTGCGCCGCGGGCTCCCTGGTCGCGAACGTGGACGGTCATACCGTTGTCGAGCCTCACGAACTGCGAGGGCGCGCCGCCGTACTTCGCGCGCATGGCCGCCGGACCGGTATCGGGCGTCCGCAGGACGAGGAAAGCGGCGACGAGAACCGCCGCCAGAACGGCGACGACCGCAATTGCACGCTTCAAAGCCCGGCGATCCACTTCTCGACCGCGGCGATGCCGTCGGGGTCGCGGGTCGCCTTGCCAAGTTCGGGCATCGCGACACCGCCTTCGAGGCTGTTCATCCGGTGCGCCAGGATCGATTGCTCGGGATGACCGGGGACGACGTCGAACAGGAAGTCGCCCGCGCCCCGCCCGGCGGCGACGGGCCGTTTCATCACACCGAGCGCGCGCGGATCGTCCTGTTCCCACCGAAGATCGAGGCCCGAGTTGGATGCGGTCGCGCCCGGGCGATGGCAGTGCGCGCAGTTGACGTCGAGATAGGCACGGGCCGCCGCCTCGGTCGAAGCATCGGCGCGCGCTTCCCACAGCGGCAGGCGGGTGGCGACGGCGGGAATCGTGTCGAGCCGCCCGGCCTTCGCGAAGCCTGCGAGCCACTCGGCGGACAGGTTGCGTGACTTGGGCCCGATGGGCGTGACCACGCCGTTGAGGCCGTGGCATTCCTTGCACTGGTTCTTGTTCGGCACCCGGTAGTCGATCTTCTCGCCCGTCGGCGTCGTCACGGGCACGCGCGCGCCTGCGAGGGCCAGCTTCGCCTCGGTCTGCTCGGCGTTCCAGAGGTAGGGCAGCGCGAGCCAGCCGTCCGCGCGGTGCAGCAGCACGCGGGTCTCGATCAGCCGCCGCTTGCCGTTCTCCTCGAACGCGAAAGTCTTGATGAGCGCTGCGCCGACCGGCAAGCCGAGCAGGTTCTCGCCGTCAGCTTTCGCCTTCGCGCCTGCGGGAAGATAAACGAACCGCAGCTTCTCCGCCCCGTCGGAATACAGCGGCGTATTGAGCCGGAAAGGCGTCACCCGGTCGGCTGGGACCTGTGCCGCCGCATCGGCGAAAAAACCGTACTCGGCGAGCGTTGCAGGCATGGCCTGCCCCGCGATCGCCGCGTCGTTCGGAAGCGGCAGGCTCGGCGGGGTCGCCATAGCCGTCGCTGCCGCCAGCGCGGCGAGGCCGAGGATACCGGCACGGATCACGGAACCAGCCGCGCTTCCAGTTCGGCCGGTGCGCCGGCGCCGGTCAGCGCGAAGCCGACTGCGGGCACCCCGACCTTCAGCGGCCCGGGCCGTGCTTCGGCGGTCGAAATCCCCCCGCCTTGCGCGGCAAGACCGAGCGTCCACCCGGTCATCGACGGATCGACCTTCAGCGCGACGGTGCCGTCCTGCGACAGCCCGTCCCACAGGACCGGCGGAAGCGAACCGCCGAATGCCGCCAGGAGCTGGTCCTTGCCGTCGATCTGCGGATCGTAGCCCACGCGGCTGACGATGTTTTCGCCCACGACGACGTTGCGCGGATAAGGGTTGTAGGTCTTGTCGTCGAACTTCATCGGATAGGCGACCACCATCACGCCCGACGTCGGGTTGTCGACGATGGTGTTGCCTTCCACCAACACGCCGTCGTTCGCCATCACCATCACGCCCGTCCCCCGCCGCACACCGGCGACGATGTTGCCCTTGGGCGCGAAGTTCGGGGTGGTGTTGGCGACGACGAGATTGTTGCGCACGATGGTGTTGCCGCCGCCCATCACCGGCAGGCTGGGCAGATCGAAGACGAGGATCCCGCCGGTGTTGCCGGTGACCATGTTGCCTTCGACGATCGCGTCGCGGCTGTTTTCGATCTCGATCCCGGCGACGTTGAAGCGCGCGACCGAGTTCCTGACCGTGATGCCCTTCGACTGCCCGACATATATTCCGGCGTCGGACGCGCCCGACACCTCGCAATCGGCGATCATCACGCCGGTGCTTTCGACGGGATAGAGGCCGTAGGCGCCGTTGGTTTCCTTCGGCCCGCCGGTCCAGGTCACCCGCAGGCGCTGGTAGACGATATTGTCCGCGCCCTTCGACTTGATGCCGTCGCCGTGCGGGTTCTCGAGCGCGAAATCGCGCAAGGTCACGTTGTCGCTCGTGACGAGCAGGCCCTCGCCCGCGCCCTGCTGGCCGGTGAAATCGAGCACGGTGGCATACATGCCCGCCCCGCGTACGGTGACCCCGTCGGCGTCGAGGCTGAGGCCGTCGTCGAGCATGAAGCGCCCTTCGCCCAGCACGACCTCGTCGCCCGGCTGGGCCAGGATGAGCGCTTCCTGCAAGCGCGTCTGGGCGCCGTCGCCCGCGGCGACCTGGTGTGTCGCGGCAAGCGCGGGCGTGGAAACGGCTGCAAGCAGCGCGGCAGCGATGGCGATACGGATCATTCGAGTCTCTCCCTCGCCCCGTACAATGGCGCGAAGGTGGCTGAATGCAACCTGAGTTCCTGTTTTTGCTGGTCTTAGCCGAGGCCGACCGTGCACAGTCCGGCGCTGCTGGCGGTGACCGCCACCACTTCGGCATCGCCCACGCGCCGCACCCGCTCGACGTACTCGCCGATCGAGGCCGGCTTCTCCCGTTCGCCCGGAAGCGATTTCACACGCTCAAGCTTCTTCAATTGCGCGATGGTCAGCCGGTCGACCATCCGTTCGGCCATGCACGCGGCGTTCTTCTGCGACAGCCCGCCGTCCACCAGCGCGCTTTCGACGCGCCCTTGCGCGATCGTCTGCACACAGCCGCCCGCCAGCAGGGCAACGGCGGCAATCGCAATCGTCTTAATCATCAGTCCATCGCCTTCACGATATCTTCGACCATCTTCTTCGCGTCTGCCAGCAGCATCATCGTCTGGTCCATGTAGAACACGTCGTTGTCGACGCCGGCGTATCCGACGCCGCCCATCGAGCGCTTGATGAAGAACACCTGCTTGGCCTTGTCCACGTCGAACACCGGCATTCCGTAAATGGGGCTGGCCTTGTCGGTCTTGGCCGCCGGGTTCACGACATCGTTCGCGCCGATCACGAAGGCGACGTCCGCCTGCGCAAACTCGCTGTTGATGTCCTCCAGCTCGAAAACCTTGTCGTAGGGGACCTGCGCTTCGGCCAGCAGCACGTTCATGTGCCCGGGCATGCGGCCCGCGACCGGGTGTATCGCGAACTTCACCTCGACCCCCTTTTCCTCCAGCACGTCGGTCATCTCGCGCAAGGCATGCTGCGCCTGCGCCACCGCCATGCCGTAGCCTGGGATGACGATGACCTTTTCCGCCTGTTCGAGCATGAAGGCCGCATCGGCGGCGCTGCCGGTCTTGTAGGGGCGCTGCTCCCTCGCCTCGCCCCCGCCGCCGACGGCGTCCGCGCCGAACCCGCCCGCGATCACGCTCAGGAAACTGCGGTTCATCGCGCGGCACATGATGTAGCTGAGGATGGCGCCCGAGCTTCCGACGAGCGCGCCCGTGATGATCATCGCGCTGTTGTGCAGCGTGAAGCCCATCGCCGCCGCCGCCCAGCCGGAATAGCTGTTAAGCATCGAGACGACCACCGGCATGTCCGCCCCGCCGATAGGAATGATGAGCAGGAAACCGATCGCGAAGGCGGCGGCGAGGATCACCCAGAACAGCCAGCCTTCGCCCGGCCCCGCGTTGCCAGACAAGGCATAGATCGCGGTTCCGACCAGGATCGCCGCCAGCATGCCGAGGTTGATCGCGTGGCGACCGGGCAGCAGGATGGGCGCACCGCTCATGTTACCGTTGAGCTTGGCAAAGGCGATGACTGAGCCGGAAAACGTGATCGCGCCGATCGCCGCGCCCAGCATCATCTCGACCCGGCTGACGGCGAGGATGTTGCGGTCGAGGCCGAGGATGCCGAACGCGCTGGGGTTGAGGAACGCCGCCACCGCGACCAGCACCGCAGCAAGGCCTACGAGCGAGTGGAACGCAGCGACGAGCTGCGGCATCGCCGTCATCGCGATGCGCCGCGCGATGACCCAGCCGACCGCGCCGCCGATGGCGATGGCGGCTAGGATTTCGCCGAAGGTCAGCCAGTCGAGCCCAAGCGGCCCCTCGCAAACGAGACCGAAAGTCCCGTCCGACCTTTCGGCGTATCCGGACGCGGTTACGCAGTCGACACGCGGGAAATGCGTAACCAGCGTGGTCACGACCGCGATTCCCATGCCGATCATACCGTAGCGGTTGCCCGCGCGGCTCGTGGCCGGGCTCGACAGACCGCGAAGTGCGAGGATGAACAGAACGCCGGCCGCGAGGTAGGCCAGCGCCACCCAAGGGTTCACCGCGTGCGCCGCATCGGCGGCGGTCGACAGATCGGTGACCTGCACCGGGGGCAGGCTCATGCCTTTTTCTCCGGCGCGGGGGCGGGAGCCGGCTTGTCCTTCTTTTTGTACATAGCGAGCATCCGCGCGGTGACCGCGAAGCCGCCGAAGATATTCACGCTCGCCAGCGCTACCGCGAGAAGGCCCAGCCACTTCGAACCGAAGCTGCCCGCAGCCGCGCTCGCGATCAGCGCCCCCACGATGATGACGCTGGAGATCGCGTTCGTCACCGCCATCAGCGGGGTGTGCAGCGCGGGCGTGACCGACCAGACGACGTAATATCCCACGAAGCAGGCCAGAACGAAGATCGACAGGATCGATATGAAATCCACGGTGCCTCCCCGCGCGCTCTTTCGGGAACGCGTCTGACCGTTCTTCCCACGAAAAAGGGGGCCAGCGCAAGCCGGCCCCCTTCCGTGGTCACGACAATCGCCGGACCATCACATCGACGGCAGAAGGACCCCGTCGACGACATGGATGACACCGTTCGATTGCATGACGTCGGCTTGGTTCACGTGCGCCATGCTGCCGCCCATGCCCATCAGCATGACCGTGCCGTTCATCATGCTGAAGCGCAGCGGCTCGCCCTCGACTGTGGTGTAGGTCGCGGTGCCGTTGCCGGCACGGATGCGCGCGGCGATGTCGGCGGCGGTGATGCGGCCCGGAACGACGTGATAGGTCAGCACCTTCGTCAGCGCGGCCTTGTTGGCGGGCATCATCAGCGAGTTGAGCGTGGCAGCCGGCACCTTGGCGAACGCGGCATCGGTCGGCGCGAACACGGTGAAGGGGCCGGGGCCGTTCAGGGTGTCGACTAGGCCGGCGGCCGTCACCGCCTTCACCAGCGTGGTGTGGATCGGCGAATTGACCGCGTTGGCGACGATCGTCTGGTTCGGGTACATGGCCGCGCCGCCGACGTAGGCGACGTCGGTCCGCGCAGAGGCGGTGGTCGCCATCCCGTCGTCCATCGTGTCCATCGTGGTGCACCCGGCGAGCGCGATCGTGGCCAGGGCCGTCGCGGCAAGTGTCTTGAATTGCATCGAGTTGTTTCCTGTCTGTCCCGTCGCCTCTTCTACGAGACGAACGGGCCAGCGGTTTCACTCGGCCAGCGTCTCCGCTGCGTCGCGCTCGTTCTCCGTTCGGGCGATGTCCCTGCCGACGACATAGCCGCCGTAGAACGCGGCGAGCACGAACCCGACGATCAGACACGCAATGATGAGGGCCCTGGGCGAAACCGCGTTCTTCGACATGTCGTTCATGCGTGCAACCTCGGATGCACGATCGATCCGTCCCGCGTCAGCCGGATCGCATCGCCGATCTCCTCGTCGAGCACCGGCTTGCCCGCATCCTTGTCCCAGAAGGCCGACAGGAAATTGAACAGATTACGGGCGAACAGCGCGCTGGCATCGGCGGCGAGAGTGGCCGGCGTATTGGCATAGCCGACGATCTTCACCCCGTGCCTCTCGATCACCCGATCGGCAACCGATCCTTCGACATTGCCGCCCTGGGCCACCGCCAGATCGTAGATCACGCTGCCCGGCTTCATGCTCGCGATCTGCGCATCGCTGACGAGGCGCGGCGCCGCGCGACCGGGAATGAGAGCGGTGGTGATCACGATGTCCTGCTTGGCGATGTGGCCGGACACCAGCTCGGCCTGCGCCTGCTGGTATTCCTCACTCATCTCGGTGGCATAGCCGCCACTGCCCTCGCCCTCGATCCCGGCGACGGTCTCGACGAAGACCGGCTTCGCCCCCAGGGAGGCGATCTGTTCCTTCGTCGCCGACCGGACGTCGGTTGCCGAGACCTGCGCACCCAGCCGGCGGGCGGTGGCGATCGCCTGCAGTCCGGCGACGCCCACACCCATCACGAAGACCCGCGCGGCCTGTACCGTACCGGCGGCCGTCATCATCATCGGAAAGGCGCGGCCGTAGGTATCGGCGGCGGCAATCACGGCCTTGTACCCGGCAAGGTTGGACTGGCTGGACAGCACGTCCATGCTCTGCGCCCGGGTGATGCGCGGCATCAGTTCCATCGCCAGCGCCTCCAGCCCCGCCTTAGCGTAGGCATCGACCCGGCCCGGGTTGCCGAAGGGATCGAACGTCGCCGCGACCCACGTGCCGGGGTTCGCACCAACCAGCGCGGCGGGATCGGGCGCCTGTACGCCCAGCACGATATCCGCCCCCTTCACCGCCTTGGCCGCGGATGCGACTTCGGCGCCTGCCTCGGCATAGGCGGCATCGGCGATGCTGGCTGCCAGCCCCGCGCCGCTTTCGACAGCGACCGCTGCGCCCAGCGCGATGAACTTCCTCGCCGTTTCCGGCGTCAGCGCGACGCGGGTTTCCCCCGCCGCTGTTTCCCTGAGGACGGCGATCCGCAAGGGGCCGGAGATCAGCTGGCGATAATCAGAACGACGATCGCGGAGATCGCCACGATCAGCGGGACGGTCCACTTGAGCATTCCGATGAAGCTCCCGTAGGTTCCCTTGTGCATCTTCATGTCGTTGCCGGTGGCCATTGTTCGTATCGTCCCAAGGAGGAAAGGTGTGTTCCTTGCATTCCCTATCGCGCCCCGTGCCCGCGCTCAAGCCCGCCGCACCGGGAAATCGAGGGCTTAAGTCCCCCTTTACCGGTGTCCCGTAAGGACACGGTTCGTATCGGGACGGGACACGCGGGACATGACGGACGCAGACAGCAGGCTGCTGATGCTGATCGACGACGAACCGGCGCAGAGCCGGCTCATTTCCGCGCTCGCCGCGCGGGAAGGCTGGCGCACGATGATCGTCGGCGACGGCGAGACCGCGATCGCCACGCTGGGTACGCGCCAGGGCATGCAATTGAGCGCCATCATCCTCGACCAGTGGGTGCCGGGCGACGACGCCTGCGGCCTGATCGAGGAACTGAAGGCCCGCCGGCCCGGCCTGCCGATCCTGATGCTGACCGCCAGCGCCAGCCCGCTCCTCGCGGTCGAGGCGATGCGCGCGGGCGCGACCGACTACCTCATCAAGCCGGTTGCACCCGACCGCCTGATGCAGGCCCTGCGCAGCGCGACAAAGCGCGAGGCGCCGCGCGACGAACTTCAGCCGCTCACCGAGAAGATCGGCCAGGTGCTCGACTTCGACGCGATGATCGGCACCGCGCCCAACTTCCGCGCCGCGCTGGCGAAGGCGGCGAAAAGCGCACGTGGCCACGGAAACGTCCTGATCGAAGGCGAGAGTGGGACCGGCAAGGAAATGCTGATCCGCGCGATGCATGCCGCCAGCCCGCGGGCAAAGGCGCCGTTCCGCCTCATCAACTGCCGCTCGGTCCCGGCCAGCAGCATCGAATCAGTGCTGTTCGGGCACGAGCAGAACGCCTTTCCCGGCGCCTTCGAGAAACAGATCGGCGCGATCCAGCAGTGCGACGGCGGCACGCTGGTCCTCGACGAGGTCGATCGCCTGCCGCTGGACCTGCAGGAACGGCTGGCCGAAGTACTGGCGACCGGCGTCGTGCGCCCCGTCGGTGCGCGGCACGGCTTTCGCATCGACGTGCGCGTTCTGTCGGCGAGCAACCTGCCGCTGACCGACCTCAACAGTGCAGGCTATTTCCACCCGGCGCTTCACGGCCGCCTCGCCGCGACGACGATCACCCTGCCCCCCTTGCGCGAGCGGACCGGCGACATTCAGGCGCTCGCCCGCCATTTCCTCGCTCGCATCGGCGAGCAGCCGGGCCTGCGCAGCCTGACGATCACCGACGGCGGCCTCGCGCTGCTGGCCGCGTTCGACTGGCCCGGCAACGTCCGCCAGCTCCAGGCGGTGCTGTTCCGCGCGGCGGTGTTCTGCGATGGCGACGCACTGACCGCCGACAGTTTCCCCCAGTTGAGCGAAATGCTGGGCGAAACGGTCGAGAACCGCGATCCGCGTCAGGACGGCGTCGGCGTCATGCTTTACGCCGAAGACGGCAACCTGCGCAGCCTGGAGGAGATCGAGGCCGACGTCATCCGCCTTGCCATCGGGCATTATCGCGGGCGCATGACCGAGGTCGCCCGTCGCCTCGGCATCGGGCGCTCGACGCTCTACCGCAAGCTCGGCGATCTGGGCATCGACAACGCGGCCTGAGGCTGCGCGACACACCGTTACCGTATTTCGTGCGCCGACGCGTCGATACAGCCTCCTGCGTCCTATAAATCCGACAGGTTCAAGCTGGAACTCGATTACTTCGCAATTCGGGTGAGCTTTCCTCGCTTCGAATGCCGGCCGCCTTGCGTTCGGTGCACGGCTCAATCGCTGTCAGGGTAATTCCTGTCGCACCATCTTTGTAAACGGTGCTGTTGTTGTTGCAGATTTCTCCCGACATCAAACAACCCCTACCTCCACTTATCGTAACGCATTGCGTATTTCCAACATCGCCGAACCGGCATTTGTTGGAATAACAAATCATGCAGGAAGCAGCATTTACAGAGACGCTTGAAAAGCGAGTACGAAAATCCCCACCTAAAGACATATTTAGAATTTTTTTATCTTTCCTCCACTGCATTGTGGAAATAAACCAAGAGAGCCGTCTTACCACCTTGAATTGGCCCAATTCCCATCGTCATTCTCTTGTCCAGCAATGTCGATACCGCACCTAGATATTGGTTCGCATCCTTGTTCAACTTATAGTCCGGCTGGGTGCTAACGACCCTGATCTCACAGAGCGTGGACTTGCACGAAGCTTGACTTACCTGCAGATCTGCGCCGGAAAATCGCGCCAGCGCACTTGCAATATCGCGCTCTGCCATATCGGCGAAAGCGGGGTCCCTTCGCTCGCGCTCGAATTCTCGGCTCAGGATGGCGGGGTTGGGCATCGAGGGCGGAACCTGCGCCAAGGCAACTCCAGAACGAATTTCATCGAAGAACGGCGCTTCCAGATCGGCATTGCCCGCATACACCGCAGACGATAAAGAAACGAGGCTGAGACAGCACACCTGAAAAGATCGACTTGCCATTTTTATTTCCTTTTCTTTCCTTTACTGAAAAATTTAAAAAAAATATTGATCCGTCAAGCGAGAATTTGCATCCTGTCTTCGCGAACTTGGCGTTGAACCAGCTGTGGAACGGTATCGCTCCCTCCCTCGTTGCGTTGTCAAAAATCTCCGCAATAAGAAAGCTGAAGATGGACATCGTCGACTGCATCCTGGCCGATCACGCGCGCCAGCGCTTCTACTTCGCTGCGCTCGACGAGGCGCGCGAAGATCCCGAAACGCTGGGGAAGGTGTTCACGCGCCTGAAGAATTTCCTCGAGGCCCATGCCGAGGCCGAGGAGCTCTACTTCTACCCCACTTTGCTCAAGAAGGGCGAGGGAGCGGTCGATTCCGACAGCGCGGAAGAGACGACCGACGACGCAATCGACGACCACAACAAGATTTCCGAGGCGGCAGAAGCGGCGATGAAGGAGAAGCCGGGCTCCGACGCTTGGTGGAAATGCGTCGACAAATGCAACTACCACAATTCCGAGCACCTGAGCGAGGAAGAGCGCCAAGGCCTCACCGACTTCCGTCGCCGGGTACCTTTGAAAGAACGGGTCAGGCTCGGGCTGCAATACCTTGCGTTCGAAGCCGAACATTCGGGCGAATTCGAGCGCGAGGAAAAGGACCCCGACACCTACATCGAGGAAAACTCATAGGGCAGTTCGTCCGCGCTGCTTAGTCGGGCAGCGCGGAAAAGTCCGTCAGGGCGGCATCGCGCAGGCCCCGCCAGACGTTGCGGGCCTGCACCGTCTCGGCAACGTCGTGGACGCGCAGCATCTGCACGCCGGCGTCCATGCCCTTCAGGGCCAAAGTCACGCTGCCGCCGAGCCGCTGGTGCGCCGCCGCCTCGCCCGACATGGCGCCGATCATGCGCTTGCGGCTCGCCCCAAGCATCAGCGGCTGGCCGAGAGCGTGGAACAGCGGAAGCGCGTTCATCAGCGCGAGGTTGTCGCCGAGCGACTTGCCGAAACCAATGCCGGGATCGAGCACGACCCTCTCGCGTGCGATGCCTGCCTCGACCGCCCGGTCGCGGGCAGCGGCGAGCCAGTCGAAAACGTCGAACACCACCGCGTCGTAGTCGCCGTCCGCATGCAAGTCGTCGCCGGCGCCGGGCGCGTGCATCAGGATTACCGGGCATCCGCGCCGGGCCACGAGGTCCGCGCTCGTCGGATCGTGGCGTAGCGCCGATACGTCGTTGACCATGTGGGCCCCGGCATCGAGCGCGGCGGCCATCACCCCCGCCCGCCGGGTGTCGACGCTGATCGCCGCGCCCATGCCTGCACAATATTCGACTGCGGGTACGACGCGCTTGATCTCGTCTCCTTCCCACACCGCCGCAGCGCCCGGCCGCGTGCTTTCTCCGCCGATGTCCACCATCGCAGCGCCCACTTCCAGCATGGCCGCCGCCTGTTCACGTCCGGCCTCCGGATCGTCGAGGAATTTGCCGCCGTCGGAAAAGCTGTCGGGCGTGACGTTGAGGATGCCCGCGATCTGCGGCTGGTCGAGCCGGATGGTTCGCTCGCCCAGTTGCAGCGGCGGATGCGCGGTGCGCAGATCGGCCCATTGGCGCTCGGCTTCCGGGCCGAGTGTGTCCGGCAGTGCGGCGAAGGTTTCGGCGGCGCCAGCGGGTGTGAACCGGTGCCGCGCGATCACGCGGCCGCCGCTCCTGACGATCGCGGCGAAGCGGTGGGCATAGACCAGTCCGCCCGCGAGGCGGATGCAGTCGCCGTCCTCGTCCTGCGGGCTCGCCGCGAGGCCAGTGGGCATCAGATAGAGACGATCGGTCAATCCTCGTTCGCCAGCAACCAGTCCTGCCGCGCCGCATCGACGGGGACGACCTTGCCACCTCGTTCGAAGTACCAGAACGACCAGCCGTTGCAGCTCGGCGCACCCTGCAGGTCTTTGCCGAGGCCGTGGATGCTGCCGGTCTGCGCTTCGTGGGCGAGCGATCCATCGGCACGGACGGTGGCCGTCCAGCGCCGCTTCTTGTCGAACACCTGCGTGCCGGGCGGGATCAGCCCGGCCTCAACCAGTGCGCCGAAGGCGACCTTGGGTGCGGAACGCGGGCTCTGCATCGTGGCCAGCGCGCTTTCGTCGAGCGGCAATTCCTTTTCGATACGGCGGGTGGCGACCTCGCGATAGGCGGTCTCGCGCTCGCAGCCGATCCACTGCCGGCCCAGCCGTTTCGCGACCGCGCCGGTGGTGCCGGTGCCGAAGAACGGGTCAAGCACGACGTCGCCCTTCTCGGTCGTCGCCAGCAGCACGCGGTACAGCAGCGCCTCGGGCTTCTGCGTCGGGTGCGCCTTGTGGCCGTTTTCCTTCAGCCGTTCCTGGCCGCCGCAGATCGGGATCGTCCAGTCGCTGCGCATCTGGAGCTCGTCGTTCAGCGTCTTCATCGCGCGGTAGTTGAAGTGATACTTCGCCTTTTCACCCGTGCTCGCCCACAGCAGGGTCTCGTGCGCGTTGGTGAAGCGCGTGCCCTTGAAGTTCGGCATCGGGTTGGTCTTGCGCCAGACGATGTCGTTAAGGATCCAGAAGCCCAGGTCCTGCAGGATCGCGCCGACGCGGTAGATGTTGTGGTAGCTGCCGATGACCCACAGCGCGCCGTCGGGCTTGAGCACCCGCTTTGCCTGCGCGAGCCAGGCACGGGTGAAATCGTCGTAGACACGGAAGCTCGCGAACTGGTCCCAGTGATCGGTCACCGCGTCGACATGGCTGCCATCCGGCCGCGCCAGATCGCCGCCGAGTTGCAAGTTGTACGGCGGGTCGGCGAAGACGAGGTCGACGCTCGCGTCGGGCAGACGCCGCATCGCCTCGACACAGTCGCCCGCCAGGATCCGCCCGAGGGGCAGATCGAGCGCCGCCGGCGCAGCCGTTGCTTTCGCGGTGCGCGCACGCACCTTTGTGGTCTCCAGGACCCCCATTCCCTCACGTCCCCCGATTCACCTTATCCACAGGGTGAGTCCTCGCGGACTCCGCGTCAAGAACGAAGTCTGACCGAAAGTGGTTAATCCCGAGTTGCTTCAGACGGAACAGAAGGTGTCCGTCACAAGATGTTGAGTCCGAACGGAATTGCGGAACTCGACATTGTGGGTGTGTTGCAACGAGGACTCAGAACAACGCCAATTGCGCGACCGGCGCGAAGCTGCGGCGGTGCAGCGGGCTGGGTCCATGAGTGCGGAGCGCGGCGAGGTGTTCGGGCGAGCCGTAGCCCTTGTTTCGCTCCCAGCCATAGTGTGGGTGAGCAGCGGCGGCTTCGCGCATCAGGCGGTCGCGCCATTCCTTCGCGACGACGCTTGCGGCGCCGATCGCCGGCTCCTTCGCATCGCCGCCGACGACGGGCTTGGCGGTCCAGCGCCATTCTTGGCGCCGACCCGCCGGAGTCAGGTTGCCATCGACGAGGACCAGTTCCGGGTCGCGTTCCAGTATCGCCGCCAGTCGCCCGACGGCCAGCGTCATCGCCAGCATCGTTGCGCCGAAGATGTTGAGCCGGTCGATCTCCTCGACCTCGACGACCCCAACCGCCCAGGCACATCGCCGGCGCACGGCCAGATCGACCGAGGCCCGGGTTGCGGCGCAGAGCCTCTTCGAATCGCCGATACCTGCCGGGCGAGGCTTGCAGAGCGCCACCGCAGCGGCGACAACCGGCCCCGCCAGCGGCCCGCGCCCTGCTTCGTCCACTCCGACGACCAGAGGGGCGGACCCAAATCCGGGATGAGGTGTTCCAGATACCATGACCAAGCGACCGATTGCTGCCGCCCTCCTATCCACCGCCTCGCTCGCGCTCGCAAGTTGCGGGACGCAGGTCACCGGGGAAACCCCGACCCAGGCGCAATCGACGCCCGGACCGGCTGAGGAAATTGTCGCGGTAAGCGGTCGAGAGTTCGCGACGAAGAGCTATGGCAGCTTCGACGAGCCTTGGGCCGCCGCGTTTGCGCCCGGTACGCCCGTGCTATTCATCACCGAAAAGCCGGGGACGATGAAGTTTGTCGACACCCGTACGGGACGCATTGGTACCGTGTCGGGCCTGCCGACCGTCGATTACGGCGGCCAAGGCGGCCTCGGCGACGTTGCCTTCCTGCCGTCCGAAAGCGCCGCGACGCCGTCGCGCCGCACGATCTACCTGACTTGGGCCGAAGCGGGCAGCGGCGCCACCCGCGGAGCGGCGCTTGGGCGGGGAACGCTTGTATGCGAGGAAACTGACGCCTGCCGGATCGACGGCCTTAACGTGATCTGGCGACAGGACCCCAAGGTCACCGGTCGCGGCCACTTCAGCCACCGGATTGCCATCGCCCCCGATGGCCGGACCCTCTTCCTCGCGAGCGGGGACCGGCAGAAGATGGAACCCGCGCAGGATCCGAAGGTCAACCTGGGCAAGATCGTCCACCTCAATCTCGACGGGTCGCCTGCGGCCGGCAATACGCTCGCCGCAAGCGGTGCCCGGCCCGAAATCTATTCGATGGGTCATCGCAACATCCTGGGGCTGCAGTTCGACGCGCAGGGCCGCCTGTGGGACCTCGAGCATGGGCCGGCCGGAGGCGATGAACTGAACCTCGTGCGTAACGGTGGCAACTACGGCTGGCCCGTGGTGTCGGACGGCGACCACTACGACGGTCGCCCGATCCCCCGCCACTCGACCACCGACCGCTTCGTGAAGCCGGCTATCAGCTGGAACCCCGTGATCGCGCCGGGCGATTTCACGTTCTATTCGGGCAAGCTGTGGCCGCAATGGAAAGGCAACGCCATCATCGGCGGAATGAAACCCACCGTACTGGTACGCGTCGCGATCGATGGAACCACCGCGCGAGAGGTTGCCCGGTATGGCATGGAGAGGCGTATCCGCGAGGTGGTCGAAGGGCCCGACGGCGCGCTGTGGCTGCTCGAGGACAAGGACGGTGGCCGGCTAATCGAGATGCGCCCCGCGCGATAACGCTCGACTCGGCGCAGTTCCGTCTTCTAGGGGGCCGCGCCCCATGCCAAGCATCGTCCCCCTTTCCGCGGTCGAACCGCAGCTGGTCGAGGACCTGCTCGATGCCGCGTTCGGAACCGACCGGCACGGGCGCACCGCCTATACCATCCGCGCTGCCGCCGAGTGGCTGCCCGCGCTGAGCTTTGCCGCGCTCGACGACGGGGAATACCTCGTCGCCACGATCCAGCTCTGGCCGGTCGCGCTCACCGATCCGCAAGGCCGTGCGCACCCGTTGCTGATGGTGGGGCCGGTGGCCGTGATGCCGGCGCACCAGGGCGAGGGATATGGCAAGGCGCTGATCGAAGCATCGCTCGGCGCGATCGATCCGGCGGCGGCGCTGCCGCAGGTCCTCATCGGCGATGCGCCCTATTACGAGCGCTTCGGCTTCGTCGAGGCGCCGGGCGGATGGCGCTGCCCCGGCCCGTGGGACCCCGCCCGCCTGCTCGTGCGCTGCGACAATCGGGCGGTACTGCCGCCCGGAGGCATGCTGGGTCCGTGGTCCACCACGCAGGCCAACCCCTTGGCGGACTGACGCGCATCTGGCATCGCAACTGCCGTGCCCTACGAACCGCCCCCCGAAATCGCCGGTCTCTCGCTCGCCGAACTGGCACAGGCCGTCGAAGACCGCAGGCTGCCCCCGGTCGAGCAATGGTCCCCCGCCCATGTCGGCGAGAGCCACATGACCGTTCATGCCGACGGAACATGGTCGCACGACGGCTCGCCCGTCACCCGCCCGGCGATGGTTCGCGCGTTCGCCTCGCTGCTGACGCGGGACGAGGACGGAACCTACTGGCTCGTCACCCCGCAGCAGAAGCTGTCCGTGGAGGTGGAGGACGCGGCCTTCGTAGCCACCGACATGACCGCCCGCGACGGCGCGCTCGCCTTCCGGCTTAACACCGACGATATCGTGATCGCAGGGCCGGACCATCCGCTGACCGCTCGGGGTGATGCCGATACGCCGGCGATCTACCTCGCCGTCCGGCGCGGCTGCGAAGCGCGGCTCAACCGGTCGACATACGAGCAGCTGGCGCTGGTGGCGGACGATGGCTGGCAGGTCGAGAGCAGCGGCGAAACGTTCTCGCTCGTGCCGGGATGACCGCGCTTCTCGACCGACTGACCCGCGTGTTCGAGGCGGGCCATGCGCGGGACATCGACCTCCTCACCGACGCGATGGCCCCGCCCGAGGACCTGCGCCCCGCGGCGGTGCTGATCGCGGTGACCGACCGGCCGGAACCCGGCGTCATCGTCACGCACCGCCCCGACACGATGCGCGCGCATCCCGGGCAGGCGGCCTTTCCCGGTGGCAAGATCGATCCCGGCGAAGACGCGGTCGAGGCCGCGCTGCGCGAGGCGTGGGAGGAACTGGCGCTCGATCCGAAACAGGTATCGGTCATCGGCACGTCCGACCCGTTCCGCACCCGTACCGGTTACGACGTGACGCCCGTGCTCGCGGTCGTGCCCCCGGACCTGCCGCTCGTGCCGAACCCCGCCGAAGTACGCGAATGGTTCGAGCCGCCGCTCGCTTACATCCTCGACCCCGCCAACCGCACGCCGCGTACGGTGACGTGGGACGGGGCGGAGCGAACCTATTTCGAGATCGTCTGGCAGGGGCACCGTATCTGGGGTGTGACCGCCGCGATCATCGGCAATCTGTCGCGCCGGCTTGCTCTGGCGGAGCTGTTCGATGGCCGATAGCGTGAAAGCGACCCTGCCCGCCGCGGACTGGACGCAGCGACCGGCTCTGGCCGAACTCGTTGCCGCGCTTGGCCCGGGCAACGCGCGCTGGGTTGGCGGGGCGGTGCGCGACACGCTGCTGGGGTGCGATGCGCACGACATCGACGCCGCCACTCCGCTCACGCCAAAGCAAGTTATCGACCGGCTCGACGCAGTCGGCATTCGCACGATTCCCACCGGAATCGACCACGGCACCGTCACCGCGATCGTCGAGGGCGGAAACGTCGAGATTACCTCGCTGCGCAAGGACGTCAGCACCGACGGGCGCCATGCGAAGGTGGAATTTTCGAGCGACTGGAAGGAAGACGCCAGCCGCCGCGACTTCACCATCAACGCGCTCTATGCCGATCCCGGCACGCTGGAGGTCCACGACTATTTCGGCGGGGTCGCCGATCTTAAGGCCGGCCGCGTGCGCTTCATCGGCGATGCCCGCGCCCGCATCCGCGAGGATTACCTGCGGTTGCTCCGGTATTTCCGCTTCCAGACGCGCTTCGGCGGCGAACTCGATGCCGAGGCGGAAGAAGCCTGCGCCGAACTCGCGCCGGGGCTCAAGGGGCTCAGTCGCGAGCGGGTGGGATGGGAACTACAGAACCTGCTCTCGCTGCCCGACCCGTCGGCCACCGTCGCGCGGATGCGGGACCTGGGGGTACTGCAGGTCGTCCTGCCCGAAAGCGGCCGCCACGAAGCCGATAAGCTCGCCGAACTCGTCGCCGCCGAACGCGTTGCCGACCTAGCCCCCGACGCGATGCGGCGCCTCGCCGCGCTGCTGCCAGCCGTGCCTCCGGTGGCCGAGAGCGTGGCGGCACGCCTTCGCCTGTCGAAGAGTCAGCGCGAACGGCTCGCCTGCGCGGCAGCGCGCGACGTACGCGACGGCGACGATCCTCGCGCGCTCGCCTATGCCGTCGGCATCCCGTGCGCCACTGACCGCCTGTTGCTGACTGGCGGCGATGTCGGCCCCTTGCGCGATTGGGACTGCCCCAGCTTTCCGATGAAAGGCGGAGAGATCGTCGAGCGCGGCGTGGCGAAGGGGCCGGAGGTCGCCCGCGTATTGCGCGCGGTCGAGCGGCGTTGGATCGCGGAAGGCTTTCCCGACCGCGTCCGGGTGGAAGCCCTACTCGACGAAGAACTCGGCGCCAACAGATAAGGCTTCAGGCAAGCTTCATGCTCGCTCGCGTAGACACGTGCTGTTGCCCTTTCCCGCGCAGCGCGGACAGGGCTTCGGCGACCGTCAGCGCGGTCCGCCAGCGCACTCGCGGTCCTTCGATCGCTGCCATGCCCCGCTGGGCTCTGGTGCGAAGCCTCGTCGCTTTGCAGGCGCACACAATCCCTTTCGTCGTTGGCGGCTTCGGCCCGCAGGCGGCACACGTTCGAAGTATTCTGGAGAGTCACTTATGAAGTTCGCCCGTCTTGCAGCCCTCGCCGCAGTTGCCGCCGCCACTCTTCCCGCTGCCGCCATGGCGCAGGTTGCTGCCGGTGCCACCGTGTACGGCCCGCAAGGCGGGGTGGTCGGCACGATCGTGAGCGTGGAAGGCGGCGTGGTTACGCTCGATACCGGCACGCACAAGGCGCCGCTGCCCGAGAACGCGTTCGGCAAGAGTGACAAGGGACCGACGATCACCGTCACGAAGATGCAGATCGACGACATGGTCTCGCAGCAGCTCGCCGCCGCAACCGCCGCGCGCGATACCGCGCTGGTCGCCGGCGCGCCGGTCGTCTCGGCCGGGGGAGCGCCGCTCGGCACGATCGACAGCGTGGAAGGCGATGCCGTCGTGCTTGCGAGCACGTCGGGCAAGGTCGAGCTGAAGCGCGAACACTTCGCGGTGAACCAGCAGGGCGCGTTGATGGCCCTGTTCACCGCAGAACAGGTTGCAACCGCTGCGGCTTCCGCTATCAGTTCAGAGTAATCTAATATTCAGTCTCCGAAGGCCCATCACCCCCGGGTCCTTCGGGTCGCTGAAGCGGGTCGGTTGCGTCAACGAGCGCAGCCGGCCCGTTTCTTTTTGAGCGCGAGCATTTCCCCGCCGCGTCATGGATCGAAGCGATTGGTCTTGGGGAAGCCCGTCGGCGGCATCCGGCCAGCCGCGCCGCGCGCGACCTTCCACTGCCAGATGTCGTTTTCGGTCCGGGTGCGGCCGGTTTCCCCGCCCATCGTCCAGCTGAGCCCGTCGGCGAGCGTGAAGGTCGTCGCGTCGCTCATCCCGCCGTCGCGATAGCGCTGCAGCGTGACGCCCTGCCCCCGGCCGAGGATGGGCAGTTCTTCGAGATGGAACACCACCAGCTTGCGGTTGTCGCCGACGACCGCGACGTGATCGTGCACGGGCGCAATCTCGCGCACGGTCGCCAGCTTGTTGCCGTCCTTCAGGTTGACGACCTGCCGCCCCTTGCGGGTTTCGGCGAGCAGTTCGTCCGTAACCGCGGCAAACCCCTTCCCGCTGGTCGCGGCGAGCAGCAACTGGCCCCTGGGCTTGTGCACCATCGCCGCGACGATGGTCGCGTCGGGGTCGATGTCGACCATCGTGCGGACCGGCTCTCCGAAGCCGCGGGCGCCCGGCAGCTTGTCGGCACCAAGCGTGAAGAACCGCCCGTCGTCGGCGGCCAGCAGGATGCGATCGGTCGTCTGGGCGTGGAGGACGAAGGCGGGTCCGTCGCCTTCTTTGTACTTCCATTCCTGGTCGAGAGGCAGGTGACCGCTCGCGCCGCGGATCCAGCCGCGTTCGGACAGGATGACCGTGACCGGCGCCTTTTCGATCATGGCCTGCGGGTCGTACTCCACCGTGGGCGCGGCTTCGGCGATCGTCGTGCGGCGGGCGCCGAGCCGGGTATCGAGGCCGTATTCCTTCTTCAGAGCCTCGAGATCGCGGCGCAGGCGGGTGCGCTGGCGCGCAGGCGAGCCCAGCAGCTTCTCGAGATCCGCCTGTTCCTTCAGCAGCGCGTCGCGCTCGCCGCGCAGTTCCATCTCCTCCAGCTTGCGCAAGCTGCGCAGCCGCATGTTGAGGATCGCCTCGACCTGCCGGTCGGTGAGGCCGAATTCGGCCATCATCACCGGCTTGGGCTCATCCTCTGTGCGGATGATCTCGATCACCCGGTCTAGGTTGAGGTAGGCGACGATATAGCCTTCGACGAACTCCAGCCGCTTCGCGATCTGTTCCAGCCGGTGACGGCTGCGGCGCTGGAGAATGTCGATCTGGCTGGCGATCCAGTTCCGCAGCAATTCGCCCAAGCCCATCACCATCGGCGTGCGCGTGGCGTCGAGGACGTTGAGGTTGAGGCCGAACCGAGTTTCGAGATCGGTCAGCTTGTAAAGCGACTCCCTCAGCAGTTCGGGATCGACGTTGCGGCTGCGCGGCACGAAGACGATGCGGATCGCCTCGTCGCTTTCGTCGCGGACGTCCTCCAGGATCGGCAGCTTCCTGTCGGCGATGAGCTGGGCCACCTGCTCGATCAGCTTGCCCTTCTGCACCTGGTACGGAATCTCGCTGACGACGAGCTGCCACTGGCCGCCGCCCAGCCGCTCGATCCCAGCTTCGCGGTCGACCTGGTCCTTGGCTTCCGCAGCGAAGAACCGCGCGCGCATCCGGAAACTTCCGCGACCGCTCTCGTAAGCGGCGGAGATCGTCTCCGCACTATCGACGACCAGCCCGCCGGTGGCGAAATCCGGTCCCTTGAACAGTTCCATCAGCCGCGCGTGCTCGACCGCTGGGTTGTCGAGCACCTCCAGCGCCGCGTCGACGATTTCGGACACGTTGTGGCTCGGAATGTTCGTCGCCATCCCGACCGCGATGCCGCTGGCGCCGTTGGCGAGCAGATTGGGGAACAGGCCGGGGAAGATCTCGGGCTCTTCCTCCTCGCCGTTGTAAGTGGGGATGAAGTTGACCGTGCCTTCGTCGAGGCCCTGCATCAGCAAGACGGCGGTGCGGGTCAGTCGCGCTTCGGTGTAGCGATAGGCGGCTGCATTATCGCCGTCGATGTTGCCGAAGTTGCCCTGCCCCTCGACAAGCGGATACCGCAGCGCGAAGTCCTGCGCGAGGCGAACCATCGCATCGTAGACCGACGCGTCGCCGTGCGGATGGTACTTGCCGATCACGTCGCCGACGACGCGCGCACTTTTCTTGAAAGCGTCGGTGGGGGCGAGCCGCAACTGGCGCATGGCCCACAGCAGGCGGCGATGGACGGGCTTCAGTCCGTCGCGCAAGTCCGGCAGGCTGCGTGCGGTAATCGTGCTGAGCGCGTAGACCAGGTATCGTTCGGACAGGGCGCTGTCGAACGGGGCGTCGACGATCGCGTCGAACGGGTCCTTCTCTGCTTCGATCGTGTCGGCCATGCGGCTGGCCCTAGCAGCGCCACGGGCAGGCGCTCAACGGCGGAACCGGATGATTTCCCCACGCGTAGTTTGCCCGAAGGAGACAATGCCATGCCCAAGCGCGTGATGATCATAGCCACCGACGGCTTCGAACAGTCGGAACTGGAAAAGCCCAAGGCCAATCTCGAAGCTGCCGGCATTGAGACGGTCGTCGTCAGCATCGACGACGGAGAGATCAAGGGCTGGGATGAAGACGACTGGGGCAGCCCGGTCAAGGTCGACATGACGATCGAGGAAGTGTCGGAAGGCGACTACGACGCGCTCATGTTGCCCGGCGGTCAGATGAACCCCGACAAGCTGCGCATGAACGATGACGTGATCGCCATGATCAAGGACTTCGACAACGCCGACAAGCCGATTGCCGCGATCTGCCATGCCCCGTGGCTGCTTGTCGAGGCGGGCATCGTCGAAGGCCGAACCGTCACCAGCTGGCCGTCGGTTCGCACCGACCTCGAGAATGCCGGCGGCAAGGTCGTCGATCAGGAAGTCGCCTGTGACGGCAACCTCATCACGAGCCGCAATCCGGACGACATTCCGGCGTTCAGCAAGGCGCTGATCTCGGCGATCGAGAACGCGAAGGTCCCCGAAGAAGCCTGACCAGCCCACCCGGTTCCGATCGGCACGAAAGGCCTCGCCGGACCATCCGGCGGGGTCTTTTTACATTCGACCTTGAATTGCGGCCCAATTAAGGCATCATTGTGGCGGGAATGGGGCAGGAAGGAGTCGAGTGATGCAAAGGAGTTTGGTTTTTCTCGGAGTTGTCACGATCGCACTGGCAGGTTGCAGCGAAGTCGATCGGCGCGAAGATGGTATGGGCGAGGGGGCGGAAGCGGCAGCGGACACCGCCGGGGCATCCGCGGAATCCATCGCGACCTTGGATGCCGTGGGCGATGTTCAGGAGCGCGCGACACTTCCCGCTTCGATGCCGCAGCTCGCGTACGACTACGGCCTGTCGTTTCGCTTGCCCTCGCCCGACATCGGCAAGCTGATGCGCCGCCATGCGAGCGTTTGCGAGCAACAGGGTCCGGCATCCTGCCGGATCGTCGGCATGGACCTGTCCGGCGAAACCGACGGCACCGGGCGGCGCGGCACCCTGCAACTGGCGGTCGCCGCTTCGCACGCACGGGCCGTCTCGGCGCTGCTGGAGGACGAAGCCGAACAGGCGGGGGCCGAGCAGGCATCCGCCACGATCGCCAGCGAGGAAGTGTCGAAGTCCATCGTCGATACCGAGGCCCGCATCCGCGCCCGCCAAGACTTGCGCGACCGGCTGACCGAAGTTCTCCGCACCCGCAAGGGCAGCGTTCGCGAACTGGTCGAGGCCGAACGCAGTGTCGCCGCGGTCAACGAGGAGATCGATCAGGCCCGGTCCTGGCTGGCGGAAACGAAGGGACGCGTGGCATTCAGCCGGATGGACATCGACTACGCGCCCGCCGCCGCCCCGGTTGGCACCTTCATCGCACCTATCGAGGGCGCGCTGGGTTCGCTCAGTGGCATCCTCGGCACTATCGTGGCGCTGCTGATCGTGCTGCTTGCGATCGGTCTGCCGGTCGGAGGATTGGCGATGGGCGCGGTCTGGCTGCGGCGCAGGCTCGCGGCGCATCCGGTTGCGGGTTAGGCGTCAGGTCCGGCGCATGTCGTGGCTCTCGGCGGGCACGCGCACTGCGAGCCCGTCGAGTTCGGCGGCGAGGTCGATCTGGCACGACAGGCGGCTGGTGCGGCATGCCCCGGCGGCAAAGTCGAGCATGTCCTCTTCCTCCTCGCTCGCGGGCTGCAGGCGGTGGAACCAGTCGGGATCGACGATGACGTGGCAGGTCGAACAGGCCATCTGCCCTTCGCACGTCCCCTCGAGCGGCAGGCCCTTCGCCTGGCCGACCCGCAGGAGGTTGTCGCCCGGTGCGGCCTCGGCTTGCACCGTCCCGCCCTGCGGAGTAGTGAAGACGACGCGGATGGTATCCCCGCTCACTGCGAATCCGCCGCAGCATTGATGATGTTCGCCGCGCGCTCGATCTCGGCTTCGGTCGTGTAGCGGCCGAACCCGAGCCGGATCGAGCTTTTCGCTTGGGCGTCCGACAGGCCGATGGCCTTGAGTACGTGGCTCGGGCGGCCCGAGCCGCTGGCGCATGCGGAGCCGGCGGAGAACATCACTTCGCGGCAATCGCTCATCAGGCGTGCGACGTCGAGACCTTCCTTCCGGATATTGAGGTTGCCGAACCAGCGGGCCGAGGCGCTGCCGTTCAGTTCCCAGTCGTGGAACAGCTCCCCGGCGCGGTCCCACAGCGCCTCGACATGCGCCCTGTCCGCATGCATCCGGTCCTTCGCCAGCGCGGCGGCCGCCCCCATTCCGGCGACCAGCGCGGGGCTCAGCGTGCCGGAACGCAGGCCGTACTCCTGCCCGCCGCCGGCCTGTACCTCCGCTAGTTCGACGCCGTCGCGCACCCACAGCGCGCCGATGCCCTTGGGGCCGTGGAACTTGTGCGCGCTGATGGTGATCAAGTCGGCGCCGGTGACCTCGATCCGCCCGTACGCCTGCACCGCATCGCACAGGTAGAGCGCGTGCGCACCCTTGGCCCTGCAATGCCAGTCGACCGTGGGCTGGATCGTCCCGATCTCGTTATTGACCGCCATCACGGCGACGAGGCGGGTATCGGAGGGCAAGTCCTGGTCGGCGTTGCACTGGCCGCTTTGCGCCACGTCCAGCATATGAATGCGCCCCGCATCGGCGGCGGTATCGAGCACAGCAGCGTGTTCGATCGCGGAAACCGATACGCTGCCGCCGGCGCCCGAACCGCGGATGGCGAGATTGATCGCCTCGGTCGCGCCCGAGGTGAAGATCACCCGCCCGCCCGGAGGCAACAGCGCGGCGACCTGGTCGCGGGCCAGCTCGATCGCGGCGCGGGCCATGCGGCCCATGCGGTGCGGACTGTGGGGATTGCCGAAACCTTCGCCGCCCGGCCCGTCAAGCCAGCGCAGCATCGCCTCCCGCGCCTCGGGCGCGAGCGGGGTTGTGGCCTGGTAGTCGAGATAGATCATGCGTCTACCATACCAAGCCAGACCTCGCAGAAGCGTTCCACCTCCGCCCGCGTCGTCGTCCAGCCGAAGCTGACGCGGATCGTGCGATCGGCGGTGTCGTCCGGCACGCCCATTGCCGTCAGGACGTGGCTGCGCTTCATGGTGCCGGACGAACACGCCGATCCCTGGCTGACGGAAATGCCGGCCATGTCGAAGCGCATGAGCTGCGCCTGCGCCGAGAGGCCGGGCATGGCGACGGCGCGGATGTAGGGCGTGGGGTCGGACAGGCGGTCGGACAGCCATTCGCCGCCCATAGCGCGGACCTCGGCGGCGAACGCATCGAGCGGCTCGATCACGGCCGGGTCGATGTAGGGCTCGCTGCAAGCCTCGAGCGCCGCCGCCAAGCCGAGGATTCCGGGCAGGTTCTCGGTCCCGCGCCGGTAGCCGCGCTCCTGCCCGCCGCCGGGGTGGAGCATTGCAAAGTCCTTCACCAGCAGCGCGCCCACGCCCACCGGGCCGCCGAACTTGTGGGCGGAGACGATTCCCATGTCGGCCATCCGGGGCAGCGCGAACTTGCCGGCGCTCTGCGCGCAATCGACGAGCAGGAGGCCGCCGTTGTCGTGCACGGTTTCCGCTGCGAAGCCGATGTGTTGACGATTTCCCGTCTCGGAATTGACATGCTGGACCGAGACGAGGGAGCGGTTTTCCGGATCGTCGGTCGGCAGGTCAGACGGCCGGCTTTCGGCCGAAAGCGCGCGCAAGTCGGCCGCCCCGTCGGGAAGCACCGGCAAGGTCCACTCGGGTCCGTCGCCCCGCAGGATGGCATCGTGTTCCACCGCGCTGGCGACATCGTGGACCGTCCTCGCCGTCTCGATGGCAAGTTCCGCCGCCTCGCTCGCACCCGAAGTGAAGATCACCTCCCCTTCCCAGCCGAGAGCCGCCTTCACTCGCTCGCGCGCATCCTCCAGCGCGGCGCGCGCCTTGCGCCCTTCGGCGTGGGGCGAACTGGGATTGGCCCACAGCGCGAAGCCCGCCTCCATCGCCTCGCGCGCCTCGGGCCGCAGCGGAGTCGTGGCGGCATGGTCGAGGTAGATGCGGTTGCCGCCGGTCACGATTGCGATTTCGCCATTCGCGCCTATATAGCCGCCCACTTGGCAGGCGCCAGTCGCACCGCCGCAACCCGTTCAATCAAGGTCGTTTCATGCCCTCAGTGATCTTCCCCGGCCCCGAAGGCCGTCTCGAAGGCCGTTACAGCCCCGCGCCGCGTCCGCGTGCGCCGGTGGCGATGATCCTCCACCCGCACCCGCACGGCGGTGGCACGATGAACGACCGCATCGTCCAGCGGCTGTACAAGACATTCGTCGATCGCGGTTTTGCGGTCCTGCGCTTCAACTTCCGCGGCGTCGGTCGCAGCCAGGGCAGCTTCGACAACGGCGTCGGCGAACTGTCCGACGCGGCAAGCGCGCTCGACTGGGTGCAGTCCATCCATCCCGAGGCGCAGACGACCTGGGTCGCCGGCGTCAGCTTCGGCGCGCTGATCGGTATGCAGCTCCTTATGCGGCGGCCCGAGGTGCGCGGCTTCATCTCGGTTTCCGCGCCCGCCAGCATGTACGACTTCAGCTTCCTGGCGCCCTGCCCGGCGAGCGGGATCTTCATCCACGGCGCGCAGGACACCGTCGTGCAGCCCAACGCCGTCGACAAGCTGGTCGAGAAACTGCGCACGCAGAAGCACATCACCATCCATCACGACGTGATCCCGCGGGCGAACCATTTCTTCGAACACGAGATCGACGACATGATGCTGTCGGCGGACAAGTACCTCGACTTCCGCCTCTCTCCCGACTGCCCGATCCGCTAGACGGGGGCCATACCTTCCGATCGGTAGTGAAACGCGACGCGAAATCGCTTGCTGGTTGATTGTGATGTTGTAACATTGCCTGTCGAGAGAGGAGACTCGATATGGCTTACCTGCAGAACAATGGTTGGAAAGACCGGCCGGGAGCGATCGCGGGTGTCGTCGCCGTCCACGCGCTGGTCGGATACGCACTCGTGACCGGCCTCAGCTTCACCAAGATCGTCGAGACGGTGAAAAACCCGAAAGGCATCTTCGTCCCTGAGGTGAAGCTGCCGCCCCCGCCCCCGCCGCCCGATCCCACTCCTCAACCAACCGAGGCGGTCGTAAGCCCGAAGATGGTGGCGCCCAAGCCCCCGGTCGATCTGAACCCCGCCCACCCGCCGGTCGATACGACGCCGGTCATCATCCCCGTTCCGGACCCGCTGCCCTATGTCGTGCCGCGTCCGGCCCCGAGCGCGACCGCGACCATTCCGCCCGCGCCCAAATCGACGTTCGACGCCGTGGGGGCCCTGCCCCGCGGCAATCCCGGTTCGTGGGTGACGGTCGACGATTACCGTTCGAGCTGGATCAACCGCGAGTTGACCGGCGTCGCCCGCTTCCGGCTCGACATCGCGGCGAACGGTCGGGTGTCGAATTGCACGATCACCGGATCGAGCGGTCATTCCGAGCTCGACAAGGCGACCTGCGCGCTTCTCACCAGCCGCGCCCGTTTCGATCCGGCCAAGGATATCAGCGGCGCGAAGGTGGCCGGGACCTACTCCAGCGCGGTTCGCTGGGAATTGCCCGATTGACGGTCAGGGCGTGCCGGCGGCCCGATCCGCCTGCGCGTCCAGCTGCCCGACCGGCGAGCGACCCTTGCCGTCGGGCAGCGTCCATATGGCGACGTTGACCACCGCGATTCCCGCCAGCACCAGCATCAGCAGCGCCTGCCGCCGCATCCCCGGCTTGCGCCACAGCCAGACGGCCCCGGCGACGAGAGCGACGGCGGCGAGGACGAGCAGCGAAAGGACGGCGGAGAGCATCGCCCAGCCTTAGCCCGCACAGAAGCGCCGGAACAGCCCGCGCGGAAACGGGTTCTTGCTTGCATGACCGGGCGGACGATCCGCCCGCCTTTTTCGGAGGCCCCCGCATGAGCATTTTCGGCAAGATCAAGGACGCCATTTTCGGCAAGGCCAAGGCCGCCCCGGCGCCTGCGCCCTCGCCCACCGTCGACACCACCCAGATGCCGGGCAACCCGCCTCCCGCCCCGGAACCGTCGCAGAGCGCGTCGGTCGACGTGATCGACGTGGAGAACAACCTCGACAACATGCCGGGTGCCGATCGCCTCAACTGGCGGACCTCGATCGTCGATCTGATGAAGTTGATCGGCGTCGATTCCGACTACGAGAGCCGCAAGGCCCTAGCGCAGGAACTCGGCCGGGCCGATTATTCCGGCAGCGCCGAGGACAACCTGTGGCTGCACAAGACGGTCATGGGCGAACTGTCGCGCAACGGCGGCAAGGTGCCTGCCGAGTTCCTCGACTGAGCCTTTCCTTCGATCGCTCGGTTCCATTGACGGAGCAGGTGCGGTGACGCACACCTCCGTCATGACCTTGCAATCGAACGACTTCACGCGCCGCCAGGCACTCATGGGGCTTGGCGGCGTTTCCACGCTTGCCCTCGCAGGCTGCCATACGACGATGCCCGCGGCTGCTGCGGCATCACCGCAGGCCCTGCTCGACGACATCGCGTGGAACCTGCTGGCGCATTACCCGGAAAGCGCTACCTCGCTCGGTGTCGATACCGATGCGCATGCCGGCCTTCGCGGCAGGCTCGGCGATCGCTCCGCGGCTGGGCAGCAGGCGTTGGCCGCCACGTTGCGGAACGATCTCGCCCGCGCACGGGCCGTCGATACCACCCGTCTCGATCCGTCCACCCGAACCAGCTTCGAAGTCGTCGAAAGCGCCTATGCCACCGCGCTCGACGGGTTCGCCATGCCCTACGGAGATGTGGCGGTCGGCGGCTGGCGCAACACACCCTACGTCGTCATCCAGAACGTCGGCGCGTACATCGATTTCCCGCGCTTCATGGCCGCAGAGCATCCCGTGCGAGACGTTGCCGATGCCGAAGCCTACCTCGCGCGCCTTGAACAGATACCGGCGGTGCTCGACGGCGAGCTCGGACGCATCCGCGCGGCCCGCGGCATGGGCATGGTTCCGCCGGCCTTCCTCCTCGACAAGGCGATGGCCGCGATGGAGAAATCGATCGCTGACGCGCGCGATCCGGCCGGGTCCTACGTTAGCGGGCTGATCGACCGCACCGGCACCATCCCCGGCAACTGGGCGGATCGCGCGCGGGCGCTGACCGAACCCATCGGCGAAGCGCTCGAGCGCCAATATGCCGAACTCGAAGCGCAGAGGGCCGTGGCCGACATGGCCCCCGGCATGTGGAGCCAGCCCGGCGGCGACGAGTTTTACGCCTGGGCCTTGCGCGCCAGCACCACGACCCGGATGACGCCCGACGAAGTCCACCGCGACGGCCTGCGCCAGCTGGAGGAACTGCACGCACGGATGGACCCCATCCTGCGCGACATCGGGTACACGTCGGGCTCGGTCGGGGACCGGATGACCGCACTCGCCGCGGACAAACGCTACCAGTTCAGTCCCGGGGACGCGGGCCGGGCGGAGATCATGGCGTTTCTCCAGGAACGGATCGCCTGGATCAAGGGCCAGATGCCCCGCGCCTTCAACACCATCATGCCCGGCAATCTCGAAGTTCGGCGTATTCCGGAAGCCGAGGAAATCGGTGCGCCGGGTGCCTATGGCGGCGCCGGCAGCAAGGACGGGAAAATCCCCGGCAAGATGTGGATCAACCTGCGCTCCACCGACCTCCATCGCAAGTACGACCTGGCCGATCTCGCGTATCACGAGACGATCCCCGGGCACGTCTGGCAGGGCGAGTACTCGAACTCCCTCCCCCTCATCCGTTCGCTGCTCGCCTTCAACGCCTATTCGGAAGGCTGGGCTCTGTACGCGGAGCAACTTGCCGACGAGCTCGGTGCCTACGACGACTTCCAGGTGGGGCGCCTCGGCTACCTGCAAAGCCTCGCATTCCGCGCGTGCCGGATGGTCGTGGACACAGGCCTGCATGCCAAGCGCTGGAGCCGGCAGCAGGGCGTCGATTTCTTCGTGCAGCGCAACGGGTCGAAGCCCGAGGAAGTCGCGAGTGAAGTCGATCGGTACTGCAGCTGGCCCGGTCAGGCCTGCGGCTACAAGCTCGGCCATGCAGAGATCGTCCGGCAACGCGCCCGAGCGCAAGCGGCGATGGGCTCCCGCTACGACCTGAAGGCGTTCGACGACGCCGTGGTCCTGGGCGGAAATGTTCCGATGGACGTCTTGGCGAGGACGGTGGACCGCTACATCGGTGGGTAATGGCGCAAACGCGGACGAAAAGTTCGCAGGTGTCGCAAAAATGCGTTCGTGGGAGGCTTGTTGAACATATACAATGCAATATTGATAAAAGACAAATTTGGATTAAGATAACCCTCGCACATTCTGAATTATCATCTGATAATTAACCTTGGCAAATCTATTGCGAACGATTGAAACGATATTTTATGGCTGATGGTTCGTTAATGCCCGGCAGGCGGGTCAGCTCGGCTGAGTTCGTGCGAAATTTTGCCGAGATACGTGACAGTACCGCGCGTGGTCCGGTAATCGTAAAAAACCATGGCCGCGACACGCATGTCCTGTTGTCGATGGATCAGTACGAGGCGCTTCTTTCCAGACCGGAAGAGACCGTTGGCGGAAGCAATCCGCTAACCGAACTCGGGAATTGGCTGACCGATGCAATCGTCCAGTGCGACCGCGATTCGACGATCCGCCATGTGAACCGGGTGGCCGAGGCTCTGTTCAGGCGTTCGGCGAACGAGCTCGTCGGGCAGTCACTCGAGTCCCTTCCCGAACTCGCCACTTCTCACCTGCTCGCGCTCGTCGCACGGGTCAATGCGACGAACGAACCCGAGACGGTCGAAGTCGCTTCGCCTTTCGGACAGGGCGGATGGTTGCGGTTCCGCTGCCTCCCTTGGCGCGACAGCAATGTCCTCATGTTCCGCGACCTCAGCGACGCGGCAACGGCGCAGCGCCTCGCGGAAACGAAAAACGCCATCGTTTCGGCCATGAATCGTCACGGCGGTATCGGTTATGTCCGCACGTCCGTACGCGGCGTCATCGATCGCACCGATATTCCCTTCGCGACAATGCTTGGCCTTCCCGAAGATCGCCTGATTGGAACGCCTCTCGTCAATCTCGTCGCGCGCGAGGCCCGGATGGCGGTACGTGACGCACTCGAGGATACGCTCGACCGGGGGACCGAGCACCGACTGGACATCGATCTCGTAGCCAACGGGGGAGAGACGGTTCCGGCGACGCTGGCCCTTGCGCAAATTTCCGGCCTTCGCGGCGTGTCGGGGGCGGCAGGGATCGTGACCGCTCGCCAGGCTGCTTAGACTGTCTGGGGACACTGCGAAGTCGGCGCCGCTACTCCGTAGCCGCCGAATTAACCCTGCCCGAAACCACTGGTCGCGCGATCGCGGTCGATCTCGGTTCGCTGTACCTTGCGAGCGCCGCCCCCGCAATCGACGGTCTGCTTACACAGGTCACAAGCTCACTGGGCGTGAAGCTGGGCGCGGCCGACGTCGGCATTATCCGGCTGCGGTGCGGGGGCCCGATCGTCGTTACCTGACCCTGTTCAGCGGCGCAGCATTCCCGTCACGACCTGGCCGAGAATTCCGCCCAGCGGGCCGCCGAGCGCGCCGCCGCCCGCACCTGCGCCCGGTTGGCCAGAAGGGGCAGCCGCCGGATTGCCATGTCCCTTCATGAGGTAACCGACCACCGCCATCGCCAGGATCGGCAACATCTTCTTGAGGAGTTCGGGCGGCAGTCCGGTCGAGCCGGCGACTTCTTCAGCGACGCCCCGGCTGACGTCCTTGGTCCCGAAGATCTGTCCGAGGATGTCGTTCCCCTGCCGCGTCGGCGTGGGGCTGCTGCCGAGGACACTGTCGAGAAGCCCGCCGCCAAGCGCTCCGCCGAGTACGCTGCCCAGCCCACCGGTACCGTCGCTGCAAGCGCCGCCCGCGCCGACTTGACTGCGTCCCAGTCCCGCGACGATCGCCGGTAGTAGAGCGCCCGCTGCCGTTTGCGCTGTGGACCTGTCGACGCCGAGCTCGCTCGCCATCGAGTCGATCGCGCCGGTCTGCTGCAACATCTGGCTTAGGTTCATTCCGCCATCTCCTTCGGCCCATGAACGCATGACACAAGAAAAAGCCCCGGTCCGGTTTCCCGGCCGGGGCTTTCCTGTGGGGTCATCCGCTAGGCACTGCCTCGGGCGGTGGCCCTCCTCTCCAACTGGAAAGATCGATCAGGCGGCTTCGGTCGCCGCGCTGGGGGCGGCATCCCGCACGCCCTGATCCACGTGCTCCTCGAACTGCGCGAAGTTGTCGACGAACAACTGCACCAGCTTGTGCGCAGTGCGGTCGTATTCGTCCTGGTCCTTCCATGCGGCGCGCGGGTCGAGCAGGTTCTCGTCGACGCCCGGCACGCTGACCGGCACTTCGAACCCGAAGTTCGGGTCCTTGCGGAATTCGACGTCGTTCAGACTGCCATCCAGCGCGGCGTTGAGAAGCGCCCGTGTCGCCTTGATCGGCATCCGCTTGATGCTGGGCTCGCTCGCCTTGCCGCCGCTCCAGCCGGTGTTGACCAGCCAGCAGGTCGCCCCGCCATCGGCGATGCGCTTCTTGAGGAGGTTGCCGTAGACGCTCGGGTGGCGGGGCATGAACGCCGCGCCGAAGCAGGTGCTGAAGGTTGCTGTCGGCTCGGTCACACCGATTTCGGTGCCGGCAACCTTGGCGGTGTAGCCCGAAAGGAAGTGATACATCGCCTGGTCGGGCGTGAGCCGCGCGATCGGAGGCAGCACGCCGAAGGCATCGGCGGTCAGCAGGATGACGTTCGACGGCGGCGGGCCGAGGTTCTCTTCGCTCGTGTTCGGGATGAATTCGATGGGGTAAGCACCGCGGGTGTTCTCGGTCTTGCTGTCGTCGGTGAAGTCGAGTTCGCGCGTATCCTCGTCCATCGTCACGTTCTCGAGGATCGTGCCGAACATCTTGGTCGTGGCGTAGATCTCGGGCTCGCCTTCGGCCGAGAGGTTGATCATCTTGGCGTAGCAGCCGCCTTCGAAATTGAAGATCGCGGTGTCCGACCAGCCGTGCTCGTCGTCGCCGATCAGCGTACGGCTGGCATCGGCCGACAGCGTGGTCTTGCCGGTGCCCGACAGGCCGAAGAAGATCGCGCTCTTGCCGTCCGAACCGATGTTGGCCGAACAGTGCATCGGCATCACGCCCTGTGCCGGAAGGAGGAAGTTCAGAAGGCCGAACACGCCCTTCTTCATCTCGCCCGAATACTCGGTGTTGCCGATGAGGATCATCTTTTCGGTCAGATTGACCGCGATCACGGTGTCGCTGCGGCTGCCGTGGCGCTCGGGATCGGCCTTGAAGCTCGGCAGGTTGATGATCGTGTATTCGGGGGTGAAGTCCGCCAGTTCGTCCGCCGTCGGGCGGACCAGCAGCGTGCGGATGAACAGGTTGTGCCAGGCCATCTGGTTTATCACACGCACGTTGACGCGGTATTCCGGTTGGCTGCCCCCGAACAGGTCGGCGACGTAGAGCTCGTCCTGCCCCTTCAGTTCGGCGAGGAAATCGGCCTTGAGATTCGCCCAGTGCTCAGGCGTCATCGGCTGGTTGATCGGACCCCAGTTGATGGTGTCTTCGGTGGTTTCGTCGCGGACGACGAACTTGTCCTTCACGCTGCGCCCGGTGAACTTGCCCGTGTCGACCAGCAGCGCCCCGTCCTTGGTCAGGCGGCCCTCGCCGCGCTTCAACGCTTCTTCGACGAGTGCGGCGGTGCCGAGGTTGGCGTGGATCGTGGCGCTGGTCTCGAAACCCTGTTCGGACAGCGATTGGGCGAGCGGGGCAGTCACGAAAAGCGTCTCCGGGAATTGAGCGAGGTAATCGAGCGACCGGCCGGCCGTGCATACGTTTGCACGGGGCCGGCTGCAGCGCATAGTGGACGACGCGTTTTCCGTCAAACAACCAAGGTTAAGATTGCCTCTGCGCGTTGTTTCGCTGCGCCGGACGGGCTAGGCGCGACGGGTATCGGATGGAGGATGCGCGTGACCGCGGAAGTGCAGGATGGGATCGGGGCTCTTGGCCAGCCGAGCGACAGGCTGGAACGGCGCACGATCGCGCTCGTCGACGACGATCGCAACATCCTGACCACCGTATCGATCGCACTGCAGGCCGAAGGGTTCGCGACCCGCGTCTATTCCGACGGCGAGGCGGCATTGAAGGCGCTGGTGGAGAACCCGCCCGATCTTGGCGTGTTCGACATCAAGATGCCGCGGATGGACGGGATGGAACTGCTTCGCCGGGTGCGCGCCGAATCGGCGCTGCCGGTCATCTTCCTCACCAGTAAGGACGACGAGGAGGATGAGGAACTCGGCTTCGAGATGGGCGCCGACGACTACATCGCGAAGCCCTTCAGCCTGCGTCTGCTGATCGCCCGCATTCGCGCCCTGCTGAAGCGCAGCGGCCTCTCCGTGCCCGATGCGCCTGCCGGCAGCCCGGCGGCCGCAGAACCCGGCCCGGTGATCGAGCGGGGCCGGTTGCGCATGGACCCGGCCCGCCACCAGGTGACGTGGGACGGCGAGCCGGTCTCGCTCACGGTCACCGAATTCCTGATCCTCGAGGCGCTCGCCCAGCGGCCCGGCGTCATCAAGAGCCGCAATCTGCTCATGGACGCGGCTTATCCCGACGACGTCTTCGTCGACGATCGGACGGTGGACAGCCACATCAAGCGCATGCGGCGCAAGTTCCGCAGCGTCGATCCCGAGTTCGGCGCGATCGAAACGCTCTACGGCGCGGGATACAGCTTCGCCGATGGCTGACGGCACCGCGGCGCGGCGGCTCACCGATACCTTCGTGCCCGGGCGGCGGCTGTCGCTCACCCCCCGCATCCTCATTATCAACCTGCTGCCCCTGCTCCTGCTGGGCGGCGGTGTGTTCTACCTCGACAGCTATCGCAAGCAGCTCCTCGACGAACGCTACAAGCTCGCCCGGGTGGAAGCGCAGATCACCGCCGAGGCGCTGGCTGGCGCGAGCCGTGAACGGCAGGAAGCGGTGCTCGTCCAGATCGGCAAGGAGCAGAAGATGCGCCTGCGCATGTTCGACGCGCAAGGCCGCCTGTGGGCCGACAGTTTCAAGCTGACCGACCCCAGCTTCGCCTTCGACGTGCCGGGCGACGAGACATGGCAGGAAAACTTCGCCCGCTGGCTCGACCGCGCGGTCGACAAGGTGGTCGGGGCGGACCCCATCCCGGACTATGTCGAGCCGGAAAGCACCGATGCCGATGCGTGGCCCGAGCTGAAGCGCGCCCGCGAGGAAAACCTCACCCAGATCCAGCTCCGCGACGCGAGTGACGGTACCCCCGTCATCAACACCGCCGCACCCGTCGGCCTTCTCGGCGCGACGCTGCTCACCACGCGCAACGCGGTCGACATCACCCAGCAGGTCCGCGAGGCGCGAAGCACGCTGTTCTTGGCCGTGATCCTCGCCCTTCTGATGAGCACCCTGCTGTCGCTCTACATGGCGCGGACGATCGTCCTGCCCCTGCGCATGCTGGCGAGCGCGACCAACCGCGTGCGGCAGGGGCGCGAGCGGCAGGTCCAGGTCCCCCGCCTGCCCCTGCGCCGCGACGAAATCGGCGAGCTTGCGCGCGCCATTTCCGATATGACCGACACCCTGCGCCAGCGGATCGACGCGGTCGAACATTTCGCTGCTGACGTCGCGCACGAGATCAAGAACCCGCTCGCCAGCCTGCGCAGCGCGCTCGAATCGCTCGGCACGGTGGAGGATGCCGACCTGCGCGCCCAACTGAACCAGATCGCCGCGCACGATGTCCGTCGGATCGATCGCCTCGTCAGCGAAATTTCCGAGGCCAGCCGGATCGAAGCCGAACTGAGCCGGGCCACCTTCGAGGCGATCGACCTCGTCGCGCTGGTGCGCAATATCGTGCACCGACGCGACGAACGCGACGAGAATGCCGGCCGCGAGATCGTATTCACACACCCGAAGAGCGGGGCGACGGTATCGGGCGTTCCCGTCAGGATCGAACGCATCGTCGACAACCTTCTCGACAACGCCGTCTCGTTTTCTCCAGAAAACACCGCGATCGAACTCGACATTGACCGCGGCGAAGGACTGGTGGAACTGCGCGTCAGCGACCACGGCCCCGGCATCCCGGAAGACGCGCGTGAAAAGGTCTTCCGCCGCTTCCACTCCGACCGGCCGGAAGACGAAGGGTTCGGCCAGCACAGCGGGCTCGGCCTCGCCATGGCGCGCACGATCGCCGAGGGGCACCAGGGCTCGCTGCTGGCCGAGGCGCGGGCTGACGGAGCCGAAGGTGCCTGCCTCGTGCTTACCCTGCCCAATGCGGCGGCGAAGGCGCGCTGATGGCGCTGCGCCAGTCTACCGCGGTGGCGATCGGCGGACGGGCGCTGCTGTGCGAAGGGCCGCCGGGCAGCGGCAAGTCGTCGCTGGCACTGGCGCTCATCGATCGCGGGGCAAGCCTGGTCGGTGACGACGGCGTGCTGCTCGAACCCCGGTTCAATGGCCTACGCGCTTCGCCTGCCCCGGAGACCGTGGGCCTCCTCGAACTGCGTAACGTCGGTATCGTTCACCTTCCGACAAGCTCCGGCACGGTGGCATTGGTGTTGACCCTCGCCGAAGACGCTCCCCGGTATGTCGCCAGCGCGGGCTCGATCGAGATCGAAGGCTGCGCAATTCCCCACCTCGTGTTCGATCCGCGCGGCCCGGCTGCCGCTGTCCGCGCCGAATATGCGCTGGCGCTTCACGGATTGGCCCTCGCCGATACTGTCTGACCGCCAGCCCTTCCCAACGCTCCGGCCAGCCTCCACACGGGACACATGCCCACCGACTCGCCGTCATCGCCAATGTCCCGCCAGCGCGTGCTGCTCGTGACCGGCGTCTCCGGCGCGGGCAAGACGACCGCACTCAATGTCTTGGAGGACCTGGGGTGGGAGGCGATCGACAACTTCCCGATCCGCCTGCTGGAAGGTCTCGTCGCCGCCGAAACCGCGAGCGGCGAACCTCGCCCGCCCATCGCTATCGGGTTCGATTCGCGCACACGGGGTTTCATGCCGGATCAGGTCATCGCCCGCGGCGAGGCGTTGGCGAAGCGCGCCGATCTCGACGTCACCACGCTTTTCCTCGACTGTTCGAGCAGCGAGCTCGAACGGCGCTACAACGAAACGCGGCGTCGCCATCCGCTGGCGCAAGGGCGCCCGGTACCCGAAGGCATACGGGCCGAGCGCGAACTCCTCGAACCGTTGCGGCGCTGGGCCGAAGCGGTGATCGACACGTCGGATCTCAGCGCCAGCGACCTTCAGCACGCGATCCGCGACCGCTTTGCCGATCGGCTCGAGGAAAACATGACGGTCACTGTCACCAGTTTCGGCTTTGCGCGCGGCATGCCGCCGCTCGCCGACCTTGTGTTCGACATGCGCTTTCTCGACAATCCGCATTGGGACCCGGACCTCAGGCCGCTGACCGGGCTGGACGATGCGGTGGCCGCGCATATCGAACGCGACGCCGCCTGGGACGAAGCGTTCACCGGGATCCGCGACCTGCTGCTGCTGCTGCTGCCGCGCTATGCCGCGCAAGGAAAGGCGTACGTCACCATCGCGTTCGGCTGCACCGGCGGCAAGCACCGATCGGTGCACACCGCCGAGGCCATCGCGCAGGCCTTGCGCGGGGCGGGGTTTTCGCCCACTGTCATCCATCGCAACCTGGGATCGCGCGCCGCCGACCAGCTCGAAGGGTCACCGCAGGCATGACGATCCCGCCAAACGGCGGCGCCCGGGGTCGGGCCGGCACCGCGGAACGAACCGAAGCCGAGAGCATCATTCAGACATGATCGGACTTATCCTGGTCACCCACGGCCGCCTGGCGGAGGAATTCGTCGGCGCGATGGAACACGTCGTCGGTCCGCAAGAGGGGATCGCGACGATTTGCATCGGGCCGAGCGACGATGCCGAACAGCGGCGCAAGGACATTGCATCGGCCATCGACCGTGTCGATACGGGCGAAGGCGCGATCGTGCTGACCGACCTGTTCGGCGGCACGCCGTCGAACCTCGCGATCTCGCTGCTGGAGGCCGGGCGGATCGAGGTGATCGCCGGCATCAACCTGCCGATGCTGATCCGCCTTGCCGGTGCGCGCAAGGCGATGCCGGTGTCCGACGCGGTCATCGCCGCGCGCGACGCGGGCAAGAACTACATCACGGTGGCCTCGGAGTTTCTCTCGTCGCACGGCGCGGGGGGATGCGGGAAAAAGGCGAAAGCCTCGTGAGCGAGCTGCGGCGGTCCTGCACGATCGTCAACAGCCGCGGCCTTCACGCCCGGGCGAGCGCGAAGTTCGTCGGCGCGGTCGCCGCTCTGCCCGGAGACACCTCCGTCCGCATCGTCAAGGACGGCAACGAGGCGGTCGGCGGCTCGATCCTCGGGCTGATGATGCTGGGTGCGGCCAAGGGCGACACGGTCGAAGTGATCGTGGCCGGTGATGATGCAGAAGCCGTGCTGACGCAGCTCTGCGCCCTTATCGACGACGGTTTCGGCGAGGACTGAGTGGCCCGCCCCGGCCGCCGCGAGATTACCGGCTTTTCAAATCCGACGGTCAAAGCCCTTCGTGCCTTGCGCGACAAGAAGCACCGCCAGCGTGACGGGCGCTTCCTCGCCGAGGGGTTGCGGCTGCTGACCGATGCGCGCGAGAGCGGCATCCTGCCATCGACGCTCGTGATGGCGAGCGAGCGGGAAGCTCATCCCTTGCTCGACGCGCTGGAAGCCGATGTCGCCGCCGCCGGGGGCGAGGTGATCGAGACCACTCCCGATATTCTCGGCAAGATCACCGGCAAGGACAATCCGCAGGCGGTGGCGGGCGTGTTCGCGCCGTTGCCCACCGATCTCGAAGCGATCGACCGGACTGCCGCGCCGATCTTTCTCGTCGCGCAGGCGCTACGCGATCCGGGCAATCTCGGGACGATGCTGCGGACCGCGGACGCCGTCGGGGCGGGCGGTCTGATCCTTGTGGACGATTGCGCCGATCCGTTCGGTGTCGAGGCGGTGCGCGCGAGCATGGGCGCGATCTTTACCGTGCCGATCGCCCAGGCGCGGTGGGAGGATTTCCTGCCGTGGCTGCGGTCGGGGCCGGGACAGCTTGTTGCCGCATCGCTGCGCGAGGCCGTACCCTATCGCGGGGCGCCGTATGGGGCGCCGTGCTTCGTCCTCGTCGGCAACGAGTCGCGCGGGTTGCCCGAGGATTACGAAGCCGCCTGCGACTTGCGCGTGACCATGCCGATGAAGGGGCGCGCCGACAGCCTCAACGCGGCGGTCGCGGCGGCGGTGCTGGCCTACGAGGTGCTCGACGCGGTCGGCTAGTCGCCCGCGACAAAGCTGGTGATGCTCCACTTCCCGTCGCGGCTCGAGGCGTAGAGGCGGTAATCGAGCAGCGACCGCAGCCGGTCGGCCGCGATGTATCCGGTCTTGCCGTCCGCGAGTTTCACATGCTGCAGCGCCGCCCTAGGCATCAGCCCGCCGACGAGCTCGACCGCATCCCACGAGACCGTGCCGGTCACCGGGCTGGCCGGATCGATGGTTTCGTGGACCGGCACGTCCTCGCCAGTCACGATCATGGCCACCATCGGGTCGCGCCCGCCCATATCCTGTTCGAACAACCAGGGGACGACGATGCCGCCGTCGCCGCTGGCCGCGCAGCCCAGATCGACCAGTTCGGCAAGTTCGGCCCACAGGACATCGTTCTCCGCGAGCCGCTTGCGGAGTTCGGGGGTGCCGCCGCCCCCGCCGAAATCGAGTTTCACGTCCGGCGCAACGAGCGCGGCAAGGGCATCGACGTCTTTCGCTTTCACCGCGCGGGACAGCGTCTGACGGAATTGGGTCGCCCCCTCGATCGATCCGCAGTCGTCACGGGGTGCGAGCGGTCCCTTCGCCAGCTTGGGTGCCTGCTTGCCGGCGGCCTGTTCAACCACTTTGTCGGTCGCATCGCGGATGGCTTCCGACGGGGCGTTTTCCTGGCTGCACGCACCAAGGGTTGCGGCGGCCGCGATGGCAGTGGCTAAAACTCTCAATTTGATCATGCCCGCATCCGTAACCAGCGACACCTTGCGCGTCCAACCTATTCCCGCGTGGCGGGTTCCGTAGCGTCGGCGGGTCCCTCGACATAGCGGGGCGCCGCTTCGACGAGCGGCACTTCGTCGATCTCGCGCTTGCCGATCTCGATGCCCTTGTCCCGGAGCCGGCGACCGGCGGACAGGACGTTGCGCTCGAAGCTGCCGACGAACTTGTTGTAATTATTGACCGCGGTTTCGAGGCCCCCGCCCACCCGCTTCATGTGTTCGGCGGCCACCGCCAGTCGGTCGTAGAGTTCGGCCCCGGCCTTGCCGATTTCCACTGCCTCGCGGGCGATAGTGTCCTGCCGCCAGACTTGCGCCACCGTGCGCGCGATGGCCACAAGGTTGGTAGGTGTTGCCAGCAGCACCTTGTTGCGGAATGCGAAATCCCACAACTCCGGATCGTGTTCGAGCGCGGCGGCGACGAAGTGTTCGCCGGGTACGAACATCACGACGTAGTCCGGCGCCTCGTCGAACTGGCTCTGATAGCTCTTGGTACCGAGCGTCTGGACGTGTCCGCGCATTGATTTGGCATGAAGGTCGAGGTGCCGCCGCCGCTCGTCGTCGTCGTCCGCCTCGAACGCCGCCTGGTAGGCGTTGAGCGATACCTTGGCGTCGATGACCAGCTTCTTCTGCCCCGGCACACGAACGATCGCGTCGGGCCGCAGCCGCCCCTCCTCGGTGTCCATCGAATGCTCGAGATCGAAGTCGGTGTGTTCGCTGAGCCCGCATTGTTCGAGGACGTTCTGCAGCGCCCGTTCACCCCACCGCCCGCGCGCCTTGGGCGCATTGGTGAGCGAATTGCCGAGGCGCGCTGCCTCGCGGCGCACCTCTTCCTGCCCCGCCTTCATCGATTCGATCAGGCCGGTTAGTTGACCAAACCCATCCACCCGCTGCTTTTCGAGGGTGGCGACCTGATCCTCGTAGGCCTTGAGGCGCTCGCCGACCGGCTGGAGCAGCGCGGCGATGGCTTCCTTGTTCGACCGTTCGGCATGGCCAAACCGTTCGGACGCGCGGGCGAGGAAGGCTTCCTGCGCCTTTCCGAGCACTTGCGCGCCGGTGTTCTCGAATTCCTTGAGCAGCTTTTCGCGGCTTTCCTCGAGCAGGCGCTTCTGTTCCGCGAACCCGGCTTCGCGCGCCTTGAACCCCGTCAGTTCCTCGCGCGCGGCATCGAGCGCGGCGGCCAGCGCATCGGCGCGGGCGGCGCGTTCGCTCATCGTCGCGAGTTCGGGGACCATGCGGGACAGCTTTTCGGCGTGGCCCTTCGCTTCGGTGTCGGCTTCCGAGTGGCGCGCCTTCCAGTCGGCGACGGGACGCGATCCGAAGAACCAGCCGGCGGCGGCACCGAATAGCAGGGCGGCGAAGATCAGAATGACTGCAGTAATATCCATCACCGGAACATACGCGGAACGACGCTTATAGGAAAGCCCCCGCCGGAACTATCCACCGCTCCCGCGCGCTCCGTCAGGGAAGGAGACCAAGCCCATGTCGATCAAGGAAATGATCAGCGAACATCCGCACGTCGGGTCCGACTACAACGAGCAGCTGGCCGAAGCGGTGAAGCACGCGATGTACTGCGCGGCGATCTGCAATTCGTGCGCCGATGCCGACAATGCCGAGGATATGGACATGCGCCGTTGCATCCGGCTGTGCAGCGATTGTTCGGACATCTGCGAAGCGACCTACCGCGTCGCGACCCGCCGCACCTCGGGCAACGTCGCGGTCATCGAATCGATGCTGCGCACCTGCATCCTCGCCTGCGAAACGTGTGCGGAAGAGTGCGAGAAGCACGACCACGACCACTGCAAGCGGTGCGCGAAGATGTGCCGCGAATGCGCGGAGGATTGCCGCAAGGCGCTGGAAAGCATGAAGGCAGCGGCCTGAACCTCTTCGGCAGCCCACACGAAAAGCCCCGCCGGACGGCGGGGCTTTTTGCTGGGGTGCTTAAGCAGCGCGGAGGTTCGCCTGCGGAGGAACTCCTTGCCGCTGTTAAGCGGCGCGGAGTTTCTGCAGCTTTTTGAGCGCCATCTGCCGCTTCAGCCGGCTGAGGTGGTCGATGAACAGGATCCCTTCGAGATGGTCCATCTCGTGCTGGATGCAGGTCGCCATGAGGCCTTCCATTCGTTCCTCGTACACATTGCCGTCGAGGTCCTGATAGCGAACCGTGCATGTCGCGGGCCGGTCGACGTCGGCATAGATGTCCGGCACCGACAGGCAGCCTTCCTGATAGGTCATGAGGTCATCGGCCGGGTCGAGGATTTCCGGGTTCACGAAGACCCGCGGCTCCTTCTTCGTCGGCTGGTGATGATGATGGTGCCCGTCGTGGTTGCACGGAACGGGCTCGGCATCCTCGTCGTCGGGTTGCAGGTCGATCACCAGCAGCCGTTTGGGCACGCCGACCTGGATCGCCGCGAGGCCGATGCCGGGCGCATCGTACATCGTTTCGAACATGTCGTCGACGAGCGTGCGGAGTTCGTCGTCGAACTCGGTGACGGGGGTCGAGACGGTCTTTAGCCGGGGGTCCGGCACTTCGAGGATTTCGCGGATGGCCATGGCGCGCACATATGCATGGGCGCGCTGAACGGCAAGTGAGCGCTCAGCCCACCGGTCTGCGGGCACGCAGGGCCTGGGCCAACGTCCCTTCGTCGAGGTAGTCGAGCTCTCCGCCGACCGGCAGACCGTGGGCGAGCTGGGTGATGCGGACCGGCATCCCTTCCAGTCGTTCGGCGATGTAATGCGCGGTCGTCTGCCCTTCGAGCGTGGCGTTGGTGGCGAGGACGACCTCGTCGATGCCCACACCGTCCTCGCGCGCCCGAACGCGTTCGAGCAGCGGCCCGATGCTGAGGTCTTCCGGGCCGACGCCGTCCAGCGCCGACAGCCGTCCGCCCAGCACATGGTAGCGCCCGGTGAACAGCTTCGCGCGGTCGAGCGCCCAGAGGTCGGCTACGTCCTCCACCACGCAGAGCGAGCGCCGGTCGCGCCGGTGGTCGGTGCAGATGCCGCACGGGTTCTGGGTGTCGACGTTGCCGCAGGTGTCGCACTCGACGAGCTTGTCCTGCACTTCCTGCAGCGCGGCGACGATCTGGCGCAGCGCTGTCTCGCGCCGCTTCACCAGCCACAGGACCGCGCGCCGCGCGCTGCGCGGACCGAGCCCGGGAAGCCGCGCCAGCGCGCCTGCCAGCGTCTCGATCTCTTGCGATGCCATGGGGGGAAAGATAGGGGCTGCCCTCCTCCAACGGAAGGTCGGCACAGCCGGTTATGCGCCCGAAATGCGAATAGTCTTCATGGGAACGCCGGCCTTCGCGGTGCCGACGCTGGCCGCGCTTCACGAAGCGGGGCACACGGTGGTCGCCGCCTATACCCAGCCGCCCCGCCCCGCCGGCCGCGGCAAGAAGCTGCAGCCGAGCCCGGTGCAGGTGGAGGCCGAAATCCGCCACATTCCGGTAAAGTGCCCCGCTTCGCTCAGGTCGGCCGAGGCGCAGGCCGAGCTGGCCGCGTTCGAACCGGACCTCGCCGTGGTGGCGGCCTACGGCCTGATCCTGCCGCAGGCGGTACTCGACATTCCGAAACAGGGCTGCCTCAACGTCCACGCCAGCCTGCTGCCCAAGTGGCGCGGCGCGGCGCCGATCCAGCGCGCGATCATGGCGGGCGACCTCACTACCGGCATCACCATCATGCGGATGGAAGCGGGGCTCGACACCGGCCCGATGCTCGCCTTCGCGCGCACGCCGGTGGAGGACAAGACCGCCGGCGAACTGACCGAGGAACTGGCAGAGATCGGCGCCCAGCTGATGGTCGGCACGCTGATCGACCTCGCCATGCTGCACCCCATCGAACAGGACGACGCGCAGGCCAGCTACGCGCCCAAGATCGACAAGGCCGAGGCGCGCATCGACTGGACCGACGGCGCCGAGGCGATCGAGCGGCAGGTACGCGGCCTCGCCCCCTTCCCCGGCGCCTGGTTCCAGCTCGACGGCGAACGCATCAAGGTATTGAAGGCCGACATCGTCGCCCGCGAGGGGAAGCCGGGCACGACGCTGTCCGACGACCTCACCATCGCCTGCGGTTATGCCGCGATCCGCCCGGTCCGCGTGCAGCGCGCGGGCAAGCCGGCGATGGCGGTGGAGGACTTCCTGCGCGGCAAGCCGATCCCCGCCGGGACGCTCATCGGCTGAGTCCCCGATGACCCGCTTCGCGCTTACCCTCGAATTCGACGGAACGCCGTTCGTCGGGCTGCAGCGTCAGGCGACGGGGCCGAGCGTGCAGCAGGCGGTCGAGGACGCGGCCCACGCTGCGACCGGAGAGGCGGTGACGATGCACGCGGCCGGACGCACCGACACCGGCGTCCACGCGCTGGCGATGCGGGCGCATGTCGACATCGAGAAGCCGTTCGCGCCGTTCCGGCTGATGGAGGCTTTGAACGCACACCTCCGCCCCGATCCCGTCGCGGTCACCGCGTGCGAAGTGGTGCCGGACGACTGGCACGCACGCTTTTCCTGCACCGGCCGCGCCTACGAATACCGCATCGCCAACCGCCGCGCGCCCCTTACGCTGGAGCGGGACCGGGCCTGGCAGGTGCCCCAGCCGCTCGATGCCGAAGCGATGCATGCGGCGGCGCAGGCGCTGGTCGGCCACCACGATTTCACCACCTTCCGGTCGGTGCAGTGCCAGGCGGCGAGCCCGGTCAAGACGCTTGACCGGCTCGACGTGCGGTTGGAGGGCGAGCACGTGATCGTGGAGACCGCGGCGCGCAGTTTCCTGCATCACCAGGTCCGCAGCATGGTCGGCTGCCTCGCACTTGTCGGCATGGGCCGCTGGCCGGTGGGGCGGGTGGCCGAGGCACTGGCCGCGCGTAACCGGCAGGCGCTTGGGCTGAACGCCCCGCCGCACGGGCTCTACTTCGTGAAGGCGATTTACCCGGGGGAGGACTAGCCAGCGCGGGCGCGGCGGCCTAGCCACGGTTGCAAACCGAAACTGGGAGAACGATTCATGGCGACTACCGGCAAGCAGCTCTTCACCACCCTCAGCCCCGAGGGCACCCTGACGCTCGAAGTTGCGGAGACCGAGTTCCGCGAACCCACCGGCAATCAGGTGCTCGTGAAGATGGAAGCCGCGCCGATCAATCCGAGCGACCTCGCGATCCTGACCGGCGCGGCGGATTTCGAGAACGCCGAGTATTCCGACGGCAAGGTGGTCGCCAGGATGCCCGAGCCGTTCAACAGCGCGTCGAAGGCGCGCCACGGGATGCGGCTGCCCGCCGGCAACGAGGGCGCGGGCACCGTGGTTGCGACTGGCGATTCGGACATGGCGAAGGCGCTGATGGGCCAGCGCGTCGCCTGCGTGCCGGGCAGCGCCTATGCCCAGTATGCCATCGCCGATGCCGCCATGTGCCTGCCGCTGGGGGACCATTCGGCGGAGGCCGGCGCGTCAAGCTTCGTCAACCCGATGACCGCACTGGGCTTCGTCGAGAATGCAAAGATCGACGGCGCGAAGGGCATCCTCCACACCGTCGGCGCGTCGAACCTCGGCCTGATGCTGCAGCGCATCTGCAACGAGGACGGGGTGCCGCTCGTCAACATCGTGCGCAAGGACGAGCAGGCCGAACTGCTGAAGGCCGAGGGCGCCCGGCACGTCGTCAATTCTTCCGACGGCGACTTCATGGCGAACCTGCGCACCGCGATCGACGCGACCGACGCGTTCTACGGCTTCGACCCCATCGGAGGCGGTACGATGGTCGACAGTTGCTTCCGCGCGATGGAGCAGGTCGCGGCCGGCAAGATGAAGGAATTTTCGCGCTACGGCTCCAACCAGCCGAAGCGAATGTTCATCTACGGCCGGCTCGACACCGGGCCGACCACGTTGATGCCCGCCTATGGCTTCGGCTGGACGCTGTCGGGCTGGCTGCTCACCCCGTTCCTCCAGATGGCCGGGCCGGAGGTCGCGGGCCGGATGCGCCAGCGGGTGCTCGACGGACTGACGACGACGTTCGCCAGCAACTACAAGGCCAAGGTCGATCTGGAAGGCATGCTGACGAGGGACGCGATCCTCGACTACAAGCGGATGCAGACGGGCGAGAAGTACCTCGTCACGCCGTGGGGGTGACTGGGGGGGGCTGACCTAGCGCCGGTCGAATTCGGCCTGCATGGCGGCGGGATCGCGCATCCCGCTCGCCAGGCATAGCTGCAGCAGGATCCGTGCCTTGGCTGGGCCCAGCCCGCGCGCCGCGACGAAGCGGTTGGCGTCGTCGTCCACCTCGAGATTGCGATCGACCGATCCCTGGTCGACCCGGCTCGAGCGGACGACCGGCACGCCCGCCGCCGCCAGCGCGTCGATGACGGGCCCGGGCGCGTTGCCTGAGCCCAATCCCGCGAGGACTAGCCCCTCAACGCCGCTGCCGAGCGCGCAGCCGACGGTATCGGCCTCCATCCCCGCATAAGTGTGGAGGATCGCGACCTTCGGCAGCATGTCGGGCCATGCGAACCGCGCGCCGCGCCCGGCCTTGTCCGGCGGGCCGAACCAGTCGAGCGACATCGGCGTGACGTTGGCGATCGGTCCGCGCGGGAAGCCGCGGAACGCCTCCGCCCCGCCGGTCGCCGCCTTGCGCACGTCGATCGCGGCGAAGACCTGGTCGCTCATTACCACGAGCACTCCGCGCCCCGCCGCCTGCGCGTCGCCCGCCACCCGCACCGCGTTGGCGAGGTTGCGCATTCCGTCGCTGCCCACCGCATCGGCCGGTCGCATCGCGCCCACCAGAACCACCGGCTTGCCCGCGGGCAGCGTCAGGTCGAGGAGAAATGCGGTCTCTTCCGCCGTGTCGGTGCCGTGGGTCACAATGACGCCGTCGACGCCGTCATCGTCCATCGCCGACAGGATTTCGCGGTGGAGCGCGTCCCACTGCGGCCAGCCGATGTCCTGCGACCCGATGCCCGCGATCTCGCGCCCGTCGAAATCCGCCTCGAGGCCGAGCCCGTCCGCCGCCGCGAGCAGTTCGGCCACCCCGATCTGGCCCGGGCGATAGGCGCGCGTCGTCGCCGAACCGCCGCTGCCGGCGATGGTGCCGCCGGTGGCGAGGATGCGGATGCGCGGGGCCGTCGTCATGGCCGAGCGCCCTAGCCCCGATTGACCCGCGCCGCCAACCGGCTAAAGCGCACACCGCCCATGCGCGAAGGTGGGGGCGATTAGCTCAGTTGGTAGAGCGCCTCCTTTACACGGAGGATGTCGGCGGTTCGAGCCCGTCATCGCCCACCAGCTTTCGTTGGACGAAACAGTCCGGGGGACTGTTTCGCGGGAAAACTCCCGAGCGATAGCGAAGGGTCGACTGCGCGAAATCATCCGGGAGATGGTTTCAGGGTAAAGCTCCCGACAGCGAAGGGTGAACGGACGATGCCGACTACCGCCGGACCGATGGGCGCAGGTGCGGGCGGCGCGGGATGCGCCGCCCCGCCCCCGCCCGCTAGGGCCGAATTCCATCGTGCGGCAGCTGGGGCGCTGCATCCTCGCCGTGGCGGGTCTTCCACAGCGAGAACAGAACGCCGCCCGCGATGAGCGCCGCGGTGATGCCCAGGCTCAGTGCCGGCGGGAACTTGCCGCCACCGAGCAGGAAATCGGAGACGAAGATCTTCGAGCCGATGAATACCAGCACCGCCGCCAGTGCATACTTGAGGTAGTAGAACCGGTGGATCATCGCCGAGAGCGCGAAGTAGAGTGCGCGCAGGCCCAGGATCGCCATGATGTTGCTGGTGTAGACGATGAAGGTGTCGGTCGTGATCGCGAAGATCGCCGGCACGCTGTCGACCGCGAACACGAGATCGGCAAGGTTGATGACCACCAGCGCCAGGAAGAGCGGAGTCGCCGCGGTCACCAGCTTGCCGGTCTTTTCGTCCGCCACCTTCACGAAGAAATGCTGGGCGTGCAGTTCCTTCGTCACCCGCATGTGGGTGGAGATCCACTTCACCGCCGGATTGTTCGCGATGTCGGGCGCGTGGTCGCCCGCGAAGAACATCTTGATGCCGGTGAAAATGAGGAACGCGGCAAAGATGTAGAGGACCCAATACGCCTCTTCGACCAGCGCGGCACCGCCCGCGATCATAAGACCGCGCAGCACGATCACGGCGATGATGCCCCACAGGAGCGCGCGGTACTGGTACTTCGCAGGGATGGCGAAAAACGTGAAAATCAGACTGATCACGAATACGTTGTCGATCGACAGCGCCTTCTCGATGAAGAAGCCGGTGTAGTATTGCATGCCCAGTTCGGCGCCGCGCTCGACCCAGATCCAGGCACCGAAGGCCAGCGCGATGGCGATGTAGAACGCGGTGAGCTTGAGGCTTTCTGCGATGCCCATCTCGCGATCCTCCTTGTGGAGAACGCCGAGATCGAACGCGGTGAGGCCGGCGACCAGCGCGGCGAAGGCCAGCCAGAACCACGCCGGAGTGCCGAGGAAATCGGCGGTCAGGAATTCCATGGGATCCGCTTTCGCAAAGCGGCCGCGCGCGGCGGAGGGCGCGTGGGCACCTTCGCCGCGGCGGTCCGCTGGTCAGAAGGTCAGGTACCGGGCGCGCGGCGGCGCACGGCCGCGGTGATCCGGTCCTTGATCGCCAGCTTCAGCTTCTTCAGCCGCAGCACCTCGAACGGATCGGGCCGGACGCGGCGCCGCGCCTCGGCCAGCAGGCGGTCGAGTTTCTGGTGACGCTCCATCAGGCGGAACATTCTATCGGACATCGATCGTACTCCCTTGTCGAACAGTTGGGTTCGATCGGATGAGCCGACGGGCCACATTGGGGGAGGGAAGAACAACCCGGGCCACATCGGCATCATCCGATGCGGTCCGACATCACGCGCTGCATCGCCGATTGGCCGATGCGGCGCGCCAGAGGGGCCCGGTCCGCAATGGACAGGATAAGTGCGCCGCGCTCGATTTCAAGAGGCGGGCGGCGCAACCGTCGCGGATTGTGAGCGGGCGCCTGTTACGCGCCCCCCGGCGCCACTGCCTCGTCGATCAGCGCCTTGGCCTCCACGCCCTGCCAGTCGAAGCCGCCGACCACGCGGGCGATCTCCTCGCCGCTGGCGGAGTAGAGCACCGTCGTCGGCAGAACGCCTTCGCCGCCGAGCGCTTCGCTGAGGCGGTTTTCGCGGTCGAGCCAGGGTTCGAGGTGGGCGAACTTCGCCTTGTCGAAGAACGGCACGACCTTGCTCGCGCCTTCGAGGTCCTGGCTCGCGGTGACGACGCGCAGGCGGTCGCCGTAGTCGCCGGCCACGCCGTCGAGGAGCGGCATCTCCTCCACGCACGGCGCGCACCAGGTCGCCCAAAGGTTGAGCAGTACGGGCTTGCCCGACAGCGCGGCCGTGTTGAGCGGCTTGCCGTCCGGATCGGACAGCATCGCGGCGGGCAGCAGGTCGCCGGCATGGCTGCGATCGATCTCGCCGGTCAGCGCGCCGGCATCGGCGGCAGCCGCCGTCCCCTCCGCTTGCGGGGCGGCGGGGTCTTCCTTACTGCACCCCGCCAGCAAGGGGCCCACCATGACGACCGAGGCGAGCAGCGTGAGCGATAGTCTGACCGACAAGACGGACTCCAATGCGATGTGGGGCGGGCGCTTCGCCGAGGGGCCTAGCGCGATCATGCGCGAAATCAACGCCTCGATCCCGTTCGACAAGGCGCTGTGGCGGCAGGACATCGCCGCATCGAAGGCTCATGTCGCGATGCTGGGCGCGCAGGGGATCGTCTCGGCGGTCGATGCCGCCGCGATCGCGGACGGTCTCGACCGCGTGGCGGCCGAGTACGAAGCGAACGGCGTGCCCGAGAACTGGGACCTCGAAGACATCCACATGGTCACCGAGAGCAGGCTGGCCGAACTGATCGGAGCGCCCGCGGGCAGGCTCCACACCGGGCGCAGCCGCAACGACCAGGTGGCGACCGATTTCCGCCTGTGGGTTCGCGACGCGATCGACGCGGTGGACGAAGGGCTGGCCGGGCTCCAGCGCGCGCTCGTGACCCGTGCGGGCGAACACGCCGATGCGGTCATGCCTGGTTTCACCCACCTCCAGACCGCGCAGCCCGTAACGCTGGGACATCACCTGCTCGCCTATTACGAGATGCTGCGCCGCGACCGCAGCCGGTTCGCCGATGCGCGCACACGGATGAACGAATCGCCGCTGGGATCGGCGGCGCTTGCGGGCACCGGTTTCCCGCTTGACCGCGACGCGACCGCGGCTGCGCTCGGCTTCGACCGGCCGACCGCCAACAGCCTCGATGCGGTGTCCGACCGGGATTTCGCGCTCGATTACCTGCAGGCCGCCGCACAATGCGCGCTGCACCTGTCGCGCCTCGCGGAAGAGCTGATCCTGTGGGCGAGCCAGCCGTTCGGGTTCGTCCGCCTGCCCGATGCGCTTTCCACCGGCAGCAGCATCATGCCGCAGAAGAAGAACCCCGACGCTGCCGAGCTGGTGCGCGGCCATGCGGGGCGGATCGTCGGCTGCCTCACCAGCCTGATGGTGACGATGAAGGGCCTGCCGCTCGCCTATTCGAAGGACATGCAGGACGACAAGCCGCCCGTGTTCGAGGCGCACGGGCTCCTCGCCCTCAGCATCGCGGCGATGACCGGGATGATCGCCGACAGCACGTTCCGCACCGAGCGCATGCGGCAGGCGGCCGAGATGGGCTATGCCACCGCGACCGACCTTGCCGACTGGCTGGTGCGCGAAGCCGACGTGCCGTTCCGCGAGGCGCATCACATCACCGGCGCGGCGGTCAAGCTTGCCGAAAGCCGTGGCGTGGCACTCGACGCGCTTTCGCTGGCAGACCTTTCCGCGATCGATGCGCGGATCGACGACCGCGTGTTTGCCGCGCTCTCGGTCGATGCGTCGGTCGCCTCCCGCGCCAGCTATGGCGGGACGGCGCCGGTGCGGGTAAGGGAGCAGGTGGCCGCTGCGCGCGACGCGCTCGGTATGGAGACCGCATGAGACCTCTTCCCGCCCTTGCCCTCAGCCTCGCGCTTCCCTTCGGCCTCGGCGCGTGCGGACAGAAGGCGGACCTGGCGCCCGTCGCCGGGCAGCCCCTGCCGCCCACGCCCTATGGCGCGCAGGCGCAGCCCGATGCCGAGGACCTACTGAAGCTCGACCCGCTGGCCGCACCCGAACGTTCGGTCGAACTGCGCAAGCGGTCGGAAGAGCGGACCGACGATCCGTTCGACCTCCCGCCCGAGTGACCGGTCGCCGCGGGAATAACCGCGCGGCATGGCGGGTGAAGCAAGGCTTGCTTGGCCCGAAGCGCCCGCATCGCTAAGCGCCGCCCGGCATGAACCATTTCGCATACAGGGACGGCGTGCTCCACGTCGAGGACGTGCCGCTGCCGGCGATCGCCGAGGCAGCGGGCACGCCGGTCTATGTCTATTCGCGCGCCACGCTGGTGCGCCACGTGCGCGCCTTCCGCGAAGGCCTTTCCGCGCTCGAGAATCCGCACATCGCCTTCGCGGTCAAGGCCAACCCCAACCTCGCGGTGCTGCGGGTGCTGGCGAACGAGGGCTGCGGCGCCGACGTCGTGAGCGGGGGCGAGATGACCCGCGCGCTGGCGGCGGGGATCGCGCCGGCCGACATCGTCTTCTCCGGGGTCGGCAAGACCCATGCCGAGCTGGTGCAGGGCATCGAGGCGGGCATCGGCCAGTTCAACATCGAGAGTGAGGAAGAAGGCTACGAGCTGTCGATGATCGCCCAGCGGCATGGCGTGCGCGTGCCGTGCGCCTTGCGGGTCAATCCCGACGTCGATGCCCGCACGCACGAGAAGATCTCGACCGGCAAGCGCGAGAACAAGTTCGGCGTCCCGCTCGACCGCGCGGCGGCGATCTACGCCGCGCTGGCGGGAGAACCTGGTCTCGAGATGCGCGGCGTGGCGGTTCACATCGGCAGCCAGCTTTCCGACCTCGAACCGTTGGAGACCGCGTTCGGCAAGCTCGGCGATCTCGTCGCGGACCTGCGCGCCGGCGGGCACCCGGTCACGCACGCCGATCTCGGCGGCGGGCTCGGGGTGCCGTATCGCGAGGGCGAGGTGTTTCCCTCGCCGGCCGAATACGGCGCGATGGTCGCGCGCGTGACGGCGGGATGGGACGTGCGGTTGAGTTTCGAGCCCGGGCGGGTCATCGCGGCCAATGCCGGGGTGCTGCTGACCCGTGTCGTCCGCGCGAAGCGGAGCGGCAACGGCCCCCCGTTCGTGATCGTCGATGCCGCGATGAACGATCTCGCCCGCCCCGCGATGTACGGCGCGTGGCACGATTTCGACGCGGTGGAGCCCACCGGCGAGCGGATGACGGCGCATATCGTCGGCCCGATCTGCGAAACCGGCGATACCTTCGCGATGGACCGCGACATCGACGCGATGGGGCCCGGCGACCTCGCCGTGTTCCGCAGCGCCGGGGCCTACGGCGCGACGATGGCGTCGAGCTACAACAGCCGCGGCTTCGTGGCCGAAGTGCTGGTCGACGGCGACAAATGGGCGGTGGTCGCCGACCGCATCAGCCCCCACGCTATCATGGACGCCGAACGGGTCCCCGACTGGCTGTAGGGGCGGCGCGCGGGTTGCCCCCGCCGCCCGATGATGCGAGGCTGCCCGCCGAAGGGAGCGAGCGGATGGTATCGGGCAGGCTGGTCGTGATGCGCAGCAGCAGCGGTGCATCCGAAGACTGGGGCGAGTTCGCCTTCGTCGCGCTGCCCTCCCCCGGCGACCGGATCATGGCCCGCCGCGACGGGATCGAGAACTACGCAACCGTGCTCGCCATCCACCACGCGCCTGCGCTCGCGGGCAGCGAGGATGTACCGACGATCGAGGTGGTGGCGAGATGGACCGGGGCCGGCGGCAAGCTGCGCTGAGCGCGCCTTCTGCGCCGCAACGCCGGCGCTAGTTCGATCGCACCGTCAGCGGGTCGAAGCGGAACTGGCCGGACCCGCAGAAAGCCTCCACCCGCTTGGGTCCGGTGTCCGCCACCGAGAGCGGGGCCTGCTGCGCGCCGATGCGGATCGTGCCGCGGCCGCTCGCGTCGAGCTGGATGATCACGTCGACCGGCGCGGCCAGCGGCAATTCGGCGAGTGGGGTGCGGAAGGGGGTACCCGCATTGCGCCCGACGACCGCCAGCGAGAACGTCTGCGCCGTGGGCGATGCCTGCACGATCTGGATTCCGACTACATTCCTGCCGTCGGCCGAGGATACCGTCAGCCCCGCGGTCGGCCGGGTCTGTCCGCGTTGCAGGGTGCGCGGGGCGATGCGCGTCGTCACCGCGACCGCGGTTCCCCCGCCGACGCCGACGCTGGCCGAACGCCCCGCGGCCGCATCGCAGTCGAACACCAGCGGTGCGTTCGTCGCGGCGTGGGTCGCCGGAGCGAAAAATGCGCAGGCCGCAGCCGCCGCCAGAACCGAGCCCGATAAGATTCGACGCATGTGTCCGGTATCCCTTGCGAAGTCGCCTGCGCTCTCGTGTCGGGGAAAGCCGCTGGCGCGACAACCCCTTACCGAAAGGGGTGCCGTCTCGTCAGGCCGCGCCGACGGCCTGGAGGCGGCTGATCAGCGCGGCATCGTCGAACGGCTTGATGACGTACTCGTCGGCCCCGGCGGCGATGCCCTTGTGGATGTCCTTTGCGCCCGAGTTGGTCGTGCAGAACACAACGCGCGGCGGCGTACGGGTGGGGATCGCGCGCAAGGCGGTGACGAATTCGATCCCGCTCATGACCGGCATGTTCCAGTCGGTGATGACGAGATCGGGCATCGCGGCGCGGCACCGGGCAAGGCCCTCCTCGCCGTTCTCCGCCTCGACCACCGCATAGCCGACGCTCTCGACGATGCGCCGGGCCACCTTGCGGATCATGCGCGAATCGTCGACCAGCAGGCACGTCCGGCGCGCGGGGGCGGCCGGCGTCGCACCATCCGGCACGGGCGGCGGCACGGGTACGCGCGCGGGCGCAGACGCAGACGTGGCCGCGATAGGGGCGCCGTCCGCCGGTTTCTGCTCCGTCCCGGCCGGGACGTTCAATCGCTTGATCAGCCCGTGTATGGCACGAACTCCTCTTCCCCGAAGACCGGCCGTTCGTGGCCGACCCGGCTTTCCTGCACCTCGGTATCCCCGAGCGGACGCTGGGCGGCGGCGGGCGCGAGTGCCTGCTGTTCGCTCGGCGTCATGCGGACGTGGAGATAGGGCACCCAGATATCGCCGTATTCGGCCTTCTGGTACCACAGGTCGAGGATGTCGTAGCTCGCCCAGCAACCGTCGGGTTCGCGCAGGCGAATCCCCTCCCCGATCCGCGGCACCGCCGCGAAGCGGATAGTGTGCTCGGTCTGGTGCGTCTCGTTCTGGATTTCGACTTCGATCAAGCGCCCGGTCCCTTCGATGGGACAGGGCCTAATGCGAAATGGTTTCCGAACCTTCAATGCCCGGGCGTGCGCTCACACCAGGGCTTTCGCGTCCTTGCCAAGCTCCTGGAAATACCGCGCCATCGCGTCGGCCGCCTTGTCGCTCAGCTCGATGAAAGCGCGGCGGCGGTCGCTGTCGTCCTCGACCCGCACCAGCAGGCCGACCTCGATCATCTGCGAGATCCAGCGCAGCGCGGTGGTCGGCGGCACCCCGCTGGCGATGCACAGCGAGGTGACCGACACGCGCTGGTGTTCGGCCCGCGCGGCAGTGAGGTCGAGCAGGATGTCCCACGCCGGATCGGCGAACAGGTCCCCGCCGAGGAACTGCGCCCGAAGCTGGCGCTGGCGGATGATCAGGCGCACGAGACGCGGATCGGGCAGCGGCGGGCGCGGCGGCCGGATCAGTTGCCGTTCGCCGTCATCTTCGCGCCGGAAACCGTCAGCCGGCGATTCCAGACGGAAGGCGCGCCCGTCCCCATCGGCGAGACGATCGATCTGGGCTGCGATCTGCGCGACCTGCTGGGTGAGAAGACGCAGCGATTCGCGATCGGCCTCGTCCAGATCACGCACCCGGTTGTTGGGGCGCATCGCCATCAGCAGACCGAGCGCAACGAGCCGTTCGCCGCGCGATGGGGCGACGAGGATCTCTGGATGGCTATCGTCGATGCAGGCGAAGACATCGTCGAGCGCATCCGGCCGGACGGAGGCAAGGACACGGCACGATTGCGAAGCCAAACGCGTATCGAGGTCGAGAAGGCTTGCACAATCCAAAGCGTCCAGCTTTTCGAAGTGCAACAACACGTGATCGTGCAACGGGTCGCGAGGGCCATGGAGCAAATCGGACAGCCCGCCTTGCGAAACCGGATAGAACCCGGCGAGCTCCGCATCGTCCGACAGTTCGCGCCGGACGACGGGGTCGTCGGCGAAGATCGAGATGGGCGCGGGCTGCGATCCATGGGCACCTCCCGATGAATAAGTAAAGTCGCGGTCGGGCATATAGGGATAAATACCTAAGAACCTCGATACATCAATCCGAACAGGGGAAAAACCATCCGGGGCAATAAAGTGTTGCGGAAGATGTCAAACACGTAAGCGCAAAAGCACACCCGGTGTCCCCTCCATGTGCAGTCGTGACTTCCCTGTCTTGCCCCCGCTCAGTCGACGAACGGATCGCGCACAAGGATCGTGTCCTCGCGTTCCGGGCTGGTGCTGACGAGCGCGACGGGCGTCTCGATCAGTTCCTGCACCCGGCTGATGTACTTGATCGCCTGCGCCGGCAGGTCGGCCCACGAACGCGCGCCGGCAGTCGTCTCGTGCCAGCCGTCCATCTCCTCGTAGATGGGTTCGACCGCGGCCTGGTCGGCGGAGTGCGACGGGAAATAGTCGAGAATTTTGCCGCGCAGCCGGTAGCCGGTGCAGATCTTCACCGTGTCGAACCCGTCGAGCACGTCGAGCTTGGTGAGCGCGATGCCGGTGACGCCCGATATCGCGCAAGACTGGCGCACCAGCACCGCATCGAACCAGCCGCAGCGCCGCTTGCGCCCGGTGACGGTGCCGAATTCGTGGCCGCGTTCGCCCAGCTTCTGGCCGGTGGCGTCGTCGAGCTCAGTCGGGAACGGCCCGCTGCCGACGCGGGTGGTGTAGGCCTTGACGATGCCGAGCACGAAGCCGGTGCTCGACGGGCCGAGCCCGCTGCCCGCCGCCGCCGTGCCGCTGACGGTGTTGCTGCTGGTGACGAATGGATAGGTCCCGTGATCGACGTCGAGCAGCACGCCCTGCGCGCCTTCGAACAGGATCCTGGCGCCGGCCTTGCGCACCTTCTTCAGCCGCTTCCACACGGGCTGCGCGTATTGCAGCACGAAGGGCGCGATCTCGCGCAGTTCGGCGACCAGCGCCGCGCGGTCCACCGGCGGCTGGCCGAAACCGGCGCGCAGCGCGTCGTGATGGGCGCAGAGGCGATCGAGATGCGGATCGAGAGCATCGAGGTGCGCAAGGTCGCACACCCGGATCGCCCGGCGGCCGACCTTGTCCTCGTACGCCGGGCCAATGCCGCGCCCCGTCGTGCCGATCTTGCCCGAACCGGCGGCCTGTTCGCGCAATCCGTCGAGATCGCGGTGCAGCGGCAGGATCAGCGCGCAATTGTCGGCGATGGCGAAATTGTCGGCGTTGATCGCGACGCCCTGCCCCTCGAGCTTCTCGATCTCGGACTTGAGGTGCCACGGGTCGAGCACCACGCCGTTGCCGATGATGCTGAGCGTGCCGGTGACGATGCCGCTCGGCAGCAGGCTGAGCTTGTAGGTCGTATCGCCCACCACCAGCGTGTGGCCGGCGTTGTGGCCGCCCTGAAAGCGGACGACGGCGTCGGCCCGGCTGGCCAGCCAGTCGACGATCTTGCCCTTGCCTTCGTCGCCCCATTGGGCGCCGATCACGGTGACGTTGGCCATTTATCTCGCTTATCCTTCGTGCCGCGGCACAAACGCGGCGCGGGTTAGGCGTGCCGGCCCGCGGGGGCAAGGCGATTGGCCGTGCAAGGTCGGAAACAATTGCCGCCCCGACCCATTGACCGGGCAAAGGAGACCCCATGACCGACCAGCCCGTTCTCGAACTCAACGACGGCCGCCGCATTCCCCAGCTCGGCTTTGGCACCTACCAGATCCCCGACGAGGACGCGCCCGGCATCGTCCAGACCGCGCTCGACGTCGGCTACTGGCTGTTCGATACCGCCGCAGTCTATCGCAACGAGGCGGGGGTGGGGAAAGGTCTCGGCGAATGGGCCGACGTGTTCGTCCAGACCAAGATCTGGAACGAGAGCCAGGGATACGACCGCACGCTCGCCGCGGCCGACAAGTGCCTGGCGCGTCTCGGGCGGGAGCATGTCGATATGCTGCTGATCCACTGGCCCGCGCCCGAACAGAACTTGTTCGTCGACACATGGAAGGCGCTCATCCAGCTGCGCGACGACGGCAAGGCGAAGTCGATCGGCGTTTCCAACTTCCGGCGCGAGGACCTCGACCGGATCGTCGACGAGACCGGCGTAGTTCCCGCGCTCAACCAGATCGAGCTCCACCCCTCGTTCCAGCAATGCGACCTGCGCGCCAAACACGATGAGATGGGCATCGTGACCCAGTCGTGGTCGCCGCTCGGCCAGGGCGCGGGCATGGATGCCGACGCGATCCGCCAGGTGGCCGAGGAAACCGGCCAGCCGGCGAGCGCGGTGATCCTGCGCTGGCACATCCAGCACGGCCTGTGCCCGATCCCCAAGGCGAGCAGCCGCAAGCATATCGAGGCGAACTTCGCCGCGCTGTCGTTCGAGCTGTCGGACGAACAGATGAGCCGGATCGATGCGCTCGACGACGAGGGCGGCCGGATCGGACCCGATCCCGCCAAATTCGGCTGATCGAGCGAATCCGTTGAATGTGTTAGCGGAGCATGACACCGGGCGGTCATGCTCTCGCTGATACTCGCGGCCGCTGCCGCCACCGCCGCCCCGCCTGCTCCCGCTCCCGCTCCCGACCCTGTCGCCATCGTCGATGCCATGGCGCAGGAGCGCGGCGACCGCACGCCGGTACTTGTGCTCGGTACGGCGCACCTGTCGGCCTTGCCGAAGGATTTCGACACGACGCGGTTCGATCCGCTGATGGACCGGCTCGCCGCCTGGAAACCCGAGGCGATCGCAGTCGAGCAATTGTCGGGCGCGCAGTGCGACTACATCAAGGCCCGGCCCTTCGCGTACCCGACCGAGTACAAAAATTACTGCCTCGACCCCTCGGCGGCACGCGCTTCGGTCGGCCTCGACGGTGCCGGCGCGGAAGGCGAGATCGAGGCGACCCTCGCGGCTCCGTCCGCCGATCGTCCGCCCGCGGTGCGCCGCCGCCTCGCCGCGCTGTTCCTCGCGGTGGGCGAACCGCAGTCCGCGCTCGTCCAGTGGTTGCGGTTGCCCGACACCGAGCGCCGCAGCGGCGACGGTCTGACCGACGAACTGGCCGGCGGCCTCGCCAAGCGGATCGGGCGGCTCAACGAAAGCGTCCTCATCGCCGCGCGCCTTGCCGCCCGTCTTGGCCACGAGCGGGTCTGGCCGGTCGACGACCACACCGGCAACCGCGCCACCGGACCTGTCGACGACGCGGTGTTCGGCACGGAAATGACCGCGATCTGGAGCCTGCCCGCCGGTCTCGAACGCAGGGCCGCCGAAGAGGCAATGCGCGAACGCCTGCTGTCGGGCGACCTGTCGGTCCTCGACTGGTACCGCACCATGAATAGCCCGCTCCCCGCCGAGGCCGTCATGCGCAGCGACTTCGGCCCCGCCGCCGGCTCCACCCTGCCGGGGAACACGGGGCGCAAGTACCTCGCCTATTGGGAGACGCGCAACCTGCGGATGGTGGCGAACCTGCGCGAGGTCATCGGCCCCGGTCGCAGGACGCTCGCCATCGTGGGGTCGAGCCACGTGGGGTACTACGACCGCTATCTCGGCATGACGAGCGACGTCGAACTGGCCGATCCGGCCGCGGTGCTCGCCGACTAGAGCGCGGATGCGACCAACACCGCGCGGTCGTCGGCGGCGGCGAATCTTTCGCGGAGGATCCACTCCATCGCGGCATCGATCTCCGGCCGCAGCGCCGCTTCGCTCTCGTGGCGCCGGGCAAGGCGGCGGGCGTTGTCGAAGGGTTCGCCGGGTTTCTTGCTGTAGGTCGTGAAGAGGGGACCGGCGACGATCTCCTCGATCGTCCCCTCCCCCGGCGTCATGCCGAACAGCGCCGCCGCCGCGCGCAGAGTGGCTGCCGGATCGGCGTAGAACGCGTCCGCGTCGAGAGCGCGCACGTCGGCCCGGCCATCGGCGAACCGGGCGAAGCTGGCGATCTGCCCCGCCCACAGCGCCCCGGCGCGCTCGGCATCGGTTGCGCCGGTCAGATCGCCGAGCGCCCATGCCAGTTCGCTCGTCACCGCCCGCAGCCAGCCGCGATGGCCGTCGCTGCGCAGCACCGCCGCCACGTAGGCCGGCAGGTCGTGGTAGAGGAGGATCGCCTGGTCCGCGGGCTTCAGCGCCGCGATGTCCTCCAGAATGAAGTTCACCGGCACGTTGGCCTTCACCAGCGTCGGCCCGGCCCCCGGATAGCGTTTCGCCATGGCCGACAGGACCAGCGGCAGAAGCGCACCGGCGCGCGACACCGCGACCTGCCGCAGCGCGGCGGGTTCGCGCAGAACGGTAAAGTCGCCAAGTTGCTCCAGCGCATTGGCGAGAAGCGTGGAACCGCAGTGCGCAACGTGGAAAATCCAGCGTCCGCCATGCATCGGCGGCCGACCGCGAAGCAGGGGCTCGATCGGTGCGCGGATCGCGCCGGGCCGGGCGAGCTGGATACGGCGGTCGAGAAAGATCGACCGGGCGTAGGCGTCGCGGTCCATCGGCACGAAGACCGCGTACTCGCCGTCGAACGAATGAAGATAGTGGTCCGGGTTATCGTACAGGTCGTTGAGCGTGACGGTCATCGCGCGGCCTATAGCGCGCACCTGCCCACCCCGCTATTGCAGCGCCGCCCATGCCCCGCGTCGCTGCCCCCGCCCCCGGTCGTCCGTTCGCCATCATCGAGCCAGAGCCCGGCGAACGCCTCGACCGGCTGCCGTTCGAGCCGGTGGTCGAACTCTACAAGCAACACGGCGCGCTGCTGTTTTCCGGTTTCGGCTGCGACACGCCCGCCTTGCGCGATTTCGCGGCGCGGTTCTGCAGCACGACGGTGGTGAACGATTCTCCCGGGCGGTCCTCGATCGATCCGGACGCGCAAATCTATTCGGTCAACCACGGCAACCAGGAATTCGCGCTGCACCCCGAACTGTCGCGCGAACCGTGGAAGCCCGACGTCGCGTTCTTCCTCTGCCTGTCGCCGCCCGAGGGCGAAGGGGCGACGACAGTGTGCGACGGTATCGAACTCGTGCGCGCGTTGCCGTCCGCGGTGCGCGACGGGTTCGCCGGCCGGCGACTGGTCTATCCGGGGCGGGTCTGGCCCGAATTCCTCGAACACTGGCTGGGCACTGCCAATCCTGACGCGGCGCTTCTTGCGGACCCGCCGCCGACCTGCCCCTATCGCTTCGCCTGCGACGGATCGGGCGGGCTGTTCCGCTATTTCTCGCGCCCGGCGCTGCACAAGCCGATGTTCGGCGACGATCCGGCGTTCGGCAACTTCCTGCTGTTCGCCCGGTTCACCAACGGGATGCCGAACTTCCCCTTGCTCGACGACATGCGACCGGTGCCCGAGGCGTGGTTGCAGGCGGCGAAGACCGCGGGCGATCGGCTGTCGGCGCGGGTGGACTGGCGGCAGGGCGACCTGCTGATGCTCGACAACACGCGCTTCATGCACGGGCGCACGGCAATCGCGAACCCGGCGAGCCGGCTTATCGCGACGCTGTTCGGCTACTTGCGCTTCGCGGTGCCGAACCCCGAAGAGCCGGCCGATCCGGTCTGGCGGCAGCGCAGCTTCGTGCCGCCGATGGCGCCGTGGCACCCCAGCCGCATGGCGCAGGGCTAGAGCGGGCGCGCCTCGCCGCCATCGAGGCGGTGGGTGCAGCCGAGCAACACCGGATCCTCGCCATCGCCGAGCGCAGCGAGCGTGCGCCAGCCGACCGCGCGCATGCGGGCGCCGGTTTCGGTATCGTGACCCAGTGGCAGATAGAGTAGATCGCCTGCGGGCGCCGCGCCGAGCGCGTCGACCAGCGGGTCGATGTAGAGCGTGAAGCCGGTTGCCGCCTCGTCGCTGCCGCCGATGCGGTAGGTCCCGCCGCGCCCGAGCGTGCCGCGCACCCCTTCGGCATAAAGGGTAAAGCCGAACCAGCTCTGGTATTCGAAGCCGTGGCGTTCGGTGGGATCGAGTGTCAGGCGCGCCTTGCCACCCGCCTTCGCCGCGATCTCGCGCAGGCCCGCGATCCGGCTGGCCAGCGCGCCGCCCGCGTCGATCGCGGCGAGCCGCTCGACCGCCTCGTCGAACGGGCCCGCGGCGTACAGCAGCGGCAGGTATGCTTTCCCGCCGACATCGCGCAGGGCGCCCGCGTCCTTGGAATCGAGCTCGCGGCGCACGGCGTCGATGCGTTCGGGCGCCAGCGGGAATGCCTCGGCGGCCAGGGTATCGACGAGATCGGGCAAGGTGAAATCGACGGACACGCCGCGTGCGCCGGCCGCGCCCAGCGCCTCGACCGCGAGGCCCACCATTTCCGCCGCCGCCGCCACGCCGTCGCTGCCGACGAGTTCCGCGCCCAGTTGCAGGCGCTGGCGGGCGGGGTCGAGCTGGTCGCTCGCGATCGTGGCCGTCTCCCCAGCGTAGCACAGGCGCAGGGGCCGTGGCGCGTGGGCCAGGCTGGTCGCAGCGATGCGCCCCACCTGCGCGGTCATGTCGCTGCGCAGGGCCAGCGTGCGCAGCGACGCGGGATCGGTGAAGCGGAACATCCGCCGCGTTGCCGCGCCGCTCGCCCGCCCGTCGCCCATCCGCTGCGCCATCGACGCCTCGAATTCGACCAGCGGCGGTATCACCCGGTCGTAGCCCCAGCCGTCCATGGTATCGAGCACCGCCCGCCGCGCCGCGGTGAGCGCGCGGGCGGAGGCGGGCAGGCGGTCTTCCAGGCCTTGGGGGAGCAAGTCGGCGGTCGGGTCGGTCATGCCGGGCGCCCTAGCGGCGTCAGAATTCCAGCGCCATCACCGTCTTCACACCTTCCAGCGCGCAGGCCTGCCTGATGACGTCGCCGGTAATTGGCTGATCGACGCTGAGCAGCAGCACCGCTTCCCCGCCCGCATCGCGCCGGCCGAGATGGAAGGTGCCGATGTTGATGCCGTTCGCCCCCAGTAGCGTACCGATGCGGCCGATGAAGCCGGGCGCGTCCTCGTTGACGATGTACATCATGTGGCCGGCAAGCTCCGCCTCCACGCCCACGCCGAAGATTTCGACGAGACGCGGTGCATTGCTGCCGAACAGCGTGCCGGCGACCGAGCGGTCGCCCTGTTCGGTTCCCACGGTCACCCGCAGCAGCGTGTTGTAGGCCCCTTCCCGCTCGTGCCGGATCGAGCGCACGTCCATGCCCCTCTCCTTCGCGAGGTAGGGCGCGTTGACCATGTTCACGCTGTCGGACCAGCGGCGCATGAACCCGGCCAGTACCGCGGCTTCGAGCGGTTTGCCTGCGAGTTCGGCGGCGGCGCCCTCGCGCTCGATGCTGATGCGGGTGAGGTTGCCGTGGGCGAGCTGGCCGACGAGGCTGCCGAGGTTTTCGGCGAGCTTCATGTAGGGGCGCAGCTTTGGCGCTTCCTCGGCCGAAAGCGACGGCATGTTGAGCGCGTTCGTCACCCCGCCGTTGACGAGGTAGTCGGCCATCTGCTCGGCAACCTGCAGCGCGACGTTGACCTGCGCTTCGGTGGTCGAGGCGCCGAGGTGCGGAGTGCAGATGAAGTTCTTGGTGCCGAACAGCGGCGATTCCTTCGCCGGTTCGGTGGCGAACACGTCGAGCGCGGCGCCCGCGATGTGGCCGCTTTCGAGCCCTTCCTTCAGCGCCGCCTCGTCGATCAGCCCGCCGCGCGCGCAGTTGACGATGCGGACGCCCTTCTTGGTCTTGGCGAGGTTTTCCGCCGACAGGATGTTGCGCGTTTGGTCGGTCAGCGGCGTGTGCAGCGTGATGAAGTCCGCCCGCGCCAGCAGCGCGTCGAGATCGACCTTCTCCACGCCCAGTTCCACCGCGCGTTCCTCGGTCAGGAAGGGGTCGAAGGCGATGACCTTCATGCGCAGGCCCAGCGCGCGGCTGGCGACGATCGAGCCGATGTTGCCCGCGCCGATGAGGCCGAGCGTCTTGCCCGTGACCTCGACGCCCATGAAGGCGTTCTTCGGCCATTCGCCTTCCTGCGTGCGTTCGTTGGCTTCCGGGATTTGGCGGGCGAGCGCGAACATCAGCGCGATGGCGTGTTCGGCGGTCGTGATCGAGTTGCCGAACGGGGTGTTCATCACCACCACGCCCTTGCCGCTGGCGTAGGGGATGTCGACGTTATCGACCCCAATGCCGGCGCGGCCGATGACTTTGAGATTGGTCGCGGCGTCGAGGATTTCGGGCGTGACCTTGGTGGACGAACGGATCGCGAGGCCGTCGTACTCGCCGATGCGGGCGATCAGTTGTTCGGGGGTCTCGCCGGTGATGACGTCGACGTCGCAGCCGCGCTCCTCGAAGATCTTGGCGGCATTGGGGTCCATCTTGTCCGAGATCAGGACTTTGGGCTTGGTCATGGAATTTCTCCGTCGGCCCGGAACGTGCGCGGACCGATAAGACTGGAACACGAAAGCGGTCCCGGGCTATGCCGGGACGCGCGAGGTCAGTTCGACTGCAGGCCTTCGAAGGCCCACTCGATCCACGGCAGCAGGCGCTTCAGGTCTTCCTGCTCGACGGTGCCGCCGCACCAGATGCGCAGGGACGGCGGTGCGTCGCGGTAGCCGTTGAAGTCGTAGCCGACGCCCAATTCTTCCAGCTTCTTGGCGATCTTCTTCGGCACGTCGGCCTGCGCCTCGGGCGAGAGGCTTTCGTACCAATCGCCCTGGAAGACGAAGCATACGCCTGTGTTCGTGCGCTGGGCCGGGTCGGGCACCATGTTGCGCAGCCACGGGGTGGCCTCGATCCAGTCGGTGACGATCTTCGCGTTGGCGTTCGCCCGCTCGAACAGCGCCTCGCGCCCGCCGATGGACTGCGCCCACTCGAGCGCGTCGATGTAGTCCTCGGTCGCGAGCATCGAGGGTGTGTTGATCGTCTCGCCGCGGAAGATGCCTTCGTTGATCTTGCCGCCCTTCTTGAGGCGGAAGAGCTTGGGCAGCGGCCACGCCGGGTCGTAGCTCTCGATCCGTTCTACCGCCTTGGGGCTGAGGATCAGCATGCCGTGCTGGGCTTCGGACCCCATCACCTTCTGCCAGCTATAGGTCGTGGCATCGAGCCTGGCCCAGTCCATCTCCATCGCGAAGACGGCGCTGGTGGCATCGTTGATCGTAACGCCCGCGCGCTCTTCGGCGAGCCAGTCGGTATTAGGAATCTTCGCGCCCGACGTCGTCCCGTTCCAGGTGAACACGACGTCGTTGTCCTGCGGGATCGAGGCGAGATCGGGAATCCTGCCGTAATCGGCGTCGAGCGTGGTGAGCTGCGGGAGCTTCAGCTGCTTGGCCGCGTCCTGGATCCAGACGTTGCCGAAGCTTTCCCACGCCGCGACGGTCACCGGGCGATCGGGCCCGAGCATCGTCCACATCGCGCATTCGAGCGCGCCGGTGTCCGACGCCGGCATGATGCCCACGAGGTAGTCGTCGGGCACGCCGAGCAGTTCGCGCGACAGGTCGATCGCGTACTTGAGGCGGCTCTTGCCCAGGGCCGACCGGTGCGAGCGGCCGAGCGATTCGGTCTTGAGATTGGACAGCGCCCAGCCGGGATGCTTGGCGGTCGGGCCCGAGGAAAAGAAGGGGCGCTCGGGCTTGAGCGACGGTTCTGTCGGCCGCGCAGGTGCGCGCCCGTTTGGTTCGGCAGTCATGTCTTCTCTCCTTCCAGAGAGCACGCGCGGCGTTGGGACCGCGTGGCCCGCCGGCCGCACTAAGGGTGCGAACGGCCGAGTCAAGCGTGCGGGGAATCTATACGGTGAACCGCCCGCGCGCGCCGACGGTTCCCCTCTCGCCAAATGACGGGACGGCACCTATGGCCCCGGCCATGGACCTCTCGCAGCTCCGCGTGGCGATCGTCACCGGCAACTACAACATGGTGCGCGACGGACCGACGCAGGCGCTGAACCGGCTGGTCGCCTACCTGCTCGACCACGGCGCGGCGGTGCGCATCTTCGCGCCGACGATCGCCGATCCGCAGGTCGACCACGCCGGCGAACTGATCTCGGTACCCTCGTTCCCCATTCCCGGGCGCAGCGAATACCGCGTGCCGCTGGGCCTCGTCGGCGAAGCGCGCGAGAAGTTCGAGGCATTCCGCCCCAACATCGTCCACGTCGCAGCGCCCGACCGCGCCAGCCGGCAGGCGGCGAAGTGGGCCCGCGCGCACGGCGTGCCGGTGCTCGGCAGCGTGCACACCCGCTTCGAGACGTATCCCCAGTACTATCACCTCGGCTTCACCCAGCCGCTGGTGGAGGCCTGGCTGCGCGCGCTCTATCGCAACTGCGATGCGCTCGTCGCGCCGTCCGACGGAATGGTCGACGTGCTGAAACAGCAGCGGATGCACACCGACATCGGCATCTGGTCGCGCGGGGTCGAGCGGACGATCTTCCATTTCGGCGCGCGCGACCTCGAACGCCGCCGTGCCATCGGCATCGCCGACGACGAGGTCGCCATCGGCTTCCTCGGCCGGGTGGTGATGGAAAAGGGCCTGCCCGAGTTCGCCGATACCATGCGCGAGCTGACCCGGCGAGGCGTACCGCACAAGGTGTTGGTCCTGGGCGACGGGCCAGCGCGCGGCTGGTTCGAGGACAACGTGCCCGAAGCGCGCTTCGCCGGCTACCAGTCGGGCGCGGAACTGGGCCATTGGGTCGCAGGCATGGACGTGTTCTTCAATCCCTCTATCACCGAGACGTTCGGCAACGTCACGCTGGAGGCGATGGCCTGCGGCGTGCCGGTCGTCGCCGCCCGCGCCACCGGATCGACGACGCTGGTGAAGGACGGGGTCACCGGCACGCTGGTCGATCCGGGCGACATCCCGGCCTTCGCCGATGCGATCCAACGCTACATCCAGGATCCCGCGCTACGCACCGGGCACGGCGCGGCGGGCGAGGCGCGGAGCAAGGAATTCACCTGGGACGCGATCAACCGCTCGATGGCGGAAACCTATCTGCGGCTGCTGGACGCGCGCAAGGGCTAGCGCAGCACCCCCGTAGCCGTCTGGCGCCGGGCGTACCAGATCAGCAGCAGCGTGAAGATCGTGATGACAGCCGTGAAGGCCATCGGCACCGCGCTGTCCGTCATGCCCGGCATTGGACTCGTCGTCTGGCGGATCGCGCCAAGCACCAGCCCCGCCAACGACACGACGAATGCATGCATCGCGTACCGGCTGCGAAGCAGCAGCAGGATCGACCCGGCCACCGCGCCCCACACGCCGAACCCCCAGGCAAGGTTCGCCCACAGCGGCATCGCGTCCATATAGGCTATCCCAGCGTCCACGCTTACCCCGGCGGGAGCGAACGCCCCTTCGAGGTATTCGCGGTTCTGCAGCTTGGACATGAGGTAATCGTAGGCACCGAACCCGTTCCACAGCAGCGATAGCACGCCGACCACCCACAGGTGCCACGGCGCACTCGTTCTTTCCGCGGCTGCCTCCATCGTCCGATCCATCGTATCCCTCCCACTGGATGGCGACCCGCGGCGGCGATACCACGCCGCCGCGAGTGCGCCAATCGGTGTCAGAGCCGTTCGATGCGCTTGGCAACCTCATCGATCATGTCGACGATGTCGTTCATCGCCGCTTCGTCGAACGAGCCGGACCGGGTCTTGTGCTTCAGCACCTGGGCCAGATTTCCCATCGCCCGCGACAGTTGCGGCGAGCGGCCACGCTGCTGACGCTCGCCATGGGCGGTCAAGCGGGAAAAGATCGCCTCGACCTCGTCGGTCTTGCCGGCCAATTCTTCGTGTCCCTGGGGCGTGGCCTCGAACGGCTTGCGCGGGCTGGCATCGTCGGTCTTCTCGGCGATCGCCCCTTCGTCGGCGAGCAGTTGCAGCGTCGGATAGACCGCCCCGGGGCTCGGTGCGTATTCGCCGCCGGTCAGGTCCTCGATCGCCTTGATGAGCTCGTATCCATGGCGCGGCTGGTCGGCGACCAGCTTGAGCAGTGCCAGCCGCAACTCGCCCTGCCCGAACATGCGGCCACGGCGACCGCCGCCGCGCGGGCCCGTGCGGAACGGACCGTCCGGTCCGAAGGGGCCATCGGGACCGAACGGACCCTTTGGCCCGAACGGACCCTCGCGCCCGAAGGGACCGCCGGGACCGAAGCCCCCGGCGTTCCACAATTCGGTCCAGCTCTTCCGGTGGCCGCGTCCGTGATGATGATCGTGCATCGCCTTATCCTTTCTCGTGATGCCTCACGATATATCTTGGAACGCTCTTTGTTCAAGCCCCCTCGTCGCATCGCCGACAACTTCCTACATGGCCCCCAATGGCCGACCTGTTTCCCGACAGCCTCCCCTCCCCCGTCTCGGACGAGCCGCGCGCGGGCGCGCCGCTGGCCGACCGGTTGCGGCCGCGGTCGCTGGACGAAGTGGTCGGGCAGGAGCATCTGACCGGGCCCGAAGGCGCAATCGGCCGGATGGTCGCTGCGGGGCGGCTGTCGAGCATGATCCTGTGGGGGCCGCCGGGGACCGGCAAGACCTCCACCGCCCGCCTGCTCGCCGATGCCGTGGGCATGCGCTTCGCCGCAATCAGCGCCGTGTTCAGCGGGGTCGCCGACCTCAAGAAGGCGTTCGCCGAGGCCGACAAGGCGGCGCAGGCCGGACAGCGCACGCTGCTGTTCGTGGACGAGATCCACCGCTTCAACCGCGCGCAGCAGGACGGCTTCCTGCCCTTCGTCGAGCGCGGCACCGTCACCCTCGTCGGCGCGACGACCGAGAACCCTAGCTTCGAACTCAACGCCGCATTGCTCAGCCGCGCGCAGGTGCTGATCCTGCACCGCCTCGACGCGGCGGCCCTCGGCCGGCTGCTCGACAAGGCCGAGGAGCTGGAGGGCCCGTTGCCCCTCACATCGGAAGCGCGCGAGGCGCTGGTCGCGAGCGCCGACGGCGACGGCCGGTTCCTGCTGAACCAGGCCGAGACGCTCTACGCCGCGAAGATCGATGCGCCGCTCGATCCTGCGGAACTCGGCAGCTTCCTGCAACGCCGCGTGGCGGTCTACGACAAGGACCGCGAGGGGCACTACAACCTCATCTCCGCATGGCACAAAGCCCTGCGCGGGTCGGACCCCGACGCCGCGCTCTACTACATGGCGCGCATGCTGGTGGCCGGCGAGGAGCCGCTGTTCGTGCTGCGCCGCCTGGTGCGCGCGGCGAGCGAGGACATCGGCCTCGCCGATCCGCAGGCGCTGGTCCAATGCCTCGCCGCCAATGATGCCTACGACTTTCTCGGCAGTCCCGAGGGCGAACTCGCGATCGTGCAGGCGTGCCTCTATTGCGCCACCGCGCCCAAGTCGAACGCAGCCTATAAGGCGCAGAAGGCGGCGTGGCGGAGCGCGAAGGAGACCGGCAGCCTGATGCCGCCGGCCAACATCCTCAACGCCCCGACGAAGCTGATGAAGGACATCGGCTACGGCAAGGGCTACAGCTACGATCACGACACCGACGAAGGCTTCTCCGGCGACGACTACTGGCCCGCGGAGATGGACCGTCAGCGCTACTACGACCCGCCCGAGCGCGGGTTCGAGCGCGAGGTCAGGAAGCGGCTCGACTACTGGGCCAAGCTGCGCGCCGAACGACAGGGATGACGCCGGAGCGGTTCCGGCACTTCGCCGCGATCGACTGGTCGGGCGCGGCGGGGGAGCGCCATGCCGGCATCGCGCTCGCCATCTGCGAGCCCGGCGACGACGCCCCGCGCATCGTGCGGCCCGGGCACCGCTGGTCGCGGATGGAAGTCGCCGACTGGCTGCTTAAGGAAATGCCGGACGACACTCTGGTCGGGCTCGACATATCGGGGTCTCTCGCCTTGGACGACGTCGGGGCCTATTTTCCCGGCTGGGCGGCAAGTCCGAACGATGCGCGATCGCTATGGAGGCTCGTCGAGGAACTGAGTGCCGACGACCCGCATCTGGCGGCGACCGGTTTCGTCGACCATCCGGAGATCGCGCGTCATTTCCGCCGGCACGGCGGGCGTGAGGGCGACCTGTTCGGCGGGGGGATCGGGCGCTTGCGGGTCACCGAGCGGGTCGGCCAGATCGCGCTGGGGTGCCGCCCGACGAGCAACTTCAACCTCGTCGGGGCCAGTCAGGTCGGCAAGGCGAGCCTGACGGGCATGCGCGTGCTTCACCGGATCGACGGGGCAATCCCGATCTGGCCCTTCGATCCCGTGCCGGCGCAAGGTTCGCTTGCCGTCGAGATATACACGACCATCGCTGCCGTGGCGGCGGGTCGACCGCCCGGCCGGAGCAAGCTCAGGACCTTTGCCGAACTTGCCGAAGCGCTGGCAAACCTTGGCAGCAAGCCGGTGCGAGGGCGCGGGGGGATCGACGACCACCGCAGCGACGCCTTGCTTGCATCCGCGTGGCTGCGCACCGTCGCGCACGCAAGCGAGTACTGGTCCCCGCCCGCCATGACACCGGAGATCGCCCGAACCGAAGGATGGACCTTCGGCGCGCTTTGACCGGCCCCTGCGCTCGGCTACTTGAGCACTGCGGTGGGTTGCCCTAAGGGCCGCTCCTCCACGCGCGCCGGCTTAGCTCAGTTGGTAGAGCACCTGATTTGTAATCAGGGGGCCGCGGGTTCGAATCCTGCAGCCGGCACCGATCTTCCACGTTCGTGCGTTGACGAAGCGTGCGTATCGCGACCTACAACGTCAACGGGATCAATGGCCGCCTGCCGGTGTTGCTGCGCTGGCTGGAAGAGGCTTCGCCCGACGTCGTCTGCCTGCAGGAACTGAAGGCACCGGACGATGCCTTTCCCGCCGCCGCGCTCCGCGACTTGGGATACGATGCAATCTGGCACGGGCAGAGCCGGTGGAACGGCGTCGCCATCGCCAGCCGGGTGGGCGAAATCCACGAGACCCGCTGGGGCTTGCCGGGCGATCCCGACGACCGACAGAGCCGCTATCTCGAGGCGGCCGTGAACGGCGTTCTGATCGGCGCGCTGTACCTCCCCAACGGCAACCCCCGCCCGGGACCCAAGTTCGACTACAAGATGCGCTGGTTCGCGCGGCTCGCCCAGCATGCGCGGAGCCTGCTCGACAGCGGGTTGCCGGTCATGCTGGCGGGGGACTTCAACGTGATGCCGACCGCGCTCGACGTCTACAAGCCCGAACGCTGGACCGACGACGCGCTGTTCGCACCCGAAGTCCGCGCGGCATGGGCCAGTCTCGTGGCGCAGGGGTGGATCGACGCGATCCGCACGGTTCATCCCGATGCGCCGATGTACACGTTCTGGAAGTACTGGCGGCAATCGTTCGAGCGCGACGCGGGCCTGCGCATCGACCATTTCCTACTGTCGCCGCCGCTGGCGAAGCGATTGGAGGCGGCCGGTGTCGATCGGACCCCCCGCGGGTGGGAGAAGACCAGCGACCACGCGCCGGCCTGGATCGAACTTTCCGGCTAGACCATGTCCTCCGGCCGGACGAGCCGGTCGAAGTCTTCGCCGCTCACCCCCGCCTCCAAAGCTGCTTCGCGCAGGGTCGAACCCGACTTGTGCGCCGCCTTGGCGATAGCGGCAGCCTTGTCGTAGCCGATCTCGGGCGCGAGGGCGGTGACCAGCATCAGGCTGTTCTCCACCCCGCGCGCGATGTTCTCGCGCCGCGGCTCGAGGCCCGCCAGCAGGTGTTCGGTGAAGCTCGCCGCGGCATCGCCCAGCAGCCGGACCGATCGCAGGAAATTCCACGTCATCAGCGGGCGATAGACGTTGAGTTCGAACTGCCCCTGGCTACCGGCGAAGGTCAGCGCGGCGTGGTTGCCGAACACCTCGATGCAGACCTGGGTCAGCGCCTCGACCTGGGTCGGGTTGACCTTGCCCGGCATGATCGAGCTGCCCGGTTCGTTCTCCGGCAGGGCCAGCTCCCCCAGCCCGGCCCGCGGGCCGGAGCCGAGCAGGCGGATGTCGCTGGCGATCTTGTAGAGGGCGGTGGCCGCCGCGTTGATCGCGCCGTGTGCGAACACCAGCGCATCGTCGGCGGCGAGCGCGGCGAACTTGTTGGGCGCGGTGACAAAGGGCAGGCCGGTGATCTCCGCGATCTTCGCCGCCACCGCCTCGGCAAAGCCGCCGGGCGCGTTGAGCCCGGTGCCGACCGCGGTGCCGCCCTGCGCCAGTTCGTAGAGGCCCGGCAGCGCCAGTTCGATCCGCTCGATTGCGGCAGCGACCTGCGCCGCGTAGCCTGAGAATTCCTGCCCCAGCGTCAGCGGCGTGGCATCCTGCGTATGGGTCCGGCCGATCTTGACGATATCGGACCACGCCTCCGCCTTCGTCGCCAGTTCGCCGTGCATCCGCTCCAGCGCAAGCAGGAGGTGCCCCGCGACCTCGCCTGCCGCCGCGACATGGATGGCGGTGGGGATCGTGTCATTGGAGCTTTGGCTCATGTTGACGTGGTCGTTGGGGTGGACCGGGTCCTTCGATCCCACCGTGCCGCCCAGCAATTGGATCGCCCGGTTGGCGATCACCTCGTTGGCGTTCATGTTGGTCTGAGTGCCCGACCCGGTCTGCCAGACGACGAGCGGGAATTCGTCGTCGAGCGTGCCGTCCGCTACTTCCTGCGCGGCCGCGACGATCGCGTCGGCGAGCTTTCCGTCCAGCCGGCCGAGGTCGCGGTTCGTTTCCGCCGCGGCGCGCTTCACCACGCCCAAGGCATGAATGAGCGGCAGCGGCATCGTCTCCCCGCCGATGCGGAAGTTCTCCCGGCTGCGCTGGGTCTGCGCGCCCCACAGGCGGTCGGCGGACACTTCGATCGCGCCCATCGTGTCGGTTTCGGTACGGGTGGTCATGAAGGGAAACTGGTCTCGCCGGCAGCCATTCGCAAGGAGCGGCCCGGCCAAAACCTCAGACCGGCGGCGCGACCTTGCGGTGATATGCGTCCATCAGGGCGCCGCTGTACGCGCGGTGGGTGTCGGTCATACGGTGGCAACCCGCAGCCGACGGCGCGATCCCGAGCGACGCCGACGGGGTGAACGTCATCTCGCCGAAATAGATGCCGTCCACGCCGTTGTAGAGGTCCACCCTGACGTAGTCGAACGGCCGCGAGAGCGCCGCTGCGATGGCGGCCATCTCCTCCATCCGGCTGCGCTCGGGCCAGATCACGCTGGCTGGCGGGACCAGTCCGTCGCCGTCATGCAGGGGCGAGAAGCCGGGCAGCCGCATCACCCGGCTCCACCGCTCGCCGAACCGGGCGTGGTCGATCTGGCACAGGATCGGCTCGCCGTAGATGCAATGGAACTTGAAATCGTCGGGCGTTCCGTCGCCCGGGGTGGGGACCAGCCGTTCGACGACGACGCGTTTGGGCATTCCGAAATACTGCATTTCGCGCATGACGAGCGCGTAGTCGCGGCTGGCCAGATCGAACAACTGGTGCAGCTCTTCGTCCCTGACGGGGTGCTTGAGAAATACGGTGCCGCCGCTCGCCTGCGCAGGCTTGGCGACCGCGTCGCGGCCGATGAACGGCGCCAGTCGCTCCGCAAGGGCTGCCGGCGACGACACGCCGTCCATCGAAATCACGGCGAGCGTTTCAGGAACGCGCAGGTCCGGGTACAGCGAGGCCGCCGCAACCTTGGCCGTGCTCTTGTCCACCAGCGATCGTTGAAGCGCCGACCAATCCGGCCGGATCATCCGCATGAAGATGAGGTCGTTGATCAGTGCGTCCCGGTTCTCCGGCGGGAGCGGATCGCGCCCGAACTTCTCGACGAACATCGCCGCGACAGCAGCGTAATTGTCGGCAGGATCGAGGTCCGTCTGGTTCTGCATCGCCACGGTTGTCACCCGACCTTTCCGGACGAAAGCCGTCCGCTACGACACTTCTCTACCCCCGCCCGCGGTAGGAAGCCACGCCTTGATCGGGCACCCACAGTCCCTCGGGCGCGGCGCCGGTTTGCCAAAACACGTCGATCGGGATGCCGCCGCGCGGGTACCAGTATCCGCCGATGCGGAGCCAGCGGGGCTGCATTTCCTCGGCAAGGCGCTGGCCGATGCCGACGGTCACGTCCTCGTGAAAGCCGCAGTGGTTGCGAAAGCTGCCCAGGAACAGCTTGAGGCTCTTCGACTCGACGATCGTCTCGCCGGGGGCGTAGTCGATCACGAGGTGCGCGAAATCGGGCTGGCCGGTGACCGGGCAGAGCGAGGTGAATTCGGGCGCGGCGAAGCGCACCATGTAGAGCGTGCCGGCGCGCGGGTTGGGCACGTAGTCGAGGACGGCTTCTTCGGGAGAGGCCGGCAGCGTGCTCGTCTGGCCGAGGTGGAGAGGTGTGTCGCTCATGCCGCGCATCTGGCGCGAAAAACGCCTCGCCGCAAGGAGCCGGTGGACAGCGCCAATTCAGTGCCTATTCAGCGCGTCCGACGCTTGGATTGCGCCCTACCGGAACGATGAAACTTTTCGCCCACGCCAGTCTGATCGCGATCGCGGTATCCGCGGCGGCCGCCGCCGCTCAGGACGTGCCGCAACCCGCGCCGACGAGCCCCGGCGGCTTCCGGCTGCCGACGACGCCGACGCCCACGCCGAACGACGTGCAGGGTCCGGTCGATCCCGATGCGCCGATCCTGACCCGCCCGCGCGCTGCGCCGACCCCCACGCCGACCCCGCGTGCGGTACCGACACCCACCCCCACGCCCGAACCGCGCCCCGTGCCGCGCGCCGCACCCGCGCCCACCCCCGCCCCGCGCAGCACGCAGGCGCCCGGCAGCACCCTGCCCCCGCGCTTCACCCCGCCCGCCGCGCCGACCGCGCAGGAATCGGCCGAGGCGACCGCGACCTCGGCGGAGCTCTTTCCCGACGATCCCACGGTCGCGGCGTCCGAACCCGCGCTGCCGGTGCCGGGCGCGGCCGTTCCCCCCGCCGCGACGGCCCCGGCGGAAGATGAAGGCGGATCGTACGGCTGGCTGCTCGCGCTTGCCGGGCTGGCGGCGGCGGCCGGCGCGGGCGCTGTGTGGTGGCGCAGACGCTCAGAGCGCCCGGTCGCGCCCGCGATCATCGAACCGCCGCGGATCGTCCCGCCGGTTCCCGCTGGCGCGCCCGCTCCTGCCGCCAAGGCAGCGGCTGCCGCATCGCCTGCGGCGCCCGCCGCCACCCCTGGGCCCCAGCTGCGGATCGATGCGCGGGCGATCAAGCTGTCGCGCAGCATGATGTTCGCGACATTGTCATACGAACTCATCGTCACCAACCGGTCGTCCCGCGCGCTGGAGGGCGTGCGCTTCGGCGGCGATCTCGTGACCGCGCACGCACGCATCCCGACGAACCAGCAGCTCGCCGACCCGGCGGTGCCGCTGGCGCCGATGAAGGACATCGAGCGGCTCGAACCCGGCGAGAGTGCGCGGCTGGCGGGCGAACTGCGTCTGCCGGTCGCCCAGATCCGCCCGATCCCGCACGGCAGGGCGGTCGTCTATGTTCCGCTGTTGAGGGTGCGCGCCGAATCGGCCGGCATGGAGCCGGTGGCAAGGACGTTCGTCGTCGGGCTGCTGCCGCAGGCGCCGGGCCAGAACCTCCAGCCTTTCCGGCTCGACGAAATGCCGCAGACCTACAGCGCCGTCGGGCAGAAACCGCTCGATTGACGGGCGCAAGAGGCGGCTCGACGCGCGGCGACGCCGCCGCTAGCGTCCCTGCCCATGGATAGCCTCGTTACGACCGACTGGCTGGCGCGCGAACTCGGCGCCGGCGACCTCGTGGTGCTCGACGCCACGCGCCACCTCCCCGTCGCGGGCCGGGATGCGGAAGCCGATTTTCGCGCAGGCCACATTCCGGGCGCGCGCTTCCTCGACCTCGGCCGCCTCGCCGACCCGCATTCGCCCGTCGGCTACACGCTCCCCGGGCACACGCAGGCCGCGACCGTGTTCGGCTCGCTCGGGCTGCACCGCGATACGCGGATCGTGATCTACGACGACAGCGACGTGAAGACTTCCGCGCGGGCGTGGCTGATCCTCACCGGCTATGGTTTCGGGCGGGTGGCGATCCTGGACGGGGGCCTCGCCACCTGGCGGGCGGAGGGCCGGCCGCTCGAAACCGGAGACAGCGCGGGCGAGCCCGTCCTCGTCCGGCCCGCCGACTTCGACCGCCCGGTGCGCCGCAAGGAGGACATGCGCGAGAATCTCGAAACCCATGCCGAGCAGGCCGTGGACGCGCGCGATGCCGGCCGCTTCACGGGCGAGACTGTCGACACCGTCCACAATTTGCCCGGCGGGCACATTCCGGGCGCGCGCAACGTCTTTTTCCGCGATCTCTATGCCGAAGATGGCACCCTGCGCCCGGCGCCGGACCTGCGCGCCGTGTTCGAGACGGCCGGGGTCGACCTTGTCCGCCCGATCGTCGCCTATTGCGGCAGCGGGGTGACGGCGTCGGTCCTCCTGTTCGCGCTGCACCGCATGGGGATCGAGGACGCCGCGCTCTACGACGGCAGCTGGGCCGAGTGGGGTGCCGACATGACTACACCCAAGGCGAAGGGCCCGGCCGCCTGATATGGCCGGCGACGTCAAGCCAGCCACCCGCGTCGTCGAGGCCGGTCGCCGCGTGGAATGGACCGGCGCGGTCGTCAATCCGCCGGTCTGGCGGGCGAGCACGCACCTCTATGCCGACAGCGCCGACCTCAAGCGCGGGCGGCCCAACGAGGATGGTCACTTCTACTACGGCCGCCGCGGCACGCCGACGCAATGGGCGCTCGCCGATGCGATCACGGGCCTCGAACCCGGTGCCGCGGGCACGGTGCTCTACCCCAGCGGCGTCGCGGCCATCGCGGGCGCGCTGTTGGCGGTGCTCCGCCCCGGCGACACGCTGCTGGTCACCGACAACGCCTACGAACCCACACGGACGATGGCGACCGGGCTGCTCGGTCGGTTCGGGGTGAGGGCGCGGTTCTTCGACCCGCTCGACATCGCGGGGTACCGCGCGGCGCTGAAGGACGGCGCGCGCTGCGTGATGCTGGAAAGCCCCGGCAGCCTGACGATGGAAGTGTGCGACGTGCCGGCCCTCGCCGCCCTTGCGCGCGAGCATGGTGCGGTCTCGGTCATCGACAACACCTGGGCGAGCCCGCTCGGCTTCGCGGCCCTCGCGCACGGTTGCGACATTGCGGTGATGAGCCTCACGAAGCATGTCGGCGGCCATTCCGACCTCATGATGGGCTCTGCCAGCGCGGGCGAACCGTGGCACGGCAGGCTGCGCCAGACCGCGCAGGCACTGGGTCACGTGGTCTCGCCCGACGACGCCGCGCTTGCGCTGAGGGGTCTGCGCACGATGGCGGTCCGCCTCGAGCGCAGCACCGCGAGCGCGCTCGAGATCGCGCGCTGGCTGGAAGGCCGTAGCGAGGTCGCGCGCGTGCTGTGCCCGATGCTGCCGGGCGCGCCGGGCCACGATCTCTGGACCCGCGACTTCACCGGTGGGTGCGGTTTGCTGAGCTTCGTGCTCGCCGAGCGTGACGAAGCCGCCCGTGCGCGGCTGATCGACGCGCTGCGGCTGTTCGGCATCGGTTATTCGTGGGGGGGCTTCGAAAGTCTCGCCATCCCTTTCGATCCCGCCCCCATCCGCACCGAAGGGCGCTGGCCGCCCGCCGGTTTGGCAGCCGAGGACCGGCTGGGTATCAGGCTGTCGATCGGGCTCGAGGATGCCGGCGATCTCGTCGCCGATCTCGACCGGGCCTTTGCCGCGATGGAGCAGGAATGACCGCCTTACCGCTGCCGACCGACAGCGCCGCCCCCTCGGACGCCGCCACCGCGATGGCGACCGCAGCCGTCACCCCGGTTCCCAGCCCCTCGCCGGTCGAAACCGAAGCGGGAGTGAAGGCGGCGGAAGGCATCCGCGACGTCGTGGCCGAACAGGGGGGCGGCGCGGCGGCCGGTATCGTCGACACGCTCGACAGTATCGCGATCGACGTCGGCAAGTTCCACGTATCGCTGTGGGATGCGATCGTCGTCGCGCTCGTGCTGCTGGCCGTCTGGGCGCTCGCCTTCTTCCTCGCCCGCGGATCGCGCAAGCTGCTGCGACGGATGACCAAGCTCGACCTCACCCAGCGGCTGCTCGCCGAAAAGCTAGTCACGATCGCGGTCTGGGCCATCGCGATCCTGATGGGGATCGACATCCTCGGCATCGATCTTACCGCGCTGGCGGTGTTCTCGGGCGCGTTCGGCCTCGCGATCGGTTTCGGCCTGCAGAAGACCTTCGGCAACCTGATCGCCGGTATCATCCTGCTGATGGACCGTTCGATCAAGCCGGGCGACGTCATCGCGATCGCCGATTCGAGCGGGGCGATGACCTTCGGCCAGATTCGCAAGATCGGCATCCGTGCGGTGTCGCTGACCACACGCGACCAGCGCGAATACCTGATCCCGAACGAGAACTTGATGGTCAACCAGGTCGAGAACTGGTCCTATTCCTCGAAGAACGTCCGCATCCAGGTCCCGGTCGGCGTCTCGTATTCCTGCGACCTGAAGCTCGCCGAGAAACTGATGCTGGAAGCCGCCAGGAGCGCCACCCGCGTGCTCACGACGCCGCCGCCGACGGTGTGGCTGGATGCCTACGCCGACAGTTCGGTCAATTTCGTGATCCATTGCTGGATCGACGATCCGGAGGAAGGGACCGGCAACGTCCGCTCCGATGTGCTGAAGCGGCTGTGGGACCTGTTCGCCGAGGCGGGGGTCGAAATTCCCTTCCCCCAGCGCGACATCAACCTACGCGACAGCGCGCAATTCCAGCAGCTCGTCGCCGCGATCGCCCAGAGGGTGGAAAAGCCGGGCGCTGCCGACGAGGACGCCCCGCCGGCCTAGAGCCAGCCTTTTGCGCGGTACCACTCGGCGGTCCGCTTCATGCCGTCTCGGGTCGGGATGCGAGGGCGCCAGACGGCTTGCGGCACATGGCATTCGGGGCGCGCGACCCAGTCGGGATGCGCCATGTAGGCCGCCCGGTCGGCGGTGAGCCGCGCCTTGCTCCGCCGCACCAACCCGTCGGCCTTCGCCGCAAAGTGCAGGGCGCCGGCCGGCAGGTGCAACACGGTGGGCCGCCGCCCGACCGCCCAGCCGATCAGCCGCGCCAGTTCGCGGTGGCTCCACCCGCCCGCATGGCCGTCGTCGGGTTCGAACACGCGGTGCAGGGACGCCTCGTTTGGGGGTACGAGGGCGACCAGCAGGTCGGCGAGGTCGGCGACGTGGATCAGGGAGCTCCTGCCCGGCGGCGGCACCGGCACGAACCCGCGGTTGGCCATCCGGAACATCTCGAGGTAGTCGACGTCCCACGGGCCGTAGACCCCGGGCGGACGCACCGTGGTCCAGTCGAGCCCGCTCGCCGCCACCAGCTTCTCCGCCCGCGCCTTGGACGCGCCGTAGGCCGACAGCGACGGTTCGCGCGCGGCGAGCGAGGACACGAAGACGAACCGGCGCACGCCCGCCTTCCCCGCCGCTTCCAGCACGGCCATCGTGCCGCCCACGTTGGCGGCCTCGAACGCGGCGGCGTCGGGCGCGGTGGTGAGGCCGGCGACGTGGACCACCGCTTCGACGCCGTCCGTTAGACGCGCGAGCGCGGCACGGTTCGCAAGATCGCCCTGCACCCATTCGATCCCGTCCGTCTCGGCGGGAACCTTGCGCGCCAGCGCCCTGACGTGCGCCCCTTCGGCGACGAGCGCGGCGAGCAACGCCTTGCCGACGAAGCCCGTACCGCCGGTCACTGCGACGAGCCGATCCTTCACAGCAGGACCATGTGATCGCGGTGGACGACCGCCGCGCGGGGCGAATAACCAAGCAAGTCCGCGTGCTCCGCCGAACTGCGTCCCGCGATGGTGCGGCACTCGGCGGCGGAATATTCGGCGAGGCCCTGCGCCAGCCGGTCGCCCTTCGCAGAATGGATGGTCACCAGGTCGCCGCGCACGAAATCACCGTCGACCTGCAGCACGCCGGCGGCGAGCAGGCTCGATCCGGTTGCCAATGCGTCGGCGCAGCCCGCATCGACCGTCAGTACGCCCACCGGCGCGATCCGTCCGCCCAGCCATACCTTGCGCCCGCCGTCGCGCCGTTGGGGAAGGAACAGCGTGCCCGTGTCACGCTCGACGGCGCGGCCCAGCGGTCCGGCATGATTGCCGTTCACGATGGCGAGGGCGATCCCGGCGCGGCCGGCGATCTCGGCCGCCTCCAGCTTCGACACCATGCCGCCCGATCCCATGCCCGACCCCGAGCCGCCGGTGGCCATGGCGCGGACGGTCTCGTCCACCCCGGCGACTTCGCGCACGAGCTCGGCAGCGGGATCGGCGGGGTCGCGGTCGAACAGCCCGTCGATGTCGCTGAGGAGGACGACCGCGTCCGCCCCCGCCGCCTGCGCCACCCGCGCGGCGAGCCGGTCGTTGTCGCCGAAGCGGATTTCGGCGGTGGCGACGCTGTCGTTCTCGTTGACCACCGGGACCGCCCCGGCCTCGAGCAGCCGCGCCAGCGTGGACGATGCATTGAGGTAGCGCCGGCGATCCTCCAGATCGTCCAGCGTGAGCAGGAGTTGCGCGGCCACCAGCCCTTCGGCGGCGAGGAGGTCCGCCCATAGTCCCGCCAGCGCGATCTGGCCGACCGCGGCGGCGGCCTGCGCATCGGCGAGGTTGCCGCGCCCGCCGCGCTCGAGGCCCAATCGCGCGGCACCCAGCGCGATCGCGCCCGAACTCACCACGACGACTTGCTGCCCGCGTGCCCGCGCCGCGGCGATTTCCGCCACGAGCGCGGCGATCCATTCCCGCCGCGCGCCGCCGCCCCGCTCGACGAGGAGAGCGGAGCCGACCTTCAGCACCAGCCGCGGGCAGGCGGCGGGGTCGGTCAGGTGGGAAAGCGCGGTCACGGCCATGCGCGCCGCCTAGCGAACGCGCACGCGCCCGTCACCTAGATCGGCGACCAGTCGGCGCTGTCCTCGCCCGCTTCCTCGACTTCGCCGCCGCGCGTCTCGGTCGCGGTCCGTTCGGGCAGGTAGGCGAGCACGGCATCGAGCAACGCGCCGATACCAGCGCCGGTGGCCCCGGAGATCGGGAAGACCTCGTCGGCCCCTGCCGCCTTGAGCTCTGCGGAAAACCCCTCGACCAGTTCGGCATCGGCGAGGTCCAGCTTATTCAAGGCGACCAGCCGCGGCTTGTCTTCCAGCCCGTCGCCGTAAGCCTCCAGTTCGGCCTCGACGATGCGCATGGCCTCGGCCGGGTCGGTTCCGGCGATGTCGATCAGGTGGATGAGCACCCGGCACCGCTCGATATGGCCAAGGAACCGGTCGCCGATACCCGCGCCGTCCGCGGCGCCCTCGATCAGACCGGGAATGTCGGCGAGCACGAACTCGCGGCCCTTGTGATGCACGACGCCGAGCTTCGGTACGAGCGTGGTGAAGGCATAGTGCCCCACCTTCGCCCGGGCGTTCGAAACCTGGTTGATGAAAGTGCTCTTGCCCGCGTTCGGCAGGCCCAGCAGACCCACGTCGGCCAGCAGCTTCAGCCGCAGCCAGACCCACATCTCCTGCGCGGGCTCCCCCGGCTGGTGCTGGCGCGGCGCACGGTTGGTGCTGGTCTTGTAGCTGGCGTTGCCCCGCCCCCCCATGCCGCCTTCGAGCATGACGACACGTTGGCCGACCTCGGTGAAGTCGGCGAGCAATTCCTCGCGTTCCTCGTCGAACACCTGCGTGCCGACGGGCACCTCGATCACGAGATCAGGCGCGCTCACGCCGGTGCGGTCCTTGCCCATGCCGTGTCCGCCACGTGCCGCCTTGAAATGCTGCGCGTAGCGGAAGTCGATCAGCGTGTTGAGGCCATGGACGGCCTCGAACACCACGTCCCCGCCGCGCCCGCCATTCCCACCGTCCGGGCCGCCGTACTCGACGTACTTTTCGCGCCGGAAGCTGACGGCACCGGGTCCACCCTGGCCCGAGCGGAGATAAATCTTGGCCTGATCGAGAAAATGCATGGTCTACGCTAGCCTTGGCACGCGGCCCTCGACAAGCTCAGGCTGAAATGAAGTCGGTCCAGTTCGCCGAGAAAGGTCGCCGGTCGAGCCGAAAATGGTGCCGTTCGAGAACCGGCGCGCAGCGACCATTCAGGTCGTGAGCACCGGAAGCGCAAGAACGGTGCCGTTTGCAGGCCGAGCGGCGGCCTTTATCGGTGGACTGGTGGAGCCGAGGGGGATCGAACCCCTGACCTCGTCATTGCGAACGACGCGCTCTCCCAGCTGAGCTACGGCCCCGTTCCAGTTCCTTCCCGCAAAAGGTCTCCCCTGCGCGGAGCGCGGCGCTTAGCGAACCGCGCAGGGGATTGAAAGACCTTTGTGCGGTCTCCTTTCGTTGGCGAAAGGAACCCGCGTCAGGGTCGCGGGGCCGGGCTCACCGTCGCGTCCGGCACCGGCTGGACGACCGGGACCGCCTGCTCGGTCTTGGGCAGGGTGAGCACCGGGATCGCGGCGCCCGTTTCGGTGTCGGTCACCGCCCCGCCCTGCACCACCGGCTGCGTGGTGGTGGCGACGAGGTCGGCCGAGCCCACTTCCGGCGCCGCCCTGGCGAGCGCGGCCTGGGTCGCGACGTAACCCGGCTGCGACGCGCCATAGCGAGCGCCGTACTGGGCGTCCCATGCGGCCGATTCGCGCTGATACTGTTCGTACGCGTTGAAGAAGTTCTCGAACGGGGTTTCGAACTGGACGAAGTTCGCCGCGACCAGCGCCGAGGCGTCCGGCTTCCCCATCGCCGACTGCGCGAGCGCGACCTGGCGGGCGGCCTGGCAGAACTCGGCGCGCGCCGGCGGCAGGGCGAAGTAGTTGTAGACGATCGTCATCAGCCGCTCCCGCGTCGCGATCGCTTCGCTACGCTGGCGGTATTCCTTCGCGTATTCGCGATCGAGACGTTCGTTGACCGCCTTCAGCGTCTTCGCGTTGCCGGTGAGAAAGGTCCGGTATCCGTCGAGGATCGGCTGGTCCTCAGGACCGACGCAATTCAGCGCGGCCACGTTCCACGCGGAACGGAAATACCACAGCCGCTCGTCGTCGTTCAGCCCCTTGAGGATCGTCGCGCGCTGGCCGTCCGGACCGATGCCGGGGATCGACATGACGTAGGCCGCGCCAGCAGGCGGAAGCGGACGGTAGGGGATGGATTCGACCACCGGCGGGGGCGGCGGAGGCGGGGGCGGCGGGGGCGGCGGCGTCGCGCACCCGGCAAGGGCGGCAAGGCCCATGGCGACGGTGATAATTCGGACAGGTGCGGAATTCGTCTTGGACATGCGGTGCGGCCCTCCTCAGCCCGCAAGAAATGGCAGGCTGCGCCTTGCGCGCACCTGAAGCGATCCGCCTCTAAGCCCCCTGACGCACAAAGAAAATGCCCGGGATGCGGCTGGCATCCCGGGCACGATGAAGCGAATCCGATGCGCGACGAACCGAGTCGCGCCCGAACCCCTATTCGCGGTTGCCCATGAAGCTGAGCAGGAACTGGAACATGTTGATGAAGTCGAGGTACAGCGTCAGCGCGCCGAGCACGATCGCCTTGCCGGCGAACTCGGTACCGCGGAGCACCGCATACTCGTTCTTCAGGCGCTGCGTGTCGTAGGCCGTCAGACCGGCGAAGATCAGCACGCCGATGAAGCTGATCCCGTACATCAGGGCCGCGCTCTGGATGAACATATTGGCGATCATCGCCACCAGCAGACCGACGACGCCCATGATGAGGAACGTGCCGAAGCCGCTGAGGCTCTTCTTCGTGGTGTAGCCGAACAGGCTGAGCCCCGCGAACGCGGCGGCCGTCGCCATGAAGGTCACCGCGATCGATCCGCCCGTAAAGCGCAGGAAGATCGTCGACATGCTGAGGCCCATCAGCGCCGCGAAGGCCCAGAACATCATCTGCAGCGTGGTCTTGCTGAAGCGGTTCGCACCGAAGCTCATCGCGAAGACGATCGCCAGCGGCGACAGCGCCACGATCCACATCAGCGGACCGCTCGCGAAATTGTACGCCAGACCCGAATTGAACGTGAGCAAGGCCACGATTCCGGTCAGCAGCACGCCGCTGGTCATGTAGTTGTAGATCGAGAGCATGTGCTTGCGCAGTCCCTCGTCGAAGACGACCTGCCCGCCAGTACGCGGCACCGAACCGAAGCTGGTGGCCGTCGTGGTGCGGCGATCGTTGTAGTCAGCCATCACAATCTCCATTCCGGCGCCGAGCGACGACAAGCCGGTAGAGGCAATATCGGGTGCTTTTCCCGTCTATTCAAGGAAAACCGGACCTGCGGCGGTTAACCTTCGCCGCGCGCTTCGCCGGCCATCTGTCGCCCCCTGTCGCGCGCGGCGCGCAAGGTTTCGCACACGAGCCGGGTCAGCGCCTCGCCTTCATCGAGCACGTCGAGGCCTTTCTGCGTCATTCCGCCGGGGCTCGCCACGCGGCGGGCGAGTTCGCCGGGCGAATGGGGCGAGGCGGCGGCGAGCGCGCCGGCCCCGTCGACCATCGCCACGGCCAGCCGCTGCGCCTGCGCCGGTTCGAGCCCCAGGCGCGTGGCGCCGGCCGCCAGCGCGTCGATGAAGCGATAGACGAAGCCCGGACCCGATCCGGCCAGCGCAGTGACGAGTTCGAACTGGCTTTCGTCGGGCAGCCATTCGGCCGTCCCGAGGCGCGTGGCAAGATCGGTCACCGCTTCGCGCACGGGCCCATCCAGCCCCTTCCCCACAAGCGCGTTGGGAGACCTGCCGATCGCGCAGGCAAGGTTGGGCATCAGCCGCACGACCGCCCCGGCGCGCGGAAAAGCGCGCCCGAGCGTGGCGAGATCGACGCCCGCCAGTACCGAGACCACGGTCGTTCCCGGCCCTGCCAACGGCTCGAGAGGCGGTGCCGCATCGGCGAGCATGTGCGGTTTGAAGCCCAGGACGATGGCATCGAACGGTCCCGCAGGCACTTCGGTCACGAATGCCATGCCCGCCGGCACGTCCTTCGCCCGCGGGCCGTGTCCGGTGAACGTTGAAGCAGGAATGCCGGACCGCAACCAGCCGTCCACCATCGCGCCGGTCATGGTGCCGTACCCGGCGATCAGGATCCGTTCGAACATAGCCGCGATCTAGGATGCGCCGCCCGCTCGCGCCAGACCCGGCGCGGTCAGGCTTCGCCTTCGGCGTCCACCATCGCGCTCGTCAGCGCATCCTGCGGCGACTTGTCGCCCCACAGCACGAACTGGAAGGCGGGATAGAACCGGTCACATTCGTCGATCGCCGTCTCGACAAGGCCCTGCGCCTGGTCGAGCCCCAGCAATCCCTCGTCGCCCAGCAGAAGTCCGTGGCGATAGACCAGCATCCCGCCTTGCGACCACACATCGAAATGGCCGAGCCAGAGCTGTTCATTGACCAGCGCGAGGAGCTCGAAAGCCGCCGCCCGCTTGCCCTCGGCCACGCGAATGTCGGGCAGGCACAGCAGTTGCAGTACGCTGTCGCCCGAACGCCAGATCGCGCGCACCTGATAGGTCGTCCAGCTTCCCTGTATTTCGGCCGTCATCTCGTCCTGCGAGACCGATTCGTAGGCCCAGCCCCGCGCTTCGAACAGCGCGGCGAGCATGTCGAGCGGAGCGGCGTCGTCGGGTGCCGCGCCGCTCTCCTCCTGACCGATCCTCATTTTTGCGATCCCGTTTCGGTGTTCATGCGCACTGGATGGAGACGTGCCCCGCAGCTCGCAATGAGGCGGCGGTTAACGCTTGGGGACAATTCGATAACCCTGTTCACAGCCTGTGCAAAAGCTGTGGGCGCGCGTCGTGACTACTTCAGCGGCGCCACGTCCTCGCCCGCCTCGCTGGTGAAGACGAACGCGTCGATACCCGCTTTCTTGAGGTCGGCCACGAGCTGGTTCGCCGCTTTCGCCGAATCGACGGGTCCGGTCACGAGCCGGCGGGTCTGGCCCCATTCGGCGGTGTAGGCGCTGCGCTTGCCGAGAAGCTCCGGCGCCTTCTTGCCGAACTTGCGCCAGTCGAACGCCAGCGCCTTCAAATCCTTGCCGGTCGCGACCTGGACCCACACGCGGCTTGGCACCTTGGGCTTTGGCGGCGGAGGGGGCGGCGGAGGCGGAGCAGCTTTGGGCGGCGGGGGCGGCGGCAGTTCGAGCTTGGGCTTGATCGTGGTGATGTCGACGGCGCCCACGGCAGGCGCGCGCGCGGTGGGCGCGGTCGCCAAGTCTGCGAAGGCATCGGCCACGCTCGCATCCTCGACCGCGGTCGAAGCCGCAGGCACCGGAACCTGCACGATCGTCACCGGCGGCGCGACCTGCGCGGCCGCGACCGCAGGCGAACCCTCGATCGGCGCCGCAGCGCTTAATTGCGTTTGTAGGGGCGCAAAACCTTGTGACGCACTCGACGGCGGAAGTTCGGCCACGACGATGGGTCGCGGAGCATCTTGTACGGGCGGCAGTTCGGTTCGCGGGACGACGGCCGACGTCGGTGGGTCAACCGCACGCGTCGCTGTCGGCGAAGGTGCAGCAATTGTGGCCACCCGCGCCGCGGGAGGGGGAGGCGGCGGCGGAGAATAGCGGATACGCTGGCGCGTCTGTGGATCCCGCGTGGGCGCAGTCCGTCTCGCTACCCGCGTCGGTTCACGGACTTGCGTACTTTCGCGCGCTACCGTCACCGTCGGTGGCGGGGGCGGCGGCGGAGCGCTCGCACGGCGGCTCTCGGCCGTGGATTGGCGCCGGGACGTGCGGCTCGATGCCTGGCGCGGGCCGAGCGGCTGCCCGGCAGGAGCCAACCGCGCATCGCCCGTCGCCGCCGGGGCGGCCGTTTGCGCGCCCGAATACTGGGCGAAACGCGGATCGTCGCGGCCGATCTGCGCGGCGCGCGGGAAACTGCCGAGGTTGGCCGCCGCGGCCTGCTGCGCACGAGTGAGCTTGGGCATGTACCGCAGGTACGGCGACATGCGGCTGGCCATGTCGCGCGGCATCACCGCCTCCGCGATGGCGACCGCGTCCTGCTCCTTGCCGAGGATCGCAAGGCCGAACGCCCGCGCGCGATAGGCCGCGAGGTCGCGGCGCTGGAGCATGGGCAGCAGCGTCGCCTCGAACCCGGTCGCGTCGCCCGAAATCGCCTGGCTCAGCCCCAACCGCCGCAGCGTCTCGTCGTCGCGCGATTGGGTCAACGCGAGGCGATATTGCGCCTGCGCGGTGACGTTGTCGCCGACGAGATCGTAGGCGAGCCCGCGATCGGCGGCGATAGTCGCGGGCAGCGCGCCTGCCGCCACCGCCTGTTCGTAGAGCGCGATCGCCTCGATCGGGCGGCCCGAGCGCAAGTTGGCGCCGGCAAGGCCCGCTTTTACCTGCGGATCGCCCGGACGGATCACGTCGGCGCGGCCGAAGAACCCGATAGCTGCGTCGATATCGTCGAGCTGCAGCGACGCTCGCCCCGCCGCCACCAGCGCGTCGAAATCCGACGGGGACCGTGCCAGCCGCTGCAACGCCCGCGAAAGCTCGCCCTGCGCCGGCGGCGGCGTGGCCTGCACGACCGGATACCCCTGGGCAGCCAGCGGATGCGCGACGAGCGCGAACGGAAGTGTCGCGAGCAGGGCCGCGGCAGCGCGGCGGGGGGTGCGGGATCGTTGAAGCGGCATCACGCGATCCTGCCCGCCTCCGGCTTAACCACCGCGGAACGGGCAGGCCTGTCCCATCCTACTGGTTGTTCTGCCGGCCGAGGAAGCGCGGGATCGACAGCGAGGCGGAGCCGCCGTCGTCGTCCTCGTCTTCGTCTTCGGCCGGCTTGGCGCCCCCGCGCGAGAGGTTGGCCATGCGTTCGAACAGGGTGCTGCCCGCGCTCGGCGCGGCAGTGCCGCCGCCCGCCGGGGCCGCCCCGCTATCCTCCGAATTGCCCGAGAGGAGCCCGCGGCGGCGACCGCCGCCGAGCTGCGGCTGGATCGGCGCGTCCTGCGCGGCAAGCCGGTCGGCATCGCCGAGGAGGTCGTCCTGGCGACCGGAGCCGGAACCGGACGCCTCGTTAGAGAGATCGAGCGGTGCCTCGTCGCGGCCGCCGTTCCCGTAGGTTGCGCCGTATCGGTCGTCCTCGTCGGTTTCCGGGCGACGCAGGCCCGCGAGCGGATCGACGATCCCCTCGACGTCGTCGTCGTCTTCGCCTTCGTCCTCGTCGCCGTAGCCTTGGCGCATGCCGCCGAGATCGAGCGCGCCGCGCTGCTGCGCCGTCACCGGGCTTTCGCCGCCACCGTCGCTGAAGAACGGTTCGTCCTCGGCATCGGTGCCATCTTCGTCCATCACCGGCGCTTCGAGCTCGAGCGGCTCGTCCTCGCCCATACCGGTCGGGACGCGCGCCGGTTCGGGAGCCGGCGGCGTGGCCGGTTCGTCGGCCTCGTACTCGTCGGCCTCCGGCAGTTCGAGCACCGGGCGCTTGGGCGCGCGTCCCGCGCCCAGCGCGAACGAGCGGGGCTGGTTCATCGCCACTTCCCCGGTGCCGTCGATGCCGGTCGCGACCACGGACACGCGGATCTTGCCCGACAGGTCGGGGTTGAAGGCCGAGCCCCAGATGATGTTCGCATCCTCGTCGACCAGCTCGCGGATGTGGTTCGCCGCTTCGTCGACCTCGAGCAGCTTCATGTCCTCGCCGCCGATGATCGAGATGATCACGCCCTTGGCGCCCGCCATGCTGACGCCGTCGAGCAGCGGGTTGGCAATGGCGCGTTCGGCGGCCTCGAGCGCGCGGTTCTCGCCCTCGCCCTCGCCGGTGCCCATCATCGCCTTGCCCATTTCCTGCATCACCGAACGCACGTCGGCGAAATCGAGGTTGATGAGGCCGGGCATGACCATGAGGTCGGTGATCGAGCGGACGCCCTGCTGCAGGACCTCGTCCGCCAGCATGAACGCTTCCTTGAACGTGGTCTCCGCCTTGGCGACGAGGAACAGGTTCTGGTTGGGAATGACGATCAGGGTATCGACGTGCTTCTGCAGTTCCTCGATGCCCGCCTCGGCCGCGCGCATGCGGCGGGTGCCTTCGAACAGGAACGGCTTGGTCACCACGCCGACGGTCAACACGCCCTTGCGGCGGGCGGCCTCGGCGATGACGGGGGCCGCACCGGTGCCGGTGCCGCCGCCCATGCCGGCGGCGATGAAGCACATGTTCACGCCTTCGAGCGCGTCCTCGATCTCGGCCACGGTCTCTTCGGCCGCAGCCTTGCCGACCTCGGGCCGCGCGCCCGCGCCGAGCCCGCCGGTGATGTCGGGGCCGAGCTGGATGCGGCTGTCCGCCGCCGCCGTGCTCAATGCCTGTGCGTCGGTATTGGCGACAATGAAATCGACGCCCTCGATCTCCGAGGAAATCATGTTGGCGATGGCGTTGCCGCCCGCGCCGCCGACCCCGATCACGGTGATCTTGGGACGCAGGTCGTCGGTGGCTGGGGGTCCGATGTTGATGCTCATGGGGCTTCCCTCCGGGGAATGGGGCGCAGGATAATGGTTACGCTCGTCTTACACGAAGCGATTCGCCCGGGGATAGGATGAAATTCCTTTTCCACAGGGCTTAGAAGTACTCTTTCATCGCGCGGGCGACCCGGTTCACCAGTCCGAGCCCGGTATAGCGGGTCGTGGGCGTCGTCTTCGGGCCGATCGAACGGATGTCGATGGGATCGTCCGCGGCATAGAGGCACAGGCCCGCCAGCGTCGCGAAACTGGGCGTCGCGTTCGCCTCGCCCAGCCCGCGCAGGGCCGGCGGCTTGCCGATGCGGACCGGCCGGCCGAGCGCGCTCTGGAGGAATTCGGCAAGCCCCGCGAGTTCGGCCCCGCCGCCGGTCACGACGACCTGCCCGCCCTTCGCACCCGAAAAGCCCATCGCCTTCAAGGCCCGATTGATCTCGTCGGTCAGGCGCGAGAGCTGTTCGGTGATGACCGACACCAGTTCGGCGCGGGGGACGCGGTTCTGTTCGTCCGCCCCGCGCGCGAGCGGCGCGGCGGCGTCGTCCGCGCCCGTGTCGTTCGGTCCGTTGACCGGCACCATGTCCTTGTAGTCGCTGGGGCTCGCGATGGCCGATCCGTAGCGGCTCTTGAGGCGCTGCGCCTGGAAGCGGCGGATGCCGAACGTGCCGGCGACCGCGTCGGTGATGTCGGACGATCCGAATGGAATTGCTGTCAGCCCCAGCAGCATGCCGCCCGCATAGAGCGCCACGTTGGTCACCTCGCCGCCGATCTCGACCAGCGCGGTGCCGAGTTCGCGTTCCTCGGGCGAAAGGCAGGCGTATCCTGCCGCGATCGGCGCGGCGACAACCGCTTCCACGTCGAGGTGCGCGTTCTGCACCGCCTCGATAAGGTTGCGCACCGGCGCCCCGTCGGCGAGCATGACGTGGATGTCGACGCCCAGCCGCTCGGCGTGGAGGCCGCGCGGGTTGGCGACCCCATGCGCGCCGTCGAGCGTGTAATGTGCGGGCTGCGCGTGCAGCACCATGCGGCCGTCGGGCTGGATGCTGTCGCGCGCGGCGACCAGCAGGTGCTCGATATCGTCTTCCTCGATCCGCCGCCCGCCGATGTCGATCTCGACCTTCGCGACCCGGCTGGAAAGGCCCGCCCCGGCACATCCGACCCACACGCTCTGGACCGAAGTCCCGGCGTTCTTCTCCGCCCGCTCGACCGCGTCCCGGATGGCGTAGGTCGCGGCCGCCATGTCGGTGACGTAGCCGCGCTTGATACCCTGCGCGGCGCGGTTGCCGCTGCCCAGCACGATCATCTCGCCGGTTTCCGACAGGCCCATGATCATCGCAGAGATGCGGAAGCTCCCGACGTTGACCGCGCCGAAAACCTTGGCGATGCGCGGCAGCCCCATCATTCGCCTCCCTTGGCTTCGAGCGCCTGCTTCTCGGCCCGGCCGGGAATGCGCATGTAGATGCGGTCGGGCGCGCGCATGTCGAACGCGGCGACCTTGCCCCCCAGCAGGCGGTTCACCCCGTCGAGACGCGCGAACTGCACCAGCGCGCCGGCGGACGGATCGTCGCCGTGCGGCAGCGCCAGGACCTGGCCGGTCTTGAAAGTGATATCCCACCGGCGGTTGCCGACCCATTCGGCTTCGGTCACCTGCGGCTTCAGCGCGGGTGCGGCATCGAGCAGGGTGTCGAGCGCAGCCACCTGTTTGGCGGCGCCCGGTCCCGAAACCTTGAGCATGCCCTTCGCGTTCGCTTCGGTCACCGGCTCGAGCTCGTGCCCGGTGCCGTCGATCAGGACCAGTCGGCCCGGCTTGCGCAAGGCGGCGCGCGGCGTGCGCTCGACGATGTCGATCGCCAGCGTGTCGGGAAGCTGCCGGCTGACTCGCGCATCCTCGACCCACGACAGCGACAGGAGATCCGCGCGGATGGCGGCGAGATCGACGAGCGGCATCGGCCGGTCGCGCTCGGCCAGCACGCGTTCGTAGACCTTGAGCTCGTTCATACGCTCGACGCCGGTCACTTCGACCCGGCGCACTTCGAAGCCCGCGTCGCTGGCGATCGCGGCGACCTGCGCCTGGGCCAGCGCGGGCACGCCGGCAAGGCTCGCGACGAACCACGCGAGCGCCGCCGCCCCGCCGAGGATGATCGCGAGGAACACCTTGTGGAGCTGATCCTCGGTGAAGGGCAGCAGCGACAGCGCGCCGCCGACCGCGCCGCTGGTCTTCGCCTTCGCCTTGCGCGCTGTGGCCGCGCGGCTTTGCGCGGCGGCGGACCGGCGCACGCCCTTGCCCTTGCGGTTGATCGTCTCAGCCATGCCCCGCCCTGTCCAGTGCTTCCTCGACGAGCGCTTCCACCAGATCCTCGTAGCTCATGCCGCAGGCTTTCGCCTGTTCGGGCACGAGGCTGAGCGGGGTCATCCCGGGCTGGGTGTTGGTTTCCAGCACGAAGAGCCCATCCTCTCCCTGCTCGTCGTCCCAGCGGAAGTCGGTACGGCTGCAGCCGTTGCAGCCGAGCAGCGTGTGCGCCTGCACGGCGTAGGCCTTGCACAGCTCGAAGATGCGCTCCGGCACTTCGGCCGGGCAGACGTGCTCGGTCATCCCGTCGGTGTACTTCGCGTCGAAATCGTAGAAGCCCGACTTGGGCACGAGTTCGGTCACCGTCAGCGCGCGCGGGCCGGTGCCGTCGTCGAGCACCGCGGCGGTCAGTTCGCGCCCGCGAATGTAGGGTTCTGCGAGCAGGCGGTCGAATTCCTGCCAGGGGCCCTTCACGTCCTTGCGGATGGGGTTGCCGTAGTTGCTTTCGTCGGTGACGATCGCCACGCCGACCGAACTGCCCTCGTTGACCGGCTTCAGCACGTAGGGCCGCGCGAGCGGGTCCTTCTCGTGGATGCTCGCGCTGTCCACGATCCGCCCGCCCGGCATCGGCACCCCGTGCGGCACAAGCGCCTGCTTGGTCAGCTCCTTGTCGATCGCGATCACCGACGTGGCCAGGCCCGAATGCGTGTAGGGCACGCCCATCAGGTCGAGCATGCCCTGCACCGTCCCGTCCTCGCCCGGCACGCCGTGGAGCGCGTTGAAGACGACGTCCGGCGCAGCCTCGGCGATGCGCGCAGCCACTTGCCGGTCCATGTCGATCCGCGTGACCCGGTGCCCCCGTGCCTCCAGCGCCTTCGCGACACCTTCGCCCGACATGAGGCTGACGGGGCGCTCGTTGGCCCAGCCGCCCATCAGAACGGCGACATGATGCTTGGCTCTCGCTTGGTCGATCATGGGCGCCCCACCCGCTGGATTTCCCATTCGAGGCTCACGCCGGAACTCGCATAGACTTTCTCGCGCACGAGTTCGCCCAGTCCTTCGATGTCGGCGCTGGTCGCATCGCCGGTGTTGATGAGGAAGTTGGTGTGCTTCTCGCTCACCTGCGCGCCGCCGAGCGCGAGGCCGCGGCAGCCGGCTTCGTCGACCAGTTGCCAGGCCTTGCCGCCAACCGGGTTCTTGAAGGTCGATCCGCCGGTCTTGGTACGCAGCGGCTGGCTCGCCTCGCGCGCGGCGGCGATGCGGTCCATTTCCTCGCCGATCTCGGCGGGGACACCCTCGCGCCCCTGGAAGCGCGCGGAGACGACGACTGCGCCTTCGGGCAATGCGGAATGGCGATAGGTATATTCGAGGTCGCGCGTCGGCAACGTGACGAAGTCGCCGGTGGGCAGGATCACGTCGCAGTCAATCAACACGTCGGCCACCTCGCGGCCGTAGGCACCGCCGTTCATCCGCACGAAGCCGCCGACGGTGCCGGGGATGCCGCGCAGGAATTCGACGCCCGCGACGCCCGCATCGCGCGCCTTGCTGGACACCAGGATGCCGCTCGCCCCGCCGCCGCATTCCAGCACCTTGTCGCGGCGCGCCTCGACGGTGGCGAAGGCCTTGCCGAGCCGGATCACGACGCCCGGCACGCCGCCGTCGCGCACGATGAGATTGCTGCCGAGGCCCAGCGCCATGACCGGCATGTCGCCGCCCAGCCGCGTGAGAAAATCCCTGAGGTCTTCCAAATCGGCCGGCTCGAACAGCCAGTCGGCCCTGCCGCCGGCCTTGAACCACACCAGCGGCGCGAGCGGGGCGTCGGCGGTCAGACGACCGCGAATGCCGTCCATCGAGAATGGCACGACGCTTGCCTCCTCGACCGAAGCGTCGGGGGCCGAGCCCGCGCGCCAACCGCGCCGTTCGCCGATCTGCGGCCTCATCCGCGTTCCTCCCGCACGGCATCGGCGAGTCCCGCGGCCCAGCGGGTGATGTCGCCCGCGCCGAGGCACACGACGAGGTCGCCTTCGCCGAGCGTACCGGCCAGTTCGCGCGCCAGGTCGCCCTCGTCGGCGACGGGCGCCGCGAAACGATGCCCGCGCGACTTGAGGCCGGCCACCAGCGCGGCGGAATCGGTGCCCGGGATCGGGTCCTCCCCCGCGGTGTAGACCGGCGTCACGTAGACCCGGTCGGCATCGTTGAAGGCAGTCTGGAAGTCGTCCATCAGGTCGCGCAGCCGGGTGAAGCGGTGCGGCTGGACGACCGCGATCACCCGCCCCCCGCTCGCCCCGGCGGTCTCGCGCGCGGCGGCGAGGACGGCGCGGATCTCGACAGGGTGGTGGGCATAGTCGTCGATGATCGTGGCACCCGCCACTTCGCCCACCCGGGTGAAGCGCCGGCGCACCCCGCCGAACTGCGCGAAGCCTTCGCGGATGACGTCGTCGCCGCAGCCCATCTCCAGCGCCACGGCGATCGCGGCGAGCGCGTTCTGGACGTTGTGCCTGCCCGGCATCGGCAGGCGCACGTCGGCGATGCGGCGATCGTCGGCCTGGTCGTTCGCGCCGCGGCGGCGGACGATCACGTCGAACCGGCTGCCGCCCGCTTCCGGCACCACGTTGACCGCGCAGACGTCGGCCTGCAGCGAGAGGCCGTAGGTCACGACCTTGCGGTCGCGCACCTGGCCGATCAGCGCCTGCACCTCGGCATGGTCGATGCACAGCACCGCCGCGCCGTAGAACGGGACGTTGTGCACGAATTCCACGAACGCGCGCCGCACCCCGTCGAAACCGCCGTAGTGGTCGAGATGTTCGGGATCGATGTTGGTGACGACCGCGATCGTGCCGTCGAGGCGCAGGAAGCTGCCGTCGCTCTCGTCGGCCTCTACCACCATCCAGTCGCTGTCGCCCAGCCGGGCGTTCGACCCGTACTGTTCGATGATGCCGCCGTTGATGACAGTGGGATCGACCTTGCCGGCATCGAGCAGCGCGGCGATCATGCTGGTCGTCGTGGTCTTGCCGTGGGTGCCGGCCACCGCGACGGTGTTCTTTAGCCGCATCAATTCGGCGAGCATTTCGGCGCGGCGGACCACGGGGATGCGGTTTTCCAGGGCGGCGACGACTTCGGGGTTGGTCCGCTTCACTGCGGTCGAGGTGACGACGACGCCCGCGCCCGCCACGTTCTCGGCCCTCTGGCCCACGTGCACGGTGATGCCGCGTTGGCGCAAACGTTCGACCGTGGCGCTTTCGCCGAGGTCGGAGCCTTGCACCGCGTAGCCAAGGTTCGCCATCACTTCGGCGATGCCGGACATGCCGATCCCGCCGATGCCGACGAAGTGCACGGTGCCGATGTCGGTGGGCACGCCTTTCATGCGGCGGCCCCTTGCCCCACCGGCGCGCCCTGGCTGGCGCCGCGGGCGTTGTTGCCGCCCACGCGGATGACGTCCATCAGTTCGGCTCCGCCGAAGCTCTCGACGAGATCGGCGAGGTCCTCGACCGCCCTGGGCCGGCCGCAGTTCCAGGCGGCGTGCGCGGCGGTGGCGAGCGTTTCGGGACGCTGGGCGAGCGCCTGAATCTGCTTGGCGAGTTCCTTGGCGGTGAACTTCTCCTGCCGGATCATCCGCGCCCCGCCGGCCTTCACCATCTCGCGGGTATTGACCGCCTGGTGATCGTCGGTCGCGATGGCGAGCGGCACGAGGATCGCCGGACGCCCGACGGCGGTCAGTTCCGCGATCGTGCTCGCCCCGGCACGCCCGATGAACAGATGCGCATCGGCGAGCCGGGTGGCCATGTCCTCGAAATAGGTGCCGAGTTCGGCCGGAATGTCGTGCTCGCGGTACCGGGCGCGCACCGCGTCGATATCCTCCGCGCGGCACTGCTGGGTCACCTGCAGCCGCTGGCGCAGCGCGGGAGGGAGCATCGAGAGCCCATCGGGCACGACCTCGCTCAGGACGCGGGCACCCTGGCTGCCGCCGGTAACCAGCACGCGCAGCAAGCCATCCTCGACGAACGGCGGGAACGGCTCGTCGCGCAAGGACAGGACTTCCCGCCGCACCGGGTTGCCCACGAGGTGCACCTTGCCTGCGAATTTGGGCAGGAGGCGCGCGACCTCGGGATAGGCGGTGGCGATCGCATCGACCTTGCCGGCGAAGAAGCGGTTCACCCGGCCGAGCACCGCGTTCTGTTCGTGCACCACGCTCGGCACTTCGGCCGCCATGGCGGCGAGCAGGGCCGGGAACACCGGGTAGCCGCCGAAGCCCACGACCGCGCTGGGCGCGAAGCTTTCATAGAGGCGCAGCGCCATCGCGCGGCCTTCCACGATCGCCCGGATCGCGGCGGGCCACTTCAGCGGGTTCTTACCGAGCTTGCCGGCGGGGATCACATGCGCGGGCAGAAAGTCGGGCTTGCCCGGCAGCTTCGCGCCCCGCTCGTCGGTCACCAGCGCGACGTGGTGGCCGCGCCGGTGCAGCTCGCCCGCCAACGCGAAGGCGGGGATCAGGTGCCCGCCTGTGCCCCCGGCGGCCAGGACGAAATGGCGGCTCGCGCCCGTCATGCGTTCAACTCCTTCGCGATGAGAGCCTTCAGGCCCGGCGTCTCGCGGTAGAGGAAGGGATTGCGCCGCGTCAAAGCCACCAGCAGCCCGACCGCCAGACAGACCGCGATCGTCGACGAACCGCCGTAGCTGACCAGCGGCAGCGTCATGCCCTTCGACGGGAAGAGCTGCAGGTTGACGAGGATGTTGATGAACGCCTGCCCGCCGATCTGAGTGACGAGCCCGGCCGAGGCGAGCAGCGTGAACAGGTCCTCCTCGTCCACCAGCCGGGTCAGCACGCGCACCACGATGGCGAGGAACAGCGCCACGATGATGGCGCACGCGACGAGGCCGAATTCCTCGCCGATGACGCTGAAGATGTAGTCGGTATGCGCCTCGGGCAGGTTCATCTTGCGGATCCCAAGCCACAGGCCGGTGCCGGTCCAGCCGCCGTTCAAAAGCGTGCGGCTGGCAAGATCGACCTGGTCGAACGCGGTGCCGCCGCCGAGGAAGGCGTCGATGCGGTGGCGGGCGTTGTCGTAGAGGAAGTACGTCGCGGTCACCGCAACCATCCCTGCCCCCATCAGGATGCCCACGCGCTTCAGCGGAATGCCGGCCAGCAGCACGATCACGAACCACACGCCCGCGAACAGGATCGTGCCGCCGAAATCGGGCTGCAGCATCATCAGCGCGGCGACGAGGCCCATGATGCCGGTCACGGTGGCAAGCACCGGCAGATTCGGGTCGCGCGAACGCCAGCTGACGATCCACGCGAGCAGGATCGCGAAGCCTGGCTTGAGGAATTCGCTAGGCTGGAAGCCCGCGATGCCGAGGTTGATCCACCGCTTCGCCCCGTTGATCTCGCTGCCGATCACCGGGACCAGCAGCAGGAAGCCGATCATCAGGGCCGACAGCAGGATGCCCGCCCGCCGCGCATTCTCGCGGCTGAGCGCGGAGGCGGCGAACAGCACGACAAGGCCGACCGCCTGCCAGCGCACGTGCGCCCAGTAGAAATAGAGTTCGGGCAGAGTGATGTTGCGGGTGGAGAGGCGATGCGCGCTCGCCGGGCTGGCGGCGAACACGGCTGCGGTGCCGATCAGCATGAGCAGCAGGATAAGGCCGAGCAGCACGCGGTCGATCTCGCGCCACCAGATCTTGACGTCGGCACGCCAGCCGCCGGGCCGGCGGGCCTGCGCGGGCAGGTTGGCGCCGCTGCGGGGGATGTAGGGCCGCTCGGTCATGCGGCGTTCTCGCAGGGGTTGGCGGCGGGGTCGTCCGACAACGCCTCGACGAACTGGCGGAAGCGGTCCCCGCGCTGTCCGTAGTCCTTGAACTGGTCGAAGCTGGCGCAGGCGGGGGAGAGCAGCACGACATCGCCCGGCACCGCCGCCGCCATCGCCGCGCGCACCGCCTCGCACATCATCTCGGCGCGGACGACGACGGGCACGCGTCCTTCGAGCAGTTCGGCAAAACGCGGACCGGCCTCGCCGATAGTGTAGGCGGCCTTGACGTTGGCGAGGTGTTGCTCGGTCGCGCCGAGCCCGTCCTCCTTGGGCAGCCCGCCGACGATCCAGTGGACACGCGGGCCGTTGCCCTCGGGCGGATAGGCCGCGAGCGCGGGGGCGGAACTGTCGGTGTTTGTCGCCTTGCTGTCGTTGACGAACAGCACGCCGTTGTGCGTGGCGACCCGCTCCATGCGGTGGGGGAGGCCGGTGAAGGTGCGGAGGCCGTGATCGATTTGATCGTTCGCCAAGCCAAGTGCACCGCAAACGTCAACGGCGGCCGCGGCATTTTGCATGTTGTGGGGGCCCTGCAGCGATGGCCATTCTGCTTGCCGCGACAGCATGCCAACTGGATCGTTCGTAAACCAGCTGCTCCCAACGCTGTTGGGCGACCGCTCCACGTCGCGCGCCTCGTCCCCATCGAAATGATAGACCGCGTCATGATTGTTAGACTGCATCTCAAACAGACGCAGCTTAGACCTCTTATACGCGTCGAAATCTGCGTACCTATCCAAATGATCCGGCGTCACATTGAGCAGCACCGCCACATCGCAATCAAGCGAGTAGGTCAGATCGATCTGATAGCTCGAAAGCTCCAGCACGTAGACCCCGCCCTCCGGAAGCGGGTCCTGCGCCAGGATCGGCAGGCCGATGTTGCCGCCCATCGTGGTCGGCACGCCAGCGGTCTGGAGGATGTGGTGGACCAGCGCGGTCGTGGTGCTCTTGCCGTTGGTGCCGGTGATGCCGACGACCTTATGCGGCGGCAGGCAGGCGCGGGCCTGGGCGAAAAGTTCGATGTCGCCGATCACCGGAACGCCGAACTGCGCGGCGCGCGCGGCGATCGGGTGGGTGTTGAGCGGCACGCCGGGCGAGACGACCACGCCGTCGTATCCGGTGAGGTCGATCTCGAGCGGGTCGGCGAGGCGCACGTTCGCCGGGTCGACCTTCGCGCGCGCGTTGTCCTGCCGATCCCACGCGGTCACGTGCGCGCCGCTCGCCACCAGCGCCTCGACCGTCGCCAGCCCGCTCCGCGCGAGGCCGAGGACGGCGTAGCGTTTGCTCGAGAAGGCGGGGCTCGTGATCACCGCAGCTTCAGCGTCGCGAGGCCGATGAGCGCGAGCACGATCGAGACGATCCAGAACCGGATCACGACCTTGCTCTCGGACCAGCCGAGCTGTTCGAAATGGTGGTGGATGGGGGCCATGCGAAACACGCGCTTGCCGGTCCGCTTGAACCAGAACACCTGGATGATGACCGACAGAGCCTCGAACACGAACAGCCCGCCGACAACCGCTAGCACGATCTCGTGGTGGCTGGCCACCGCGATCGCGCCCAATGCTCCGCCGAGCGCGAGGCTCCCCGTATCGCCCATGAAGACCGCTGCGGGCGGCGCGTTGAACCACAGGAATGCGAGCCCCGCCCCCATGATCGAGGCGCAGAAGATCGCCAGCTCGCCTGCGCCGGGCACGTGCGGGATACCGAGATAGGCCGAATAGTCCGCCCGTCCGGCGAGGTAGGCGATGATCGCGAACGTGCCGCTGGCGATGATCACCGGCATCGTCGCCAAGCCGTCGAGCCCGTCGGTGAGGTTCACCGCGTTGCCCGCGCCCACCATCACCAGCGCCGCGAAAACGAAGTAGAACGGCCCCAGCGGAATGCCCTTGCCCACCAGGAACGGCACATAGAGGAACGTGCTGATCTGGCTGACCACGATCCAGCTGGCGATGCCCGCGACGACGAACTCCATCAGCAGGCGGACCTTGCCCGACACGCCCTTGTGGCTCGCCTTGCGCACTTTATCGAGGTCGTCGAGGAAGCCGATCGCGCCGAACCCGACGGTCACCGCGATGCATGCCCACACGAACGGGTTCCCGAGGTCCATCCAGATGAGCGAGGCGGCGAGCAGGCTGACGAGGATCATCAGGCCGCCCATCGTCGGCGTGCCGCGCTTGGCGAAATGGGTCTGCGGCCCGTCCTCGCGGATCGGCTGCCCCTTGCCCTGCCGCACGCGCAGCATGTCGATCATCCGCGGCCCGATGACGAGGCCGATGACGAGCGCGGTCATGATCGTCGCGCCGGCGCGGAAGGTCTGGTAGCGGACGAGGTTGAAGAGCCCCTCGAACTGCATGTACTCGGCCCAGAGATAGAGCATCGAACCTCAGCCCGCCCGTTCGGCGAAATGCGCGACCACCCTGCCGAGGCCGACCGAATTGGAGCCCTTCACCAGAACCGCATCCCCCCCGGTCAATCCGAACGCCTCGAGCGCCGCGATCGCCTCGCCAGGCCCGTCGCAATGCGCGAAGCCGTGGGGGTGCACAAGCTGGCCGCCGGTCGCTTTCCCCAGTTCGCGCGCCAGAGCCGCCATTTCCGGCCCGACCAGGATCGCGTGATCGACCCGCGCGTCGGCCAGCGGCTCGGTCAGCTGCGCGTGCATGGCGGGGGCGAAGTCGCCCAGTTCCTTCATGCTGCCGAGTACCGCGATCCGCCGGGTTGCGGGGGTCTGGCCCAGTTGCTTGAGCGTGGCGCGCATGCTGGCGGGATTGGCGTTGTAGCTTTCGTCGATCAGCAGCGCATGGCCGCCGGGCACCGCGACCCGGTGGCGCGCGCCGCGGCCCTTCAGTCCGCCCATTTCGCCCAGGGCAAGGCCGGCCGCGGCCAGATCGCCGCCCGCCGCCTGCACCGCCGCCATGACGGCGAGCGAGTTCATGATCCAGTGATCGCCGGGTTCCGCCACCGAATAGACGAGGCGGGTGCCGCCGATGTCGGCCGTCACCAGCGAACCGCCGTTGGCGCTGGGGATCGCGTCGAGCAGCCGCGCCTGCGCATGGGCCGCGCGGCCGAACGCGACGACTTTCGCGCCTGCATCGCGCGCATGGACGAGCAGCCGGTCGTAGTGGACGCTGTCCGCCGGGATCACCGCTGTGCCGCCGGCCTCCAGCCCCCCGAAGATCTCGGCCTTGGCGTCGGCGATGGCTTCTTCGCTGCCGAGGTTCTCGATGTGTGCCGGGGCGATCGTGGTAACGACCGCGACGTGCGGGCGGACCTGCACGGTCAGCGCGTCGATCTCGCCGGCATGGTTCATGCCCATCTCGAACACGCCGAACTTCGCGCGCCCCGGCATCCGCGCAAGGGACAGCGGGACACCGACATGGTTGTTGTAGCTGCGGACGCTACGGTGCGCCGCGCCGCGGCTGGCGCGGTCGAGCGCGGCGAAAATAGCTTCCTTGACCCCGGTCTTACCGACCGAACCGGTTACGCCGATCCGCACGGCATCGGCGCGCGCGCGGGAAGCGGCGGCCAGCGCGGCGAGCGCCTCGCTCGTATCGGCAACCAGCACGTGCGGCCATTCGACCGGCTCGCTCACCAGCGCGGCGGCGGCTCCTTGCGCGAAAGCGCGGTCGACGTAGCGGTGCCCGTCGGTCGCCTCCCCCTTCAGCGCCACGAACAGGTCGCCCGAGCGAACGTCGCGGCTGTCGATCTCGACCCCGGCGCACTGGAACGCGCCGCTGGCGGTGCCGCCGGTGGCCGCGGCGATTTCCTCGGCGGTCCACAGCGCGAGGCGCAAACCGTCGCGCTTCTCGCGCGGCCAGGCGCGCAGGGCATTGTGCCGGGTCATGCCGCTGCCGCCTCCCGCGCCACGGTCACGTCGTCGAACGGAAGTATCCGCATGTCCTCTCCACGCCCCACGATCTGTCCCTGTTCGTGTCCCTTGCCCGCGACGAGGACGATGTCGCCCGCCTGCGCCAGGCTAACGGCGGTGGCGATCGCCGCCCGCCGGTCGCCGATTTCCCGCGCGCCGACCGCGCCTTCCATCACCTGCCGGCGGATGGCCGCCGGATCCTCCCCGCGGGGATTGTCGTCGGTGACGATGACCACGTCGGCACGCTCGGCGGCGGCGCGGCCCATCTCGGCGCGCTTGCCCTGGTCGCGGTCGCCGCCCGCACCGAACACGACGATGAGCCGCCCGCGCGGATCGTCCGACACGTGGGGGCGCAGCGCCGCGATCGCGGCCTCCAACGCGTCCGCGGTGTGGGCATAGTCGATATAGACCGGGGCGCCCGCGCGATTGAGCGCCGCGCGCTCCAGCCGGCCGCGCACGGGCTGCAGCCGCGCCATCGCATCGAAGGTCGCGGCCGCATCGCCGCCGGTCGCGATAACGAGACCAGCCGCGACGAGCGCGTTGGCGGCCTGGTACGCACCGATCAGCGGCAGCTTCACCGTCCGGGTCGTCCCGGCATGCTCGATCACGAGCTCCTGCCCGAGCGAGGAAGGGGTGCGGGCGACGAGACGAATCCCCTTTTCCGGATCACCCCCGCCGCCCACTGAACACACGCGGAGACCCCTCCGCCGCGCGTGCTCCTCAGCTCGATCGGCCCATCCATCGCCGTCTCGCCAGATCACCGCCGTGCCGTCCTCGGCCACGACCTCGTCGAACAGCCGCATCTTGGCGGCGAAATACGCGTCCATGTCCGCGTGGTAATCGAGATGGTCGCGGGTGAGGTTGGTGAACGCCCCCGCGGCGACGCGCAGCCCCTCGTTGCGGAACTGGTCGAGCCCGTGGCTCGAGGCCTCGAACGCGACGTGGGTCACGCCTTCGCGCGCCAGCCCGCTCATGTTGGACAGGAAAGTGACGATGTCGGGCGTGGTCAGCCCGGTCGAGACGCTTTCGTCCGGGGTGGTCACACCCAGCGTGCCTATCGAGGCGGCGCTGATGCCCGCCATCCGCCACAGCTGGCGGGTCATCTCGGCGACGGATGTCTTGCCGTTGGTCCCCGTCACCGCGACGATCGTCTCCGGCACCGGCGTGAAGAACTGCGCGGCGAGCTGGGCGAAGGCGCGGCGCGGGCGCTCGTCGGCGATGTGGAGCGCACCTTCCACGGCCGTGCCGGGCCGCGCCACGACCGCGACGGCACCGCCGGCCACGGCCGCAGGAATGAAGTCCTCGCCGTTGACCCGCGCGCCTTCGAACGCGCCGAACACGGTGCCGGGGGCGACCTTGCGGTGATCGATCGCGAAGCCGGTGACGGTCGCATCGGCGGCATCGCCGGCATCGAGGCCGGCGGCGGATGCAAGCTTGCCGAGCTTCATTCGCCGCGTCCCCTGGGCACGAGCGGCGCAAGATCGGTGAGGTCCACGTCGCGGGTGCTGTCGGGCGCGACGCCGAGCATCGGGCCGATGCGCGGGACGAGGCGGCCCACCACCGGCGCGGCGTTCCACGCGGCAGTCCGCTGGAAGCTGCTGGCGACCGTGCCCTGCGGTTCGTCGAGCATGGCGATCACGACGTAGCGCGGGCGGTCCATCGGGAACGCGGCGGCGAACGTCGCGACGATGGCGTTCTTCTTGTAGCCGCCGGCGACCGGCTTTTCTGCCGAACCCGTCTTGCCGCCGACGCGGAAGCCCGGCGCGTCGGCGTTGCGACCCGTGCCGTAGACCGCGATCATCCGCAGCAGCTGGTTCATCCGCGCGCTGGTGCTCGCCTTGAAGACGCGGCGGCCCTTGGCGGCGTGACCGGGCGCTACCTTGTGCATCGTGGCCGGGCGCCAGATGCCGCCGTTGACCATCGCGGCATAGGCGCTCGCGAGGTGAAGCGGCGTCACCGCGATGCCGTGGCCGTAACCCACCGTCATGCCGCGCAGCAGCGGCCACTTGCCGCTGGCCCACAGCGGATACCCCTTGGCCGGCAGCTCGATATAGGGCCGCTCGTTCATGCCGAGATCGGCCATCGTCTTCTTCAACCGGTCCGCGCCCAGATCCTGCACGATGTGCGCGGTGACCACGTTGGACGAATGGATCAGCATTTCGGGGGTGTTGAGCGAGTCGCCGAGCGGATGACTGTCGCGAATGGTGAAGCCGCCGATGGGGAACGGCCGCGCCGAATACCGCTTCGACATGTCGCGCACCGCGCCCGCGTCGATCGCGGCGGCGACGGTCAGCGGCTTGAAGGTCGAGCCGAGTTCGTAGACCTGGTTCGTCACCCGGTTGAACATGTTGGCGACGCCGGCCTGGTCGATGTGGTTGGGGTCGAATTCGGGCAGGCTGGCGAGCGCGAGGACTTCGCCGGTGTCGACGTCGAGCACGATGCCGGCCGAACCCAGCGCGTTGGTCGCGCGCATACCCTTGGTCAGTTCGTCTTCCAGCGCGCCCTGGACCCGCACGTCGATCGACAGCGCAGCAGACTGGCCCCGGGTGGCCGGATCGCTCAATTGCTTGTCGAGCACGGCTTCCATGCCGACCCGGCCTTTGCCGTCGGCGCCGACATAGCCGAGCACGTGCGCACCCATCGACCCTTGCGGATAATGGCGGTCGGTTTCCTGCGGCAGCTCGAGCGCGAGTTCGCCGATGGCCTGCACCTTGTTGGCTTCTTCGGGCAGCACCCGGCGGCGCAGGTACCCCGCCTTGCCCTTGGCCAGCCGGTCGGCAAGTTCGGTCTCGTCGATGTCGCCGAAGATCGCGGCGAGTTCGCGTGCGACTTCCTTGGGCGACTTCACCAGCGGGCTACCGCCGCCCAGCGCTTCGGGATTGTACCACAGGGCGAAGGCCGGGAAGGCGCGGGCGAGCGGCTCGCCGTTGCGGTCGGTGATCTCGCCGCGCGGCGGGAGCAGGGCGTCCTCGAACGAGGCCGACGCGCGCGCAGGATCGGTGAAACCGAGGTATGCGATCCGCACCACGGCGGCGAACGCCAGTGCCGCGAACAGGACGGCGACCAGCAGCACCCGCATCCGCGCGACGCCGAGCGAGACCTGCCGCTCCGTCACGAGCCGGGCGCGGCCCGAATAGATCGCGGTGCTGACGGTCAGCGCGTTCACTGGTCGCCTCCGCCGAGGAAGTCGCCACCGTCGGCCAGCTTGTCGGCCAGCGAGGCTTCGGCGGTCGGCATCTTCACTGGCTTGCCGGTCAGCGGCGAAACCATCGCGGGGAAGTGCGCTTCGGTCTGGTCGTCTTCGGCCCGGGCGACGCGGATCGGCGTGGGTGCGGCGACGTCGCGCCGCTCACCCAGTGCGGCCAGCTGGCGCTCGCCTTCGAGATACTGGTCGGCGGTGGGCGCCTGGTAGCCGAAATCGACCGCGTTCCACTGCGACAGTTGCTGCTGGCTCGCGCGGGTTTCGAATTCGGTTTCGAGCAGCGTCTTCTCGCGCTGGAGCGAGACGATCTGCCGTTCGGCGAGGCGCACCTGGCTCTTTACCGAATTCACCTTGAACGTGAGCCCGACGAACAGCGCGAAGCACAGCGCGAGGGTCACGAACCAGCCGAGCTGGCGCAGGCGGCTGCCGGCGGCCCTCATGCGACCCTCCCGAGCGCTTGGCGCGCCGGCGCATCGGTGCGGACCGCATGGCGCAGGGTGGCCGAGCGGGCACGCGGGTTGCGCGCGGTCTCGGCGTCGGTCGGGCGGATGCCTTTCGACACGCGTGCGAAGGTGGGCACGGGACCGCTCGCCTGCGGCAGGTGACGCGAACCACCGCCCTGTCCCGCGGCATCGCGCAGGAAGCGCTTGACAATCCGGTCCTCGAGGCTGTGGAAGCTCACCACCGCCAGCCGGCCGCCCTCGCTCAAAAGCTCTTCCGAAGCGTCGAGCGCGGTTTCCAGCTCCTCGAGCTCGGCATTCACATGGATGCGCACGGCCTGGAAGGTGCGGGTGGCCGGATCCTTCGGCGCACCGGGATGATGGCCCAGTGCCTTGCGCACCACGCTAGCGAGGTCGCCGGTGGTTGCCAGCGGGCGCGCGGCGACGATGGCGCGGGCGACGCGGCGGCTCTGGCGTTCCTCGCCGTAGGTGTAGAGCACGTCGGCGATGGCGGTCTCGTCGGCCTCGTTGAGGAAATCGGCGGCACTCGGCCCGTCCTGGCTCATGCGCATGTCGAGCGGCCCGTCGGCGGAAAACGCGAAACCGCGCTCCGCCCGGTCGAGCTGCATCGACGAGACACCGATATCCATGACGACCCCGTCGACCCGCGCCACACCCGAATCGGCGAGCGCCTTAACCATTTCGGAGAACCGGCGCGGATGGAGAACCAGCCGGGGCGGGTTTTCCGCGGTCTCGGCCCACTTTTCCCCCGCTGCGATGGCATCGGGATCGCGGTCGAACGCGTGCACGGTCGCCCCGGCGTCGAGCAGGGCGCGGGTATAGCCGCCGGCACCGAAGGTGGCATCCACGATCACTTCGCCCGCGCGCGGGGCGAGCGCGGCGACGACCTCATCGAGCAGGACGGGAATGTGGGACGCGCTCACTTGGCCTTCCCCTCGGCCAGGAACTGCGTGCAGGCGGCCTTCGCGGCGGCCCAAGCGTCGTCCATCCGCATCAGTTCGGCGGGATTCCAGATCGTGAATTGGCGACCGCCGCCCTGGAAGAACATGGCATCTTCGATGTGGCCGAGCTGGCGCAGGTGGTCGGGCAGGACGAAGCGACCCGAATCGTCGAACGACACCTGCGTGAAACCGAACAGCTGCTGGGCACGCACGTCACGGTCGAACTCGTCGCCGCCGCGCTGCTCCTCACGGTCGAGCTGCGCCTCGAGCTCGTCCATCCGCGACAGGCCGAAACCGACGAGGCAGTCGAACCGCGCGTGCTTGTCGAGGCAGAGGATCTTGTCGCCGTCGCTCGACGCCTTGACGGCCTTGCGGAACAACGGAGGCAGCACGAACCGACCCTTGTCGCCCGCCGGCGAAAAGGCCTGTCCGCTGAAACCGTTGAACGGCGCTGACGCCACTGGCCGCAATCCCCCGCATCGAAGTCCCCACCGGACACGCCTTTCCCGTCGCCGCCCGCGCAGCTGCGGGCAGCCCGCTGCGGAGAGTCGCGGCGGTGACGGAATCTGCCTGTCCGATGGAACGCGGTATTAACTTTCTTGCGTCCGGGATGGAAGGGCAAAATGCGGGAAAATGCGGGAGAGCACGGTTAATCGCGTGTTTTCCCTGTGGACAAACGGGCATGTCGGGCGCGCGATTTTCCACGCCGCCCCTCGGGCGGACGCCGGTTTCCAGCAATTTCCCGTGGGTCGGTTGAACGGCGTCAGTCGAAGGCGCGTTGGACAAGCCTGTCGAGGGCGCTGGCACCGTCCATCCGCCCGGTTTCCAGCATCGCGGCATCGGCCACGATCGTCGCCCGGCCCTTGCCGATCGTGCAGGTGGCGAGGAGGCCGCCGTCTTCGATCCGGCAGTCGCTGCCGACCCCGCCCTCGATACGGGCGAGCGTGCCCGGCAGGCGGACGGGCACCTTTCCTCCGCCGAGCGCGACCATGCGGACGGCTTCTGGCTGGTCTTCGTCGAACCGCAGCTCGAGGCCCCAGTGGCTCAGGATAGGAGACAGCAGGACGATGTCCTGCGGCCGGCGCTTGTCGCCCAGCGCGAAGCGCGAATGTTCGGTCAGGAAGGGATCGGCGAACAGCAGCAGCCGCCCGCCGCCACGCACCCATTCGTCGAGCGCGACGTTTTCGGCCGGCGCGAGCGGACGCGGCTGCGCCATGACGAGCCGCTTGAGCGAGGCAAGATCCTCCCCGTCGAGCGCATCGAGCGGAACCAGCCGGTAGTCCGCCTCGAGCGCGGTACGAGCCCAGTGGGTGCCGCCGTGCCCTTCCCCCGAATGATCGCCGTCGTCGTCGCCGTCCGACGGACCGTCGAGCACTTGCGAGAGGTCGTCGGTTTCGCGCCAGTAGATCGGCAGCGAGGTGAAGAGGGCCAGCGCCGGCGCGTTTGCCTGCCGGACCGCGGGCATCGGTTCGGCATCCCGCCCGGGCAGCGCCCATGCCGCGATCCCGCCGGTGATCGCCAGAACGGCGGCGGCGAGCGCCAGCCGCGCCTTACCGGCCATCGACACCCTGCGCCCCTGCCCCCGCTGCGGGGGCCGGAGCGGCGGCGGGGGCGGCCGGCAGAGCGGCGTCTTCCGTCGGCAGATCGGGCGTGACGCCGGCATCGGCTAGGGGATCGACCGCCGGGGCCGACGGCACCGCCTCCACCGTCGCGGCCGCTTCGGGCACCGCCCGCTGCTCGGCGAGCTTGGCCCGGTCCTCGATCACGTTGGCGAGGCCCACGATGAGGATGATCCCGACCAGCAGCGACACGCCCACCTGCAATCGCTGCAGCGCCTGCGCGCGGGTCCCGCCGAGCGGTGTGGTCGCGGCATCGTCGGTAATGTCCGGGCGGGTCGCCATCGCCTTCAAGCTAAACGACGCACGCCGCCAGTCAATCTGCGGACGGATCGGGCGCATCGCCTGCCTTCAGCCAGTCGAACACGGGCAGCGACTTCGACGCCAGCCAGTCGGCATTGTAGAGCGTGGAGAGATAGCGGAAACCGCTGTCGCACAGGATCGTGACGACCCGGCTGCCCTTGCCGAGCTGCCGCCCCAGCGCCACTGCCCCCGCCACGTTGATGCCCGATGACAGGCCGAGGCACAGGCCTTCTTCCCGCAGCAGCCGCGCGACCCACTCCAGCCCTTCCTCGTCCGACACGCGGAACTGGGTGTCGACCGGCGCGCCTTCGAGATTGCCGGTGATGCGGCCCTGTCCGATCCCTTCGGCGACCGAACTGCCCTCGCTGGCGAGCTCGCCGGTCGCGAAATAGCTGTAGAGCGCCGCGCCGTGCGGATCGGTGAGCGCGATCGTCACCGCCTCGTCGCGGTCCTTCAGGCCCATGCCGACGCCGGCCAGCGTTCCGCCGGTGCCCGCCGCGCAGGTGAATCCGTCGATCCGGCCTTCCATCTGCTCCCAGATCTCCGGCGCGGTCGTCTCGATGTGCGCCTTGCGGTTGGCGGTGTTGTCGAACTGGTTCGCCCAGATCGCGCCCGGGGTCTCCTCCGCAAGTCGGCGACTGGTGTGGACGAAGTGGTTGCAGTCGGCGAACTTGGTCGGCGGGACGGTCACCAGTTCCGCGCCCAGCGCGCGCAGGGTGTCCATCTTTTCCTTCGACTGGTTGTCGGGCATCACGATGATCGTGCGATAGCCGAGCGCATTGCCGACGAGCGCCAGGCCGATGCCGGTGTTGCCCGCGGTTCCTTCCACGATCGTGCCGCCGGGCTTGAGGTCGCCGCTTTCCTCCGCGTCGCGCACGATGCCGAGCGCCGCGCGGTCCTTCACGGAGCCGCCCGGATTCAGGAACTCGCACTTGCCGTAGATGTCGCAGCCGGCCGCCTCGCTCGGCCCCGCGAGCCGGACGAGCGGCGCGTTGCCGATGAGGTCAAGGGTATTGGCGCGAACCGGTAAATGCATGGCTCCGAGCTAGGCCCGGCCCCATCCGCCTTCAATGCAATTCCGGTTTGCGAGCGCTTAGTCTTAGTGTTCGGCGCGCCGGCTCAGTCTTCCTGCGCGATGGTCACGCGCAGGCCGTCGAGGTCGGCCGTGAACGGCACCTGGCAGCCCAGCCGCGAATTCTCGTCGCGGTGATCGGAGGATTCGAGAAGATCGTCCTCGTCCTCGCTCATCGGCGGCAGCTTGTCCTTGAACGACGGATCGACGTGGACGTGGCAGGTGGCGCACGAACAGCACCCGCCGCACAGCGCCAGCAGCTCGTCGAAGCCGTTGTCGCGGATCGCCTCCATCACGGTCAGGCCGTCGTCGACGTCGACGGTGCTCTCTTCGCCGGCGCGGTTGACGACGATCAGCTTGGGCATGGGGCGCGTTCCTCTGTCGCTTCGATCCGGCGCGGCTGCTAGGGGCTCGCCGCATCTTTGGCAAGAACGAGAGGCCACCGGTGGGATTGAGCGCGGACGAGATCAGGGACAGCCTCGATACCGTCGCCGGGCGCGAGCCGGCGATCGCGCGGGCGCTGGCGGCGGCGGGCTATCCCGAACCGCGCATCCGCGAGACCGGCCATGTCACCCTGCTGCGCGCCATCGTCGGCCAGCAGGTGAGCGTGGCCGCCGCGGCGAGCATGTGGGCCAAGTTCGAGGCAGAGATCGGCGCGGCGATGGACCCGCACGAAATCCTGGCGCGCGATTTCGACACCTTGCGCGCCTGCGGCCTCAGCCGGCAGAAGCAGGGGTACGCGCGCAGCCTGTGCGAACTCGTCGCCGCGGGCGCGCTCGATTTCGATGCCCTTCCCGCCGACGACGAGGACGCGATCGCCGAACTCACCCGGATCAAGGGCATCGGCCGCTGGACCGCCGAGATTTACCTGCTGTTCGCCGAGGGCCGCCCCGACATCTGGCCGGCGGGCGACCTAGCGGTGCAGGTGGGTCTCGGCAAGATTCTCGGGCTGGACGCACGGCCGATCGAGAAGGAGACCCGCGCGCTCGCCGAACCCTGGCGCCCGCACCGCGGGGCGATCGCCATCTTCACCTGGCACTGCTACAACAACCCCGCGCTTTAGGCGCCGAACCGAACTTGCGCCCGGCGACAAGCTGTCTTAGTATGGCAAGACAGCTTCGAGGGGGAAGAACCATGTCACCGATCCGTACCGCCGCACTTATCGCCGTCTCCGCGCTCGCGCTGGGTGGATGCGCGACAACCATGCAAGAGATGCCCATGGCCACCACGACCGACACGACCGCCAGCGCAGCCGTTCCGGCCACGCTGGCATCCTATCCCCTGATCCCGCGCGACGTGCTGATGGGCAATCCCACGCGCAGCGCCGGGCGCCTCAGCCCCGACGGCAAGTGGCTGAGCTGGCTCGCGCCCAAGGGCGACACGTTGAACGTGTGGATCGCGCCCGCCAGCGATCCTTCGGCGGCCAAGGCGATCACCACGGCGACCGACCGGCCGATCCGCCAGTATTTCTGGGCGCCCGACAGCAAGCGCGTGCTATACATCCAGGACAAGGGCGGGGACGAAAACTTCCTGCTCTACGGCGTGGACGTGGCGACCGGCGCGGAAACAACGCTGACGCCGTTCGAGAAGACCCGCGTCCAGCTCATTGGCGGCTCGACGACGCAGAAGGACAAGCTCCTCGTCGGCCTCAACAACCGCGACGCACGCTTCCACGATGTGCACCTGCTCGACCTCGATACGGGCAAGACCACGCTCGTCATGCAGAATGACGGCGGATATGCCGGATTCCTCGCCGACGATGCGCTGAACCTGCGCATGGCGCTGCGCGCGAACGCTGCGGGCGGGATGGACATGTTCCCCATCGTCGACGGGAAGATCGCCGAGAAGCCGTCGGACAGCACGACGCTGGAGGATGCGCTGTCGACATCGCCCGCCGGCTACACGGTGGACGGCAAGACGCTGTACTGGATCGACAGCCGCGGCCGGAACACCGCCGCGCTGATCGCGCAGGACACCGAAACGGGCGCAAAGACCGTCATCGCGGAAAACCCCAAGGCGGATATCGGCGGCTCGCTGACCAACCCCAGGACCGGCCGGGTGGAGGCCTATTCGGCGAACTACCTCAAGACCGAATGGACCGCGCTCGATCCGAACGTGAAGGCATCGCTCGACTGGCTGGACAGCAAGCTCGACGGCGAGTTCGCGGTCACCAGCCGGACCGACGACGACACCAAGTGGGTCGTCGCCAACGATCCGCTGACCTCGCCGGCGAAGGCGTGGCTCTACGACCGGACGGCGAACACGCTGACCGAATTCTACACCGCGCGTCCCGACCTCGTCGGCGCGCCGCTGCAACCGATGCACCCGCTGGAAGTGAAGGCGCGCGACGGCAAGACGCTGGTGAGCTACCTCACCCTGCCGCCGGGGAGCGATCCCGACATGGACGGCGTGCCCAACGCGCCGGTGCCGATGGTCGTCTACGTACACGGTGGTCCATGGGCACGCGACGGCTACGGCTACAACACCGCGCACCAGTGGCTCGCCAACCGCGGCTATGCAGTAATGAGCGTGAACTTTCGCGGCTCGACCGGTCTTGGCAAGGACTTCATCTCGGCCGGCAACCTGCAATGGGGCCGCGCGATGCAGGACGATCTCGACGACGCGATGGACTGGGCGGTCGCCCGCGGTGTCGCGCAAAAGGACAAGGTCGCCATCATGGGCGGCAGCTACGGCGGCTATGCCACGCTCGCCGGCCTCGCCTTCACGCCCGAGCGGTGGGCCTGCGGCGTCGACATAGTCGGCCCGTCGAACCTGGAAACCCTGCTCGCCACCATCCCGCCCTACTGGGCGCCGATGGTGCAGCAGTTCCACGACCGCATGGGCAACCCCAACACGCCCGAAGGCCTGGCGCTGCTCAAGGAACGCAGCCCGCTTTACAGCGCGGACAAGATCGTGCGCCCGCTGCTGATCGGCCAGGGCGCCAACGATCCGCGCGTGAACCAGGCGGAAAGCGACCAGATCGTGGGCGCGATGAAGGCCAAGGGCATTCCCGTGACCTACATCCTGTTCCCCGACGAAGGGCACGGATTCGCCAAGCCGGCCAACAGCATCGCCTTCAACGCGATCGCCGAGAACTTCCTCGCGAAGTGTCTGGGCGGCCGGGCCGAACCCATCGGCGACGACGTGGCGCAATCGACCGCGAAGGTCGTCGAGGGCGCCGCCTACGTCGATGGCCTCGGCGGCTGACCGGCGTTTGCATCGCATGCCTTCCGCGCTAGTGCCGCTTTCCTGACACGGGAGAGCGGCACATGGCGGACCGGAAAGCGATCTTCATCACCGGCGGCGGTTCCGGCATCGGCCGCGCCATCGCGGAATACTTCGCCGGGCGAAGCTGGTTCGTCGGCATCGGCGACATCGACGCGGGCGGCATGGCGGGCACGCAGGCGGCGATCGCGGGCGACAGCTTCGCGAAACGGTTCGACGTCCGCGACCGCGCGGCGTGGGACGAGGCGCTGGACGCGTTCTCCGCCGCGGCGGGCGGACGGATCGATGTGGTCGCCAACAACGCCGGCATCCCGCTCGGCGGATCGCTGGCCGACAACACGACCGACGAGATCGAGCGCTGCCTCGACATCAACCTCAAGGGCGTGCTGTTCGGCGCGCAGGCCGCGCTGCCGCACCTCAGGAAGACCGCGCCGGGTTCCTGCCTGCTCAACACGGCGAGCGCGGCGGGCATCTACGGCACCGGCGGCGCCAGCGTCTATTCGGCGACGAAATTCGGCGTGCGCGCGATAACCGAGGCGCTCGACGCCGAATGGGCCGAATTCGGCATCGAGGTTCGCGACCTGATGCCGGGCTTCATCGACACGCCGCTGATCGACCGGACGCCCAACCAGGGCAGTAACGAATCGATCCGCAGCCGCGTGATCGAAGGCGGGCTGGAGATCACTCCGCCGCTCGAGGTCGCGCAGGCGGCATGGGATGCGGTGCACGGCCAGCGCCTGCATACGCTGGTGGGCAAGACCGCGCGCCGCGCCGCCTTCGCCAGCCGCTGGATGCCGGGCAAGATGCGCAAGATGGCGCGGCAGTCATCGCGCCCCCTCGGGAACTAAAGAAGCGCGTCGATCGCCTTCGCCATAGCGAAGTCGCGGGTGCTGAGCCCGCCGGCGTCGTGGGTGGTGAGGGTAATCTCGACCCGGTTGTAGACGTTGAACCACTCCGGGTGGTGGTCGGCCTTGTCGGCAAGCAGGGCGACGCGGGTCATGAAGCCGAACGCCTCGCTGAAGTCGGCGAACGTGAACGTGCGCTCGATCGCCTTGCCCTCGCGCGCCAGCGACCAATCGGGCAGATCGCGCAGCGCGGCGCCGCGTTCGGTTTCGGTCAGTTCGGCGATGGCCACGGTGCGTCTCCCTTGCTTGTCGCTGGCCCGGCCTTGGCCTAACGCGGGCGACGATGGAAGGGGCCCGTCTCGCCGCACACGATCTTGCCTGCCGGCGCGGCGACCGCCTGCTGTTCGCGGGCCTGCCGTTCGCGCTCGGGCCGGGCGAAGCGCTGCAAGTCGCGGGCGAGAACGGGACCGGCAAATCCAGCCTCCTGCGCATCCTCGCCGGACTGCTGCGCCCCTTCGAGGGATCGGTCGAGCGGACCGGGCCGGTGGCGCTGCTCGACGGCAGCCTGCCGCTCGACGAACACCTGCCGCTCGGCAAGGCGATGGCGTTCTGGGCACGGATCGATCGCGCACCGCTGCCGGTCGATCCGGCGCTGGCCGAAGTGCCGGTGCGCTTCCTCTCGACCGGCCAGCGCAAGCGCGCAGGCTCCGTGCAGAGCGCCCCTCGAGAAGGCGGCATCTGGCTGCTCGACGAACCGCTCAACGGGCTCGATGTGCGGGCGGCCGAGGGTCTGCAGGCGCGCGTGGCGGACCATTGCGCTGACGGCGGCATCGCGGTGATCGCCTCGCACCAGCCGTTCGCGCTTCCGGGGCTCAGGCGGATCGAATTGGCGGAGTTCGCCGCATGATCTCCGCCCTCCTCCGCCGCGATCTCGGGCTGCTGTTCGGCGGCGGCCGCGGCGGCCCGTGGCTGCCGGTGCTGTTCTTCGTCGCGGTCGCGGTGCTGTTTCCCTTCGCAGTCGGACCCGACGCGCCGCTGCTCGCACGCACCGGCGGCGGGGTGCTGTGGGTCGCCGCGCTGCTCGCCGCGATCCTGCCGATCGACCGCCTCGTCGCGCCCGACCTGGAGTCAGGGTTTTTCGACCAGTTCGCCTTGCGCGGAATTTCGGAGGAGCTTGTGCTCGCCGTCCGCCTGCTCGCCCACTGGCTGAGTTTCGGCCCGCTGCTCCTCCTCGCCGCCCTCCCCGCGAGCGCGCTCCTCGGCCTCCCGGGCGAGACGACCCGTACGCTGCTCCTCGGGCTGCTGGCCGGCACTCCCGGCCTCGCTGCGATCGGCCTCGTCATCTCCGCCCTCACCGCCACTCTGCGCGGCGGCACGGCATTGGGCGGCCTGCTGCTGATCCCGCTGGCGGTGCCGGTGCTGATCTTCGGCGCGGGCGCGCTTGCCAACCCCGACGGCGCGGGATTGGCGCTGTGTGGAGCGATCAGTCTGGCGCTGTGCGCTGTGGCACCGTTTGCCAGCGGTGCGGCGGTGCGGGCAGCAAGAGAAACATGAGCGGAACTCCCGATCCGTCATCCCAGCGAAAGCTGGGATCGCTGGCCTTATGGTGAAACAGTGACCAAAGGCGGCTGGGTCTATATCCTGACCAACAAGCCGAACGGCGTGCTCTACATCGGCGTTACGTCGGATATTGCGGCGCGGATGATGCAGCACCGCGAGGGGAAAGGTTCGGCCTTTTGCCGGAAGTACGGAATTAGGATGTTGGTTTACGCCGAAGCGCATGAAGACAGGTCGGCGGCTATTGCGCGCGGGAAAGCGCTGAAGGCGTGGAAACGCGCGTGGAAGATCGAGCTGATCGAAAGCACGAACCCGAGCTGGAACGATCTGTTCGAGGTCATCCTCTAGCCGAGAGCGATCCCAGCTTGCGCTGGGATGACGGGGGGTGATTTTGGGAGAGCGATCCCAGCTTTTGCTGGGATGACGCCTAGTTGTAAGGCGGCTTGTCGCGCCCCGTCGGGCTTAGCGTGAAGATCTCGTTGCCGGTCTCGGTGATCCCGATCGAGTGTTCGAACTGCGCGGAGAGACTCTTGTCGCGCGTAACCGCGGTCCAGCCATCGGAGAGCAGCTTTACCCACGGCCGGCCGAGGTTGATCATCGGTTCGATGGTCATGAACATGCCGGGGCGCAGTTCGGGGCCGGTGCCGGCCTTCGCGGCGTGAACCACCTCGGGCGCGTCGTGGAACAGGCGGCCGAGGCCGTGGCCGCAAAACTCGCGCACCACGCCGTAGCGATGCCGTTCGGCATGGTCCTGGATGGCCGCGCCGATGTCTCCCAGCCGCGCGCCGGGCTGCGCCTTCTCGATGCCGATCATCAGGCATTCGTGCGTGATGTCGACCAGCCGCTTCGCCTTCAGCGAGACGTCGCCGACAAGGTACATCCGGCTGGAGTCGCCGTGCCAGCCGTCCAGCAGCGGAGTCACGTCGATGTTGACGATGTCGCCGTCCTTCAGCGCCTTGTCCGACGGAATGCCGTGGCACACGACGTGGTTGATCGAGATGCAGCAGGAATGCGTGTAACCGCGGTAGCCGAGCGTGGCGGGCACAGCGCCGCCGTCGAGCGTCATCTGCCGCACCACGTCGTCGAGTTCCGCGGTGGTCACGCCCGGCTGCACCATCGGCGCCAGCGCATCGAGGATTTCGGCGGCCAGCCGTCCGGCCCTGCGCATGCCCTCGAACCCTTCCGGTCCGTGGAGCTTGATGGTGCCGTCGCGGATGACGGTCTCGGTGCCGGTGACGGTCTGGTATTCGGTCATATGCTGCACATAGGGGCAACCTCTCGAAAAGTCACCGCCCCGCGCTGAACGCCGCGCGATAGGCCGGCTTTACAGCATTCAGCATCTTTGCCGTCATCGGAAAATCGAGTTCGTAGGCCCCTTCCGCATAGGATCCCGCCACGTAGGGCCCGTACCAGACTGTGATCCGGTCGAAGGTCTTGCCGTTGGACGACCCCACCAGCACGGTCGCCTCGTCCAAGGAGGGGCAGGCGGGAAAGATGGGGTCCGCGCCTTGCGCGGCGATCTCCATCCCCTTGCGCTCCCGCTCCGCATTGAGCGACCGGCACAATGTATCACCCATTGCCGAGCCCAGCGTGGCGGCCGACGTGAACAGCTCTTCGGACGGGAACGACCGGTCCGCCTTCTTGTCCCAGATCAGTCCGGTCAGGCCGTACATCCCGTGCGCCCCGCCGGTGTAGGTGGCGAATGAGTTGGACAGGCTGAGATAGTCCGGAAGGTCGGCCACGACCTGCCACTTGTTCGACAGGCTGTGCGGGTTGAAGGGAAAATCGTTCTCCTGCCGGTCGGCCTTTTCGGCTTCGGCCGCCTTCAGCATCTCGTTCCGCGACCGCCGTGCATCGGCCTCGATCTTCGCGGCGAGTTCGGGGATCGCGCCGACTTGGGCCGGATAGGACAGTTCGTAGCTGAAGACGTCCGTCTCCTCCTTCACCGATTTCGCCGCGCCGGCCGCCCCGGTCGCGCTCGCGCTCGCCATCGCATCGACGGTCACGCCCGTGCGCTCCGCGACCTCGGCGGGCGAGGAACAGGCGGCGCAGGCCAGCGTAACGAAGGCAGCGAACCGGTGATGCGGCATTGGAATTCTCCGGACAGGCACTAGGTGGACCGTACATGAGCAAAAGCACCGAAACGATCCAGCCCGCCCTCGTCCAGGCAGACCGCGGGCAGGCCGGAATCGCCATCCACCTCGTGAACAAGGACGGGTTCGGCGACTGGGCGAAGAAGCTGACGAAGGGGCAGCGCGCCGCGCTGGAGGCGCAGAAGTTCACCGGCGGCGGAGATCAGGTGGCGATCGTTCCCGAAGGCGACGGATGGTTCGCGGTCGGCGGCGTTGCCGATCCGGCGAATCTTTCGAGCTGGTGCCTCGCCAAGCTGGCCGAGGCTCTGCCCGAGGGGACTTACCGCGTGGACGGCCGCGAGCCGGGCCCCGCGCTGTTCGGCTGGCAGACCGCGCAGTACCGCTTCACCCGCTATCGCGACGACACCGATGCCGCGGGCCCGCGCGTGCTGCTGACGAAGGATGCAAGGGCGATCGAGCCGGCGCAGGCCGAGGCGCGCGCGACGTGCAAGGTCATGGACCTCGTCAACACGCCGGCCGAGGACATGGGCCCCGCCGCCCTGGAGGCCGAGGCCGAGGCGCTGGCTAAGGCGCACAGGGCCACGCTTTCGGTGACGAAGGGCGAGACGCTGGAGCGCGAATACCCGATGGTCCACGCAGTCGGCCGCGCCGCCGCGCGCGAGCACGCACCGCGCCTCATTCACGTCACTTGGGGCAAGGAAAGCGACCCCGTGCTGGCGATCGTCGGCAAGGGCGTGTGCTTCGATTCGGGCGGGCTCGACATCAAGGGCGCCAGCGGCATGGCGCTGATGAAGAAGGACATGGGCGGCGCGGCGCACGCGCTGGCGCTCGCGGGCTTGATCATGGGCGCGGGGTTGAAGGTGCGGCTGCACCTGCTGGTGCCCGCGGTGGAGAACGCGATTTCGTCGAACGCCTTCCGCCCCGGCGATGTGCTGAACAGCCGCAAGGGGCTGACGGTGGAGATCGGCAACACCGACGCCGAAGGGCGCCTGATCCTCGGCGATGCGCTGACGCGGGCGAGCGAGGAGAACCCCGACCTCATCATCGATTTCGCCACCCTCACCGGCGCGGCGCGCGTGGCGCTCGGCCCCGACTATCCCGCGCTGATGGCCCGGCGCGACGAGACCGCCGCCGCGCTGATCGAGGCGGGCAAGGCGCACGACGACGAACCGTGGCGGCTGCCCCTGCCCGAGGCCTATGCCGAATGGCTGAAGTCCGACATCGCCGACACCAACAACGCGCACGGCAACGCCTTCGCCGGTGCGAGCGTGGCGGGCCTGTTTCTCGACAAGTTCGTTGGCGCCAAGGATGACGGAACGCCTATCGACTGGGCGCACTTCGACACGTTCGCCTGGCGCCCCGCCGCCAAGCCCGGCCGGCCCAAGGGCGGCGCCGCCTACGGCCTGCGCGCCGCGTGGCACATGCTGCAGGCCCGCTACGGCTGAAACTTGCCGTCAGCCTCGCGGCGCTATAAGCGCCCGCACGATGAAGCGGGGCAACCTCCTGCCGTGACCGAAACGGCGCCATATCCCTTGCCGGAAGGGCAGCTGTCGCTGTCCGGTCCGCGCGAGCGCCCGGCGACGGGTACGCTGCCCATCCGCGGCGACCTCGCACACATCGCGCTCGCCGAGACGTACCTGTGCGCGCACTATGTCGTGCCGCAACTGCGCACCATCGGCCAAGGCGGAGCGACCCTGCTGTGCCAGCCGCGCGAGGGATCGGACGAGGTGACGACCCTTGCCGAAGGGACCCGGGTCGAGGCGCTCGACTACGCCGGTCCGTGGTGCTGGATCTGCCTGGGTCCGCAGGGGCCGTCGGGCTACGTCCCCCTCAGCGCGCTCGTCATCGAGGGCTGAGAGCGTGCCGACGCGCGTGTTCATCGACGGCGCGGCGGGAACGACCGGGCTCGAGATCGCCGACCGGCTTGCGGGCCGAGCCGAGTTCGAAATGGTCGCGCTGGCTGGCGACCGGCGCAAGGATTCCGCCGCCCGCCGCGAGGCGCTGAACGGAGCCGACTTCGCCGTCCTGTGCCTGCCCGACGATGCCGCGCGCGAGGCCGTGGCGCTGATCGACCCGGCCAGCCCGGTGCGGGTGATCGACGCATCGAGCGCGCACCGCGTCAGCGGCGGGTGGACCTACGGCTTTCCCGAGATCGTCGGCCGCGATGCCGTCGCCGGTGCCGCCCGCGTCACCAATCCCGGCTGTTACCCCAGCGGGTTCATCGCGCTCGTCGCGCCGCTCGTTCGCGCGGGCCTGCTGCCGGCCGACTGGCCGTTCACAGTCAATGCAGTGTCCGGCTATTCGGGCGGCGGCAAGGGCCTGATCGAGCGGTTCGAGGCCGACCGCGACATCGCCTGGCGCGGCTACGCGCTGGGGCTGGGGCACAAGCACGTGGCCGAGATGCAGGTCCTGTGCGGCCTTGCTCATCCTCCGCTGTTCGCGCCCGCGGTCGTACCCGCGCACCGGGGCATGGTGGTCGAGGTTCCGCTCCCTCTCGCCGCGATCCCTGGCGCCGCGGGCGCGGACGCGCTGCGCGATTGCCTGGCCGCGTTCTACGACGGAAGCCCGATCGTGCGCTTGGGCGATACGCCCGAGGGCGGCGAACTGGTGCTGCGCCAATCGCGCGCGCCGTCGGACGGCATGGAACTACACGTCTTCGCCGCGCCCGACGGGTCGCAGGTCCGGCTGGTCGCGATGCTAGACAATCTCGGCAAGGGCGCGAGCGGCGCGGCGGTCCAGAACCTCAACCTCATGGCCGGCTTGAGCGAGACAGCGGGACTTCAACTGCCCTGATTTTAGGCACCCGCTGCCCGCATCTGCGGCAGCCTAAAATCGCACGCTTCGGAATGTTGCCCGTACGGGCCCCTCGCCTCACCGAATCTTGCCCAGCCACCCTTTGAATTGCGGGCCCGATGGCCTACGCCCATGCCGCGATCCTTGGCACGATTCTTGAACCGCGCGAGGGGACGGATACACCTAACGCCGCAACCGGGGGTCACGTGAAAAAGATCGAAGCGATCATCAAGCCGTTCAAACTGGACGAGGTGAAGGAGGCGCTGCACGAAGTGGGCGTATCCGGCATCACCGTGACCGAGGCCAAGGGGTTCGGCCGCCAGAAGGGCCACACCGAACTCTACCGCGGCGCCGAATACGTGGTGGACTTCCTGCCCAAGGTGAAGCTGGAAGTCGTCGTGGCCGACGATCAGGCCGAACGCGTGGTCGAGGCGATTGCCGCCGCCGCGCAGACGGGGCGCATCGGCGACGGCAAGATCTTCGTGTCCACCATCGATACCGCGCTGCGCATCCGCACCGGCGAACGCGACGACGCGGCCATCTGAATTCGTGGCGCCGGCCCTGGCGTCGCTCCACTCCCCACCCGCACCATCCAGCGGGCCATCCAAGAGGTAAGACATGTCGAAAGCCAAGGACGTCATCAAGCAGATCGAAGAGAACGAGGTCGAATGGGTCGACCTGCGCTTCACCGATCCGCGCGGCAAGTGGCAGCACCTGACGATGGTTTCCAGCGTGCTGGGCGAGGACGAGCTCGAGGACGGCCTCATGTTCGACGGTTCGTCGATCGGTGGCTGGAAGGCGATCAACGAAAGCGACATGATCCTGAAGCCCGATCTCGAGCGGGTCTACATGGACCCGTTCAGCGCGACCCCGATGATGATCGTGTTCTGCGACGTCGTCGAACCGTCCACAGGTGAATGGTACGCCCGCGACCCCCGCTCGACCGCCAAGCGCGCCGAGAACTTCCTGAAGTCGACCGGCATCGGCGACACGATCTACGTGGGGCCCGAGGCCGAGTTCTTCATGTTCGACGACGTGAAGTTCTACGACGGCTACGACGGTTCGGGCTACAAGCTCGACGACATCGAGCTGCCGACCAACACGGGCCGCGACTACGAAGGCGGCAACATGGCGCACCGCCCGCGCGCCAAGGGCGGCTACTTCCCCGTCGCTCCGGTCGACAGCGCGGTCGACATCCGCGCCGAGATGGTCACGACCATGCTCGAAATGGGCCTGCCGTGCGACAAGCACCACCACGAAGTGGCCGCCGCGCAGCACGAACTCGGCCTCACCTTCGGCACGCTGGTCGAGACCGCCGACCGCATGCAGATCTACAAGTACGTCGTGCACCAGGTCGCCCATGCCTACGGCAAGAGCGCGACGTTCATGCCCAAGCCGATCAAGGACGACAACGGCAGCGGCATGCACACGCACATGTCGATCTGGGACGGCGGCAAGCCGCTGTTCGCGGGCAACGGCTATGCCGGCCTCAGCGACACCTGCCTCTATTTCATCGGCGGCGTCATCAAGCATGCCAAGGCGCTGAACGCCTTCACCAACCCGACGACCAACAGCTACAAGCGGCTGGTCCCGGGTTTCGAGGCGCCGGTGCTGCTCGCCTACTCGGCGCGCAACCGTTCGGCATCGTGCCGTATTCCTTACGGCACTGGCGAGAAGGCCAAGCGGGTGGAGTTCCGCTTCCCCGACGCGATGGCCAATCCCTACCTCGCCTACGCCGCGCTGCTGATGGCGGGCCTCGACGGCATCCAGAACAAGATCCACCCGGGCGAGGCGATGGACAAGAACCTCTACGACCTGCCGCCGGCCGAACTGGCCGAAGTCCCGACCGTGTGCGGCAGCTTGCGCGAGGCGCTCGAGGCTCTGGAGGCGGATCACGAGTTTCTGCTGAAGGGCGACGTGTTCACCAAGGACCAGATCGACGCCTACGCCGAGATCCTGTGGGCCGACGTCAGCCGTTGGGAAACCACGCCGAGCTCAGTCGAGTTCGACATGTATTACAGCGCGTAAGAAGCCCCGGCCCGCGGGCCGCTGGCGACCGAACAGAGGGGCCGTCCGGAGCGATCCGGGCGGCCCCTTTTCGTTGTCCTACAGCGGTCTTTTCTGCCAGATGACGCCGCCTCTTTCCCACCCTGACGAGGCACACATGCACCGCAAGCCGATCTTCGATGCCGTCCGCAAGCTGCTCGGGCGGGGTTTCCTAACGCCCGAAATAGCGGCGCTCGATGCCGCGATCGACGCCGCCGGCGCCGCCCCCGCTCCGTTGCCCCTGGACAGTGTGACAGGTGTGACATCGGAGCCGGCGACCCGGTCCGTGAGCGAAGCGGGCATCACCCTCATCAAACGGTTCGAAGGGCTCGCTCACCAGCGCGAGGACGGTCTGGTGGAAGCCTATCCCGACCCCGGCACCGGCGGCGCGCCGTGGACCATCGGCTGGGGCGCGACAGGCCCGGGCATCCGCCGCGGCACCGTGTGGACCCGTGCCCAGTGCGATGCACGCCTGATCGACGACATCGCGCGCCATGCCGCCGACGTCGCCCGCGCGATCGGCGACGCACCGACGAGCCAGGGCGAGTTCGATGCTTTGGTCAGCTTTCACTACAACACCGGCGCGATCGCACGCGCGACCCTGACGCGGCGCCATCGCGAAGGAGACCGCGCCGCCGCGGCAGGTGAATTCGCGCGGTGGAACCGGGCGAGCGGCGGGGTGCTCGCCGGTCTCGTCCGCCGCCGTGCCGCGGAGGCAGCGCTCTACGCCGGGTAGCCGCCAGCGGTATGAAAACAAAGGATATCGGACGGTTGTTTCTCGTTAATGGAACCGGCTTCCGAGTCTTATCGTTGGTTGTGTCAAAGGAGCTTAACAATGCGCAATTTCATGATCAGCGCGGCGGCCCTCGCACTTGCCGCGACCGGTGCTCAAGCCGACCCCGGCGGGGGCAAGGGCCCGGGAAACGGCAACGGAAACGGCAAGGGCAACGCCTCTGCAGCAAAAGTCGACAAGGGTCCCTCGATGAAGGCCGACCGCGGCCCCGCGAAGCAGGCCGATCGTGGTCCCTCGATGAAAGCCGACCGCGGCCCGTCGAAGCAGGCAGATCGCGGCCCCTCCATGCAGGCCGACCGTGGTCCTGCGGCCAAGGCCGACCGTGGTCCTGCGGCCAAGGCCGACCGTGGTTCTGCGGCCAAGGCCGATCGTGGCCCTGCCGTGAAAGCCGAGCGCCGTGCGGAAGCCCAAGGCAATCGGGGCAACGGCAACGGTAACGGTAACGGAAACGCCCGCGCCGAAGACACCAACTATGTCCGTACCGATCGGGGCGCCGACTACCGAGATGTCAATGTCCGCTACACCGGCTTCGATAGCCGGCAAACCGGCATCATCGACGGGTGCCCCCCGGGCCTCGCCAAAAAGAATAACGGCTGCACTCCCCCGGGCCTCGCGAACAACAGCAATTACGACTATCGCAGCGCCTACTATTCGCCGTCCTATTACGGCTACAACGGCATCGGCGACGGTCGCTACTACTACGACGACGGCTACCTGTACCGGGTGAACAACACCGGCGGCATCTTGGGATACCTGCCGTTGCTCGGCGGCGCTCTTTCGGTCGGCAACCAGTGGCCGAGCTATTACCAGCCGGTCAGCGTGCCGGACTACTACCGGGAGTACTACAACCTCGGCTCGCCCAACAGCTATCGCTACGCGGACGACGTGCTCTACCGCGTCGATCCCAATACCTCGACGATCACCTCGATCGCCGCACTGCTGACGGGCGACCAGTTCCAGGTCGGCCAGCGGATCCCGAACGGATACGACGTCTATAACGTCCCCTACGGCTATCAGGACCGATATTACGACAGCCCGGACTCCTACTACCGGTATTCGGACGGGTACGTGTACCAGGTCGATCCCACCACGCAGCTCATCCAGGCTGCCATCCAGCTGCTGACGTAAGAGGCCCGGCATGGAAACGATGAAACCCCTCGCCGCCGCGCTCGCGCTGGCCGTGGTCGTTCCCTTAAGTGCCTGTTCGCAAGGCGAAACCACGACGACCGCGTCCGGCGAGACCGACAATGCGAACCAGACACTCGCGGCCGCGATCGGCGGTGCGCCGGGGCTGACCACGGTGTCGGGCGCTCTGTCGGAGGCCGGCCTTGCCGACGTGTTCGACGGACCGGGCAGCTACACCGTGCTCGCGCCGGACGATGAGGCGTTCGGCAAGCTCGGTGACAAGGCCGCGACGCTGACCGACGAACAGCACCGCGCACAGCTCGTCGCCGTGCTGCGCGGGCATATCCTGCCCGGCAACGTGACCCCCGACGCAATCAGGAAGGCGATCGCCGCGAAGAAGGGCCCGGTCACCATGACCACCCTTGCCGACGGCACCGTCACCTTCAGCGAGAGCGGCGAGGACATCGCGGTTGCCGGCTCCGACGGGTCGAAAGCCATGATCGACGGTGCAACGATCACTGCCACCAACGGCGTGGTCCTGCCCATCGACGGCCTGCTCAAGAAAGCGGACCCCGCGCCGGTCACCTGACGCGCCGCGATTCCTAACACGAAGACGCCCGGGACGGTCCGAACCGCCCCGGGCGTCTTCGTATCCGCCTCAGTAGTCCTTGCTCGCCTTCGCCACGATCGATTCGCGCCCGATCGTGCTGATGCTGCCGAGGATCGAGAGCCAGCTGGTGATGCGGAACTCCGCCTGCGTGGCGCTGTATCCGCGCCCGTCGGTGATGATTTCGACGTAGAACCGCCGGCCGATGTTCTTGCCCAGCGCGATCGAGGTCGCCCGCCCGATCGCCGGGTCCGCGCTGACGATCCGCAGCCGGTCGAGGCCGATGGCCGTGCGCAGGCGGTTGATCGGGTCCATCCCCCCGCCCCCGCGCAGCGAGGCGAGCGCCGAGCCGAGCTGGAGCACGTCGGTCGCCGAAAGCTCGGTGATCGACCCGCCGAACAGCAGGCGCGCGAGGATTTCTTCCTCCGGCAGGCCGGGCGTGGAGGAGAACGTGATCTCCGGCTGCAGCGCGCTGCCCTGGACCTTCACCTGCACGTCGAGCCCTTCGGACTCGGTCTCGGCCACGATGTCGAGCCGCGGATCGATCGGCGTGTTCTCGTCGAAATTGATAACCCCGCGGGTGAGGTCGAAGCGGGTGCCGGCGAAGCTATAGTCGCCGCGGATCACTTCCGCCCGGCCGCCGATGCGCGGGTTGTCGGTCGTGCCGCGCAGCAGCACGTCCGCGCTCCATTCGCTGTCGAGGCCCATGCCGTCGACGTCCACCCTGCTCGGCGCGCGCGCGTCGATCAGGTAGCGCCACGGCGCACTGGCGGCCGCGGCAGGCCGCCGGTCGTAGGGCAGGTTGATCTCGCGCGTCTTGATCTGCGGGATCTGTCCGTCCTCGGCCGCAGTGCCAAGCCTCCAGCTCGCCCGGTTGACTATCAGGCGGCCCGCGATGGTCCCGCCGAACCCGTCGGAGACGATCCGCAGCGGCCCGGTAACGGTCGCGCTGAGGCCGTTCGCATCGAGCAGGCGCGCGTTGCTGGCCGCGGCACGAATGTCGAGCTGCGGCCCCTTGGTGCCGAGATCCTCGAGCACCACCGTTCCGCTGCCGAGCACCGTGCCGTCGTTGGGCGTCGTACCCTTGAAGCTGGTCAGCCGCAGGCGCGAGCCCGAGAACGTGCCGCGCGCGACCACGTTGCTGATATCGGTGCCCGACAGGCTGGAGCGCAGGCGAAGGTTATTGGACGCGAGCGAGCCGTTGACCCGCGGCGTCGCCAGCGTGCCGGTGACGTCGGCGGCGACCGACAGGGGCCCGGTGAGGTCGAACGCGTCGATCGCGGCAAGCCGCCACAGCGCGTCGGCCGGTCCGTTGTAGCGGAGCTGGGCGAACAGGTCGCCCGCGCGGAGCCGGTCGAACAGCGCGCCCGATGCGGGCAGCCCCGCAATCCGCGCCTGCAACCGCCCGCGCCGGGCCGCGCCCTCGTTGATGACCGCACGCGTATCGAGCCGGTTCGGGGTGAGGCGCAGCACCATCGCAAGATCGATGGGCCGCGAGGTGAGCACGAGGCCAGAGCGTGTCAGGCCGGCGACCTTCACCCGCGCCTCTCCCGTGGGCACACCGCTGCGATTGGTCGTGAAGTCGACCACGCCCGAGATTTTCCCGCCAAGCCCGAGCTCGGTGAAGATGTCGACCACCGACAGCGGCATGTCCGCCATCTGCAGCTTCACCGCGCTGGTGCCGCCGCCGAACTCGCCCGAGCCAATGATGGCGCCGCCGGCGAAGTTGACCTGCGTGGGCGCCAGCTGCCAGCCGCCGTCGGGCTGGCGCGTCAGCACGGCGCGGCGCGGCATCGTGATCGGACGGCCCGCGAACTCGCCGCGCGCGGCGACCGCCACGCGGTCCGGCTCGATGCCGGCGTTGAGCTGTAATGCAAAGCGGCTGCCGCGCCGTCCGGCGACCGATGCGGTGACCGTGCCCGACCCGTTCTCGAGCTCGGCACGCGCAGCCAGACGTCCGATGAACAGGCTGCCGTAAGTGATTCCTTGCGCGAACACGCTGCCGCCCACCGTCGTGCGCCCGGTCGCAAGAACGCCGCTGGCGTCGATGTCGGCCCGCGCGATGGAGATCGGGGTTTCGCCGCCGAACGTGGCGTTGTCGGCCGCGACCTTGACGTCGAAGCCCTGCCCGCCGCCGCGGGGGCTGAGCGCGATCGTCCCGTCGAGCCCGCCGCCCGTCAGCGCCAGCGTGCCGGCTGCCGCCCCGTCGCCCAGCGTCAGTTCGCCGGTGACCGAGGTTTTCCAGACGTCGAGCTTGCGGATGACGACGCGGGTCGCGGCGTTGGCGGGGGCGAAGAGGTCAATCGTACCTTCGAACGGGCCGAGGAGCGACTGGCCGCGCGTTTCGATACCGAAGCCGTTCCGGATCGGCGCGATGGCCACCCGCACGTCCTTGAGGCCCGCGCTCGGCAGCGGGTCGGCGAAGACGAGTACGGCCTCGGGCCCACGCGCGGTATAGGCGCCCTCGACCGTAAACGGGCCGTAGTCGACATGCCGCCCGCGCCCGGCCACGCTGGTGCGGTCGGGGCGGATCATGCCGTCGAGGGTCAGCGACAGCTTGCTAGCGCTGATGCTCACGCCGCGGAAATCCAGTGGCCGCTCGCCGCCCGTCGTGATGCCGCCGCTGAACGCGATCGCCGGACCGGCGAGGTTCGCGAGGGTGGCGTTGGTCACGCGAGGGATGCGCCCGGTGAAATCGGCGCTGAGCGTCCACGGCGCATTGCCGAACGTCGCCACGATGCGCGCGCCGCCGTTGACCGTGCCGACGTTCTCGAGCGCCAGGCCGTTGGCCGTCACCGGGCCGGACACGCGGTAGTTGCCGGTGCCGGTATCGCCGGCCAGTGCGAGCCGCGCACTCGCGCCGGGGAAGGAGATCGCAAGGCCGTCGGATGTGATCCTGCTGCCCTGGTAGACGACGCGCCCGCCGACCGTGCCGTTCACCAGCCGCGGATCGACCTGCGCCGAACCGGTGACAATGCGCGCGAGCTTGGCGGACACCGGCAGCACCCAGCGCGATCCGTCGTAGGTCGCGGTGCCTTCCTGCGTCACCCCGGTCACTTGCGTGGTGCCGGTCACGAACTTCGCCACCGACAACCGGTGCTCGATCGAAAGGTCGCGGAAACTGCCGTCGACCGTAGCCGCCACGCGGGCGCCCTCCACCCGCGTGCCGGGTCCGAACAGCGTCGGGTCCTTGATCCGGGCATCGATCGCCAGCGCGCGCGCCGCGTTTTCGCCCAGGTCGAGCGCACCGCGTGCGCTGCCCGCGACCGCATCGGTCACCAGCTGGACCGTGCCGTCGAGGACGCTGTCCTTGAGAGTGCCGACCGCCTTGTACGAAACCGTCTCGCTCGCCGCGTCGCGCAGCAGGCCGGGGGCCATCGCGGCTTGCGGATTTGCCTGCCCGACGATGGTGTAGGTGCCGTCGCGGTTGAGCACGCGGAACGCCGCGAACCGCTCGCCGTCGCGCTTGATCTCGCCGACCCCGTTCCATGCCGTCCAGGTGCCGTCGCCCATCACCCGCGCGCGGTAACCGGCCTTGGTTCCGATCATCCCCGCGAGCACCCCGCCCTGCGGCGCGAGATAGTCGAGATCGACGTCGAACTTGTTCGCGTCGGGCTGGGCATCGACCAGTGCGTGGATGCGATCGAACCGCCCCAATCGCCCGTCGGCCTCTACCATCGCGCGCCCGTCGCGAATGTCGGCCTTCGCCAGCAGGTTCACCCGTTCGGCGTTCGGCCCCGCCACGCCCTTCGCCAGCGTGAGATCGCGGATGGCCAGTTTGTCCACCCGGATGTCGAAATTGGGGAGGATCGGCGCGTCGGGATCGCCGGGGTTCAGTTCGGGCAGGCGGTAGAGCGTACCGCGGTGGGTCGTGAGTTCGCGGATGTCGAGCCCGCGGGTGAACCAGCTCGTCGGCCGCCAGTCGAGATCGACCATCGGCACGAACAGGAACCGGCCCTTGGGGTCCGACAGCGTGACGTCGTGCAGCCGCGCCTTGCCGTAGAGGTTGCCCTCGATCCGGCCGATATCGATTTCCAAACCCGATGCGGGTGCCACCTTGGCGATCTGGTCGGTGACCCAGCGGTGCCCGATGGGGCTGTTGAGCACCGCCAGCGCGGCGATCACCAGCAACACCAGTCCGGCCAGGATGCCGAGCGCCCACTTGGCCGCGCGGCGGCTGCGCGCGAAGCGGCGGACCTTGACCTCGATCGGCTCGCCTTCGACCGGGCCCTGATCCGGCACGGCGTCGATGCCCCCCTCGCCCGCCATCAGAATGCCTGCCCGAGCGAGACGTAGACCGCGACCCGGCTGTCGCCCGGCCCCGGATTGATGGGGGTCGCGATGTCGAAACGCAGCGGGCCGAACCCGGTGTTGTAGCGCACGCCCACGCCCGCGCCGATGCGCACGACGTCGAAATCGGGCGTGACCGACTGGCTGACGGTGCCTGCGTCGACGAACGGCACCACCGACAGCGCGCCGTCGAAGTAACCGGTCTGGATGCGCGCCTCGATCGCTCCTTCGAGCAGGCTGCGCCCGCCGGTGGGATTGCCCAGAGCGTCGCGCGGGCCGATCCGCTGGTAGCCGTAGCCGCGGACCGAGCCGCCGCCGCCCGAATAGAGCCGGCGCGAAGGCGCGATGTTGTCGAGCGCGGTCCCGGAGATCGCCGCGGCGCGGACCCGGCCCGCGACGACGATCTTCTCGGTCACCTGCTGGTAGTACGACGCGTCGACCTGGCTGCGAAGGTAGAAGCTCTGCGTCCGGTTGGTGCGCGAGATTTCCGGCGACAGGCGGGTGCCGAAGCGGAAACCCTTGTGCGGATCGAGCAGGTCGTCGGTCGAATCGATCAGCGCATAGAGCGGAATCGCGCCGATGAAGAAGGTGCGCCGCGGTTCGGCCACGCCGCCGATCGGCGCGGGACGTTCCTGAGTCGCGACCGCTTCCAGCCCCACGCTGTAGCTGAGCGGTTTCTGGAACAGCAGCGTCGACAGCCGTTCGTAGGTGCCGATCAGCGATACCGTGCGCGCGTCGTAGGCGTCGGACGAGATCGTCGAGGCGAACGCGTCGAGGGTGAGCACCTTGTCCCGCCCGCCGAGGTTGTTCTTGCGGAAGGTCACACCGGCGAGCTGCTGCTGGGTGCCGGCGATGCCGCGCACGCGCAGCATCCCTTCGGGCGGGAACAGGTTGCGATGCTCCCAGCTTCCCTCGATGCGGAAGCCCTCGCCGGTGCCGTAACCGATTGCCCCGGCCCAGGTCCTTAGCTTGGCCTTGGTCAGCTCGACGTCGAGATCGACCGTGCCCATCGTCTCGCCGGTGGGGTCGGCGACCTTGCGCGGGGTGATCGCGACCGAGGACACGAGTCCCGTCGTCACGATCGCGCGCCTGAGGTCGTATTCGAGGCTGCGCTGGTAGACGTCGCCCGGATCGAACCGGGCGATCGTGGCGAGATGCTCGCCCGACAGGAAATCGGGGAGGTTCGAATTGATCCGGCCGAACGCGAACTTGCCGCCGGGGCGGACCTTCATCGTCAGGTCGCCTTCGGTGCGCGCGTGATCGACCAGCAGTTCGGGCTCGTCGATCTCGGCGAAGGCATAGCCCGTTTCGCCGAGATAGCGGTCGAGATCGGCCTGTTCGGTGACGATCGCGTCGCTCGACATCGGATCGCCGCGCTCGATCTCGAACGCTTGGCGCAGCGCGCCGCCGTCGACCGCCGCGGTAATCTCGCCGAGATCGACCGCGCCGAAGCGGTAGCGCGGGCCCGGGATCACGTCGAAGCGGACCTCGGGGTCGGTGCTCGACGCTTCTTCGTCCGGCTGGATCCCGCCGACCGTGCGGATGACCTGCGCATCGTAATAGCCGTAGACCCGCAGGAGCGTGCCGAGCAGTTCCTCGTCGGCCTTCGCCCGGGCGGCGAGCTGGGCGATGTTGTCGTCGCTGCTGCCGAGGTCGGCGATCGTCGACAGGCCCTTGAACCGGTCGGCGAATTCGTCGCGCAGCGGAAAGGCCGTGTCGTCGCTGGGGAAGGCGAGCACCAGACCCTTGGTGATCCGTACGACTTCGGCGTCGGCAAGGCCGGGCTGCGCGAAGCCCGGGTCCTCGACGTCGGCGAACTGGATCGTATCGTCGGGTTCCAGCGGGGCGAGCTGCGGCAATTCCAGATCGTCGGGCCACTGCACGTCGATCGGCGGCAGCTCGGCGAGCGGCGAATCGGGATCGACCTCGACGAACGGAGTCGTCGGATCGGCGTCGTCATCCTGCGGTTCGGTGCCCTGCTGGGCCCACGCCTCGGGGTTCTCGACCGCGGCGTCGGGTATGAGGTCTTCGAGCGAGGCGGGCGCGTTGCGGTCCTGCGCCAGCGCCGGCAGCGGCGCGGCGACAATGGCCGCACACGCACCGGCGATAATGGCGATCCTACTCGGAGCGGCCGAACTGATGGAGTGCCGCATCCTTGGCGGGGCTTTGTTCGTCGCGACCGGCGCGGGGGCGGCCGACGGCTGCGGCGATGAGGGCGTCCTGCCGCTCCCGGTCGAGCCGGCGCCAGCCGTCGCGCCCGAGCAATTCGATCGGGCGGTAGCGTATCTTGTACTGCATCCGGTCGGACCCCTCGACCCAGTAGCCGAGGTAGACGTAGCCGAGACCGTCCTCGGCAGCCCGCCGGATGTGGTCGAGGATGATATAGTTGCCAAGACCCGTCCGCTTCTCATGTTCGGGATCGTAGAACGAATAGATCATCGACGTCCCGTCGCCCTGGCGGTCCGTGAGGCAGGCACCGACGAGACGGCCCGGCTTCAGTCCCTCCGCGGGCTCCCGATATTCAACGACATAGCTGGTTACGGGCGTATGTTCCACCATATCCGCATAATCGATCTCGTCCATCGCGGCCATGCCGCCGCCCGGATGCCGGGCGCCGAGATATTTGCGCAGCAATTCGAACTGTTCGCCGGTCGCCCACGGGCGGCATTCGGTCGCCACGAGGTCGCCATTGCGCTTGAGGTTCCGCTTCTGTGCGCTCGAGGGCGCGAACTCCGCTACGGGAACCCGGACCGACACGCAGGCCTGGCAGTCGAGGCAGCTCGGCCGGTAGGCGACCGTCTGGCTGCGGCGGAAGCCGATCCGGCCCAGCGCGTCGTTGAGTTCGTCCGCGTGCGAGCCCTTCAGTTCGGTGAACACCTTCCGCTCGCTGCGGCCCGGCAGGTACGGGCACGGCGCGGGGCTCGTCACGAAGAAGCGGGGGAAGCGAACGGGGGCCGTCACGGCTGGGTCTGATACCTTTGGGCGGGGTCTGCGATCTCGTGCCGGTATGCCCACGCGGCCCCGGCGGTAAAAGACCTTTAACCACGTATCGTCGTTAACGGAAACTTAGTTTGCACAGTTGCGAAGAAGTTTCCGCCTTCCGCCCGACGCCGCCACTCAGCCGTGGAACGCCCGTACCGTCGCACGGCGCAGGATGCGGTCCTCCAGCGAATAGTACAGCCGGATCGTGTCGCCTTCCTCGACCAGCGCGGATGCGGCGAAGGCGATGTCGGTCCCGTCGCGGTGCTCGGGCGGCGGGGGGACAATCAGCGGTTCTAGCCCGCGGGCGGTGACGCGCGTGAAGTTCGCATCGAAGGCGATCCAGCCGATGCGCCAGCGCGCGTCGGCGGTCGCGCCGTTGTAGAACATGACCGGGTCCATGCCCGGCAGGTTTACGACCGGGCCGGTCGACAGGTGCCAGTTGTCCCACGACCCTTCCCGCACGGTGAAGGGATCGGCGACGACCTCCCACGGGCCGTCCGGCCCCGGCCCCACGGCCATGCCGATGCGCGAGGCGTTGTCCTTCGCGTATTCGTAGAACAGCCGGAACCGTCCGTCGGCCCCTTGCGCGACGGTCGCTTCCTTGATGTTGCCCTCCCCCTCGGGGGCTTTGAGCACCACGCGCTCCTTCACCAATTCGGTAAGCGACAGGCCGCGCGCGACCATCATGCAGCCCTGCAACGGATCGCCGTGGACGCCGGTGTAGTAGACGAGCACTTCGCTGTCGGCGGCGATGACCACGGTCGGGTCCTCCACCCCCTTCGCATCGTCCGGCGCGGGGCCCGGCGCGATCGCCGGGTGCGGGTCCATGACGAAGTTGAGGCCGCTTGCATCCGCCTCGCCCGAATAGATGATGCCCGTGGGATCGCCCACCTTCAGCGGGTCGGGCAGGACGCGCACGAGCAGGTGGCACCCCTTCGGGTCCGTCCAGACGTAGGGGCTCATCAGGTCGTACCCGGCGAGCAGCCCGTCGGGGCGGGAGATGTCCAGCGTGACATCGTCGAGCGCCTCGACCGCGAAATCGACCATACCCGGCGTGCCTTCCGCTGCCTAACGCGTCAGTTCAGTTCGACCTGCGTCACCGTATAGCCCTTGCCGCGCAAGTTCTCGATCAGGGCGTCGATCTGCTCGCGGTCGCGCGCCTCGCACTCGATGTCGGTGATGAGGCCCTTGGCCGGGAGGGTGGTGAAGATGCGCTGGTGATAGATCTCGATGATGTTGACGTTGTGCGCGTCGAATTCGCGCATCACCTTGTAAAGCGCGCCGGGCCGGTCCTGCAGCGTCACCCGCAGCCGCGCGAGGCGGCCCGAACGGGCGAGGTCGCGCAGCAGCACGTTGGCGAGCAGGCGCGTGTCGATGTTGCCCCCGCACAGCACCAGCCCCAGCTTGCGCCCGGCGAAGCGTTCGGGGTGGGCGAGCACGGCGGCGAGCCCGGCTGCGCCCGCGCCCTCGACCACGGTCTTTTCGATCTGGAGCAGCAGGCTGACCGCGCGTTCGAGCGCGTTCTCGTCGACCAGCAGGATGTCGTCGACCTGCCGCGCGATCACGCCGGCGGTGAATTCGCCCGGCTCCTTCACCGCGATGCCTTCGGCTAGGGTATCGCCGCCGCATTCCACCGGGCAGCCGTTGATCCGTCCGTACATCGAGGGGTAGAGCGCCGCCTCGACGCCCACGACATCGATCGCCGGGTCGTGCGCCTTGGCCACGGTGGACATCCCGCTGATGAGCCCGCCCCCGCCGATCGGCACGACCATGCAGTCGATCTCGGGCGCGTCGGCCAGCATCTCGAGCGCGGTCGTGCCCGCGCCGGCTGCTACGTGGGGATCGTCGAACGGATGCACGAACGTGAGGTCGCGTTCCTTTTCCAGCAGCCGCGCGTGGGCGTAGGCTTCGTCGAAGGTCTCGCCCTCCAGCACCACGTTGCCGCCGACGCTCTCGGTCTGCATGATCTTCACGCTGGGCGTGGTGCGCGGCATCACGATCGTCACCGGCACGCCGAGCCGGGTGCCGTGGTAGCTCAGCCCCTGCGAATGGTTGCCCGCCGACGCCGCGATGACGCCGCGGGTCCGCTGTTCGTCCGACAGCTGCAACAGCGCGTTGAGCGCGCCGCGCTCTTTATAGGCGGCGGTGAACTGGAGATTCTCGAACTTGAGCCAGATGTCCGTGCCCGCGATCGCCGACAGCGTCTTGGAATACATCGTCGGCGTCCGCACGACCGCGCCGGCGATTCGCTCCGCCGCGGCGCGCACGTCGTCGATGGTGAGGGCGGGGTCGCCGGGGCGGCGGGGATCGGCTTCGCTCATGGCCCCGCCGCCTAGGCCAATCGCGCGTGCGGGGAAACCTCGCGCGTTGTTCATTTGCTTCACAGGCTTTCTTGCCTAGGCGATAGCGCCATGAAGACCGCCCGCCTCCTTCCGCTCCTCGCCCCCGCCCTCGCCGCTCTCGCGGTCGCCGCCCCCGCCGCGGCCGACACCCTGGTCGACAACGTGACCGGCATGTCGATCGACCGCCAAGGCAACGTCACCCGGTTCACCGGCATCTGGATCGACGACGACGGCCGCGTAAAGCAGCTTCTGCAGCGAAAGGACAAGCGGCCCCAACGCACCGACTACGGCGTGGATGCCAAGGGCGCGGTGGTGATCCCGGGGCTGATCGATTCGCACCTGCACGTGATGAACATGGGGTTCGCCGCGCTGACGCTCGACCTCAGCCAGACGAAGTCGCTGGCCGAGGCGCAGGCGGCGATCCGCGCCTATGCGGCGCAGTATCCCGACCGCAAGTGGATCGTCGGGCGCGGGTGGAACCAGGAAACCTGGGGCCTCGGCCGCTTCCCCACCGCCGCCGAGCTCGACGCCGCGGTGGCCGACCGGCCGGTGCTGCTGGCGCGGGTCGACGGCCATGCCCAATGGGCCAACACGCTGGCGCTGAAGGCGGCCGGGGTCACCGCGCAGACCGCCGACCCGGCGGGCGGGCGGATCGACCGGCTGCCCGGCTCGAAGGCGCCGGCCGGGGTCTTCGTCGATGCCGCGACCGCGCTGGTGGAGAAGGCCGTCCCCCCGCCGCTGCCCGCCGATTACGACCTCGCGCTCGCCAAGGCGCAGGAACTGCTCTTCGCCCGCGGGGTGACCGCGGCGGCCGACATGGGCACCACGATCGAAGGCTGGCAGTCCATGCGCCGCGCGGGCGATGCCGGCTGGCTCAAGATGCGCATCATGGCCTACGCCGCCGGAACCGATGCGATGCAACTCATCGCCGGATCGGGGCCGACGCCGTGGCTCTACGGCGACCGCCTCAACATGAGCGGCGTGAAGATCTACCTCGACGGCGCGCTGGGTTCGCGCGGGGCGTGGCTCAAGGCGCCCTATTCCGACAATCCCGGCAACCGCGGCCTGCCGCTTATCGGCCCCACGCGCCTGCGCAACGAGATGAGCCGCGCCGCGCTCGGCAAGTTCCAGGTCGCCGTCCACGCGATCGGCGATGCCGCCAATGCCGAGGCGCTATCGGCGATCGACGAGCTCGCGCTCACCTACACCGGCGACCGGCGCTGGCGGATCGAGCACGCTCAGGTCGTCTCGCCGGCCGACATCCAGGCGTTCGGCCGCAACGGCACCATCGCCTCGATGCAGCCCGTCCACCAGACGTCGGACCGGGTCATGGCCGAAGCGCGGCTGGGCGCGGCCCGGCTGCCGGGCGCATACGCGTGGCGCTCGATCGCGGCGACCGGGGCGCCGCTCGCGTTCGGGTCAGACGCGCCGGTCGAGCTGCCCGATCCCTTCGCCGGGATCGCCGCCGCGATCAGCCGCACCGGGCCCGACGGCCAGCCGTTCGGCGGCTGGATGCCGCAGGAAGCGGTCGGCCGGGAGGCGGCGCTGGCCGCCTACACCGCGGCGGGCGCCTACGCCGGGTTCGGCGAGACACGCTTCGGCGAACTGAAGCCCGGCATGCGCGCCGACTTCGTCGTCATCGACCGCGACCCCTTGCTCGTCGCACCCGAACAGGTCCGCAACACGCGCATCATGCAGACCTGGGTGGGCGGCGAGCGGGTATTCCTCGACGATCGCCCCGCCGCGGACCTGCCGCCTGCGGGACGTTAACCCGATCTCAACCCCGAATCGAGCAATCGGGAAAGCGGGAACGGTGAGAACCGTCCCTCGTTGTAAAGTCTGCATTTTCGCGAGGTGAAACCGGAACGATCGGAGGCTTCGCGAATTGCTTTAGTGGTGGGGGACTTTCGCTCCTTCGCAACCGTTGCTTAAATGCAGCACTTGTTATCGATGATGCCGAGCAACCGAGATACCCGCCCATTCCGTATTTAAATTGGGTTGCCCTGATGAACCGCTTGGCATAGGGCGACGACGACGGATAAAGATAGAACTGCTCTTCGAGGAGATACCGTATGAAGTTCCGTAACCTTGCTGCTGCTGCCGCAGCCGCGACTCTCGTGGCGGCCCCGGTCGCTGCCCAGGCCGCTCCGCGCGCCGCTGCCCCCGCCGAAGAAACCAGCGAGCTGGGCGGCGGCAACTACATCCTCGCGATCCTCGCGGTTGCCGCGATCATCGCCGGCATCGTGATCGCCGTGAGCGACGACGACAACGACGCCGTCAGCCCGTAAGCTGACGCGACACGTCGAAAGATGGAAAAACGGGGTCTCCGGACCCCGTTTTTTTTCGTCCGCCGTCCGGCGCGGTTGCGCGGTTGCGATGGGCAATGGTGATGCGCGAGACGGGTAGATCGACTTGGTAATGCCAAGGCGGCGGCCTGCGCCGTAGGTCCACACACCCTCTTCACTCGCCTGCTGTCCATTTAGCGTTTGCATTGGGCGCGTCGCCGCGTCACCCGCACGCGCCATGAACATGTTCAGCGGAACCTTCGACCCCGCCGTCCTGTCGGACTGGGTGCTCAAGCGCGCGCACCCCGGATGGCTCGGCCTGCGATACCGCGACCACGGCGACGATTGGTGCGAGCTCGAACTGCCGTGGCGCGCCGACCTCGTTGGCGACGAACGGCAACCGGTCCTCGCCTCCGGCCCCATCGTCAGCCTGATGGACATGGCGGCCGGCATGGCGATCTGGGTGGCCAACGGCGAGTTCCGTCCCGTCGCCACGCTCGACCTGCGCGTCGATTACCTGCGGCCGGCGCGCGAATGCGCGTCCGTGATCGGGCGCGTCACCTGCTATCGCATGACCCGCAGCGCCGCCTTCGTCCGCGGCACCGCCCACGACGGCGATCCCGGCGATGCCGTGGCCGAAGTGACGGGCGTGTTCATGACGCTCGACCCCAAGCGGATGGTCTGGCGTGGCTGATCTCCTCACCGCCTACGCCCGCGCACTCGGCGTCACCGTAGCCGGCACCGACGACGGCGCGCCGGTCCTTTCGCTCGGCTTCTCGCACGATCTGGAAGGGCGCCCCGGCGCCTGGCACGGCGGGGCGATCGCCGGACTGCTGGAAACCGCCGGCTACGCCGCGCTGCGCAGCGCGCTGGCGGAGGCGGGGCGCGACCCGCTGCTGAAACCGATCAACGTCACCGTGCAGTACCTGTCCACCGGCAAGCCGCAGGCGAGCTACGCGCGGGGCCGCATCGTGCGGCTGGGGCGGCGCAATGCCAACCTGGCGGTCGAGGCGTGGCAGGACGATCCGGCCAAACCGATCGCGAGCGCCGTGATGAACATCCTGATGGTCGAAAGCGACTAGCGCGGCAGGACCTGCGGCGGCAGGTCTTCCGGCAACGGCCGCTCGTTCGCCGGCGGGGGCGGAGCGGGACCGGGATTCACCCGCACCCCCTCGCGCCCGATCCGCACGTCGACCGGCAGGCCCTCCGCGTCGGTCGTGACCGTCACCCCGTCGGTCCCGATCCGGACCCGCGAGCGGTCGTCGCCCAGCGGGAACTCGGTGGGAATGTCGCCGGGGCCCGGCACGTCGAGCGGCTCGATCGGGCCGCCGGGGTCCTCCTGTACGTCGGGCGCCGGTGCCGGTCGCGCCGCCCCGCGCCCCAATGCCTGAACCATGAAGTCGCGCCAGATGCGCGCGGGCACGCTGCCGCCGGTGACGCCGTTCAGGGGCGTGTTGTCGTCGTTGCCGACCCATACCCCGACCACGAGGTCGCCCGCGTAGCCGACGAACAGCGCGTCGCGGTAATCCTGGCTGGTGCCGGTCTTGCCGAAATTGGGCACCGACAGCGACGCCGCGCGCCCGGTCCCGCGGTTGATCGCGGCCCGCAGCAGGGTTTCCATGTCGGCGTGAGTGCGGCCCGACAGGCGGGTCTGGTTCGACCAGTTCCAGGCCCGCGCCAGCCAGCCCTGTTCGGGCGTGGCGAAGGCGCGGGCGCGCACCGGAAACTCGTTCGCCGCCACACCGGCGTAGGCCGACGTCAGTTCGAGCAGCGTCATCGTCGAGGTGCCGAGCGCGAGACTGGGATCGCCTTCGGCCAGCGGCGACCGCACCCCCAGATCGCGGGCCGTCGCGATGACCTTTTCGCTGCCGACCGTCTGCAGCAGACGCACCGCCGCGACGTTGCTCGACCGGGCGAAAGCATCCTCCAGCGAGATGCTGTCGGAATAGTTGCCCGCCGCGTTCTTCGGGCGGTAGCCGCCGGTGGTGATCGGCCGGTTGTCGATCCGGTCGTCCGGGCTCATCCCGTTCCGGAGCGCCGCCAGCCAGACGAACAGCTTGAAGGTCGAACCCGGCTGCCGCCGGGCCTGCGTGGCGCGGTTGAACGGCGACTTCTCGTAGTCCTTGCCGCCGATCATCGCAACGACCTCGCCATTGGGCCGCATCGCCACGAGCGCGACTTGCGCCTTGCCCGGCGCCTGCATCACCGCGCGCCGCGCAATGCTTTGCAGCCGCGAATCGAGCGTGGTGGTCAGCGTCTGGCCGCCGTAACCGGCCTCGGCCAGCGCGCGCCCCTGCGGCAGTGCCCAGTCGGCGAAGTAGGTGCCGGTCGGCAGCGCCTTGCCCGGCCGCACGTCGAGCCTTGGCGGACGCATCCGCGCGCCCTCGGCCGGCGTCAGGTATCCCGCCTCGACCATCGAGCCGACGACGAGCTTCATCCGCTTGGCCGCCCGATCGTAGTGCTTCGTGGGCGCGAAGCGCGACGGCGCCTGCACCAGCCCCGCCAGCATCGCGGCCTGATCGGCCTTCAGCTTTTCCGGCTGGCGGTAGAAGTAATGCAGGCTCGCCGCGCGCAGGCCGTAGACGTTGTCGCCGAAGTAAGCGTTCGACAGGTACCGCTCGAGAATTTCGTCCTTCGACAGCCACGCCTCCAGCCAGAACGCGATCAGCATCTCGCGCGCCTTGCGCGTCAGGGTCTGTTCGGGGGTGAGGAAGGTGAACTTGGCGAGCTGCTGGGTGATCGTGCTGCCGCCGCCGTAGCCGGTCCACGCCGCACGGGCGAGGCCGCGGGGATCGACGCCCCAGTGATTGTAGAACCGGCGGTCCTCGATCGCGAGAAAGGCCTCGACCACATGGGGCGGCAGCGCCTTCACCTCGACCGGGCGGTCGATCACCGCACCGTTGCGCGCGATCGGCGTGCCGTCGCTGGCGAGCAGGGTCAACTGCGGCGCGGCGATCGGCTGCAATGATTTCGACAGCGGCGCGGTGACGGCGAGCCAGGCGACGATCAGGATCAGCAGACCGATGACGGCCGCGATGCCGCGCACGATCCACCAGCGTTTCTGGCGACCGAACCACGTCCGCTTGGCAGGGCGGAGTTCGTCCAGCCGGCGGTCCCACTCCTCGAACCGGTCGGCGGCGGCGGGCTCGTCGCCATAGGCGTCGTGCAGCGCGAAGTACCCGCCCTGCGGCGGCTCCGGTTCGGGATTGCGGGATCGGCCCCAGATGTCGCGCATCGCCATCGTTTAGTGTATTATCAGGTCAATACACGCATGGATAGGCCCGGCAAGCTGAACGCGCGCCGAAGCGCCGCGTTCAGTTCCGGCCGACGACGCTTTCGGGCAGGTCCACGCCGAACACGCGCTGGTAGTATTCGGCCACCAGCACCCGCTCCGCCTCGTCGCACTTGTTGAGGAACGTCACCCGGAAGGCGAAGCCGACGTCGCCGAAGATCGCCGCGTTCTGGGCCCACGTCATCACGGTGCGCGGGCTCATCACGGTCGAGATGTCGCCGCCGATGAAGCCCTGCCGCGTCATCGCGGCGACCTTCACCATGTCGGCGATGGTCTTGGGATCGGTCTGCGGCGCCTTGGTCGCGACGATCTTCTGCTCGGTATCGGCGGGCAGGTAGTTGAGCGCCACGACGAGGTTCCAGCGGTCCATCTGGCCCTGGTTGATCGCCTGGGTGCCGTGATAGAGCCCGCTCGTATCGCCCAGCCCGACCGTGTTGGCGGTGGCGAACAGGCGGAAGTGCGGGTCGGGCCGGATCACGCGGTTCTGGTCGAGCAGGGTGAGCTTGCCCTGCTGTTCGAGCACGCGCTGGATCACGAACATCACGTCCGGGCGGCCGGCGTCGTATTCGTCGAACACCAGCGCCACCGGGTGCTGCAGCGCCCACGGCAGCAGGCCTTCGCGGAACTCGGTCACCTGCAACCCGTCGCGCAGCACGATCGCGTCGCGCCCGACGAGGTCGATGCGGCTGATGTGCGCGTCGAGGTTGATGCGGATGCACGGCCAGTTGAGGCGCGCGGCGACCTGTTCGATGTGCGTCGACTTGCCGGTGCCGTGGTAGCCCTGCACCATCACCCGGCGGTCGTGCGCGAAGCCGGCCAGGATCGCCATCGTGGTGTCCGGATCGAACACGTAGCCTTCGTCGAGGTCGGGGACGCGCGGATCGGCCTGGCTGAAGGCGGGGATCTGCCAGTCGAGGTCGAGCCCGAAGACCTCGCGCGCGCTGACGGTGGTGTCGGGCGCGGCGAGTACGGTGCGCTGGGCGGTGTCGAGGTGGTCGGTCATGTCGTTCATCGCGAAGCGGCCTAACCGCGCCGGCTGCCGCCCGCAAGCGTCCTTGCCTGCAACCGATACACCCGCGATAGTCGCGCCATGCGCCCCAGCCCCGCCGATCTCGTCCGCCGCGCCCTCGTCGGGCGGGTGCGGGCGGTGTTCAATGATACCGCCGCCGGGCAACAGCCGGTTTCGATCAGCGACGACGCGCTGTTCGAACGCGATTCGCCCATCCGCATGGTGCATTCGGGCGTCGTGCCGATGATGGTCGGCGGCATCCGCAGCCTGCTCCTCCAGATGCTGCACCCCCACGCGCTGCAGGGCGTGCTCGACCATTCGGACTTCCGGGCCGACATGCACGGGCGGCTGCGGCGCACCGCGCGCTTCATCGCGCAGACGACCTACGCCCACCGCGACGAGGCGATGGCCGCGATTGGCCGGGTCAACCGCATCCACACCCGCGTCAACGGGACCGTGCCCGACGGCACCCCCTATTCCGCGACCGATCCGCGCACGCTGGCTTGGGTCCACGTGGCCGAGGCGACGAGCTTCCTCGAGGCGCATATCGCCTACGTGCGGCCCGACATGCCGAGGCAAGAGCAGGACGAATACTTCCGCCAGTTCGCCGTCATCGCGCGGGCCCTCAATGCCGATCCGGTGCCCGAAACCCGCGACGACGCCGAAGCGCTGATGCTGGAACTGCGCGCCGATCTCGCGGCCAGCGAAGCTGCGCGGGAGGTGGCCGACCTCGTCCTCAACGGCCGGCCCGAAGGCGCGCCGCGGTCGGTGCAGCGGGCGCTCGGCACCGCTGCGGTCGACCTGCTGCCGCCCTACGCGCGCACGATGCTGGGGTTGTCGCGCCCGACCGTCAGCGCCCTGCCGGCCCGGCTCGCCACGAAGACGATGTCCGACGGGCTGCGCTGGGCATTCCGCCAGCCGTAATCAGGCGAGCGGCGGCGGCAGGCTGAACAGCGCGACGTAGCGCATGGCGAGATCGCGGTCCCCCTCGATCGCGAGATCCGCCTCGCGCTCCAGATCGGCCCACGGAATTCCGGCGTAGATGCCCGCCGCGATCGGCGCGGCTGCGGGCGCGCGGAACACCGCGTCGGCGCCCTCCACCGGCGCGCGCACGATCGGCAGTCCGGTCGCGGACGGCTCGGCCACGAAGTTCTCGTCCCCGATGGCGAACCCGATCCGGCCCGTCACGCCCGGCAGCGCCGAGCGGTCGACCATCGTGCGCATCGACATCATCAGCGACACCGGCGACAGCGGCAGCGTGGGATCGTGCGCGCTCGATTGCGCGGCCCAACGCCCCGCCTCCTGGATCAGCGGTTCGGCGGCGTAGCCCCATTCGGTCAGTTCGTAGACCTGCGCCTTGCCTGGCGGGCGAAGCTGCCGCCTGGCGAGGACCCGCGCAGCCTCCAGCGAGGCGAGCCGCTCGGTCAGCACCTTGGCGCTGATGCCCGGCAGGCTGGAGCGAATGTCCGAGAACCGCCGCGCGCCCAGCATCAGTTCGCGCACGATCAGGAGCGACCATCGCTCGCCGACGAGCTCCATCGCGAACGCGGTTCCGCAGGCGTCGCCGTACCACCGCCCGTGCCCCTCCACGACCTCTTTGGTTTCTTTTTGTAACTTCACAGTTGCTTTAGGTAACTACTCGTGCGACCCATCGCAAGTCCCCGAGTCGCACACGACCGGAATGGAGAGAGCGATGACCCAGACGATATTCGTGAACCTGCCCGTGGCCGACCTCGCCCGGTCGAAAGCCTTTTACGAGGCGATCGGGTTCGAAAACGATCCTCGCTACACCAACGATGTCGCCGCCGCGGTCTTCCTGTCCGAAGCCATCTACGTGATGCTGCTGACCCACGATTTCTGGAAGACGTTCACCAGCAAGGCGATCCCCGACGCAAAGGCGAGCGCGCAGCTCATGCTGGCGATCAGCCGTGAGGATCGCGGTGCGGTCGACGCGATGGTCGAAGCTGCGGCCGCCGCGGGCGGAACGCCCGACTGCAATCCGCGGCAGGACCACGGCTTCATGTACGGGCGCAGTTTCGAAGACCCCGACGGCCACATCTGGGAACCGAGCTGGATGGACCCGGCGGTTCTGGAAAAGGGCCCGCAGGCACACGCCGAAGCGCAAGACGGCTGACCCGATGTCGATGATCGACCCTGCCGCCGATGTCGTCATCGTCGCCTACCGGTGGGTGCCGGGCTTCGCGCAAGGCTACGTCCGCGACCTGCGCCCTCGCTGGGCGTGCGAGGAGGCCGGCATTCCCTATGCCGAGCACCTGATCGACGTGATGGACAAACCGGCGGGGTATTACCACGAGCAGCCCTGGGGGCAGGTCCCGGCCCTGCGCGACGGCGATGTGCGCGTGTTCGAAAGCGGCGCGACCCTCCTCCACTTGGGCGAGAAGAGCGAGGGCCTGCTGCCGCCTGCCGGCCAAGCCCGCGCCACCGCGCTGTCGTGGTTGCTGGCCGCGTTCAACACCGTCGAGCCGGTGCTGATGGAGCTCACCACCATCGATGCGTTCGCCAGGGGCGAGGATTGGACCGAACTGCGCCGCCCCAGCCTCGAGGCGTTCGTGCGCAAGCGGCTCGCCCCGGTGGAGGCGCTGGTCGGCAGACAGGAGTGGCTCGGCGAGGCGTTCTCGATCGCCGACATCGCGATGATCACGAGCCTCCGCGAACTCGACAGCAGTGCCTTGCGCGGCGAGCACCCGGCGATCGCCGCCTACGTCGAACGCGGCATGGCGCGCCCTGCTTTCCGGCGGGCGATGGCCGACCAGATGGCCGCCTTCGCCACCCACTCCCCGCCCCAGACAAAGGAAGCTTGACCCATGTATATCAACGGATTCGTCGTCCCCGTCCCGGCCGACAAGAAGGACGCCTATCGCGAGGTCGCCGAGAAGTTCTGGCCGATCGCCCGCGATTACGGATGCACCGGCCATGTCGAGGCATGGGAATCCGACATCAAGGACGGCAAGCACACCGACTTCCGCCGTGCGGTCGACCTTCAGGACGGCGAGAAGGTGGTCTTCAGTTGGATGACCTGGCCTGACAAGGCCACCGCAGATGCCGCGGAAGAAAAGATGATGGCAGACGAGCGGATGGAGGCGATGGGCACCGATATGCCGTTCGACGGCAGGCGCATGATCGTCGGCGGGTTCGACGTCTTCCTGGACAAGGAAGCCTGACCATGACCGATCCAGCCGACCGCGGCGCCTTCATCTGGTACGAACTGATCACCGACGACGTCGCGGCCGCGCGGACATTCTACCGCAACGTCGTCGGGTGGGAGATCGCCGCCGAAGGACAGCCGCTCCCCACCGGCGGCACCTATCGCATGATCGCTCGCTCCGACGGCGGCAACGCGGGCGGCGTGCTCGACATGAGCGCCGAGATGACGGCGGCGGGCGCGCGGCCGGGCTGGATCGGATACGTCCACCATTCCGACGTCGACGCTGCGGTGAAGGCGGTGATCGACGCCGGCGGCGCGGTCCACATGCCGCCGATGGACATGCCGGGCGTCGGCCGGATGGCGATGGTCGCCGACCCGCAGGGCGCGACGTTCTACGTCATGGCCCCCACCCCGCCCGAAGGCGATCCGGACGCGCGAAGCGACGTGTTCGATTACGCGAAGGCGCAGCACATGCGCTGGAACGAACTGTGGACCACCGACCCCGATGCGGCGGTCTCGCTCTATCGCGACCTGTTCGGCTGGACGCAGGAAGGCGCGATGCCGATGGGGCCGATGGGGGATTACAAGTTCATCCAGCACGGCGGCGACGGCATCGGCGCGATCGCAAAGGCGCAGCCCGGCGGCGAGGGTTCGCGCTGGCAATACTTCGCCGGCGTGGACGATATCGACCGGGCCTGCCGCGCCGTGACCGACAGTGGCGGCACGCTGCTCGGCGAACCGCAACAAATCCCGGGCGGCGAATATTCGGCCTACGCCCACGACCCAAGCGGCGCGACCATCGGCCTCGTCGGCCCGCGCAAGGAGACCTGAGATGGACAAGCTCACCACCGTCCTGTGGTACGACGGCGATGCTGAAGAGGCCGCGCGGTTCTATGCCGAGACGTTTCCCGACAGCGGGGTCGGCCCCATCTTCCGCGCGCCCGCGGATTTCCCGAGCGGCAAGCAAGGCGACGCGCTGACGGTCGGCTTCACCGTGTGCGGCCGCGCGTTCTCGGGCCTCAACGGCGGCGACATGTTCAAGCCCAACGAGAGCGTCAGCTTCATGATCGTGACCGAGGACCAGGCCGAGACCGACCGTTACTGGGACGCGATCGTCGGCAACGGTGGGCAGGAAAGCGCCTGCGGCTGGTGCAAGGACAAGTGGGGCTTCAACTGGCAGATCACCCCGCGCACCCTGCTCGAATCGCAGCAGGCCGGCGGCGACGAGGCGCGCCGTGCGTTCGAAGCGATGCTGCAGATGGGCAAGATCGACGTCGCGGCAATCGACGCGGCGCGCAAGGGAGACTGACGCCATGCCCCGCAAGATCACCGGAGCCGCGTTCCTGTCGCTAGACGGCGTGATGCAGGCCCCCGGCGGCCCGACCGAAGACCCCACCGGCGGCTTCGACGAAGGCGGCTGGGTCTTCCGGCTATGGGACGAAGGCGTGGGCGAAACGCTCGGCGAACTGTTCTCCGCCGAATTCGACCTGCTGCTGGGCCGGCGCACCTACGACATCTTCGCCGCCTACTGGCCCTATGCCGAAGAGCCCGAGAACCGCCCGATGCGCGATGCGTTCGATGCCGCGAACAAGTACGCCCTGACCCGCGGCAACGGGCCGCTCGAATGGCGGAACAGCCACCGATTGACGGGCGTCGAGGACGTCGCGCGGATCAAGGCCGAACCGGGCCGCGACCTCATCATCCAGGGATCGAGCACGCTCTACCCGGCGCTGCTCGAAGCGGGGCTGATCGACGAACTGATCACCATGACCTACCCTGTCATCCTCGGTCACGGAAAGCGGCTGTTCGGCGAAGGCACACCGGTCGCGAAGCTGGACATGACCGGCCACCGCGTGACCGACAAGGGCGCGATCGTCGCGCACTGGAAACCGGGCGGCGAGCTGCCCCCCTACCCCGACGAAGCCCCCATCGCCGCCACTAGCGACCGCGAGATCAAGCGCCGCAAGCGCATCGAGGACGGCAGCTGGTGAGCGGCCTTGTCCTCTACGGCCATCCGTTTTCCAGCTACACCTGGAAGGCGCTGATGCCGCTCTACGCAAACGGAACCGACTTCGAGTTCCGCAACGTCGATCCGTCGGTGCCGGGTAACTGGGACTACGTGCGCGCCCACCATCCGGCGGGCAAGTTCCCGCTGCTGCTCGACGGCGAGCGAACGATCTTCGAATCGACCGCCATTGTGGAATGGCTGGCGGCGCGCCATCCGGGGCCGGCGCCGCTGATCCCCGACGACCCTGCCGAAGCTGCGGCCGCGCGGATGACGGACCGGTTCTTCGATCGCTACATCATGGATGTCGCGCAACTGTCGGTGAACGCACACATCGCCGATGCCGAAAACCCCGACCCTGCCGCGCTCGAGACTGCCCGGACGGGACTGCTCCACGGTTATCGCTGGCTGGAGGAATGGCTCGGCCGGAACGACCTGCCCCCGCACGTCAGCCTCGTGAGCTGCGCGGCGATGCCCAGCCTGTTCTACGCCGATTGGGTCGAGCGCATCCCCGATGACTGCCCAATGGTCCGGGCGCTGCGTGCCGAACTGCTTGCCCTGCCAGCTGCGGTGCGCTGTATCGAGGATGCACGGCCGTACCGCGCCTACTTCCCCCTCGGCGCCCCCGACCGCGACTGATCGGAGAACGAAAAGCATGGCCGACTATACGTTCTACACCAACCCGATGAGCCGCGGGCAGATCGCCCGCTGGGCGCTGCACGAGGCGGGCGCGGACTACGAGCAGGTGCTGGTGGACTGGCAGGACAAGGGCGGCCTGTCCGCGGTCAACCCGATGGGCAAGGTGCCGGCGCTGGTCCATCATCGCGGCGGCCACGACCACGTAGTCACCGAGGCGGCGGCGATCTGCCACTACCTTGCCGAGATGTCCGCCCCCGGCCTGCTGCCCCGCGACGGCGAGAAGGCCGACTATTTCCGCTGGCTGTTCTTCGCGGCAGGTCCGGTGGAACAGGCCGTGACAGACCGCAGCATGGGATGGGAAGTGCCCGCCGACCGTACCGGTATGATCGGATACGGCACCTACGACCGAATGGTCGACACGCTCGAGAGCCTGCTGAAGGACCGCGCCTACGTCTGCGGCGACCGGTTCACGATGGCCGACGTCTATGTCGGCAGCCAGGTCGGGTGGGGTCTCGCGTTCGGCACACTGCCGAAGCGCGATGCCTTCGCCGCCTACGATGCCCGGCTGGACGAGCGCGAAGGACGCAAGGCCGCCCGCGCGATCGACGATGCCCTGATCGCCGAGGCGCAAGGCGCGGAGGGTTCGGGGGGCTAGGCCAGCGCGGCGCTCCGCCGGAGGAGCTGATACGCCTCGACGACCTTGCGCAGCCGGTCCTCGTGACTGCGGTCGCCGCCGTTGCGGTCGGGGTGGAACAGCCGCACGAGTTCGGAATAGCGCCGACGCAGGCCTTGCCGATCGATGTCGGGCGACAGTTCCATAGCCATCAGCGCGTCCTGTTCGGCTCGGGTGAAACGCGCGGCGTTGCTGCGGAACCGCGCCTCGTCGCGCGCCCGGTTGCGGATGCCGTTCGCGCGCGCACCGATCGCATCGAGCGGATCGTCGAAATCGGCCCAGCGCGGCATTGCGTCGCCCGCGGCATCGGCCCCGAACACCCGCCGCGTGCTGGAATTGCGCCAGCCCGCCGCCGGATGCTGCGCGTCGAGGATCTCCTCCGCGCTCATGCCCTCGAACCAGTCGTACTTCGCGTTGAATTCGCGCACGTGGTCGAGGCAGAACCACAGGGATTCGCCCGGCCCGTCGAAGCTGGCCGAGCGCGGCCCGGGCGCGCGGAACTGCCCGGCCTCGTCGCAGCCGGGGGCCTGGCATTCCTGTATCCTGTCGTCGTGTCGTCCGTGGAACCGTGTTGGGCGCATCCGGGCCGAGGTAGGCATGGACAAGCCGCCTCACAACTCCCAAGACGGCGCGCATGGCCGGTCCGTTGCAAGCCGAGATGGAATCGCTGCTCAGCGCGGCATTCTCCCCCAACCGCCTCCAGGTGATCAACGACAGCGCCGCGCATCACGGCCATTCGGGCGACGACGGCAGCGGCGAATCGCACTTCACCGTGGTGATCGAGAGCGAGGCGTTCGCCGGCAAGTCGCGCCTGCAGCGCCAGCGCATGGTCAACGCCGCACTGGGCGACATTCCCGGCCAGCGCGTCCACGCCCTCGCAATCCGCGCCTTCGCGCCGAACGAGCCAACGAAGGAGACGCTATGAGCTACGACCTCTGGTACTGGCCCGGCATTCCGGGTCGCGGCGAGTTCGTCCGGCTCGCGCTCGAGGCGGCCGGGGTGCCCTACCGCGACCGCGCGCGCGATGATGGCGAGGACGCACTGGTCGCCGACTGGCAGGGCCGCGAGGGTATCGCCCCGTTCGCTCCGCCATACCTGACCTGTCAGGTCGAAGGCGAGACTATCACCATCGCACAGGTCGGCCATATCCTCACTTGGCTCGCCGATGCGCACGGCTTCGGCGCCGGCGACCTGCCGCGCGACCTGGAACTCATCATGCTCCAGTTGACGGTCAGCGACGTCGTCGCCGAAGTGCACGCGGTGCACCACCCTGTTGCCGGCAGCCTCTATTACGCCGACCAGAAGGACACGGCGCAGCAGGCCGCGAAGCATTTCCGCGACGAACGCATTCCCAAGTTCCTCGGCTATTTCGAAGGGGCGCTCGAAGCCAACGACGGTCCGTTCGTGCTCGGCGAGAAGTGGAGCCACGTCGACACCTCGCTGTTCCAGCTGGTCGAGGGGCTGCGCTACATGTTCCCCCGGCGCATGGCCGGTGTCGAAGGCGATTACCCGTGTCTCGTCGCCTGCCACGACGCGGTCGCCGCTCTCCCCGGCATCGCGGCCTATCGCGCGTCCGACCGCTGCATACCCTTCAACGAGGACGGCATCTTCCGCCACTATCCGGAGCTCGACGGCGCATGATCGAAGCCACCATCGCCCCCGTCACCCACGATCTCGGCCAGTTCGAGGTCAACCGTGTGCTCCCGAGCAAGGGGCGCACGATGGTGGGGCCATTCATCTTCGTCGACGAGTTCGGGCCCGCCACGCTCGACGTCGGCACCGGCATGGACGTGCGCCCCCACCCGCACATCAACCTCGCCACGGTCACCTGGCTCTTCGAGGGCGCGATCGACCATCGCGACAGCCTCGGCACGTTCGCCACGATCCGCCCCGGGCAGGTCAACCTGATGACCGCGGGCCGCGGGATCGTGCATTCGGAACGCTCGCCCGAAACCGAACGCGTCGGCGGGCCCAAGCTCTACGGCATGCAGACCTGGCTGGCTCTGCCCGACGGGCAGGAAGAGATCGATCCCGCGTTCGAGGCGCAGAAGGATCTGCCGCACGTCTCCGACGGCGGGGCGCATGCCACCGTCATCATGGGCGAACTGTGGGGCGCGAAGGCGGCGACCACCCAGCACGCCGCGACCATCTATGCCGAGATCGTGCTCGATGCCGGCGGCGCCCTGCCGATCGACGCGGATGCCGACGAACGGGCGGTCATGCTGGTCGGCGGCGAGGCGAGCATCGACGGGCAGGCGCTCACGCTCAATCATCTCGCGGTCCTGCAGCCGGGCAAGGCCATGCGGCTCTCCTCCGAACGCGGCGGCCGGGTCATGCTGATGGGCGGCGAGGCGTTCGCCACGAAGCGCCACGTGTTCTGGAACTTCGTCAGCTCGAGCCGCGATCGCATCCAACAGGCGAAGGAAGACTGGCGCGGCGGCAACTTCCCGCTGGTCCCCGGCGACAGCGAGGAGCGCATCCCCCTTCCCGAAGTCCCCAAGACGGTGAGTTACCCATGAAGATCAAGGGAAAGGTGGCCTGGATCACCGGCGCCTCCAGCGGCATCGGCGCGGCGCTCGCCCGCCAGTGGGCCGCGCGCGGCGGGCACGTGATCCTGTCGGGGCGCGATATCGGCCGGCTCGACGACGTGGCGGGCTCGCTCGCCGGCGAGGCGTTCATGCTGCCCTTCGAAGTGCGCGACGAGGAGGCGCTGGCCGAGGCGACCGAATGCGCGCTGGGGTGGAAGGGCGGCATCGATCTCGCGGTCGCGAATGCGGGCATCAGCCAGCGTTCGGCGGCGGTGGACACCTCGATGCACGTCTATCGCGACATCATCGAGGTCGATCTCCTCGCCCAGATCGCCTTCGCGCAAGGCCTGATCGGCCCGATGAGCGAGCGGGGCAGCGGCGCGCTCGCCTTCGTCAGTTCGATCGCGGGCAAGGTCGGGGTGCCGATGCGCACCGCCTACAGCGCGGCGAAGTTCGGGCTCGCCGGCTATGCCGATGCGCTGCGCGGCGAGCTGTCGCAATCGGGCGTGTCGGTGCACTGCATCTATCCCGGCTCGATCCGCACCGACGTCAGCCGCAACGCGCTCACCGCCGACGGCAGCCGCCGGGGCAAGAGCGACAAGGCGATCGACGAGGGTATCGACCCCGACGAGGCGGCGGCCGAGATGCTCGACGGGATCGCCGCCGGCACGCGCGAGATCATCGTCGCGACCGGCGGGGAAAAGGCGATGGGCGAAGCGCGCCGCACCCCCGACGCCCTGTTCGACCAGGTCGCCGACATGGTCGCGAAGGGGTACATGGAGAGGTTGAAGGAGGGCTGATGATGAAGCGGGTCAAGCTGGCAAGCGGGATCGAGCTCGACGTCGTCGACGAGGGGCCGACCGATGCGCCCGCGTTGATCTTTCTCCATGGCTTTCCGGAGAACCACCAGACCTGGCGGCACCAGGTCGCGCATTTCAGCGACCGCTACCGCTGCGTCGCGCCGGACCAGCGCGGCTATCGCGGCAGTTCGAAGCCGCCCGAGGTATCGGACTATACCCCCGACAAGCTGATTGGCGACGTGTTCCAGCTCGCCGATGCGCTCGGCATCGAGACGTTCACGATCCTCGGCCACGATTGGGGCGGCGCGATCGCCTGGGGCACCGCGTTGGCGGGGCAAATGAACGGTCGCGTGACCCGCGCAGTGATCGCCAACGCGCCGCATCCCGCGATCTTCCAGGAACTGCTCTACACCAACCCGCACCAGCGCGAATCAAGTCAGTACATGCGCGGCTTCCGCGATCCGGCGAACGATGCGCTGGTGAGCGAGCACGGGCTCGGCGGCATCCTGTTGCAGGAAATCAAGTGGGACAGCGGCGACGTCATGCCGCCCGAAGAACGCGCCCGCCTGCTGGAAGACTGGCAGGACCGCGACGCCGCCTTCGCCATGCTCAACTGGTACCGCGCCAGCCCGATCGACGTGCCGCCGATGGACGCGCCCTTCGCGGTGCCCGAAGGCTGGACCCGCCCGCCGCTGCCCAACCTCGCCATCTCCACGCTGGTCCTCTGGGGCATGGACGACCTCGCCCTGCCGCCGGACAACATCGAAGGGCTGGCGGACGTGGTCGACGACCTAACGCTGTTCGAGGTGCCGGGCAGCGGCCACTTCGTGACGTGGGAAGCGCCGGACGCGGTCAACGCGGCCATCTCTCAATTTCTGGACCGGACCGGCGGTTAGGGGACCGGCGGGCCGAACCGTCCGCCCGGCATACCTAACCGTCGGTCGGCGCGGCGCTGCTTCAAAGCAACCAACGAAAAAGGGCGCCCCCGCGGAGGCGCCCTTTCCTCGATTTCGACCGAAAGGCCGGATCGCGTCAGAAGCGGAAGCCGGCAGTCACCCGGAACGAGTGGCTGTCGAGCTTCGTGTCGGCGGGGCGCAGGTTGGTGCCGCCGCCGTTCAGCAGGAACGGGTTGGTCGCCGGCGCGGTGCCCGGTCCGACCGCTACGAAGGCGTCCTCGTCCTTGTAGTTCGAATACAGGTACTCGAGACCGATCGTGAACGAGTTGCCCAGCAGGATCTCGCCGCCGCCGCCGACCTGGTAGCCGAACTGCATGTCGTCGTTGCCGTCGGGCGTGAACGAGTTGGCGCCGTTCGTGGTCGTGAAGGTACGGTCGATGTCGGCGTAGGCTACGCCGCCGGTCGCGTACAGCAGGCCGCGACCGTCGCCCGGCGAGATGCCGAGACGCGCGCGGGCGGCGACCGAGTAATCGACACCGCGGGTGTAGGTGTAGCTGGCGGGCGTGGTGCTGAAGCTGGTCTGGCTCTCGACCGCATCGCTCTTCGCGCCTTCGACCAGCACGCCGCCGACGAACATGCCGAAGCGCTTGTCGAAGCCGACGCGCACGGCGTAGCCGAGGTCGTCGCTGTCGTTGTCGCAGCCGGCACCCGGCGCGTTGCCGTTCGCCGCGCCGACGCAGAAGCCGGGCGAGAAGGCGTTGGCGCCGGTGGTCGTGCGCACGACGTCGCCGAACGTGCCGTCACGGTTGGTGTCGAACTCCAGACCCGGACGGCCGGTGTCCACGGCGTCGAGGCCGACGGCACCCGAAACGTAGAGGCCGTCGAACGTGGTGGGGGTGTCCTGGGCGAGCGTCGGGGTCGCCACGAGGGCGAGCGAAAGAACCGAGGCCGAAGCCAGCATCTTGATCATGGGAATTCCTGCAAAAGGGGTTGCGACTTTAGAACCTCCAGAACCACCCTTGGTGATACCGGTTCCGCTGCAAATGCGAACTACCGGACGATGTTGCATTGCAGCAACAGGGGCGGCTCGTTCACCGAGCGGGCGGCCCGGCGTCGTCTCGATGCGCTTTCAGGCCAGCCAGTCGATGTCCGCCCCGTGGGGATGCGACCAGGTGAGCTGGATCGCTTCCTCGCCGCCGGGCCAGTAGCGGACCTTCGTGCCGTGGCGATGCACGGTCCGGTCGGCCTCGACCGCGATCCAGGCGAGCGGCTTGTCGGGCGTCGCCCTGGCGCCGGCGGCCTCCATCGCGGCGGTGACGCGGTCCTGCTGATCCGCCGGCACGTACTGCCAGACGATCGAGTGCATGAGCACCCGCGTCGTTTCGGCAGCCTGCGGTCTGGCGAGCTCGGTTTCGATGAATTCGGCAGCGTTTTGGGCGCCGATTTTCGGCGGCTGCACGTGCGCGGCGGCGATAGCGGCCTCCAGCCGTTCGAACCGGACGGTGTGCTCGGGCCAGATGTAGGCCTTCAGCCGCAACGCCTGCGCCGGGTCGGTGAGATCGACCGGGGCGATGTCGCAGCCCTTCAGGCCGGCGATCCGCACCAGCCGGTCGGGCGGCGGCGGGCCGTGCCATTCGGGTTCGAACCGCATCACCGGATCGATCGGCCCCGCCCACACCCCGCCGAGATTGTAGGCATAGCGGTCCATCATCAGGTTGATCCCCGCGCTCGATCCGATCTCGAGACAGTCGAACACCGCCGGCAGTCCCCGGTCCGCCAGCCACAACATCGCCGCCATGAAGTTGCTCGATCGCCCCGCCTCGTTCGTCTGCGGCGGCCCGGCCAGCCAGGCCATCAGCGGCGCCTCGTGCGCGGCAATCGCGTCGCGGACCAGAGCGACATCGTCCTGCGCGGACCCGTTCGCTTTTGGCCCGCGATAGATCGGGCCGAGTTCGGGCTGCGCCCGGCTCAGCCACAGCGAGTGGATGCCGCCTGCGATCCTGAGCGGCAGCGCATCGGCGAGCGGCGCGCCCTGCCACTTGCGGATGCGATCGAGCAGCGCGCCGGGTTCGTCGCTTTCCACCAGCCGGCGCAAGGCATCCACCACCCGCGCGGTGATCGGGGCGTTGGCGGCGGTGCAATAGGCGACTTGGTTCTCGAACGAGCGGGCGACCGCGCCCTCGCCGCTCATGCCGATGTCGACCAATTCGTATTTCGGCCGCTCGTTCATCCTTGCGTTGCCCTTTCGCTGCCCGCGCCCTAGATGCGCCGCGCCGTGCAAAACCCGCCGCTGACCTTCGCCGTGCCCAAGGGGCGCATCCTCGACGAGGCGCTGCCGTTGATGGCGCGCGCAGGTCTGGTGCCCGAAGCCGGCTTTCACGACAAGGCCGACCGACGCCTCGCCTTCGCTACCGCCGACGGTGCCGCCCGCATCATCCGCGTGCGCGCGTTCGACGTCGCCACTTTCGTCGCCCACGGCGCGGCGCAGGCGGGCATCGTGGGTGCCGACGTGGTCGAGGAATTCGATTACTCCGACCTCTACGCGCCGGTGGACCTCAGCATCGGATACTGCCGCCTGTCGGTCGCGGAGCCGGCCGCCGGGGCCGCGAGCATCGACGGCAGCACGCACGTGCGCGTGGCGACCAAGTACCCCAACCTCACCCGCCGTCACTTCGAGGCGAAGGGCGTGCAGGCCGAATGCGTGAAGCTCAACGGAGCGATGGAGATCGCCCCCGAACTCGGGCTCGCAGGCCGCATCGTCGATCTCGTATCGAGCGGCCAGACGCTGAAGGACAACGGGCTCGTCGAAACGGCGCGGATCATGGAGATCACCGCCCGGCTGATCGTCAACCGCGCCGCGCTCAAGACCGATCCGCGCGTCGGTGCACTCGTCGAACGCTTCCGCGAGTTGGCCGCATGAAGCGCCTCGACATCACCGATCCCGGCTTCGCGACGGCCTTCCGCCGGATCGTCGAGGACCGGCGCACCAGCGACGACGGCGTAGCGCAGGGCGTGACCGACATCCTCGCGCGCGTCCGCGCCCGGGGCGATGCCGCGCTCGCCGAATACACCCAGCGGTTCGACGACCACCAGCTGACCCACGAAGGCGACTGGCGGATCGATCTCGCCGAATGCCGCACCGCGTTCGAGGGGCTGGAGCCGATCTTGCGCGATGCGCTCGTCCTCGCCGCGGACCGCATCCGCGCCTTCCACGAAGGGCAGTTGCCGCAGGACCGCGACATGACCGACACTGCCGGCGTGCGGCTCGGCTCGCGCTGGCGGCCGGTGGATGCCGCCGGCCTTTACGTGCCCGGCGGACGGGCGGCCTATCCCTCCTCGCTGCTCATGAACGCTATCCCCGCCAAGGTCGCCGGGGTCGAGCGGCTGGCCGTCGTCACCCCCACCCCGCGCGGGGTGACCAATCCGCTGGTGCTGGCCGCCGCGCACGTCGTGGGCGTGGACGAGATCTGGTGCATCGGCGGGGCGCAGGCGGTGGCCGCGCTCGCCTACGGCACCGAACGCATCGCCCGCGTCGACGTGATCACCGGCCCCGGCAACGCCTGGGTGGCGGAGGCCAAGCGCCAGCTTTACGGCGTGGTCGGCATCGACATGGTCGCCGGCCCCAGCGAAATCCTCGTCATCGCGGACGGCCTGAACGATCCCGACTGGATCGCCGCCGACCTGCTGAGCCAGGCCGAGCACGACCCCGACGCGCAATCGATCCTCATCACCGACGATGCCGCCTTCGCCGAGCAGGTGGAGGATCGCGTGGACGTCACTTGCGCGATGCTGTCGACCGGCAAGGTTGCGCGCCAGAGTTGGGACGATCACGGCGTGATGATCGTCGTCGAACGGCTGGAACAGGCGGTGGAACTCGCCAACGCGCTTGCCGCCGAACACATCGAGCTGGCGGTCGCCGAGCCCGCGCCGTTCGTGGACGGTATCCGCCACGCAGGCTCGATCTTCGTCGGGCGGATGGCGCCCGAGGCGGTCGGCGATTACGTCGCCGGGCCCAACCACGTCCTTCCGACCGGGCGCCGCGCGCGCTTTTCCAGCGGGCTGTCGGTGCTCGACTTCATGAAGCGTACGAGCGTGATCGAGCCGGGCGAGGCAGGCTTCCGCGCCATCGGTCCCGCCGCCGCCGCGCTCGCGCATGCCGAGGGTCTGCCCGCCCACGCCCTTTCCATCGAGACACGACTGAAATGAACAGCAACCTCCGCTCACAGGCCCGCTCGACCGCGCGCCTTGCCGCCGTCCAGGCGCTTTACCAGCAGCAGATGGAAGGCACCGGTACCGCGCGCCTGCTCGACGAGTTTCACCTCCACCGGCTCGGCATGGAAGACGAGGAGACCGAAGCCGAATTCGCGGACGCCGAAGTCGATTTCTTCGACGATCTGGTGACCGGCACCCTCGCCCGGCGCGACGAGATCGACGCGCTCGTCGGCGGCAAGCTTGCCAGCGGCTGGACCGTCGCCCGCCTCGACAAGACGATGCTGCAGATCCTGCGGGGCGGCACCTACGAACTCATCGCCCGGCCCGACGTGCCGGTCGCCGCCGCGATCAGCGAGTGGGTGGACGTGGCCAAGGCGTTCTTCGACGACCGCGAGGCGAAGTTCGTGAACGGCGTGCTCGACGCGGTGGCCAAGAGCGCTCGCTGAACGGCGAGTTCGCCTTCGTCAAGGCGCTGCGCCGTCTCGCGGCGCATCCGGCGGCGCGCAACCTCGACGACGATGCCGCGGTCCTCGAGATCGGCGCCGAGACCCTCGTCCTCACCCACGATGCGATGGTCGAAGGCGTCCACTGGCTGCCCGGACAGGACATGGCCGACGTCGCGTGGAAGCTCGTCGCCACGAACCTGTCGGATCTGGCGGCCAAGGGGGCGATGCCGGTGGGCGTGCTGCTCGGCCATATGCTGGGCGACGGGGACGACCGCTTCCTGGCAGGGATCGAAGAGGTGCTGGGCGAATACGATGTCCCGCTGCTGGGCGGCGACACGGTGTCCGGCGGCCCGCCGCGCGCACTGGGGTTGACCGCCATCGGGCGCGCCAACCACATCCCGGTTCCGTCGCGCGCCGGTGCGATGCCCGGAGACGATCTTTGGCTAGCCGGCAGCGTCGGTGCTGCGATGCTTGGGTTCGAAGTCCTCCGCAGCGGAGGCGGCGACGACAGCACCGCCTATCGCCGCCCCCGCCCGCTCCTGACGGAAGGGCATGCGCTCGCTCCGCTGGTTACGGCGATGATGGACGTGTCCGACGGGTTGCTGCTCGACGCGTCCCGACTCGCACATGCGAGCGGGGCGACGATCGACCTCGACCGCGGCGCTGTTCCCCTCGCCTGTCCCGAAGAGCGCCGCGACGACGCGCTGCGCTGGGGCGACGATTACGCGCTGCTGTTTACCCTTCCCCCCGGTACCATCCCGCCGGTCGCGGCGCATCGGATCGGCAGCGTTGGACCCTCGTCCGGGCACCGGCTTCTGATCGACGGAAAGCCGCCCGCGCCGGGCGACCGGCTCGGCTACAGCCACGCGGGCTGACCCCTTTCACAGCCCTTCGGTTTGGCACTTGCCAGTCCGACTCGCCGCCTTATACCTTTCGCATTACGCTGCCCGTCAGAGGCGGCGATCATCAGGGAATGGGAGGGGACGTTCGTGGACCTTGTTCTGATTTCAATTGTCCTGGGGGCGCTGGCGGTCGTTTACGGTTTCGTCACCAGCCGCCAGGTGCTGGGCGCAAGCGCCGGCAACGCGAAAATGCAGGAAATCGCCGCCGCCATCCAGGAAGGCGCGCAGGCCTACCTCAAGCGGCAATACACCACGATCGCCATCGTCGGCGTCGTCGTCGCGGTGCTCGTCGGGCTGTTCCTCGGGCCGATCTCGGCCATCGGCTTCGTGCTCGGCGCAATCCTGTCGGGCGTGGCGGGCTTCATCGGCATGAACATCTCCGTACGCTCAAACGTCCGCACCGCGCAGGCCGCCTCGACCGGGCTGCAGGAAGGCCTGACGATGGCGTTCCGCGCGGGCGCGATCACCGGCATGCTGGTGGCGGGCCTCGCACTGCTCGCGATCGCCGTGTTCTTCTGGGTCCTCGTCAACGCGATGGGGCTGGCGGCGAACAGCCGTGCGGTGGTCGACGCGCTCGTCGCGCTGGCCTTCGGTGCCTCGCTCATCTCGATCTTCGCGCGCCTGGGCGGCGGCATCTTCACCAAGGCCGCCGACGTCGGCGCCGACCTCGTGGGCAAGGTGGAAGCCGGCATTCCCGAAGACGATCCGCGCAACCCGGCGGTCATCGCGGACAACGTGGGCGACAACGTCGGCGACTGCGCCGGCATGGCGGCCGACCTGTTCGAGACCTACGTCGTGACCGTGGGCGCCACGATGGTGCTCACCGCGCTGCTCCTCAAGGGCCTCGGCGACCTGTTGCTGCCGATGATGAGCCTGCCGCTGCTGATCGGCGGCGCGTGCATCCTGACATCGATCATCGGCACGTATTTCGTCCGCCTCGGCGGGGGCAAGAACGTGATGGGCGCGATGTACAAGGGCTTCCTCGTCACCGCGGTCCTTTCGATCCCGCTGATCTGGCTCTGCATCGAGACCGCGATCGGCACTGGCACGGAAATCACCCGCAGCCTCGCGGATGTCAGCGCCGGTCAGCCAACCGCGGAAGAAGGCCTCGCCGAACAGGTCGTCACCTTCACCGGCATGGACCTGTTCTGGTGCTCGCTGCTCGGCCTCGTCATCACCGGGCTGATCATCTGGATCACCGAGTATTACACCGGCACCAATTACCGCCCGGTGCGCTCGATCGCCAAGTCGTCGGAAACCGGCCACGGCACCAACGTGATCCAGGGCCTCGCGATCAGCATGGAAGCGACCGCGCTGCCCACGCTGGTGATCGTGGCGGGCATCGTCATCGCCTACCAGCTCGCCGGCCTCATCGGCATCGCCTACGCGGCGACCGCGATGCTGGCGCTCGCGGGCATGGTCGTGGCGCTCGACGCCTACGGCCCGGTCACCGACAACGCCGGAGGCATCGCCGAAATGGCGGGCCTCGACGACAGCGTGCGCGAGAAGACCGACCTGCTCGACGCGGTGGGGAACACCACCAAGGCGGTGACCAAGGGCTACGCGATCGGATCGGCCGGCCTCGCCGCGCTGGTGCTGTTCGCCGCCTACACCACCGACCTCGGCGAGTTCTTCCCGAACCTCGACGTCGATTTCAGCCTGGAGAACCCATACGTCATCGTCGGTCTCCTGCTGGGCGCGCTGCTGCCCTACCTGTTCGGTTCGATGGGTATGACCGCCGTCGGCCGTGCGGCGGGCGACGTCGTCGTCGATGTGCGCGAACAGTTCAAAGCGAACCCGGGCATCATGACCTACGAGACGAAGCCCGACTATGCGCGCACTGTCGACCTCGTCACCAAGGCGGCAATCAAGGAGATGATCGTCCCCTCGATGCTGCCGGTGCTGGCGCCGATCGTGGTCTACTTCGTCATCACCGCGATCGCGGGCCAGGCCAACGGCTTCGCGGCGCTGGGCGCGCTACTGCTGGGCGTGATCGTGGGCGGGCTGTTCGTCGCGCTGTCGATGACCGCCGGCGGCGGCGCGTGGGACAATGCGAAGAAGTACATCGAGGACGGCAACCACGGCGGCAAGGGCTCCGAAGCCCACAAGGCCGCGGTGACCGGCGATACCGTGGGCGATCCCTACAAGGACACCGCGGGCCCGGCCGTGAACCCGATGATCAAGATCACCAACATCGTGGCCCTGTTGTTGCTGGCGGCACTGGCCGCCGGCGGCGCCGGCTGACACACGCACCAGTCGTTCACGGATAACGCGAGGCCCGTCCCGTTTTCGAACGGGGCGGGCCTTTGCATGTGCGCGTTAAATCTTCCCTCAGCGATATGCCGTATGGGCGGCCGCGATGGAGCATCCGGTCCGGCCATACGACGTGCGTGATCCGCGGGCGGACCTTCTCGAGGTGCGCCCGTGGCGCTCGCCGCCCGGCGGCTCCGGATGGGATGGGCTCGCGGTCCGCGCTTCCGAACCCAACCCGTTCGCCGAACGATGGTGCCTGGCGCCCGCACTCGCGGCGTTCGACGCGGCGGGCGGCGCGATGCTGGCGCACTACACCGTCGGCGGCGAGACCACGGGCATCGTCCCCCTCGCCCGGTCGGCCCGTTACGACCGCTATCCGCTGCCGCACATCGGAAACTGGCTGCATGCCAACGCCTTCCTCGGCACCCCGCTCGTCGCCGCGGGGCACGAGCACGGGTTCTGGCAGGCGCTGCTGCAATGGGCCGACGACAACGCCGGTCGCGCGCTGTTCCTTCATTTCGAAGGGCTCGCCGCCGAAGGTCCGCTGTTTGCCGCCTTGCGCGACGTATGCACCGCACAGGGGCGGGCCCGGGCCATCGTCCACCGTCACGACCGCGCGCTTCTGCGATCCGATCTTTCGCCCGAGGCCTATTTCGAAGGATCGATGAGCGCGAAGAAGCGCAAGGAACTGCGCCGCCAGGCCAACCGCCTGGCCGACGAAGGGACCGTTGCCTTCGAGCGCCGGGAGGATGCCGCCGGGCTCGATCGCTGGACCGCCGAATTCCTCGCGCTCGAGGCGGCGGGGTGGAAAGGGGCCCAAGGCTCGGCAATGGCGAGCGATCCCGCCAAGGCCCGCTTCTTCGCCGATGCGCTCGCCGGTGCCGCCGCCGCCGGCAAACTGGAACGGATCGCGATCCGGCTCGACGGCCGGCCGATCGCGATGCTGGCCAATTTCCTCGCCCCGCCCGGCGCGTTCAGTTTCAAGACCGCCTACGACGAAGGGCTCGCGCGGTTTTCGCCCGGCGTCCTCCTGCAGCGCGAGAACCTCGCGTTGCTCTCCCGCCGCGATATCGCGTGGACCGATAGCTGCGCCGCGCCCGACCACCCGATGATCGAGCGCATCTGGCGGGAAAAGCGCACGATCGTGCGCACCAGCATCGCCATCGGCGGCCGCGGCCGCCGCGCGCTCGCATCCGCTATCTTCGCCGCCGAGACGCGCGGCCAATCCCGGGGACAGTAACACCGATGGACGCCCAGACCGGCTTCACCGCGACCGACACCGCCGTCTTCGACGCCGATGCCCGCGCGCATTTCGCCGCCGCCTATCCCGAAACGCCCGGCGTCATCCGCCACAATCTGGCCGACAGCCCCCTGATGACGCTCGACGCGCTTGCCGGCCTCGCCGGTCGGCTGCCCCCCGCGTCGATCGAATACAACCGCGGCGACCTGCCGATCGGGGTAGACGGCAAGCCGGGCGGCACCAGCGTGGGGATCGAGGATACGATCCGCCACATCGCCATCAGCAACAGCTGGGCGGTGCTGAAGAACATCGAACAGGTGCCCGCCTACCGCAACCTGCTGCTGGCGCTGTTGGGCGAACTGCAGCCTCTCATCGAGGCGAAGACGGGCGCGATGCTGCGCCCACAGGGGTTCGTGTTCATCTCCAGCCCGGACGCGGTGACGCCGTATCATTTTGACCCCGAACATAATATTCTGCTGCAGCTGGTCGGCAGCAAGACGATGACCCAGTTCCCCGCCGGGGTCGACCGGTTCGCGCCCGATACCCTACACGAAGGGTATCACATCGGCGGGCCGCGCGAATTGCAATGGCGCCATGATCTTGCCGACGGGGGCACCGCGTTCGCGATCGCGGCGGGCGAGGCGGTGATGGTGCCGGTCATGGCCCCGCACCACGTCAAAAACGGCCCCGCCAGCTCGATCTCGCTGTCGATCACCTGGCGCAGCGACTGGTCCTTTGCTGAGGCCGATGCGCGCTGCTGGAACGGCGTACTCCGCCGCTGGGGCCTCAACCCCCGCCCGCCCGGCCGCTTCCCGGCGACCAATCGCGCCAAGGCGGCCGCGTGGCGCATATGGCGGCGGCTGCCGAGCACGAATTGACGCGCGCGTAAGGCTGCCCCAAGGGCGTGGACATGACCGATACCCCCGCCCAGCTCACCGACGAAAGCCTCGTCGCCGACCTCGTCGCCCTGCTCGATCCCGCACCGCTCGGCGACGACCGGTTCGAAGGCGCGCGCAAGAAGGGCGGTCACGGCCGCGTCTTCGGCGGGCAGGTGATCGCGCAGGCGCTGATCGCCGCCGAACGCACCGTGGACGAGGACCGCGCGGCCCACTCGCTCCATGCCTATTTCCTGCGCGGCGGCAGCGAGGACCATCCGATCACCCTGGAAGTAGATCGCCAGCTCGACGGCGGCAGCTTTTCCAATCGCCGGGTCGTCGCCAGCCAGCCCGACGATAACGGGACGATGCGCCCGATCCTGAACCTTGCGGCGAGCTTCCAGAAGCATCAGCCCGGCCTCGAACACGAGCGGGTCGACATTCCCGCAGTCCCCGGCCCCGAGGAACTGCGCAGCGACGAGGAACTGCGCAACGAGATCGCCCCCTCGTTGCCCGAGCGGGTCCGCCGCGTGTTCGCCGAGCCGCGCCCGATCGAGATCCGGGCCACCACCGGCCGTCACTGGCTGAGCGAGGGGCCGCAGGAGCCGGTGCAGAATTCGTGGTTCCGCGTGCGCGCTCCCCTGCCCGACGATCCGCGCATCCACCGCGCGGCGCTGGCCTACCTCAGCGATATGCAGTTGCTCGGCACCAGCATCATGCCGCACGGGCTTAGCTGGATGCGCGGCGAGGTGAAAAGCGCCAGCCTCGACCACGCAATCTGGTTCCACGCGCCGTTCCGCGCGGACGAATGGATGCTCTACCACTGCGACAGCCCGTGGTCCGGCGGCAGCCGCGGCTTCAACCGCGGGGCGATCTTCCAGGACGGCCGGCTGATCGCCAGCGTGGCGCAGGAAGGCATGATCCGCCGGAACGAGCCCCGCACGCGCTGAAACCTTTCGGAAACTAACCGAGTCTTAACCCCGCTCCCCGACTGTTTCCCCACCATAAGGGGAGCGCAATCACAGTGGCCATCGACGCGGTATTTCAACAGGACGACGAACGCGGCAATGCGCGGCGCACGCTGCGCCTCGGCGTCGGCGGGCGGCTCGGCGATGCGAGCGCGATCGCGGTCACCGTCCGCAACATCTCGGCCAGCGGATTGCTGATCGACACCCCCGCCCAGCTCGCGGACGGGGACCGCTTTGCGCTCGACCTGCCCGAAGCGCCCGATGCCGTCGCCACGGTCGTGTGGTCCGACGGAAGCCTCTTCGGCTGCCGCTTCGATACTCCCCTGTCGTCCGCCGCCCTCAGCGCAGCCGAACTGCGCGGCGAGCCGACCGATCCCGACGGGCAGGCGAGCGAGGACTTCGGGGAGCGCATCCACCGCCTGCGCATCGAGCGCGGACTGTCGCTGGCCGATATCGCCCAGCGCCTGGGTGTGTCGAAGCCGACGGTGTGGGCGTGGGAACACGGCAAGGCGCGCCCGGTCGATCGCCGCCTCCCGGACCTTGCCCAGGCGCTCGGCGTGACACCCGGCGGCCTCGAGCCGGCCATCAGCGGCCCGCCCGAAGTCCTCGAGCGCAGCCGCCGCAAGATCGCCGAAGCCTACGGCGTCGATGCGGCCAAGGTCCGCATCATGATCGAACTCTGACACGCGAAACCGCTTGCCATCTTAACTCGGAATCGAGCAGGACGAGAACGTGGTTAACGAATCGTTTCTGTTGATAAATCAATTCGTTAGTTTGGACTAACGAAAAACGGAACGACCGTCGCTACACCGCCGGGGGCTACCGCCTCTGTTCGCCGTCTCGCATTAGGGCATTGGTGCGGGACAGGGGGTTTCGTTAGTTTTCCGGGTTTCGCGAATCGGGTTCCGATCGCATGCCCGGAAGACGCCATAGGGGGCGTCGGAAGCGAATGAGGGGCACTTTCTCGCCGGGTGAATACTCGGCGCTCTATGAGCTCGTGGCGGGCAGTCCGACCGATCTCGTTCTCAAGACCGATCCGCGCGGGCACATCGTCCATGCCACTCCGGCGAGTGCGCGGCTGGGCCTTGCCTTCGCGGGCGATCCGGTCGGCCGCCACCTGCTCGAACTGCTGCACCCGTCGTGCGCCGAGATCGTCATTGCCGAGCACGGCGCAGCGGTCGCCGGACGGACGGGTACCGGCTGGATCGAGGTTCTGGCGATCGCGCAGGACGGGGCGCAGCGCTGGCTCGAGATGAAGCTGGGCCCGCTTCCTGCCGGACGGGGGGCGCTGGGGCTCCTGCGGTCGATCGAGGATCGCAGGTCCCTGGAGGACCGGCTCTTCACCGCCGAGATGACCGACCCGCTGACCCGGCTCACCAACCGCGACGCGTTCACCCGCATGCTGGCGCACCTCGTGGAGCGCGGAGCGGCCGGGCACCTCGCGCTGTTCGATCTCGACCACTTCCGTTCGATCAACTTGCGCCACGGACACAGCGGCGGGGACCGCGTGCTGGTTGCTTGCGCCCGGCTCATGCGGGCGCTGCTGGGGCCCGACGACATCATCTCGCGCACCGGCGGCGGCAGTTTCGGCGTTCTCCTGCCGGGGGCCGACGCGGGCGGAGCGCGGTCGGCCTGTGAGAGCGTGGTCGCGGCGCTGCGCGAACTGGGCGCCGAAGTGCCGCGCGGCCTTCGCCTGACCGCCAGCGCCGGCCTCGCCCGGATTGCCGGAAGCGCCGATGCCGCCCTGCGCAATGCCGAACTCGCGCTGCTCGCCGCCAAATCGCGCGGCCGGGCCCGGGTCGTGTGCGCCGAAGGGGCCGCAAGCCCGTGGTCGCTCGGCAAGAGCTGCCACTGAGCGGCCGTTTCGCACGCGCCGAAACGGCGCTGCGGAACGGCTATTCGGCGGAATCCGGTTCGCCCGGCGTCACCCGTCGAGCTTGGCGCGCAAGACCTGGTTGACGACGGCCGGGTTGCCCTGCCCGCGCATCGCCTTCATCGTCTGGCCGACGAAGAAGCCGAACAGCTTGTCCTTGCCGCCGCGATATTCGGCGACCTTGTCGGCGTTGGCGGCCAGCACCTCGTCGATGACCTTCTCGATCGCGCCGGTGTCGGACTGCTGCTTGAGCCCTTCCGTCTCGGCGATCTCGGCGGGGTCGCGGCCGGTCTTGAGGGCGATCTCGAAGATCTCCTTGGCCTGTCCGCCGCTGATTTCGCCCGCGCTCTGCATGGCGAGGATGGCCGCCTGCGCAGCGGCGGTGGCGTGCGCCGGGTTCGCCCCGCCCATTGCGTTCATCACGCCGGGCGCGACCGACAGCGTCCAGTTGGCGACCTGCGTAGCGACGTCCTTGTCGCTCTTCCCGAGCTTCCCGGCGGTTTCCGACAGGAGTTGCTCGAACCGCGCATACGTTTCCACCTCGGCGGTCAGTTCGCGCGCGTTGTAGTCCGAGAGGCCGAGCGCCTCGACGTACCGGGCGCGCTTGGCGTCGGGCAGTTCGGGCAGGCTCTGACGGCATTCGGCGAGGAAATCCTCACTGAGCTCCAGCGGCAGCAGGTCGGGATCGGGGAAGTAGCGATAGTCATGCGCGTCTTCCTTCGACCGCATCGAGCGGGTGGTGCCGGTGCCCGGATCGAACAGCCGGGTTTCCTGCACCACCGTGCCGCCGTCCTCGATCAGGTCGACCTGCCGGCGGGCCTCGTGCTCGATCGTCTGCATGACGAAGCGGACCGAGTTCACGTTCTTCGTTTCGGTACGGGTGCCGAATTCCTCTCCCGGCTTGCGCACGCTGACGTTTACGTCGGCCCGCATCGAACCTTCTTCCATGTTGCCGTCGCACGATCCGACGTAGCGCAGGATCGACCGCAACTTGCGCACGTAAGCCCCTGCTTCGGCGGGCGAACGCATGTCTGGCCTACTGACGATCTCCATCAGCGCGACGCCGCTGCGGTTGAGATCGACGTAGGACAACGAAGGGTGCTGGTCGTGCATCAGCTTGCCCGCGTCCTGCTCGACGTGGATCCGCTCGATCCCGATCACCTTGTCCGCGGGGATGCCGGCCTTCTCGTCCGCCTCGATCGTCAGCGAGCCTTCGCCCACGATCGGATGGTAGAGTTGGCTGATCTGGTAGCCCTGCGGAAGGTCCGCGTAGAAGTAGTTCTTGCGGTCGAACCGGCTCCATGCGTTGATCTGGGCGTCGATCGCCATGCCGGTGCGCACGGCCTGCCGGATGCATTCGCGGTTGGGCACCGGCAACATGCCGGGCATCGCCGCATCGACGAGTGACACCTGGCTGTTCGGCTCCGCCCCGAAGGCGGTCGCGGCGCCCGAGAACAGCTTGGCATTGGAGGTGACCTGCGCGTGGACTTCGAGGCCGATCACGACCTCCCATTCGCCCGTGGCGCCCTGGATGCGGTAGGTGCTCACCACCATTTCTCCGGCTTGGCGTTGAACTGCGCGTGGCTCTCGATCGCGAGTCCGGCGTTGAGCACGCCTTGCTCGTCGAAGGCGCGGCCGATGATCTGGAGGCCCAACGGCAGCCCTTCGGAGTTCAGCCCGGCCGGCACGCTCATCGCGGGCAATCCCGCCAACGAAGCGGGCACGGCGAAGACATCGTTGAGGTACATCGCCAGCGGATCGTCAACCTTGTCGCCGAGCGGGAAGCTGGCGGTCGGCGTCGTGGGTGCGAGGATTACGTCGCACTGCCCGAACGCGGCCGCGAAGTCGTTCGCGATCAGTGTGCGGACGCGCTGCGCCTGATTGTAATAGGCATCGTAGAAGCCTGCCGACAGCACGTAAGTGCCGATCATGATCCGGCGCTTCACCTCGTCGCCGAAACCGGCGGCGCGGGTGGCGGCGTACATGTCCTGCAGGTTCGCGCCGTCCGGCAGGTCGCGCAGGCCGTACCGCACGCCGTCGTAACGGGCGAGGTTGCTCGAAGCTTCGGCAGGGGCGACGATGTAATAAGCGGGCAGCGCGTACTTGGTGTGTGGCAGGCTCACCTCGACGATCTCGGCGCCTGCGTCCTTCAGCCAGGCAATGCCGTCGTCCCAGCTCTTGAGGATGTCCGCGTCGGTGCCGTCCATCCGGTATTCGCGCGGGATGCCGACCTTCTTGCCGCGGAGGTCGGGATCGAGGCCCGCTTCCCACTGCGGCACCGGCATGTCGAGGCTGGTCGAATCCTTGGCATCGAAGCCGGCCATCGCCTCCAGCATGATCGCGCAATCGGTGACGTCGCGCGCCATCGGGCCCGCCTGATCGAGGCTGCTGGCGAAGGCCACGATGCCCCATCGGCTGCAGCGGCCGTAAGTCGGCTTGATCCCGGCGATGCCGGTGAACGCGGCCGGCTGGCGGATCGAGCCGCCGGTGTCGGTGCCGGTCGCCGCCGGGCACAGCCGCGCCGCGACCGCGGCCGAGCTGCCGCCCGAGGAGCCGCCGGGGGCGAGGCCGGCATTGGCCCCGTCCTTGCGCCACGGCGAGATCACGTTGCCGAAATAGCTCGTCTCGTTCGACGAACCCATCGCGAACTGGTCGAGGTTGAGCTTGCCCAGCATGCCCGCGCCCGCATTCCACAGGTTCGCCGACACGGTGCTTTCGTACTCGGGCACGAAGCCTTCAAGGATGTGGCTCGCCGCGGTGGTCTGCACGCCCCTGGTGGCGAACAGGTCCTTCATTCCGATGGGCACGCCGGCGAGCTTGCCGAGGTCCCTGCCCGCCGCGCGGTCCGCATCGACGGCCCGTGCGGCCTCGACCGCCAGATCGGGTGTGGCGACGATGAAGGCGTTGAGCGCGTCCTGCGCGGCAGCGACGTTGGCGTTGAAGCCTTCCGCCACCTCCACCGCGGTGAAGTCGCCGGCGCGCACCCCGTCGCGGATTTCCTTGACGCCGAGTTCGGTCAGGTCGGTCATTTACTCGATCACCTTGGGCACGCCGAAGAAGCCGTGTTCGGGCGCGGGGGCGTTGGCCAGCACCGCGTCGCGCACGCCGCCGCCGGTCAGCGGGTCTGCATCGATCACGTCGTCGCGCAGGCGCTGGTGGTTCGGGATCACCGCGGTCATCGGCTCGACGCCGCTGGTGTCCACCTCGCCGAGCTGTTCGACCCAGGCGAGAATGTTGTTGAATTCGGGCACCAGCCGGTCGAGCGCGGCATCATCCATCCGGATGCGCGCGAGCGAAGCGATCTTGGCCACTGTTTTGCGGTCTACTGACATGGCCCGGGCCCTAGCGACCGGTCGGGGCCCCTTCAAGCGCCCTTGCGGGATCGAGCACCTCGATCGGCTTGCCGTTCACGAAGAGCGTCTTGCGCGGGACCGTGCGAACCTCGACCGTGTCGCCGTGCCGGTAGAGCGTGGTCTGGGCCCGCAGGTCCGTTTCGATGTCGGGTTCGAACTGGCCTTCGGCATCGATTATCACCACGTTCGCCGTGATGCCGCCCAGTATGGCGAACCGACGGCCGCCGCGCGCGGGGCCCAGATCGATGACATAGCACCCCTGCGCGCAGCGATAGCCGTCGGTGGCGAGGTTGCGATAGACCCGGTCCTTCACGGCGGGATCGGCGGTGCGGACGACGATGAGGCCGCGGTCGGTCCGGCGCGGTTCCACCTGTGTGACGCGCCTGTCGCGCAAGGCCAGCCGCGCCAGCCGAGCGACCTGGGGCCGGTCGCTTCGCCCTAGGGCTGCAAGCGCCTTGCGCCCCGCATCTCCGAACTCCCAGCGCAGCGCCTCGTAGTCGAATGCCTCCGCGCTGACCGTGCCGCGTTCCAGCCGCGCCACCTGCTGGCGCGCGCCGATCGCCCCGAAGTCGAAGATCGGCAGGGCCAAAAACAGCGCCACGGCCGACACAAGCACCGCCAGGTTCAGGTTCGCGCGGCGCAGGTTCTCCTGCCATCCGTGCCGCCGGCCCCGCACCGCCGCCACGAACCATGCAAGGCCGCAGGCGGTCGCCACCGCGATCGCGACGATGCCCCACAGCCGTTCCGGGCTGAGCCCGTGCTGGGCCACCCGCGTCCCCATCGACACCGCGGCGAAGACGGTGAGCGGCAGGATGCTGAGCGCAAGGACGCGCGCCGCCAAACGCAGGGCCCGGTTACCGCTGCTCTCGCCATCGTCCTCGCGCAGGATCGCATTGGCCAGCACCCATGCGCCGGCCGCGCAGGCGAGCAGGACCGGCGTCGCACTGCGTGTCGCTTCCCACAGGACGTCGGGGCCCGAGACGATCATCGCAGCGAGGAACAGCGCGAGCCCCGCCGCCAGCGGCACGGCAAGGATCGACAGGACGGCCATCACGACCGTGCGCAGCGTGCCGATGATCCCGATCTCGTTGCGCAGCGTGCCGAGAGCCGCACCCAGCGCCGCGCCGGAGAATGTCGCACCGAACCACCCCTCGCGCATCAGGTCGCGCAGCACCTCGATCTTCAGCAGGTGGAACAGTTCGGACAGCAGCGACAGCAGCAACCACGACGCACCCAGGAACACTACGCTGCCGGCAAGGCAGATGGCATCGTCCCAGACCTGTCGGTGGATACGCGCGTACGGGGTGGCGAAACGGGTGCGGTGAAACCCGGCCTGGAACAGCGGCAGAGCGATGCCGGTCGCGGCCAGTCCGGCGAGGAACCCGTATTCAGACCCCGCATGCGCATCGCCCGAACCGACAGCGCGCCACGCGAGGCCTGCCATGACGAGGCCCGCCAGCGCGGCGAAGGCAAGCGGCCCCCGCCACCGGTCCCGCTCGAGCGAGAATGCGAACGCGCCTGCACCGAAGAACACGAATGCTCCGAGCGCGGCGCGCCAGCCTTCCTTCGTGTCGGGACCGTCGCCGCCGGTCGCGGCCCATATCGCGAGACCGGCAAGCGCGAGCAGTCCGGCCAGCAGCCACGGCCGCACGGGCCAGCGCGAACCCGTAACTGCGTCACCGCTCGCCGGGTCGATCGTTTGCTCGGTCATCGTCCACTTCGCCTGTTCGGGGTCGACGATAGCTGGCACGGCGCGCCGCTCAAAGCATGAGCGGGAGGTGAGTAAACGCTGAAAAGCGCCTTACTGCTGCGGCGCGGGCGGGCCTGCCGGAGCCTCGGCGCCGCCCTGCTGAGCCTGCATCATCTGCTGCAGCGCCTGGAACCGCTGGGTCGCCTCGGCTTCGCTCATGAAGTCGACCATCTCGACATCGAACGTCAGGTTCGCGTTCGGCGGAATCGGCGAATTCGGCGGCGGGGCGTCGCCATAGGCGTCCTTGGCCGGGATATTGACGACGTACTTGCCGCCCTTCTGCATTTGCTGCAGACCTTCGGCGAAGCCGGGGACCACGCCCGAAACCTGCATCGGCATCCCATCGGGGATGATGCCGCCGGTCGGGAACGGCAGTTCCTTCGAACGGTCGAACTCGGTCCCGTCGGCCAGCGTGCCGACGTATTTGATGAAGACGACGTCCGACGGACCCGGGCGCGGCCCGGTGCCTTCGGTGATCGTGTCCACGGTCACTCCGTCGGGCACGCTGGCGAAGGCGATACCCGCACCCAGCAGCACGGCGACGACGACACCGAGCCAGAGCTTGGTCAGCGACCCCTTGGCGATCGGCTGAAGGGGAACGCGGGTGATCTCGGTCATCGTGATATCCTGAAAGGGCCCGGAACGACGAAAGGCGAACTGCTAAGGGCGAACGACAAAGGGCGCGGATTGCTCCGCGCCCCGATGCCTTATCGTGATGTGTCGTGCAAGGAGCCTTACTTGACCCCGTCGCGCTCCATCCGCTTGCGCTCCATCTTGCGGGCGCGGCGCACGGCGGCGGCCTTTTCACGGGCGCGCTTCTCGCTCGGCTTCTCGTAGTGGCGACGCAGCTTCATTTCGCGATAGACACCCTCGCGCTGCAGCTTCTTCTTGAGCGCGCGCAGGGCCTGATCGACATTGTTATCGCGAACCATGATCTGCATAAAAAGTCCAACACCTCACTGCAAAAGCCCAGAGCCCGCATCGAATGGCGGGGTAACGCCCTTGTATACATACGAAAAAAGCGGCGCATCCGTTCCCGGACGCGTCCGAACCGGGGCGCCCTTAACCGTGCACGGGCGATTCTGCAACCCTTACGGGCACTTTGCACGAGGGCTCCGGCCCCGCTAAGGGCTGCTCGATGACAGCTCCCAGTCCCCTGACGGCCAGCGCAATGGTTTTCGCCGGAGGCGGAGCGGGCGCCGTGCTCCGCTATCAGCTCGGCCGTGCGATGACCGGCGCGCTGGGCCCCGCCGCCGTATCCGCCTTTCCATGGGCCACGCTGGCCGTGAATGTAATCGGGAGCCTGGCGATGGGCCTCCTGGCGGGCTGGCTGGCTAAGGCGGGGCCCGGTGCGGGGGAAACCTGGCGGCTCGTCGTGGGCGTAGGTTTTTTGGGGGGCTTCACGACGTTTTCCGCCTTCAGCCTCGAGCTGATGCTGCTGATCGAGCGCGGACAGGCGGGAAGCGCGTTCGCCTATGCCGCGGTCTCGGTGCTGGCGGGGCTCACCGGCCTCTACATCGGCCTCATCGCGATGCGGCTCGCTTGATGACCGACCAGAGCACCGACAACGTCCGCCAGTTCACCGTCGGGTCCGACGACGAAGGCATCCGGCTCGACCGCTGGTTCAAGCGGCACCTGCCGCAGATCGGCTTCGCCACCGTCAGCCGCTGGGCCCGCACCGGGCAGGTCCGCGTTGACGGCAAGCGTGCCAAGCCGGAAGACCGGCTTGCCGCGGGCCAGGTGCTGCGCGTACCGCCGGGCGGCGACGTGCCGCGCAGCAAGGCGGCCCCCGCGCGGCGCGAGCTCTCCCCCGAACAGATCGCCGAGGCCGAGGCCATGGTGCTGGTGCAGGACCGTGCGGCGATCGTGCTCAACAAGCCGCCCGGCCTCGCGACCCAGGGCGGCACCAAGACAACCGCCCACGTCGACGGCCTGCTCGATGCCTTCGTGGAGGATGGCGGTCCGCGCCCGCGGCTCGTCCACCGGCTCGACAAGGATACCAGCGGCGTCCTGCTGATCGCCCGCACCCCGGGCAGCGCGGCGTTCTTTTCCAAGCGGTTCTCGGGCCGAAGCGCGAAGAAGGTCTACTGGGCGCTCGTCATGGGCATTCCGGAGGTCGGGCACGGCCTCATCGAAGCGCCGCTCGCCAAGCAGCCGGGCACCGGCGGCGAGAAGATGCACGTCGACGAGGAAAACGGCCAGCCGGCCCGCACCCGCTACCGCGTGATCGACCGCGCTGGCAACCGCGCCGCCTGGGTGGAGCTCGAACCGCTGACGGGGCGCACGCACCAGCTGCGCGCCCATATGGAAGCGATCGGCCACCCGATCGTGGGCGACGGCAAGTACGGCGGCCGCGAGGCGTTCCTGACCGGCAGCATCAGCCGCAAAATGCACCTTCATGCCCGGCGGTTGATCATCGATCACCCCGACAAGACGAAGCTCGACGTCACAGCCCCGCTGCCCGAACACTTCGCCGCGAGCATGGAGCAGCTGGGCTTCGACGAAACCCTGAGCGACGCCTCGCCCACCGAAGGCCCGCCGGAACGGACGAAGGACGAGAAGAAGCAGGCCGCGCGCCAGCATGCCAAGCAGCTTCGCAAGTCCAAGCCCACCCGTCGCGGGCGGGCCGAAACGCGTAAATCCATGGGGCCAAAGAAGGGCAAGCGCTGATGCACCCGAACCCGCTGTTCCGCAGCGAGGATCGCGGCCTGTTCGAAGCCCTGATCGACCAAATCGGCTTCGGCATGGTCTTCGCCGGCACCCCCGATGGCCCGCGCGTGGCGCACACACCGCTCGTGAGCACCGGTGACGGGGCGATCCAGTTTCACCTATCGCGCGGCAATGCGCTGACGAAATGGCTGGACGGGGAGACCGCGCTGTTCACCGTCAACGGACCCGACGCCTACGTCAGCCCGCGCTGGTACGCCGACCGGGCGACGGTCCCCACATGGGACTACGTCGCGCTGGAAATGGAAGGGCGTGTTCGGCGAATGGAGCGGGAGGGACTGGAAGCCCTGCTCCATACCTTCATCGAAAAGCATGAAACGCGACTGGGCGGTGAGAAATGGTCCGCCGACGAGACTCCCGCCGCGATGTGGGACAAGCTGCTCGGTGGCATCGTGGGGTTCGAGATGGAGGTGCAGGCCTGGCGCCCTACCTTCAAGCTTAGCCAGAAACAGCCCGCCGAGGTTCGCGAGACCATCGCCGAGGGGCACGAGGCGAACGGTGCCCCCGCGCTGGCCGCTCTCATGCGGAGCCTCGCGCCATGAAGCTGGCGGTGTTCGATTGCGACGGCACCCTCGTCGACGGGCAGGCCCCGGTCTGCGATGCGATGGAGGCAGCCTTCGCCCAAGCCGGCCTGCCCGCGCCGGGTCGCCACGCGGTACGCCGCATCGTCGGGCTCAGCCTGCCGCAGGCAGTGCGCGCGCTCGCACCCGATGCCGATCCGGGCCGGCAGGCCGCGGCGGTCGATGCCTACAAGATCGCTTTCCGTGCGGCGCGGGAGGAGGGACGGCTGGAAGAACCGCTGTTCGCCGGCATCGCCGACCTTCTCGGCCGCCTCGTCGATGGCGGCTGGACCCTCGCCGTCGCCACGGGCAAGTCCGACCGCGGGCTGACCGGCTGTCTCGCGGGGCACGGCATCGAAGGGCATTTCGCCTCGCTGCAGACCGCCGACCGGCATCCGTCGAAGCCCCACCCCGCCATGCTGGAGGCCGCGCTGTTCGAGACCGGCGCGCGTGCGGAAGAGGCAGTGATGATCGGCGACACGACGTTCGACATGGCGATGGCCCGCGCGGCGGGCGTGCGCGCGGTCGGTGTCGCATGGGGCTATCACGCCGCAACCGAACTGCGCACAGCGGGGGCCGAAGCCGTCGCTGCCGACGCCGAAGAACTGGAGACCTTTCTACATGGCTAGCCGCCCTCCCGAACACAGCACCGAAGGCCGGATGGAGCCGACCCCTCCCACCAATCAGGAGCGTGTCCGGTTCGCCTTCATATCCATCCACCGGCTCGTCGGGGCTGCGCTGATCGTGCTCGGCATCCTCGTTTTGCAGGGGGGGATCGACTGGTCGCAGAAGGTCGGGTGGGTCCTCCTTGTCGTGGGCCTGCTGGACTTCTTCATCGCGCCCCTGGCATTCGCGCGGTTGTGGAGGACACGGCCGGAATGAAGCGGTTCTGGAAGGACGCGACTGTCGAGGAGCGCGACGGCGGATGGCGGGTGCTGCTCGACGGGCGGCCGATCCGGACGCAGGCGACCGGCGCGCCGCAGGTGCTGCCCACGCCGGCGCTGGCCGAGATGCTCGCGGCGGAATGGCGCGCGCAGGGCGAGGACATCGATCCTGCGACTTTCCCGGCGCGCGACATGGCCGACTATGCGATCGATGCGGTCGCCGCCGACCCGGGCCGGACGATCGATACCGTGCTGCGCTATGCCGAGACCGACACCCTTTGCTACCGCGCCGATCCGGACGAGCCGCTGTGGAAGCGGCAGCAGGAGGTCTGGGAGCCGATCCTCGCCGCGTTCGAGGCGCGCGAAGGGCTGCGGATGGAGCGGGCCAGCGGAATTCTCCACCGCCCGCTCGCACCCGAGACGCTGGCGACTTTGCGCGACCGGCTGACCGGGCTCGATCCGCTGACGCTCGCCGCGCTGGAGACGATAACCGCGCTCGCCGCGTCGCTGGTCACCGGCTTGTCCGCACTGGAGGTAGATGCCGATCCGGCCGCGCTGTGGGCGGCTGCCGAACTGGAGGAAGCCTGGCAGGCGGAGCAGTGGGGCAGCGATTCCGAAGCGGAGGCGCGGCGCACCAAACGCGCGCAGGCGTTCCTACAGGCTCACGCGTTCGCGCATGCGATAAGGTGATCGCGGCGCGCCGGCATTTCGCCTAAGCAAAGGCGAATCGACCGCAAGAACGGTCAGGGATCGCACAGTCCAGGCTTACCGATCCAAGGGGTATCCCCATGCCGCGCAGCGTACCGGAATTCATCGATTTCTACGAGGTTCTGCACGTCGATCCCGGCTGCTCCCAGCGCGAGCTCGAGGTCGCGTTCCATCTTCTCGCCAAGCGGTTCCATCCGGATTCGCCCGACACGACCGACATCGACCGGTTCGATGAAGTCACTGCCGCTTACCGTGTGCTGCGCGATCCGGTCGCCCGCAAGGAGTACGACGACCGCTTCTTCCCGAACCGGCAAGAGACGATCACGAACGGCCGGTGCGACGACGCGGACGCGCTCGACGAACGGACCGCGGTGTCCGATGCCGAGATGCATTCGCGCATCCTGCTCGCGCTCTACAAGCGGCGGCGCGCGCACCCCACCGATGCCAGCGTCGGGCAGTGGCACCTGCAGCAAGCGATCGGGTGTTCGCCGGACTCGTTCGATTTTCACATGTGGTACCTGAAGTCGAAGGGCTTCGTCGAAGTCGCCGAGGACTCGGGCTTTGTCATCACGATCGGCGGCGTAGACGAGGTAATCTCGCAAAGCCGGGCGCACCGTGCCGAACGGCTGCTGCTGACACTCGCCGATCCGGACGAGGAAAACGGCGGCTCGCGCTAGGTCCCGCTCGCACCCGGCCGATCGCGCCGCTAAGGGGCGGCGGCAACCCGGGAACTTCCGATGGACCGATCGCTCCTCATCATCTGCGTGCTGACCGCGATCATCAATCTGATCGGCGCGCTGGCCTACGCCGCGCGCATCGCCGGTGTGCGGACCCGCAAGATCGCCATGAGCTTCGCGCTGTTCAACGCGCTGGTGCTGGTATCGCGGCTGTCGAACGGCTTCCTGGCGCCGCTGATCGCCAAGCGGGTCGAGAACGCCTTGGCGCGAGGGGCGGGCGCGCACCTGCAGGCCGACTTCCGCATCATCCTGCTGGCGACGACGCTGGGCGTGGTAGTGGGAATCGCGTTGGTCCCGGCGGCACAGAGGCTGATGGCGCGGGTGATCGAGGGAATGCAGCATCGCCGCTCGCTCGCCCGGGTGGCCTTGCGCACGTTCACGCCCGGCGGCCTTCGGACCCTGCGTGACTCGGCGACCCTGCCGAAGGTGCGCCGCCCGATGTCGCTGAAGCCGCCACGCGAGGTGGGCTGGAGCGTGCTCGCCGCCAACTGTTTCGCGCAGGCGATCCTCGTCGTCGGCGTCCTGGCGTCGATCTACGCCGGGTATGTCGAGCCGCAGTTCCGCGTCACCGCCTCGCAGCTGTCGGCATTGATAAACGGGTTCGCGACGATCCTGCTGTTCCTCGTGATCGACCCGCAGCTCTCGCTGCTCACCGACGACGTGATCGACGGCAAGACGAGCGAGGCGGCCTATCGCCGGTCAATCGTGTGGATATCGGGCAGCCGACTGGTGGGCACGATCCTGGCGCAGGCGCTGTTCCTGCCGGCCGCGCTCGCCATCGCGTGGGTCGCGGCGCGGATTTGAACCCGCCGCGCCGCCACGAAACCGGTCAGCGGACCCAGTCGGCAACCTGGCCTGCGACGTCGTTGGCCGCCATGTTGAGCGCTATGCCGACGGGCGCGGCTTCGGCCACGACACCGGGCACTTCGGCCGTGAAGCGGCGCGTGGTCACCTGGGTGCCGTTGACGTCGCGCACCGCGTCGAACGTCACGCGCACGCTTCCGGTCCGCGCGTCGTAGCCGAAGTCTTGCAGCGTGCCCCGCAGCTGGTTCGTGGGGGTCAGCGCCGGATCGTCGTAATCGATCACGAGCCGGCCGGTCTTGGCGCGGATGGTTTCGCCCAGCAGCTTGCGGAACAAACGCGTCGGTCGGTCGGCCCAGACGGCGTTTTCGACATAGGCGATATTGCTGTCGTCGATCTGCACCGGCACGCGCGTGACCGCCAGCTTCGCCGGGGCGTCGGGCTCGTTTATATGCAGCGCGCTGGCGACGTCGCCGTTGATCGTGGTGCCCGCCGGTACCGACGCCGTAGGGGTCAGGTTCAGCAGGCTTTCGGGCGTCTTCGGACCGAAGCTGATGCAGGCCGACAGCATCAGGACCGAGGCCGAGGCGAGTGCGATACGGGTCATGGTCATGGCGATACTCACTCGCTCGGGGTCGTTTGGGTGGACGTCACTTGGGCTTGTAGTCGGGCAGCTTCTGGCCGCCGATCAGGCCGCCTGCGCCCTGGCTGTTGATCTTTTCGGTCACTTCGCGGAGCGACTTGCTGGTTTCGCGCAGGTCCCGGATCGTCGCCTCGGCAGCGGGCAGCGTGCTTTCGGACAGCTGGCGGGCGGCCGGTCGCGCGTCCTCGAGGGTGGTCGACAGCGACTTGGCCGCGTTATCCGCGGACTGCAGCGTGGTGCGCATCTGCGCCGCCAGGCTCTGCCCTTCCCTGTTGAGGAGGGTGTCCGCCGATCCCATGACCTTTTCGAACTGGTCAAGTGCCTGGCTCGCCTCGCCCAGCGTGACCTGCAGTTCGGCCATCGTGCGCTGGACCTGCGGGGTCGCCTGCGCAAGGTCGGCGGTCATACGGTTGGTGTTGTCGAGGATACCCGCGATCGAGGCCTGGTTGCGGTCGCCCAGCAGCAGCGTCAGCCGTTCGGTCAGCGTCGCCAGCCGCTCGAGTAGCAGCGGCGCGTTCGACAGCAGTTCGCCCAGCCCGCCGGGCTTGGGCGGGATGACCGGCGCGCCTTCGGGGCAGGCCGTGGTCTCGCACGTGATCGGCTTGGCGCCCTTGCGCGCGCCGTCGAGCAGGATGGTGGAAACGCCGGTGAACGAGCCCTGCATCGTGGCGGTGGTGCCGACGAGGATGGGCACGTTGTCGTCGATCTTCACCCGCACGCGGACGAATTCGGGGTCCTTCTCCCACAGCTTGATCTCGCTGACCTGCCCCGCGGGCACGCCCGCGAAGCTGACCGCGGACCCCTTGGCAAGGCCGGCGACCGACTGCTTGAAGAAGATGTCGTACTCTTCCTGTTCGCCCTTGTTGAGGTTCGACAGCCAGACGAAGAACAGCGCAAGAGCCGCCAGCAGCGCCAGCGTGACCGCCCCCACCCAGACATTATTGGCCCTGGTTTCCATTCGCCTCGCCTATGCCTTCTTGCTTGGTGGATTGTCCAACGCTTTGACGGCGTTGAGCGCCACCGGCTGGTCCATGTGCTTGCGCAGCGTATCAAGCGCCTGCGCGGTGAGCGAAGCCCGCCCGCGCGGCCCGTTGAAGTATTCCTGGATCCACGGGTGATCGAGCTTCATCAGGTTGGGTACGGTATCGACCGCGATCACCTTCTTGTCGGCGATCACCGCCACCCGGTCGCATATCTCGTGAAGGGTATCGAGATCGTGGGTGATGAGGAAAACGGTCAGCCCCATCGTGTGCTGCAGTTCCAGCGTCAGCTGGTCGAACGCCGCCGCGCCGATCGGATCGAGGCCCGCAGTCGGCTCGTCGAGGAACAGGAGCTCGGGATCGAGCGCCAGCGCCCGGGCGAGGCCGGCGCGCTTCTTCATGCCGCCGGACAGTTCGCTCGGATACTTCGCCGCCGCTTCGGCCGGGAGGCCCGAGAGCATGATCTTGTAGCGCGCGATCTCGTGCATGAGGTCGGGTTCGATGTCGGGGTAGAACTGCTTGAGCGGCACCTCGACGTTCTCGCCCACCGTCAGGGTGGAGAACAGCGCGCCGCCCTGGAACAGGACGCCCCAGCGGTTGCGCACGCCGATCACGTCGTCGGGTTCGCCATCTGTGATCGAGCGGCCGAACACGTCGATGTGCCCCTCGTCGGGTATCTGCAGCCCGATAATCGAGCGCATCAGGACCGACTTGCCGGTGCCGGACCCCCCTACCACGCCGAGGATTTCACCCCGCTTGACCTTCAGCGACAGGTTCTCGTGGATCACCTGGTCGCCGAAGCTGTTCCTGAGCCCCTCGATGACGATCGGGTATTCGCCGCGAAACCGCTCGTACGGGCGGTTGACGTCGGGATCGCCGAGATCTTCCGCGCGGGCCGTGGCCGCGCCGTTCTCGGCCGCGACCGCGGCGGCATCGTCTTCGGCCGGCGGGGCCTGGGGTTCGGTCTCGTCGGCCATCATGCCCAGCCCACCTGCGTGAAGAATACCGCGAAGAACGCATCGAGCACGATCACCGTGAAGATCGCGACGACCACCGCCTTCGTTGTCCGCAGGCCCACTTCCTCCGAATTGCCGGAGACCTGCAGCCCCTGGTAGCACCCGGTCATTCCCACAATGAGGCCGAAGACCGGCGCCTTCACGAGGCCCACGTACAGGTCGTAGATCGGCACCACTTCCTTGATCCGGCTGAGGAAGCTGGTGAACGGGATGCCGAGCATGAGGTCGCCGATCACCGCACCGCCGATGATCGCCATGACCGATGCGTAGAAACCCAAGAGGATCATCATCAGCGTGACCGCGAGGACCCGCGGCAACACGAGCGCTTCCATCGGCGAAATGCCGATCGTGCGCATCGCATCGATCTCTTCGGTCAGCTTCATCGTGCCGAGTTGCGCGGCGAACGCACTGCCCGAACGGCCGGCGACCATGATCGCGGTCATCAGCACGCCCAGTTCGCGCAAGGTGATCCGCCCGACGAGGTTGACCGTCAGCGTCTCGGCGCCGAACTGCTGCAACTGCACCGCACCCTGCTGCGCGATGACGATGCCGATGAGGAAGCTCATCAGCCCTACGATCGCGAGTGCCTGGACCGCGACGAGTTCGACCTGGTGGACGAACGCCTTCGTCCGGAAACGGCGCGGATGGCGGATGATCGAAACCGCCGCCGAAATGAAGCCGCCGAGGAAGGAGACCCCGTTGACCGTGCCGCGGCGCATTCCGCCCACGCGTTCGCCGGCGGCGGAGAGGACGCGGACGTACGCTGGCGGGCGTTCGGGCGTCACCGTCCCGCCGCTTTCCGCGTTCTTCAGCGAATCCATCAGCCGCTGCGCGCGCTCGCTGGCACCGACGACCGCTCCGCCGGTATTGCGGGCGAGCCCGAGGACGATCCACGCGCCCAGCGTGTCGATCTCGTCGATGCCGCCGATGTCGATCTCGGACACCGGCTCGTCGATGGCGCGCAGGTCCTGGTCGACCGGGCCCAGCGTGGACACCAGATAGTTGCCCGACAGCACCAGCCGCCGGTTGCCGCCCTCGCCGCCGAATTCGAAGTCCGCCCCGTCGCTCATCTAGGCGCGCATATGCGGCGAAAACCGCGCCGCGACAAGCGGATGCTGATACGCGTGTTGCGCCTGCGAAACGGCGCTGGCATGGCACCGGCCGATATGGCCACCGAACTCGACAAGACATTCGACCCCGCCGCGATCGAAACGCGCTGGTACCGCCACTGGGAACAGGCCGGGCTGTTCCGCCCCGAGCGCGCGGACGCCACGCCCTTCACCATCGTCAATCCCCCGCCCAACGTCACCGGTTCGCTCCACATCGGCCACGCCCTCGACAACACGTTGCAGGACGTCGTGGTGCGATACGAGCGGATGCGGGGCAAGGATGCACTGTGGGTGGTCGGCACCGACCACGCCGGCATCGCGACGCAGATGGTCGTCGAACGGCAGATGGCCGAACGGCAGGACCGGCGCACGAACTACAGCCGCGAGGAATTCGTAGGCAAGGTGTGGGAGTGGAAGGAGGAAAGCGGCGGCACGATCACCGGCCAGCTCCGCCGCCTCGGCTGCTCGATGGACTGGTCGCGCGAGCAGTTCACCATGGACCCGCACTTCAGCGCGGCGGTGACCAAGGTCTTCGTCGACCTCTACAACCAGGGGCTGATCTACCGCGACAAGCGGCTGGTGAACTGGGATCCGGCATTGAAGACCGCGATCAGCGACCTCGAGGTCGAGACGCAGGACGTGAAGGGCGGCTTCTGGCACTTCCGCTATCCGCTGGCGGACGGTGCGACGACCGATGCCGGCGCCGATCACCTCGTCGTCGCGACGACCCGGCCCGAAACGATGCTGGCCGACATGGCCGTGGCCGTGCATCCGTCCGACGAACGCTATGCCGGCGTGGTGGGCAAGGAGATCGTCCAGCCGATCACCGGCCGCCGCTTCCGGGTGGTGGCCGACGAGCACGCCGATCCCGAACTCGGCAGCGGTGTCGTCAAGATCACCCCGGGGCACGACTTCAACGACTTCGAGGTCGGCAAGCGCGCCGGGATTGAGCCGGGCGACATGCTCAACATGCTCGATGCCGAGGCGAAGGTGGTCCAGACCGCCGACGGACTGGTGCCCGAAAGCTACCTCGGCATGGACCGCTTCGACGCGCGGGCGAAGGTCGTCGCGGAGATGAAAGACCTGGGCTTCCTCATCCCCCACGTCGACAAGGATGGCGAGGAACACGACGCCGAACCGCGCACGATTGCCACCCCCTTCGGCGACCGCGGCGGCGTAGTGATCGAACCTTGGCTGACCGACCAGTGGTACGTCGATGCCGAGAAGTTGGCGCAGGCCCCGATCCAGGCGGTGAAGGACGGCCGGATCGAGATCGTCCCCAAGACCTGGGAGAAGACCTTCTTCAACTGGATGGAGAACATCCAGCCGTGGTGCGTCAGCCGCCAGCTCTGGTGGGGGCACCGCATCCCGGCGTGGTATGCCGACGACGGGCAGGTCTATGTCGCGCCGACCGAGGCCGAGGCGCAGGCCCTCGCCGGCGAAGGCGTGGTGCTTACCCGCGACGAAGACGTGCTCGACACGTGGTTCTCCAGCGCGCTGTGGCCCTTCGCCACGCTCGGCTGGCCGGAGGAGACGGACCTCCTCGCCAAGCACTACCCCAACGACCTGCTGATCTCGGGCTTCGATATCCTGTTCTTCTGGGACGCGCGGATGGCGATGCAGGGGATGCATTTCCTCGGCGAAGTACCGTGGAAGCGGCTCTATCTCCACGGGCTCGTGCGCGCCGCCGACGGCGCGAAGATGTCGAAGTCCAAGGGCAACGTCGTCGACCCGCTGGGCCTGATCGACAAGTACGGGGCCGACGCGCTGCGCTTTTTCATGTGCGCCATGGAAAGCCAGGGCCGCGACGTGAAGATGGACGAGGCGCGGGTCGAGGGATACCGCAACTTCGCCACCAAGCTGTGGAACGCGACCCGCTTCTGCCAGGCCAACGGTATCGGGGCTTCGCAGACGCTGCACGCGCCGCAAGCCACCCATGCGGTCAACAAGTGGATCGTCGGCGAGGTGGTCGATACCCTTGGCGCAATCGACAAGGCGATGGCCGACCTGCGATTCGACGCGGCGGCGAACGCGATCTACCGCTTCGCGTGGGACACGTTCTGCGACTGGTACCTCGAACTGATCAAGGGACAGGTCGACGACGAGACGAAGGCCGTCGCCGGCTGGGTTCTCGATCAGATCCTCGTCATGCTCCACCCGTTCATGCCCTTCGTGACCGAAGAGCTGTGGAACGCGCAGGCACGATTCCAGGGGGGCGAGCGGCCCTACGAACTCATCGTCGCCAAATGGCCCGAACCTGGTGCGTCGGGCGATGCCGCCGCCAAGGCCGAGGTTGAGTGGCTCATTGGGCTCATTTCCGAGGTCCGTGCGACCAAAGCCGGTTTGGAAGCGAGCGCCAAGCGATTGACCGTAGGCGTTACGCTGATTGATGACCCTTACCGGCGGTGGCTTAAGAACAACCGCGCTGCATTTTTCCGCATGGTGCGCGCGGACGCGTTATGGATTTCAGATGCTCGCGATATGGGTTTCTGGGGTGATGCTAGCGACTTCACACAAGTAGCCGAGCGCGACCTTGCGGACATGGGACTGCTTGGAGAGGTCCAACTGACATTCGCGGGCATCGAGGGTCGACTTGATTTCCACGGTGCTGTGGACACCGCAGGAGCAAGGGAGCGATGGAAGAAGGCGCTGGCCCTGTCGGAGAAGGAAGCCGCGAGCCTCGCGGGCCGGCTTTCGAATGCGAACTTCGTCGAGCGCGCGAAGCCCGAGGCGGTCGAAAAGGCCCGCGCGGACCACGCCCATCACGCGGCGGAAGCCGAACGGCTGAAGGCGGCGCTGGCACGGCTGGGATAGGTGGCGCGCGAAGCGTTTTCCTACCCCGCCGTGTTGTGCCAAGGCACGGCGATGCCCGCCGCCCGCCCCTCGCACCGTTCGCAAGGCGACATGATCCTGCGACAAGGCGACGCCCTGCCCCTGCAAGGCGACGCCCCGGCCCGCCAAGGCGACACTTTCCCCTCTGGACACTGTGACAGGTGTGACACGCCCTCGGTGAGCGCATGAACCTGACCCTCGCCACCGACGACACCGGCGAACCGGAGATCTTCGCCTCGCTACAGGGCGAAGGGCTGTCGGCGGGGGTGCCGTGCACGTTCGTCCGCCTCAGCCGGTGCAACCTCGCTTGCGTCTGGTGCGACACTGCCTACACCTGGCACTTCGATGGCGACGCGCGCCCGCATCGCGGCGGCAAGACCTACGACCGCAAGGCGAACCAGGTCGCCCTGTCCCCGCTCGAGGCCGCCCGCACGATCGACCGCCTCCCGCCGCGCCGCCTCGTCGTGACCGGGGGTGAGCCGCTGCTGCAGGCCACGGCTCTGGCGGAGATGGCCGCTCTCCTCCCCGATCACGCGATCGAGGTGGAGACCAACGGCACGGTCGAGCCCCCCGCAAGGTTCGACGCCTTCGTCGGGCACTATACCGTCAGTCCGAAGCTCGCGCACAGCGGCAACGCGGCGGAACTCGCCCTGCCCCCTGCCCGTCTCGCGGCCTGGGCCGCAGACCCGCGCGCCTGGTTCAAGTTCGTCGTCGCCGCCCCGGCCGACGTGACGCAGGTTCTCGCGCTGCAGGCCGGCTTCGGCATCACGGCGGACCGCATCTTCCTGATGCCGGAAGGGACCGACACCCCCACCCTGCGTGCGCGCGAAGAATGGCTCGCCCCGCTCTGCGTCGAGCACGGCTTCCGCATGAGCGACCGGCTGCACATCCACCTCTACGGCGACACGCGCGGAACATGAGCGAGACCGAAGCCCCGCCTGCCCCGATCCCCGGCCCAGCCCCGGCCGTCGGCATGCCGCGCCGCAAGGGTACCCGCGACCTGACCAGTGGCCCCGTATTCAAGACGCTGGTTCTGTTCGCATTGCCGACACTGGGCTCGAACCTGCTCCAGTCACTGAATGGTACGGTCAATTCGATCTGGGTCGGCCGGCTGATCGGCGAGGCCGCGCTGGCCGCGACCGCGAACGCCAACATCGTCATGTTCCTCGTGTTCTCGACCGTCTTCGGCTTCGGCATGGCGGCGACGGTCAAGATGGGGCAGTTCTTCGGCGCGGGGCAGGAGGATGCCGCCCGGCGGACCTTCGGTAGCGCGCTCGGCCTGTGCCTGGCGATGGCGGTGCTGGTGGCGACGCTCGGCTGGATATTCGCGCCCGCGTTGCTCGGAGCGCTCGGTACGCCCGGCGCATCCTACGCACTGGCTCTCGATTACCTGCGGATCATCTTCGTCTCGATCCCCGGCGGCATCGTCACCGTGATGATCGCGATGGGGCTGCGCGGTGCGGGCGACAGCCGCACCCCGTTCCTGTTCATGATCCTGACCGTCGTCATCGACGTCGCGCTCAACCCCCTGCTGATCGCCGGGATCGGGCCGTTCCCCCGGCTCGGCATCGCGGGGTCGGCCACGGCGACCGCGATCGCGAACTACGTCTCGCTCGCCGCGCTCGTGACCTATGTCTATGCCCGCGACCTGCCCTTGCGGCTGCGCGGAAGCGAGATCGGCTATCTGGTGCCGCGGCGGCAGGAACTCGGCTACATCGTCGGCAAGGGGTTGCCGATGGGCGCGCAGATGCTGCTGGTGTCGTCGGCCGGCATCGTCTTCATCGGTCTCGTCAACCGCGAAGGGCTGCTGGCGGCGGCGGCATACGGCGCGGCGCTGCAGCTGTGGACCTACATCCAGATGCCCGCGATGGCGATCGGTGCTGCGAACAGCGCGATGGCCGCGCAGGCGATCGGTGCGCGTCTGCCCGGTCGGCTCGACCAGATCAGCCGCGCCGGCATCATCGCCAACCTTGCCATGACCGGCACGATCACCGCTCTGATGCTGCTGTTCGACAGGGCCGCGCTGGTGCTATTCCTGGGACCTGATAGCCCGGCGGTCCCGCTTGCCCGGCATATCCAGTTCCTCGCCAGCTGGAGCTTCATCCTGTTCGGCGTCACCATCGTCCTGTTCGGCACGATGCGGGCCGGCGGCGTCGTGTGGGTGCCACTGATCGTGCTCGCCGTCGCGATGTTCCCGGCGCGGCTCGGCTTCTACTACGGCTTTCGCGACATGCTCGGCCAGGACGCGCTGTGGCTCGCCTTTCCGTTCGGCTCGAGCGTGTCGATGCTGCTCGCGATCTGGTTTTACCGGCGCAAGGGGTGGCGCGAGAAAGGCCTCGCCATCAGCCCCGAGCGCGCGGCCGAAGAATGCCACACCGACGGCGACGCCGCCGGGCGCTTCAAGCCGGAGATGTAACCCCTTACTTGCCCTGGGAGCGCCAGCGCTGGACGATCCGGTGGACCCGGTCCTCCTCGCCGCCCGACTGGCGCCACAGCTCGACGAAGCTGGGATCGTCGGATGCCGGGCGCTTCTGCTCTTCCAGGTTGTCGAAGCTGACCCGGATCGGGATCGCCACGCCTTCGCCGCAGATGATGCACTCGCGGTTGCGAAGCGCCGGGATGCTGTCGAGGAAACCGCGCGCGCCCTCGGGCATGGCGGCCTTCACGAACGCCTGGTCGCGGTCGTTGTTGAGGCGCATCGAGATGATCGTGCCGCACTGGCTCAGCACGCCTTCCGCAAGGTCCGACGGACGCTGGGTGATGAGGCCGAGGCTGATGCCGTACTTGCGCCCTTCCTTTGCGATCCGGCTGAGGATGGTGCCCACGCTGGAGCCGTCGGCGTTCTTCTCGTTGGGGACGTAGCGGTGCGCTTCCTCGCAGACGAGCAGCACCGGGCGGGTCTTCTCCTCCCGTCCCCAGATGGCGAAGTCGAACACCAACCGGCTGAGCACCGCGACGACCGTGCTGGTGATGTCGCTCGGCACGCCCGACACGTCAATGATCGCGATGGGCTTGCCGCTCGAGGGCATGCGGAAGATCTTGGCGAGAAAATCCGCCATCGTGTCGCCCACGAGCATGCCGGAGAACATGAACTGGTAGCGCGGATCGCTCTTCAGTTCTTCCAGCTTGGTCTTGATCCGCTGGTACGGCGCGGTGTTGGTCGCCTTGTCCAGCTTACCCATCTCGTTCTGGATCTCGTTCGACAGGTCCGACAGGAGATAGGGAATCGGCGAGTCGACGGTGATCTTGCCCATCGTTTCGGCCAGCCGGTTCTTGGCGCGCGCGCGCAACAGGCACTTGGCGAGGATGTCGGCATCGATCTGGCGATCGTTGCCGTTGGTCGTGAGCAGCACCTCGCAGTGCTCTTCGAAATTCATCAGCCAGTACGGCATCTGCAGATTGCTGACGTCGAGGATCAGGCCCGTCGTCCGGAACGCGGCGGAATATTCGCCGTGCGGGTCGATCATCAGGATGTGCCCGTCGGGCGCCGCCTCGCAGATGCGGTGGAGGATCAGCGCGGCGCTGGTCGACTTGCCGGTACCGGTCGAGCCGAGCAGCGCGAAGTGCTTGCCGAGCATCGCGTCGATGTAGAGGCCGGCGCGAATATCCCGGGTGGGATAGACCGTTCCGATCTGGATGTTGCTGCGTCCGTCGCTGGCGTAGATCTGCCTGAGGTCCGCGGTGGTCGCGGGATAGATAAGGGCACCGGGCACCGGATAGCGCGTGACGCCGCGGCGGAAGCCGTGGATGCGCCCCGTCAGCTTCTCCTCGTTGCCTTCGCCTAGGAAGTCGATGTTGGCGAGCACGCCGCCGCCCGCGCGCCGGTCCTGCTTCTGGTTGCGGACGCTGGCGAGCAGCCAAGAATTGCCGACACGAATCTTGACCTGGCTGCCGACCTGTCCGGCGAGCGCGATCGACGGGTCCTCGTCCGCCATGCACTCGTTGAGACGTTCGAGATCGAGCGCGATCTGCGATCCCGAGCCGGCGATCTCGAGCACCACCCCGATGGGCTGCATCGCGTTGTCCGGGCCGGTATCGCCGCCCGCGGTCACGGCCTCCTGCGGCTGGAAGCTGTTGAAAGTCTGCCGGTCCATATCGCCCATGACGGGTGCGCCCCTCGATTAATCCCGGGGGGCGTGATGAAGCCGGTGCGGTTAAGATCGCGTCAACGCTATGGCAGGCGGAACCGCCGGCAGCGTCAGATCAGAGCGAACAGGCGACCCGCCATCCAGCCCATGCCGATCGACAGCCCGATCGCCATCAGCCCGTACCAGAACGCCTGGGCACGCGAGAACACCTCGACGAAGCGCTCGAACCCGACCTTGGCGACCTCGACCTCGGCCACCGCGGACGAAACCACACGCCCGTTGCTGACGGCGAAGGTTTCCGCGGTGTAGGTTCCCGTCGTGACGTTGGAGGGAAGCGCGATGCGCGCCTGGTAGAGCACCTGTTCACTGATGGAGACGCCGCGATCGTCCGACTTGTACAGGCCCTGCCGTTCCTTGAGGTCCACAAGCCCGGCAGTAAACCGCGCCTGCTCGGCCGGATCGATCTCCCCGGTGGGGGAAAGCTGGATGAAGTTCGTGCCGAACTCGTAGATCGCGGCGGTCTTGTCGTCGACGATCTCGGCGATCGGACGCGACGACGCGACCGCGAAGAACGACGGCGCGGAGCGGAAATCGGTACTTGCCGCGTTAATCCAGACGCCGCCGACCTTACTCTTCTCGCGAAGACGGATGGGTTCGGTCGGCCCCTTCAGCACGACGACCACATCGTATCCTCGCGCCGCCCGGGTGCCTTGCGGGTCGAGGATCGCGCCGAACAGGAGCAGTTCGGTACCGGTGAATCCCTGCCGCACGCGCACCTCGTGCTGGCTGACTTCGGGCACGAGAATGGGATCGCGCTGCGCGTCCGCCGCCGCTGGCAACATCGCGGCTAGCATCGCGATGAAGGCGAGCAGCACCCTCACAGCGGCGCGATCGTATAGATTTCGTCGGGTCTGACCCCCAGGCCCCACAGCATTCGCAAGGCGATCGCCAGGACGATCGCGGCGAGGATGAGGCGGAGCTGTTCGGGCTTCGCCTTCTGCGCCAGCTGGTCGCCGATTTGCGCACCCGAAACCGAGCCCAGCAACAACAGACCGGCGAGAACGATGTCGACCGCATGGGTCGTCAACGCATGCATCATCGTGGTGACCATCGTCACGAACAGGATATTGAACAGGCTCGTGCCGACGACCACCCCAGCGCTCATGCCGAGGATATAGAGCATAGCGGGAACGAGGATGAACCCGCCGCCCACGCCCATCAGCATCGTCAGGATGCCGACGCCGACACCAAGCAGCAAGGGTGCGAGCGGCGAGATGTAGAGGCCGGACCGGTAGAACCGCCAGCGCCCGGGCAAGGCGGCGACGAGCGGGTGGTGACGGCGCTTGGCCGCGCGCGGCTTGTCGCCGCTCCGGGACGCCCGGATGGAGGCCCATGCCTCGCGCGCCATCAGCGTGCCGATAGTGCCGAGCATCATCACGTAGAGGAAGTTGATGACCGTATCGATCTGGCCGATCGACTGGAAAAACCGGAAGAGGAGCGCGCCGATGCCGCTGCCCACGAAGCCTCCCGCGATGGTGACCCCGCCCAGCTTGTAGTCGACCCCGCCCCGGCGGTTGTGGGCGAGCACGCCCGACACGCTCGCCCCGGTCACCTGGGTCGAGGCGGATGCAGCAGCCACCGTCGGCGGGACGCCGTAGAAAATCAGCAGCGGCGTCGTCAGAAACCCGCCGCCGACCCCGAACAGGCCCGACAGGACCCCGGTCAGCGCGCCCAGCGCGATAATTACCAGCCCGTTCACCGAGAGGTTCGCGATGGGCAGGTAAACGTCCATGGCCAGCCCCTATGCCAGCCGCGCCCCGATAGGAAGCGGCGCGTCGTTAGAAGCCCGTCGCAACCGTCACCGCGACCCCGCCGCCCGGCCGTGCGTTTCCGGCAACCGGCACGCGGTAATCCACACTCACACGCGCCGGCACGCCGGCTTCCTGCAGGTCGAGCGTCAGGGATGGTCCCAAGTCGAGCCTGCCGGCAAAGCGCTGCGCCCCGCCCCATGCGCCCGCGCCGAGCCGGACTTGCGCGCCGCCGACATTTGCGACGGCCCGGTCGAGCCTGGCCTGCCCGTCGACGAAGCCGGTGGCGTAGCGTCCACCAACCCAACCCGCCTGACCGTACCCTTCGAGCCGGAACCCCGCGGGCAGGTCGATCGGGGCGAGTTCCGAAACCGCGATCAGCGCGGGTCGGATTTCCGTCTCGCCTCCGATACGGGTCGCGCGCGCTTCGGCTTGAAGCCGCACTGGTATCCGCGGGATGGGCCGCGCCGATATTCCTGCTGCGAGGTCGCTCTGCGCGAACAGCCCGGGTGCGTGCGTCGCCCGGACGTAGAGGCCTGGCGCCACGCCGCCCTTCGCTATGTCGAAGCGGACGACCGCCCCGCCCTGCGTGCCGCCATACACGGTCGGCGCAGGTCCGCCGGTCGCGACCCGCCCGATGCCGCTGCCCGGTCGCCACGCGAACCACGCGTCGGCATGAAACCGCCCCGGCTTTTTGAGCGACATCGAAACACCAGCCGGAACGAGCGGCGAACTCGCGGCGCGAGAAGCCGGATGATCGGCCATGCGGCGATCCGGCGATGGTTGCCCCAACCCATTGGACGGCAAAGCCGACAAACCGGTCGGCGGACCGAGAAAGACCGAGGGCGTGAAGCTTTCCGGCCTTTCGACCGTCGGACGGTGGGCGGGCCTCGTGAGCTTTTCCGCCCATCGAACCGACCCAACCTGTGATATCGGCTCGGCTGTGTGCGAAGCGATCCAAGCCGGGGCGGTCGAACCCGCGGGCGATCCGACCGGAACTGTATAGGTGTCACGCAAAGCCTCGGCGGGGAGAAACGGCGTTTCCCACACCATCGCCCTGACCCCGGCCCATCCCGCTAGCAGAAGCAGCAGCGCCGCCAGCGGCTCCCCACGCCGCCGTGCCCCGAGGCCTGCCGCCGGACCGTTCACGTCGCCTGCTCGCTCGCGGCGATGGCCGGATGGACCAAGTGGCGCGTCTTGTCCCACCGCGGCGCACGTCCGCTCAGGGTGGCGATATATCCGGTGAACGCGCGCCGCCCCGCCATGATCGCGATGATGTTGGCGACCGGTATTCGCAGGACCGACCGCAACCCTTCGGCCCAGCCGTATTCCCGCGCCGTGAAAGCGAAGCGCCAGGCCGCGCGCCAGACGAAGCTTGCGAGGTTGAAGACAAGCAGGGCCCAAATCCATGGCGACGGTTCGAGCGCGGCGCCCACCCCGATCCATTCGAGCGCCAGACCGATGGCGACAAGGGCGAGAAGCAAATAAGCGGACGCCAGTACGAGCGCGGTCAACGGGCCGCGCCGGTCGCGCAATCGCATCCAGGTATCGATCACGCTGTCGCTCCAGCCCAGCCGGTCCCACGACTGCAAGGCGATTCCGTGCACCCAGCGCGTCTTCTGCCGGACGGCCCAGTCGATCCGGTGCGGAAACACGGCGCGCGTCGCAACCAGCCGTCCGTCCGCGTGGCGCACGCGCACGAACCGGGTCCGTCCTCCCAGGTCGGCGATGCCGAGCCCGAGTTCGTAGTCTTCCGTCAGGCACTCGGCGGCGAAGGGACCGTCGCCATCGCGCCGGCGCGCCAGCCAGCCGAGCGCACGCCGCGATATCGCGCAACCGACCCCTGCGGTCGGCAACCCCGCACCGAGCGCATCGCGAACGACCATCGCCTTGCCGTGGGCTTCCGCGAATTCCTCGCAATAATGCGATGCGATCCAGCGCGACCGCGCGATGGGTTCGGGCAGCACCGGCAACTGGACGAGATCGGCGACGGCCAGTCCCTGATCGAGCAGTCCCAGCGCTGCGGGATCGACCATGTCCTCGGCGTCGTGCATCACGATCATCCGGAGCGCCCGACCGGAGCGGCGCTCGTCCTGCTCGATCGCGCGGTACAGCCGGTTGAGACAATCCGCCTTCGTGGTGGGTCCGTCGCGATCGTGTATGACGAGACGCACGCGGGGATCGCCGTCTGCCGCGACCGCGACGGCTTCGATCGAGGCAGGATCGTTGCGGTAGCATCCGACATAGACCGCCAGATCGGCGTGCGGCCAGGCGCCGAGCATATGGCGCACCGTCGCGCCGATCACGCCCGCTTCCCGCCACGCCGGCACGATCACTGCTGCCGGTCCGGACAGGGGCGCATCAGCATCGTGCCCGTGCGAAAGCCGCCCGGTTCGCGCGCGGCCCGTTAGCCGGAGCCAAATCCACGCAAAATCGATTGCGAGTTCGTCTATCGCCCCGACCAAAAAGAAGATACCGGCGAACAGCAACAGTTCGTGCTGCACCAGCACGAGCCATTCGGCAGGTGAAAATCCCCCGTTCGGCAAGTTGGCGACCCCCGTATTGCCCCTTAGGTGTCGACTAACGAGGGAAGTAGCGGCTGGCAACGCAAACTATCGATTGAGAATAACGGAATGACGCAGACGAAATCGCCACTGAGAATAGCCATCGCTCCAGTCCGGGCTTTGTTCGTGTCGGATGCGCGCGAAGGGCTGCTTTTGATGGCGGTGGCGGTGTTGGCCCTGATCGTCGCCAATTCGGCATTCTCCGAGGCGTACGAGGGTTTGCTACACGGAACCCTGCCCTGGTCCCCGGTCCCGAAGCTGTCAAATATTCACCTGTGGATCAACGACGGACTGATGGCGCTGTTCTTCTTCGTCGTCGGACTCGAGGTGAAACGCGAACTCGTAGAAGGCGATCTGGCCGACCGACAGGCCCGCCGCTTGCCAGTCATGACCGCCGCGGCGGGCATGATCGTACCGGCCGCCGTGTTCATATCCTTGGTAAACGGCAACCCCGAGCTCGATCGTGGCTGGGCCATTCCGGCGGCGACCGATATTGCCTTCGCGATGGGCGTCGTCGGCCTTCTTGGCAACCGGGTTCCGGCCGCTTTGCGTTTGTTCCTCCTCACCGTCGCGATCGTCGACGATATCGGCGCCGTCATCGTCATCGCCGTGTTCTACACCGCAAAGGTCAAGGCTGCGTGGGCGATCGGCGCAGTCGCCGCCGCTTCGGTTCTCGCGCTGTTCAATATGCGCCGGATCGACAGCATCTGGCCCTATGCGATCGTCGCCGTCGCCCTGTGGTTCTGCGTCCTGCATTCGGGGATCCACGCGACCGTCGCCGGCGTGGTCGCGGCACTGTGCGTCCCGATGCGCAAGCGCGACGACACGCCGCTGCTTGCTCCGCTGGAGCACCGGTTGACGCCGTGGAACGCCTATTTCGTCGTGCCGCTGTTCGCACTCGCCAATGCGGGGGTCGATCTGCGCGGCGCGAATCTCGATACGTTCCTCGCACCTCTGCCGCTGGCGGTGGCTGCGGGACTCGTGATCGGCAAGCAGGCGGGCATCATGGGAGCGATCTTCGCAGCGACCAAGCTGGGGATCGCGCAGCGCCCGCGCGGAACGACCTGGCTGCAGGTGTGGGGCGTTTCGGTCCTGTGCGGGATCGGCTTCACGATGAGCCTATTCATCGGCACAATGGCCTTCGCGGGCGTTCCCGAACTCTACGAACAGGCAAAGATCGGCGTGCTGACCGGTACGTTCATCTCACTGGTGATGGGTTACCTGATCCTGCGCTTCGCTCGGCCGGCGGCAGCATCGAGCGAGATACCGACCTAGCAAGTCGTACCGCCAGGGCTGTCGCCTTCGAGGAACGCTGGCGACGGATCGTTCCGCCGAAGCGCCTGAGCGCATCGATGGTCTTGCCAGCGCCCGTCAGAACAATGGCGGCGCTCGGCGTGTGGTCCGGCCGCCCGGGGAGGGGCAGGAAGGTCGGGACGGACGGATCCGCCTGCCCGTTCCCGTCTCAGAAACTCGCCCCCAGCGAGAACACGACCGCGTCGTCGGTGAAACCGTCGATCGATGGCCCTTCCGTGCCGACGTAGCTGACGCCGAGCGTCAGGCTGCCGAGCACCGTGGCGCTGGCGCCCAGCGACCAATCGAATCCGGTCCTGTCGCCCGTGCCGGCCAGAAACGACGGAGCGAGCGCGCCGTCGGTGTAACCGAGATGCGCCGACAGGCTCACCGGCGTGTTCGGGATGGCGGTGCCCAGTTCGGTGTGGATGTAGAGGTTGTCGTCGCCGCCCAGCGAATCCTGCTTCCACGCGTAGTTCGCGCCCAGCTTCGCCTCGACCGGGCCGAGAGTCGTCGAAACCGTGGCGTAGGGTTCCCAGTACTGCGCCTTCACGCCCTTCGCGTTCGTGGGATAGGCATAGAGGAGCACACCGACATCGATGCCGACCCCCTCGGCCACGTCGCCCGACCAGCCCCCGAACAGGTCGAGTTCCATGTCGCCGTACACGTCGGTACCGCCGTCATCGATCGAGGAGGCCCAGGTGCCGGCGTAAAAGCCGCTGTCGTGGGTGACCGTGACGCCACCCTGGATCGCCGGGTCACCGCCGGACAGCGAGACACCGCGAAAGCGATAGTCGGATACGAGCGTAACGCTTCCCGAAACGGTGAGGCCGTCGGACGAAGCGGTTTCGTCCTGCGCGAAAGCGGGGGCGGCCGAGAGGGCTGCGAACGACAGAAACGATGCGGCGGCAAAGCCGCGGATGGACGTGAGCATGGCAAACTCCTTGGGGTTTGTGCTGTCGTCCCACCTGCGCACACGCCGGGGGTTCGTCGTTATTGCGAACCGTCTTCCGGCATATGCGCAACTTTCTTGCCAAGTCATGCTGCAATGCACAAGATAAAAATGCCGGTTGGCGTAAACAGTCTTTCGGGTGTTGGATTTGAGCATCACCGGCCTGCAATTAAGCCGCCGCTCATCGTTTGCCGAGCATTGCGCGGTCGCCTATGCGGCCCCTCTCCCATGGAAATCGACCTCTAGCTCCGACATGTTCGCTTCTCTTCGCAACATCTTCAACGCGCGTCCCGTTGCCCCGCCTCCGGCCGTTCCGGACGGCACGCGGTATTACGCGGTGGGAGACATCCACGGTCGCTGCGATCTGTTCGAAGCGCTGGCCGATGCCATCGACGAAGACGACCGCCGCGCCGGACCTGCGCGGACGACGGTCGTCCTGCTCGGGGACCTCGTCGATCGCGGACCCGACAGCGCGGGCGTGATCGCGCGCGCCCGGCGTTGGGGTGACGAGCGCAAGGTCGAACTGCTGGTGGGCAATCATGAAGAGATGTTCCTCGACTCGTTCGAGGACACCGGCATCCTGCGCCACTTCCTGCGACACGGCGGGCGCCAGACCGTGCTCAGCTACGGCATTCCGCAGCAAGTCTACGACGAAGCCACACTCGAGGAACTGCAGGAGCTGATGGCAGCGCGGGTCCCCCGGGAGGACCGAGCCTATCTTGCCGCCGGGCGCGACTATCTCGTCGCAGGAGACTACCTGTTCGTCCATGCCGGCATCGCCCCCGATGTCGCGCTGGACCAGCAGTCCAGCCATCACATGCGCTGGATCCGCGAGCCGTTCCTCGATCACGCCGATCCGCACGAACATTTCGTCGTTCACGGCCATACCATCACCGACGGTATCGACGGGCGTATCAACCGGGTGGGAATCGACACCGGCGCATACCGTTCGGGCAGGTTGACCGCGCTGGTGCTGGAGGGCACGGAGCGCCGCACGATCCAAGCTGTCGAGACCGACGGTACGATCGCCATCGAAACGGGGGCAGTGGCCGCATGAAGATCGCCATGGTGGGTTCGGGTTACGTCGGGCTGGTGTCGGGGGCGTGCTTCGCCGACTTCGGTCACGATGTCGTCTGCATCGACAAGGACCAGACCAAGATCGACAGGCTGCACGACGGCGTCATGCCGATCTACGAGCCGGGGCTCGACGCGCTGGTCGAGACCAACGTCGAGGCCGGTCGCCTCACCTTCACGACCGATCTGGCCGAAGGTATCCGCGGCGCCGCGGCGATCTTCATCGCGGTCGGCACGCCGAGCCGCCGCGGCGACGGACACGCCGATCTCACCTACGTCCACGCTGTCGCGAAGGAAGTGGGCGAGACGCTGGAGCACGACTGCGTGGTGGTCACCAAGTCGACCGTGCCGGTCGGCACCGGCGACGAGGTCGAGCGCATCATCGCCGACACCGGCTGCGCGCACCGGGTATCGGTGGTCTCGAACCCGGAATTCCTGCGCGAAGGCGCTGCGATCGGCGATTTCAAGCGGCCCGACCGCATCGTGATCGGGGCGGAGGACGAATTCGGGCGCGAAACGATGCGGCAGGTCTATCGCCCGCTGCATCTTAACCAGTCGCCCATCCTGTTCACCAACCGGCGCACGAGTGAGCTCATCAAGTACGCCGCCAACGCCTTCCTCGCGACCAAGATCACCTTCATCAACGAGATGGCGGATCTGTGCGAGAAGGTCGGGGCAGATGTCCAGGACGTCAGCCGCGGGATCGGCATGGACGGGCGCATCGGACCCAAGTTCCTCCATGCCGGCCCCGGCTACGGCGGCAGTTGCTTTCCCAAGGATACCCTGGCCCTGCTCAAGACGGCCGAGGATGCGGGCGCGCCGAGCCGGATCGTCGAGGCGGTGGTCAAGGTCAACGACAGCCGCAAGCGCGCGATGGGCCGCAAGGTGCTCGACGCGCTGGGCGGACCCGAGGCGGCACGTGGCAAGACCGCGGCGCTTCTCGGATTGACCTTCAAGCCCAACACCGACGACATGCGCGACAGCCCGGCCATCGCGGTCGCGCAGGCGCTCGATGACGCGGGCGTGGCTGTGAAGGCCTACGACCCCGAAGGCATGGAACTCGCCGCGCCGTTGATGCCGGGCGTGACTATGTGCACCAGCGCCTACGACGCTATCGAGGGTGCCGACGCGGTCGTCATCGTGACCGAGTGGGACGCCTTTCGTGCGCTCGACCTCGCCAGGGTCAAGGACCTCGCCAATGCGCCGGTCCTGGTCGACCTGCGCAACGTCTATCGGCCCGGCGAAGTGCGCGCGGCGGGCTTCGAGTATTCGAGCATCGGCCGCGCCTGATCGCAGCCGGCAATGGCGGCGCCGGGTCCTCCCCGGCGCCGCCTCGCATCACTTGGCCGCCAGTTCCTTGACCAGGGCCGGTGCCGGGTAGATCTTCTCGAGCGCTTCCTGCACCGCGTCGGTCGAGACCACGACGGTGCGGTTGAGCGTGCCGTCGTAGCCGTAGTTGCCGCCCAGCGAATGGATGTTGCCGTCGAACGCGGCACCGATCACCGTGCCCGCGCGGTCGATCACCGGCGAGCCCGAGTTGCCGCCGATGATGTCGTTCGTGGTGACGAAATCGTAGGTGGCGGCGGGGTCGATCCGGTTCTTGCGAGCGGCGAAGGCTGGCGCGACGTCGTATGGCGCGTTGCCGGTCGCGCGATCGAAAGTGCCGCCCATCGTGGTCTGGTAAGGCACCTGGTTGCCGCGCTCGGTCCACCCGGCGACCTTGCCGTAGCTGATCCGCAGGGTGAACGTCGCATCGGGGTACAGCGTGTCGCCGTAGGCGGCGAACCGCGCGTCGGCGAGCTGGCTGCCAGCGATCGCCAGCGGGCCGGAGTAGGCGGCATCGGTCGCCTTCTTGAGCTCACGCTGCCGGTCGGCGAGGCGCAGGGCGTACACGATCATCGGATCGTCCGATGCGCGCACGGCCTTCATGCCCCCGTCCCACAGGGCCTTGCGGACCGCCGGATCGGCAAGCTTGCTGCCCTCGACCAGCGACTTGGCGAGGCCTTCGGGGCTCGCCTTGCCGAGCAGCAGCTTGGTGTCCGGATCGTCGGCGCCGAGGTACTCGCGCGCTTTCGACAGGCTCCATTCCAGCGTCAGCTCGTCGAGCCACGGGTAGATCGGCCGCTCGTCGAGCAGGCGCTTCTCGGTCAGCGGCAGGGCGCTGTCGGTGAAACCGGGCAGGCGTTCGCCATTGGGCTTGTCCCGTTCCTGCGCCGCATAGACCAGCGTCTGGGCGTACCCGTAAAGATCGCTCGAAGGCTGGAGGAACCGGGCCGGCAGGTACAGCTTGCGATATTCGGCCACCGCCCCATCCACCGTGGTCCACGGATCGCCGACGGCGGGATTGTTGGCGCTCTGCGTTTTGAGCGCGGTTTCGTTGGCGGCGAGCTGACCTGTGAAAGCCGGGTCGTTGAGCGCCTTGGTCCGGCCGATATAGACCTTGAGGCTGTTTTCGATCCCGTTGAGGGTGTCGAGGCCCTCCCGCTCGTGCTGGGGGCTCTCGTCCATCGCGCGGATGAGGCGCCCGCGCAGTTCGGACATCGTCGCCAGCGTCGTGGGCAGGCGCACCTCGCGTTCGAAGGCGATCTGGCTGCCGGTCCACAGGCGGCTCGTCGAACCAGGGTTGCCGACCACGAAAGTGACTTCGCCTTCCTTCGGCGGACGCGGGTTCCACTTGAGATGGTTGGGCGTCGAGATCGGCTTGCCGTTCTCGTAGGCGCGCAGGAAGCTGGCATCCATCGAGTAGCGCGGGAAGTTGAAGTTGTCCGGATCGCCGCCGAACGTGGCCGCGCGGTCTTCGGGTGCCCAGACGAGGCGAACGTCGGAATACTTGCGATACGTGTAGAGCTTGTACTGGCCGCCGCCGAACAGCGTGACCACCTGACAGCGGGTTGTGGCGAGGTCGGTGCAGTTCGCCTTCTCGATCTCGGCGATCTTGGCATCGCGTGCCTTGGTCAGCGCCTCACCGGTAAAGTTGCCGAAGGCACCTTTCACGTCGCTCGTGACATCGGTGATCTTTGTGACGACTTCGGCTTGCTGGCCCGGACACTTCAGTTCCATCTCGCGCCGGTCGGAAATGAAGCCGCGATCGAGGTAGTCATTTGCATCGCTCGAATTGTCGAACAGACAACTGGCGATACAGTGGTGGTTGGTGAGGATGAGGCCCGAGTTCGAGACGAAGCTTGCCGAGCAGCCGCCGGTCAGGCGCACGGCGGCGCCCTGGACCCGGTCGAGCCACGCCTGGTCGGGCGCCCAGCCGTATTCCGCCCGCATCTTGGCCGCGGGGAAGCCGTCGAACGTCCACATCCCCTCGTCCGCGGCGGCGGGGGCGGCAAGGCCCAGTCCGGCGATCGCGGCGGCGGAGGTCAAGAGACCGATTCGAAGCATGCATACTCTCCTGGTTACGTTTGCAACCGGGTATGCCGCGGGCGATCCAAAAGTCCATGCAGTCTGTCGAGTCAAATTGCCAGGAGGCCTGTAAGCCGGGTTCTGTCCGGCGGCCGGTTTCCTTTTGGACCCTCGCCGCCGGGGCAGCCATTCATCTCGGCGACGGATCGCTCCGTGCGCTCGAGCAGCCAACCCGGGCCTCTCGGGACGAAACGTCCCTGCCACCTGTCCGAAGACACATGGCACGAGGCCCCTATTTGGCCTTGCTCCGGGTGGGGTTTACCTTGCCGCTTGCCGTTGCCGGAAGCGCGGTGCGCTCTTACCGCACCCTTTCAGCCTTACCTCGAGCCCAATCAGATCGGGTGAGGCGGTCTACTCTCTGTGGCACTGTCCCTATGGTTGCCCACGGCGGGCGTTACCCGCCACCCTTGTTTCGTGGAGCCCGGACTTTCCTCGAACACCCGAAGGTGCACGCGGCTGCCCGGCCTCCTGGCAAATCGCTATCTAGTCCGTCCCTGGTCGCGATCCAAGAGCAACTGGAACAGTATCGCGCGAACCTGCCCATCGATCTCGCCGTCGATCTTCTCGGGCCGCCAGCGGCGCTGGAACGCCTCCACCGCCTTGTGCCCGTCGGTCACGTCGTATCCGTAGCGCTCCAGCGCGAGGTAGAACGAGGCGTCGTTGTCGAACGGGTCGCCCTGTTCGAGTTTTTCCGGCCGGGGAAGGCAGAGTCCGTATCCGGCCAGCCGCTCCCACGGGAAAAGCTCGCCCGGGTCAATCTTGCGCGCGGGCGCCACGTCGGAATGGCCGACCACGTTGGCGCGCGGAATGTCGTGGTCCTTCACGATTCGCGCCAGTAGCGGAACCAGCGCCTCGAACTGCGCATCGGAGAACGCGCGGTATCCACCCGCATGGCCGGGATGATCGAGCTCTATGCCGATCGAGGCGGAATTCACGTCCGGATGCCCGCGCCAGTAGCTGATGCCCGCATGCCAGGCCCGCTTGTCCTCGTCGACCAGACGGATCACCTCGCCCGCCTCGGTAATCAGGTAGTGCGCGCTGACCTTGGCTTCGGGATCGGTGAGCTTTTCAAGCGCGGTCTCGACCGGCTGCATCTCGGTATAGTGGATCACCACCATGCTGATCGGCAGCGCGCGCTCGTCCCAGTTGGGCGACGGTTGGTGGCGGTGGACCAGTTCGTCGCGCATGATTTCAGCCTTCGGGAAGGACCGCGCCGAGGACCAGCGCGTCTGCGGACAGCATGTATTGCAGGCCGCCGCCCGCCTGCCGGGCGACGAGGCTGAGCATGTGCGCGGCTGCGGTGCGGCTCGACAGTTCGCCCGCGGGCAGGCTGCCCTCCAGCGCGCGGCCGATCGTCTCGTCGAAGGCAATGCGCGGACCGACGGCGCGTACGACGATCTCGCTCGCCCCGCCGCGGCTCTCGGCGCCGACGTCGAGCGTGCCGCCGCGGACCAGCGCGTCGAGGCCCATCTGCGCGAAGTTGAGCAGCACCTTCACCGCGCCTTTCGGCATGCGGGGTTCGGCCAGCGCCCAGTTGAGCTCGACCCGCTTGGCCCCGGCGACCAGCGCTTCGACAACCGAGCGGGCTTCGTCCACCGGCACGCTTTCGCCGAAGCCGCCCGCCGCACCGAAGGCGAGGCGAAAGAACTTGAGCTTGTCGGCGCTCGCCTTCGCGCTCTGTTCGAGCAGTTCGAGGCAGCGCTGCCGCATCTCGGGATCGCGCTCGTCGGCGAGCAGTTCGAGCCCGTTGGTCATCGCGCCGACTGGCGACAGGAGATCGTGGCAGAGGCGCGAGCAGAGGAGGGCGGCGAGATCGAGTTGGTCGGTATCGTTCATCGAGGGAGTGCGGTTCCTTAACCGTGTCACACCTGTCACAGTGTCCTGGAGGTAGGTCCGCAAGCCCCGCATGACCACCGCATCGTTCGGCAATCGCGAGGGTTTCGAACCGTCATTCCGGTCGTCCTAGCCGCCCCCGTTCCGGTAGGAAAGCGCTACGAACCCGCCCGGTGAGTCGCGCCACCACCCGACCCTCCCTTCGCCGACGATCGCCCACACCCTGCCGTCGCCCGTTCCGTGCGCGCGGTCGGTCGCCGAGGGGGCTGGCGGACCGTGCGGGTGCGAATGCCAATAGCCGATCACCTCCGGCCCGCCAGCCCTCGCTGCCCGGTGCGCGTCGACCAGCGCCTGCGGGTCGATTTCGAAATGGGTGTCCGGGTTCGAATGGACGTTGGCGGCCAGCGTCGCGGTTTCGATCGTACCGGCCCGCCCCAGCAGCAGACCGCAGGCCTCGCGCGGGTAGGCGGCAGACGCGCGCGCGAGCATCGCCGGTTCGACCTCGCTTGAGACTTCGATCTCCATCGCGCATGGCCATACCATGTCAGGCGGCGAAATCATCTCCGGCACCCTCCCCGCTCCCGGCCGGCTCGACAAGGTGCTGGCCGATGCCACCGGCCTGTCGCGCGAGCGGGTAAAGGCGCTGATCGGCGAACTGGCGGTCGAGGTCGCGGGGGGGACGGCGTCGAGCGCCTCGGCGAAAGTCTCCGGCGGCGAACCATTCCGCGTTTCCCTGCCCCCGCCCGCCCCGCTCGACACCCCGGCGCAGGACATCCCGCTCGACGTGGTGTTCGAAGACGATCACCTGATCGTGGTCGACAAGCCCGCCGGCCTTGTCGTGCACCCCGCAGCAGGCAATCTCGACGGAACGCTAGTCAACGCGCTGCTGCATCACTGCGCCGGACGCTTGAGCGGCATCAACGGCACCCTGCGCCCGGGTATCGTCCACCGCATCGACAAGGATACGAGCGGATTGCTGGTCGTCGCCAAGAGCGATGCCGCGCACGAGGGACTGGCGAAGCAGTTCGCCGACCATTCGATCGAGCGCACCTATCTTGCGGTGACCGGCGGGCAGCCGAAACCGGCGGCGGGCCGGATCGAGGGGCGCATCGGTCGGTCGGATGCCAACCGCAAGAAGATGGCCGTCCTTCCCGACGGCTCCACGCGCGGGAAGCACGCTGTCACGCACTACCGCACGCTGCGCCCGCTCGGCCATGCCGCGCTGGTCGAATGCCGGCTCGAAACGGGACGCACCCACCAGGTCAGGGTTCACCTCGCGTCAATCGGTCATCCGCTATTGGGAGACCCTGTGTACGGTCGTTCGCCCGCACCCTTGCGCACCATGCTCGCGGAAATCGGATTCCGCCGTCAGGCGCTTCATGCGGCGAGCCTCGGCTTCATCCATCCGGTCACCGGAGAACGGCTCGGCTTTTCCGCCGAACTGCCCGCCGACATGGCGGAACTTATCGACCGGATAGATGATTGAAATCGACGAACTGCACTCGCACGGTCAGGGTGCCAATCCTACATATGGTGGAGCGTGCCCCACCCGAAGGATGCCCAGCAGGGGTCCCGACAACGAGGGCGACGCGAGAAAGGTCAGGGTAAAGTGAGCAATTCCAGTCCCAAAGTCCCGGCGCTGAGCGGTGAGCAGAGCCTCAACCGCTATCTCGCCGAGATCAAGAAATTTCCGATCCTCACGCCCGAGCAGGAATACATGCTCGCGAAGCGGTACGAGGAGCACGAGGATCCCGAAGCTGCGGCGCAGCTCGTCACCAGCCACCTGCGGCTCGTGGCCAAGATCGCCATGGGCTATCGTGGATACGGCCTGCCGGTCAGCGACCTCATCTCCGAAGGTAACGTCGGCCTCATGCAGGGCGTCAAGAAGTTCGAGGCCGATCGCGGCTTCCGCCTTGCCACGTACGCGATGTGGTGGATCAAGGCGTCGATCCAGGAATTCATCCTGCGCAGCTGGTCGCTCGTGAAGATGGGCACCACTGCCGCGCAGAAGAAGCTGTTCTTCAACCTGCGCCGGATGAAAAAGGAGCTCGAAGCCTACGAGGACGGCGACCTCCATCCCGACGATGTCCTGAAGATCGCAACCGATCTCGGCGTGCCCGAGCAGGAAGTGATCAACATGAATCGCCGGATGATGATGGGCGGCGACGGCTCGCTGAACACCCAGATGCGCAATGGCGAGGAAGGGTCCGGCGAGTGGCAGGACTGGCTGACCGACGATCGTCCGCTGCAGGACGAAACCACCGCCGAGGCGGAGGAAGCGCAGGTTCGCCACGAGATGCTCGTGGAAGCGATGGACAGCCTCAACGACCGCGAAAAGCACATCCTCACCGAACGGCGCCTGACGGACAATCCGCAGACGCTTGAAGAGCTTTCGCAGGTCTACGACGTCAGCCGCGAACGTATCCGCCAGATCGAGGTGCGCGCGTTCGAGAAGCTGCAGAAGGCTATGGCCCGGATCGCCAGCGAACGCCTCGCCCCTCCGGGCAGCATCGCCGCTCTCGCGGCCGGTTGATTCGAGCCGAATAGAAACGAAGGGCCGCCCGCGAGGGCGGCCCTTTTCGCATCAGCGCTGGTTGAGCATCGCGAGCATTTTCCCGAACGTCCCATCGCGTTCGGCATGGCGGAGCGGCTCGACCGGACCGGTCAGCACTTCGCTCGGCGTCTCGTCGCCTTCGAACTGCGCCATCGTCTCGGCAATGAAGTCGGCGAGCGGCATGTACATGTCGTTGGTGGACTGGCCGGGCGTGAGATCGGTCTGGACGCCCGGGGGCGCGACCTCGATCACCTCGACCGCGTCGCCCAGCTTCGCGCGCAGCGACACCGTGTAGCTGTGCAGCGCCGCCTTGGTGGCGGAGTAGGTCGGCGTGGCCGGCAACGGCACGAACGCAAGGCCCGACGTGACGTTCACGATTGCCGGATCGGCCCTCGTCTTCAGGTGATCGATCAGCGCATCGGTCAGGCGGATCGGGCCGAGCAGGTTGGTGGCGATCGTCGCTTCCGCGTCGCCCAGGTCGCGGCCGGCGGTGGCATCCTCGTATTTCATGATGCCCGCATTGTTGACGAGCACGTTGAGGGCCGGAAACTCGGCCACGATCTCCCTCGCCGCCCGCTCGATGTCAGCCGGGTCGCCGACATCGAACACCATCGTGTGGAAGCCGTCCTGTCCGCCGGTCGTTTCCTCCAGTGTTTCGGGGGTTCGCCCGGCGACGATCACCGTATTGCCGTGGGCGTGCCACCAGCGGGCCATTTCGCGGCCGATGCCGCTGCCCCCGCCGGTGACGAGAATGGTGTTGCCGCTGGTCTTCATGGTCGTGTTCTCCATCGTGTCGCCGCGAGGTGGGGATTGCCGGCGGTCGGCGGAAGGGGCGGTGCAATTTGCCAGCCGTCCCCGGCTCTCCTATCGCCGCCACGATGTTGTGGTTAGCCAAGCTCCTCGCCAGGATCGCCGTCGGCTTCGTCGCGCTGAGCCTTGTGCTCGTCATCGTGTTCCGGTTCGTGCCGGTGTTCTACACTGCGACGATGGCGATGGATCCCAACCCCGTCGTCAGGAACTGGGAACCGCTGTCGAGCATCGACCGCAACCTCGTGTCCGCCGTTATCGCGGCGGAGGACGGCAAGTTCTGCACCCATGACGGCTTCGACCGCGAGGCGATCGAGAACGCCATGAGGCGGAACATGGAAGGTGGTCGCATCCGCGGCGGCTCCACGATCAGCCAGCAGACGGCCAAGAACGTCTTCCTGTGGCAGGGCGGTGGCTATTTCCGGAAAGGCCTGGAGGCCTGGTTCACCTTCCTGATCGAAAAGATGTGGGGCAAGCGGCGGATCATGGAGGTCTACCTCAATGTCGCGGAGACCGGCATCGGCACGTACGGCGCGGAAGAGGGGGCGCTGCGTTACTTCCGTCATTCCGCGGACCGGCTGACCCGGACCGAAGCCGCGCGGATGGCCGCCGCGTTGCCCTCGCCCAAGACGCGATCGGTCACCAACCCGACCGGCTTCACCCGCCGCTACGGCAACACGATCGCCGCGCGTATCGGTGTGGTGCGGCGTGACGGGCTCGATTCCTGCGTCTACGAGTAGGCCGATGGGCGCAGGGCACTCTCACGATCATGGCGGGCATGGGCACGGCCAGCCGCCGAAGGACTTCGGCGCGGCCTTCGGCTGGGGCATCGGACTCAACCTGGCGTTCGTCGCGGTCGAGGCGTTTTACGGCTTTGTCTCGGGGTCGATGGCGCTGGTCGCCGACGCAGGCCACAACCTCAGCGATGTGCTCAGCCTCGCGCTCGCATGGGGGGCGAGCGTGCTGGCGAAGCGGCCGCCGGGCGGGCGCTACACCTACGGTTTCAAGAGCTCGACGATCCTCGCCGCGCTCGCCAACGCGGGCCTGTTGCTGGTGGCGATCGGCGGCATCGCCTTCGAGACGGTCAACCGGATGAGCGAACCGCCGGCGGTGGAGGGGCGCACGATGATCGTAGTCGCCAGCATTGGCATCGTCATCAACGCGGCCACCGCGATGCTCTTCGCGCGAGGGCGCAAGAACGACATCAACATCCGCGGCGCGTTCCTGCACATGGCTGCCGACGCGCTGGTGAGCCTGGGGGTCGTCGTCGCGGGCGCGCTGATCCTGTGGACCGGGCAGCGGTGGATCGACCCCGTCACCAGCCTTGTCATCGTGCTGGTCATCGCCTGGGGAACGTGGGGCCTGCTCAAGGACAGCGTGAAGCTGGGGCTCAACGCCGTGCCGGACCATATCGACGAGGCGGCGGTGCGTCGGCATCTGGCGGCGCTACCGGGCGTGAGCGCGGTGCACGATCTCCATATCTGGCCCATGAGCACGACCGAAGCGGCGCTCACCGCCCACTTGGTCATGCCCCGCGGGCATCCCGGCGACGTGTTCCTGCGTTCGCTGGCGCACGATCTCGAACACGACCACGCCATCGGCCACGTCACCGTGCAGATCGAACAGTCGCGCGAATGCGCGCAAGGCTGCTAGGCGCGTTTCCTGAACAGGCCGGCCGGCCCGGTGCCCTCCACCCTGAACCCGTCAGACCCGTAGAGACAGGTGGACGGCTCCAGCCCGCAGGTATCGACGAGTTCGTAATTCGCTCCGCCCGGGAGATCGGCCAGGCGGAAGTGCGCATGACCCCATCCGAGGTAGCCGCCGGGCGCGATAGCTGCGTCCAGCGGGGCGAAGGTCGCAGCAGCGGCGGCAAACGGCAGTATCGGGGTGCAGGTGTCCGGGCGATGGCGTTCGATTTCGCCGTGGCGGAACACCGCGAGAGCAAGCGCCGCGTCGAACGGCGCGCCCGGCGGGGGGCGGTCGCCGATGAGGTAGCACGAAAGCGGGTTCCGGTCGCGCCGGCGAGCCCGTTCGAGCGCGCGGGGGTTGACGTCGACGCCCACGATCGTCGCGTCCGGCAGGCGGCGGCGGTGTGCCCGCACCTCTTCCCCGCCAGCGCATCCGAAAGACAGGATGCGCGGGTCAGGCCGGTCGGCGAAAGCGCCGGCGACCGCGTCGAACAGCGCCGGGTAGCGCTCCTCGGAAGATGTGGTCCACGGTTGCAGCACGGCGAGATCGCTGCCGCCAGCGACCATGCGGCCGAGCGCGGCGAGATCGGGGTTGTGCAGGCGGCGGCGGAACGCGCGCAGGGCCGAGAATGGACGTAAGGCGGGCGGGACGCGCGGCATGGCCGAGGCTATTCCCGCCCCGGCGATATCAGGCCGCTTCGTCCTTTTTTCCCTTCTTGGCCGACACGACGCGGACAGGGTCCTTGCGCCCTTCGACGACGTCCTTGTCGACGACGATCTCGGTCACGCCGTCCATCGTCGGCAGGTCAAACATCGTGTCGAGCAGCAGCCCTTCCACGATCGAGCGCAGGCCGCGTGCACCGGTCTTGCGCTGGATGGCGCGCTCGGCGATCGCCTTCAGCGCATCCTCGGTGAAGGTAAGCTCCACGTCTTCAAGCTCGAAAAGCTTCGCATACTGCTTGACGAGAGCGTTCTTCGGCTCGCTGAGAATTTCCACCAGCGCCGCGACGTCGAGATCGTTGAGCGTGGCGATCACCGGCAAACGGCCGACGAATTCGGGGATGAGCCCAAACTTCAGCAGGTCTTCCGGCTCGCACTTCTGCAGCAGTTCGCCAACGCGGCGCTTGTCCGGATCGGCGACGTGCGCGCCGAAACCGATCGAGCGCTTCTGAAGGCGGTCGGCGATGATCTTGTCGAGCCCCGCGAACGCGCCGCCGCAGATGAACAGGATGTTCGTCGTGTCGACCTGCAGGAATTCCTGCTGCGGATGCTTGCGGCCGCCCTGCGGCGGAACGGAGGCGGTGGTGCCTTCCATCAGCTTCAGCAGGGCCTGCTGCACGCCTTCGCCCGAAACGTCGCGCGTGATCGAGGGATTTTCCGCCTTGCGCGTGATCTTGTCGATCTCGTCGATGTAGACGATGCCGTGCTGCGCCTTGTCGACGTTGTAATCGCTGGCCTGCAGCAGCTTCAGGATGATATTCTCGACATCCTCGCCGACGTAACCGGCTTCGGTCAGCGTGGTCGCGTCGGCCATCGTGAACGGCACGTCGAAGGTGCGCGCCAGCGTCTGCGCGAGCAGGGTCTTGCCGCAGCCGGTCGGGCCGACAAGCAGGATGTTCGACTTGGCGAGTTCGACGTCGCCCGCTTTGCCGCCGTGTTTCAACCGCTTGTAGTGGTTGTGCACCGCGACGCTGAGCACACGCTTCGCGCGGTCCTGCCCGATCACGTAGTCGTTCAGCGTCTCGAAGATGTCGAGCGGCGTCGGAACGTCGCCTTCCTTGCGCCCGGCGATGCCGGCCTTCGTCTCTTCACGGATGATGTCGTTGCACAGTTCCACGCACTCGTCGCAGATGAACACCGTGGGTCCGGCGATGAGCTTGCGCACCTCGTGCTGCGACTTGCCGCAGAAGCTGCAATAGAGGGTCGATTTGCTGTCGGTTCCGCTCAACTTGGTCATGTCCCGTCTTTCCGAACCCGCGGCCAGCCCATGGAGAGGGTGGAGGGATTCGCCGACCCTAAGGCCGGATTCTCGATAATCAACACATTGCGCCTAGCGTGTCCGCCCTTGCGGCAAGCTGAAGCGGCACGGTTGCCGAAATGCTACGCCGACCCTGCCGAAGCGGGTCCGGCCGGCGTGCATCGCCTGTACGCCTGCGGTTATTCGGGCGCTCCGCCGCTGCCCGGCTCGCCGGCTTCCTCGTTCTCGGGCCGGGTCTCGAAGACCTTGTCGACGATGCCGAAGGCCATCGCCTCGTCGGCCTCGAGGAAGGTGTCACGGTCCATCGCCTTCTCGATCTCGGTCAGCGTCTTGCCGGTGTACTTGGCATAGAGGTCGTTCATGCGGGTGCGCATGCGCAGGATCTCGCGCGCCTGGATCTCGATGTCGCTCGCCATGCCGCGCGCGCCGCCGCTGGGCTGGTGCACCATGATCCGCGCGTTGGGCAGCGCGATGCGCATGCCGGGTTCGCCCGCCGCGAGCAGGAAGCTGCCCATCGACGCCGCCTGGCCGACGCAGACGGTCGAGACGCGCGGCTTGATGTACTGCATGGTATCGTGGATCGCCATGCCGGCCGTCACCACGCCGCCGGGCGAGTTGATGTACATGCTGATGGGCTTCGAGGGATTCTCGCTTTCGAGAAACAGCAGCTGCGCCACGATCAGCGAGGCCATGTTGTCCTCGATCTGGTCGGTCACGAACACGATCCGCTCGCGTAGCAGGCGGCTGAAGATGTCGAAGCTGCGCTCGCCCCGGCTAGTCTGTTCGACCACCACGGGCACCAGCGCGCCGGTCACCGGATCCTGGGTGAAGCGACCCTGGCTGCCATAAACATGCTGCGATCCGCCGAACACGTCGATCATGAAAATTCCGTCCTTGTAAATATCCGGCAGCCTATGTCGCTAGTGGCATACAGATGTTCAAGGGCATTAACCGAGACCATCCCCTGCATGACCTGCCGGCCCTCGATCTCCTGACGATTACACTTGTCGTTGATCGCCCAAACGATGTCGTTCGTCGAAGGACACGGGACGCCGCCGTGTCATTGACACAATACACCTTCCAGAAAAGGGAAGGAAGACCGTGAGCTTGCAGTCCAAACACGTCGCGCCGGTTGTAGCGGCGCTCCTCGCGTCGGTTTCAGCGCCGGCCCTGTCGCAGGATGCGCCCAGCGGCGATGCCCCGCCGCCCGATGCGCCCGAGCCCGCGAACGTCGAAGGGCGTCAAAGCTACAGCGCGGCGGATTTCGCGCGCTTCGCGCCGAAGACCGCCCTCGACATGTTGAACAACGTACCCGGCTTCCTCATTCGCGGCGACCAATCGGGCACCCGCGGGCTGGGCAATGCCAGCGAGAACGTACTCGTCAATTCGCGGCGGCTGCCGTCGAAATCCGACGATCTGCGCGACCAGATCGCCCGTATCCCGGCGTCCAGCGTCGTTCGCATCGACATCGTGGATGGCGCCACGCTCTCGATCCCCGGCCTGTCGGGGCAGGTGGCCGACATCATCACCCGGCCCGACACCTTCACCGGCAGCTTTTCGTGGAACGGGGAGGCCCGAGTGCACTTCACCCGTCCGCGTTACACCGCGGGCGAAGTGTCGGTGAAGGGGACGCTCGGGAGGATCGAATACACCGCCGCACTTGCGAACAGCGTCGGCGGCGGCGGGTTCGGGGGGCCGTATCAGATCCTGAACGCGGATCGGTCGCTGCGCGAGATCCGCGATGGCAAGCTGGTGTCGGAATACGACGCACCCAAGCTCAGCGTCGGGTTGAAGCATACCGCCCCTAACGGGGCGATCGCGAACCTCAATGCCTCGTATCGCCGCCAGTACGAGGATTACACCGACGACGAGGTCCGGACCCCGGTGGGCGGTGTTCCGCAGTTCCGCGATCTCAGCGGCCGGTTCCGCGCATACGACTACGAGTTCGGCGGAGACTACCAGTTCCCCGTGTTCGGCGCGCAACTCAAGCTGATCGGGCTGAACCGCTTCGACCAGAGCCGGTTTCGCGAAGAGGTGGTCACTACGTCGTCGGCTGGCGGCATCCCCGATGGCGGGCGATATGCGCAAGTCGTCGATTCGGGCGAAGTCATCGGCCGGTCCGAGCTTTCCTGGAAATGGGGCGTGGCGGACTGGCAGATCGCGGGGGAAGCTGCGTTCAACCGGCTCGACAAGAATGCCAGCCTGTTCGACCTCGCGTCCGGGGGAAGCTTCGTCGAGATCCCCTTCCCGCAAGGCGATGGCGGGGTGCGGGAAGACCGCTACGAAGCGAGCCTGAGCTACGGGCGCCCACTGACGCCGAAGCTTTCGCTGCAGGCAATTGTCGGTGCGGAGCATTCCACGATCAGCCAGACCGGTCCGACCGGGGTTTCGCGCAGCTTCCTGCGGCCCAAGGGCACGCTGAGTCTGGCCTGGCAGCCCAAGCGCGGCCTCGACCTGTCGTTCAAGCTCGAACGAGCGGTGGGCCAGCTCAACTTCAACGATTTCCTAGGCCGCGTCTTCCTCGACGATGCGAACCAGAACGACAGCAACTTCGATCTCGTCCCGTCGCAAAGCTGGAATGTGGAGGTCGCCGGCAAGAAGGACCTCGGCCCCTGGGGGAGCACCAACTTGCGGGTGTTCTACCGGGACTTCGAGGATTACGTCGACCTTGTGCCCCTGCCCGGCGGCGGTGAAGGACGCGGGAACATCGACCGGCTGCGCCGCTACGGGTTCGAATGGACCAGCACGGTCAAGCTGGAGCCCATCGGGTTCCGTGGGGCGAAGATCGACAGCAATGTCATCCTGCAAACGTCGCGCCTGATCGATCCGTTGACCGGCGAGAAACGCCAGATGGACAGGCTCGGCTACCGCGTCATCGAAGTCACGTTGCGACACGACATCCCCGGAAGCGACTGGGCATGGGGTGCAGGGTTCGAACATATCGATTCGACCGAATACCATCGCATCAACGAAGTAGGCAAAGAGACCGAAGGCCCAATCTTCGATCGCTACTTCATCGAGAACAAAGACGTGTTCGGGCTGACCGCGCGGCTCGACGTGATTAACCTGGTGGACGCAAGGCACCGCCTGTACCGCACGGTCTATACCGGACGCCGCGATACCTCGCCCGTCGCCTTCATCGAAGACCAATCCCGCTTGATCGGGCCGATCTTCCGACTGTCGCTGAAGGGCAACTTCTAGACCGCACTTCGCATCGGGCGTCTTCGAGGAAGAGGGGCGGACGTATTGCCGCAAGGCGTGCAAGGCGCCGCCCCAAGGGTCTCGTTTCAAAAACCCTCGTCAACCTACGGATGCCGACGGCGGATCGCGAAGGGAGGAAGCGCACTTTCGCGACTGGGCGGCATCTATCTCGCGCTGGAGGAAAAAATTGAGCGCGGTCCGGATGGTCGCGATCGCGGCCAATTGGCCGATTTCCGACCAGCTCGGCGCGACCGCCGTGCGCAGGATGTCGGCACCGAGCAGCAGTTCCAGCGCCAGTGCCAACCAACGACCGAGACGAAGGCGGATATCCTCCTTCGTGTCGTGTGCAACCTGGGCTTTGTCGGTGCCGCTGTGCAGGCGGAACGTGCCGAGAAGCCGCACGACCGCTTCGGCCACGGCATAAGCGACGATGACCGCCGAAACACCCTCCACCACCAGCGAAGTAGTGGTGGCGACTTCGCGGATCCAATCTTCGAGCATGCAGCGATAACCGGCGCGATCACGCGCCGGTTCCGCTGCAACGCACCTTACTTCTTGGCGGCCTTCTTGGCCGGAGCCTTCTTGGCCGCAGGCTTCTTCGCCTCGGCCTTGTCGGCGGCAGGCTCTTCGGTCGCGTCCTTCTTCGCGGCAGCCTTCTTCGGAGCCGCCTTCTTGGCGGGCGCCTTCTTGGCCGGCTCGTCCGCCGCGGTTTGCTCAGCCGTATCGCCGGTGGCCGTATCGCCGGTGGCCGTATCGTCAGCATCGGGCGCGGCGCCCTTCTTGGCGGACTTTTTGGCCGGAGCTTTTTTCGCGGGCTTGGCTTCGGCGTTCTCTTCCGCCTCGATCGCGGCCTGCAGTTCGTCGCGGGTCACTTCCCGCTCGGTCACTTCGGCCTTGTCGAACAGGAAATCGACGACCTTGTCCTCGTAGAGAGGGGCACGCAGCTGCGCGGCGGCCATGTCGTTGGTGCGGATCAGCTCCATGAACCGGTCGCGGTCTTCCGGGCGATACTGCTGGGCAGCCTGCTGGATGAGCATGCTCATTTCCTGCTGGGTGACCTGCACGCCGTTGGCCTGGCCGATCTCCGACAGCAGCAGTCCGAGACGCACGCGGCGCTCGGCGATCGAGCGATAGTCGTCCTTCTCGCTCTCGATTTCCTTCATCGCGCCTTCGGGATCGGCATCGTTCGCGGCTTCCTGCTGGAGCTGCTGCCAGATCTGCTCGAACTCGGCATCGACCATTCCCTGCGGCACGGCGAAATCGTGGCCCGAGGCGAGCGCATCGAGCAACTGGCGCTTCATCGCGGTGCGGGTGAGGCCGCCCAACTCCTGCTCGAGCTGGCCCTTCAACAGGCCGCGCAGCTGATCGAGGCTCTCGAGGCCGAGGTTCTTCGCAAAATCCTCGTCGATCGCGGTCTCGTCTTCCACCTGCACCTTGTGCACGTGGATCGCGAACTGCGCGTCCTTGCCGGCGAGTTCCTTGGCCGGGTAATCCTCGGGGAAAGTCACGGTGATCGTCTTGTCGTCGCCCGCCTTCACGCCGGCGAGCTGTTCCTCGAAACCGGGGATGAAGCGACCGGCACCGATGACCAGCGGCGCTTCCTCGGCCTTGCCGCCTTCGAATTCGACGCCGTCGATCGAGCCGGTGAAATCGATGATGACCTGGTTGCCGTCGCCTGCCTTCTTGGTCTTGGGGGCGTCCTTCCAGCTCTTCTGCTGGCCTGCGATGTTCTGCACCGCCTCGTCGACCTCGGCGTCGGTGACGGGCACGGTCAGCTTCTCCAGCTTGATCCCGTCGGTCGAGGGCGCCTCGATCTCGGGCAGCACTTCGAGATCGACGGTCAGCGTGGCGTCCTTGCCCTGCTCGTAGCCGTCACCGAACTGCACGTTGGGCTGCATGGCGGGGCGCAGCTTCTTGTCGCGCATCAGGCCGTCGACCGCGCCCTGGATCTGGTCGTTGACGACTTGCGCGTGCAGCGCCTCGCCGTGCATCTTCTTGACCAGGTTGGCGGGTACCTTCCCGGGGCGGAAGCCGGGCATGCGCACCTGCGGGGCGATCTTCTTCACCTCCGATTCGATGGCCGCGTCGATGTCCTTCGCCGGGATCGTGATGGAATAGCCGCGGCGCAGGCCCTCGTTGGTGGTCTCTTCGATCTTCATGGGAGGTCAAAAGCCTTCTTGAATCAAATCCATAGTGATCGCCCGGGGCGACTGCGGCGGTTGGTGCGGGCGAAGGGACTCGAACCCCCACATCTTGCGATGCCAGAACCTAAATCTGGTGCGTCTACCAATTCCGCCACGCCCGCTGACCCGAACGAACCCGCGCGGGCAGGCGGGCCTGCTCGCGAACAGGGGCGTGCCGTTACAGCGGGCGAAGCGAAAGGGCAAGCGGGGGAACGGGCGCGCCGGGCGGAGCGTTTGCACCACGACACGAAAGGATCGCCTACGATGGCTACCCAGCCCCCGGAAACTCCCGACACCATCGACCCGACCAGCCCCGCCGAAGTGCCGCCCGTCATCACTCCGACGGAAGAACCGGCGGGTCAGCCCGACGAGGTCGCACCCACCCAGCCGGACACGATCCAGCCGGGCGAGCAGCCCGCCGAGATACCGGTGCCGAAGCAGTGACGACCGCTCCCGTCCCCGATCCACGGGGGAAGCCGGTTTCGTCCGACGAACTGGAGAAGGATGCGCCGCTGCCCGACGACGGTCCGCTGATCGACACCGGTCCTGCCGAGATCGACGTCGAGCGTGAGGCGGCAGGCGTGCAGCCCGAGAAGGAACCCGGCCGGACGCCCGAAATCGAAATGCCTCCGGACTGATCTTGCCCGTGTCTTCCCCTCGCACTAAGGGCGCGGCCTTATGAGCGACGACAAGCCCCAAACCCCGCCCGACCGCCTTTCGGTCAATCCGCGCAGCGAACATTTCGAGCAATCTGCACTCGAACGCGGCATTGGCATCCGGTTCAAGGACCGTGTGCGGACCGACGTCGAGGAGTACTCGATCTCGGAAGGCTGGATTCGCGTGCAGGCGGGCAAGACCGTCGATCGCAAGGGACAGCCGCTGACGCTCAAGCTCAACGGCCCGGTCGAAGCCTGGTTCGAGGATCTGGGCGACGACGCACCCGTCGCGAAGAAGGGCTGACGCGGCGTCCCGTCAGGGATTGTAGCGCGCGATTGCCGCATCGAGCGGATCGCGCGGCGGTGCCGCAGGTATGCGAGCAGCAACCCTTTGCGCTGACACCCTGGCAAGTCGCGATGCTGAGCTCGGTACCGAACGCGCGCTTGGCGCTTCGCCCAATCCGGCGAAGGCGTTTGCGAAGGCCTTCGATGGTTTTGCGCTGATCGGCGGCGGGGCGTAGCGTGCCGCGGCAAGAACCCGCGCGCCGCCCAGTTCGCCGCCCACTTCTCCACCCCTGGCACGATCGTTGTAGATGAAGCCCGCGACGGGCCAGACCGTCGTCCCCAGATCGCCGATGGGCGCGTACCACACGCGAACCTGGCTCCAGTCGTTGGCCGGCGAGACGTCTATCGCCCGCACGCCGCGCTCGATCTGCCCGCGGCGCCCGTTGATCGGGCTCCAATTCGCATGATCTAGCAGGACGGTACGCGAATCGACGACCCGCGAGACCGCGGCGACATGGCCGAGGACCATGCTGCCACTGGACCGGAACGCCATCACCGCCCCCGCCTTCGGACGGTTGCCGCGGGCATACCGGCCCGCCGCCTGATCCCACCACGTATGGGCATCGCCGTAGATCTGCACGCCCGATCGCTCGCGCGCATAGGGCACGCACTGGAGGTAAGGCGGCAGTTCGGCCCGGTTCTCCGCCGTATCGCCAAACGAGAACTGTTCGGATGCGGCCGCCAGCGCGGCCCCCGGACAGGCGAGCGCACACGCTGCCGCGATGGTGATGAACCCTTCCCTCATGCAAGGTACATTTGCCCTTACAGGGTTAGGGCCGGCCTGCCGGACATGGTTAACGGCGCGGTAACCGATAGCGACCGCGCTTGCCTTCGCGGCGGCAAAGCGCCACCTGCAACGGCAATTATGAAACCCACCGTCATCATCATCGGCCGCCCCAACGTCGGCAAGTCGACGCTTTTCAACCGGCTCGTCGGCAAGAAGCTGGCACTGGTCGACGATCAGCCCGGCGTTACCCGCGATCGGCGGCAGGGCGACGCTGTCATCGCCGGGCTCGAATTCACCATCGTCGACACCGCGGGCTGGGAAGACGAGGACGCGGAAACCCTCCCCGGGCGGATGCGCGCGCAGACCGAAGTCAGCATCGAAGGCGCCGACGCCGTGTTGTTCGTGATCGATGCGCGTGCCGGCCTTACCCCGCTCGACAACGAGATCGCACGGTGGCTGCGGACCGAGGACGTCCCCGTCGTCGCGGTCGCCAACAAGGCCGAGGGCAAGGCGGGCGACGGCGGCCTGTACGAAGCGTTCTCGCTCGGTTTCGGCGACCCGGTGGCCCTTTCCGCCGAACACGGCGAGGGCGTCGCCGACCTGTTCGAGGCGCTTTATCCTCTCATCGGCCATTACGAGGCCGAACGCGAAGCCGCCGACCTTGCCGGCGAACCGGCCGACCCCGACGATCTCGCCACGGGACCGCTCAAGCTGGCGATCGTCGGGCGGCCCAACGCCGGCAAGTCCACGCTCATCAACCGGATGCTCGGGCAAGACCGCCTGCTGACCGGGCCGGAAGCCGGCATCACGCGCGATTCGATTGCGGTGGACTGGCAGTGGACCGATCCGGACGGCGAAGTGCGCGACGTCCGGCTGATCGACACCGCCGGGATGCGCAAGCGCGCTCTGGTGGTCGACAAGCTGGAAAAGCTGGCGGTCGCCGATGCCAAGCACGCGGTCGATTTCGCCGAAGTCGTCGTGCTGCTGCTCGACGCCACGCGCGGGCTGGAGCACCAGGATCTCAAGATCGCGTCCCACGTGATCGAGGAAGGCCGGGCCCTGATGGTGGCCATCAACAAATGGGATCTTGCCGGCAGCGAGGAGGTCGGCGATGCCAGCCGCCTGTTCAACGGCATCCGGGGCGCGCTGGAGGACGGATTGTCGCAGGTGAAGGGCCTGTCCGTCTTCGCGGTTTCCGCGAAGACCGGCAAGGGCATCGACCAGATGTTGAAGGCCGCTTTCGAAATTCGCGAGGCGTGGTCGAAACGCGTGCCGACTTCCGCACTCAACCGCTGGTTCGACGACGCGCTGGAAGCCAACCCCCCGCCCGCGCCCAAGGGCAAGCGGATCAAGCTGCGCTACATCACCCAGGCCGGCACCCGCCCGCCGCGCTTCGTGGTGTTCGGCACCCGGCTCGACATGCTGCCCAGGAGTTACGAACGGTATCTGGTCAACAGCATCCGAAAGGAGTTGGGCTTCGATGCGGTGCCGGTGCGCGTCGTGCTGAAGTCGCCGAAAAACCCATACGCCAAGGACTAGCGCTGCAAAGGGAACATCCGACCGTAGGTCAGGCAGCGCCACAGCCATTCGAGCGGACCATAACGATAGCGCGCCAGCCATGGCTTCGACCACGCGAGCATCAGCACCCAGGTGGCCAGCACCACGAGATAGAGCTGCGGCCGGTCGAGCTTGCCGTAGAGGCCGAATGCCCAGCCCGAGAACACGAACAGCATGACCAAGCTGGTGCCGAGATAGTTCGAGAACGCCATGCGCCCCGCCGCGACAGTCCGCGATCCCAGCCAGCCGGTCACCTTCGGCCCCCACAACGCCAGCAGCGCCGCCAGCCCCAGCACTGCGGGCAGCCGCGTGAAGAGCGACGCGCCGATGAAGGCGAAGAGCGTGCGCGCATACGTGAACCCGCCCCCCATCACCCACAGCCCCAGTAGCAGCGTTGCCGCGGTCCCGGCGGCGAGGCCCGCCCAACCCCACATGGCTTGCCTGCGCGCGTCCAATCGCCCGGCGAACACACCCGCCCGGTAGAATGCCATGCCGATCAGCATCAGCGGGATCGTCTCGGTGAAGATCTGCCCGAGAGTCAGCAGCCAGTCCCAGGTATGGGACTCGGCGGTGTGCGCGACCATGTCGAGCCACGAACCGTCGGTCCTGATCGCCAGTTCCCGCGCGCCATCGCTGCGTTCGCCCGCGATCATCGCCTCCACGGCGCGCGCGCCGTCGGCAAATCCCGGGCTGCCGCGCAGACCGGTTTCGGAGGAAGCCCAGAGATACCCGAGCGACAGGGTCGAAAGCAGCGCGCCGAAGACGTAGCCGGTAAGGCCCACCGCCATCTGCGTCACCGGCCTCCACCGCACGCAGGGAAGCACCGCCAGGCCGCACAGCGCGTAGATAGCCAGGATGTCGCCCCGCCACAGCAGATAGTAATGGGCAAGACCGAAGGCGAGCATCCAGAGAAGGCGGCGCACCTGCAAGCCCAACCCCGCCCCCCTTGCCCAAGCGCGGTCCATGAACAGGACAAGACCCGCGCCGAAGAGCAGCGTGAAGAGCCCGCGCATCTTGCCGTCGACCGCAACGAACTGGCCCAGCCAGAGCCAGTCGGACACAGCGCTGCGCGGTGTCAGGAACCCCTCCGGCCAGGTGTAGGCGAGCGGGGGCTGGCCGAAAGCGACGATGTTGGCGGCAAGGATGCCCATGACCGCGATGCCGCGCGTGAAGTCGAGACTGGTCAAGCGATCTCCGCCGACCGGCGCCGCGCCCTGCGGCTGGTCCGGCGTCGCCGGGATCGTCGCGTCCGTCATGCCCGCGCCCTAGCAGCGCGAGCGGCGCCGGCCATCCCTTATCGGGTGACGAGGCAGGCCTGACCGGCAGTCTTCAATGCGGCACAGGCCGATTGCGCGGCGGACTGGCTCGCCCATCCTTCAGCGAGCAGGCGCGTGAGCTTGCCGGCCGATACCGTGACCTTTCGCTTGCCAGCCAGCGAGGCTTTGCCGGCAACCTGCGACCACGCACGATCGGCATTCCCGGCAACCGAGAACGCGCCCAGTTGCAGCTTCCATGGGCCGCTGGCCGTGGCGGGAGCCGGGGCAGGCTTCGGCGCCGGTTGTGCGGCCGGCCTGGCCGCAGCCGGCGCTTTCGCCGCCACCGTGGATGCCGGCGGGCGGGCAGCGGGAGGCGCGATCACCGCTGCCACGGCCGGGCGCGCGAAATCCGCTCCGGCGGTCGCGGGGCTCTCGGTGCCGGTGGCCCGCATAGCCTCGTTCACGGCGGCTTGCGCCACGGGGATCGACGGCGCGACGGCGACCGGCTCCACCCGTTGCGGAACGCGCACCGGCGGTAGCGCCGCGGGCGCCGCCGCGACGACCGTGGCCGGAGGGGGCGGAACGGCGGCCGCCGTCGGACCGTCCCCGAGATCGGCGGCAGCAAGCTGGCTCGTCCGCCGGGCATCGGCATCCTGCCGCATCTGCGCCGCGAGCGACTGGGCCTGCTGGCGCTGCGCGAGTGGGACGAACTCGTCCATCTGTTTCAATCCCTGTGTCGCCTGCGGCAGGCCCGCGCCGTTCGCCAGCGTCAACAGGGCATAGGCGCGCACCCAGTCCTTCGCCACGAGGTCGCCGTTGAAGTGCGCGATTCCGACCAGGTATTGCGCGCGCGGATCGCCGCGTTCGGCAGCGGCAGTCACATAAGGCATCGCCTGTTCGCGGCGACCGTCCTGGAACAACAGCAGCCCGTAATTGTCGGCGGCCTTCACGTGGCCCTTGGCCGCGGCGCGCGCATAGAGACCTTCGGCCTGCTTGAGATCGACCGCGACTCCGCGCCCGAGGCGGTAGGCCTGCGCGAGGTTGAACATCGCGTCGGCATCGCCCTTGCCCGCGGGGCCGCGCCATTCGGCGACGGCTTTCGCGAAGTCGCCCGCGCTCCATGCGTCCACGCCTGCCTTCACGTCGGCATGCGCGGCGCTGGCGAGGGCGAGCAGCAAAGGTCCGGCAAGGCAGGCAAAGGGAATGCGGCGGGCACGGTTTGCGGTCATCGGCGGTCCCTTCATTATCGGTTCCATGCGAACCGACATAGTGAATGAGCCGTTAGCAAAGGGTTTCCATCACCCCTTCGCCCTCGGCACGCCACCAGACCGCGCCGATCAACGGCGTTAACCCGATCTTTAGGGTATGCTGCGATCCCCCTTTCGGCGGAGTGCATGGGCGCATTTCCGCGATGGATTTTTCAGGGGGACCAGCCTTGCGGGTACTGGCATTGGCTTCGCAGAAGGGCGGATCGGGCAAAACCACGCTCTCCGGGCACCTGGCGGTGCAGGCGCAACGCGCCGGCGCCGGACCGGTGGTGCTCATCGATATCGATCCGCAAGGGTCGCTCGCCGACTGGTGGAACGAGCGCGAGGCGGAATACCCCGCCTTCGCCCAGACCACCGTCGCCCGGCTCGCCAGCGATCTGCAGGTGCTGCGCCAGCAGGGCTTCAAGCTCGCCGTCATCGACACCCCGCCGGCCATCACGATGGCGATCCAGTCGGTCATCGGTGTCGCCGAGCTGATCGTCGTTCCGACCCGCCCCAGCCCGCACGACCTGCGCGCCGTGGGCGCCACGGTCGACCTGTGCGAACGCGCCGGCAAGCCACTGATCTTCGTCGTCAACGCGGCCACGCCCAAGGCCAAGATCACCAGCGAAGCCGCCGTCGCGCTGAGCCAGCACGGCACCGTCGCGCCGATCACGCTGCACCACCGCACCGATTTCGCTGCGTCGATGATCGACGGCCGCACGGTGATGGAAGTCGATCCCGAAGGCCGCTCCGCCGCCGAAATGGCCGCGCTGTGGAATTACGTGTCCGACCGGCTCGAAAAGAATTTCCGCCGCACCGTGTTCGCTGCGCCTGGCGCGATGCACCACCAGCAGGCGCCCGGCGCCGCCTATCGCCCGCAAGGCGGCTTCGGCCGCCGCGTGGCGCAGTAGGCGCGGGCCCGGACGGAAAGGCCGAGCGCAGATGGCCGAAATCTCCTTCGCCTCGCTGAGCCCGTCGCTCCTCGCCCGCAAGGGGGGCGCGAAGCCCGCGATGCGTCCGCAGCACGCCGCCCTCGCCTCGATCCCGTCGATCGCGCCGGAGGCCGATGCCGACAAGCTCGAGGACCTCGGGTGGAACGACATGGGCGACGGCGACGATACCGCCGCTCCGCACATGGGCAGTGCCGAGATCTTCGCGCTGACACCGATGGCGGGACCGGACGAGGTTTCCGCGGAACCCGAAGTGCTGCGCCAGCGCGAGGCCATCGCCGAACGCATCGCGCCTCGCCCCGCGCCCGCCGCACCGAAAACCGTAACGACCAAAAGTCCGCGCGCCCGCAAGGATCGCGCCGCCTTCACCCTGCGACTGGATCAGCAGCGCCACGTCAAGCTGCGCCTCGCCTGCACGATGCGCGATACCAGTGCCCAGGCGTTGGTCACCGAGGCGCTCGACGCCTTTCTGGGCACAATGCCCGAACTCGAAGCGCTGGCCGCACAGGTCAAGCCGCGCTGAAACCGAATACCGACTGGGGGATACCACGATGACCCGCACCGCCAACGCCCGCATGCTGACTCTCGCCGCCGGCACCGCGCTTGCCTCGATGGCGCTGACCGGCTGCGCGACGAAGTCCGCGCCGCGTGCCGATTTTTCGGCGGGACGCGCCGAAGTCGCGCTGAACAAGGGTAAGGTGTCGGACGCGATCGCCCATGCGGAAGCCGCGGTCCTCGCCGAACCGCGCAATGCCGCCTACCGTTCCATGCTTGGCGCGGCCTATCTCGAAGCAGGCAGGTTCCTCTCGGCCCAGACCAGCTTCGACGATGCGTTGACGCTCGGCGACGAAAGCGCGCGGACCGCACTCGGCTTCGCGCTCGCCGCCATCGGCACGGGCGACCGCCGGGCCGCCGTCGAGGTTCTCGACGACTGGCGCGACGACATTCCGGCGTCCGACCTCGGTCTCGCCTATGCCCTTGCGGGCGACACGGCACAGGGCGTCCAGATCCTGACCGACGCGATCCAGGCGGGCGACAGTGCGGCCAAGACGCGTCAGAACCTTGCCTATGCACTCGCGCTCGGCGGCAACTGGGCCGGCGCGCGGATCATGGCGGCGCAGGACGTGCCCGCCGACAAGCTCGACGCGCGGATCGCCGAATGGGCGGCGATGGCCAAGCCCGAGGCGAACCAGCGGCGTGTGGCCTCGCTCCTCGGCACCGCCGTGGTAGCGGACGGCGGCCAGCCGGCGCAGCTCGCCCTCGTCAACAACCCGAGCCACGAACAGGTCGCCGCCGAAGCTGCCGCCTATGCCGAGCCTGCGCCCGATGCCGCTCAGCCGACCGCCGTCGCCTATGCCGGCGGAGAGTTGCCGGCGCTGGCGAGCAGCGGGCCTGCACCGGTCGCTCCGGCACCGGTCGCTCCGGCACCGGTCGTCGCCGTCGCCACGCCCGATGTCGCGCCCCCGGCCGATTTTCAGAGCGCGTTCGCCGCGCCCGCACCGGTCGCCGCAACGCCGGCGGCAATGATGGAACAGGTCGTCGCTTTCGCAAGCAAGCCGGTGGTCCAGCAGACACCCACCCGCCTCGGAGCCGTCGAATCCGTGCGCGCCGTCGACACACGCCGCGTCGCCCCCCGTCCAGTCGCGAAGGCCGCAGCCACCGGGGGCAGCCACCTCGTCCAGCTCGGATCGTTCTCGTCCGAAGCCGGCGCGCGCCGCGCGTGGGGCATCTATGCCAAGCGCTTCCCGCAACTGTCGGAATACGACATGGTGATCACCCGCGCGGTCGTGCGCGGGAAGACCTACTTCCGCGTCTCGGCCGGCGGCCTGCAGCGGGCGGAAGCGACTGGCATGTGCTCGACCGTCCGCGGCAAGGGTCAGGGCTGCTATGCCTGGGCCGAGGGCCGCCCGATGCCCGGCGCAACCGACAGCGGGATTCGCATGGCCTCGCGCTAACGAAGCGCCGGCAGATCTTGGGCGGCGCTAGAGCGCCGATCCCGCCAGCGACGACAAGCCGATAGCCGGCAAAACGCCGATCGCGGTCGCGATGGCATACCGGCGCGGGCCGACATTGGCGAGTGCACACAGACCCGTCACCGCGATGTGCGGCAGGCCGGCCAACCGCAGCATAATGAGCGGCACGATCCCCTTGCCCGCCGCCAGCGCGTCGAGCCGGGCGAGCTTGTGCCCGTAGCGCTGCCGGATCGTCGCATGCGATCCCCGTTCGAGCACGTGGTAAAGAACCATCGAACCGATCATCGCGCCCACCGCCACGGCCAAGGCGCCGAGCCCAACACCGAGCAACGCGCCCGAAGTGAACGAGATCGGCAGGAGCGTGCCGGGAATGCCCGATGCATAGGCCGACGCGGTGATCGCGAGGAACACGAGCGCGATCCACACTTCGCCGAAGGGAGCGGCAAGTGCGGCCTGCAGGCCGGATATCGGCAGCCAGTTGAAAATAAAGCTGTCCATACGACACTAGCGGACAGCGATCGCAGCCGTTCCCTTCGTCGTCGCCGTTCGCCGCGTCAGAGACGCGTTCCACCTTTGAAGGTCGCCAGCACTCGTCCCTGCGTGGGTTGGCGATCGAACGGCGTATTGCCCGCGGTGGCTGCCATGCGCGCGCTGTCGACGATCCACGGCCGCTCGGGATCGACCAGCAGCACGTCCGCTTCCATGCCTTCGGCCAGCACACCCGCTGCGACGCCCAGCAGGCGTGCGGGCGTGGACGCGAGCAGATCGAACGCGCGCGGTAGGTCGATGACGCCATCGCGCACCAGGGTCAGCGTCATTGCGAGCAGCGTTTCGGCCCCCGCCATCCCGGGCGCGGCATCGGCGAAGGGCAGCCGCTTGTCCTCCGGCCCGCGCGGATCGTGACCGCTCGAAACGACGTCGATCGTACCGTCGGAAAGCGCCTCGCGCACCGCCTGCCGGTCGTCCTCGCAGCGCAGCGGCGGCGAAAGGCGGGCGAAGGTGCGAAAATCCATCGTCGCAAGATCGGCCAGCATGAAGTGCGCCGGGGTCACGCCCGCGGTTACCGCCGCGCCCCGTGCCTTGGCAGCCCGTACCAGTTCGAGCGCGGCGCGGGTCGTCACCTGGCGCAAGTGGAGGCGCGCGCCGCTCATTTCGCACAGCGCGATGTCCCGGGCGATGGCCAGCGCCTCGGCTTCGGCAGGGGCGCTCAGCAGGCCGAGCCGTGTCGCCATCTCCCCGGCGGTGGCTGCGGCCTCGCCGGCAAGGCCGCCGTCCTCGGCGTGGCTCACGACCACCATGTCCAGCATCGCGGCATATTGCAGCAGTCGCAGCATGACGCCCGAATCGGCGATCCAGCGCCGCCCGGTCGCGATGCCGCGCGCGCCGGCCTCTTTCATCAATGCGATTTCGGCGAGCTGCTCACCGCCGAGACCGACGGTGGCTGCTGCAAGCGGATGGACCCACAGATCGGGCTTCCCACTCTTTGCGATGTAGGAAACGCGGCTCGGCAGATCGAGCGGCGGAGACTGGTCGGGCATCAGCGCCGCGCGCGTGATGCCGCCGAACCGGAATGCCGGCTTGTCGACGGCGAACACCCCCAGATCGACGATACCCGGTGCGACGAAGGCGCCCCTGGCGTCGACGACCTCATCGCCCTCCGCCGGTGCAGAGAACCCCGCGATACGTCCACCTTCGAGCCGTAGCGATCCCTCGCGGATACCGCCGGGAGTGACGATCCTGCCGCCCGTGATCGTAGTCGCCTGCGGCTTCATACTTTCTCTCCCCAGCCCTCGACACCGCGGCGGCGGCGGGTTAGCACGTCGAGGCAGGCCATGCGGATGGCGACGCCCATCTCCACCTGGCGGGTGATGATCGACCGGTCGATCGCGTCGGCCACGTCGCTGTCGATCTCCACCCCGCGGTTCATCGGGCCGGGATGCATCACGATCGCATCGGATGCCGCGAGTGCGAGGCGCTTTCGCGTAAGCCCGTAGAGGTGGTGGTATTCCCGCGGGCTCGGCACGAACTGGCCGCTCATCCGCTCGGTCTGCAGGCGCAGCATCATGACCACGTCCGCGCCCGCGAGCGCGGCATCGAAATCGTGGAAGGCAGTTACGCCCATCGCCTCGATGGCCGAAGGCATCAGCGCGGGCGGCGCGCACACGCGCACGCTGGCCCCCATCGCCTGCAGGCAGAGAATGTTCGATCGCGCGACCCGGCTGTGCAGCACGTCGCCGCATATCGTCACCGTCAGCCCGGTGAAATCGTCGGCCGCCTGTCCGCGTTCGCGCAAGGCATGGCGCAGCGCCAGCGCATCGAGCAGGGCCTGCGTCGGGTGTTCGTGCTGACCGTCGCCGGCATTGAGCACCGGGCAGTCCACCTTGTCGGCAATCAGCGCGGTCGCCCCGCTGCTGCCGTGGCGGATCACGATCGCGTCGGCCCGCATGGCGTTCAAGGTGATCGCAGTGTCGATCAGCGTCTCGCCCTTCTTCACCGAGCTTTGCGCCGCGTGCATGTTGACGACGTCCGCCCCCAGCCGCTTCCCCGCGATCTCGAAGCTCAGGAGCGTGCGCGTGCTGTTCTCGAAGAAGGCGTTGATGACGGTGAGGCCGGCCAGCAGGCCCGAATGCTTGGCCGCCTCGCGGTTCATCGCCACCCACTGCTCCGCCTCGTCGAGCATGTAGAGAATCTCGTGCCGCTCGAGCTGCGAGATGGCCAGCAGGTCGCGGTGCGGGAACGCGCGCGCGCCGATCGGGTAGCGCCAGCCACCCCGGTTGTTTTCCGCCGATGTCATTGAAGCCATGCCCTTGGTCGAGAGGTGTATGCCGGTCAAGCGCATTCCGGTGGCGCGTCGGGCCGGCAATCCCTAGCTTGCCCGGCGACTTTACCCGAGGAAACCCAAGCATGTCGTTCGCCCGCAAGGTCTGGCACCTGATCGTCGCCGTCAAGGACGGGCTCAGCCTCGTGTTCCTGCTGCTGTTCTTCTTCGCGATCTACGCCGTGCTGACCGCTCGGCCGAGCCCGGCGGCGGTGCGCGAAGGCGCGCTGCTGCTCGATCTCGACGGTACCATCGTGGAGGAGAAAAGCCGCGTCGATCCAATTCAGGTGCTGCTGTCGGGCCAGGCGCCGGTCGGGGAATACGACGTGCAGGACCTCGTGCGGGCGATCGACGCGGCGGCCACCGACGACCGGATCAAGGCGGTCGTCCTCGACCTCAGCGGTTTTACCGGCGGGGGACAGGTCCATGTCGAGGAGGTCGGTGCAGCGCTCGACCGGGTACGCACGGCGAAGAAGCCTGTGCTCGCCTGGGCGGTCGCCTATACCGACGACGGGGTCATGCTGGCGAGCCACGCGAGCGAGGTATGGGTCGATCCGCTGGGCGGCGCGTTCGTGACCGGCCCGGGCGGCAACAACCTCTACTACGGCGACCTGCTGAAGCGGCTGAAGGTCGACGCCCACGTCTTCAAGGTCGGCACCTACAAGAGCGCGACCGAACCCTATACCCAGACCGGCATGTCCGAACCCGCCCGCGAGAACTATAGCCAGCTCTACGGCGCGCTGTGGAGCGAATGGCAGGCGCACGTGAAGAAGGCCCGGCCCAAGGCGCAGCTGGCGCAGATCGCCCAGGACCCGGCCGCATGGCTGGCGGCGGCCAACTTCGACAGCGCGACAGCGGCGAAGAACGCAGGCCTCGTCGATACGCTGGGCGACAAGGTGGCGTTCGGGAAACGGGTCGCGCAGATCGCAGGCGCCGATCCTTACGACGACATGCCCGGCCGGTACGCCATGACCGAGCTCGATCCGTGGCTCGCCGACAATCCGGTCGAGGAGGCCGGCGACGCGATTGGTGTCGTCACCATCGCAGGCAACATCGTCGACGGTGACGCCGGGCCCGGTACGGCGGGCGGCGACCGGATCGCCGAACTGTTGGACGAGGCGCTGGAAGACGATCTCAAAGGCCTGGTCGTGCGGGTCAACTCACCCGGCGGTTCGGTGATGGCGAGCGAGGAAATCCGCCGCGCGATCCTGCGGCACAAGGCCAGGGGCATTCCCATCGCGGTCTCGATGGCCAACGTCGCGGCGTCCGGCGGCTACTGGGTCGCCACCCCCGCCCAGCGCATCTTCGCCGAGCCCGACACGATCACCGGTTCGATCGGCATCTTCGCGGTCGTGCCCACTTTCGAGCAGGCAGCCGCAAGTTGGGGCGTCTATTCCGACGGGGTGCGCACCACCCCGCTGTCCGGACAGCCCGACCTCATCGGCGGCCTGACGCCGGAAGTCGAAACGATGCTGCAGGGCGCAATCGAGGACGGCTACCGCGATTTCCTTGGCCGCGTGGCGCAGGCGCGCGGGATGACCCCCGAACGGGTCGACACGATCGCGCAAGGGCGCGTTTGGGACGGCGGAACCGCGCGGCAGATCGGCCTCGTCGACCAGTACGGCGGGCTCGACGATGCGCTGGCATGGGTGGCGGAGCAGGCCAAGCTGGGCGACGGCGAATGGCACGCGGCCTACCTCGGCGACGAGGCTGGCACGACCGACACCCTGCTGCGCCGCCTGCTGATCGGCGACGGGACGCGCAAGTCGGCGGCGACGGACGTGTTCGGCGCCGTGGCGATGCGGCGCGAGGCAACGCTCGGCCAGCTGGCTGGCGATCTCGAGCGGCTGACCGGAACCCCGGGCATGCAGGCATACTGCATCGAATGCGCGCCCCTGTCGCGCACCGCACCTACCGGCACGCTCAAGGGTTGGCTCGCGCGGCTCGTCCAGCTGTTTGCCTGACGCCGCGCGGAAGGGGTTGCCAGGCGCGCGGACGGGTGGCAAAGGCCCGCCCCTGTCCGCCCCGCCGAACATCTTAGGCAGGCCGCAGGACGGGCGCGTAGCTCAGCGGTAGAGCACACCCTTCACACGGGTGGGGTCACAGGTTCAATCCCTGTCGCGCCCACCAGTTTCGGCTGGACCGGCCCCGCGGCATTGCGATGGGCGGCGCTCAAAGCCTTGCGAAATTGATTGCGCACGCGGCGAGCATCGCTTCGACTTTCTCGAGCGATTGCCGCCCGGCCTCGCCGGCGGGTTGCATCTTCGCTGGCGCAGGAAACGAACCATAGCCGGCGAAAAGGGCGTGCCAGCTCATCGCCGAGTAGGCCGGCACGGCGTAGGCGCGCGCGTTCGCTTTGGCGAGGTCGCCATGAGTGAACCAGGCGGTCATCATCGCCTTGAGGCCGTCCGACAGGTCCTGGTTCTTGCGGTTCTCGTGCCAATAGGGCGAATCGTTGCGCTGGTTCATCCGGTAGTGGCCGACGATGTAGTCGCGCACCCCTTCGTAGCGGAGCGCGACACGGTCGTTGAAGGCTGCACGGTGCCGGTCGGTAAAACCGCCGTCCTCGAAGGCGCGCGCGAATTCGAGCGCGGTGGCGATGACGATGTGGAGCGCGGTCGCTTCAAGCGGCTCGATGAACCCCTGCGCCAGGCCGGCGGCAAGGCAGTTGCGGTGCCACGTCCGCTCGACGCGGCCGACCCGCATGCGCAGGATCCGGGCATCGGCCGTGCTGCCGCAGGCGGCGCGCAGTTCCGCCTCCGCCGCTTCGTCCGAGATGTGCGCGCTGGAATAGACGTAGCCGTTGCCGACGCGGGTAGTGAGCGGGATCGACCAGCGCCATCCGGCGGTCATGGCGACGGCCTCCGTCTGCGGGCGGATCGCCGCCGGTCGCCCTGTGGGCATGACGACCGCGCGGTCGTTGAAGAGGTTGCCTGCGAAGGACCGGAATTCTCCGCCCAGCGCGCGCTGGGCGATGATACCGACGAAGCCCGAACAGTCGACGAACAGGTCGCCTTCGATTCGCTCGCCGCCTTCGCACACCAGCGCCGCGACATTGCCGGCCTCGTCCAGCGCGACATCGGCGACTCTGCGTTCGAGATGGACGACGCCGCGCGCGGTCGCCCAGTCGCGCAGGAACGCGCCGAGCTTGTGGGCATCGAAATGGTAGCCGTAGCTCGGGCCGAAGGGGAAGCCGGCCCCCGGGTGCGGGCCCCTGCCCTCCTCCGCAAGCCGTGCTGCGAGAAACCACGGGTCGGGCAGCGCGGGCACGTCCAGGCCCCGCCGGGCGAGCGCGCAGTTGGCGACGAACGCCGGTTCGGTGTGAAGGTCGACCGGTCCCGGGAACGGGTGAAAGTAGCTTTCGAAACCCGGCCGCTCGCTCCAGCCGGTGAACCGGATACCGAGCTTGTAGGTGGCATCGCACGCGGTCATGAAAGCCGCTTCGTCGATGCCGAGATGGTCCCACAGCGCCTTCATCTGTGGGGTCGACCCTTCGCCCACGCCGATGGTGCCGATCTCGGGACTTTCGACCAGCGTCACACTGCCGCCCCGGTGACCCCAGGCCTTGTGCAGAAGGCAGGCGGTGATCCAGCCGGCGCTGCCGCCGCCCAGGACTACGACACGGGGAGGTTTCGGCTGGTCGTCGTGGCTCACCGCCAGAGCCATGCCAGCATTTCGGGCATCCGTGCACGCCAGAAATTCTCGTCGTGCTCCGCGCCCGCGAAACTGCGAGCGGTGAAGTCGCGGCCCTCCGCCCAGCCCGCCGCGGCGAAGTCGCCGGCGACCGCATCCTGCCATGGACCGAACGTGCCATCCATTCCGGCCGTGCCGTGGTCCATCCAGATACGCCGGCCCCCGGGCCTGCCGAGCGCGGTCGCGAGATAGGCCGCCCATGCGCGCTCGATACCCGGCTTGTGAGCGGCAGCCACGTCGCCGCCGACCGGCGCGAAGGGGATGCTCACGCACCCTGCCCGGCCGAAGACGTCGGGCCGCTCGATAGCGGCATAGCAGGCCATGAGCCCGCCCATGCTGGCGCCGACGACGGTCGTGTCGCGCGGGGCCGTGCGCGTGCGGAAGGTCCGGTCGACGCGGGGCTTCAGCACGTCGGCCACCCAGCCGAGCTGGCGATCGGCCGCGAACGGCCCGCCCGCCTCCCCGGCCATCGCGGCCCGGACGGCATCGGGCATCGCCGCCGCGGGCTTCTGCGGCAAGTAGACGCGGTAGCGGTCCTTGCCGGGCGGAGACCACACGCCGACGACGATGTGCGGCTCCGCCTCCCCCGCCCCGACCATGCGGCCGAGGACATCCTGCACCATCCACGCCTTGCCGTAATGGGTCTGCGCAGGGTCGAACAGGTTCTGCCCGTCCCACATGTAGAGCACCGGGTATCGGCGGGCGGGATTCGCGGCGTATTCGGGCGGCAGCCAGACGGTCACGCGCTGTTCGGGCAGGCCCTCCGCAGCGAGGCCCGCCCACTCGATCGTACGGGCAACGGGCGGCTGCGGCGGTACCGTCGCGCATCCTGCCAGCGCGAGCGCGAGAACCGCCGCGAGCAACCGTGCGATCATTTGCCCGGGGCGAGGCGCACCGCCGCCCCGCCGCCGGGCGCGAGCCAAAGGGTCAGCGTGTCGCCCTTGCGCACCGTCTTCGTGTCGTAGGCGATCCGGTGGCGCGCATCGGTCTCGTAAGTCGCGCCCTCGCCGTCCTTCCAGATCGAGGCGGTGTAGGGCTTGCCGGGTTCGAGGAAGTCGAACGTCACCGTGACCTCGCGGGCCGTCGCATCGTTGATGCCGCCCACGTACCAGTCGGCGCTGTTGCGATCCTTGCGCGCGAAGATCGCGAACTCGCCCACCTCGCCCGCGACGAGATGGCTTTCGGCCCAGTCGGCCGGCACAGCCTTGATGAATTCGAGCTCCTTCGGATGCTCGGCGAGGCTTTCGACGAAGTCCGCCGCCATCTGGATCGGCGAATAGATCGCGAGATAGAGGCCGAGCTGCTTGGCGACCGTACTGGCCATCGGCACCCCGTTGCCGCCGGTCACGCTGAGCACTCCGGGCGTGTAGTCCATCGGCCCCGACAGCATCCGGGTATAGACCAGCGTCGGTTCGTGGCTCGGCGGATTGTTGAACGGCGCCCACGCGTTGTATTCCTGACCCCGCGCGCCCTCGCGGGCGACCCAGTTGGGATAGGTGCGGCGCAGGCCGGTATCCTTCACCGGTTCGTGCGGGTTGATCGCCACCTTATTTCTCGCCGCTTCCTCGACCACCCGCAGGTGGTGCTGCACCTGCCGCTGGCCATCGTGCCATTCCATCGTCTGCTCCCCGCACGGGTCGGCGATGTCGGCGTTGCAGGAGATGATCCCGCCGGCATCGGCGACGTAGCCGGTCTTGACCACGTCGATCCCGTACTGCGCGTTCTGCTTCATCGCGTCGGCGAGCTGCGCCTCGTACACCGCGATGTTGCCGCCGGTCTCGTTATGACCGATGAGGTGCACGCCCTTCTTCCTGGCATAGGCCGCCAGCGCAGGCAGATCGAAGTCGGGATAGGGCTTGGTGAAGCTGAATTCGCGGCCGTTGCCGAACCAGTTGCCGTCCCAGCCGTAATCCCAGCCTTCTACGAGGACCCCGCGGAAGCCGTGCTTGGCGGCGAAATCGATGTACTGCTTGGTCCGCTCGGTCGTGGCGCCGTGATTGGGACCCTGCGCCCAGCTCCACTTGCCGCTGATCATGCCCCACCAGATGCCGATGTACTTGGCCGGCTTGAACCAGCTGACGTCGCCCAGCTTGTTGGGTTCGTTGAGGTTGAGTTCGAGATCGCTTTCGACGAGGCCCGCCGCGTTCGGCGCGATACGGACCGAGCGCCACGGCGTCGTGAATGCGCCCGTGCGCACGACCTTGGCCCCGCGGCTCGAGGGGGCGAGCGTCGCGCGAAATCGCTGGCCGGTCAGCCGCTGCAACCACATGCCCGAATAATCGACCAGCGCGGCCTCGTGGAATGCCATGTGGGTGCCGTCGTCGAGGCGGATCGTCATCGGCGTGTGCGCCATCGAGACCGCGTCGATCGGGGTCTTCTGGTAGATCTGCTCGTAGCGGTTGAAGTCGCCCGCCTGGATCCACCACGCGGTGCCCTTGGGCACGATGGCGAACTCGGTCAGCTCTTCCGCGATGCTGGTCTTGGGTTGATCCGGCCGGTCCGGAAATTCGCTTCGGAATCCGAACCCGTCGTCGAACACGCGGAAGCGGACGGTGAAGCGCCGGTCTGTGGGTGCGTGGGCGAACGTGACGGCCAATTCGTTGTGCCGGTCGGTCACGAAGCGGCGCTCGCCCCACGGCTGTTCCCACCGGGTGTCGACGCTGGCCGTCTTCGGCGTGCCTTCGATGGCGAGGCCGCGGCGCAGCGGGTCCTCGTCGGTGAAGTTGAAGGCGATGACGCTCTTTTCGATCAGCGGCTTGCCGCCGCGCGAGACCTCGTAGAACGGGATGCCCTCGCCGTCGGCATCGACGGTGACGACGATGCTGCCGTCGGGCGATGCGACGGTCTCGGCACCGAGAACCGCCGCCGGGGCCACGAGCGCTGAGGCGGCGAGGAGGAGCGCGGCGGCCTTCATCGGGCGATCACCAGCGCGGCGTAGGCGGGCAGCGCCGAAGGGGTCGCGCCGTTGATGGCGGCCAGTGTATCTCCGGTCGCCCGGTCGTGGTTCAGTTCGATGGTCTCTCTCCCGAAATTGGCGACGATGCGGACGCTTTGCCCGTCTGCGCTGCGGTCGAGGACGAGCAGGTCGCCTTCCGCGCGGCAGGCATCGATCGTCCCGTGATGGAGCGCGGGGTTCGCCGCGCGCAGCGCCAGCATCGCGCGCGTATGCGCCAGAAGCGAGCGATCGTCGGCTTCCTGCACGTCGACCGCGCGGCCCGCGTTTTCGGCCCCGACGGGCAGCCACGGCTCGGTGGACCCGAACCCGGCGTCCGCCGCGTCTGCGGTCCAGGGCATGGGCGTGCGTGCGCCGTCGCGGCTGAGGGTGAGCGGCCAGTTGGCGATCGCTTCGGGATCGCGCACCTGTTCGAACGGAATGTCGACCTGGGTCAGCCCCAGTTCCTCGCCCTGATAGAGGATGGCATTCCCGCGCAGCGCCACCAGCAGGAGCATCTTGAGCCGGGCGAACGCGTCCCGGTCGGCCGGCGCACACCACCGGCTGAGCGCGCGCGGCGCGTCGTGGTTCTCGAACGCCCAGCTCGGCCAGCCGAGGCCGGGCGCATTGGGCCATTCCGCGAGCGCCGCGCAAACCAGTTGCGGCGTCAGCCGGTCGGCATAGAGGAAGTTGAACCCGTAGGCCGAATTGAGGTGATTCTCGCCGGCGGTAAAGGCCTTCATCTCGGCCTCCGCCTCGTCACCGCCGACCTCGGCGACGGTGAAAACCGCATCGTACCGGTCGGTCAGCGCGCGAATCCGCTCGATGAAGCGCGGGATGTCGGGATGGGACTGGTTGTGGACCCGGCGCTGGAAATCGAACGGCCGCGTGCGCGGCCTGTCGGTCGGCGGCGCGGGCGGATTGTCGCGCAAGGCAGGGTCGTGCATCGCGAAGTTCAGCGCATCGATGCGGAACCCGTCGACGCCCCTGTCCAGCCAGAACCGCATCACCCCCAGAACGGCGTCCTGCACGGCGGGGTTATGCAGGTTGAGCTGCGGCTGGCTGCCGAGGAAATTATGCAGGTAGTACTGTCCGCGCCGGGCGTCCCACGTCCACGCGGGACCCCCGAACACGGACTGCCAGTTCGACGGCGGCGACCCGTCGGGCTTGGCGTCCGCCCAGACATACCAGTCGTTCTTCGGGCCGGTTCTGTCCTGACGGCTCTCGGCAAACCACGGATGTTCGTCCGAGGTGTGCGAATAGACTTGGTCGATCAGCACTTTCAGACCGAGCGCGTGCGCCCGCTCGACCAGCGCATCGAAATCGGCCAGCGTGCCGAAAATGGGATCGACGTCGCAGTAGTCGGCCACATCGTAGCCGAAATCCTTCATCGGCGACCTGAAGAACGGGCTGACCCAGATCGCGTCGACGCCGAGCGAGGCGACGTGCTCCAGCCGCGACGTGATCCCGGGCAGGTCGCCGATCCCGTCGCCGTTGGAATCCATGAAACTGCGCGGGTAGATCTGGTAGATCGTCGCCCCGCGCCACCACGGGCGCGGCACGGTGTCGGCAAGTGAAAGTTTCTCGGGGCGGTTCACTGTACCGTCTCCCGCGCGCGGCAGACCGCCCAACCAAATGCCGGAAGCGAAACGGTGGCGCTGCCCGGAGCCGCGCTGGAAGCGGGGCAGTTGCCCGCCAAAGTCTGGAGGCTCAGCACATCCGTACCGACAACGATATTGGCTTTGCGCGGAGCAGCAGTGGTGTTGAAAACGACGAGGTACTCGGTACCGTCGACCGGATCGAAGCGACTGACGGCGAACACGCCCGGCTCCTGTTCGTAATGCCGCACGATCTGCTTTCCTGTGCGAAGCGCAGGATGCGCTTGCCGCAGTCGCGACAGCGCGCCGATCTGGCGAAACAACGGATGGCTTTCGTCGAAGTTCGCTTCTGCAGTGGTTGAAGCGGTGCCGATAAGGGGGTTATCGTTGTATATCGCCGTGCGGCTGGGAAACATGTCCTCCCGCGCGAGCTGGTCACCACCGGTCCCGACAAAACCCTGCTCGTCACCGTAGTAGATCACCGGTGCCCCCCGCAGCGTCAGCAACATCGCGTGTGCGAGAAGCGTGCGAGCCAGCAGGTCGTCATCGGAAATGTCCGGCATGTCGGCCTTCACCATCATCGCGAAGCGACCCATGTCGTGGTTGCCGAGGAATGTCGGCAAGTTGCGCGCCGCCGGTTCGCCGCCTTCGTAGAGCACATCTCCGTCGAACAGATCGTTGAGCACGTACGTGCCCTTCCCCCGGCCGAGCACTTCGCGCACGGCCGCCTGGAAGGCGAAGTCGAGCACCGCCGGTAACCCGTCCCGCCGGGTGTATTGAGCGATGTAGCCGTTGTCGGGCACGTCCTTGTATACTTCGCCGAAGATCGCGAAGTTGGGAATGCCGCGTGCAGCCGCGCGTGCCTGCATGGCCGGAACGAACTCCCGCCAGAAGCCCGGATCGACGTGACGCGCCGTATCGATGCGGAATCCGTCGACGCCGTAATCCTCGATCCATTTCCCGTAGATCTCGATCATTCCCGACCGGACGCGGGGATGTTCGGTGAACAGGTCGTCAAGGCCCGCGAAGTCGCCGAAGCGGCTGCTCTCGCCGGTAAACGTGCTGTCGCCGCGATTGTGATAATAGATCGGATCGTTCAGCCAGGCGGGCCGCTTCACGTCCTTCTCTCTTGCCGGCACCACAGGGGTGTAGGCGTAGGCGGGATCGGTCAACTCGGCGAAGTTGGCCGCGCTCGAATTCGCATCGCCGGCGAAACCCGCATTGATGGGCGCGCCGCCCAGGCCGCCCTTGCGCGAATAGGGATAGTCGCCGCGGCTGCGATACCTGTAACCATTCGCCTCGCCGTCGGCGTATTTGATGACGTCGGCGGTATGGTTGGTGATGATGTCCATGTAGACCTTCATCCCGCGCGCGTGGGCGTCATCGACGAAGACCTTGAATTCGGAAGGCGAGCCGAAGTGCGGATCGGGCCGGGTGAAGTCTGTCACCCAATATCCGTGGTAACCTGCGCTTTCATCGCCCTTCGGCCCCTGGACCGGCTTGTTCTGGAAGATCGGGGCGAACCAGATCGCGGTGATCCCGAGGTTCTGGAGATACGGCAGCTTCTCGGTCAGGCCCTTCAGATCGCCACCGTGGTAGAATCCCTTGGCCGTGGGATCGAAGCCGGTGACGAGCCGGTCGCCCGTAAGGCCGCCTCGATCGTTGGCCGGGTCCCCGTTGGCGAACCGGTCGGGCAGGACGAAATAGATCGTCTCGTCGGCCGGCAGGCGGTCCCGGAAGCTTGCAGCCGCGACCGGCGCGGTGGCCGCGGCGGGCGCAACCTGCGCAGAGGCACAGCCGGGGAGCAGGGCGACGAGTGCGGCGGCGAGAATGGGGCGGACGGTCATGCGGCGACTCCTTGCCGGGTTTGGGCGATGCACTGCACGGCCTCAAAATGGCGGGGCATCGGGCGAACCGCCTCGGCCGAGGCGGCTTCGATATCGGACAGGAAGCGGCGCAAGCCGTCCTCCGGCATGGCATCGGCCAGCGGGCTCCAGCGCCGGGTGGCGACATCCTGTCCCGCGAAGACCTGGAACCAGGCGACTTCGGTGAACAGTTCTTCGTGCTCGCGATGGATGAACCCGCAGGCCCGCCACGCCTCGATCTTCGCGACCAGCGTATCGGGCAGGTCCATCGAGCGGCAATCGTCCCACAAGGCTTCGCCGTGCCGGTTGTTGGCATGGTAGTGGAGGACGAGGAAATCGCGCACCCGGCTCCATTCGAAGTCGGCCTGCGCGTTGAACCAGTCGGCGATGCCCGGGTCCGGGCGGCCGGCGGGAAGAACCGAGAGAAACCGCCCGATCGCACTTTGGACGAGATGGATCGAAGTCGACTCCAGCGGCTCCATGAACCCGGCCGCGAGACCGATGGCGAGGCAGTTGCGGACCCAGTGCCGTCGACGTGTGCCGGTCGTGAAGCGCAGAGGACGCAAATCGCCCTGCGGCTCCCCGTCGAGGTTCGCCAGCAAGGTGTCCGCCGCCCTCTCGTCGCTCCAGTGCGCGGAGGAGTAGACCACGCCATTGCCGATCCGGTGCTGGAGCGGGATGCGCCATTGCCAGCCGCCCTCGCGCGCGGTGGAGCGGGTATAGGGCGTGAAATCGCCCCCGCCGGTGCATGGCACGGCGAGTGCCCGGTCGCAGGGCAGCCAATGCGACCATTCGTCGTAGCCCGCTTGCAAAGCGCCTTCGATCAGCAGGCCGCGAAAGCCGGTGCAGTCGAGAAAGAAGTCGCCGGCAATTCGCCGGTCGCCGTCGAGGGCGACGGAAGCGATTTCACCGGTCTCGCCCTTTTGCTCGACCGAAAGTACCGTCCCCTCGACACGCCGGACCCCGCGCGCTTCGGCATAGCGGCGCAGGAACGCGGCATAGAGCCCGGCGTCGAAATGGTAGGCGTAGGGCATGTCCCCGCTGGGCTGCATCCGGCCGGTCCGCGCGGCGATCTCGTTCACCGAATAGTGCGCAGTCGGCTTCGCGATGCCGAGGGCGCGGCCGCGCAGCCACAGGTCGCGGAATGGGACGAGCCCCTCCCCGCGACCCACCGTCCCGAAGGCGTGCATGTAGCTGCTGCCCGGGCGCCTCCAGCCGTCGAACGAAATGCCGAGCTTGAAGGTGGCACCGGTCTCGCGGACGAACTCGCCCTCGTCGATACCGAGCGCGGCGTTGAACAGGCGTATCTGCGGGATCGTCGCCTCGCCCACGCCGACGGTGCCGATCGCCTCGCTCTCGACGAGCGTGACCGTGAGGTGCGGGGCAAACCGCGATAGCGCGGCCGCAGCCATCCAGCCGGCGGTACCCCCGCCGACGATCACGATGGTCTCGAGCCTGTCAGTCGGCACGGATGCGCTCCCCCGCTCGTCGGTCGTCCGGGCGCCGCGGGGGCCAGCTTGGCCCGCGTGCGGCAACGTTACAAGGTCTGGCGGGATTGCGGCGGCCGGTACTCGTGTCGAACACCGGCCCCGCTCCCCGTATCGTCAGAACTTGTAGGTGAACCCGGCCAGGAACCGGCGACCGTAGATCTGGTAGTCGATCACCTGGTTACGGTTCGCGCCCACCGAAGCGAACCGTTCGTCGGTGAGGTTCTGTCCCTGCAGGTAGAGCGACAGGCCCTCCAGCGCGCTGCCCGGCTGGAAGTCGTAGCCGATCTGCGCGTCGATGATCGTCTCGGCGAGCGCGGTCCGGCGCGTCGGCGAACCGCCAAAGCCGGTGAAGTCGCCGAGGAAGGTCGACCGGTACCGCGCGCTGGCGCGGGCGTTGAAGCCGTACTTCTCGAAGTACGCGGTGCCGTTCACGACCCACTTCGAATAGCCGGGGATCTGCGTCTCGTTGCCGTCCGCATCCTCGACGTTGGTCTTGGTGTAGCCCGCGCCGCCGGTGATGCCGAACCCTTCGAGCGCGCTGCTGAAGGTCGAGAACGGGAGGGTGACCGCCAGTTCGCCGCCGTAGAGGTCGCCGCCGCCGGTGTTGACCGGAGCGTCGAGCGTGCCGATCGCCGGCAGGTTCGGGTAGGCCGCCGCACCGGTCGGGGTAGGGAAGCCCGAGTAATCGAACGGAATACGGCCGTTGAAGATGTAGCTCTTGATGTCCTTGTAGAACAGTTGGAGCGCGACGACGCCTCCGGTGCCGAAGTACTGCTCGACGTTGAAGTCGACCGCGTTGGCCCGGTAGGGGCGCAGGTACGGGTTGCCGCCGCCGCCGCGGATCAGGCCGCCGGGAACCGAGGCATCGATGCCGTAGCCGATCGACAGGCGCATGTCGTCGAGGCGGGGACGCATGATCTCGCGCGCCGCGGCGAAGCGCAGCACGGTGTTGCTGGGCAGGCGCAGCGACAGGTTGAGGCTGGGCAGGACGTCCCAGTAATCGTCGCCGAGCGTGCGAAGCAGCGGGCCGGCCGCCGGGAATACGAACCCGGTCGACTTCTGTTCGGTGTTGATCGCCTGGACGCCGACGTTGCCGGTCAGGTCGGCAGCGCCGAGCTGCGCCTCGATGTTCGCCTGGAGGTAGGCAGTCAGCAGGTCCTCGTTGACGGTGTAGCCCTTGCCCAGCACGTCGTTCGCGGCATTGGGGCCGGTGGTCACCCGCGGCTCGAGCACCAGCACTCCGCCTGCGATCAGATCGCGCGCGTCGTAGCTGAGGATGGGTCCGAGCCCAAGGTAGCCGAGGTTGGTCGAACGCAGCTGGTACTGCGACGGAAGCGCGACCCGCGTCGCGGTGCCCGGCAGGCGGATGAACGCCTCGTCCGGGGTCAACGTCTTTTCGCGGCGGGTGTAGTTCATCCCCACCTGCACGCTCGAGAGGAAGCCGCCGTTGAGCTCCTTCTCGACCTCGGTGCGGAACTGCCACAGCTCGTCGTTGATGATGCGGTTGTTGGAGTAGCCGGCCTGCGGCACGGCGCCCCCGCCCCAGCCGAGCGGGTCGGTGAGGAAGATGCGGCTGGGATCGCTGTAGTCGAGCGACGGGCTGAACACGGTGCCGGTCGGGCCCGACTGGAAGCCGATCGTGGCCGCCGCGCCGTTGCCGGTGTTCGCGCCGTCGAAGCCGGTGCCGGCGTAGCTTTCGAGGCTCAGCTCGTTGCGGTCGGTGCGCGAATAGCCGACGTCGAAGAACGCGTGCCAGCCGTCGTCACCGTCGTAGTCGACGTTGAAGCCACCCGAATACTGGTCGGCCTTGCGCTGGAAGATGTCGTTGCGCACGACGCCGCGCACGTTGCCAAACGTGCCCGCCGTGGCGAAGCCGTCCTCGACCGTGGTGATCGAGGTGGTGGTGCCGAACGAGCCAAAGCCGAGCGGCAGTTCGATGCCGCGCTTCGACTGGTCGTCGTTGAAGTTCGAATAGAACCCGTCGAGCGTCATGCGAAGCGTCGGGGTCGCCTGGTACTGGACGGTCCCGTTGATGCCGAGGCGCTTGAGCTGGGTCGAGGTGACGTACGACTTCGATCCGCCGATCACGCTCGGGCTCGCCGCCGAACCGTCGCCGGCGTATCCCCAAGCATTGAATTCCTGCAGCTGGTAGGGCTCGTCGACGTATGATGCGGCGAGCGAGACGCCGAGGGTGTCGTCGGCGAACTGGTCGACGTAGGTCGCATTGACGCGGTAGCCGAGGTCCTTCGAACCGGCGTTGAGCTTGCCGAGATCGGCGTAGGAACCGCGCGCGCCGACCGCCAGGATACGCTTGCCCGTCTCGAGCGGGCGGATCGTGCGGATGTCGATCGTGCCGACGAGCCCCTGGCCGACGAGCGAGGCACTCGGCGACTTGTAGACGACGACCTGGTTGACGATTTCCGCCGGGTACTGGTCGAGCTCGACCGAGCGGTTGTCGCTGGTGGTCGTCTGCTCGCGGCCGTTGAGGGTCGTCTGCGAGAAGTCCGGGCCGAAGCCGCGGATGGCGATCACGTTGGCGCGGCCGTTGAGGCGCTGGGAGGTGAGGCCGGGCAGGCGGGCGATCGATTCACCGATCGATGCGTCGGGCAGCTTGCCGATATCTTCGGCGTTGATCGCCTCGACGATCTGCTCGGCACCCTTCTTGGTGTTCACCGCGTTCGCGAGGCTGGCGCCGTAGCCGGTGACGACGATCTCGTTCGGATCGGCTTCCTGGTCGGCCGGCGCGGTATCCTCGGCGGTGGTGGTCGCGTTGGGATCGGTATTGGTGCTGGCACCGGTCGTAGTCTGAGCAAACGCCGCCGGGGCGAAACCGCCGACCAGCGCGAATGCCAGAGCCGTTCCGCTGACGCCGCGGATAATGGTGGTGCGAAGTGTCACGATCGATCTCTCCCCTCGGGGGCGCCGTCCAAAAGCGCCGCTCTTGTCGGTCCGATACGGGCGCGACCGCCCCTCCCGGAAGCCGGTATACGTATGCTTGTGCAGTGCAGCATCACCGGTGTGGCCGATTTGCGACATCCGCGGTCCCACCGTTCGCACTGGCTTTCCATTCGTGCGCGCGCGGCATAAGTCTCGATGCGATCAGGGAGAGAGCATGGGCCGCGCACCGACCGGCAGGCCGACCAGTTTCGACATCGCCTACCTCGCCGGGGTTTCGCAGCCGACGGTGAGCCGGGCTTTGCGCGGCGACCGGTCGGTAGCACTGGCGACGCGCGAGAAGATCGAGCGGATCGCGCGCGAGCTCAATTACACCGTCGACAAGAACGCGAGCTCGCTGCGGAGCCAGCGGTCGAACACCATCGCCCTGCTCTTTTTCGAGGACCCCACTCCCGACGAAAGCATGATCAACCCGTTCTTCCTGGCGATGCTGGGGTCGATTACGCGCGCGGCGGCCAATCGCGGACTCGATCTCCTCATCTCGTTCCAGCGGCTCGAGGACGATTGGCACGTACGCTACCAGGACAGCCACCGGGCCGACGGGCTGATCCTGCTCGGTTACGGAGACTGGACGGTTTACCAGCAACGCCTCGAGCAGCTGCGCCGGCAGGGCACGCACTTTGCCCGATGGGGGTCGGTATCCAACGATGCCGGGGGCGGCACGGTGGGCTCCGACAACTTCGAGGCCGGGCGCATGGCGGGCGAGCATCTCGTGGCGCGGGGGCGGCGGCGGGTGGCCTTTCTCGGGCACGCCGACAGTCACTACCCCGAATTTGCCAGCCGGTACGAAGGTCTATGCGCCGCCCTGCGGACAGCCGGGCTCGAACCCGAGTCCGCGCTCCAGCACGATGCGGTGACGAGCGAGGAAGCCGGTTACCGCGCCGCGCGGGCGATCCTGGCGGGCGGCATCCCGTTCGATGCGATCTTCGCCGCGTCGGACCTGATCGCGATCGGCGCCCTGCGCGCGCTTGCCGAGGCGGGGCGCAGCGTGCCTAGCGATGTCGCGGTGGTCGGCTTCGACGACATTCCGGCCGCCAGCCTCACCCGCCCGCCGCTGACGACCGTGCAGCAGGACATTCGCGGCGCGGGGGAGATGCTGGTCGAGACGCTGCTCGCCAATATCGCGGGCCGGCCCCGTCCCGCCCCGCGACTGCCGACCCGTCTCGTCGTCCGTGAGAGCACCGCCACCGGCTGACCCTGCCGCCCGCAGTCGCCCGCTGCTGCCCGAACGAGGGCAGCGCACAACATTCGTATGCGGCTTGCCGCACTGGCCGGTTTGCGCCAGCGCCTGCCGGATGAAAGGGCGGTCCGAGCCGCCGAGGGACACGGGAAGGATGGGCCGCGCATGAGCCAAGTGCTGGAGAAACCGCGGCAGGGCTTTGCCGGGCTGTGGAACATCAGTTTCGGCTTCTTCGGCATCCAGATCGGCTTCGCGCTGCAGAACGGCAACATGAGCCGCGTCTTCCAGACGCTGGGCGCGAGCATGGACGACCTTCCCGCGTTGTGGGTCGCGGCACCGCTCACAGGCCTCATCGTCCAGCCTATCATCGGATACCTGTCCGACCGCACGTGGAACCGGCTCGGCCGCCGACGGCCCTATTTCCTCACCGGAGCGATCCTCGCCGCGCTGGCGCTGTTCCTCATGCCGCTCGCCCCGTCGTTCGGCGCGCCGCTGCTGTTCGCGTCCGCGCTGCTGTGGCTGCTCGACGCCAGCCTCAACATCTCGATGGAGCCGTTTCGCGCGTTCGTGGGCGACATGCTGCGGACCGACCAGCACGCCGCGGGCTATGCGGTGCAGACCGCCTTTATCGGTGCGGGCGCGGTGGTCGGCTCGATCTTTCCCTGGTTGCTCGACCAGATGGGGGTCGCCAACGTCGCCCCCGATGGCGCGTTGCCCGACACCGTCCGTTGGAGCTTCTGGGCGGGCGGCGCGGCGCTGTTTGCGGCAGTGCTGTGGACGGTGCTGACGACCCGCGAATACTCGCCCGAACAGCAAGCTGCGTTCGCGGGCGCCGACGCGGTCCCCACCCACCAGCCGGTCGAGGCGCTGGCGGAAAAGGGATCGGGCGGACCGTTCGCCTGGGTCGCCGCGGGCGCCGTCGTCATGATCCTCGTCGACGTGCTGGCGCTGGAGAAGGAGGTCTATCTCCTCGGCGCACTGCTGATCGCCTACGGCGCGCTCAGCAGCATCGCGATCCGCCTCGCGCGAAAGGGCCGCGTCAACGGAATGCTGACCCAGATCGTCGGCGATTTTTCCGGAATGCCCGAGGTGATGAAGCGCCTCGCGCTGGTCCAGTTCTTCAGCTGGAGCGCGCTGTTCATCATGTGGATCAACACGACCCCGGTCGTGACGCAGTACGTCTACGGCAGCACCGATACCGCCAGCGCGGCTTACAACGACGGCGCGAACTGGGTGAACGTACTGTTCACGGTCTACAACGGCGTTGCGGCGGTCGCGGCGCTGGCGCTCCTCCCGTGGATGAGCCGTAGGTTCGGACAGGTGAAGACGCACTCGATCTGCCTGACGCTGGGCGCGGTCGGCTTCGTAATGTTCTTCTTCGTGCGCGACGCGCAGGCGCTGCTGCTGGCAGAGGTCGGGATCGGCATCGCCTGGGCCAGCATCCTCGCGATGCCGTATGCCATTCTCGCCAGCAACCTGCCGCAGGCCAAGCTCGGCATCTACATGGGCCTGTTCAACGTCTTCATCGTCGTGCCGCAGCTGCTGGTCGCGACCGTGATGGGCACGATCATGAAGCACGCGTTCCCGGGCGAGCCGGTGTGGACGATGCTGTTCGCCGCGGCCAGCTGGCTCGTCGCCGCCGCCGCGATGACCCGCGTGGCCTCGGCCATTCCGCAAAAGGCCTGATCCGATGAAGAACGCCATGCTCGCAGCCGCAGCCGTCCTCACCCTTGCCGCACCTGCCGCGGCGCAGACGACCTACGATCCGGTGTGGCAACCCGAACCCTATTCGACCGTCCGGCATCCCGAATGGTCGAAGGACGCGGTCCTCTACCAGATTAACACCCGCCAGTTCACGCCCGAGGGGACGTTCCGCGCGGCCGAGCGCGAATTGCCGCGGTTGAAGGCGCTCGGTGTGAATGTGCTGTGGCTGATGCCGATCCACCCGATCGGCGCGAAGAACCGCAAGGGCACGCTCGGCAGCCCCTATTCGGTGCGCGACTATTACGACGTGAACCCGGAATTCGGGACGAAAGCGGATTTCAGGCACTTCGTCGACGCGGCGCATGCGGCCGGTTTTCATGTCATCCTCGATTGGGTCGCCAACCACACCGCGTGGGACAACCGGTTGGTGACCGAGCATCCCGACTGGTACGAGAAGGACTGGAAGGGCGACTTCCGCCCCACCCCCTGGTGGGACTGGTCCGACATCGTCGATCTCGACTGGTTGCAGCCCGGTGTGCGCAAGCACGTGGGCGAGGCGATGGAGATGTGGGTGCGCGACTACGGCGTCGACGGTTTCCGCGCGGACGTGGCGGGCTACGTACCGCTCGATTTCTGGGAGAAGGAACGCGCCCGGCTCGAGGCGATCCGGCCGGTGTTCATGCTGGCCGAATGGAAATCGTCCGAACTGACGCGCAAGGCGTTCGACGCGGTGTACGCCTGGGAATGGCATCACATTGTCAAGGACATCGCGAAGGGCAAGTCCGACCCCAGCGCCCTCTACGGCTACTACGCCGAGAACGAGAGTGCCTGGCCGCGGCAGGCGATGCGGCTGACCTACATCGAGAATCACGACAGCAACGCGTGGGAAGGGACGCAATACGAGAACTTCGGCGATGCGCTGCCGGCGATGACGGCGCTCGCCTTCACCGGCGAAGGCCTGCCGATGGTCCACAACGGGCAGGAAGCCTGCAACGCCAAGCGGCTCGAATTCTTCGAGAAGGACCCCATCGACTGGTCGCAGGCGAATGGGTGCACGCTCGGTCCGCTGATCCGCGACCTCGTCGCCTTCCGCCGCGCGAATCCCGCGCTCGCCAACGGTCAATGGGGTGGCCGCATGAGCCAGGTCGTGACCGACCAACCGAAGCAGGTGTTCGCCTGGACGCGTCAGACGGACGGCAACCGCGTCGTGGGCATATTCAACCTGTCCGCCGCGCCGGTCACGGCTACGCTGTCCGATGCCCACGCGGCCGGGCAGTACCGCGCCTTTCGCACGGGTGAAGCGGTCACCCTGACGCCGGGGCAGACGCTCACGCTGGCCCCGTGGGAATATCGCCTGATGTCGGCCGCAGCCGTCCGCTAGGCGGTCACCCGCGCGAGAGCCTGCGTCGGCGGGGCGGGACGGCCCCTTCCATGGGCACGTCGAAGCGGCGGATGTAATCGGACATCCGCTCGACGACCTCGCCCTCGTCGAGGCCGAACTCGGGCAGGCTGTAGTGGTGCGGCGTACGCTTGAGCGCGCGGCTGCGCTCGATGTAGCGCTCCATGCCCGGGACGGCGCTGTCCATCTCGAGCCCGAGAAACTTGTAGATGCGCGCCATCGTGCCGCGCCAGTCGCGGTCCATCGCGTCGTATTGCACGTCGATCATGCGGTGGGCGGGTATGGCGCGCCGGGCCTCCATCATGCGGCGGGTCATGAGGTCGGTCTTGCGCAACCATTCCGCCCCGACGACGCCCGCACGGGCATGGTCGGAATAGATGATGGTCTGGTTCCAAGCGAGACTGGCCGCGCTGCCGACGACCTGGCGCGGATCGCGGTGGGTGAAGATCAGCCGCGCATCGGGGAAGACCTTCAGCAGCGCGGGCAGGTCGAGCATGTGCTGCGGGGTCTTTAGGATCCACGGACGCAGAGAGCTTTCCTGCTGGCTCCAGCCGATCAGCCGCAGCAGGTTCGCCATGTGCCGGTAGGCAGGCGTCGCATCCTCGCCTTCGGTAAAACGGGCGTAAGTCGGCACGTGCCACTGGGCATCGTGCTTCATGCCCCACATGCTCGCGACCAGCAGGCCGAGTTCTTCCTCCGGCTCGTAAGGGCCGGTAGGGTGGATCGACAGAGTGCGCGGATTGGCGAGCCGCGCGACCTTCATGATCCGGTTGGCGAGCTTCGGCCGGAAATCCTCGGCCCGGCCTGCCAAAACATCTTCGAAGTCGGGCCGCGGCACCGGGCTGATCGTCTCGAAGCTGCGCATGTGGGCGAAGCGGCGATCGGCGGCGAGCAGGCGGTGGAGCCGGGTTGTGCCGCTGCGCATGGGCCCGACGATCACCACCGGATGCGGGATCGGGCGCGCGAGGATTTCGGGATGCCGATCGAACCACATCTGGGTGTAGAGCCGGTCGCGCAGAACGTGGTGGAACTGCTTTTCCGCCGCGAGCGCGCCGATGGCGTTGAGCCGCGCCTCTTCCCGAACGCTTTCGAGCAGGACCTCCATCGGTTTCTCGAACCAGCGGTCGCCGAAGTCGGTGAGCCCCGTCGCCTCGACGGCCTGGCTCAGCAACTCGTCTTTCGTCAGCCTCGCGGGAGCGATCGCGCCGAACCTGCGCCCCGCCCTTACGCCCGCGTCGAGCACGTCGATTAAGCGGGTGCGGCGTGGCGGCCGGATGTCGGTTTCGTGCAAAGGGAACCCCCATCGTGAACAGGCAGCGTCCCACCGCGCCGGTTGCCTATCTACCGTTGCCCGCGCCGCCGGTTCCCGCATTGCCCTGCCCGAAGCGGTGCGGCATAGGCCGCGGCCATGCACGACATACGCCTCATCCGCGACGATCCCGCCGCCTTCGACGCCGCCCTCGCCCGCCGGGGTTTCGCCGCGTCGTCGGCGGAGGTGTTGGTCCTCGACGAGACCCGGCGCGCGGCCGCGACCAAGGCGCAGGACCTCCTTGCCCGTCGGAACGAGGCATCGAAGGCGATCGGCGCCGCTATAGGTCGCGGCGACACCGACGGGGCGGCTGCGCTCAAGGCGGAAGTTGCGGGAATCAAGGAAGAACTTCCCGCGCTGGAGGCTGCCGAGCGCGAGGCCGCGCAGGCCCAGGACGACCTTCTCGCGCGGCTTCCGAACCTGCCCGCCGACGACGTTCCCGACGGCGAGGACGAGGCGGGCAATGTCGAGATCGCGCGCTGGGGGACCCCCCGCGACTACGCTTTCGAACCGAAGGAACACGCCGATTTCGGGCCCGCCCTGGGCCTCGACTTCGAGGCCGGCGCCGCGATCGCGGGAGCGCGTTTCACGTTCCTGCGCGGGCAGATGGCAAGGCTGCAGCGGGCGATCGCGCAGTTCATGCTCGACGTCCAGACCGGCGAGCACGGCTACATGGAATGCGCCACGCCGCTGCTGGTGCGCGAGGAGGCGATGTTCGGGACCGGGCAGCTTCCCAAGTTCGCCGAGGACAGCTTCCAGACCACCGACGGACGCTGGCTGATCCCTACCAGCGAGGTCAGCCTGACGAATTTCTGCAGGGAAACGATCGCCGAATTTGGCACTCCCTTGCGTCTGACGGCGCTCACCCCGTGCTTCCGTTCCGAAGCCGGATCGGCGGGGCGCGACACGCGCGGGTACATCCGCCAGCACCAGTTCGAAAAGGTGGAGCTCGTGAGCATCTGCCGCCCCGACCATGCCGCCGCCGAACACGACCACATGCTCCGCAGCGCGCAGGTCGTCCTCGAACGGCTCGGCCTGCCCTACCGCACGATGCTGCTGTGCGCGGGCGACATGGGCTTCGGCGCGAAGAAGACCTACGACCTCGAGGTCTGGCTGCCCGGCCAGCAGGCTTACCGCGAGATCAGCTCGGTGAGCTGGTGCGGCGACTTCCAGGCGCGGCGGATGAACGCCCGCTACCGTGCGGAGAACGGCAAGCCCGCCTTCGTCCACACCCTCAACGGCAGCGGCCTGGCGGTCGGGCGCACGCTGGTGGCGGTGCTGGAGAACTACCAGCAGGAAGACGGCAGCGTGATCGTGCCCGAGGCGCTGAAGCCGTGGGCCGGCGGGCTCGAGATACTGGAGCCGGCAAACTGATGCGCATCCTCCTCACCAATGACGACGGCATTCACGCTCCCGGCCTCGAAGTGCTGGAAGCGATCGCCCGCGAGTTCACCGACGACATCTGGATTTGCGCGCCGAGCGAGGAACAGTCGGGCGCGGGACACTCGCTTACGCTCACCCGTCCGGTACGATTGCGCAGGCACGACGAGCGGCGCTTCTCGGTCACCGGCACCCCGACGGACGCGGTGACGCTGGGCCTGCGCAAGGTGATGGACGGCCCGCCCGACGTGATCCTGTCGGGGGTCAACCGCGGCGCCAACCTCGCCGACGACGTGACCTATTCAGGCACCGTGTCCGCCGCGATCGAGGGCGCGCTGGCCGGCATTCGCGCGATTGCGCTGAGCCAGGTTTACGCCAGCGAAGGTATGGGCGACTCGGTCCCGTTCGATGCCGCCAGGGCCTGGGGCGCGAAGGTGCTCGCCCCGCTCCTCGATGTGCCGCTGCCGAAACGCACGCTCGTCAACGTGAACTTCCCCGCCCTTCCCGCCGACCGGATCAGGGGTATTCGCGCAGTGCGGCAGGGGTTCCACGACTATTCGCGCGGCACCGTGGTCGAGGGCCGCGACCCGCGCGGCTATCCCTACTACTGGTTCGGCCTGGAGGCGATCGAGCACACGCTCGATCACGGCACCGATCTGGAAGCGATCGCCGACGGGTACATCGCGGTCACCCCGCTGCAGCTCGACCTCACCCACCACAGCTCGCTCGGCGCGCTGGCCGATCGTTACGGTTGAGCCTTTCGGATAAAGGGGACGGGGATTCCCATTCGCGCGTGACGCGTTATGGTCGCACCCCATGAAGAGGATCGCCACCCTGCTCGCTGCGGCGCTGGCCGCTTCCCCCGCCCTCGCGGCGAACCCCAGGACCGAGACCGAGCACGTCGTCACCGATGGCGAGACGCTGTCCGGCATCGCCGCGCGCGCCGGAGTACCGCTGTCGGTCATCGCCGAGGCCAACCTGCTGCGCGAACCATATGCGGTGCGAAAGGGGCAGAAACTCGCCATTCCCCGCCAGCGCGTGCACACGGTCCGGAAGGGCGAGACCGGGCTCGGCATTGCCGCCAGATATGGCGTGCCCTTCGACCGGATCGCCGTCGCGAATGGTCTAAGCGAAAGCGGGACCGTGCTGCTGGGGCAGAAACTGATCATCCCGGCGGTCGTCGCCGCGCCCGATGCGGCGTCGCTCGCCGTCGCGGCAGCGAGCGCGGCTACGTCCGATCCGTATTTCCGCCGACCGCACGACGGGAAGGTTCAGCTCGGCTATTCCCGCCGCGCCGACGGGAAGGGGCATGACGGGATCGACTATGCCGCCAACCCGCTCGACATGGTCCGCGCTTCCGCGAGCGGGACGGTGAGCGGCATCTCGCAGCGCGATCCACGGTTCGGCAAAATGGTCACCATCGATCACGGCGGCGGCTGGAAGAGCGCCTACGGCCACCTCGCCGACATTACCGTGGAGATGGGCGACGTCGTCAAGACCGGCGAGCGCGTGGGCCTCGCCGGAAGCAGCGGGCAGGCCGACGGAAACGAGGTCCACTTCGCCATCCGCCGCAACGGCAGGCCGGTCGACCCGGCCCCTTTGCTCGCCCGGTGAGCCGAGGTTGAGCAAGAAGCCCGCTCCTAGACGGCCGTACCGCGGGCCGCGCTTCCAGCCGCTGCGGCGCTCGGTGGGCGTGCCGGTGTGGGCCGACCTCGGCATCCGGCTGGCTCTGGCGCTGGGCCTCGTGATGATGGTGGTGATGATCCACTGGCTGGATCGCGATGGGCTGGTCGACAACCTCGACGGGCACATCACCTTCCTCGACGTCGTCTATTTCACGATGATCTCGATCACCACCACGGGCTTCGGCGACATCGCGCCGGTATCCGACCGGGCGCGGCTGATCGAAGCAGTGATCGTCACCCCGATCCGCTTCGCCGTGCTGTTCATCTTCGTGGGCGCGGCCTACGACTTCGTCATCCGCAGGAGCTGGGAGAAATACCGCATGCGGCGCATTCAGGAACGGCTGACCGGCCACATCGTCGTGCTCGGCTTCGGCATCTCGGGTTCGGAAGCGGTCCACGAACTGATCGAGCGCGGGACCGACCCCGCGCAGATCGTCGTCATGGACCCGAGCGAGGAACGCCTGGCCGAGGCCGAGGCCCTGGGCTGCAACGTGATCGAGGCCGACGCCACCCGCGACGAGAGTCTGGAGGCCGTGCGCATCTCGCGCGCCTCGACCGTGCTCGTGTCGGCGGGGCGCGACGACAGCTCGATCCTCATCGTGCTGACCGTACGCCACCTCGCCCCCGAAGTCCCGATCAGCGTGGTCGTGCGTGCAGCCGACAACGAACTGCTCGCCCGCCAGGCGGGGGCCGACAACGTCATCAACCCGGTGCGCTTCACCGGACTGCTGCTGGCTGGCAGCGCGCAAGGTTCGCACATCGCCGACTATATGGCCGATCTCGCCTCCTTTGGCGGCAAGGTGCAGCTCGTGGAACGCAAGGTCGCGCCGGACGAAGTCGGCAAGACGATCGAGGAGCTGTCGAGCGGCGGCAAGGGCCTGCGCGTCTATCGCGGCGATACGATGCGCGGATACTGGGAATGCGGCCCGCTGGAGATGGGCGATACGATCGTCGAAATCCGTCCGACCGCAGTGACCGAAGCCTAGCCCAGGAGGAAGAACACCAGCCCCATCGCAAGATAGGCGGCCAGCCAGTACCCCGCGTCGATCAGCGCGACCCGGGTGGGGACGCGAAGCTGGGCGAAGCTGATCCACAGCGCCGGGATGACGAAGGCGAGCGCGAGGCCGCCGCTCATCATGAAATAGAGCCACGGCTTTGCCGCCAGCGTGTCGGCCCCGACGCGGGCGAACATATGGCCCAGCATCGCCGCGGTCAGCAGCAGGAGCACCGCCGACACCGCCACGATGCTGGCCGGGCGGCCCCGCCCGATCAGCCGGCCGGCCGCGACCTTGCGCGTCTTGGCCCGGCCGAACACCGGGCCGAACCAGGCACAGGCGAGCCCGCCTGCGACGAGCGCGGCGACGATCACGGCGATCCAGTTGACGGGTCCCAAGCCCGGCGACCTTCCTTAAGATGTGTTATGGTTCGCCGGTGTAGCGCAAACGCGCGCACGGGTGTAGGGGGCCGCGCAAATGCCCGGCTCCACCCCTCTTTCGACGATCCCCGACCAGAAGCGCATCGGCATGGTCAGCCTCGGCTGTCCCAAGGCGCTCGTCGATTCCGAACGCATCCTCACCCGGCTGCGCGCGGATGGCTATGCGATGAGCCCGGACTATGCCGGCGCGGACGTGGTGCTGGTCAACACCTGCGGCTTCCTCGACAGCGCGAAGGAGGAAAGCCTCGAGGCGATCGGCGAGGCCATCGCCGAGAACGGCCGCGTGATCGTGACCGGCTGCATGGGCGAGGAGGCCGAGGTCATCCGCGCGCGTTTCCCCGAGGTACTCGCCGTGACCGGCGCGCAGCAGTACGAGGCTGTGGTTGAAGCCGTGCACGGGGCCGCGCCGCCGAGCCAGGGGCCGTTTATCGACCTCGTTCCGCAGCCCTCCGCGCTCAAGCAGCGAAGCGGTAGCGCCGACGAATACGTCAAGCTGACGCCGCGGCACTACAGCTATCTCAAGATTTCCGAAGGCTGCAATCACTCCTGCGCGTTCTGCATCATCCCCCAGCTGCGCGGAAAGCTCGTCAGCCGGCGGATCGACGCGGTGCTGCGCGAGGCGGAAAAACTGGTGGCGGCCGGCACGAAAGAATTGCTGGTCATCAGCCAGGACACCTCGGCCTACGGCGTGGACACCCGGCACGACGAACGGATGTGGAAGGGACACCCCGTCCGCGCGCACATGACCGATCTCGCGCGCGAACTCGGCCAGTTGCGCACGCCGGAGGGTGCGGCGCCGTGGGTGCGGCTGCACTACGTCTATCCCTACCCCCATGTCGATGCGGTCATTCCGCTGATGGCCGAGGGGTTGTTGACGCCGTACCTCGACATCCCCTTCCAGCACGCCAGCCCCAAGGTGCTGCGCGCGATGAAGCGCCCGGCGAACGAGGCCAAAGTGCTGGAACGGGTGAAGGCGTGGCGGCAGATCGCCCCCGACCTCACCATCCGGTCGAGCTTCGTCGTCGGCTTCCCCGGCGAGACCGAGGACGACTTCCGCTACCTGCTCGACTGGCTGGAGGAAGCCCAGCTCGACCGGGTGGGCGGTTTCCGCTTCGAGCCGGTCGCCGGCGCGCAGGCCAACGACTTGCCCGATCCCGTACCCGAGGCGGTGAAGGAAGAACGCTACGCCCGGCTGATGGAAGTCACCGAGCGGATCAGCGCAGCCAAGCTCGCCGCCAAGGTGGGCCGGGTGCTGCCGGTGATCGTCGATGAAGTAGGCGAACCCGACGAGGACGGCGACGTGGGGGCCACCGCGCGCAGCCAGGCCGACGCGCCCGAGATCGACGGCAACGTATACCTGCGCGATGTGCCCGCCGGCATCGTGCCGGGCACGATCGTCGACGTCCGCATCGAGGATGCCGACGCGCACGACCTCTACGGGGTTATCGCCCAGGAACGCGCAACGTCCTGAAGGTGATGCTGCGCCGGAGCGCGTCCATCGGCGCGATCGAGTGCTCCCATTCGTGCCGCACCTCGCCGTCGAGCAGGTAGACAGAGCGCGGCGGCAGTTCGACGCTGCGCCGGTCGAATCCTCCGTCCGCCCGTCGCCGGCGCAGGCGCAGCACCGCCGGCGCGCCGAGCGACAGGCCCATGACCTGCCCGTACTGCGGCCGGTCGCGGTGCCAGCCGATCCCTGCGCCCGGATCGTAGCGGATCAGCAGCGCCTGCACGAACGGCTCCGTCTCCACGCCGAGTGCCGCGGCGAGATCGGCGCGCAACGCGGTCAGCCAGTCCGGCAAAGGCGGCGCAGGGATCGTGCGCCCCCGCTGGTAGTCGTAGGCCGAGCCGTAATGCGCGGTCAGCCGCTTCCCTTCCCACTGCCCGAACTTGAACGGTTCGAGCGGCGCGGCGTCGATCCGGGCGGCGCACGCGCGCTCCCCTTCCGGACCGATCGCGTGCGGCACAAACGACAGGCCCGGCACCGCCGGATCTGGGTCGAACAGGGACGGCTGCACGGACATTCAGGTGATATGGTGACAGCCTGCCGCACCGGCCATCCCCCCCGACGCATGCGGAGAGGATTGTTTATGGTTTTCGCGGTATGAAGCCGTCACGATGACCACCGGACTATCCTTGCCCTGGAAGCGCGCGCTCGGCGCCGCCGCCCTGTTTTCGATACCGCTGCTGCTGTTCGGTTTCTTCCTGCTCCTCCAGAGCGAGTTCCGCGACGCCAAGACGATGCGCGAGGCGGCGGAGCAATCGGCGGATACCCGTGTGGAACTGCTGCGCCTGATGTCGCTGCACCAGAACGTCGAAACCGGCCAGCGCGGCTACAACATGACCGGAAAGGCGGCCTTCCTCGAACCGTATCGGGATGCACGGTCGCAAATTCCCGCCTCCTTCGCCGCCCTCGATCGCCTTGCCATGACCGATCCGGATTTGCGAGCGGAGCTGGGCGAACTCAGAGCCTTGTCGCGCGAGCGGCTGGAGTTCTCCGAGCGCGCGGTCGCGCTGACCCGGCAGGGATCGGGCGCGGAGGCGGTGGCCCTGGTATCGAGCGGGCGCGGCAAGGCGATCATGGATGCCATCCGCGCCGAAGTGGACCGGCTCGACGCTCTCGAGGCCGCCGACCTCGCGGTCGCCGTGGAGAACCGTGAGATGTCGCGCATACGGGTGCAGCGGACAATCAACCTAGTCCTCGCCGCCCTCGCCCTGCTCCTCGCACTCATCGCCGCGTTCACCGGCCATACCATCCGCGCACGCCAGCAGGCGCTCGCCCGCGAGACGGCGCTCAATGCCCGTCAGCAGGCGATTTTCGACGGGGCGGTCGACGGTATGCTCGTGCTCGACGAGGACGGCTACGTCCGCGAGATGAACCCCTCGATCACCCGGCTGTTCGGGCTCCAGCCGGCCGACCTCATCGGACGGCACAACACCGTCCTGATGGCCGATCCGCCTTCACTCGCCGACAGCCAGGCATGGCTCAGGATGGTCGGTGCCGCCGGCAGCCGGGGCGCGGGCGAACGGCGCGAATTCCAGGGCAAGCGGGCCGACGGAAGCCGGCTGGAAACCGACGTCGCGATCAGCCGCGTCGGCGGAGACGGTGCGCGCGAATACATCGCGGTCATCCGCGACATCACCGAGCGCAAGCGGGTGGAGGACATGAAGACCGAGTTCGTCTCCACCGTGAGCCACGAACTGCGCACGCCGCTCACCTCGATCGGCGGCTCGCTTGGTCTGCTGGCGGCGGGCGCGGTGGGGCCACTCAACGAAAAGGCCGCGCGCCTCGTCAACATCGCGCACGGCAACTGCGAGCGGCTGATTCGCCTCATCAACGACATCCTCGACATCGAGAAGATCGAATCGGGCAAGATGCAGTTCGACCTGCGCCGCATGATGCTCGGCCCGCTTGTCGACCGCACCGCCGCCGCCAATCGCGGCTTCGCGGACAAGCACGGGGTGACGGTGGAAACCCAGCTGCCGCCCTGGCCCATCGCGGTCATGGGCGACCCCGACCGGTTGGAGCAATTGCTCACCAATCTCGTCTCGAACGCGATCAAGCATTCGCCCGAAGGCGGCGTGGTCGAAATCGGGATCGGCAACGCCGGCCAGCGGGCGCGTATCGAAGTGCGCGACCGCGGCGCCGGTGTGCCCGAGGCATTCCGCGGGCGCATCTTCGGCAAGTTCGCCATGGCCGACCAGTCCGACAGCCGGGCGCGCGGCGGCACCGGCCTCGGCCTTGCCATCGCCCGCGAGATTACCGAGCGTCACGGCGGCACGGTGGGGTTCGAGGATCGTACAGGCGGCGGCACGGTGTTCTTCGTCGAGCTGCCGATGGCCGAATGCGAGGAGCGGATCGCCTCTGCCGCCGACGACGGCCTGCCCCGCCTGCTTCACCTCGACGACGACAGCGACTGCCTGTCCGTCGTCGAAAGCGCGTTCGCCGGCCGCGCGAATGTCGTGTCGGTATCCTCGATGCACGATGCCCGCGCAGAGCTCGCGCAGCGGCCGTTCGCAGGGGTACTGGTCGATGTCGTGGTGCCGCCGGACAACGGCCTCGACCTCGTGCCGTGCCTGCGCCAATCGTTTCCGGGCCTGCCCATCGTGGTCTTCTCCGCCCTCGACGACGTCGAGAAGACCGACGACGTCGACGCGGTCCTCACCAAAAGCCGGTCCTCGATCGAAACGCTGGTCGAAACCACGATGGCGCTCGTCGCCCGCGGAAGAAGGGAAGCCGCATGATCCGCATCCTCTACGTCGACGACGAGCCCGACATTCGCGAAATCGCCGAGATGTCGCTGTCGCTCGACCCCGATTTCGAGGTCCGCACCGCCGATGGCGGCACGGCGGCGCTGGCGACGGTCGCCGACTGGCGGCCCGACATCGTCCTGCTCGACGTCATGATGCCCGGGATGGACGGCCCGGCCGTGCTCGCCCGGTTGCGCGGCGATCCGGCGACTGCGGACTTGCCGGTCGCCTTCGTCACCGCCCGCGCGCAGAAGAGCGACATCCAGAATTTCGCGACGCTCGACGCGGTCGGGGTGATCGCGAAGCCGTTCGACCCGATGGAGCTTGCCGCGCAGGTCCGCGCGCTGCTGCCGTGACGCCGCTTGAGCAGCGCATCGCCGAACTGTCGGCGCGGTTCTCCGCGCAGGCCGGTGCCGAGCGCGACGCGCTGCTTGCGGCGCTCGCGGCGGGGGATCGCGAGACGCTGCAATCGCGCGCGCACAAGCTGGCGGGCACCGCCGGCATGTTCGGCCACGACGATATCGGGGAGGCGGCCTTCGCCCTCGAAACCGCGGCGGAGACCGGCGCCGACTGTGCCGGACCGGCCCATGCGCTGGCAGACATGCTCGGCGAAATCTCGCCCTAAAGGCAGCCGGCCGCCCGCATGCTGTAGACTCGCCTGCGCGTCACCACGAGGTGGTCGATCAGGTCCAGCTCCAGCGCCCCCACCAGCGCTGCTATCCGTTGCGTCGCGGCAAGATCCTCCGCGCTGGGGCGGCAGTCGCCCGAGGGGTGGTTGTGCGCGAGCAGGAATGCGCGCGCGCCGAGGGCAAGACCGCGCTCGACCAGCGGCCGCATCCGCGCTTCGATGCGCCCGGCGCTGCCGCTGGCGAACGGTTCGTCGCACAGGTATCCATGCGCGGCATCGCACCACACGACATAAAGTCGTTCTTCCGTGGCGAGGCCGATCCGGCCCCGCAGGTAGCGATGGAGCCGCGGATCCGATCCATCGACGCGGGTTCCCGCCAGTTCCTCGTCCAGTGCCGCTTCCACCAAAGCCCGCGCTCCGGCGATGGCGCGCAAGGCCGCCTCGTGCCCCGGCACCGCGGCGCAGAGTTGCGGCAGGGGAGCGGCAAGCACCTGGCGGAGCGATCCGAACCGTTCGATCAGGCGTTCGGCCAAGTCCCCCGCGCTCTCGCCGGCGAAGGGGGCGAAAAGCTCCGCCACGACCGATAGGGGCCGTACCGCGCCACCCGCCGGCGATGCCACCAGATGCCCAGCGCCAGGACAATGATCTGACAATACGACGGTCCCACGTACATCACTACGTAGGCGAGTGGCGAAATGCCCTCCACCAGCTCGCGCGCCAAGTGCGCGCTCATCGCGACTACCTGGAATGCGGCGAACCATAGCGGATAGATCCTGTTGGCGCGGATCGCCGTGCCGAGCGCGACGGCGAGCGCGACCGCATCGATGACGACGTGGCCGGTGTCGATCGTCGACAGGTCGCTCCAATCGCCGAACAGCGCGTGGTTGGCGGAGTCGGCGACCTTGAACCAGACGAGCACGCCCGCGAGTATCCGTTCGGGCCCGCCGCCCCAGCGCCACGCCGCGAGGGCGAGCGCGGCGTAGAGCGCAGCCTGGAGCCAGAAGCGGACATCGGCGGACGCGAGCGACATTCCCTCGCGATAGACTGGCCTATGCGGCCGCGAAAGCGGGCAGTTCGGCGATTGCCCGGTCGGGAACCACCGTATCGACATCGCCGTCGTCGCCCATCGTTTCGCGCGCGATCTTGCTCAGTTCGTCGTGCACCCGGAGCAGGCTGGTGGACAGCGCCAGCGCCTGTGTTTCGGCCTGGTTGAGCCGCAGCAGCGCCCTTTGTCCCCTGTGCACTTCGACTTCCGGGTTCTGGCGGGCGCCGACCATCGCCTGCTTCAGGCGGGCGCAGGCGACCATCACCTCGTCGCTGACGGCTTCGGCTTCGCGGATCAGCTTGCGGATAGCGAGGGCATCGTGGCGGATCGTGTCGGACATGGCGGGTAAACTCCGGCGGGTCGCCCGCCGGGGCTCAGCCGGACGGGCTCGATGTATCGGAGGGGATTGCGGCCTTGCCCTTCAACGCCTCGCTCAGGGAGAGCGATGCCGTCACCACCAGGACGATCGCGGCAAGGATGCCGAAGGCGAGCCCGATGATGACGGCGAGACGGAGAACGATGGCGTTGCGGCCGTCGAGCGCCCCGGGAACCACCCGGGGTTCGTCCCTCGTCCACGGCGCCTCAATCGCAAAAAACGACGCGTCGGAAAGAACGAACTGCCCGGGCTGAACCCTGCCCTCGTTCTGGCCGACATCGCTCGCTTCGGGGACTTCAGGAGTTCTCCATGCAGGATTTCTGGAGGGGCCTGCAGTCGGCAAAGGGGGCGGTTCGGGCGGGCTGTAGCCCTCGCCCGCGCGCCATGCATCCACCAGTTCGGGCAGGCTCCCTACCCCGTAGAGCTCCTTCAGCGTGCGGACGTGCTGGTTCACGCGCGATTCGGAAATGCCGAGTTCGGCCGCCACCGCCTTCAACGGCAGGCGCCGGTCGATACCGTCCAGCACCGCGCGCTGGCGGTCGGTCAGTTCGCGATCGAGAACGGCCGGCATGGAAAAGTCAACGCTCCTGTGGGGACGAAGTGCCGCATATGGCAGGTGTGCCCTTGCGGCAACCGCGGCGCGCCTGCCGGGTCACGCGGCGCTGGCGTTGATGCCCATCGACTGGAACCAGCGCTTCACATTGCGCGCGGCCTGGCGCAGGCGCTGTTCGTTCTCGACCATCGCGATCCGCACGAAGCCCTCGCCGTCCTCGCCGTAGCCGACGCCCGGCGCCACCGCGACTTGCGCCTGGGTCAGCATCTGCTTGGAAAATTCGAGACTGCCCATGTGCTTCAGCGCAGGCGGCAGCGGGGCCCAGGCGAACATGCTGGCGGCGGGCGGCGGGATGTCCCACCCGGCCCGGCCGAACGCCTCGACCATCACGTCGCGGCGCTTGTGGTAAAGCTGGCGATTGCGCTCGACGATGTCCTGCGGACCGTTGAGCGCGGCGCAGGCGGCCGCCTGAATGGGGGTGAAGGCACCGTAATCGAGGTAGCTCTTCACCCGCGTCATCGCCGCGATCAGTTGCCGGTTGCCGACCGCGAAGCCCATGCGCCAGCCGGCCATCGAATAGGTCTTGGACATCGACGTGAATTCGACCGCCACATCCTTCGCGCCCTTCACCTGCATGATCGACGGGGTCGGGTTGCCGTCGAAATAGAGTTCGGAATAGGCGAGGTCGGAGAGGATCCAGACCTCGTTTTCCTTCGCCCACGCGACCAGCCGTTCGTAGAACGCGAGGTCCACCACCTCGGCGGTGGGGTTGGAGGGATAGTTCACCACCAGCACGCTCGGCCGCGGTACGGTGAAGGCCATCGCGCGCTCGAGGCTGCGGAAATACTCCTCGTCGGGCGTGGTCGGCACGCTCCGGATCGTCGCCCCGGCGATGATGAAGCCGAAGGTGTGGATCGGGTAACTGGGGTTGGGCGCCAGTACGACGTCGCCCGGCGCGGTGATCGCGGTGGCGAGGCTGGCGAGCCCTTCCTTCGAACCCATCGTCACGACGACTTCGGTCTCGGGATCGAGCTCCACTCCGAAGCGGCGACCGTAGTAGTTCGCCTGCGCGCGGCGGAGGCCGGGGATGCCCTTCGATTGCGAATAGCCGTGCGCGTCGGGCTTCATCGCCACCTCGCACAACTTGTCGATCACGTGCTGCGGCGGGGGCAGGTCGGGGTTGCCCATGCCGAGGTCGATGATGTCCTTGCCGCCGGCGCGCGCCGCGGCCCGCATGCCGTTGACTTCGGCGATGACGTAGGGCGGCAGTCGCTTGATGCGGTAGAATTCGTCGTTCATCGGTCTCGATACGCTGCTAGGGTGCCGGTCGGCGGCCCGACTGTATGCGAATCCGCCGGCGTGCGAAACCGCGAAGCTCGACAGGAAAAACTATGGCCGACGACACCCCGACCCCGTCTCCTTTCGCGGCCTTCTTCGACATGCAGGGCGAAGCGGTTCGGGAAATGTGGGGTCAAGTCGCGCCCAGCGGCGCCACGCCGCCGATGATCACGGATTGGGCCGAAGCGGGCGCGTGGGGTGAAACCGCGCAGAAGCTGCAGGCGATGTGGCTCGAGTTCATAGGCGAGAAGGCGCGCGAGGGGGCAGGCGGATTGAACGCGCTCGACCCGGCGCAGTTCATGCTGCTGTCGCACGGCTGGGCCGGTGCCGCCCAGGGCGCCATCCAGTCCCAGGCGAAGCTTGCCGAGGACGCGATGGCGATGTGGCAGGGCATCATGTCGGGGGCGTTCGGCGGGAAGGAACGCGAGGACGCCCCGGCCCTTCCCCGCAGCGACAAGCGCTTCGCCGATCCCGCCTGGCGCAGCACGCCGGCCTTCGCGCTCATCCACCAGACCTACCTGATGCTGGCCGAATACTTCGTATCGGCCGCCGACAGCGTCACCGGCGTGGACGACGAGAAGAAGGAGCAGCTGACCTTCGCCACCCGCGCGCTGGTCGAGGCGATGAGCCCGGACAATTTCCTCGCCACCAATCCCGTCGTCCTCAAGCGCACGATCGAGACGAAGGGCGCGAACCTGGTGCGGGGCATGGAGCACCTGATCGCGGACCTGCGCCGCGGGCAGCTGACCCATACCGATACCGAGGCGTTCAAACTGGGCGAGAACATCGCCACGACGCCCGGCAAGGTCGTGCACGAGGGGCCGCTGTACCAGCTCATCCAGTACAGCCCCTCGACCGACGAAGTCGCCGAGATTCCGCTCGTCATCTTTCCGCCGTGGATCAACCGATTCTACATCCTTGACCTCACGCCCAAGAAAAGCTTCATCAAGTGGGCGGTCGACCAGGGGCTGACCGTGTTCGTGGCGAGCTGGAAGTCCGCCGACGCGAGCATGAAGGACGTCGTCTGGGACGATTACATCCGCGCGCAGATCGAGGCGATCGACTTCATTCGCGAACGGCTGGGCGTAAAGAGCACCCACGCCATCGGCTACTGCGTCGCCGGCACGACGCTTGCCGCCACGCTCGCGATCCTCGCGCGGCGGGGCGAGGCGGACAAGGTGGCGAGCGCCACGTTCTTCACCGCGCAGGTCGATTTCGAGCGCGCGGGAGAGCTCAAGAACTTCATCGACGACGGCCAGCTCGAGATGCTCGGCAACCTGTCGGCCGACGGATACCTCGACGGGCGCTACATGGCCGCCACGTTCAACCTGCTGCGCGGGCGCGACCTCATCTGGAACTACGTCGTCAACAACTACTTGCTGGGCGAAGACTACCCGGCGTTCGACCTCTTGCACTGGAACGGCGACGTCACCAACCTGCCGGCCAAGTGGCACGGCGACTACCTGCGCGACCTCTATCGCGGCAACAAGCTGGTGGTGCCCGATGCGATGGAGGCCGACGGGACGCCGATCGACCTCACCCGCATCGAGACGCCGATCTACATCCAGGCGGGCAAGGAAGATCATATCGCCCCGGCCGAAAGCGTCTGGCGGATGACCCGTCACGTGCGCGGCGACACCACGTTCGTCCTCGCGGGGTCGGGCCACATCGCGGGCGTCGTCAACCATCCCGATGCGAACAAGTACCAATACTGGACCGGCGACAGCGCGGCCGGCAGCCTGGCCGAGTTCATCGAGAGCGCGACCGAGAATCCGGGTAGCTGGTGGCCGCACTGGCGTGCCTGGCTCGCCGAACGCGGCGGCCAACAGGTGCCCGCGACCGACAAGCGCAAACCCGGAGAGGACGGCGATCGCGTCATCGAGAACGCTCCGGGACGATACGTGATGGCGCGCTAAGCGCTTCAATTTCTTCGACGAACCATTTTATTGTGCAGTGCACAAAATATCCTTGACTTCGCATTTGCAATGCCTATTTTGTGCAGTGCAACATAGGAGCGAAGTCCGATGGCATCCGCCGCCGACGACACTAAGTTTGTGAAAGCCGACCCGGCCGCCGAGAAGGCCTTCGCCGAAGCGGTGGGGTCACAGCCGGGCAAGGCTGCCGCGATCGAAGCGCCGGAGCCTGCTCCGTCGAAGATCGCCGCCGCGGTCGCCGAGATCAAGGCTACGCCACCGAAAAAGGCGCCGGCTCGCAAGGCGACCAAGCCGGCCGCCAAGAAGTCCGCGCTTCGCAAATCGGCCTCGAAGTCTGCGATCGCGCAGACCCGCGTCGCCCGCACGCAGGCTGCCAAGCCTGCCCTCGACGAGACTACCACTGTCAAGACCACCGCACCGCGCATCGCCGCTGTCGCTCAGATGAAGGACAAGATCATGGCTACCGTCAACGAAACCACCACCGACTACACCGCCAAGGCCAAGGACCTGGCCTCCGACGCGCAGACCAAAGCGAAGGCCGCGTACGACAAGATGCAGGCCGTCGCCGGCGAGATGACCGAGTTCACCAAGGGCAACGTCGAAGCGATGGTCGAATCGGGCAAGATCCTCGGCACCGGCATGCAGGACATGGTCCGCGGCGAAGTCGAAGCCGCCAAGGGCGCCTTCGAGACCGCCACAGCCGACGTGAAGGCGATGGCCGCGGTCAAGAGCCCGACCGAACTGTTCAAGCTGCAGGGCGAAATGCTGCGCCGCAACTTCGACGCGATGGTCGCGCACTACTCGAAGAACGCCGAGACCTCGATGAAGCTCGCCAACGACGCCTTCGCGCCGATCTCGAGCCGCATGAGCCTCGCCGCCGAGAAGATCTCGAAGGCCGCGTAAGCGCCTTCCCCTCCGCGCGCACCGCCCTCCTCTCCCTGAGCGGGGTGCGCGGGAAAAAATCGGGCCGGACGGTACGCCGTCCGGCCCCTTTTTGTCTTCGGATTACCTTAACCGGCGCCGCTGCATCTTGCTTGCCGCCGTTCCGATACGATATTGCGAGCCCGATGACCCGTTTCCCCACCGCCTTGCCCTTTCCAACCTGCGCCGCGGGCGACGACGACGAGCGTGGCGGCGACCGCGACGGGGACATGGAAGTCGGCATCGCGACCAAGACCCGCGCCAAGCCCAAGAAGCCGAGCCAGTACAAGGTACTGATGCTCAACGACGACTACACCCCGATGGAATTCGTCGTGATCGTGCTGAAGCGCTTCTTCAAGATGGACATGGAACAGGCCACCCGCGTCATGCTCCACGTTCACCAGCGCGGCGTCGGCGTGTGCGGCGTATTCCCCTACGAAGTCGCCGAAACCAAGGTGAACCAGGTCATGGACTTCGCGCGCGAGAATCAGCACCCGCTCCAGTGCACGCTGGAAAAGGCGTGATTTTAAGGTGCCCGGGCACCTGCCAGCCGGCGGTTCGTTAGGCGACAGACGACAGGGCATGACCGCGCGGTGATTTGCCGCTAGGGGCAGGTCCGGACCACAGAAGACCCGCGCCCCCTTGTTCAAGTTCCTGCCCGCCATCGACCGCTACATCCTCCGCCTCGTGCTCGTGCCGATGTTCGGCGTCTTCGCGCTCGCCGCGTCGCTGCTGATCCTCGACAAGATGCTGCGCCTGCTCGATTTCGTGGCGGTGCAGGGCGGGCCGATCGGCGTCGTGTTCAAGATGCTGGCCACGATGATGCCCGAATACGCGTCGCTCGCGATCCCGCTGGGGCTGCTGCTGGGCGTGCTGTTCGCCTTCCGCAAGCTGGCGACCACGAGCGAGCTCGACGTGTTTCGGGCGGTCGGCCTCAGCTACAACCGGCTGCTGCGTGTGCCCTACGCAATCGCGCTGGTGCTGGTTGCAATCAACGTGGCGCTGGTGTTCTACATCCAGCCGATCAGCCGGTACTGGTACGAACGGCTCGATTACGAACTGCGCTCGGGCGCTCTTGGCGCGTCGATCAAGGTGGGCGAGTTCACCACCCTGAAAGACCGCATGGCGCTGCGTATCGAGCGCAGCGAGGACGACGGGCGGCGGCTGGTCGGCATCTTCGCCCGCGTCGCCAACGAGAAGGGGCAGGTGCTCTCCATCTCCGCCAACGAGGGCGCGTTCCTCGCCACGCAGGACAGCCCCGACACGATCATCCTGTCCCTGACCGACGGCATCATCGTGCAGGACATGGGCGGCAACACCAGCCCCCGGGTGCTGAGCTTCACTCGCCACGACCTGCCCATCGACCTGCCTGCTGTCGCCCAGTTCAGGTCCCGCGCCGGCGCCGACGACACGCGCGAGTTCATCCTGCCCGAGCTTTTGCGGATCGGTTGGGGCGACCGCACTGCGACCGACAGCGAGCAACGGGCGGGCAGCCAGGCGAGCTTCAACTTCCGTCTGGTGGAAGTGGTAATGATGTTCCTGATGCCCCTGCTGGCGGTGGCGCTGGCGATCCCGCCCAAGCGATCGACCAGCGCGCTGGGCGTCTTCGTTTCGATCGTGATGGTCGTCGCCTATCACAAGATCAACCAGTACGCGGAAGACTACGCGGGCCTCGGCCGGGTCGATCCGACGCTGGCGCTGTGGATACCGTTCGTGCTGTTCGCCGCGCTGATCCTGTGGATGTACTGGCGGGTCGCTTACGTGCCCGGCGGTCAGGCGATCGGCGCGCTTGAGACCGCCTTCTCCAAGTTCGGCAAGAAGGTGCGCGGCCTGTTCCGCCGCCGGCTGCCAGGCGCCCTGCCCGAGCCCGAGCCGGAGCCCGATCGCCCTGCCGCCCCGCAGCCCCTGCCCGCCGAGTAGCCTTCGATGCAGTTGGACTTCTTCCCCTCGCGCGCGCTGACGGTCTATCTCGCCAAGCTGTTCGTGGTCCGCATCCTCGCGGTCCTCGTCATGCTGGTGCTCGTGCTCCTCATGCTCGACCTGCTGACCACGACGGGCAAGATCCTGGCCGTTCCGGGCAACGGGCAGAGCGAGATCTGGACCTACGCCACCCTGCGCGCGCCGCAGCTTGTCGCGCGGTTCCTGCCCTATTCGGTGCTGCTCGCCACGATCATCACTCTGGTCACGCTCAACCAGAACAGCGAGGTGATCGCGATGAAGGCGGCCGGCCTCAGCGCGCACCAGGTGCTGGCCCCGCTGCTCCTGACCGCGCTCATCGTGGGGGTTGGCAGCTTCGCCTTCAACGAACGCGTGGTCACCCGGGCAACCGCCACGCTCAAGGCGTGGGACGCGAACGAGTTTCGCCAGGTTCCCGCCGATTCGGGCGTGCGATCGAACGTCTTCATCGCCGACGGGCCGGACATCCTCTCCGCCGCCAGCGTCAGCGGCCAGGGCGACGATACCGTTCTCACCGGTGTTTCGTGGTATCACCGCGCGCCCAGCGGCGCGCTGTCGGACCAGGTCCGCGGCGACCGCGCGACGTGGACCGGCGACGGCTGGCGAATCGAGAACCCGCGCCGGTTCGATGTCGCCACGGCCAAGAGCGATTCGCCCGAATCGCTGGTGATCGGCCGCGGCGTGACGCCCGAACAGATTCGGCTCGGGAGCATAGACCCCGACGCGCAATCGTTCTGGGAACTCTCGCGCTCGATCGACGACTACGAGGTGGCCGGACGGCGCACCGCCGAACTCAGGTCGAAATGGTGGCACAAGCTGGCCGGACCGCTTTCTTCGGTGCTGATGCCGCTGCTCGGCGCGGTGGCCGCATTCGGTCTTGCACGGTCGGGCCAGCTGTTCGTTCGCGCGGTGATCGGCATGGCGCTGGGTTTCGCCTATTTCGTGGTCGATAACGCCGCGCTCGCGATGGGCAACTTCGGCGGCTACCCCCCGCTGCTGGCGGCCTGGGCCCCGTTCGTCCTGTTCGCGCTGATCGGCGAAACTGTTCTCATTCGCACAGAAGAATGAATTGCGGCGGAACAATGGCGGCTGTAAGGGGTTGAGGCCGGGTTACCCAATTCCCGGATGGAGATACCTATCATGATCAAGTTCATCGTTCCCGCTCTCGCCGCTCTGACGCTCGCCGCCTGCGCCGACAGCACCCCCGAAGACACCATGGCGACCGACACCGCCACCGACACCACGATGACCGAGCCGATGGCGACGGACACCGCGATGGCTGCCGATCCGATGGCGACCGACACCACCATGGCGACCGATCCGATGGCGACCGGCACGGCGACCGACGGCGCGATGGCGACCGACGGCGCGATGGCCACCCCGACCGCCACGTCGACCCCGATGTGATCGTCACGCTGCAGCGGTTCGCCGCTGTTAGCGTAAGGGGACCGTAGGCTTCGCCCACGGAAACCGAGATGGGGGCCGCCTCTTCGGAGGCGGCCCCTTTTTCGTGCGTGCGAGGATCCGAGGGCGGCCCGAAAAATCGCGGCCCGTTCGCCTCCTAGGCCGCGGTTTCTTCCGGCATGGGCGCGCGCACTGCGTCCCCGCCCGCGCCCACCCGGCGGCGCATCGTGCTGCCGCCGATCTTGCCGAGCAGCGGCATCATGCCGCGATAATGCGCCCGCCCGTATGTCTCGCGCGCATGCTCGTGCGCGGCGAGCCTCCGGTGCGCTTCCCCCAAGGCATGATAGGGCAGCGAGGGCAGGAGGTGGTGCAGCGCGTGGTAGCGCAGGCCAACAGGCGCCCACAGCGCCGCGAGCGGGCCGGGCGGCGGCACGTTGACGGTGTCGAGATACTGGGCGGTCACGCTCATCGGCTCGCCCTCGTTCTCCCACAGGTGCGCGACGAGTGTGCGAAGCTGGTTGAGCACGCCGACCGCGCTGAACACCGCCAGCGCCACGGCGAGGGGCCGCCAGCCGATCCAGAACACGCTCGCGATCACGATCACGCCCCAGATCGCCGCACCCGTTTCCAGCAGGACGAAGCGGCGCTTGTCCGCAGGCGCCGGCGGACGGCGGCGGAAGTCGGGGTTGATCGCCAGCGTGCTGAACCGCTCCCAGTTCATTCGCCGCAGCGGCGGGATGAGCAGGCCGAGCGGCGCGAGAACGCCGTAGCGGATGACGAGACCGATCGGCGCCAGCAGCGCGATCAGCACGAATGCCGGCAGGCTCCACGGCTTCATCAGTGCCAGCGGGAGGTATTCCGGATCCTCGGGCGTGCCGTACCGCTTGCGCGAATGGTGGATGGTGTGGCCGTCCTCGTACATGAAGCTCGGCGTCAGCATCGGGATGCCGACGAGGAGGTTCCAGGCAGTCCGGAACCCCGGCAGCGCATCGCGGTGCAGGTGCGTGAGTTCGTGGATGAACAGCAGCGCGCGGTAGAGCGCCAGCGTCGAGACCAGGCCCAGCGCGACGGTGAGCCAACCGAACGGCACGAGGATCGCCCCCGCCAAGGCCGCGTATCCCACCAGCGCGGACCCCAGCATGTCAAGCCAGTAGATGTGCGCCTTCGCCTCGCCCAGTTCGCGCATGATCGCGGCCGCCGCCTTCAGCAGGGCCTTGTCGTCCTGGTCGCGGGCGCCGGTATAGGCGGCGACGGTGTCTTGGCGGCGGTGGGCGGTGTCGGTCACAATATGCTTTTCCGTGGACGGCGGCGGGCCTATCCGCCCGGTGCCGCTATCCCATAGGGCGGCGGGATGAACGAGGTCGGAAGCGGCGCATGCGCAAGATAGAGATCACCCCCGTCGCCAGCAAGCGCGACCGGCGCGAATTCGTCGATCTCGCTTATCGCCTGAATGGATCGGACCCGAACTGGGTCGCCCCTTTGCGGTCCGAGGCGATGGAGCTGGTGACGCCGGGCAAGAACCCGTTCTTCGAGCATGCCGATGTCGAGCTCATGCTCGCCCGCGCCAAAGGGCGCGTTGTCGGTCGCATCTCGGCGCACATCGACCGGCTCGCCCTCGCCCAGCCGCCTGAGCAGGGCATGGGGCCCGGCACCGGCAACTGGGGCCTGCTCGAGGCGGAGGACGAGGACATCGCCCATGCGCTGATCGCACGCGCCGAAGGCTGGATGCGGATGAAAGGCATGGACCGCGTCCTCGCGCCGCTCAGCATGTCGGTGTGGGAAGAACCGGGCCAGCTCGTGCGCGGGCACGATCATCCGCCCACGGTGATGATGGGCCACCAGCCCGAACGCTACGCCCGCTGGATCGAAAGCGCGGGCGGATATGCACCGGCCAAGTCGTTGCTGACTTACGAGCTCGACATCCGAAAGGACTTCCCGCCCCTCATCCAGCGGATCGTCGCTGCCGGCGAGAAGAACGAGCGAATCCGCATCCGCAAGGTCGACAAGTCGCGCTTCGACGAGGAAGCGCGGCTGATCCTCGAGATACTCAACGACGCGTGGTCGGACAACTGGGGCTTCGTCCCCTTCACCGAGGCCGAGATCGCCTATGCCGGCAAGAAATTCCGGCCGATCGTGTTCGAGGACCTGATCATGGTCGCCGAGTACGACGGCGAACCCGTGGCGTTCATGATGACCCTGCCCGACCTCAACGAGGTGCTGGCACCGCTCAAGGGCAGGCTGTTGCCGTTCGGTTGGGCCAAGTTGCTGCTCTGGCTCCGCAAGCCGAAGGTCCGCACCATGCGCGTACCCCTGATGGGTGTGCGCAAGCGCCTGCAGTCGAGCCGGATGGCCAGCCAGCTGGCCTTCATGCTGATCGAGACCATCCGGCAGAATGCGGTGGCCAACTACGGTGCGTCGCGCGGCGAGATCGGCTGGATCCTCGACGACAACCAGGGAATGGTCGCGATCGCCGACGCGCTGGAGACGACGATCAACCGCGAGTACGTGATCTACGAAAAGGTGCTCTGATCCGACTTCCGTGGCGGCTTTGCCACGGCGTGGCGCAATTGCCGCACGCATGGGAACCGCTCTTGCGCATGCGCCGTTCGCCTATTCGCAGACCGCCGGCAATCCGCCGCGCGGGGGGAGACAGCGCACGTGGCCAGGAAAGCCGATTCGAAAGACGCGAAAGCGACGCTCGGCAACGTGCTGCTGGTGGAGGACGATGCGCTGATCGCTGTCGCGCTCGAAGGGTCGCTGCTCGAAGCCGGGGCCACATCGGTCCGCATCTGCTCCACCAGCGCCGAAGCGCTTGCCGCGCTGCGCGACGAGAAACCCGATTGCTTGGTTCTCGACGTTCACCTCGCCGATCGCGACGACGGTTGGGCGTTGGCGGAACTGGTCAATTCGGTCGGGCCGAAGCCGCCGCGCATCGTGTTCTCGACCGGCGCCCCGCAAGACATTCCTGAAGAGATCGCCGAACTCGGCCCGGTGCTCGCCAAGCCCTACGATCATGCCGAACTGATCGCCGCACTCGGGCGGCCAGCCCCGACCGGCCTGTTCGCGCGCCTGCGCGATGCCTTCGGCGCTCGGCCCGAGAGGGCCTGACCCTTACCACATTCGTTGTTTTGATCTGGCGCCGCCCCGCTGCCGGGCCCGTATCTGCGTTTACCCGCGCTAGCGTTGCGCAATTCGCGCCTGGTAAGAAAAAAGGCCTCCGCTCTGATTAACAGAGCGGAGGCCCTTCGGGATCGTATCACCAGCCGCTTGGACGGGAGGGGGGGTCTCGGCGGTGACAAAGGTAGAATGCTCGTCCCGAAATCGCGTTCCCGCCCCCGGACGATTTTTTGCACTGCACCGTCCTTTTTTGCAATTCGCGTTGTAAACCCACGATAATTTGTTCTCTACCGCGTCGTGCAGTGCGGACGACACAACGGAGGGGGCGATAGCGCCGAGCATCGGCGTCCCTTGCTCCACGCTGCGGTTCCCTCCTTGTCAAAGTGGTGGCGGAACAATACCTGACGGCCTTCGTTTTGCCCCCGATATCCCGACGGGATATGTCACGGGAATTCAGACGGGAAGGGAATGCATGTCGCTCGGGGATCAGGTCGCCGCGAATCTGCCTTACTTGCGCCGCTACGCGCGCGCGCTCACTGGGTCGCAAAATACGGGTGACGCCTTCGTGCGCGCCACTCTCGAAGCTGCTCTGTCGGACGACGATCTCAAGCAGTCGCTCGAAGGCGGACGCGTGCCTTTGTACCGCGCGTTCAACAAGGTCTGGTCGAGCGCCTACATGGAAGTCGAGGACGAACGGTCCGGCGACGTGGGACACGAAGGCGCCGCTCAGGATCGCCTGAAGGCGATCACGCCGCTTAACCGGCAGGCCCTCCTCCTCACCACGCTCGAGGATTTCTCGATTCCCGACGCGGCCGAGGTCATGGACATGGACCCCGCCGACGTCGAATCGATGGTGCAGGAAGCGGTCGAGGAGATCGACCGCGAATCCGCCACCAGCGTCCTCATCATCGAGGACGAGCCGCTGATCTCGATGCAGCTCGAGGACCTCGTCCGGTCGCTGGGTCACGACATTTGCGGCACCGCCGCCACGCGCACTCAGGCGCAGGAAGTCGTGGCCGAGCAGACGCCGGGCCTCGTTCTCGCCGATATCCAGCTTGCCGACGGGTCGTCGGGCCTTGACGCCGTGGACGACATCCTCGCGATCGGCAGCGTGCCGGTGATCTTCATCACGGCCTATCCCGAGCGTCTTCTCACGGGTGACCGGCCGGAGCCGACGTACCTCGTCACCAAGCCGTTCCAGGAATCGACCGTTCGCGCGGCGATCAGCCAGGCGCTGTTCTTCGGATCGAGCCGCCCGCTTTCCTGAGGCGGCCGCCCGACCCCACAATCAAGGTACCGATCGAGACCGCCGCCCGCTCAACGCGTGGCGGCGGTCCTTTCGTATGCGGTTCGATAAGGGGTCGGCTTCTCCGATGGAACGGGAGCAACCTCTGCGGCAACGGTCGCTGTAGTATCAGGCGTTGCGCTTCTCACGCTCCGCCCGGCGCCGGGCCCGCAGTTCGAATTCGCTCGGCTGGCGGACGGGGACATACAGGGTGCACAGGACCCCCTCCTTGTCGAAGCGCAGGTCGACGGGGTGGCGGAGCTCGTGCGCGACGATCTTTTCGATGAGATCGGTACCGAAGCCCCGCGGGCGCGTGGCCGGCACCGGTGGGCCGCCGCTTTCCACCCAGCGCACGCTGGCAAGGTCGTCGCGGTCGAGCGCCCATGTCACCCGCACCGTCCCGCCCGCCGCCGACAGCGCGCCGTACTTGGCCGCGTTGGTTGCGAGCTCGTGGATGGCAAGCCCGAGCGAGAGCGCGTCGTTGGGCGCGAGCTCGACGTCGGGTCCTGCCGTCGTCAGCGCACCCTCCGACCGCGCATAGGGCGCCAGTTCGGCATTGATGACGGCCTCGATCGGGGTGGTACCCCATTCGGACTGGGTCAGAAGGTCGTGCGTCGCCGACAGCGCGCGGATGCGCCCGTCGAGCCCTTCGGCGAAATCGTCGAGGTTCGTGGCGCGGCGGCGCGTCAGGCTGACGATCGACAGGACGTTCGCTAGCGTGTTCTTGACCCGGTGGTTGAGTTCGCGGGTCAGCGTGTCGCGGATCGAGTTCTGTTCGGCGAGCCAGTCGAGGCTGGCCTGGTCCTCCACCGCCTGCTGGGTCAGCAGCCGCGCCACAACCATCAGCAGGCTGGCGACGAGAAGGCCGAACAGCAGCGTCAGCATCGACAGCATCGACAGGGTCGCGCCGCGGGCGGACTCCACCTCGAGCAACATCGGCCGGTTCGCGACCATGACCCGTGTCGTCAGTATGCGACCGGTCCGCGTTTCCGGGGCGATCTCGGCCAACAGGGCCTGCGGTCTCTTCGAAATGCCATCGTAAAGGCGGATGCCCATTTCGTTGCGCGTCTCGAGTTCAAGAGCGGAATCAAGGAAATCGCGCGCGTTGAAGGGGCTGTAGACGAACCCCTTCAACCGTCGTTCCTGCCCGACCGTCCGGTCGAATACCGGCATGAATATGCTGAATCCGGGCGATGCCAGGTCGGCTTCCTGCGCCAGTACGATGCGTCCGCTCGCAGTCGGGCGAACGGTGCGTTCCGCCTCGTCCATGGCCGCCCGCCGAACGGGCTCCGAATACATATCGTACGCGAGCGCCCGGCGATTGCGCTCGGTGTCGGGCTGCAGGAAAGTGACCGGCACCATCAGCGGGGTCGTCGTACGCGGCTGGGGATGGATGCGTGGGCTACCGGGCATTTCCTGCGCGATCCGCGTTTCGAAAGACGACAGTTCGTTCGGTCGCACGGCCTCTGCCCAACCGATGCCCTCGGCCCCGCGATAATCGGAATCGAGCCGCAGTTCCTGCACGAACCGGCGGAAAAGCGATGGCGACACATCGTCGACCGTGCCGAAAAGCGCCGCGCCTGCGCGCAAGTATGCCGAGGAGGTGTTTCCGCGCCGATCGATCGCCGACGAAACGGCCAGCGCCGTTTCGTTGAGCCGCGCTTCTTCGCGACGGCGCTCCCCCCGCTCGATCGCGAACACGCTGAGCGCGGTAATGGCGACGATCAGAAGGAAGATCGCAAGCGGTACCGCGCGCGGATAGGAAACGAGCCATCGCCGAGCCTGCCGGGGTCGGTAGTCGGAAATCTGCAAGCCGGCTGCCCCTAGCCATAATCCATCGGTGCTGCGTCGAAGCGCGGCGAGCTATGTCGCTTGCATGTGCGCGAAGGGGGAACCAAGAGCCACCCACATCGTTCCCCGAATTAGCAGGTCGCAGACAATACGCGGCCGGTAGTATCAAACGGGTCGCAAGCCGGTTTTCGGTAAGGGAGTTGGCCTGCCCATGTGGCGGCCTATATTGGGGCGGTATGGATTTGGAAAAGCGACCGATCGGCAACACGCCGAAGGATTCGAGCGGCGACAAGCCGGGGAAAGGGAACGACATGTCTCGCACGCATGCGCACGGGCAGCGTTCCGCGAATCCGGGCTGGGCCAACGGCCTGCGCCAGTTGTACGACACGGTGGTGGAGGAACCGCTGCCCGACCAGTTCAAGGACCTGCTGTCCAAGCTGGACAACAAAGACTGATGTCGGAAGGCAAACGGACGGCCTCCGAACTGGCCGACTTCAAGCGCGAGCTGACGGAGGTCGTGCCGCATCTGCGTGCGTTCGCACGCGGATTGTGCGGCCGCCCCGACATGGCGGACGATCTCGTTCAGGAAACCTTGCTCAAGGCGTGGGCCGCGCAGGAGCGCTTCGAACCCGGCACGAGCATGCGGGCCTGGACCTTTGTGATCCTGCGCAACGCCTACCTCACCGACATGCGACGCAACCGGTTCCGCGGCGATTTCGACGAGGGCGTGGCCGAACGTATCCTGACCGCCCCGGCGGGGCAGGAGGAACCTATTCACCTCAGCGATATGCGCCGCGCGCTGCTGACCCTTCCCCCGGAACGCCGCGAGGCGCTGCTGCTGGTCGGGGCGGGCGGGTTCTCCTACGAGGAAGCGGCCAATATCTGCGGCTGCGCGGTGGGGACCATCAAGAGCCGTGTGGGCCGGGCGCGTGCCGCGCTGACCTCGATGCTCGACGAAGGCGATATCCCGCAGAGGGCAATCGGGGACGAGAGCGCGCATCGCGCCATCCTGGAGGAACTCGACGAGGTGGCCGCGGGCAACGGTGTGAGCGAACCGACCCGCTGACGGTGCGGTCCGGCTTGCGCCGCCAATTCACTGTCGGCACTATCGCCAGCGCATCGCAAGGGCCTCCACGCACATGACCGACGCGGGTTCGCAGCCGACTTCCATCCCGGCCCTCGAGGCGGGCGAGCCGCCCGTCGAAGGGGCGGTCCGGCGGCCGGAGGCAATGACCTTCGCCGCGCAGGAACTGCGGCTCATGTCGTCGCTCGTGGTCATACTCGGGCTGGGCCTGTTCTTCGCCTTGCCGTTCGTCCTTTCCATCGGATCGGTCGTGTTCCTGCCGGTCGTGACCGCGCTCATACTGACGGTCATCCTGTCTCCGCTCGCCGACAAGCTGGCGGCGTGGGGATTGCCGAACACCCTGTCGGCCGTCCTGTCGCTGCTGTTCATGCTGGCGGTGGTGGTGCTGGCGCTCGCCCTCATCTTCCAGCCGGCCATTTCGCTGTTCGATTCGCTGCCGGCGATCATGGAGCGGCTGGGCGACCGGTTCGCCGACCTGCAACGCCAGTTCTACTGGCTCGGCCAAGCCAACCGGCGTTTTGCCGAAATTACCGGCCAGTCGGGCCGCGAGGTCGTGGTCGCCACGCCGTCCTTCATCGAGGAATTCGCCTACGCCACCCCGACGGTTGTGCTGGAGACCCTGCTGACGTTCCTGATGGCCTTCTTCATGCTGGAGGCGCGCGTGCGGATGCGGCGTCGGCTTCTGTTAGAACGCAGCGATTTCGGCGCCAGCATCAAGGCCGCCCGGGTTATCCGCGAGGTGCAGGACCGGGTCGCCGCCTACATCCTGACCGTGACGTGGATCAACGCCGGCGTTGGCGTCATCGTGGCGCTGGGCGCATGGGCGCTGGGGCTGGAGGCACCGGTCATGTGGGGCGGGCTCGCCGCGATCCTCAATTTCCTGCCCTACATCGGGCCGCTGACGATGGTCGGCGTCCTCGCGCTGTTCGGTGTGGGCACGTCCGATACGGTGCTGGTCGGGATCATTCCGGCGCTCGCCTACCTCGGGCTGCACACGGTGGAATCGAATGTGGTCACTCCGTCGATCCTCGGCGCGCGATTCACGATGAATCCGGTGATGATCCTCATCGCGCTCAGCTATTTCACCTGGATCTGGGGCATGATCGGCGCGCTGCTGTCGGTGCCGATCCTGCTGACCCTGACCGCGTTCTTCGACCACGTCGGCCGCCCGAACCTGATCGGTTTCATGTTCGGCGAACCGCTGTTCGACACGGGCGAGACCCTGCCCGAGGCGCCCGAGCCCGACCTGGCCTGATACCATACAAAGGAACGGCCCGCTTCCAGCAAAGGAAGCGGGCCGTTGCGAAACTTGCCGCGATCAAACGATCAGCTGGGGTATTTCCACGTCTTGCCGCGGGCAAGGTTGTCGGATGCGAAGCTCCAGTTGAGCTTCCCGTCGACGACCGCATCAAGGTATGCAGGGCGCGCGTTCTGGTGGTCGAGGTAGTAGGCGTGCTCCCACAGGTCGATCACCAGCAGCGGATTGCCGTCCAGATCGGCGAACGTATCGCCGTCGTGGGTCTCGCCGATTTCGAGCTTGCCGCCCTTTTCGACCAGCCAGACCCAGCCGCTGGCGAAGTGGCCGGCGCCGCGTTCCTTCAGCTGCTTCTTGAGGTCGTCGACCGAGCCGAAGGCCTCGTCGATCATGCTCTTCAGTTCGTCGGACGGGTTGCCGGGCTCGCCACACAGCGAATGCCAGTAGAACCCGTGGTTCCAGCTCTGCGCGGAGTTGTTGAACAGGCCCTGGTTGCTGCCGCGCGCCTTGGCGATGACCGTTTCGAGATCGGCATCGGCCAGGTCGGTGCCTTCGATCGCGGCGTTCGTCTTGTCGATATACGCCTTGTGATGCTTGCCGTGGTGGTAGCTCAGCGTTTCGGCGGAAATCGCCGGGTCGAGCGCGGTATCGTCGTAAGGCAGGGGCGTGACTTCGAAGGCCATGGTTGTCTCCCGTGGTCGGATTGGAGTGGAAGGGGTGTCCTATACCAATGCGCGGGCGGCGCTAGGGTTGCAGGTCCCCCGCGATATCTCCGCCCTTTTTGCGGTCGACGGCGGCGGCAAGCGCCACATCGGCGGTGACGTTGGCAACTGTGCGCATCAGATCGGGCATCATTTCGACCGCGACGAGCAGTGCAAGCGGGCCGATCGGCACCCCCATGGCCAGCGCGATCGGGCCGACCGAGATGACGAAGCTGATCGTGCCGGGCAGGCTGACCGAGCCGATCGCGATCACGAACGCCACCGCCGCACCGGCGAGCAAGGCCGGCACCGTCAGCTCGACCCCGGCGAGGTGGGCGACGTAGATCGCCACCGCCATGTTCATCGCCGGGCTCGTCGCGCGGAAGATCGCGACGCTGAGCGGCAGGACGAATTCGGCCGTCTCCTCGCGCAGGCGCAGCCGCCGCGCGCTGTCGAGCATGGCAGGCAGGCTGGCGAGCGAGCTCTGCGTGCTCAGCGCCACGGTCTGTGCGGGCAACAACGCGCGGGCGAATGTCCACGGCGCGATCCCGCCGGCAAGCCACGCGACTAGGTACCCGCCGACGAGGATCACCGTGCCCACCGCCACCACGATGAGGATGTAGTGCGCCAGCGTGGCGAAGGCCGCGCCTCCGCTCGCCGCGCCGACACCGAGCGCGAGCGCGAACACACCCACCGGGGCTGCCCACAGCACCCAGCCGATGATCATCAGCATCGCATTGGCGACCGCGCGGAAGAACCCGATCAGCGTCTCGCGCTGGCCGGCCGGAAGCCGCGAAACCGCGACCGCGAAGGCGGCGAAGAAAAGTGTCAGCGGCAGCATTGCGGTTTCCGCCGCGGCGGCAACCATGTTGGGCGCGATCAGCGATTCCACAAAAGCGGCGATGGTCGGCACTTCCTGCGGCTCGCCCCCTGCCGACAGCACGCCCGCGGCATCGGCAGGCGGGGGGACCAGCGCGAGCAGCGCGGGCGTGAAGAACGCGCTCATCAGGCCCGAAAACGCGAGCACGCCGGCCACCCACGCCAGCATCCGGCGCGCGGTCGCCCCGGCGCGGGCAGCCATCGCCATTTGCGCGATGCCGATGACGAGAAGCCCCGCGACCAGCGGCACGATCGTCGCCTGGAGCGACCGCAGCCACAGCGTGCCGATCGGCGCGGAAATGGCCAGCGCGGTGTCGAGAGCGTTCGTGCGGGCGAGCACGATCCCTGCCACGAGCCCCGCGATCAGGCCCGCCAGCGTCCAGCCGGCGGGAATCCGCACAGATACCAGTTGTCGTTCGGCGTCCGCCGGTCCCCTGTCCATCGCCGCGACGATAGCGCGTTTCGCCTTGCGCGCTAGTGACATCGCGCGCCGCGTTCGCCATTGCCGGGTCGCAAGGAGTTACCATGACACGCAAGTTCTTCGGCACGGACGGTATTCGCGGGCGGACCAACGCGGGCGTCATGACCGCCGCGACCGCGATGAAGGTGGGCCAGGCCGCCGGCCGCCACTTCCTGCGCGGCGAGCACCGCCACCGGGTGGTGATCGGCAAGGACACGCGCCTCTCTGGATACATGATCGAGAACGCGCTCGTCGCCGGGTTCACCAGCGTCGGCATGGACGTGGTGATGACGGGGCCCCTGCCCACCCCCGCGATCGCGATGCTGACCCACGAACTGCGGGCCGACGTGGGGGTGATGATCAGCGCCAGCCACAACCCGTTCGAGGACAACGGCATCAAGCTGTTCGGCCCCGACGGATTCAAGTTGTCCGACGCCGACGAGATGGCGATCGAGGCCTTGCTGGAGGAGGAGCCGGTCCTCGCCGACGCAGCCGACGTCGGTCGCGCCCGCCGGATCGACGATGCGCGCGGCCGCTATATCCATGCCATCAAGCAGGCGGTGGCGAGCGACATTCGTTTCGACGGACTGAAGGTCGTCGTCGATTGCGCCAACGGCGCGGCCTATCAGGTCGCCCCGAGCGCAATCTGGGAACTGGGCGCGGAAGTCATCCCGCTCGGCGTCACGCCCAACGGCACCAACATCAACAAGGACGTGGGCTCCACCAGCCTCGACGCGATCAAGGCGCGGGTCGTCGCGGAAGGCGCGGACATCGGCATCGCGCTCGACGGCGACGCCGACCGGCTGCTGGTCGTCGACGAAAAGGGTCAGACGGTCGACGGCGACCAGATCATGGCGCTGATCGCTCTGCGCATGCAGGAAAAGGGCATGTTGCTGGGCGGCGGGATCGTGGCAACGGTCATGTCGAACCTCGGCCTCGAACGCTGCCTGTCGGATCGCGGGCTCAAGCTCGAACGCTCGGCCGTGGGCGATCGCTACGTGCTCGAGAAGATGCGCGAAGGCGGCTACAACGTCGGCGGCGAGCAGTCGGGTCACATGATCCTGCTCAACCACGGCACCACCGGCGACGGCACAGTTGCGGCACTGCGTGTTCTCGCCAGCCTCGTGCGCTCGGGCAAGCCGGCGAGCGAGCTCCTGCACCAGTTCGAGCCCGTGCCCCAGCTTCTCAAGAACGTTCGCTATGCGGGCGGCAAACCGCTGGAGGATGCCGGGGTGAAGGCCGCGATCGCCGACGCGGAGGCCGACCTTGCCGGCAAGGGCCGCCTCGTTATCCGCGCATCGGGCACCGAGCCGCTGATACGGGTCATGGCCGAAGGCGACGATGCGGCCGAGGTCGAGAGGGTAGTCGACACCATCTGCGACGCGGTGCGGGCGGCCGCCTGATGGCGTTGGAAATGCGCCCCGACTGCGAGCGGTGCGGCACCGACCTGCCGGCCGAAGCGCCGGGCGCCTTCATCTGCAGCTTCGAGTGCACGTTCTGCGCGACCTGCGCCAATACGCTCGACGATCGCTGCCCCAACTGCGGCGGCGAGCTGATGGACCGCCCAACCCGCGCCAGGAAGCATCACGCGAAGTATCCTCCTTCGGCCGACCGAAGGTACGCCGGGTGAGCGGGCGCACCCCGCCTCGCGTGCTGGCCATCGCCGGCTCCGACAGCTCGGGCGGCGCAGGGATCCAGGCCGACATCAAGACCATCGCGATGCTGGGCGGTTACGCGATGACCGCCATCACCGCGATCACCGCGCAGAACACCACCGGGGTGCAGGCCATCGCGCCGCTCGATCCCGGCATGGTGGCCGAACAGGTGCGCTCGTGCCTGTCCGACATTGGCGCCGACGCGATCAAGATCGGCATGGTGCACGACGCGGGCATCGTAAACGCGATCGCCGACGTACTTTGCGATCTTCCCGACGGTGCGCGGGTCGTGCTCGACCCGGTGATGATCGCAACTTCCGGGGCCACCCTCATCGCGGAGGATGCCATCGCCGCGATGCGCACGCGATTGTTCCCGCTGGCGACGGTCATCACCCCCAACCTTCCCGAACTCGAGCACCTCGTCGGCCGTACGCTGGCGACCCGCGACGAATTCGCCGCCGCTGCGCTCGAAATCGCCGAGGCGTACGGATGCGCGGTGCTGGCCAAGGGCGGACACGCCGCCTTCGCCGACGACGAGGGCCGCGTGCTCGACCTGCTGATGTGGCCCGACGGCGAATTCGCCCAATACGGCGACCCGCGCATCGACACGCGCCATACCCACGGCACCGGGTGCACCCTGTCGAGTGCGATCGCGACGCTGCTCGGCCATGGCCAGCCGCTACCGCACGCGGTCCGGCTGGGCCGGCGGTTCGTGCGCCGCGCGATGGAGACCGCGCCGGGTTTCGGGGCCGGCGGCGGCCCGCTTGGCCATCAGGCGGTGCGCGGCTAGCGCTTGAGGTCGTAGAAGGCCGCGATGTGATCCCAGGCCTCGTCCGCGGTCTCGCACCAGCGGAACAGGTCGAGATCCTTCTTCGAGATCACACCCTCTTCGGCGAATGCGTCCCAGTTGATCACGCGGGTCCAGAAATCCTTGCCGAACAGGAGGATCGGCATCGGCCGAATCTTGCCGGTCTGGATCAGGGTCAGCAGTTCGAAGAATTCGTCGAACGTGCCGAACCCGCCCGGGAACACCGCCACCGCCTTCGCCCGCAGCAGGAAGTGCATCTTGCGCAGCGCAAAGTAGTGGAACTGGAAGCTGAGATAGGGGGTGACGTACGGATTGGGCGCCTGTTCGTGGGGCAGCACGATGTTGAGGCCGATCGATTCCGCGCCGGCCTCGCTCGCCCCGCGGTTGGCCGCTTCCATGATCGACGGGCCGCCGCCCGAGCAGATCACGAACTGGCGCTTGCCGTTTTCCACGATCGCCCGTTCGCTGACCATCCTGGCAAGCTTGTAGGCCTCGTCGTAGTACTTCGCCTTCTCGGCGAGGCGTTCGGCGACGACGCGGGTTTCCTCGGTCGCGTTCTCGACCAGCGCGTCTGCGTTCTCGGGCGAAGGGATGCGGGCGCTGCCGTACATCACCAGCGTCGAACCGACGCCCGCTTCGTCGAGCAGCATTTCGGGTTTCAGCAGTTCGAGCTGGAAGCGGACGGGGCGCAGCTCCTCGCGCAGCAGGAAATCGGTGTCCTGGAACGCCAGACGATAGGCCGGATGCCGGGTCTGCGGCGTGTCCGGCGTGCTCTTCTCGCTGAACGCCGCTTCTTCTTCGGCGGGGAAAAACTTGCGATGCGAAAGATCGCGCTCTTCTGATTTGGTCATTGGCGGTCCGATAGGCGCACCGGGCGCGCTGCACAATGCCCGGGCAAGGGGCGTTTCAGGCGGCAGCGTCGAAGCGTGCGATGCGCTCGCGGATGGCGGCGCGATCGATTTCGGCCGTGGCGCGGTCGGCGGCATGATCGGCCAGTTCGCGCGCCTTTTTCGTCACGAAGGCCCGCAGGTCCGCGCTTCGGCATCGTGCCGGAAGCGCCGCGATCAAGCGCGCGTAGTTGTCGATCATGCGGGTGCTGACCGAAGGGTACTCGCAGGCGGCCTGACGCAGGGCGTCGAGCGGATCGTCGAACAGTCCGCGAAAGTCCTGACCCGGCAGCTCGATCCGCGTCTCGTCAGCGTAGACGGGGACCTTGCCGTCGTCGATCCAGAGGTCCGTCTGCCCCAGCATCGCGGTGGTCAGCCGGTCGCATGCGGCAATCGCGGTGTAGAAGTCGTTTACCGCCGGGCTGAGAGCGCGGGCGGCGACCTCGACGAGCAGGCGGACCTGGAACACCGCCCCCTGCCCCTCGCTGCGAAAGTCTCCGATGGAGATCGCATCGGTCAGCCTGTCGGCACGGTCGAAGGAGTGCTGCAGCCGGATCAGGGGTTCGCCTTCCAGCACGTGCTGGCCGGGCGCGGCGCAGACGCGGACGACGCCGGTGTGATCGCGGAGGTACTTGCGAAGCCTTTCGATGTCGGCCCCTTCGATATAGCCTTCGCGTGGGGCGGCCACGGTCGTCGCCCACGAGCCTTCGAAGGGCGCGGCGCCGGCAAGCGCAATGGTGCCGCGGCTCGCTTCTCGGCCGAGGTTGTGAATGGCCCGGTCGACGAAGATCGTACGGCCGAGATCGTGCAGTGCTACCGTAAGCATGGCGACGTTCACGGTCTGCAAGGCCATCACCAGCGCGACCGTCGCCAGAGGGGTGTCGGAAAGGTCGGCCTCGGCATCGATCGACGCGAGCGCGACCAGCGAGAAGATGAGCGTCGACGACAACCCCGACAGCGACGCGCGCACGAGCCGCTTGTTGAGCCAGCGGTCGATCAGCCGCACGCCCAGGTTGCTGCTGGCCACCGTCAGAACGAGCAGCGCGATCGAGAAATAGAGGGTCGCCAGCGCCACGTTGACGCCGACTGCGACGCCGACCAGATCCTTCGCGGTATCGGACGTCTCAACAGGCGACAGGTCCGCCGACAGGATCCACGGGGTCAGACCTGCCCGGTCTATCAGGATGGAGGCGAGCGCGAACAGCGGTGCCAGAAGGACGGCCAAGACCGGAAGCGACCAGTAACTGGCCGCGATCCGGTGAAATATCCACCCGCCGCGGCCAAGAAACGGTCCGCTGCTTCGATCCAACATTTGTTGCCCCACGACTTAATCGGTGCGACCCGCGGGAACCCTAACGCAGATTAGTCACTTTGGTTGCTGCGCGATCACCGGCCTAGGGGCGACCACCTTTCCGAAGCAGTCAGCGCGCAAACAGGGTCTCGCAACAATGGGGAAAGGCCTAGGCCATGACTGTGCCTGCAACGATCGACGCCGCCGCGCGTCAACTTGGCAATATCGAAAATCTCGTTCCGCTCACAAGCGGACAGTACACCATGGGATCGCTGATCCTGATGGTCAGCTACGGCGCGCATTTCGCGTTCATCATCTATTTTATCCTCACCAGCTTCCAGCTCGCCCCGCGCTATCGCGTGGTGCCGATCCTGTCGGCGGTGGTCATGGCATCGGCGGGCCTCAGCCTGCTGCGTGAATTCAGCCTGTGGGACGCCAGCTACGCGTTCGACGGCAGCCTTTATCAGCCGCTGGCCGAAGGCAACACGTTCACCAACGCGTTCCGCTACGGCAACTGGACGATCACGGTTCCGCTGTTGCTGACGCAGCTCGGCATCGCGCTCGCGTTGCCGCGCAAGGAGCTTTACCCGCGGGCGGCCCGCATGATCATCTCGGCTTTGCTGATGATCTGGACCGGCCTCTACGGCCAGTTCGGCGAAACCGGTGACTGGTCGCGTCTCAACATCTGGGGCGTGATCTCGACGGTGTTCTTCGTCTGGCTCATCATCGAGGTGCGCGGCGTGATCGCACAAGGCGTCGCGACCAGCCCTGGCGAACTGAGGGCCTGGCCGAAGAACATCTTCTGGTACTTCCTGGCCACCTGGGGTCTCTATCCCATCGCCTACGCGCTGCCGCAGCTCGGCTTCACGGGCGATGTCGTGGTGACCCGCCAGCTGCTGTTCTCGATCGCCGATATCTCGACGAAGCTCGTCTACGGCATCATCCTGTCGCGCTACGTCCTGCGTCGCTCGGCGCTGGAAGGTTATGTGCCGGCCGCCGAAGCGCTCGAGGTTTCGCCGCTCGGCAGCCAGGTCGCCTCGCAGCGCGGCGACTGACCATGAAACCGGCCGTCCTTTCGGCCGCAAGGGGACCCCGGCTTCGCGCTGGGGTCCTCTTTCCGTTTCTACTTTTCACGCTGGCCCTCGCTGCACAGTCTGCCGGGCTTTCTGCCTCGGTCGGCCTCGGGCTTGCTCTGTTTCTCGCCGGGCTGGCCCATGGCGCGGGCGAAGAAGAGGACGGCACGATCCGACCCCTCGGTTTGCCGCAGGCGACTGCGTACGTCGTTTCCGCCCTTGCCATCGCCGGCCTTTTTCTTGCCCTGCCGCTGGCAGGCCTCGCGCTCTTTCTCGCACTATCGGGCTGGCATTTTGCGCATGGCGATTGCGGCCTCGCCAGACTTTCGCGATTTGCCATGGCGGGTCTCGCGATCGGAGGGAGCGCGCTCTTCCATCCCCATCCGACTACCGACACGTTCTCGACAGTGGTCGAGGGGTCCGTCCCGTTGGCATTCACTCAAGTCCTGGCGATTGCCGGAGTGTTCGGCGCTGGCGCCGCTCTCGTTTCGGTAGCTCGGGGCAGGCGCGATTGGCCGCTCGCGCTTCTCGCCCTCGCAGCGACGGCGGTGTTCCATCCGGTGCTCGCCGTGGGTTTCGTCTTCTTCATCGGACACGCTTTGCCGATCCAGTTGCGCCAGCTAGGGCGCTACGGCAGCGCAGCGGTTGCGAAAGCGATAGCATGGCCGACCGGAATCGCCGTTGCGGGAGCGGCCCTGATGGCAGCGTCCGTCGCGGCGGGCTGGATGACCCTCCCGATCGCTGCGGCGTTCGCCTTCGGCTTCGCCACCCCGCATATGCTTACCGACCGTTTGAGGGTCTGAGGTCGACGGGCGAAAGCCCGAAACCAAGTCAACATAGGTTGCTTTGACGACCCCGAACGGCGAAGTTATCGGCGCCAGCGGGAGGACGCTACGTGACGACCGAACTGTTTCTGAAAGGCCGGCTGCGCCACGATTTGTCGCAGGACGAAAAGTCCGCGCTGGAAGGCGCGGTCGCGCGGATATTCGCGCTCGAGCCACGCCAGCGCCTTACGCGTCGGGGCGAACGTCTCGAATGGTCGTATTACATCATCGAGGGGGCGATGCTGCGCTATCTCGACGACAAGCGCGGTGCGCGCCAGATCGTCGGCATCAATATTCCGGGCGATTTCGTCGACCTGCACGGTTATCCGATGAAGCGGCTCGACCACGGCGTCGCCGCTCTCGGCCGTGTGACGATCGCCGAGTTCAGGCACGTCGACCTTACAGACCTTATCGAGAAATTTCCCCATCTCGGCCGGGCGCTGTGGTTCTCGACCCTGCTCGACGCCGCGCAGCACCGCGAGTGGATCTTTCGCCTCGGGCGCCTCAATGCCGAGGGGCGAATCGCGCATCTCATCGCCGAGCTCATCCAGCGGTGCCGGATGGTCGATCTCTACGACGGCCGGTTCCTGACGATCCCCATGCTCCAGCGCGACTATGCGGAGGCGTGCGGGATCACCTCCGTTCATGCCAACAGGAGCTTCCGCACGTTGAAGGATCGCGGCGTGCTGATGCCGCATGGCGACGGCAAGATCGAAATCCTCGACGAGGCCGCCTTGCGAAAAATCGGGGAGTTCGAAGGCGACTACCTCTACGGCGAGGGCGAACTCGCGCTGTCCAGCATGACGGATCAACCGATGGAGCGCGACTAGCCGCGCGCTGCGTGTGATTCGCGATGTGGGAAGTGGATGCCCCGCAAGGATTCGAACCTTGATTGACGGAGTCAGAGTCCGCTCTCTTACCATTAGAGGACGGGGCATCATCTCTTCGGCCGCGCTATGCGCCGCCTCGCGAGGGGTGCGCACTTAGGTTCGTGCAGGCGGCAGGTCAAGGCCGCGAATGCATGGGCGCGGAACGGCCCGCTTGCCGGATGGCCCGCCCCCCGCTAGCATCGCCGTCAGGTCCCCGGCGCGCGTAAGTTCGATGCGCGGCGGGAGGAACAGAAAGACTTGAGAAATGGCGGATTATTCTCCGCCGGACACGCAGAGAGACGGAAAGGCAGGGACAGGCGGCAAAGGGAGCGGATCGTCCGGCAAGGTAGCCGATTTTCGCTACAAGCGCTCCTCGCAGTCCCAAGGCCGACCGAACCAGACCGCTTCGCAGCGTCGACCCGCACAAGCACGTGGCGCAGGTAGCGGAGCAGCGTCCGGACCGGCACCGGCGCGCGCCATGCCGCCCCCCGGATCGACACGCAGACAGGCCTATGCCGCGCTCGATCTCGGCACCAACAATTGCCGCTTGCTGATCGCCCGGCCCGAAGGCGAGAACTTCACGGTCATCGATGCCTTCAGCCGCGTCGTCCGGCTTGGCGAGGATCTTGCCCAGAGCGGCCGGCTGAGCGACGCCGCGATGGACCGGGCGCTGGCCGCCCTGCACATCTGTGCCGAGAAGCTGCGCCGCCGTAACGTCTTCCTCGCCCGGTCGGTCGCGACCGAGGCGTGCCGGCGCGCGATCAACGGCAGCGACTTCATCGACCGGGTGCGGGAGGAGACCGGCATCGCGCTCGACATCATCACCGCGCAGGAAGAGGCGCGGCTCGCCGTTCTCGGCTGCCATGTCCTGCTGGAGGCGGGGCATGGCCCTGCGGTAATCTTCGACATCGGCGGCGGTTCGACCGAACTCGTGCTGATCGAACCGGGCGAGAACGTGCCGCGCATCATCGACTGGGCCAGCGTGCCATGGGGAGTCGTCTCGCTGACCGACACCGTCGGCCGCAGCGAAGGCGCGAGCGAGGCCGACCGGGTCGAACGATATGCCCGGATGCGGATGCTGGTTTCCGACAGCTTCGCTCCGTTCGCGGCTCGGGTGGCCGATGCCTCGCGCGCCGAGGACATCCGCCTGCTGGGGACCAGCGGCACCGTCACGACGCTGGCCAGCCTGCATCTCGAACTGCCGCAGTACGACCGGCGAGCGGTGGACGGATTGATCGTGCCGGCCGCATCGATGCGGGACATCAGTACGCGTCTTTCTTCCATGGCACCCGAGGATCGCCGCGCTTTGCCCTGTATCGGCCCGGACCGTTCGGATCTGGTGGTGGCGGGCTGCGCCATCCTCGAAGCGATTCTCGACCTCTGGCCGGCCGACCGGCTGGGCGTGGCCGACCGGGGGATTCGCGAGGGCATTCTGCGCAGCCTCATGGCTGGTACCCCCGCCCCGCCGAAGGCCGCATCATGAGCCGGTCGGGCAAGGATCCGGTCAAGCGGGTCAAGACCGCGCGCGGGCGGACCGCGTCGTCCAACCGCTGGCTGTCGCGCCAGCTCAACGATCCGTACGTCCGGCAAGCCAAGGCCGATGGCTATCGCAGCCGCGCGGCTTACAAGCTGGCCGAACTCGACGAGAAGTTCGCCGTCCTGAAGGGCGCGAAGCGCGTGGTCGATCTGGGCGTCGCACCGGGCGGCTGGGCGCAGGTCGTGCGCAGGAAGCGCCCCGCGGCGGCGATCGTCGGCATCGATCTCCTCCCCACAGAGCCGATCGAGGGAGCGACCCTGCTGCAGATGGACTTCATGGCCGACGAGGCACCGGGCGCTTTGGTCGAGGCGCTGGGCGGCAAACCCGATCTCGTGATGAGCGACATGGCCGCCAACACGGTGGGTCACAAGGCAACCGACCACTTGCGCACGATGGGGCTGGTGGAAGCGGCGGCCTGGTTCGCGGTGGAAAACCTAGAACCGGGCGGGTCCTTCATCGCCAAGGTGTTCGCCGGCGGCACCGATGCGGGCATCCTGGCGCTGCTGAAGAAGCATTTCCGCACCGTCAAACACGCCAAGCCGCCCGCGAGCCGGAAGGATTCGAGCGAGTGGTATGTGATCGCGCAAAGTTTCAAGGGCGAGCAGACTGCACCGGCGGACTGCTGAGCGATACCATCCGCTACACTTCGGAACGTGGCGGAATGTCCGGGCGGGCGTAGGGCGGCGGCAGTTTCCGACCGGAACACACCATGACCGTTCGCCACGACATCGCCTAAGCCCTCATCGCACTGATGGGGATCGCGCTCGTGTTCGCTAGCCTCCACCTGCGGCGCCGGCGCATCCGTCACGGCAAGGCGATGCGCGGATGGCGCGGGCGCTGATCGTCCCCAATCGGCACACGGATCGGCGCGAGCGACAGCCTAAACTTGTTTGGGGCGCGCGCGGGCGCCGGGTGCAGTATTCAGCAGATGCGACCCGAAGGATAGCCGATGCGAGTCGGCCTTCCTCTACTTAAGAAACCCCGCTCGCGGTCCGCCGCGGGCGGGGTCTTTTTTGTCAGCTCTGCGGGGGCGGATTGGCCGAAGCGCCCTGCGCAGTCGGAACCGGCTGGGAGGTGCCGGCACCGCCGGCTGCTTCGACCGGATCGACCGGGGCACCCTCGACTGCGCCGGGGCCTGCACCGGGGGCACCCTCGGCCGCGTCGGAACCGGGCGCGGCAGGCGCTTCGGGCGTCGGGAGGGCCGGGCCGCCGCCCTGCTGCCGGAGATAAAGGATGATGTTCGCCCGGTCCTGTCCGTTCGACAGACCGGCGAAGCTCATCTTGGTGCCGGGCGCGAACGCCTTGGGGCTCTTCAGCCAGGCGTCCATGTTCTCGTAAGTCCAGCTGCCGCCGTGGCCCGACAGGGCGCTGGAGAACGCGTAACCGGCCTTCCCCTTGCCGATCTGCTCGCCCATCGTGCCCCACAGGTTCGGACCCTGCTTCACGCCGCCGCCCTGGTCGAAGCTGTGGCACGTGCCGCAGCGCGCGGCTGCAGCCTTTTCACCCGCGGCAACGTCGCCCGTCGCGAGCAGTTCGGCCAGGCTCGGCCCGCTTTCGCCTTCGCCCTCTTCCACGACGCCTTCGATCGGGTACCCCATTTCTTCGGGGCGATGCGGGCGATCGGCGGAGAAGTAGCCGGAGCTGACGGCGCTGAGGCCGAGGCCGACGACGCCGGCGAACAGGACCCATCCGGCGGCGGTATTGAAACGGTCGTCCATGCGTGCGGTATTCCGGTCGTGTGACAATGAAAGTGGCGGCTTTGCGGCGCCGCTCTAGTCACCGCCACCGCGGCGCGCAAGGGGTGGCGCACCGCCGCCTTGGCGCTTGCCCGCCGCGCGGGGCACCGCTAGCGCCGCCGCGACGATGGACGCCTTCCCCGCCCCCGCCCGCGCTATGGTGCGCGCGATGCAGGCCGCCGCCGAAGGCGACCCGGCGCGCGCGGTCGCGTTCGCCGGGGCCCCTGGCGCCAATTCGCACCGTGCGGCGGCGGAAATGCGCCCTGACGGGCTGCCGCTGCCATGCTACAGCTTCGAGGATGCGATCGACGCCGTGAAGGCAGGCCGCGCTGGATGCGCCGCAATCCCCGTGGAGAACAGCCAGCACGGACGGGTGGCCGATATCCACTTCCTGCTTCCCGAAAGCGGCCTTGCCATCACCGGCGAGCATTTCCTGCGCATCAACCACGCCTTGATGGCAACGGGCGGCGGCCCGTTCACCGCCGCCTACAGTCACCCGCAGGCATTGGGGCAGAGCCGCGCTTTCCTGCGCGCTCGCGGCATCGCTCCGCTCGCCTATGCCGACACCGCCGGGGCGGCCGCCCACGTGGCGGAGCGCGGCGAGGACAGGATCGCGGCCATCGCTCCTCCGCTCGCCGCCGAGCTCTACGGCCTCGAAATCGTGGAGCACGACGTCGAGGACGCGCCCGACAACACCACCCGCTTTCTCGCACTAGCCCGCGACGCTCTCGATCCGGCGACGATCGCGGGCGAGGCCATCACGACGTTCGTGTTCGAGGTGAAGAACATCCCCGCCGCGCTCTACAAGGCACTGGGCGGGTTCGCGACCAACGGGGTCAACATGACCAAGCTGGAATCGTACCAGGCGGGCGCGAGCTTTTCGGCGACGATGTTCTATGCCGACATCATCGGCAGCCCCGGCCAGCCGCCGGTCGACCGCGCGCTGGAGGAACTGGCGTTCCACTGCAAGGAACTGCGCATGCTCGGCACCTATCCGCAGGAGCGGACGCGCGGCTAGTTGTACGGCGCCCCGCGCCGTGCCACCACCTGCATGGTGACGCAGGGGTCGGGCACTATCGGCGATGCCGGCAAGGCGTGGGACGCGGTCCGCGCCGATTCGGCGATCCAGTATGCCCCCGTCCCCGCCCCGCCCCCGTCGAAGCCGCCGGGCTGGCTGGAAGCGTTCTTCGACTGGCTCGGCCGCATCCTCTCGCCAGTGGGCGAGGCGCTGGGCGTCGGCTGGCCGGTCCTGAAATGGACCTTGGTCTTGATCGCCGTCGCTGCTGTGGCGTTGCTCGCGTGGCGGGTTCTCGGACCCGTCATCGGTTGGAAGGTCCCCCGCCGTGCGCACGCCGGGGACGAGGCGGATTGGACCCCTGCTTCCCACGAGGCGCTGGCATTGCTCGCCGACGCCGACAGGCTCGCGGCGGAAGGACGCTTCGACGAGGCGACGCATCTTCTCCTCCGCCGCAGCGTCGGACAGATCGCCGCCGCCCGTCCCGAATGGGTCGAACCGGCGACGACCGCGCGCGAACTGGCGCGGTTCGAAGCGCTGCCGGACGGCGCGCGCCGCGCGTTCGCGACCATCGCCGAACGGGTCGAGCGCAGCCTGTTCGCCCTGCGCGCGCTGGGGGCCGAGGACTGGCAGGCAGCACGGGCGGCTTATGCCGACTTCGCGCTGGCGCGGCTGACACCGTGAGGGACGCGTGAACCGCGGCGCGTTCGACCGGCGAACGGTGCTCGGCCTCGTCCTGCTGGGCGCGCTCGCCTTCGTGGCGATGCTGTGGTTCATCGGCCAGGGCGACACCGACGGCGGCCCCGAAAACGGGCAGGCGCACGCCGCCGGCCACGGCCTTGCCGGGTATGCCGCGCTCGCCGATCTGCTGGGCCGCCAAGGGCACACGGTGTCGCTGTCGCGCAACGAGGGTCGGCTCGACGACGAGGCGCTGCTGATCCTCACTCCGACCCTCAACGCCGACCCCGACAAGCTGGCCGAGATCGTCGAGGATCGCCGCTACGTCGGACCGACCCTGCTGATCCTGCCCAAGTGGTTCGCTTTCCCCCTGCCGGCTGGCACGCGGGGATCGAAGGAAGGCTGGGTGCAACTGCTCGCAGCGTCCAAGCCGGGCTGGGCGGCCAGGCTGGACGGCGAGATCGCCATGAAGCCTGAGATCGGCCAACTCGCCCCGGGTTCCGCGGACTGGACCGGCCTCGGCCTTTCGGGCGCGCTGCCCCGCCCCGACGAGGCGATGGGCATCGAGGGCGGCGACTGGGCCACGCTGGTACGCGATTCGCGCGGCCGCGACATAGTCGCCTACGCCGCCGACGACGGATGCTACCCGGTGCTCGACGGGGCGGCCGGGTTCACGACCCCGGGCGAGGATGCGTGCGAGAGCGACAAGTGGAACGTAACCGTCGCCTTCGAACCCGACCTGTTCAACAACTACGGGATGGCCGACCGCAACCGGGCGCTACTCGCGGCGAAAGTGGTCGAGCTTGCGCGCGAGGGCCAGGACGTGCCCGTGGTGTTCGACCTCACGCTCGCCGGGCTCGGCGGCGCGAAGAACCTCCTCACGCTGGCGTTCCAGCCCCCGTTCCTCGCGGCGACGCTGTGCCTTTTGCTGGCGGCGGCGGTGATCGGTTGGCGCGCGTTCGGACGGTTCGGACCCGCGGTGGCGGAGCGCCGATCGATCGCGTTCGGCAAGACGCGGCTCGCTGCCAACGCTGGCGGTATCGTGCGGCGCAGCGGGCGGCTGTACCTCCTGAGCGGCCCTTACGCCGCGCTCGTCGGAGGGCGCATCGCCGCCGCGCTCGGACTGCGGCGACCCGACCCCGATGCCATCGACGCCGCGGTAGCCCGGCTACGGCCCGATGCACCTCCGTTCTCGGCGCTCGTCCGCCGCCTCGAAACCGCGCAAGGGGCCGGCGCGACGCTCCGCGCAGCCCACGCGCTCCATGCACTCGAAAGGGATCTTCGCCGATGACAATGCAACTGGACGAGGTTCGCAGCCTCGCGGACTCGATGCGGTCCGAAGTCGCCAAGGCGATCGTCGGGCAGGATCAAGCGGTCGAGCATCTCCTTGTCGCGCTGCTGGCCGAAGGGCACGTGCTGCTGGAAGGGCCGCCGGGCACCGCCAAGACTTTCCTCGCGCAATGCTTCGCAGGCGCGCTCGGCCTCGATTTCGGGCGCATCCAGTTCACCCCGGACCTGCTGCCCGGCGACATCCTTGGCTCCAACCTGTTCAACTTCCAGACGAGCCAGTTCACCCTCACGCGCGGCCCGGTGTTCCGCGATCTTCTGCTGGCAGACGAGATAAACCGCACCCCGCCCAAGACGCAGGCCGCGCTGCTGGAAGCGATGCAGGAGCGCAAGGTGACGCTCGACGGCGAGACCCACCCCCTGCCCGACCGGTTCATGGTTGTCGCGACGCAGAACCCGATCGAGAGCCAGGGGGTCTATCCCCTGCCCGAGGCGCAGCTCGACCGGTTTCTCTTCAAGCTCATCGTCCCCTATCCCTCGGCGGAGGAGGAAGCGGCGATCGTCGCAAGGTTCGGCCAGCGACAAGGTCCGGTAAGCCCGGCCGAGTTCGGAATCGAGACCGTTGCCGACGCGGGTCGCCTCGCCGCTGCCAGCACGGCGCTGGACCAGGTTACCGTTGCCGAAGGGATCGTCGATTACGTCGTGCGCCTGGTGCGCGCCACGCGGGAGAGCGCCGACCTGTCGAGTGGGGCGAGCCCTCGCGCCGCGGTCGCGCTGGCGAACGCCGCCCGGGCCCGCGCGGCGCTGGAGGGACGGGACTACGTCGTGCCCGACGATGTGAAGGCGCTCGCCACCGCGGTCCTGCGGCACCGCCTCATCCTCAGCCCCGCAGCCGAAATCGAAGGCCGCGAGATCGAGGCGCTGGTGGGCGACCTCATCGAGCGTACCGAGGCTCCGCGATAAAAGCGCGATGATCGTACCCACCGCCCGCACCGCTCTCGTCGCCGCGCTCGCCGCGCCGGTGGCGCTGCTCGTGGCGGCAGCCGCACCGGGCGCATGGGTGGTCGTGCCGGCGGTCGCCGCGCTCATGCTGGGAATCGTGTTCCTGGACACCGCGCTGGCGGGCCGGCTGGCGGACTGGAAAGTCGTCGCGCCGCCCGACTGCGAAGTCGGCGAGCGAACGACCGTCGGCATCCTCGCCGACTTCGACAACCGCCGCCGGGGCGGCACGGTGGAAGCTGCGCTGGGGTTCGACGCGCGTCTGGGACAAGGCGGGCGCGCGGCAATCGATCTGAGCCCGCACGAAGGTGCCTGGCAGGGGACGGTCGATTTGGCGCCAGAGCGGCGCGGGACCGCGACGCTCGATCGATTGTGGCTGCGCTGGACGGGGCCGCTCGGCTTCGGTGCGCGTCAGGTCGAACTGCCGCTCGGCCAGGCGATCCGCATCTGGCCCGACCTGTCGCCGGTACGCAGTCCGGCGCTCCAGCACTTCATGCGCGATGCCGCCTTCGGAGTGACCGCGCGGCGCATCCGGGGCGAAGGGACGCAATTCGAATCGCTGGCCGAATACGAGCCGGGGATGGACCGCCGCCGGATCGACTGGAAGACGAGCGGCCGCCACACCCGCCTCCTCGCGCGCGAGAACGAGGCGGAGCGCAACAACCAGATCGTCTTCGCGTTCGATTGCGGACAGGCGATGTGCGAGCCGGTGGACGGGCTGCCGCGCATCGACCGGGCGGTCAGCGCCGCACTCACTGCGGCATGGGTCGCGATCAAGGGCGGCGACCGGGTCGGCCTCTTCGGTTTCGCCCGGCGGCCCGAGGTGATGACCCCGTTCTACAGCGAGACGCGCGCGTTCCACCGCCTGCACTCGGCGGCCGCGGCGCTGGATTATCATGCCGAAGAGCCGAACTTCACGCTCGCCCTCGCGACGCTGGGCGCGCGGCTGAAGCGGCGCAGCATGGTCGTGCTGTTTTCCGACTTCACCGATCCCACCGGCGCGGAACTGATGGTCGAGAGCCTCGGCCGGCTGACCGACCGGCACCTGGTGCTGTTCGTCACCATCGCTGACAGCGAGCTCGAGGGATTGCAGGCGGCCGAACCCGACACACTCGACGCGGTTGCCACGGCGATTGCCGCCGGCACCCTGTCGCGCCAGCGCGAGATCGTGCTCCTGCGCCTGCGCCAGCTTGGCATCGACGTGATCGAGGCGCCGTGGGACGCGATCGGGTACCGCCTGATCGACCGTTATCTCGACGCCAAGCGCCGCGGAGCGATCGGATGAGCGCCGCGCTCGCCGATCCCGTAGCCGCCATCGAACGCGTCGTCCTGCGCTCCGACCGCTTCCGGCTCGCGCGGGAGGGGGACTGGCAGCGGCTCGATGTCATCGTGACCGCGATGGAGAAAGGCCGGCTGAATCGTCTGTCCGACGAGGACGTGCTCGCGCTGCCGGCGCTGTATCGCACCGCCGCGAGCAGCCTCGCCGTCGCGCGCGAGACCTCGCTCGATGCCGCGACACTCGCCTACCTCGACGGCCTCGTCCAGCGCGCGTGGTTCCAGGTCTACGGCCCGCGGCAGGGTTTCGCGGGCTGGCTGCGCGGGTTTCTCGGCGGGGGCCTGTCGGCCGCCGTCCGGGCGATCTGGCTCGACATCTGCATCGCGCTGGCAGTGATGGTCGCGGGGGCGGTGACCGGCTGGCTCCTCGTCGCGGGGGACGAGGACTGGTACTGGAGCCTGGTGCCCAGTCAGTTCGCCGACACGCGGGTGCCGGGGGCGAGCCGCGAAGTACTGCTGAAGGCCCTCGGCACCGCGGACTCCGCCGCCGGGCTGAGCGGGTTTGCCGCCTTCCTGTTCCAGAACAACGCGGGCGTCGCCATCGTCGCCTTCGCGCTGGGGTTCGCTTTCGGAATCCCTACGCTGCTGCTTCTGCTCAAGGAAATGGCGACACTGGGCGCGATGGTCTGGCTATTCTCGACGCGCGGGCTGGCACTCGATTTCGCAGCCTGGCTGTCGGTGCACGGGACGACCGAGCTGTTCGCGATCCTGCTCGCCGGGGCGGCCGGGCTGCACGTCGGGCGCGCGATGGCGTTTCCCGGCGACCGCTCGATCCTCGCTGCCACCGCGGCGGCGGGACGGCGGTCGGCCACGGTGATGGCAGGGGTGGTGCTGATGCTGGTCGTGGCCGCCTTTCTCGAGGCGTTTCCCCGCCAGCTCGTCGGCGACACGGGCGAGCGGCTGGTCATCGGCGGGGCGATGCTGGCGGGCTGGCTCGCCTATTTCTTCGCCTTCCGCCGCGCTTCTCCCGAGGCCGCGGCATGACCGCTACAGTCGCCGCATTCGCCGCCAAGCGCCGCCGCACGGTCCTCACCGCCGAGGGGTTGGCGATGCCCGTCACCCTCGCCACCCGCGCCTCGCGCTTTGCCGCGCTGCTGCTCGACTTCGCGATCCTGCTCACGGTCACGATCGCGGTTACCTACGCTCTTTACCGGATCGGCGGCGGTATTCGCGGCGAGGCGGCGAAGGGCGGCGCGGGCGAATTCCTCGGGATCGTGCAGGCCTTGTTCTGGTTCCTCGCGTGGAACGGCTACTTCATCGCCTTCGAACTGGGTCCGCGCGGGGCGACCCCAGGGAAGCGGGCGCTCGGCATCCGGGTCGCCGCGCGGCCATTGGGCGAAGGGGGAAAGCGGCTGACGGCGGAGGCGGTGATCGCGCGCAACCTGCTGCGCGACATCGAGCTTTTCATGCCGCTGATCTTCCTCCTCGTCGCTCCGAGCGGAGAGGCGGGATCGGCCGGCGTCGCAGGTATGGTGTGGTTCCTCGTCTTCGCGCTGTTTCCCTTCTTCAACCGCGACGCCCTGCGCGCAGGCGACATCGTGGCAGGCACATGGGTGGTCGAGACGCCGCGCTCGAAACTGCCCGATACCCTCTCGACCGAAGGTGCCGCGACGGGCCCGAGCACCGTCACCGGCGCCTCCTACCGCTTCGGCGAGGCGGAGCTGGCGATCTACGGCGAGCACGAATTGCAGACCCTCGAACGCGTATTGCGCGAGGACCGGGAGGAGGCGATCGTCGCGGTGCACGAGGCGATCTGCCGCAAGATCGGCTGGACCCCCGGTGCCGGCGACGAGCGGGCTTTCCTGGAAGCGTACTACGCCCAGCTTCGTGCGCGGCTGGAGGGCGGAATGCGGTTCGGCAAGCGCAAGAAGGACAAGTACGAATGACCCGCCCCGCCCGGCCAAACAGAATTACTCGTCGGCGAAGATCGCGACTTCGCTGAGGCCGTCCGACGTCGCGCGTCCGCGGTACATGCCGGGCGTGTTCATCGAGAACACCGGCTTGCCATCGGGCCCCGCGACGATGACCCCGCCGTCGCCGCCCATCTCGCCCACCTCGGCGATCACGCCGTCGACGATGCCCTGCAGAACCTCGGTCGTCAGCGGGACCGTTTCGGTCTTGCCGTCGACGGTCAGCTTGCGCGCCGCGCGGACCCGTTCGCAGATCGTGTGGGCGACCGCGGCGCGGATGAAAAACTCGCCCGATCCCGTGGCGCTGACCGCGCAGGCGGCATCGTCGGCATAGGTGCCCGCGCCGATCACCGGCGAATCGCCGATCCGGCCCCAGCGCTTGCCCGTCATCCCGCCGGTCGAGGTGCCCGCGGCGAGGTGCCCGTCGGCATCGCGCGCGACCGCGCCGACGGTGCCGAACTTGAACTCCACGTCGAGCGCGGAGAGGTTCTTCGCCTTCAGTTCTTCCAGCTGGCGGCGGCGATGGTCGGTCGCGAAGTATGCGGGCGCCACGATCGCAAGGTCATGCTCGCCAGCGAACTGTTCGGCCCCCTTGCCCGACAGCATCACGTGCCGCCCGTCGTCCATCACGGCCTTCGCCAGCAGAATCGGGTTGCGCACCGTGTGGACCCCCGCGACCGCGCCCGCGCGGCGTCCGTTGCCGTCCATGATCGAGGCGTCGAGTTCGTTGATGCCGTCCCAGGTGAAGACCGCGCCCTTGCCCGCGTTGAACTTGGGATCGTCCTCCAGCCGGGTGATCGCCGCGGTCACCGCATCGACCGCACTGCCGCCGCCCGCCAGCACCGCGCGGCCCGCGTCGAGCGCGGCCTGCAGCGCGGTGCGATAGTCGGCCTGCTGTTCGGGCGTCATCCGGCTGCGTTCGAGCGTGCCAGCCCCGCCGTGGATGGCGAAGGACCAGCCGGGCGCCGGAGCGGCGGCGGGCGCCGCATCCTGTGCCGGAGCGGCGGTGGTCATGGCGATGGCGAGGCCGGCAGCGGCGAGGAGGCGCAGGAGCATGACGCCATGCGTATCGCGCTCAGAACGCGAAGTCGACCGTCGCGCCGCCGCCCCCGGAGGCGACCCACGGCACGACCGCCATGCGCCGGTCGGCGAGCGGACGGGTGAGGAGCAGGCCCGCCGCCGTCCCGATGGCCGCGCCCGCGGCGACATCGTGCCAGTAATGCTTGTCGGCCTTGACCCGGGCGACACCGACGAATGTCGCGATCGCGAAGGCCGGTATTCCCTCGCCCGCCCCGCGCCGCTCGTAGATGGAGGCCGCCGCGGCGAACGAGGCAGCGGTATGGCCCGAAGGGAAGCTGCGGTTGTCGCTGCCGTCGGGCCGGGTCTCGGGGAAAATCTCCTTGAGGCCGGTCGTGACCGCATATGACGCGCCCACGGACATGCCGGCCTGGAGCGCGCCGCGGCCGTCGCCGCTCACCGCCGGAACACCGACCGACCATATGCCGAGCGCCGCGGCGCCGACGTCGCTCGCGACGTCCCAGTCCTTGGTGGAAGCGGCTGCGGGAGAGGCGGCGACAATGGCGGCGGCAGAGGCGGCGAGGATGGCGGTGCGCATGCCGCTTTCTAGGATATGTCGCCGGCGCTGGAAATCGAAATGCGGCTGGACGAGAGACGGCGATGCCCGTGCGGGGACCGAATGGGGAATACGCGCCGTCTTCCCTGCCGCGACGACAGCGAATAGAGGCGCCGGGTGAGCATTCTCCTGCGCCCCGCGACTCCCGACGATGTAACCGAACTTGTCGGCGTCGGCCGGCAGACCTTCATCGACGCCTTCGCGCACCTCTATTCCGAAAGCGACCTTGCGGCGTTTCTCGACAACTGGCGCTCGCCCGAACGGATCGCGGCGAACATCGCCGCTCCCGATACGCGGGTGACCGTGGCGACCGGTGCGGACGGGGCGATCGTCGCCTATTGTACGACCGTGTTCGGCAAGGGGTTCGACGAACGGCCCGAGCCCCGCCCCGAGCATCCCGCCTTTCTCAGCCAGCTCTACTGCCTCGGCTCCGAAACCGGGCGCGGCACCGGCGCGGCGCTGATCGAGGACTGCCTTGCCGAAGCGCGCCATCGCGGCTGCGACGCGGTGCAGCTGTCGGTGTGGGCCGAAAACTACGGCGCGCAGCGGTTCTACGCCCGCTATGGCTTCGCCAAGGTCGCCGACATCGACTTCTGGGTCGGCGACCACCGCGACGACGAATTCCTGCTGGAATTGCCGCTTACCGCAGCCTGAGCGCGCGTTTCGACGAGCGGCCGATGCCGGGCGACCGGGGCGGACCGCATGCGCTTGCCGCATGGCGTGAAACGGCGCACATCGCCCGCACATTCCCGGGAGGAAACCGATGCACAAGACCATCGCCGCACTGTTGCTCGCCGCCGCGCCGCTCGCCTTCGCGCCCCTCGCTGCCAGAGATGCCGCACAGGACTCCACCGCTACCGCATCCGCAGGCGCCCCCGCCCAGCCCGCCTGGGTCGCGCGCAGCAACGCCTACACCCAGCAGGTGATCGACCTGCAGGCCCGGTTCTTCCCCGAAGGTGCCTCGTCAAGCGGGTACGAGCAGTACGACGGCCTCGTCCGCGACCTCGGGCCCGGGATCAACGACCGCTACGCCGCCGCGATCGAGGCGAAACTCGCCGAGCTGCGCGCCGCACTGGCGAGCGAGAGCGATCCCAACGTGAAGCAGGACCTGGAAATCCTGATCGGCTCGCTCGACCGCGACCTGCGCGGGGTGCGGCTGGGCCAGAAGCTGACGATCGACTGGTACAATACGCCGCAAAGCATCTACGGCGGCATCCAGTCGCTGCTCGACGATCAGACCGCGCCCGCGCGGCGCGGCAAGGCGCTCGAACTGCTGCAGCGCTACACCGGCACATATCCCGGCACCACGCCGCTTACCGACCTGGCGAAGGCGCGCTTTGCCGAAAGCGTCGGCGACGGCCGGATCGGCCCGTTCCGCACCGAGGTGAGCGAGGCGGTCGCCAAGTACCCGACTTTCGCCCGGGGCATCCGCGACCTGTTCGCGAAGTACGACATCGAGGGCCCCGCCGCCGCCAGGGCACTGGCCGCGATGGACCGGCAGTTCGCCGATTACGGCAGGTGGACCACCACCACCGTCTTGCCGGTCGCGCGCACCGAGGCGAAGCTGCCGCCCGAACTCTATGCCCTCAATCTCGAATACGTCGGCATCGACATGGCCCCGCTCGACGCGGCGAGCCAGGCGCGGCGCGGCTTCTACGAGATCCGCTCGCAGATGAAGGCGCTCGCGCCCGAGGTGGCGGCGAAGCTCGGCATGGCGCCCACGACCGACTATGTCGCGGTGATCGCCGAACTCAAGAAGCAGACGATCCCAAACGACAAAATTGAGGCGTTCTACCGCGACATCAACCGCCAGCTGGAAGACAAGGCGCGCGCCGCCGGCGTGGTCGACATCCCCGATTACGAATTGCAGATGCGGCTCGCCAGCCCGGCCGAATCGGCTGCCCAGCCGGCGCCGCACATGCTGCCCCCGCGGCTCGTCGGCAACACCGGCGAGCGCGGCACGTTCGTGCTGACGACCGGCGACCCCAGCGCGGGCGCGGATGCGGCCGCTTACGACGACTTCAACCACCCCGCCGCCGCCTGGACGCTGAGCGCGCACGAGGCGCGGCCCGGGCACGAGCTGCAGTTCGCCGCACTGGTCGAACAGGGCGTCAGCCTGGCGAGGCTGCTCTACGCCTTCAACAGCGTGAACGTGGAAGGCTGGGCTCTTTATGCCGAGGCCGAGATGCTGCCGCTGGAGCCGCCCGAAGGGCAAATGATCGCGCTGCAGTTCCAAATGCTGCGGGCCGCGCGCGCGTTTCTCGATCCGATGCTCAACCTGGGTCTCATCGACCGCGCCGAGGGCGAGCGCATACTGCGCCAGGAGGCCGGGTTCTCCGCGCCGATGACCAAGCAGGAACTCGACCGCTACACCTTCCGCAGCCCCGGGCAGGCGGGGGCGTACTACTACGGCTATCGCAAGCTCATCGACCTGAGGATGGAAACCGAGATCGCGCTGGGCGACAGGTTCGACCAGAAGGCGTTCAACGACTTCCTGCTGAGCCAGGGGATCATCCCGCTCGAACTGATCGCCAGGGCGGTGCGCGAGGAGTTCATCCCCGCGCAGCGCGCGCGGTAAGGGTGGGTTAGAGCCATCTCCAGCGGCGAAACAGCAACAGTGTCAGCAGACCGATGCCGAGACACAGGCCGCTCACGAACCAGAAGCCGAACGGATGGCCGGCAATATCGGCCCATGGCATACCGCCGACGTTGATTCCAAATAAACCGACCAGGAAGGACAGCGGCAGAAAGACGGTCGCGACCAGGGTGAGGCGGCGGTTGGTCTTTTCCGCCAGCGCCAGCGAGCGACTGCGCAATTCGTCCATCAGCACGACTGCGCTTTCCTTGCTGACGTCGATGTCGTCGAGAAATCGGCGCAGGAGCGCGATGGTTTCGCCGATCTCCCGCCGGTCGTGTCCTTCGAACCAGCCGGGCGCATCGCGGCTGATGGCTTCCAGTGCGACGTGCTGCGGCCCCATGTGACGCTGCAGCGCGAGACAGTTACGGCGAATGACAGCGATCTCGGCGAGCAGCGGTTCGCTGTCTTCCCGTTCGAAATCGAGATCTTCCATGCGATTGATCTCGTCGTTCATGTCGACGATCGCGGCATTCATGCGTTCGACGAGGTGTTCGGTCAGCTGCGTCACGAGCGCGCCCGCATCGACCGGACCCTTGCCCGCGTCGATTTCCCTCAGGGTATCGCGCGGGGTCTGCAGCGGCAGGCGGCGCAGGGTGACGAGCCGCGCGCCGTCGCTCCACAATTGCATCGAGACCATGTCCTCGGGCTCGGCCCCGGGATTGAAGTTGATGCCCCGCAGCGTCGCCACGAGGTTCTCGCCGTCGCGAAAGGCGCGCGGGCGGGTCGCCTCGCCGGTCAGCAGCTCGGCGGTCGATTCGGGAATTCCGAACTCGCTCTCGAGCCATTCCTGCACGCCGTCGGCGGTGCGGCACACGTGAAGCCACAGCACCTCGCCCGGGTGGGCCGGCTGCCAGCCCTGCGCCTGTTCCCAGCCGATCGGCCGCCCGCCGCCGCGCCCGTCGAGCACGCGCCCGAACAGCAGCGGCCCGCCTGCGGAAACGTCGTCGGTGGGGTCGCGCGTGATGGTCATCGCCGCCCTTTGCCGTATCGCGCGGGCGCTGTCATTGCCCCTTCATCGCGCACGGACTATATCGCAGGTCATGTCCTCGATACGCCCGTGGCGCGACATCGCCCGCCGCCAGTCCCGCCAGATCATGGTCGGCTCCGTTCCAGTCGGCGGCGACGCGCCGATCAGCGTGCAGACGATGACCAACACCCCGACGGAAGACGTCGGCGCGACGATCGATCAGATCCGCCGCTGCGAGGATGCCGGGGCGGACATCATTCGCGTGAGCTGCCCCACCGCAGAGAGCACCGCGCGCTTCGACGAGATCACCCGCGCCGCGAAAGTGCCGATCGTCGCCGACATCCATTTCCACTATAAGCGCGCGCTCGAGGCGGCCGACAAGGGCGCTGCGTGCCTGCGCATCAACCCCGGAAACATCGGCTCGAGCGAGCGGGTGGCCGAGGTCGTCCGCGCCGCCAAGGCCAACGGCTGCGCCATCCGCATCGGCGTCAACGCCGGCAGCCTGGAAAAGGATTTGCTGGAAAAATACGGCGAGCCATGCCCCGAGGCTCTGGTCGAAAGCGCGCTCGATCATATCAAGCTTCTGCAGGACCACGATTTCCACGAGTTCAAGGTGGCGGTGAAGGCGAGCGACGTGTTCCTCGCGGTCGCGGCCTACATGCAGCTGGCCGAGACGGTCGACTGCCCGCTGCACCTCGGCATCACCGAGGCAGGCGGCCTGATCGGCGGCACGGTGAAATCCTCGATCGGCATCGGCAATCTGCTGTGGGCGGGCATCGGTGACACGATCCGCGTCTCGCTGAGCGCCGAGCCCGAGCAGGAGGTCAAGGTCGGCTTCGAGATCCTGAAGGCGCTCGGCCTGCGCACCCGCGGGGTCCGCATCGTGTCGTGCCCCAGTTGCAGTAGGCAGGGCTTCGACGTGATCCGCACGGTCGAGGCGCTGGAGAAGCGGCTCGAACACATCAAGACGCCGATGAGCCTCTCGGTCCTCGGCTGCGTAGTCAACGGCCCCGGCGAGGCGCGCGAAACCGACATCGGCCTCACCGGCGGCGGCGCTGGCAAGCACATGGTGTACCTGTCGGGCGTGACCGACCACCACGTGCAGTCCGCCGACATGCTCGACCACATCGTCGGCCTGGTCGAGGCGAAGGCCGCCGAGATCGAGGCCGGCATGAGCGATGCCGGCGACGCGGACGAAGTGGCCGTAGCCGCCGAATGATCGGCGCGTTCTTTCGCCGCATCTGGGAAACCCTACGCGACGGCGTGCGCCTGTGGTGGCTCGCGCCGCTCATCCCGCTGATCTCCGCAGTCCCGGAATTCGCGCAGCACGTCGCCGAGGTGAACCTCGGCATGTTCGCGAGCAAGGAGGCTTTTCGCGAACTGGCTAACGACCCCGCGCGCTGGAGCTACGGCTATTTCAAGATCGCAGGGCTGGTGCTGGCGATGTTCGCCGCGGCCCGGTTCTGGGCGGTCGGCAAGCGCTGGTGGGACCCTAGGACCATTGCCTGGCGCCCGTTCCTGATCGGCCTGGCGCTCAATGTGCTGGTCACCGTGGCCCTCCTTCCGCTGGAAGGCACGTTCGACGGCGTCGCATTCCAGATCGTCACCGTCGTTCTTACGGTCGCGACCCTGCCGTTGTTCGTGCTGATGTTCGGCGGCCTGTTCGGCGACCGCGAGGCGACGCTGGCCCGGGCCTATCGCTCCGGATGGTCGCGGGCGATCATGATCGGCATCCTGTTCTTCGGAGTGATGCTTGGCCTGCAGCCGCTCCACCAGTTCAATCATACGCTCGCGATTGGCGAGTCGGCGGTCATCGTGTGGGGGCTGATGATCTGGGATTCGATACTCGTAGGCACGATGGCCGCTCTCGCCGGGACGGCGTTCCACCACGGCTACGAACCGCTGCGCCGCGACGCAGGCGATCCCGCATCGGCGGCAGCCTGATGCGCATCGCCGTACCCCTGCTGCTCGCGCTATCGGCGCTGCCGATCGCCGGCTGCGCGACGGCCGGTACCGCACCAGCGACGGCGCGGCCCGACGCGAAGTTGTTCGATCCCGCCGCCGATGCCGGGGCGCAGGTCGCCGCCGCGCGCGAGCGGTCGACCGTATCGGGCAAGCCCCTGCTGCTGGTCCTCGGCGCGAACTGGTGCCACGACAGCACCGCGCTCGCCGGCTGGCTCGAGACGCCGCGATTCCGCCAGCTGGTCGCCGACGGGTTCGAGCTCGTGTTCGTCGACGTCGGCAGCCCGCAGACCGGCGAAGCGCGCAACCAGAATATCGCGCGACGGTTCGGGATCGACCGGATGAAGTCCACTCCCGCGCTCGTGGTGGTCTCGCCGCAAGGTCAGGTGCTCAACGCACGAACCGCCACGACCTGGGGCAACGCCGCCAGCCGCAGTGAGGATGCGATCTACCGCGAAATCGCGTCCTACGCGCCGCGTTCACGCGCCGGATAGGGGCGGGCGTGCTAAGGTGAAGCCATGAAGCGGCGCGACATCCTCAAGGGCACCCTGGCCGCCGGCGCCGCGCTGGCCGCGCCGGGCCATGCGCAGGTCCCCGGCCACGTCGGCCGCCCCGGCCCGGTCCCGGCGATGCCCAACCCGCTCGGCAAGCGCGACCGGCGGCTGTTCGCCATCGCGCACGAGCAGTTGCAAAAGCACACCGCCCCCTTGTGGGAACGCGACATGGTCGGCGTGCTCGATTTCGGTCTGCGTTCGAGCGAGCCGCGGTATCACTTCTGCAATTTCGAAACCGGCACCGTCGACAGCTACCGCGTGGCGCATGGGCAGGGTTCGGATCCCGAGCACGACGGGTGGCTCAACTGGTTCTCCAACGTCCCCGAATCGTGGTGCACCAGCAAGGGCGCCTACATGACGTTCGGCTGGTACACCGGGCGCTACGGCACCTCGATCCGGCTGGAGGGGCTTGATCCGACCAACTCGAACGCGCTCGACCGGGCGATCGTGATGCACCGGGCCGACTACTGCGAGCCCGAGCACCTCGCCCGCTGGGGCCGGCTGGGCCGCTCCAACGGCTGCTTCGCGATGAGCGACGCGGATTTCAAACTCGCGCTGCTGCGCATGGCGGGCGGCCGCCTGATCTATGCCGAGAAGCTGGGCATCGGCGCGGACGGCGAAACGGTGAGCGAAACGCCGAAGGACTTGCGGCTACTGCTACCCGAAGGCCAGCCGCAGCCCGCCCCGAACCCGGGCGTCTACTAGCCGGCAATACGGTCCGGCGTCCTCCGGCCGAAACCGGAGAGACGCCGGCTATCCCCCTTACGTCGTCTGCAGATCGTCCACGATCTCGACCGCTTCTTCGCTCGTCTTGCGGGCGCGGTCGGCCTGGCGGGGCTTGTCGAAGCTGGCGAGGACCGGCGCGTCGCGGCCGTAGATGTCGTTGAACTGGCGCAGCTTGCCGTCGATGTCGCGGCCCATCGTGAAATACGTGATGTAGACCGGCATCGATTTCTGGATCGGCACGCGGGTGTACTTGCCGCTGGTGCTGATCGCGACCGCCTCGTCGGCGGCGGCTTTCCGGGTTTCGGGCGTGTCGGCGAGGTTGCCGAGGATCGCCATCGTGATCGCCAGTTCCTGCGCGCGCTCCACGCGGACGCAGCCGTGGCTGAGGGCGCGAGCCTCTGCATTGAAAAGGCCGCGGCTCGGCGTGTCGTGGAGGAAGATCGCGTGCGGATTGGGCATGTCGAGCTTCATCAGGCCGAGCGAGTTGTTCGCGCCCGGCTGCTGCACGACGGTGACGAAGCCGCTGTCCTTGTCCTTCCAGCCCTTGTAGCCGGCGGCCTTGGCCCAACCGGGGTTGCCCAGGACTTTCGCACCCAGGCCTTCGCCCTTCACGATCGACTGCGGCACGGTCCAGGTCGGATTGAAGACCACGCCCTCGACCTCTTCGGCCAGCTGCGGGGTCGCGGTGCGGCCCGGCTTGCCGACGATGGTCTTGTAGGTGCTGATGATCTTGTCGTTCACCGTCAGGCGGAGCTGATACTCCGGCACGTTGGTGATGAGGTACTGGCGGCCGAGGTCCTTCGCCAGCCAGCGCCAGCGGTCCATGTTGGCACGGATGAGCTTGCGGGTGGCGGGCGACGTCGTTTTGGCGAGTTCGGCCTTCAGCACCGCGTAGTCGGGGTGATCGGGGGCGAGCGCCATGAGGCTGGCGGCGACCGAATGCCTAGCCAGCGCCTCGGCCATGATGTCGCCGGTGCGGTAGCGGTCGGGATCGGGGTCGACGACGAACCACTGCTTGCGGTCGTCCATCGGGGTGCGCCCGTCGCGCATGTCCTCGACCAGCCAGGCGAAGCTGCGGCTGGCGGCCTGATTCAGCGCGTCGCCCGGCCCCGCGGCGATGGCGGCGTCGAGTTCCGCCGGCTTGTAGTCCTTGGGATCGAGGCCTTCCGCGCCGATGGAGGCGATGACGCCGGCCAGCGCCTTGGCATCGGCCAGCGACCACACCTGCACCGCGGGCGCGATCGGCTGGACCATCGGGGTCGCCTCGGCGCGCTTGGCCATCGCGTCGATCGAGGCGGCGACATTGTCCTGCGCGTGTGGCGGGGCCGTGGCCGGTTTCGGGGTCGGCTTCGATTCGGCCGGCAGCAAGCTCTGCGGCGCGGCAAATGCCATGCCGGGGATCGCCGTCAGCGCCGCGGCGCCCATCAACCCGCCAGCCAGCAACGCGCGCCTGTAACCCGTCTTCACCACATCGACCCCTTCGGTAATTTCAATCGTCCGGTCGGCGCGATCATAGCGCCGACACCCCCCGCCCTTCAACGGGTGCGGCTGAAGCTCGGCTGAATCCGCCTTGACCGGTGGCCCGAATGCCACGAACCGAGCCGCCCATGCCGCGCGCCGATCACCCGCACCTGCCCGTCTTCGCGGCGATCCTGGCCATCGGCCTGCTGAGCTGGATGGACGCGTGGATGAAGGGCGCGGCGCTGGCGATTGGAGCGTTCAGCACCGTTCTCGTCCGCGCGCCGATCAGTCTTGCGCTCGTCGCCCCGGTATGGGCGGCGCGGGGCGGGCGGTGGCCATCGCCGGCGGTGCTGCGGCTGCACGTGGCGCGCGGGCTGACCATCGCGGTGATGGGTTTCCTGTTCTTCTATTCGCTCACCGTCCTCCCGCTGGCGCAAGCGATCGCGATCAGCTTCGTCGCGCCGCTCATAGCACTGTTCCTTGCCGGGCTGCTGCTGGGCGAGCGGATCGGACGCGGGGCCATCGCCGGCTCCTTGCTCGGGTTCGCGGGGGTGCTGGTGATCGTGGGCGGCAAGCTCGTGCGCGAGATGCTGACCCCGGGCGCGGGCCTCGGCATCGCGGCGGTGCTGGCGAGCGCGGTGTTCTACGCGGTCAATCTCGTCCTCGCGCGCAAGCAGGCGCAGGTGGCCGGGCCGCTGGAGGTCGCCCTGTTCCAGAACCTCGTCTGCCTCCTCGCCTATGCCGCCTTCGCCCCGTGGTTCCTCGAATTGCCGGAGACCGCGGCGACATGGCGCGACATCGGGATTTCGGCGGCGCTCTCGGTCGCGGGCGCGATGCTGTTCGCATGGGCCTATGCCCGTGCCGAAACCCAACGACTGGCCCCCGTCGAATACTCGGGCTTCGTCTGGGCGGCGCTGTTCGGCTGGCTTCATTTCGGGGAGGCGGTGACCGGCGCGACGGTCGCGGGCGCGGTGCTGATCGTGGCAGGATGCTGGATCGCGACCCGCGGCGCCCCGCCCCCGCCCGAACAGACCATCGCCTGAGCGCCAGACCCGGCTAGGGGTAGCCCAAGCAATCCTCGCCCGCCCCGCCCTTGACCTGACGCGCCCCGGCGAGCAGGAGCGCGAGCAAATTCCCGCTCACGAACCCCAAGGAAACAGGCAGGCATGACCCAGGTCGGCAAGGACACGCTCGGAACCCGCAGCACGATGACGGTGGGGGGCAAGGACTACGCCTACTACTCGCTCAAAAAGGCTGCCGAGACCATCGGCGACGTTTCGCGCCTGCCGTTCAGCATGAAGGTGCTGCTGGAGAACCTGCTTCGCTTCGAGGACGACGGCTTCACCGTTTCGACCGACCACATCCGGGCCATCGCCAACTGGCAGAACGATCCCAAAACCGGAATCGAGATCCAGTACCGCCCGGCCCGTGTGCTGCTGCAGGATTTCACCGGCGTGCCCTGCGTGGTCGATCTTGCCGCCATGCGCGACGCCATCGCGAAGCTCGGCGGCGACACCGCCAAGATCAACCCGCTGGTCCCCGTCCATCTCGTCATCGACCACTCGGTCATGGTCGACGAGTTCGGCCACCCCAAGGCGTTCGAGAAGAACGTCGACCTGGAATACGCGCGCAACGCCGAACGCTACGACTTCCTCAAGTGGGGCTCCAAGAGCCTCGACAACTTCAGCGCGGTGCCGCCGGGCACCGGCATCTGCCATCAGGTGAACCTCGAACACATCGCCCAGTGCGTGTGGACGGGCGTCGACGACAGCAGCACCGCGGTCGCCTATCCCGATACGTGCGTCGGCACCGACAGCCACACGACGATGGTCAACGGCCTCGGCGTTCTGGGCTGGGGCGTCGGGGGGATCGAGGCGGAGGCGGCCATGCTCGGCCAGCCGGTCTCGATGCTGATCCCCGAAGTCGTGGGCTTCAAGATGACCGGCAAGCTCGCCGAAGGCGTCACCGCGACCGACCTCGTGCTCACTGCCACCCAGATGCTGCGCGCCCGCGGCGTCGTCGGCCGCTTCGTCGAATACTTCGGCGACGGGCTTGCCGCACTCAGCCTCGCCGACCGCGCGACGCTGGCCAACATGGCGCCCGAATACGGCGCGACCTGCGGCTTCTTCGGCATCGACGACAAGACGCTCGAATACCTCAAGCTCACCGGACGCGCGGAAGACCAGATCGCGCTGGTGGAGGCCTACGCCAAGGAACAGGGTCTGTGGATCGACCCGGCGAGCGAGCCGGTATTCACCGACACGCTGGAACTCGACCTGTCGACCGTCGTCCCCAGCCTCGCCGGGCCCAAGCGCCCGCAGGACAAGGTCGTGCTCCCCGAGGTGGACGACCTGTTCAACGGACAGCTGAAAGAGGTCTACAAGAAGGACGCGCCCGCGCGCGTCGATGTGGACGGCAAGGGCCACGACATCGGCGACGGCGACGTGGTGATCGCCGCGATCACCAGCTGCACCAACACCAGCAACCCCGACGTGCTGATCGCCGCCGGTCTCGTCGCCAAGAAGGCGAACGAGCGCGGCATGAAGCCCAAGCCGTGGGTCAAGACCAGCCTCGCACCCGGATCGCAGGTGGTCACCGACTACCTCGAGAAGGCGGGCCTGCAGGACCATCTCGACGCCATCGGCTTCGACCTCGTCGGGTACGGCTGCACGACCTGCATCGGCAACTCCGGCCCGCTGGCCGAGCCGATTTCCAAGGCCATCAACGGTAACGATATCGTCGCCGCCAGCGTCCTGTCGGGCAATCGCAACTTCGAAGGCCGCGTGTCCCCCGACGTGCGCGCGAACTTCCTCGCCAGCCCGCCGCTGGTCGTCGCCTACGCGCTGAAGGGCACCGTGACCGAGGACATGGTCGAAACCCCCATCGGCCAGGACAAGGACGGCGCCGATGTCTTCCTGAAGGACCTGTGGCCGACCAACGACGAGGTCGCTTCGGTCCGCAGCGGCGCGATCGACCGCTCGATGTTCGAAGCGCGGTATGCCGACGTCTACAAGGGCGACAAGCACTGGCAGGCGATCGACGTCACCGGCTCGGACACCTATTCGTGGCGTGCGGGCAGCACCTACGTCGCCAACCCGCCCTATTTCGAGGGCATGGAGATGACCCCGGCGCCGGTCACCGACATCGTCGATGCCAAGCCGCTGGCGATCCTGGGCGATTCGGTCACGACCGACCACATCAGCCCGGCCGGTGCGATCAAGGCCGACAGCCCGGCCGGCACCTACCTGCAGGAACATCAGGTCGCCAAGGCCGACTTCAATTCCTACGGCAGCCGCCGCGGGAACCACGAAGTCATGATGCGCGGGACGTTCGCCAATATCCGCATCAGGAACGAGATGGTCCCCGGCGTCGAAGGCGGCATGACCACCTATGGCGGCGAGACGATGCCGATCTACGACGCCGCGATGAAGCACAAGGCCGACGGAACCCCGCTGGTCGTGATCGCCGGCAAGGAATACGGCACGGGCTCCAGCCGCGACTGGGCGGCCAAGGGCACCAACCTGCTCGGCGTGCGGGCGGTGATCGTCGAGAGCTTCGAGCGCATCCACCGCTCGAACCTCGTCGGGATGGGCGTGCTGCCGCTGCAGTTCAAGGACGGCGAGACGCGCGAGACGCTCGGCCTCGGCAGCGACGACAGCTTCACCATCCACGGCCTTGCCGACATCAAGCCGGGTCAGGACATGGAGGTCGAGGTGACGAAGGCCGACGGCACGAAGTCCACCTTCACCGGCAAGTGCCGGATCGATACCGCCAACGAGCTGGAGTACTACTTCAACGGCGGCATCCTGCAGTACGTGCTGCGCAAGCTGGCGGCATGAGCGCGGGCGCGCTCCGCATCGCGCTGGCGGCCGGGCTCGGCCTTGCCGCCGCCGCCTGCGGGGCGCAGCCGGATGCCGCTCCGGGCGTCGGGAACTCCGCGGAAGCCGGCACGAGCCGGGCCGCGCCGGGCATCGCCACGATCGATGCGGGCGAGCTCGCCGGTCTGGTGACGCGGGGCGAGGCAGTGTTGGTCGATGTCCGCACGCCGGAAGAATTCGCGGACGGCCATATCGCCGGCGCGGTAAACCGGCCGCTCGATACCTTTGATCCAAGCGCGGTGCCGCGCGAGGCGGGCAAGCGGACGGTGCTCTATTGCCGTTCGGGCCGTCGCTCGCTGGAAGCCGCCGAACGGCTCGTCGCCGCCGGGGGCAGCGCCACTCATCTGGGAGGCGGCATCCTCGCATGGGAGAAAGCGGGCCAGCCGGTCACGCCGGGGCGCTGACAGCTGCCAAAGCCTGCGAAAAAGGGGCGGCTCCCTCGCGGGGGCCGCCCCTTTCGCTTGGCGTCCTGCTTCGAGGTTCAGTCCGCCGGCTTGGCCTTTTTCTTGCGGCGCACCAGAACCGCCGCAGCGGCCGCGCCGAACAGGATCGTCATCGGCGGCGCGGGCACCGGGTGACCGCTGGTGCCCGAGGTCGAGCTGCTGGTGCTCGACGATCCGCTGGTCGAGGTCGAGGTCGACGACGAAGTGGACGAACTCGTGCTAGAGGACGTGCTGCTGCTCGTCGACGACGAGGTCGAGGTGCTGCTGGTGATGTTGCCCGATGTCGATGTGCTGGTCGAAACGCTGCCCGACTGTTCCTGCTGCTGCGACTGGGACTGATTGTTGTTGTTGGTATTGGCGTTGGAATTGTTTGCGCTGTTGTTGGCCGAATTGTTCGCGCTGTTGTTTGCGGAATTGTTGGCGCTGTTGTTGGCCGAATTATTCGCCGAATTGTCGTTGTTGTTGTTGTTGACGATATTGACCGTCGTTCCCTGCCCTTGGTCTTGGCCCTGACCCTGGCTACCGCTGGTCGTCGTGGTCGAACTGACCACGACGCTGCCGCTCGATCCGCCGCCACCCACGAAGCCGCCGAAGAACCCTCCGCCGAAGCCGCCGCCGAAACCTCCGCTGCCGCCGACGACGGTCACGCCGCCGCCGCCGCCTGACACCGGAACCGCCGCCGGAAGCGGAACGGGTGCGAGGGCGACCTGATAGGCCACGCCGCACCCGGCCCCGTAGCCGTAACCGTAACCGCCGCCGCCATAGGCGTAGCCGCTGCCCGCTCCATACGCGCCACCAGCGCCGTTCGCGCCGTAGCCGCCCATCGTTCCGTATGCGCCCGAGCCGCCATGGCCGGCGCCCCCGCCGTGCCCGCCACCGTACGCCGGTCCCGCGACATAGCCGCCGCTCGACGCGCCGTAGGAGCCCAGCGGGGCGGAGCCTGCAGGCACGCATTCGACCTCGCGCCGCACGATCCGCCGCTTGCGCTGGACGGTCTTGGGCACGTGCCGCTTCGCGACGTGGCGCTTGGCCACCGTGCGGACGGGCTGGCTCTTCACCGACCGCACCTGCTTGGTCTGCTTGACCGAGGTGGTGTTGGCCGCCTGCGTCTCGGCGACGTGCAGCGCACCGCCCGCGAGCAGGGCGGTGCCGGCTGCAGTGGCGGACAGTTTCGCAAGGGCCATCTTGACCGACATGGGCTGTTCTCTCGTTTCCTCTTGGGGTGTCCCGCCGGCGGCTCCGGCTGGATAGGCCCCTGTCGCATCAGGAAACGGCAGACAGTGCTTATGGACAATTGAATTAACTACGATGATTGGCGGCGATGGTCGTTTTTCCGAGCCCTCTGACCCCATCGGAGCCGGTCTGTCCCATTCCGGCACCGCTTGGCTAACCCCGCTTAACCCTCGCGCCCTGCCGAAAGGTTAGGGCGGGGTTAGCCGGCGAATCACTCCCCGCCCGGATCGAACAGCCCGACCTGCGATCCCGACGGCGGCGGGAGACCGATATGCGCCCAGCCCGCGTCGTTGAGGCAGCGCCCCCGCGCTGTGCGCGCGACGAGGCCGAGCTGGATGAGGTAGGGCTCGATAACTTCCTCGATCGTGTCGCGCGGTTCGCTGAGGCCGGCGGCGAGCGTTTCCACCCCCACCGGCCCGCCCTTGTACGGGTCGGCGATCATGCGGAGATAGCGCCGGTCCATCGCGTCGAGGCCGAGCCGGTCGATCTCGAGCCGGGTCAGCGCGGCATCGGCGATCGCGGCGGTCACCGCCCCGTCGCCCGCGACATGGGCGAAGTCGCGCACGCGGCGCAGCAACCGGCCCGCCACGCGCGGGGTGCCACGGCTGCGGCGGGCGATCTCGCGCGCCCCGCCGGGTCCGAGCGGAAGGCCCAGGAGCCCCGCCCCGCGGGTCACCACGCGCTCCAGTTCCTCGACCGTGTAGAAGCTGAGCCGGACCGGGATGCCGAACCGGTCGCGCAAGGGCGTCGTCAACAGCCCCTGCCGCGTTGTCGCGCCGATCAGCGTGAACGCCGGCAGGTCGATCCGCACGCTGCGCGCCGAGGGTCCTTCGCCGATAATGAGGTCGAGCGCGCGGTCCTCCATCGCCGGATAGAGGACTTCCTCGACCACGGGATTGAGCCGGTGGATCTCGTCGATGAAGAGGACGTCGTTCGCTTCGAGGTTAGTGAGCAGCGCAGCCAGATCACCCGCTTTCGCGATCACCGGGCCGCTGGTGGCGCGGAAACCCACGCCGAGTTCCTTCGCGACGATCTGCGCCAGCGTGGTCTTGCCGAGGCCGGGCGGCCCGAAGAACAGGACGTGGTCCATCGCCTCGCCCCGCGCCTTCGCGGCATCGACGAACACCCGCAGGTTCTCCCGCGCTGCCTCCTGCCCGACAAATTCGCCGAGCGATTTCGGACGCAGCGCCGCGTCCGGGTCCTCCGGCTGGCGCTGGGGGGAAAGGATCGGGTCGCCGCTCACCCGGCCGCCCTCTTCAGTGCCACGCGGATGAGGTCGCTCTCGGCCGCGCCTTCGCCCAGTTCGTCGATCGCGCGGGCGACCGCGGCGGCGGCGACGGGGGGTTTGAAGCCGAGGTTCTGGAGCGCGCTGGCGGCATCGGCGCTTGCCCCGCCCTTCGGCAGCGGTATTGCCGCCCCGCCACCAGAAGGCAACGCTCCCGCCTTGTCCTTCAGTTCATTCACGATCCGGCTCGCCAGCTTCGGCCCGACGCCGTTCGCGCGGGCGACGCTGGCGGCGTCCTGGGCGGCGCAGGCGCGCTGGAGTTCTTCGATGCTGAGCGCCGAGAGGATCGCCAGCGCCACCTTGCTGCCCACCCCCTGCACCTGGGTGAGCAGGCGGAACCAGTCGCGTTCCCCCGCGGCGGCAAAGCCGAGCAGGCGCATGTCATTCTCGCTCACCTGCAGGTCGGTGAACACCGTGCACGCCTCGCCCGTCTCGCCCAGCGCGGCGAGCGTCTTGGACGAACAGTGGACGAGATAGCCCACGCCCGCGACGTCGATCACCGCCCAGTCGCTACCAGTTTCGTCGAGCAGGCCCTTGAGCTTGGCAATCATGAGTCTCTTTCCGCGCTACCGCCTTCGCTACTTGAGCGCGTTTTGTTCCTGCCCCAGCCGGCCGCGCTTGGGAAGGGCCGCTTTGCGATCGTCCGCGAGCCCGTTCGCCGGCGGCATGTCACACCTGTCACAGTGTCCAGAGCAGTTGGTGTCGCCTTGAACCGGAAGGTGGCGCCTTGCGGGCCCGCGGCGTCGCTTTGCACGCCCATCCCGTCGCTTCGGGCGAGGGCGTTCGAGTGGGAAAAGGGAGATCCGGCGGCCATGCACCTGCAATAGCTGAAAGGGGTGCAGGTAGGAAAATCATTCCGGCCCCAAGAAGCCCCTGCGCGCACTCGGCTCGACACGCGCGTCCGCGCGGCTAAACAGGCGCACCATGAGCTGGAACACCTTCGGACGCGTCTTGCGCATGACGACCTGGGGCGAAAGTCACGGTCGGGCACTGGGCGCGGTGGTCGACGGGTGTCCGCCGGGTCTGGACCTTTCGGAAGCCGATATCCAGCCCTGGCTCGACGCGCGGCGTCCGGGCCAGAACCGGTTCACGACTCAGCGGCAGGAACCCGACGCGGTGCGCGTGCTGTCGGGCGTGTTCGAAGGCAAGACCACGGGCACCCCGATCAGTCTCATGATCGAGAACGTCGACCAGCGTTCGAAGGACTATTCGGAGGTCGCAAAGGCCTACCGACCCGGCCACGCCGACTACGCCTACGACGCAAAGTACGGCTTTCGCGACTATCGCGGCGGCGGGCGCTCCTCCGCCCGCGAGACGGCGGCGCGGGTCGCGGCGGGCGCGGTGGCGCGGCTCGTGATCCCGGAGGTGACGATCGAGGCCTACGTCGTCGAGATCGGCGGCGATGCGATCGACCGGGCGAACTTCGACCCGTCCGAAATCGGCAACAACCCGTTCTGGTGCCCCGACGCGGCTGCCGCACAGCGATGGGCCGCGTTGGTGGACGATGCGCGAAAGGCTGGCTCCAGCCTCGGTGCGGTGGTCGAATGCACCGCGCATGGCGTTCCCGCCGGATGGGGCGCACCGATCTATGCCAAGCTCGACGCCGACCTCGCAGGCGCGATGATGGGCATCAACGCGGTCAAGGCGGTCGAGATCGGCGACGGGTTCGCCGCGGCGCGCCTCACCGGCGAGCAGAACGCCGACGCGATGCGCCCCGGCGAGAACGGTCCGCAGTTCGCGGCCAACCATGCCGGCGGAATCGCGGGCGGGATCAGCACCGGCCAGCCGGTCGTCTGCCGCGTGGCGTTCAAACCGACCAGTTCGATTCTGACCCCGGTCGATACGATCGACCGCGACGGCAATGCCGCGGAAATTCGCACGAAGGGCCGCCACGACCCCTGCGTCGGCATTCGCGGCACGCCGGTGGTCGTGGCGATGATGGCGCTGGCGCTCGCCGATCACAAGCTGCTCCACCGTGCCCAGACGGGGCGCTGACTGTAAGCAGAAGCGGGAAATCCGAACTTTCAAAAAGTTTCGCACCGCTGATTGATAATTTCGATGTTAGCAATCGCACAAACCCGCTTTTGTGCGGCGCAGCAATGCCTATCTCGCCTCCACCAGTTTCAAACAAACGGAGACGATTTCATGGGTATCATCGGCAGCACGATCCAGCCGTTCAAGGCGACCGCCTTCCAAGCCGGCAAGGACTTCTTCGACGTCACGGAGGCCGACATCGCCGGCAAGTGGGCGGTGTTCTTCTTCTACCCGGCCGACTTCACGTTCGTCTGCCCGACCGAGCTCGAGGATCTCGGCGAGCGGTACGACATGCTCCAGAAGATGGGCGTCGAGGTGTTCGGCGTGTCGACCGACACGCACTTCAGCCACAAAGCCTGGCACGACACCAGCGAGAAGATCGGCAAGCTGAAGTTCGCTTTCCTCGGCGACCAGCTCCACACGCTGGCCAAGAACTTTGGCGTCCTGCGCGAAGACAGCGGCCTTGCCGACCGCGCGACCTTCGTGGTCGATCCGGACGGCGTGATTCAGATCATGGAGATCACCTGCGAGGGCGTGGGCCGCAATGCCAACGAACTGACCCGCAAGATCAAGGCCGCGCAGTATGTGCGCAACAACCCGGGCCAGGTCTGCCCGGCGGCGTGGGAAGAAGGCGAGGAAACGCTCGCCCCCAGCCTCGACCTCGTCGGCAAGATCTGACCTGACGCATACGGGGGCCGCCGCGCGCGGCCCCCACCCCTTTTCCATACCCTTTTTCCCTTCCCCGATCACCAGCGGACCCGCCATGCTCGACGCCAACCTGACCCAGCAGCTTTCGACCTACCTCGCCAACCTGCGCGAGCCGGTGGAACTCGTCGCCTCGCTCGGCGACGATGCGAAGTCGGCACAGACGCGCGAGCTCTTGACCGAAATCGCCGGCCTGCACGAAATGGTCACCGCAAGCTTCGACGGCGACGACGCGCGCCGGCCGAGCTTCGTGATTCGCCGCGCGAGCGACCCGGCGCGCTGGGTGCGCTTCGCGGGCCTGCCGCTGGGGCACGAGTTCACTTCGCTCGTTCTCGCGCTGCTGTGGGCCGGCGGCCATCCGCCCAAGGTCGATGCCGAACAGCTCGAAACGGTCCGCGCGCTCGAGGGCGATTTCGCGTTCGAGATGTATTTCAGCCTGTCGTGCCACAACTGCCCCGATGTGGTGCAGGCGCTGACCCTGATGGCGCTGGAAAATCCGCGCATCACCGCCACCTTGATCGAGGGCGGCACGTTCAAGGACGAGGTCGACGCGCGCGAGGTCATGGCGGTGCCCGCCACGTTCCTCAACGGCGAACCGTTCTGGAACGGCAAGCTGGACCTCGCCGAAATCCTCGCCCGGCTCGACAGCGGCGCGGCGGCCAAGGCGGCCAAGAAGATGGACGCGGCCGATCCGTTCGAGGTGTTGATCGTCGGGGGCGGCCCGGCGGGCGTGGCGGCTGGCATCTACACCGCGCGCAAGGGCTTTCGCACCGGCATCGCAGCCGAGCGCATGGGCGGCCAGCTCAACGACACGCTGGGCATCGAGAACCTGCCCGGCACCGCCTATACCGAAGGGCCGAAGCTCGCCGACAGCCTGAAGGCGCAGGCGGCCGAGAACGGCATCGAGACGATCAACCTGGCGCTCGCGGAGCGGCTGGAACCCGCCGCCGAACGCGGCGGCTTCCACACCGTGCACTTCGCTGGCGGCGGCAGCCTCAAGGCGCGCAGTCTCATCCTCGCCACTGGCGCGCGCTGGCGCAACCTGGGCGTGCCGGGCGAGGCGGAATACCGCAACAAGGGCGTTGCCTATTGCCCGCACTGCGATGGCCCGCTGTTCAAGGGCAAGCGGATCGCGGTCGTCGGCGGCGGCAATTCCGGCGTCGAGGCGGCGATCGACCTCGCCAACATCGTCGGCCACGTGACGCTGATCGAATACGACGGCCAGCTTCGTGCCGATGCGGTGCTGCAGGACAAGCTGCGCTCGATGAAGAACGTCGACATCCTCACCTCCGCCCAGACGACCGAGATCGTCGGCGACGGCGGCAAGGTCTCGGGCCTCCGGTGGAAGGACCGCGAAAGCGGCGCCGAAACGCTCGTCGAACTGGAGGGCGTGTTCGTGCAGATCGGCCTCGTCCCCAACACCGAATGGCTGGCGGACAGCGGCATCGAACTGTCGCCCCACGGCGAGATCGTGGCCGACGGCAAGGGCGCGACCAGCCTCGCGGGCGTGTTCGCCGCGGGCGATGCCACGACCGTGCCCTACAAGCAGATCGTCGTGGCGATGGGCCAGGGCTCGAAAGCCGCGCTGAGCGCGTTCGATTACCTCATCCGTTCCGAACCGGTGGGCGAGATCGCGCAAGCCGCCTGACCCTGCCGAGCCTGAAATAAATGGCCGCTGCCCCGACCACGGGCGGCGGCCTTTTTCATGCCCAACCGCTGGTCGTGTAATCGAAACGGTCAATCGAACTGTGCCGTTCAATCTATTGGACCGAACCACCAACCGCGTGCATCCTCCCTGCCAGAAAATCAGGAAAGGATGCATGTCATGGACGCCAAGACCGGAGACATCAGCGGTGGTTGCCCGATGGGAGAGGGCGGCGTGCGCGCCCTGCTCGGCCGCACGAACAAGGACTGGTGGCCGGAAATGCTCGCCACCGAAATCCTCAACCCCAACGGTCCGACCAACCCGCTGGGCGAGGACTTCGACTATGCCGAGGCGTTCAACGCGCTCGACTACAACGCGCTGAAGCAGGACCTTCACGCGCTGATGACCGACAGCCAGCCGTGGTGGCCGGCGGACTACGGCCATTACGGCCCGTTCTTCATCCGCATGGCGTGGCACGCGGCGGGCACCTACCGCACGGCGGACGGCCGCGGCGGCGCGAACAGCGGACAGCAGCGCTTCGCCCCGCTCGACAGCTGGCCCGACAACGGCAATCTCGACAAGGCGCGCCGCCTGCTGTGGCCGATCAAGCAGAAGTACGGCCAGAACATCAGCTGGGCGGACCTGTTCATCATGGCCGGCAACGTCGCCATCGAATCGATGGGCGGCCCGGTCTTCGGCTTCGGCGGCGGACGTCCCGACGTGTTCGAGCCCGAACGCGACATCTACTGGGGTTCCGAAGACAAGTGGGTCAACGAGGGCGTGCAGACCCGCATCGCGCCCGAACACGGCTACGAACAGCTCGAAGGCCCGCTCGCCGCGATCCAGATGGGCCTCATCTACGTCAATCCGGAAGGGCCGGGCGGCAACCCGCACGACGATGCCGGCGCCGCGCGCGACCTGCGCGAGACGTTCTACCGCATGGCCATGAACGACGAGGAAATCGTCGCGCTGACCGCCGGTGGGCACACCTTCGGCAAGGCGCACGGCAACGGCGACCCCAGCACGCTCGGCCATGCCCCCTCGGGCGCGGACCTCGCCGCGCAGGGCTTCGGCTGGGTTTCCGGCGAGGAGCATGGCGGCATCGGCGAGCACACCGTGACCAGCGGCATCGAAGGCGCGTGGACCAACACGCCCGACACCTGGAGCGAGAACTACTTCCGCCTGCTGCTCGACTACGACTACGAACTGGTGAAGTCGCCCGCGGGCGCCAACCAGTGGCAGCCCATCGACCAGAAGGAAGAGGACATGGCCCCGGCGGCCTGGGATGCCAGCATCAAGGTTCCGACCATGATGACCACCGCCGACATGCAGATGAAGCGCGACCCGGAATTCCGCAAGATTTCCGAACGCTTCCGCGACGATCACGAGGCGTTCAAGGATGCCTTCGCCCGCGCATGGTTCAAACTGACCCACCGCGACATGGGGCCCAAAATCCGCTACCTCGGCCCCGAGGTTCCGGCCGAAGACCTGATCTGGCAGGACCCTGTGCCGGCCGGCACCGTGCCGTCCGACAGCCTCGTCGCCGAAGTGAAGCGCAAGATCGCGGACAGCGACCTTACCGTCAGCCAGCTGATCAAGACCGCGTGGGCATCGGCCAGCACCTACCGCAAAAGCGATTACCGCGGCGGCGCCAACGGCGCGCGCGTCGCTCTCGAGCCGCAGCGCAGCTGGGAGGTCAACGAGCCCGAGATGCTGGCCAAGGTGATCGACACCCTGAACGGCCTGCGCGGAGAGATGAGCCTCGCCGATGCCATCGTGCTCGGCGGCGTGGTCGCGCTGGAGAAGGCGGGTGCCGGCGACGTGCCGTTCACCGGCGGCCGCGGCGACGCGACGCAGGAACAGACCGATGTCGAGAGCTTCGGCTGGATGGAGCCGGAAGCCGACGGTTTCCGCAACTACGTCGGCAAGAAAAAGCTGGCATTGAAGGTCGAGGAGATGATGCTCGATCGGGCGAGCCTGCTCGGCCTCTCGGTGCCCGAGATGGTCGTGCTGGTGGGGGGCCTGCGCGTGCTGGGCGCCAATCACGGCGACCGCGGGCACGGCCATCTGACCAAACGGTCGGGCCAACTCACGAACGACTTCTTCGTGCACCTGTTCGACATGACCAACGTGTGGAAGATGACCGACGAGACGGACCAGGAATACGTCGCGACCGACCGGGCCGAAGGGCACGAGAAGTGGAAGGCGACCCGCGCCGACCTCATCTTCGGCAGCAACGCCGAACTGCGCGCGGTGGGCGAAATCTATGCCCAGAAGGGCGGCGAGGAGAAGTTCAAGCGCGACTTCGTCAAAGCCTGGACCAAGGTCATGGACGCCGACCGTTTCGACCTCACTTTCGCGAAGTACCACCAGTAAGGGATAAACCCTTCGGGTAGCGCGAGAGACCCCCGGCAGCATGGCTGCTGGGGGTCTTTTCGTAGATCGTGACCTGTTGTGGCCTAACGTCGATCAGTCGAAGGAACGGTTATGCGGACGGACCGTAGGCTTGGCACCCCCAAAGGAAAGAGTTCCAGCTATGGCCAAGACCCCAACCAAGAGTTCGCAGCCCTCCCGCTCGGGCGATGCCGATCCGGAACTGTTCGAGCTTTCTGAGGGCGGAGCGAACCACCAGCAACCGCGCGGAACCGACGACGTGATGACAACCGCTCAAGGCGCGCCGGTCGGCGACGACCAGAACTGGGCGACCGCGGGACCGCGCGGTCCGCAACTGCTCGAAGACCACATTGCGCGCGAGAAGATCTTCCATTTCGATCACGAGCGCATTCCCGAACGCGTCGTCCATGCCCGCGGCTACGGCATCCACGGGCACTTCGAACTCAAGCGCGCCATTCCGGAATACTCCCACGCGGCGATCTTCAACGAGGTGGGGGAAAAGACCCCTACCTTTACACGGTTCTCTACCGTCGCTGGATCGAAGGGATCGCCCGACGTGGCGCGCGACGTGCGCGGGTTTGCGACAAAGTTCTACACCAAGGAAGGCAACTGGGACCTCGTCGGCAACAACATTCCGGTGTTCTTCATCCAGGACGCGATCAAGTTCCCCGACCTGATCCACGCCGCCAAGCCCGCCCCGGACCGCGCATTTCCCCAAGCCCAGACGGCGCACGACAACTTCTGGGATTTCATCAGCCTGACGCCTGAGTCGATGCACATGGTCATGTGGATCATGTCCGACCGTACGATCCCGCGCAGCTTCCGCTTCATGGAAGGGTTCGGCGTCCACACCTTCCGTCTGGTCAATGCCGAAGGGGCGGCGCACTTCGTCAAGTTCCACTGGAAGCCCCGGCTGGGCCTGCAGTCGGTCCTGTGGAACGAGGCGGTGAAGATTAACGGCGCCGATCCCGACTTCCATCGCCGCGACATGTGGGACTCGATCGAGGCCGGCGATTTCCCGCAGTGGGACCTCGGCATCCAGGTCTTCGACGAGGACTTCGCCGACGGATTCGACTTCGACGTGCTGGATGCGACCAAGATCGTGCCCGAGGAGGATGTACCGGTCGACATAATCGGCACGCTGACCCTCGATGCCAATGTCGACAACTTCTTCGCCGAGACCGAGCAAGTCGCATTCTGCACCCAGAACATCGTGCCGGGCATCGATTTCACCGAAGATCCCCTGCTGCAGGGTCGCAACTTTTCGTACCTCGATACCCAATTGAAGCGCCTGGGCGGGCCCAATTTCACACACATCCCGATCAATGCGCCGCGCTGCCCGGTCCGCCATTTCCAGCAAGACGGCCACATGGCGATGACCAACCCCAAGGGACGAGCAAACTACGAGCCCAATAGCTGGAACGGTCCGATCGACGACAACCGCGAACCGCGCGGACCGCGCGCCGATCGCTCGCGTGGGTTCGCTACCTATGGCGACGTTGCGACGGGACCCAAGGTCCGCGTCCGGTCCGAGACGTTTGCCGATCACTACAGCCAGGCGCGGCAGTTCTACGTGTCGCAGACGCCGGTGGAACAGACCCACATGGGCAATGCCTTGACGTTCGAGCTGTCGAAGGTCGAACGGATGGATATTCGCAAGCGCATGATCGGGCATCTGCGGCATATCGATGAAGGTCTGGCGAAGGACGTCGCCGACGGAATCGGGCTGGACGAGATGCCGCCCAAGGTGCCTGCCGCCCGCGACCCGATCACCGATCTGCCCGAAAGCCCCGCGCTGTCGATCATCAAGAACGGCCCGGACAGCTTCAAAGGGCGCAAGTTGGGCATCTACATCGCGGAAGGCGGCGATGCCGATATCGTCGACGCGCTGAAGAAGGCGGCCGAAAATGCGGGCGCGATGGCCGAGATCGTGGCGCCCCATATCGCGGGCGCGGCCTTGTCCGACGGTGAGAAGATGCCGGCGCAACAGAAGATCGATGGCGGTCCCTCGGTCCTGTACGACGCCGTGGCGATCGTCATGGGCAAGGACGCGGCCGCCAACTACGCCGACGACAAGCCCAGCATCGATTTCGTCAACGATGCCTTCGCGCACGCGAAGTTCATCGCCTATGTCCCCGAAGCGGTTCCGCTGCTGGAAGGGGCCGGGGTAAAGGCGAAGATGGATGACGGCTTCGTCGAACTGTCCGGTGCCGATAGCGCCGACGGGTTCATCGAGACCTGCGGCAAGCTGCGGTATTGGGACCGAGCTAAGGTCAAGCAGGACTGATCGGATTTACTTCATCCGCCTGAGCACGATGTAGAGCGCCCCCTCGCCGCCGTGGCGGATGTGCGCCTTGCGCACTGCGGCGATGGCGGCATGGTGGCGGCTGGCGGCGAGCCAGTCAAGCACCTTGGCCCGGATGGCACCCCGCGCCCCCGCCCGGTCGGCAGCCGCCACGGGCCGCGACTTGCCCGTCACCAGCAGCACCGTGCGCGCGCCCATCGCGCGGGCCTGGTCGATACCGTCCATCAGCCGGGTATAGGCGGTGTCGAGGGTATGGCCGTGCAGGTCGAGCGTGAGGTCGGGCTGCAGCGTCCCGCGCGCAAGCTTGCGGTCCCATGTCGAATCTAGGGTGGGCGCCGGAGCCGCTCTTGGCGGTTCGGGCCGCGTCGGCGTTGTCCTGACGGGCTTGGCGGGTCGCTCGAACGCGGGCGGCGGTGGTGGGGACGCAGCAGCTTCGGAAGCCGCGACGGGCAGGTTCGGGGCCATCGGCTTGACCGTGGAGGCCACCTGGGCCCACGCCGCCGCTTCGTCCGCGGTCAGCCCGCGGGGCGGCCTCACCGCCCGGTCAGGCGCGCGACGGTGCCCTTGGGCAGCAGCAGCAGCGCCTGCCCCCGCGCGCTCATTCCGCCCGCGATCGTGCGTGCATCCTCGCCCGCGCCCCAGAACGTGTCGAAGCGGTTGGGCCCCTTGATAGCGCCGCCGGTATCCTGCGCGATCCACAGACCCGACGCCTCGCGCCGGTCCATCCGCAGCCAGACGGGCGCGCCCAGCGGAACGAAGGCGGGGTCCGCCGCGACCGAGCTTTCGCGCCGCACCGGCACGTTGAGTGCGCCGAGCGGCCCGTCGCCGGTCAGTTCCTTGAAGAAGACCCAGCTCTGGTTCTCGTTCATGATCGCCCGGCCTTCCGCCGGGTAATCGCGCAGGTAGCCCATGATGCCCTGCATCGAGGTATCGTAAGGCGTGCCGTCGCCGATCAGGCCGCGGTCCTTCATCAGGCGGCCGATGCCGGTGTAGCCGCGGCCGTTCTGCCCGGCATAGCCGATGCGCATGACGCGGCCGTCGGGCGCGAGCAGGCGGCCCGACCCCTGGATCTGGAGGAAGAAGAATTCGATCGGATCGGCGGCCCAGGCGATCTCCAGCCCGCGATTGGCGAGCGCGCCGTTCACGATTTCCGCGCGGTCGTAGTAGGGGACGAAGCGCCCTTCGGCGTCGTAGCGCCCGAGCTGCTGGCGGCCCGTCCGCTCGGTCACGGGCGTGGTTTCCCACCAGCCGCGCACCAGTTCGGGCGGCATCGCGTAGACCGGCACATCGTAGCCCGGCAGGCGCTGGCGCGCGCCGCGGATTTCGGGTTCGTAATAACCGGTGGCGAAGGCCGCACCGTCGGCAATGCGCGCGGTTTCGAAATGGCGATCGAAGAACGCTGCCGCGTCGGCCTGCGGCCAGGCTCGCGCGGCGGTGCACGCCGGTTCCCACGCCGCACCGGTCGCAATGCCGCTGGCGTCGCTGCGGGTGAGCAGGCGCGGGCAGCTCTCGCGGAAGCTGGAGAGCGCACCGGCGGCATCCGCCGGCGCGATGCCGAGCGATGCGACCGAGGGGCCGGCGACGATGCCCGCCGAAACTGCGTTGGACGGCGCCGGCGGAGTGGGCGTCGGCGTCGGAACAGGCGTGGGAACGGAAACCGGCGGGACCGAAACCGGCGGCGTGCCGGCCGTGGGTTCGGGCACCATCCGGCACGCGGCGAGCGCGACGGTCGCCAATGCGATCGTCGCCGCAGTCTTCATCCGCATGATCCCTCCCCGCGCGCCGTCAGTTTCAGGCTTCGTCGGTCTCGTCGAGCAGCCAGTGGGGATCCGCCTCGCGCACGTCGCGCTTGAAGGTCCACAGGTCACGCGCCTCGACTGCGTCGGTCAGCGAACCGGCGACGACGGTGCCGTCGCGGTCGCGTGTGACGGCCGCGATGTCGGCGATGAAGCGCATGGTCACGCGCGCGGTCTTGCCGACGAGTTCGGCCGAATCGATCTTCGCGCCCTCGATCCGGACGAGCCGGTTGTCGAGCGTTTCGCCCGCTTCCTCGCGCGCGGCGATGGCGGCGTCGAAGCCGGCATAGACATCGTCGTCGCACAGTTCGCGCAGCGTTTCGCGGTCGCCCTGCCAGAACGCCTCGAGCACCATGGCGTAGGCACCCTTCGCGCCTTCGACGAAGCCCGACACGTCGAACGTGCGGTCGGCCGCGGCGATTTCCCGCACGCCGCGTTCGACCGCGGGCAGCACACCTTCGAGGCCGGCGGGGCGCACGGGCTGCGCGGGCCGCAGCTGCGCGACCGGCGACGGCGCCGCGTCAGGCGCGTCGAAACGGGTCGGATCGGGCTGTTCCTCGTGCTCGGCACGGCGGCCGAGCACCGAATACAGGCGCATGCCGAGGAACGCGGCGATCATGGCGAGGATGACGATCTGCAAGATCACGTGAATTCAGCCCAGTCTGCGCGGATATGTTACGGCAACGTCCCACCCGTCGCCATCCGCAGTCCTACGATGGTGCCCTAGATAGGCACGTTTTACAAACGAACAACGCACGACTTCGGCAATCGGGTGCGCCGTTGCGATGGGTCACGCGCGATGCTAGGCGCGCCGCCGACCGAGCGCTTGCCGATGGGGCGCGCCGACAGCAGGACACCCGAACATCATGGCCGAAGAAGGCGATATCCTCACCGACCTCAACATGGACCCCAACGCGAACGCCAACGGCGCCGATACGCAGCCGGTCGCCGGCGTGATCTCGCAGTACGTCAAGGACCTGTCGGTTGAGAACCCGAACGCCCCGGCCTGCTTCCAGTGGCAGAGCCAGCCGAACATCGACCTGCAGTTCAACATCGCCGCCGAAAAGGTGAGCGACGAGGTCCACGAAGTCGAGCTGAAGGTGAAAGTCACCGCCAAGGCCGACGAGGGCGACCTGTATTTGGTCGAGCTCGCTTATTGCGGCCTCATCGGCATGCGCAACCTGCCCGAGGAACACGGCCACGCATTCCTTTATGCCGAGGCGCCGCGCATCCTGTTCCCCTTCGCCCGGCGCGTGATCGCCGACGCGACCCGCGACCTGGGTTTCCAGCCGCTGATGGTCGACCCGATCGACTTCAACGGCCTCTATCTCAACCAGTTGCAGCGCAAGGCCGAGGAAGATGCCGCGGCCGCGGGCGGCATGGGCGACGTTCCGCCGCCGTCCGGCGAGGCCTGATCGCGGCGCCCCGCCCGGGGGCCACGTGAAGGCCATGAGACGGCCATGAGGGGGACCGGGTGAGCAATCTCGTCAGGAGCGTCGGCACGATCGGCGCATTGACCGCGGTCAGCCGCGTGTTCGGCTTCGTGCGGGACATGCTGCTGTCCCGCGTGCTGGGCGCGGGGCTGGCAGCCGACGCCTGGCAGCTCGCCTTCACGCTGCCCAACACCTTCCGCCGCCTGTTCGCCGAAGGCGCGTTCAGCGTCGCCTTCGTGCCGATGTACACCCGCCGCCTTCACGGCGCGGCGGAGGACGGCGGGGGCGAAACGGGCGCCGACGCGTTCGCGGGCGACGTCCTTTCGGTCTTCGTCTGGGTGCTGCTGGGATTTTCCGCGCTGTGCATGGCCGCGATGCCCGGCATCGTCTGGCTGCTGGCGCGCGAGTATTCGGACGTGCCGGGCAAGTTCGAACTGTCGGTCATGCTCAGCCGCATGACCTTCCCCTACCTCGCGCTCGTGAGCCTCGTGGCGATGCTGTCGGGCGTGCTCAACGCCCGCAGCCGCTTCGCGCCGGGCGCTTTCGTGCCGGTCTTTCTCAACATCGTGATGATCGCCGGCATCGTGACCGGGTGGTACCTGCGCGGAGAAGACGGCAGCGACGAGATCGTGGCATGGTCGCTAGCGATCGCGCTGACGCTGTCGGGGGTGGTGCAGCTTGCCTACATGGCATGGGCATCGCGCCGGGCAGGCGTGCGGCTGAAGGTTACCCGGCCGAAATTCACGCCCGAAGTGCGCCGGCTCGGCATGCTGATCCTGCCGGCGACGTTCGGCGCGGGGATCTACCAGATCAGCCAGCTGGTCGACACGTTCTTCGCCACCAGTCTGCCGCAGGGATCGCTGACCCTGTTGAAGCTCGCCGACCGGCTCAACCAGATGCCGCTCGGCATTTTCGGCATCGCGCTCGGCACCGCGATCCTGCCGATGCTCGCGCGCCATATCCAGCAGGGCGACGCGGGCGAGGCGCAGCGGCTGCAGGCCAACGCGGTCGAGGTCGGCACTCTGCTCACCCTGCCCGCCGCCGTCGCGCTGGCGATCTGCGCGCCGGCATTCGTGACGGCGTTCTTCGTCGGCGGCAAGATGACGCTGGCCGACGGCGCGATCATGGCGAATATCGTGGTGGCGCTGGTCTGCGGCCTGCCGGCGTATGTCCTCGTCAAGGTGTTCCAGCCGGCCTTCTTCAGCCGCGAGGATACGCGCACCCCGGTATGGACCGCCGCGTTCGTGCTGGCGGTGAACATCGCGCTCAATTTCTACGTCGTGCCGCGCTACGGCATCGTTGGCCTTGCCGCGGCGACCGCGATCTGCGCCACGTTGAACGTCGTAACGCTTACGATCATCCTGCAACTGCGCGGCTGGTTCCGCTTCACCGGAGCACTGGCGAGCCGCATCGTGCGGCAGGTGCTGGCTACGGCGGCGATGGGCGCATTCCTGTACTGGCTGATGCCCCTCATGGCGGACCGCTACGGCGGCACGGTGCTGGAACGCACCTGGTCGCTCGGTGTGCTGGTGGCGGGCGGCATGATCGTGTTTTTCGGCGTGGCCTTCGCCATCGGCGCGCTCGACAAGGACCTTCTCGCCCAGCTACGGCGCCGCCGTCCCGCCAAACCCGTGGACCTTGCAGAGTAGATTTCCATGCGCGTCGTCTCGGGCATCCAGCCCACCGGTAACCTCCACCTCGGCAACTACCTCGGCGCGATCCGCAATTGGGTGCGGATGCAGGACGAACTGGCTGAAGGCCAGCAGGCGCTGTTCTTCCTCGCCGACCTTCACGCGATCTCGATGCCGCACGACCCGGCCGAACTGAAGCGCGGCACGCTGGAAATGGCCGCCGCGCTGGTGGCATGCGGCATCGATCCCGACCGGTCGATCCTGTTCAACCAGGCGCAAGTGCCCGCCCATGCCGAACTGCAGTGGCTGCTCGGCGGTACGGCGCGGATGGGCTGGCTGAACCGCATGACGCAGTGGAAGGACAAGTCGGGCAAGAACCGCGAGGGGCAATCGGTCGCGCTGTTCACCTATCCCGTGCTGCAGGCCGCCGACGTGCTGCTCTACCAGGCGACACACGTGCCGGTGGGCGAGGACCAGAAGCAGCATCTCGAACTTGCCCGCGACATCGCGCAGAAGTTCAACAACGACTTCGCATCCGAAGACGCGCCGGTGTTCACCCTGCCCGAACCGATCGTCCCGCCCGAAGCGGCGCGGATCATGAGCCTGCGCGACGGCAGCGCCAAGATGAGCAAGTCCGATGCGTCCGACATGGCGCGCATCAACCTAGTCGACGACGCCGACCTCGTCATGCAGAAGGTGAAGAAGGCCAGGACCGATCCCGAACCTCTGCCGTCGGAAGCCGCCGGGCTGGATGGACGGCCCGAGGCGCTGAACCTCGTCACCATCTATGGCGCGTTGACCGGCAAGCCGGTGGACGCCGTGCTCGCGGAATTCGGCGGCGAGGGCTTCGGCAAGTTCAAGCCGGCGCTGGGCGAAGTGCTGGTCGAAACGCTGAGGCCGATTTCGGCGCGCTTCACGGCGCTGCTGGCCGATCGCGAGGCGCTCGACGCAATTCTCGCGCGCGGCGCGGCGCGGGCACGCGAGATCGGCCGCCCCACGCTCGACGCAACCTACGCCGCCCTTGGACTGGTGCGTGGCTAACACAGCGCAAGGTCGTCATTCAAACTCGGTTCACCGCGCTATCTTTACACCTCGTCGCACTAGTGACAGCCTGCGTCGTCGAACCGAAGTCGCAGCGCGTTTGCACTTCACCGAGTCGAAGGGGTTCGCACCATGTCCATACTGACCAATGCCGGTCGCACGCTGAAGATGATCGCCGCGCCGCTCGCGCTCGGCGCGCTCGCCGCGTGTGCCACGCCGTTCAACGCCAACGTCCAGCGTTTCCAGAACGCGATGCCCGCGCCGCAGGGCCAGACCTTTGCCGTCGTGGCGGAGGATCCCTCCCTCGCCGGCGGGCTCGAGTTCGCGCAGTACGCGAGCTACGTCTCGGCCAACATGGCGCGGCTGGGTTACACGCCGGCCTCCTCGCCCGATGTCGCCACGCTGCTCGTGCGGTTCGACTACGGCATCGACAACGGGCGTCAGCGCGTCCGCCAGACCGGCTTCGCCGATCCCTTCTACGATCCGTGGTACGGCTATGGCCGGTTCGGCTACGGCCGGTTCGGCTACCCCTCGCGCTTCGGGTACAGCCGGCTCGGCTATCGCGGCGGCTACGGCGGCCGCTGGGGCTACGGCTTCTACGATCCGTTCTTCGACAACGGGCTCGACGTCTACACGGTCTACACCAGCGATATCGACATGAAGATCGACAATCGCGCCACCGGCCAGCGCCTGTTCGAAGGCAAGGCGCAGGCCCTGTCGACCTCCAGCCGCCTGCCCTATCTGGTGCCCAATCTGGTCGAGGCGATGTTCACCGACTTCCCGGGCCGCTCGGGTGAAACCGTGCGCATCTCGGTCGCGCCGGAGAACATGCCGGTACAGCGGAACCAGGTCCGCCGCTGATCAACGAGATCGGGGGCAACCATCGAGAGACGGGCCGCGTCGAGAGACGCGGCCCGTTTTTCGTTGTGCGTCAGTCGAATACAGAAGCGTCTCGCGCGCGCATGGGGGCCGGGTCGAACTTCACGATCGCGACGATGGCGATGATCGGCACCATGGCCTTCATCGCGAATACGCCGCTTCCCCAATATGCGACGACGACCGGGATCTGGATGCCGACATTGAACACGAGTTCGCCTTCCGGTCCGAAAACGCGCCCGACTCCGACAAATCCGAATAGCGAGCCGGCGATCCACAACGGCTTGCTTCGCACGCCCTTTGCCCGCGCCGATGCCCAGACACCGTAACCCGACAGGAATGCCGACAACAACGCGGTAACGACGACGACGACCTGGCCGATCATCAGCTGTGCTGCGGCGACGCCAGCGGCCCGCTGGCGAACCCCGTCCGATCGATCTCGTAGATCACATGCCGGGCCGGACCGTTCGGCGTCTGCGTGATGTCGATGCGGTCGGTGAGCCGGCCGCCGATATTCTCCATCGCCTTGCGCGAGATCACGTTGTCCTCGCCGACGCGGAAATCGACTCGCGCCACACTGGCAAGTGCGTGGGCGAGCATCAGCCGTTTCATCTCAGCATTGGCACCGGTGCCCCACAGGCTGCGCGCGAGGAACGTCCAGCCGATTTCGACCGAGCCGCCGCCCGACGGATCGAGGTTCTGGAAGCGGCTTGATCCGACGATCTCTCCTCCCGCCTTCTCGATCACCGCGAGTGCGCCGCCGCTGGCCAGAGCATCCTCGACGAAGGCACGGAAGACCGGCTCCTGCCAGCGATCGTGCATCGGGTGGAGCGCCCAGACCTGCGGGTCGGAAGCCACCGCGAACAGCGCGTCCCAGTCGTTTTCGCGCAAGGGGCGCAGATGCAGCCGCTCGCCCTCGAGCGTCGGCTGCCGGTCGAGATCAGCCGGCGACATCGCCCAGTGCCTCGACGAACTTGTCGATGTTGCCCTGCGTCAGCCCGGCGACGTTTATGCGGCCCGACCCTGCCATGTAGATGGCGTGATCGTCGCGCAGGCGCTGGATCTGTTCCTTCGACAGCGGGAGCATCGAGAACAGGCCGTTCTGTTCGCCGAGCGGCGCGAGATCGACGTTGCCCACCGTGCCCGCCGTCGCAAGCCGCTCGCGCACCTGACGCATTCGGGAGCGCATCCTTTCGAGCTCGTCCAGCCACTGGGCGGTCAATTTGTCGTCGCGCAGGATCAGGCGCACCGCGGCCGCGCCGTGATCGGGCGGCATCGACCAGTTCGCCCGAGCCAGGGCGGCCGCGTTGGACATGATCGCGGGCAGCCGGCTGCCCTCGTCCGCCATCACGTAAAACGCGCCTACCCGGTCGCGGTAAAGGCCGAAGTTCTTGTCGCAGCTGTATGCGACCAGCGCCTCGGGCACGGCGGCGAGCACCGTGCGAAGGCCGGCGGCGTCTTCCTCCATACCGTGGCCCAGCCCCTGATACGCCACGTCGATGATCGGCAGCGCCTTCCCGTCCGCGAACCCGTGCGCGATCGCCGCCCATTGTTCGGGCGTGTAGTCGATGCCGGTGGGGTTGTGGCAGCACCCGTGGAGCAGCACCGCCTCGCCCTCGCCCGCCCCGGCGATCGCGGCGAGCACCGCGTCGAGGTTCGCCGTCCCGTCGGCGCAGGCATGATCGAACTCGGCCACTTCGAGATCGAGGTCGGCGAGGATCTGCGCATGATTGGGCCAGCTCGGCACACCGAGGTGCACCTTCGTGACCCCCGCCGTACGTGCCAGCGCCGCCGCCAGCCGCACCGCGCCGGTACCGCCCGTGGTCTGCATCCCCTCGATCCGGCCGTGCATAGTGGGATCGCCCGCCCCGAACACGTAGGGCATCAGCGCCTCGACGAAACCCATATCGCCCTCGGGCCCGAGATAGGCTTTCGAGGTCTGATCCTCGACCAGCTTGCGTTCGGCCGCCTTGATTGCGGCGAACACCGGAGTATCGCCCTGGCCCGTGCGATAGACGCCCACGCCGAGGTCGATCTTGTCCGCGCGGTCGTCCGCGGCGTGGAGCTTGATCAGCGCGAGGAGCGCATCCGGGGCGGCGGATTCGAGTTTTTCGAGCATTCGGCCCCCTTAACGCATGCGAGAAGGGCCGCAACGGTCATCCCGCAGCGGCCCCGCGATGCCCGAGGGCAGATTTTATTGGTAAGTCAGAACGGCAGCCAGCGCTGCTTCTTGGAAAACTTGAGATAACCGGCATTCACGCCCAGCCGCAGCCCGGCGCCGACCCGGATGGGGATCAAGACGACGTCGCCCTTGCGCACGTAGGAGGCATTGAGGCCGCCGATGACGTAGGCCGCCCCTTCGCCGGCGGGGAAACGCTCGTAGAGTTCCTCGGTATCGTAGAGGTTGTAGACCAGCACAAACGTGTTGCCCGCGTTCGCGCCCGCGTCGAAGCCGATCGACGGGCCGGTCCAATAGACGGGTTTCTGCCCCTCCACCTTGTGATGCAGCGTGCCCGAACCGTACCGCGCGCCGACGACGAACGCGCCCCCCGCCTCGCGGCCGATGATGTAGGCATTGGGTTCGCCCTGCTTGGCGAGCAGATCCTCGATCATCCGGGCGAGACCTTCGGCGCCCTTGCCGAAAACGCCCTCGGCCGCTCCGATGAGGTCGTCCTTCTTGTAGGTATCGCCCTGAACGGCGGCGACTTCCGGATTGGCCGACGCCTGGCTGGCCGCGACCGAGGCGTCGCCGCTGGTCACGACGGGCTCGCTCCATTCCGGCGCGACCTCCGTCGGGGCGCCGGCGGGCGGCGCCGCGGAATAAGTTGTCGTATCGTTGTAAGGCGCCGGCTCGCCCGGCGTCTCGGCGGGGGCCTGGGTGTTGAGATCGGCATCGATGCCCGAGTTGGGATCGATCGTCTCGATCTGCGCCATCGCGGGGCCGGCGACGAACGCTGCGGCGGCGAACGCCGCGATCGCTGCCCTTCGCGCACGGCGGACGATGGCTTCGAAATTGGTCATGGGTCCCTCCATCCCGTCCCTCGGGATTTGTCCACCTCGCAAGAAAGGCCCCCGGCGGTGAAGCGGCAATGAATGCGCGGCGAAGCGAATCCGATTTGCGGCAAAGCGAGTCCTCTTCGCCGACTGCGACGATGCCCGCAATGAAGCCTTGCCGCCCGAAAACCCCCCCGCTATAGCGCGCGCCTGCCATCGGGCCCGGAGACGTGGGTGAGTGGCTGAAACCAGTTCCCTGCTAAGGAACCGTACTCTATCAGGGTACCGAGGGTTCGAATCCCTCCGTCTCCGCCACCGGCTTCCGAAGTTCGCGCCCCCCTTACCCGATACCCAAGCATTTCTTGCTTCGCTGCCCATGCGCATGCTGCCATGCGGCGCGGCACGATGAGCAGTTCCCTCACCCATCTCCAGCGTCTCGAGGCGGAGAGCATACATATCATGCGCGAGGTCGTCGCCGAGGCGGCGAAGCCCGTGATGCTCTACTCGATCGGCAAGGACAGCGCAGTCATGCTGCACCTAGCCAAAAAGGCGTTCCATCCCGCGCCGCCGCCGTTCCCGCTGCTGCACGTCGATACCACGTGGAAATTCCGCGCGATGTACGATCTGCGCCAAAAAAGCGCGGACGACGCCGGGATGGACCTGCTCGTATGGCAGAACGAGGAGGCGAAGAGCCGCGGGATCAACCCGTTCGACCACGGCCCGCTCCATACCGACATGTGGAAGACGCAAGGGCTGAAGCAGGCGCTCGATCATTACGGGTTCGACGCGGCCTTCGGCGGCGCGCGCCGTGACGAGGAGAAGGCCCGCGCGAAAGAGCGGGTGTTCAGTTTCCGCACCGCCAGCCACGGTTGGGACCCGAAGGATCAGCGGCCCGAACTGTGGAACCTCTACAACACGCGCAAGAAGCCGGGCGAAAGCATTCGGGTGTTCCCGCTGTCGAACTGGACCGAGCTCGACGTGTGGCAATACATCCAGCTCGAAGGGATCGAAATCGTCCCTCTCTATTTCGCCGCGCCCCGGCCGACGGTGATGCGGGATGGAATGCTGCTGATGGTCGACGACGACCGTTTCCCCCTCGCGCCGGGTGAGTATCCGGTCATGCGATCGGTCCGGTTCCGCACCCTCGGGTGCTATCCGCTCACCGGCGCGGTGGAGAGCGAGGCGGCGACGCTGAGCGAGGTGATCCAGGAGACGCTGCTCACCACGACCTCCGAGCGGCAAGGCCGGGCCATCGACCGCGACGAGGGTGGCGCGGGCATGGAGAGGAAGAAGCAGGAGGGGTATTTCTGATGGCCGACGCCGCCCCGCCCGCACCCGCCTACGAAACCGATGCACTGATAGCGGAGGACATCGACGCCTACCTCGACCGGCACCAGCACAAGACGATGCTGCGCTTCATCACCTGCGGCAGCGTTGACGACGGCAAATCGACGCTGATCGGCCGGCTGTTATACGACAGCAAGATGATCTTCGAGGACCAGCTCGCTGCGCTGGAAAACGACAGCCGGCGCGTGGGCACGCAAGGGCAGGAGATCGATTTCGCGCTGCTGGTCGACGGCCTCGCCGCGGAGCGCGAACAGGGCATCACGATCGACGTCGCCTACCGCTTCTTCTCGACCGAGAAACGCAAGTTCATCGTCGCCGATTGCCCGGGGCACGAACAGTACACGCGCAACATGGTGACGGGCGCGAGCACTGCGGATCTTGCAGTGATCCTGGTCGATGCGCGCAAGGGCGTGCTCGTGCAGACGCGCCGGCACAGCTATCTCTGCCACTTGCTCGGCATCCAAAACGTCGTGCTGGCGGTCAACAAGATGGACCTCGTCGGTTACGACCGGGCGACATACGACGCGATCGTCGCCAACTATGCGCTTTATGCGCAGAGCATCGGCATCGAGAGCTTCACCGCCATTCCGATCTCGGGCTTCCGGGGCGACAACATCGCCGGCCGTTCGGACAATACGCCGTGGTACGACGGGCCTTCGATGGTCGAGCACCTGGAAAGCGTGGAGGTGCTGTCGCAGCGCGAGGCGAGCAAGCCCTTCCGCATGCCGGTCCAGTGGGTGAACCGCCCCAACCTCGACTTCCGCGGGTTCGCCGGGCTGATCGCCGGCGGAACGGTTGCGCCGGGCGACGCGGTGCGTGTGCTGCCGTCGGGCAAGACGAGCACCGTCAAGGCGATCTCCACTTTCGATGGCGACCTCAATCTCGCGCAGGCGGGACAGTCGGTCACGCTGACGCTCGCCGACGAGATCGACTGCAGCCGCGGCAACGTGATCGCGGCGGCCGGCGATCCGCCGCAGGTGTCCGACCGGTTCGAGGCGACGATCGTCTGGCTCGACGACGATGTGCTGCTGCCGGGACGCGGCTACTGGATGAAGCTCGGCACGCAGACGGTCACCGCGACCGTCGCCGAGCCGAAATACGAGATCGACGTCGACGATCCCGCCGGGCCAGGCGCACACCTCGCCGCCAAGACGTTGAAGCTCAACGCGATCGGCGTGGCCGAGATCGCGACCGACCGGCCGGTGGTGTTCGAAAGCTATGCTGCCAATCCGGCACTCGGCGGGTTCATCCTGATCGACAAGATTACCGACCGGACGGTCGGCGCGGGGATGCTGCACTTCAGCCTCCGGCGCGCGCAGAACGTGCACTGGCAGCCGACCGACATCAGCCGCGATGCGCATGCGGCAATGAAGAACCAGAAGCCGCTGGTCCTGTGGTTCACGGGTTTGTCGGGCGCCGGCAAATCGACGATCGCCAACGCGGTGGAAAGACGGCTGGCCCGGATGAACCGGCACACCTTCCTCCTCGACGGCGACAACGTGCGGCACGGCCTCAACAAGGATTTGGGCTTCACCGAGGCCGACCGCATCGAGAACGTGCGCCGCATCGGCGAAGTGGCGAAGCTGATGGCGGACGCGGGCCTCATCGTCCTCACCGCCTTCATCAGTCCCTTCCGTGCCGAGCGCGCGATGGTGCGCGATATGCTGCCCGAGGGCGAATTCGTGGAGATCTTCGTCGATACCCCGCTGTCGGTCGCCGAGGAGCGCGACGTGAAGGGTCTCTACAAGAAGGCGCGCGCGGGCGATCTCAAGAACTTCACCGGGATCGACAGTCCCTACGAGCCGCCGGAAAACCCCGAGATCGTGGTAAACACGGTCGAGATGACCGCCGACGAAGCCGCCGAGGCCATTCTCGCGAAGCTGTTCCCGCTGTGACCGACGCCGATCTTGCGGCCCATCTCGCCGAAGAGGCGGGGCGCATCCTGCTGGAGGTGCGGGAAAGCGGCCGCCATCACGGCGAGGACCTCGGCCGCGCCGGCGATGCGGAGGCGAACGCCGTCCTCGTCGCCGCCTTGCGCGAATTGCGTCCCCACGACGGACTGCTGTCGGAAGAGGAAAAGGACAGCCCCGCCCGGCTCGGGAAGGAGCGCGTGTGGATCGTCGATCCGGTCGACGGCACGCGGGAATACGGTGAAGGGCGCACCGACTGGGCGGTTCACGTCGCGCTGACGGTGAACGGGGTGGCCGAAACCGGCGCGGTGGCCCTGCCGGGGCTCGGCCTCGTCCTGCGATCCGATGCGCCCGCCCCGCTTCCGCCCGCCGCCGACCGTCCGCGACTTGTCGTCAGCCGCACGAGACCCGCTGCCGAAGCCGTCGCGGTATCGAAAGCGATAGGCGGCGAACTTTTGCCCATGGGCAGCGCCGGGGCGAAGGCGATGGCGGTGGTGCGCGGCGAGGCGGATATCTATCTCCACACCGGAGGCCAATACGAGTGGGACAGCTGCGCGCCGGTCGCGGTCGCTCGGGCACACGGCCTCCACTGTTCGCGGGTCGACGGATCGCCGCTCGTCTACAACCGGGCCGACACCTATATGCCCGACCTCCTGATCTGCCGTCCCGAATGGGCCGAACGGGTACTCGGCGAGATCGCGGCGCTCGCGGGCATTGGGGCGCGGGCCAACCTGTGATAAGCCGCATCTGCGCGACGGTATAACCGTTTACAGATCAATCATTTAGCTGCGTCGGACCGATTCCGGAGCGGCCGAAACCGATACTCGAAAGGCTCTGCCCCGATGTCCTCCCGCCGCCGCCAGGTCTACGAAGGCAAGGCCAAGATCCTCTACGAAGGCCCCGAGCCGGGCACGCTGATCCAGTACTTCAAGGACGATGCGACCGCCTTCAACGCCCAGAAGAAGGGCACGATCAACGGCAAGGGCGTGATCAACAACCGCATCAGCGAGTATGTGTTCACCCGGCTCGCTCACATCGGCATCCCGACGCATTTCATCCGCCGACTCAACATGCGCGAGCAGCTGGTCCGGCAGGTCGAGATCATTCCGATCGAGGTGATCGTCCGCAACGTCGCCGCCGGTTCGCTGTCGAAGCGCCTCGGCATCGAGGAAGGCGAGCCGCTGCCGCACACCCTGATCGAATACTGCTACAAGGATGACGCGCTGGGCGATCCGTTCATTTCCGAAGAGGAAATCGCCTGCTTCAACTGGGCGAGCCACGAGGAGATGCAGGATATCTCCAGCATGGCGATCCGCATCAACGATTTCCTCTGCGGCATGTTCGCCGCGATCGGCATCCGCCTGGTCGATTTCAAGCTCGAGTTCGGGCGTATATGGGACCAGGACTACAGCCGCACGATCCTGGCCGACGAGATCAGCCCCGACGGCTGCCGCCTGTGGGACATCAAGACCGGCGAGAAGCTCGACAAGGACCGCTTCCGCCGGGACCTCGGCGGCGAGAGCGAGGCGTATCAGGAGGTGGCACGCCGATTGGGGCTGCTGCAGGACGACGGCCAGGCGCCGGGCGAAGTGCTCGACATGAGCGCGCACCGCGGACGGCTACGCGGCAATCCTAAGCCCAAGAAGTAGGCGGTCAGATCACGTAGCGCAGGGTGATACCGGCCGGCTCGATTGCCATGCCGGCCCCTTCGATATGGTCGCCGTCCACCTGCACGGGGTGGACGCACCGGTCGAACGACGCGCGGCGTATGCTGCGGATTTCCGCAAGGCCCAGCCGGTCGAGCGGAAGCTTCGCGAACGCCGCCGCGACCGCCGCCATGATGCCGAGCCGGGACGGGCGGGTGAGGACGATCAGCTCCACCGCGTCGGCTCTCAGCGCAGCCTTGGGTGAAAGGCGGTAGCGGCCCGCATAAAGCGCACCGTGGCTCGCGATCACCGCGCCCGCCTCGCACGCGAACGGCGTTCCGTCGGCAAGCTCGCCCGACACGCGCATGGTCTCGCGCGGCCAGTGCCGCAGGACGCGCATCATCGCGACTACGTAGGCCAGCCGCCCGACCCGCTTCTTGAGTGCGCCCGACACGTGCGCGACCGCGTGGCTGTCCGGGCCGATGGACAGGCAGGCGACCACCGGCAGGTCGCCCAGCCGATAAAGCGGCGCGGAGAGCCATCCTTCCGGACCGCGCCGCCATGCCGCCATCACTTGCGCGGCCAGCCGCTCCGGATCGCGCGCATAGCCGACCTCGCGCGCGACGAGGTTGATCGTGCCCGACGGGGCGATGCAAAGCGGAATGGCTCCGGCCATCCGGCCGAGCGCCTGCACCGCATCGCGCAGCGTCCCGTCGCCGCCATGGATGCAGGCGAGATCGGGCGGGTCGCCGGCAGGCGTCCATTCGCGGGGCGAGGCGACGAGGCGCACGTCGACCCCTTCCGATGCGAACGCACGCGCCAGATCATCCAGCCGATGCTGCCGAAAACTGCCCGCATAGGGATTGTAGACGAGGTCGAGCTTCATCGGGCTGCGGTTGTTGCCCCGTTCAGCCGGGGCGGGCAAGGATGCCTGTCATGAAGTCCCTCGCGATACTGCCGTTCCTGCTCCTCTCCGCCGCCCCCGCTATGGCCGCCCCGCCCCCGCCGGAGACTGCCGCCGCCTGGCCGTTCGAGACAAGCGACGTGCCGGTCGACCCCGCCTTCCGGTTCGGCACGCTGCCCAACGGCATGCGCTACGTCCTGCGCGAAAATCACCTGCCCGAAGGCACCGTGCTCGTGCGCCTGCGCATCGGTTCGGGCTCGCTGGCGGAAACCGACGAGGAACGCGGCCTCGCCCACTTCCTCGAGCACATGGCGTTCAACGGGTCGAAGGCGGTGCCCGAAGGCGAGATGACGAAGCTGCTCGAACGCGAAGGGCTCGCCTTCGGTGCCGACACCAACGCCGCGACGAGCTTCGAATGGACGACTTACAAGCTCGACCTCCCGCGCAGCGATCCGAAGCTGGTCGACACGGCGCTGATGCTGATGCGCGAGACAGCCGGCAACCTCACCATCGACCCCGCCGCGGTCGAACGCGAACGCGGCGTGATCCTGTCGGAAAAGCGCGACCGCACGAACTGGCAGATCAAGGAGACCGAAGACGAATGGGCCTTCACCGCCCCCGGTGCGCGGTTTCCCGAGCGCCTGCCGATCGGGACCGACGAGACGCTCCGCGCTGCCGATGCCGAACGGCTGCGCGCCTTCTATCGGCGGACATACGTGCCGGGTAACGCGGTGCTGGTGGTGGTGGGCGCGATCGACGTTCCGGCGGTCGAGGCGGCGATCCGCGCGCGCTTCGCCGACTGGGCCCCCGCCCCGGTGCCGGCGACGCCAACCGCAGGCCCCGTCGACCTCGATCGCAAGGGCGAGACCGACATTTACCTCGACCCGGCGTTGTCGGAACGGGTGACCGCCTCCCGCCTGTCGCCGTACCGCGAGGAGCCCGACAGCATCGCCATGCGGCGGACGAAGCTGCTCCAGCAGATCGGATACAGCGCGCTCAATCGCCGGTTCGCCGCGCTCGCGCGGACGGAAGATGCGCCCTACCGCGGGGCCGGGTTCGGCACCGCCGACCTGTTCGATGCAGCGCGTTCGACCAATCTCATCGTCGACGCGCTCGACGGGCAATGGGAAAAGGGTCTGGCGACTGCGGTGCGCGAATGGCGAAGGGCGATGGAGTACGGCTTCACCGAGGCCGAGATTGCCGAGCAGGTCGCCCGCACCCGCCAGAGTGCCGAGAACGCAGCGGCGAGCGCCGAAACCCGCAGCAATGGCGCCCTCGTCGCGTCGATCGAGGCATTGCTGGGCGACGACCTCATCCCCTCCACGCCCGAAAGCGGCCTCGCCCGGTTCGAGGAGTTCGCCCCCTCGATCACGCCTGGCGCCGTGCTCGAAGCGCTTCGGGCCGACGCCGCCGCGCTCGACGATCCGCTGATCCGCTTCCAGGGGCGCCGCGCACCGGCGGGCGGGGCCGATGCGCTACGCACTGCGTGGAATACCGCGATGTCCGAAAGCGTGGCCGCGCCCGACCGGGTTGCCGCGGGCACGTTTGCCTACACCGACTTCGGGACGCCGGGGACGGTCGTCGCGGACAGCGTCGATCCCCGCCTCGGCATCCGCGAGATCCGGTTCGCCAACGGCGTACGGCTCAATCTCAAGAGAACCGGTCTCGAGAAGGATCGCATCCGCTTCGCCATGGCGATCGACGGGGGGCAGCTGCTCAATACCCGCAACGATCCGCTCGCGACGGCCATGGCCGGGTTCCTGCCGGTGGGCGGCCTCGGCAAGCACAGCGAAGACGAACTGCAGTCGCTGCTTGCCGGTCGTACGGTATCGATGAACTTCGCCGCTGCCGACGACGTGTTCGTCACCGGGGGCCTCACCACCCCCGCCGATCTCGAACTCCAGCTCGACCTCCTCACCGCGGCGCTGACCGATCCCGGATACCGCAAGGAGGGCGAAGCGCGGTTCCGGCGCGAGACAACCACATGGTACCGCCGCCTGCGGGCCACACCGCGCGGTGCGCTGAACGCAGAGCTAGGCCGCATCCTGTCGGACGGCGACCCCCGGTTCTCGCTCGCACCGGAAGCGGCCTATGCCGCGCTCACCTACGACGGCCTCAAAGCAGCGATCGGCGACCGGCTGGCGCGGGGCGCGATCGAGATCGGGATGGTGGGCGATATCGACGAGGCCGCGGCGATCGCGCTCGTCGGAAAGACGCTCGGCGCACTTGCCGAGCGCGAGACGGATTTTCGGCCGCGCGAAGAGGCCCGCGAGCGGACCTTCACCACCGACAGGGGGGCCCGGACCGTCGTTCACACCGGCGAACCCGATCAGGCCGTGCTGCAGATGGTCTGGCCGACCAGCGACGATCGCGATTTCGCCGGTCTTTTGCGGCTCGAACTGCTCGAGCGGGTGATGCGGATCGAGCTGACGGAAGAGATACGTGAAAAGCTGGGGAAGGCCTATTCCCCCTCCGCCGCCAACGCGTCGTCGGGCACCTACCGCGGGTACGGGACCTTTACCGTCTCCTCCTCGGTCGATGTCGGCGACGTCGGTGCCACGCGCGCCGCGATCCGGGCAGTGCTGGAACGGCTGGCGGCCGAACCGGTCGATGACGACGTGCTCGACCGCGCGCGCAAGCCGATGCTGGAGGCCTACGACAACATGTTCAAGACCGACGGCGGATGGCTGCGTGCCGCCGCGCGGGCCCAGACCGAAAGCTGGCAGGTCGACCGGATGCTGACCGGCAAGGCCGCCGCGAGCGCGGTTACCGCCGCCGACATCCAGGCGACCGCGGCGCGCTACCTGAAGCCAGGTGACGCGGTCGAGATCGTGGCGTTGCCCGCCCCCTCGCCGCCCGGCAAAAGCGGCTCGCCCGCCTTGCCCTGAGGGCCGCCTTTCGCCATAGGCTCGGCGCGTTTCCCGCCATCCATCGAGGGCCGTGCCGCCATGAAAGTCCGTATCCACGTCAGCCTGAAGCCTGGGGTGCTCGACCCACAGGGCCGCGCGGTGCACCACGCGCTCGAGGGATTGGGTTTCTCCGGGGTCGAGGACGTGCGCGTCGGTCGGCTGATCGAACTCGACGTGGCCGACGGAACCAGCGACGCGGACCTCGACGCGATGTGCCGCCAGTTGCTCGCCAACATGGTCATCGAGAACTACTCCATCGAGAAGCCGGAAACGGCCCGGGCGGCCGCCTGATGGCGTTCCGCGGCGCGGTCATCACCTTTCCCGGATCGAACTGCGATCGCGACATGGCGGTCGCGCTGGAAAAGGTGTCGGGCGAGAAGGCCCTGCGCGTGTGGCATGGCGATGCCGACCTGCCCGAACGGCTGGATTTCATTGCGGTGCCCGGCGGGTTCTCTTACGGCGATTATCTGCGCTGCGGGGCGATCGCCAGCCGCAGCCCGGTGATGCGCGCGGTGATCGAGGCCGCCGGCCGGGGCGTGCCGGTGCTGGGCGTGTGCAACGGCTTCCAGGTGCTGACCGAAAGCGGTCTGCTGCCGGGTGCGCTGATGCGCAATGCGCAGCTCACCTTCACCTGCCGCACGGCGCCGCTGGTTGTCGAAAACGGCCAATCGCTGTTCACGTCCGGATACGAGACCGGCAGCACGGTCCACCTCCCGGTCGCCCATCATGACGGCAACTACTTCGCCGACGAGGCGACGCTCGACCGGATCGAAGGCGAAGGGCGGGTCGCGTTCCGCTACGCGGACACGGTGAACGGGTCGCAGAGGGACATTGCGGGCGTCCTCAACGAAACCGCTACCGTGCTCGGCATGATGCCCCATCCCGAACGCGCGATCGAGGCCGATCACGGCGGCAGCGACGGCCGGACCCTGTTCGAAGGCGCGGTAGGTGCGCTGGTGGGCACCTAGGCTGCGTTGCTAACCTGGCGGGTATCATCCGGCAAATCCGTCGAGCGCCGGCGGAACAGCTTGAGAGCATCCTCCGCCTGCATCGGCCGTCCGAAGTAATAACCCTGAATCTTGGTGCAGCCGAGGCGACGGATAAGTTCCGCTTCCTCGGCGCTTTCGACGCCCTCCGCCGTGGTCGTCATCTCGAGGCTTTCGGCCATCGCGACGACCGCGCGGATGATCGCCAACGCTTCCTTGTTTTGCTGCGCCGCGCCCTGCACGAAGCTGCGGTCGACCTTGATGGTCGAGAAGCTGATCTTGCGGAGGTAACCGAGCGAGGAATACCCTGTACCGAAATCGTCGAGCGCGACGGTGCAGCCGAGTGCGATACACTGCTCGAGACTGGCGCGGGCGATGGACGCGTCGCGCAAGAAGATGCTCTCGGTCACTTCCAGTTCGAGCCGGCTTGCCGCAAGGCCGCTTGCCGACAAGGCGCGTACGACCGTGGTGGCGAAGTCCGGCTCGAAGAGCTGTTCCGGACTGACGTTCACCGCGATCCGGACATGTTCCGGCCAGCGCGTCGCCTCGCGGCATGCCTGTTCCATGACCCATGTGCCGATGGGCACGATCAGGCGGGTATCTTCGGCGATCGGCACGAACTTGCCCGGGCTGACAAAGCCGTGGTCTTTGCTGTTCCAGCGCACCAAGGCTTCGAAGCTGACGACGCATTCGCTGACGGCATCGACCACGGGCTGGAAGTTCAGCTCCAGTTCGCGGTTCTCCAAAGCCCGGCGAAGCGCGAATTCGAGCTGTCGGCGCTCCTCGGCATTGGCGTGGAGCGCAGGTTCGTAATCGCGATGCTCGCCCCCGCCTTCGTCCTTCGCACGGTATAGCGCGAGATCGGCATTGCGCATCAGTTCCTCGACCGACTTGCCGTCGCGCGGGCCGACTGCAGTGCCCACGCTGGCGCCGACATACAGCGTGTGGTGATCGACTTGATAGGGTTGCGAAAGGCGGGCGATGACGCTCTTGGCGACCCGTTCGATGCAGCTGCGCTCGCTCGCGTCGCGAATGACGATCGCGAACTCGTCGCCGCCCAACCGACCGCACAACTCGTTCTCGCCCATCAGTGCCTTCAGCCGCGCCGATACCTGCGCAAGAAGTTTGTCGCCCACCTGGTGACCGAGCGAATCGTTGACTGACTTGAACCGGTCGAGATCGATCATCAGGAATGCACACCGCGTGCGCCACTGTTCGGCATAACGCAGCGCATCGCCGAGCGCTTCGGTCAGCATCAGCCGGTTCGGGAGACCGGTCAGCGTGTCGTACCGCGCGAGATAGGCGATCTTCTCGCTCGACTCGCGCTGCTCTGTCACGTCCGAACCGACACCGCGTATGCCGAGGTATGCGCCGTTGTCGTCGAGCATCGGAGTGCCCGACAGCTCCCACCATCTGTGTTCGCGCCCGATGGCGACCTTGACGAGGAGGTTGGAAAAACTCTCGCGGCGCTTCAACCGTTCAGCCAGATCGTGCAGCGAAGACGGAAACTGGCCGCTTTCCCACGCCTCGCCGCTGATGAGTTCGAGGAACGCCTTGCCTTCGACGTCCTCCACCTTTTGCCCTAATGCGAAAGCGAACCGGGGACTGGCCGACCGGATGAGGCGGTTCGTATCGATTTGCCATAGCCAGTCGGCCTGGTTCTCTTCGAATTCACGAAGCAGCAGCGAGACGACCTCGCTCTTTTCCGCATTGCCGGCTTCCGCGAGGCAGGCGGCGAGATGGATGCGGGCGACGTTGGCAATTCCCGTGACGAGCACCGCGAACATCATCGCGACAACCGGGATAAGCGGCCATTGACCGAACAATGCCAGCGCTACCAAGGTCAGCCCCCCACTCGTCGCCGCGAACGCGAGCGTGACTACGGGTGCAAGACCCACGGCCAGCGTCGATGCGAGGAAGAGCAGTCCGATCATCGCGACCATCGCCGGCAACACTGCCGGATCCCCGAACCACCCGAACGCTATCGACGCACCGCCCCATACCATGCCCACCAGAGCGGCAGGCATCGCCCGTTGGCGCATTTCCGCATGAGCCAGTTTCGCACGATCCTCGAACGCGAGAAGCCGATCGGACCGCGCTGCAACACCGAGCGCCGCGAGAAGGACGGCCGGGAATGCCGCGAGCAGGACGAGAGGGGCGCTGAATGCATAGATCCAGCAGACGAGAGCCGCGCAGATCGCATGCATGACGATCCGAGCCCGAATGGTCTGGCCCATGCGAGAAAACTGCAGAGCCCGTAGCCGATTCCATTCGGGAGTGCCGGGGTCGCGTAGCCCCAATAGCGCGGCAAACGGCAGCGCGGCCGGATCGATCGGTGAAATGGGCGCACTGTCGTTCACCCAGCCGCGTTAGCTTGGCAAAGGTTATAGGCTAGTAAACTCTTTCAAAGAAAGCAAAATTCCGCAGGGTTTCGCAACGTCAAATTAACCAACCGGATATTTCACCAGCGCGATCCAACTTGCGCAACGGAACGGAACGGCACGCGACTTTCGGGCTGCTCGCGTGCCGTCCCAATCCATCATTCGACCGTCACGGATTTTGCCAGATTGCGGGGCTGGTCGACGTCGGTGCCCTTCGCGACCGCGACATGGTACGCGAGAAGCTGCACCGGCACCGCGTAGACCAGCGGAGCGATCAGCGGATGGACGCGGGGCATCTGAATCGTTGCGAGGCAGCCTTCGCCGGCTTCCTCGAGACCTGCCTCGTCAGAGATCAGCACGATCTTGCCGCCGCGGGCGCGCACCTCCTGCATGTTGCTGACGGTCTTTTCGAACAGCGGGCCGCTGGGCGCGAGAACGATGACGGGCACCGCCTCGTCGATGAGCGCGATGGGTCCGTGCTTCATCTCGCCCGATGCGTAACCTTCGGCGTGGATGTAGCTGATTTCCTTCAGCTTCAGCGCCCCTTCAAGCGCCAGCGGGAAGTCCGGCCCGCGCCCGAGGTAGAGCACGTCGCGCGCCGGGGCGATGAGGTGCGCCATGCCGGCGATGTCGTCGTCGTGGTCGAGCGCGGCGTTGAGCGCGGCCGGCGCCTCAAGCAGGTGGCGCACGACTTCCTGTTCCTCGTCGCGGTCCATCCGGCCCTTCTTCACGGCGAGATGCGCGGCGAGCGCGGCCAGTACCGCCAGCTGGCACGTGAAGGCCTTAGTGCTGGCGACCCCGATCTCCGGGCCGGCGTGGGTCGGCAGCAGCAGGTCCGCCTCTCGCGCCATGGAGCTCGTCGGCACGTTGACCACGACCGCGATCGTCTGGCCGGCGTCCTTACAATAACGCAGCGCCGCCAGCGTATCGGCCGTCTCGCCGCTCTGGCTGATGAAGAGCGACAGGCCGCCGTCTTCCAGCACCGGTTCGCGGTAGCGGAACTCGGACGCGAAATCGATGTCGACCGGAACGCGGGCGAACGTCTCGAACCAGTATTTCGCCACCATCCCGGCGTAATACGACGTGCCGCACGCCACGATGGTGACGCGGCGGATCGCGGAGAGATCGAAATCGATCTGCGGCAGCGCCACGCGGTTGCCGGCCTGGTGGATGTAGCTCTGCAGGGTCTGCGCGACGACGGTCGGCTGCTCGAAGATCTCCTTCTGCATATAGTGGCGGTAGTTGCCCTTCTCGACCGCGGCGGCCGAGGCGCCCGAAGTGGTTATCTCGCGCGTGGCGGGTTCGTTCTCCGCATCGAAGACCTGCGCGCCGTCGCGGGTAATCACCACCCAGTCACCTTCTTCCAGGTAGGCGATGCGCTGCGTCAGCGGGGCAAGCGCCAGCGCGTCGGAGCCGAGGTAGGTCTCCCCCTCCCCGTATCCGACCACGAGCGGCGAACCCAGCCGCGCGCCGATCAGCATGTCGGGATGGTCGCGAAAGGCGATGGCGAGTGCGAACGCACCGCGCAGGCGCGGCAACACGGACTTGACCGCGTCCTGCGGCGAGGCACCGTTCTCGATCTCTTCGGACACGAGGTGCGCGACGACCTCGCTGTCGGTTTCGCTTTCGAGCATACGGCCCCTGGCGGTCAGTTCCTCGCGCAGAGGCTTGAAGTTCTCGATGATCCCGTTGTGGACAAGCGCGACGTGATCGGTCGCGTGCGGGTGCGCGTTGTTGGCCGTGGGCGCGCCGTGGGTCGCCCATCGGGTATGCGCGATGCCAACGTCGCCGGGCGCGGGGTTATGGGCCAGTTCCTCGACGAGGTTGGCAAGCTTGCCCTGTGCGCGCCGCCTCACGAGCTGACCGTCATGGAGCGTGCAGACGCCCGCGCTGTCGTAGCCGCGGTATTCCATCCGCTTGAGCCCGTCGACCAGGCGATCCGCGACCTCTTCCTGGCCGACGATACCGATGATTCCGCACATAGGGTGATTGCTTTCTTCTACAGGATACAGGGAACGCGGATGCCCGGCCTCATGGCCGGGAATCCTTGGTATTTCGTGTCACCAGCACCCGCCCGCGTGTCTGGGCGGTGGCGAGGATGAAGGCATCGGGCCATCTCGATCGAGGCTTCTGGCGACGGATCGCGGCTGCGCGCAAGGCAATTTCCTCGTCCAGTTCGTCTAGCCCAAAGTGACCCAAAAGGTCGCCCTTCGCAATCTTCAAGGGATTTCGGCCGGCTCACGCCGCCCCTGCCCCGCCCGCCACAGATACAGACCGGCCCCGATGATGACCGCCGCGCCCAGCAGGGTCGTGGCGTCGGGCCGGTCGCCGAACCACAACCATCCGACCGTCGTGGCGACGATGAGCTGGACGTACGTCATCGGGGCGATCGTCGCTGCACCGGCGCGGGTGGTGCCGAGGTAGATGAGCCAGTGCGCGGAACTCGCCGTCAGCGCCACGACAGCGCATTTGGCGATCACGATCGCAGAAGGAACGCCCACTGCCAGCGCTCCGATGGCGGAAAAATGCCCCGCCACGGTCGCCGCCAGCATGATCGGCGCCGCCACCAGCGCGACCGAGGCCTGCATCGCCAGCGCGCTCGTCCGCCCCATGACCGCGCGGTTGGCCATCATCAGTCCGCTCATGCCCACAGCCGATCCCAGGGGCAGCAGGGCCGCCCACCCGAGTGCGGCGAAATTCGGACGCAGGACGATCATCACCCCGACAAACGCCACTCCCGATGCGATCCATGTTCGCAGTCGCGACGGTTCCTTGAGAAATAGGGGAGCGAGCAACCCCGTGATCAGCGGGCTGACGAAGACGATCGTCGTCGCCTCGGCCAGCGGCATCACGGTGAGCGCGGAAAAAAACGCAATGGTCGCCAGTGACACGCTCGCGCCGCGGACGAGTTGCAGGCCCGGTCGGTGCAGCACAAAGCCGCCCCGCCCTTCGCGCGCATAGAGCAACGCGGCGAGACCGCTGGCACCGATGGCATATCGCAAGGTCGCGATCGCGCTCGGCGCCCACTGGCCGGCCATCGATTTCACGACCGCGTCGCCCAGCGACAGGAGCGCGAAGCCGGCGAGTGCCAGCAGCAGTCCGCTGCGTTCCCCGCCGTCCGATTCGCCGCCCGTCATGCCGCGCTCCGTAGGGGCCGGATCGCTCCCGTGCCACCCCCGGCAGGCAGGGGCCCGCTTAGGAAAAAAATAAGGTTTCCTTCCTATTCACCTTCATTCGGAAGGCGCCGTTCGCTTCGTTGGCGGATGGCAGCCCACGCAATCGCCTGCAGGCCCCGAAGGAATTATCGATGAGCGCATTCGGACGGAAGAACGGACCCGGCGGCATGACCCCCGGCGGCCGCCCGTCGTTCGGCGTCGCGCGCCCGATGAAGGGCGGCATCCCCGCCGCCAACACGCCGCCGCCGGGCGGGGAGCAGTTCCCCCCGCTGCCGGGCGAAGGCGCGATGCACGCCCCGTCCCACGATGCCGGCGCCCCGAACAAGGGCGACGCGATGACCCGCCTCGCCGACCGCGCCAACGCGATCCACGAGCAGCAGGAAGTCGGCGGGTTCGAAGCATCCGTCCACAAGATCAAGGAGCAGGTGCTGCCGCGTCTGCTCGAACGCGTCGACCCGGAAGCGGCCGCAACCCTCACCAAGGACGAACTGTCGGAAGAATTCCGCCCGATCATCCTCGAGGTGCTCGCCGAACTCAAGGTCACCCTCAACCGGCGCGAACAGTTCGCGCTGGAAAAGGTGCTGATCGACGAGCTGCTCGGCTTCGGTCCGCTGGAGGAATTGCTCAACGACCCCGACGTCAGCGACATCATGGTCAACGGCCCCGACCAGACCTACATCGAGAAGAAGGGCAAGCTGGTCATCGCGCCGATCCGGTTCCGCGACGAGCAGCACCTGTTCCAGATCGCCCAGCGCATCGTGAACCAGGTCGGCCGCCGCGTCGACCAGACCACGCCGCTCGCCGACGCCCGCCTGAAGGACGGCAGCCGCGTCAACGTGATCGTGCCGCCGCTGAGCCTGCGCGGCACCGCGATCTCCATTCGTAAGTTCTCCGAAAAGCCGATCACCATCGACATGCTGCGCGACTTCGGCAGCATGAGCGACAAGATGGCGACCGCGCTGAAGATCGCCGGCGCGTGCCGGATGAACATCGTCATCTCGGGCGGTACCGGTTCCGGTAAGACGACCATGCTCAACGCCATGTCGAAGATGATCGACCCGGGCGAACGCGTGCTGACGATCGAGGACGCGGCCGAACTTCGCCTGCAGCAGCCGCACTGGCTGCCGCTGGAAACCCGCCCGCCGAACCTGGAGGGCCAAGGCGCGATCACCATCGGCGATCTCGTGAAGAACGCCCTGCGTATGCGCCCCGACCGCATCATCCTGGGCGAAATCCGCGGCGCGGAGTGTTTCGATCTCCTCGCCGCGATGAACACCGGTCACGACGGTTCGATGTGCACGCTCCACGCCAACTCCCCGCGCGAATGCCTCGGCCGTATGGAAAACATGATCCTCATGGGCGACATCAAGATCCCCAAGGAAGCCATCAGCCGCCAGATCGCGGAATCGGTCGATCTTATCGTGCAGGTGAAACGTCTGCGCGACGGTAGCCGCCGGACGACAAACGTGACCGAGGTCATCGGCATGGAAGGCGACGTGATCGTGACGCAGGAGCTCTTCAAGTTCGAGTATCTCGACGAGAGCGAGGACGGCAAGATCCTCGGCGAGTTCCGCTCGAGCGGCCTCAGGCCCTACACGCTCGAAAAGGCCCGCCAGTTCGGCTTCGACCAGGCGTATCTTGAAGCCTGCCTCTAGCCTTTGATCAGGCCGAGCACGCCGAGCCCGACGAGGGTCAGGCCGATCACGCAAAGGACGAGGAACAGGCCGGTCCACGGCACCCAGCCCACCTGGTCGATCCGCGCACGTCTGACGCGGCGGCTTTCGGCGTAGCGCGCCGCCGCCGCGACGAGCAGGACGCCGATCCCCCACAGCAACACGACTTCGGCATCGCTTGCGAACAACAGGGCGTCGGGCAGTTTCACGGTCGCCCATATGGGATGCGTTGCGCGGACCGCCAGTGCCACTATGGCGGGCGCAGATGAGCGATGCCGCCGCCGACCAACGCCCGATGATGGCGCTGCTGATCCGGCTGGGCGCCGCGTTCGTGCTGTCGATCATGCTGGTGTTCGTGAAGCTCGTCGTCGAAAGCGGCGTGACGCTCACCGAGACGCTGTTCTGGCGTCAGCTTCCGACCGTACCGATCCTGCTGGCCTGGTTTGCCGCGCACCGGCGGCTGCACGTTCTCGGCAGCAAGCGGCTGAAGGCGCACGCGGGCCGCGCGATGACCGGGCTCGCCGGCATGTTCCTCAACTTCGGCGCAGTGACGCTTCTCCCGCTGGCGGAAGCGACCACGTTCAATTTCACCACCGCGATCTGGGCAGTCGTGCTGTCGGCGCTGATCCTGCGCGAGCCGGTCGGCAAGAGGCGCTGGGGCGCCGTCGCGCTGGGGTTTGCCGGGGTGATCGTGATCGCGCAGCCCGGGCACAGCCACGTGCCGCCGCTGGGTGCGGCGATGGCGCTGTCGGCGGCCTTCATGATCGCGCTCATCTCGATCCAGATCCGCGACCTCGGCCGCACCGAGCCGCCGCTGACGATCGTCTTCTGGTTCGCCGCGTTCAGCCTTCCCCTTCTGGCGGCGGCAATGCCGTTCGTGATGACGCCGCACACCGCCTATCAATGGAGCCTGCTCGCCGGCCTCGGTTTCTTCGGATTGCTGGGCCAGTTCCTGCTGACCGCGGCCCTCAAGTACGGCGCGGTCGCGAGTGTGATCGTGATGGACTACTCCTCGCTCATCTGGGCGACGCTGTTCGGATTTTGGGTATTCGACCGGCTGCCGACCCAGGCGACGTGGGCGGGGGTGCCACTGATCGTCGGCGCAGGGCTTATCATCGCCTGGCGCGAGCACCGGCTTGCGCTGCAGCGTGCCCGTGTCATGGTCGGCGAATGACTTCGCCCCGTCCGGCCTTCAGGAAGCAGCCGGACCCGCAACGATAAAGGATCGAAGAACCATGACACGCAAGATCGTCCTCGCACTCGGCCTGGCGGCGCTGACCGTCTCGACGGCGGCCTGCAACACGGTGAAGGGTCTCGGCCGCGACATCCAGTCGGTCGGTCAGGCGGGCGAGGATGTGATCGACTGACCCACGCCAGGGCGCGGCGTCGTCAGCCGAGCGTCGGGCGCTTCTTCGACGTCCAGCCGCCGGGCCCGCGCGCGCGCCGTTCGCGCACGACCAGCCAGATCAGCAGGCCCGCCGGCCCGGCGATGAACGTCAGCAGCAGCACCGGTGCCTGCACGAGCCGCGAGAACTTCTTCGCGTCGGCATCGCGTGCGATCCACAGTCCGGCGAAGAGATCGAGCGCAAGGTAATGCGTCCATCCGATCGCTACACCGGCGTCGGTCGCGAACATCGACCGGACGCCCTCGATCGTCGTGAAGTCGCCGCCCCCTCCGCCGGTGGTCGCCAGCACCCAGCCGAGACCGGAGGCATAGGCGAGGCACAGGAGCGCGACGCCTGCGTACAACACAAGCGCGAGCGTAAACGGCCTGCGCGGCAGGGCGATCAGCACGACCCACATCGCCAGCGCGACGAGGTTGGTGATACCGAACATCGCCTGCCACATGCGCGCTAGCTCCCGCCCTGCTCGCTCCGGGTGGGCCGACCCCCGGGCACGTCGGGCTCGCTCCACGCGAGCACCGGTTTTCTCGCCGCGAGCGTTTCGTCGAGGCGGCGGCGCGGCGCGAAGTGCGGCGCGGTCTTCAGGCTTTCGTCGCCCGCCCTGGCGCGTTCGGCGAGGCTTCGCAGCGCGGCGATGAACTGGTCGAGGCCCGCCTTGCTCTCGGTCTCGGTCGGTTCGACCAGCATCGCGCCGTGGACGACAAGCGGGAAATACATCGTCATCGGGTGGAAGCCCTCGTCGATCATTCCCTTGGCAAGATCGAGCGTAGAGAGCCCACCGCCGAAGTTTTTATCCGAGAACAGCGCCTCATGCATGCACGGTCCGCTGCCGCCGAACGGCGCGTCCAGCAGGTCCTCGCAAGCGCGCAGCACGTAGTTCGCGTTGAGGACGGCGTCGCCCGATACCTGCCGCAATCCGTCGGCGCCGTGGCTGAGGATGTAGGCGAGCGCGCGGGTGAACATGCCCATCTGCCCATGGAAGGCGGTCATCCTGCCGAAACTCTGCATCTTGCCGCCGAGATGTTCCTGCGAAAACGCCTCGGCCTGCTCTTCCTCGATCAGGTGGACCACGCCGTCCTTCGTTCGCGCGGTGTAGGGCAGCGGACCGAACGGGCTCAGCGCCTCGCTCAGAACCACCGGCCCCGAACCCGGCCCGCCGCCGCCGTGCGGGGTGGAAAAGGTCTTGTGCAGGTTGATGTGCATCGCGTCGACGCCGAGATCGCCCGGGCGCACGCGGCCGACGATCGCGTTGAAGTTCGCCCCGTCGCAATAGACGTACCCGCCCGCCGCGTGGACCGCGTCGGAGATTTCCTTGAGGTCGCGTTCGAACAGGCCGCATGTGTTGGGGTTGGTGATCATCACCCCGGCGACGTCGGGCCCCAGCCGCGCCTTCAGCGCGGCGACGTCGACGCGGCCGTCGGCGTTGGCGGGAATGTCCTCCACCCGGTAGCCGGCAAAGGCGGCGGTGGCCGGATTGGTGCCGTGCGCGCTTTCAGGCACGAGCATCACCTCGCGCGCATCGCCCTTCGCTTCGAGCGCGGCGCGGATGCACAGGACGCCGCACAGTTCGCCGTGGGCACCGGCCTTGGGCGTCATCGCGACGCCGTGCATTCCGGTCAGCTCGATCAGCCAGTGCGCGAGTTCGTTGATGACTTCGAGCGCGCCCTGCACGGTGTCGACCGGCTGCAGCGGGTGCACGTCGACGAAACCGGGCATCCGTGCGACCTTCTCGTTGAGGCGCGGGTTGTGCTTCATCGTGCACGAGCCCAGCGGGAAGAGCCCGAGGTCGATCGCGTAGTTCTGCCGGCTGAGGCGGGTGTAGTGGCGCACCGTCTCGGGTTCGCTGAGGCCGGGGAGGCCGAACGCCTCCGTCCGGGCGAGGCCGCCCAGGCGGTTCGCACCCTCGCGGGGCTCGGGCAGGTCGACGCCGCACCTCTCGCCGCTGCCGATCTCGAAGATCAGCGGTTCTTCCAGCATCAGCGCGCGGTTGCCGGTGACGGTCGGGCTGTCCCCGCCGGGGGCGGCAGCGTTCATCGCGGGCTTCCAGCCGCTCGTGTTGGGCGCGTTCATGCCAGCACCTCCTTCAGCGCGGAGCAGAGGGTGTCGATATCCTCCTCGCTCGTGGTTTCGGTAACGGCCACCAGCAGTCCGCCCGACAGCGCGTCGGCGCCGGGATAGAGCCGGCCGAGCGAGACGCCCGCCAGCACCTTGTCCTTCGCCAGGTCGCGCACGACCGCGCGGGCATCGGTCGGCAGGATCACCGTGAATTCGTTGAAGAAGCTGTCGTTCAGCACCTTCACTCCGGGCAGTGCGGCCAGCTTGTCGGCGGCGATGCAGGCGAGGCGGTGGTTCTCCGCCGCCAGCGCCCGCAGCCCCTTTTCACCCAGAAGGGTGAGGTGGACCGTGAACGCAAGCGCACATAAGCCGCTATTGGTGCAGATGTTGCTGGTCGCCTTCTCGCGGCGAATGTGCTGCTCGCGGGTGGACAGCGTCAGCACGAACCCTCGCTTGCCTTCGGCGTCCACCGTCTCGCCGCACAGGCGGCCCGGCATCTGTCGCACGTGCCTGGGATCGCGCACCGCGAAGAGGCCGAGGTACGGCCCGCCGAACTGCAGGCCCACGCCCAGCGACTGCCCTTCGCCCACGACGATGTCCGCGCCCATCTCACCGGGCGACCTTACGGCGCCCAGGGCGACCGGCTCTGTATTCACCGCGATCAGAAGCGCGCCCTTGGCGTGCGCCGCCTCGGCGATCGGGGCGAGGTCATACACGTGGCCGAGGATGTCGGGGTACTGGACCACGACCGAACTGGTGTTCTCGTCGATCCGCGCGATGAGGCCGTCGATATCGGGCGCACCCGATAACGACGGAAGGGCGCCGGCGATCTCGTCATCGGTGAACTTAGCCATCGTGCGGATGGTCTCGGCATAGTGCGGGTGCAGCGCGCCCGACAGGACGACGCGCTTCTTCTTTGTCACCCGCCCCGCCATCGCCACCGCTTCCCAGCACGCGGTCGACCCGTCGTACATCGAGGCGTTCGCCACCGCGCAGCCGTAAAGCCGGGCGACCTGGCTCTGGAACTCGAACAGCATCTGCAGTGTGCCCTGCGCGATTTCCGGCTGGTAGGGCGTGTAGGCGGTCAGGAACTCGCCGCGCTGGATGATGTGATCGACCGACGCGGGCACGTGGTGGCGATAGGCCCCAGCGCCGCAGAAGAACGCCGCATCGGCCGCGGCGAGGTTCTTCATCGAAAGCGCGCGCATGTGCCGTTCGACCGCCATTTCGCTGGCGTGCGAAGGCAGGCCCCCGATCGGCTCGCGCAAATAAAGGTCGGCGGGCACGTCGGTGAAGAGCGCATCGACGTCGGGCGCGCCGATGACGGACAGCATCTCGCGGCGATCGGCATCGGTCAGGGGCAGGTAGCGCATTATCATCTCCAAAGCCCCTCCCCTTCAGGGGAGGGGTTGGGGTGGGGCATGTGGGCAAGCGGCGGCATGACAGCCCCCACCCCCCGGCCCCTCCCCTGAAGGGGAGGGGAGCCTAGAGGCTGTCGCAGAAGGCCTTGTACTGTTCCTTGTCCATCAGTCCTTCCAGTTCGTTCGGCTGGCTGATGGTCAGCTTGAAGAACCAGCCCTCGCTCTCGGGCGCGGAGTTGACCAGCGCGGGATCGTCTTCCAGCGCCGGATTGCCCTCGGTGACAATGCCGGTGACAGGCGAATAGACGTCGCTTGCCGCCTTCACGCTCTCGACCACCGCGGCCTCGTTGCCCTTGGCGACGCTCGTCCCTTCGGCCGGCACTTCGACGAACACGATGTCGCCGAGCTGTTCCTGGGCATACGACGTGATGCCGACCGTGGCCGACTGGCCGTCGACTTCGATCCATTCATGGTCTTCGGTGAAGTAACGCGTCATTTCGCAGCTCCTTTTCGGAAATAGCGGTGCGGGACGAACGGCATCGTCACCACCCTTGCGGGCAGACGCTTGCCGCGGACCTCGAGTTCAAGTGCGGTGCCTTCGGATGCGTGGGCGGCATCGACATAGGCCATGGCGATGGGATGGCCGAGCGTGGGCGCGAAGCCGCCGCTGGTGACGGTGCCGACTTCGCTGTCGCCGGAGAACACCTTCGCGCCCTCCCGCGCAGCCATACGACCTTCGAGTACGAGACCGACGCGCTTCGTGGGCGCACCGTCGGCCAGCAGACCGAGGATGCGGTTCGCGCCCGGGAAACCGCCTTCCGCCCGCCGCTTCTTGCTGATGGCGAAGGCGAGGTCCGCGCTGACCGGATCGGTATCGGACGAAAGGTCGTGACCATACAACGGCAGGCCGGCCTCGAGCCGGAGGCTATCGCGTGCGCCGAGACCGACGGGCTTGACCTCGAGTTCGGCGCACAGCCTTCCGGCGAGCTGGTCGGCCTGGTCGGCGGCGACCGAAATCTCGAAGCCGTCCTCGCCGGTGTAGCCCGACCGCGAGACCATCAGGTCGAGCTCGCCGAACTGCCAGTTCCGGGCTTCCATGAACCCGAAATCCTCGGTGATGCCGCGCATCGTGCGCTCCAGCGCGCTTGCCGCTTCGGGGCCCTGAAGAGCCAGCAGCGCGCGCTCGTCGAGATGGGTCAGGGTTATTTCGTCGGGCAGGTGTTCGCGCAAGTGGGCGATGTCGTCCCACTTGGTCGCGCCGTTGACGACGACGTAGTATTTCGGCGTTCCGCCGTCTGGGGTGACGTTCGTCACCATCAGGTCGTCGAGCACCCCGCCGTTCGCGTCCAGCAGCAGCGAATAGCGGACCTTGCCTGGCTTCAGCGCCGAGATGTCGCCGGGCAGCAGCGCCTCGAGCGCTTCGGCCGCCCCTTCGCCCTCGACGATGAGCTGGCCCATGTGGCTGACGTCGAACAGGCCGGCGTGATTGCGGGTCCACTCGTGCTCGGCCAGGATGCCCTCATACTGGATCGGCATCTCGTATCCTGCGAACGGCACCATCCGCGCGCCCTTCGCGCGGTGCCAGTGGTCCATCGGCAGCTTTTCGAGTTCGACGGTCTCTTCGCTCTCGCTCACGCACACTTCCCCGACAGCGCGGCCGATGCCCGGCGGGACACCTGAAAGACCGCTACCCCCTCTGTCGGGAAACCTGAGAGTTTGGCCGTGCCCGAAAGCAGGCTTACACCGTCGGTGGCCGCCCCTGACGGAGCGACGCTTTCCAGAGTATCGCACGGCCCGCCACGGTCCATTTGCCTGAGAGTTTCCGGGGCGGTTGCTCCTTCGGCGGCTTTTCGCGAGGAAAGGCTCTCTCCCATGGCGGACGTCGGGATTCGCATCCCGGCGACGCCGATGCTCTGCGCGAGGCAAAGGATTCGGTCAATCGCCGATCGACGCAATCACCGCCAATTGAGCCAGACGAGATACGTCGCCGACAGCACGATCCACGCGCCGTCCGCGGTCTTCAGACGCCGCGCCCCGAGCCACGTGGCGATCGGCCGCGCGAGGAAGCCGCCCAACGCTGCGCCGGGACCCGCCAGCAGCACGACCTCCCATTGCACCGTCCCGTTCCCGACATGCCAGACCATGCCGGATAGCACGCTGGCCGACGAGACGACGCAGGCCACCCCGGTCGACAGCAGGACGGGGTAGTGCCGCATGAAGAGATATAGAGCCACAAGTTCGCCGATCCCGACCGACAGCAACGCTGTGATAGCTCCGCCCGGAACCGCGAGCAGCGCCAGAACCGCAAGGTCGACCGGGGCAAGCGCGGTCCGCTCGTGCGCGGTGCGGTTCACGGTCCATGTGGTCGCGATCAACGCAAGGCCGAGCGGGATGGAGAACGCCTTGTAGACCAGTAGAATCGTACGATTGTCCACCGGCCCGATGCGCTGGACGATCAGCATCACGGGAAGCGAGATCGCGAGCACCGTCGCGGCGGCAAGAGCGTAGTCGCGCGGGCGCACGGCGCTGTGCAGGGCATCGGGCGGCGATGGCTGGTGGAGCAGCCGGTCGGTCCAGCGCAGCGCGCCCATGGTCATGCCGAAGCACTGGATGCCCATCGATGCCGCCGTCACCTGCAAGGGATCGAGCGCCATCACGCCCGCTTCGCGCAGGCCGTTGAACACCGGAACGAATACCACACCGCCGCCGGTTCCCGACGTATTGGCGATGATGGCCCCGACAACTCCGACGCCCGGCAGGAATGCAAGCTGGCGCAGTAATCCCGTGTCGACCGGCACGAGGAACCAGAGCGCAATCCAGATGCCGGCAAGCGCTACAGCCCCTACCCGGACGATCCGCCCGGGCACACGCAGCGTCAGTCGAGATTCGGGCGCAGCCACCGTTCGGCCGTAGCGAGGTCGACGCCGCGCCGCGATGCATAATCTTCGAGCTGGTCGCGGCCGACGCGGGCGACGCCGAAGTACTCGCTTTCCGGGTGACCGAAGTAGAACCCGCTGACCGCCGCGGTCGGATACATGGCAAAGCTTTCGGTCAGCGTCAGCCCGGTATGCGCCTCGGCATCGAGCATGTCGAAAAGCACGGGCTTCAAGCTGTGATCGGGGCATGCGGGATAGCCCGGCGCGGGGCGGATGCCGCGATACTCTTCCTTTATGAGTGCCTGGTTGGTGAGTTGTTCGCCCGGCGCATAGCCCCACAGGTCGGTGCGGACGTGCTGGTGCAGCCGTTCGGCGAATGCCTCGGCGAAGCGGTCCGCCAGCGCTTTCAGCAGAATATCGGAGTAGTCGTCCTTTTCGGCGCGAAAGCGTTCGGAATGCGGCTCGATCCCGTGGATACCGACCGCGAAGCCGCCGATCCAGTCGCCGGCGGGATCGATGAAGTCGGCAAGGCACATGTTCGCCCGGTCGCGGCTCTTCTTCACCTGCTGGCGGAGGAAGGGCAGGAGGACGTGGCGATCGCCCTCGTCGAGATGCACGGTCACGTCGTCGCCGTCGCGGGCGCAGGGCCATAGCCCCACGACGCCCTTCGCCGTCAGCCATTTCTCGCTTACGATACGGTCGAGCATCGCGTCGGCATCGGCCCTCAGCGCGCGGGCGGTTTCGCCGACCACCTCGTCGCCCAAGATCGCGGGATAGGTGCCGTGCAGTTCCCACGCGCGGAAGAACGGCGTCCAGTCGATGTACTGCCTGAGATCGGCGAGATCCCAGTCGGGAAACCCGTGAACGCCCGGATGGCGCGGCACGCCCGATTTGTCGGCGTAGCGCGGATCGTAAAAGTTCGCCCGCGCTTCCTCGATCGTCAGCAACACGCTCTGTGCCTTGCCCTCGCGCGCCTCGCGCACCTTGCGGTATTCGGCAGCGGTATCGGCGACGAACTGATCGCGCTGGGTATCGCTGAGGAGACGGCTCGCGACACCCACTGCGCGGCTCGCGTCGAGCACGTGTACGACCGGACCGGCATACTTGGGTTCGATCCGCAGCGCGGTGTGGACCTTACTGGTGGTCGCGCCGCCGATCAGCAGCGGCATCGTCATCCCTGCGCGCGCCATTTCCTCGGCTACCGTCACCATCTCGTCGAGCGAGGGGGTGATGAGACCCGACAAACCGATCATGTCGGCCTGGTTGTCGTTCGCGGTCTCGAGAATCTTGGCCCACGGCACCATCACGCCGAGGTCGATCACTTCGTAGCCGTTGCACTGGAGCACGACGCCGACGATGTTCTTGCCGATGTCGTGGACGTCGCCCTTCACGGTCGCCATCACGATCCGGCCTTTCGACTGGTCGGCGAGGCCCGAGGCGAGCTTCTCGGCCTCGATGAACGGGATGAGGTGGGCGACCGCCTTCTTCATCACGCGCGCCGATTTCACCACTTGCGGCAGGAACATCTTGCCGCTGCCGAACAGATCGCCGACCACGTTCATGCCGTCCATGAGCGGACCTTCGATCACCTCGATCGGGCGGTCCTTCTTTTGCCGCGCCTCTTCAGTGTCCTCGACCACGTAGGCGTCAATGCCCTTGACCAGCGCGTGCTCCAGCCTCCGCTCGACCGGCCAGCCGCGCCATTCCTCGGCGGTCTTTTCGTCGGCGGCGGACTTGCCCTTGTAGCTTTCGGCGAGCTCGATCAGCCTTTCCGTCGCATCCGGACGGCGCATCAGGATCACGTCCTCGCACGCTTCGCGCAGCGCGGGGTCGATCTGGTCGTAGATGTCGAGCTGACCGGCGTTGACGATCGCCATGTCGAGCCCGGCCGGAATGGCATGGTAGAGGAACACCGAGTGCATCGCGCGCCGCACGGTCTCGTTGCCGCGGAAGCTGAAGCTCAAGTTGGAAAGGCCGCCCGAATAGTGGGCGTGGGGGCAGAGCTGGCGCAGTTCGGCCACCGCCTCGATGAAGTCGAGCGCGTAGCGATCGTGATCCTCGATCCCGGTCGCTACCGCGAAGACGTTGGGGTCGAATATGATGTCTTCAGGGGGAAAACCGATGCCGGTGAGGAGGTCGTAAGCGCGCTTGCAGATCTCGACCTTGCGCGCCTTGGTATCGGCCTGCCCGGTTTCGTCGAACGCCATCACGACCGCGGCGGCGCCGTAGTCCATGCACTTGCGGGCGTGTTGAAGAAACGCCGCCTCGCCTTCCTTCATGCTGATCGAGTTGACGATCGGCTTGCCCGAGACGCACTTCAAGCCCGCCTCGATCACCTCCCACTTGGAGCTGTCGATCATCACCGGCACCCGTGCGATGTCGGGTTCGGCAGCGATGAGCTTGAGGAAGGTCGTCATGGCGTGGACGGCGTCGAGCAGCCCTTCGTCCATGTTGACGTCGATCACCTGCGCGCCGTTCTCCACCTGCTGGCGCGCGACCTCGACCGCGCGGGCATAATCGCCCGCCATGATCAGTTTTTTGAACGCCGCCGATCCGGTGACGTTGGTCCGTTCGCCGACATTGACGAAGCGCGATGATGCAGCAGCGGTGGTCACGAAAAATTCCAGTTCGTCAGGCGGCGAGCGTGAAGGGCTCGAGACCGGCAAGGCGGGTGGCGACCGGCGGGGTCGGCAGGACGCGGGGGGCAACGCCGTTCACGCTGTCGGCGATCGCCTTGATATGCGCTGGCGTCGATCCGCAGCATCCGCCCAGCACGTTGACCTGCCCCGCCTCCGCCCATTCGTGGACGAAGCCGGCGGTCTGGTCGGGCCGCTCGTCGTAGGCGCCCAGTTCGTTGGGCAGGCCTGCGTTGGGATAGACCATGATCGGGCAATCGGCGATTTCGGCCAGCGTCTTCACATGCGGGCGAAGCTGCGTGGCGCCGAACGAGCAGTTGAGCCCGACCGTCAGCGGCTTCGCGTGGCGGACCGCGTGCCAGAACGCCTCGACCGTGTGCCCCGACAGGTTGCGGCCCGACAGGTCGGTCAGCGTCATCGACAGCATCACCGGCACCTCGCGGCCCAGCGCCTTTTCGACTTCCCGGACGGCCATTATCCCGGCCTTCGCGTTCAGGGTATCGAAGATCGTCTCGACGAGGATGAAGTCCGCCCCGCCCTCGACCAGCGCCTCGGCCTGTTCGCGATAGACATCGACAAGCGTGTCCCAATCGATCTCGCGGTAACCCGGGTCCTCGACGTCGGGGGACAGCGACAGGGTCTTGTTGGTCGGCCCGATCGCCCCGGCGACGAAACGTGGGCGGCCGTCACCGGCCTCGAACTCGTCAGCCAGTCGCCGCGCCATCCGCGCGCTTTCGACGTTGATCTCGCGCACGAGGCCTTCCGCACCGTAATCGGCCTGGCTGATCCGGTTGGCCGAGAAGGTATTGGTCTCGGCGATGTCCGCCCCGGCCTCGAAGTAGGCGCGGTGGATCGATTCCGGCACGTGCGGCGCGGTCAGCGCGAGGATGTCGTTGTTGCCTTTCTGGTCGTGGCCGAGGGCGAGCGAGCCGGCGTAATCCGCCTCGGATAGCTTCCAGTTCTGGATCTCGGTGCCGAACGCCCCGTCGGTAATCAGGATGCGTTTCGCGCATGCGGCGAGGAATTGCTCACGCTTGGTCATGACGGGTGTCCTTGGGACGCATGCCGAGCAGGTGGCAGATCGCGTAGCTTAGCTCGGCCCGGTTGAGGGTGTAGAAATGGAAGTGCCGGACATCCCCGGCGTAAAGCTTGCGGCACAGCTCCGCGGCTACGGTAGCGGACACCAGCTGGCGCGCGGCGGGCCGGTCGTCGAGGCCTTGGAACAGCGTCTCCATCCAGTGCGGGATGGCCGTGCCGCACAGGCCGCTCATCTTCTGGACGCTGGCAAAGCTCATCACCGGCATGATGCCGGGCACGATCTCCGCAGCGATATTCGCCGCGGCCGCCTTGTCGCGGAAGCGGAAGAAGCATTCGGGATCGAAGAAGAACTGCGTGATCGCGCGGGTGGCCCCGGCGTCGATCTTGCGCTTCAGGTTGTCGAGATCGGCCGCTTCGTCGGCGCTGTCGGGATGTTTTTCCGGATAGGCGCCGACCGAGATCTCGAACGGGGCGATCCGCTTCAACCCGGCGACGAGCTCGGCGGCATTGGCGTACCCTTGCGGATGGGGGGCATAAGCCGCGCCCGGTTCCGCGACGTCGCCGCGCAGGGCCACGATGTGGCGCACGCCCGCGTCCCAGTAATCGCGGGCGATCGCATCGATTTCGTCGCGCGTGGCATCGACACAGGTGAGGTGTGCGGCCGCCGGGATGCCGGTCTCGCGCGCAATGCGGGCCACGGCGGCGTGGGTCCGCTCGCGGGTCGACCCGCCCGCCCCGTATGTGACCGATACGAAATCGGGACCGAGCGGCGCGAGGGTCTGCACACTGTTCCACAGCGTTTCGGCCATCTTCTCGGTCTTGGGCGGGAAGAATTCGAAACTGACGCCGATGTCGCCGGGCAGCGAGGCGAAAAGCGGCTGGGCGTGGGCGATCGCTTCGTTCATCGGACTGCCTCCTTGCGAGCGCGCGGCGCTTCGCTACGCGGCCCGATCCGCGCGACGCGGTCGTCGGCGCGCCGGCCCAGCCACACCATGACCGCCAGTTCCCCGCCCTCGACCATCGCGGTGTCCAGCGGATCGAACCCGTGACGCGCCAGCATCGTTGCGACCTGCGCATTGTCGAACCCCAATCGGGCATGGGCGTGCGCGCGGCGCAGTTCCTCGCGGTCGTGCGCGGCGAGGTCGACGATGGCGATCCGCCCGCCGGGCCGGCACACCCGCGCGGCTTCCGCCAGCGCGAAGTCCGGTTCGCTGGCGTAATGCAGCACCTGGTGGAAGACGACCGTGTCGAACGCCTGGCTTGCAAACGGCAGGACCGCGAAGTCTCCCTGGACGAGTTCGACGCGCGAAGGATCGAGCGACTGGAGGCGCGCGCGGGCGAGCCGCAGCATCTCGGGACTCTTGTCGAGGCCGGTCACGTGGCCGGCCCCGGGTTCGAGCAGTTCCGCGATGCGGCCGGTTCCGGTCCCGATGTCGAGCACCGAACCCAACGGCTCCTTGCCGAGCGCGGCGACCAGGGCATCCTCCACCGCGTCGGCCGGAGCGAGCAGCGCGCGCAGGCGGTCCCATTCGTTCGCATGGCGCGCGAAGTATTCGGCCGCGTTCGTTTCCCGCCCGGCGCGGATCGCGGCAAGGTGGCGGCGGTCGTCGGCGCAGGCCGAAGCGAACGCGGCGTCTTCGGTCTCGGCGGTTTCGAGCAGGTGCGCGACCGCCCGGGCGATGCCGGCTCCGCAGGCCGCAGACTGGCGCAGGAAGACCCAGCTTCCCTCGCGCCGCCGTTCCACGAGGCCCGCATCGGCAAGGATGGAAACGTGGCGCGACACGCGCGGCTGGCTTTGCCCCAGCACGTGCGCGAGTTCGCCCACCGCCAGCTCCATCGCGGCGAGCAACCGGACGATCCGCAAGCGGGTCGGATCGTCGAGGGCGCGGATGGTGGTTGCAATGCTCATTGCGAGATATAAAGATATCTTTATATGAGGATGTCAAGCTTCATCGTGCTTATCGGATAAAGCGACCGCCACCGCCTCAACGCTCGCTATTGATAATCATTCGCATTGACGTACGCAGGCCCTTCTTCTAGTTCGCCCGGCGTGACTCGCGCCGCCATCCGCACCTGGTATCTCGTCCACAAGTGGAGCAGCCTTGTGCCCACGGCGTTTCTGCTGATGCTGTGCATCACGGGTCTGCCGCTCGTGTTCCACGACGAGATCGATGCCGCCACAGGGCAGGATTATGACGCGATCCTCGCCGGCCCGCCTTCCGCGGTCGCAGGCGTCCCTCTCGACACGATGCTCTCCCGCGCGCTTGCCGAGAGACAGGGCGAAGTGCCGCTGTTCATGGCGTTCAGCCAGGACAGCCCGCTGCTGACGGTCACCACCGGCCCCGCGCCGGATGCCCCCGGCGACCGGATGACGCTGTTGTTCTTCGACCGCTCTACCGGCGAGGCCTTGGGACCGGCACCAACGAATGCGGTCATGGATTTCATCCTCACCCTGCATACCGACATGTTCCTGGGCCTGCCGGGCATGATCGTCCTCGGCGTCATGGGCCTATTGTTCGTGGTCGCGCTCGTATCGGGCACGGTGCTGTATGCGCCTTTCATGCGGCGTCTGCGGTTCGGCACGCTGCGCGCGGGCCGCAGCGCCCGGGTCCGCCGGCTCGATCAGCACAACCTTATTGGCGTCGTCACGCTCGCGTGGGCGCTGGTGATCGGACTGACCGGAGCGATCAACGCCTTTGCCGACCCGCTGACCGATGCGTGGCGCGACGGCGAGGTCGCGTCGATGACCGCCGCCTACGCCGGCAAGCCGCCGCTGCCTCCGGCCCGCTACGGTTCGCTCGATGCCGCGATGGCCTCGGCGCAGGCGGCGCTGCCGGGGCGATCGCCACAGTTTATCGGCTTCCCGGGCGGCGCATGGAGTTCCGGCCATCACTACGCGATCTTCTTTCAGGGCGACCGGCCGCTGACGCAAAACCTGCTCACCCCTGCCCTCGTCGATGCCGAGACCGGGACGCTCACCGACGCGCGCACGATGCCCGCGCTCAACCAGGCGCTGATGATGTCGAAGCCGCTGCATTTCGGCGACTACGGCGGCTTGCCGTTGAAGATCGTCTGGGCGCTGCTGACACTGGCGACGATCCGGGTGCTGTGGACCGGCTTGCTGCTGTGGTGGCGCCGGCGCGCAGGCGAGCTCGAACGGCGGGTCGACGAGATCGCCTCGGGTTTCGCCGCAAGGAACGAGGCATGAGCGTTCGCCTGCCCGCCAGCCGCAGGGCGCGCGCGGCCCTGACGGCGCCCGGCATTCTTTCGGCGGCGACCATCGCAGGCCTCGCCGCGGGATTGGTGGGAGACGGCATCTGGGATGTCGGTGCTTGGCTCCTGCTCGGATTGTTGCCTCTCGTCCTCGTCATCGCATGGTCGCGGCGCTCCCGCTGACCCCAGCCCTTCCATCCCTCTTCGAAAGAAACATACGATGTCCTTGCGCTTCCTCGCCTCGTCCTCCCTCGCCGCGCTGACCGTAGCCATTGCCGCGCCCGCCGCGGCGCAGGACAGCGATGCCGCCGCGATCGTCGTCACCGCCCAGCGTGCCAACGCGACCGAGATCGCGAACGGCGGCGAGGCGGGGGTGCTCGGCGACAAGCCTGCCGAAGACCTGCCCTTCGCCATCCGCAGCTTCGGCGAGACGCTGATCCTCAACCAACAGCCGCTGTCGCTCGGCGAAGTGCTCGACAACGATCCCACCGTCCGGACGACGTACGGGTTCGGCAATGCGGCCGAACAGTTCGTCATCCGCGGCTTCGCGCTGTTCGGCGACGACCTCGGGCTGAACGGCCTCTATGGCATCGCCCCGCGTCAGCTGGTCGCACCCGAACTGTATCAAAGCGTGCAGGTGCTGAACGGCTCCAGCGCCTTTCTCAACGGGGCGGCGCCGGGCGGCTCGGGCGTGGGCGGCAGCGTCAACCTCCAGCTCAAGCGGGCCGGCAGTGCGCCCCTGACGCGCGCGACCGCCAGCTATAACTCGGTCGCCCACATCGGCGGCAGTTTCGACGTCGCGCGGCGTTTCGGCGAATGGGGGCTGCGCGTCAACGGCGCCTACCGCGACGGCGAGACCGCGATCGATCGCGAGGATCGCCGCACGCAGGTGATCGGCGGCGCGCTCGACTACGATGGCGGCCCGTTCCGCGCGGCGCTCGACGTCGCCTATCAGAATATCCGCGTCGACGGGCTGCGCCCCAAGGTGACGATCGGCTCCGCCGCGATTCCCGCCGTTCCGGATGCGGATGCGAACTACGCGCAGGACTTCTCGTTCACGCGCCTGCGCGACGTGTTCGGCACCCTCACCCTCGAATACGACGTGGCCGACAACGCGCTGCTGTACGCGCGGCTGGGTGCGCGCGACGGCCGGGAGGACGGGATCTACAGCTCCATCACCGTGCTCGACGGGGCGACCGGGGCCGCCAACGGCAACGCGCTGATCGTCCCGCGGACCGACAACAACGAGGCGATACAGGGCGGCCTGCGGCTCAAGCTGGGCAGCGCGGTCACGCACGAGATCAATTTCGGCGGATCGGCGAACTGGCAGACGAACCGCAATGCGTTCGACTTCCGCTACGGGCCCGGCTTCGCCGGCTTCGCCACCAACCTTTACGACACGCCGCAGGTGGCCCTGCCCACATCTACCCTGGTCGGCGGATACCTGGACGATCCCTATCCCATCGCCCGCAACCGTCTGACGAGCGCGTTTGCGTCGGACACCATCGGGCTGTGGGGCGACCGCATCCTTCTCACCGGCGGGCTGCGGCTGCAGGCGATCGATGTCCGGACCTTCGGGTACTACGACGGCGGGTCGCCGGAAACGCGGTATCGCGAAGATGCGATCACCCCCGTCGTGGGCGTGGTCGTGAAGCCCGCCGCCGGTATCTCGCTCTACGCGAACCGGATCGAGGCGCTGCAGCAGGGCCCGACCGCGCCGCTCGATCCGCTGCTCGCGAACCCGGGCGAAGTGCTCGCACCGCGCCGTTCGGTGCAATACGAAGCGGGCGCGAAGGCGGCCTTCGGACGGCTGGAAGCTGCAGTCGCGTTCTATCGCATCGAGCGGCCCGGCGACGGCGCGATTGCCGGTGGGTCGGGCCGGCCGGTCTACGGTTACATCGGCGAGCAACGGCATCGCGGGATCGAAGCGACGCTGAACGGCGAGGCCGTGCCGGGACTGCGCATCAACGCCGGCTTCGCAGTCAACGACGCCGAATACGACAGCGGGCTTTCGGTGGCAGGCGTTCCCGACTTCACGGCCAACGCAGGGGCGGAGTGGGACCTGCCGTTCGTGTCCGGCCTTACCCTCACCGGCCGCGCGACGCATTCGGGCAAACAGTGGGTCGATGCGGCCAACACGCTCGAAATCCCGTCCTGGACGGTGTTCGATCTCGGCGCGCGATACGTTGTCGCGGCCGGAGACAGGCCCGTCACCTTGCGCGTCTCGGTCGATAACGTGGCGAACAAGCGGTACTGGGCATCCGCATTCGACAGCTTCAACGCCGCCCTGTTGCAGGGCCGCCCGCGCACGGCGAACGCGTCGATCTCGGTCGACTTCTAGCCGTTCCGCCATAGCTCTGGTCTATCGGGCATGCTCCCGTTCGGGCGTGCCGATTGACAAGGGTGCCCGTCCTGGTGCCAACCGGCGGTTCGGGGACGGGAGGAAGGCAAGTGGACGCAGCCGCGGTGGGACATGGCGCGCCGGTGACCCCGGCGATACCGGCGCGGCGGCTGCTTCCCCTCTACCTTCTCCTCGGTTTTTCGGCCGGGCTGCCGTTCTTCATGTTCAACGCGGTCCTGCTGCTCCGACTGGCTCGGCACGACATCGACATCGTGACGATCGGTTACTTCGCCTGGGTCGCGTTGCTGCCGACATTTAAGTTCCTGTGGTCGCCGATGGTCGATCGCTATGCGGTGCCGGGCTTCGCACGGTTCTGGGGCAAGCGGCGCGGCTGGATCTTGCTGTCGCAACTCGGCATTTTCGCCTCGATGGTGGGCATGGCGTTCACCAGCAGCGATACCGACCTGCCGCTGGTGGCGCTGTTCGCGGTGCTTTTGGCATTCTGGACCACGACGCTGGAGGTCGCGGCGGACGGCTGGCGGATCGAGCTTGCACCCTCGCAGGAACAGCAGGCGCCGATCGTCGCGGCCAACCTGTGGGGCTATCGCAGCGCGATGGTGGCGGCCGGAAGTGGCGCGGTCCTGATCGCGGCGCGCAGCGACTGGACGGTCGCCTATCTCGCGATCGCGTTGGCGGCGTTCCTGCCTTTCCCGGTTCTCGCGCTGACACGGGCGGACCCCGATGCAAGGGGCAGGCGATGGGGTTCGCTGTTGCTGGGCACGGCCGCCGCGATCCCCGTCCTTGCCGCATCCTGCGCGGTGGTCGCGCTGGCGGGGTGGGCGGTCCTCCGCGCTGCAGACGGCGCGGGCGTGGGTTCGGACACCAACCTGACGCCGATCGTCATGGCCGTGGCCCTCCTGCCGTTCGCCCTCCTCGCGTTGGCCCTTCCCCGCATCCGACGTCTGGCACCGGACGCGCCGCTCCTGCGCTCGCCCGGACTGGGGCCCTTCGTCGACATCTTCTGGCGGTACGGTTTCGCCACCCTGCTCGTGTTGGGTTTCGTGTCGATGTACCGCGTGGGCGACGTCCTCGCACTCACCCTGTCGCACCCGATGTGGGACGCGCACGGCTACTCGCTCGACCAGATCGGCATCGCCGACGGCGCGGTCGCGCTTCCGGCCAGCATGGCCGGTGTCGGGCTCGGCAGCTGGATGGCGGCGAAGTGGCGGCTATCGTGGGCGCTGGCGGCAGGTGCGCTCGTGGCGGCGATGGGCAACTGGATCTATGTCTGGCTGTGGTCGGTCCCGCCCGAGGGGTGGGTGCTCTACGCCGGCGTTGCCGTGGACCAGTTCGGCAACGGCATGGCCGGGGCCGTCTTCGTGGTGTACCTGTCGATGCTGGTGAACCCGCGCTTCCCCGCCGCGCAATACGCGTTCCTGTCGGGCTTCGCGTTCCTCCTGGCCCGCCTGCTCGCGGGTGCCTCGGGCGAGATGCAGCAGGTGATCGGTTACGACGGGTTCTTCCTGCTCACCGGCGCCATCAGCCTGGCAGCGGTAATCTTCATTCCCTTCCTTGCGCGCATCCGGTCGCGGGGCGACAGCGCCGGACCGGCGGAGGCCGCATGATCGACATCGACGAAGCCTTTGCGCCCGCCCGCCTCATGGTCGATGACGGCCGCATCCCCTGCGCCTCGCTCGGGGTGGTCTCTGCCGCTGGTGCATCGACGGTGGCATTCGCCGGGTACGCCGCGATCGAACCCAAGCGAGAAAAACTCACGCGCGACCACTGGTTCGACCTCGCCTCGGTATCGAAGGTCATCGCAACCACGACGATGATCCTCAAGCTGGCCGAACAAGGTCGGCTCGACCTCGACGCCCCGTTGACGAGCGCGATACCCGACCTGCGGCAATACGACGTGGAACACGCCGCGGAACGGCGGATCACCTTTCGCCAGTGCCTGGCGCACAGCACCTTCCTGCCCGCGGTCTTTCCCATCTACACTTACGGCGACGACCCTCTGCGCATGCGCGCATTCGTCTTGCAACGCGAATGGGCGCACGGAAGCCCGGTCTATTCCGACATCAATTTCATCCTGCTCGGCATCGCGATCGAACGGATCACGGGCCAGCCGCTGACGGACTGGCCGCTCGGCGAAGGCCTGTCCTACGGCCCGCCGCCCGGCCCGGCGGTGGCGACCGAGCGATGCACGTGGCGGGGCCGCGTGCTGAAGGGCGAGGTGCACGACGAGAACGCCGCCGCGCTGGGGGGTGCGCCAGGTCATGCAGGCCTCTTCGGCACGGTCGACGGCGTGCTGAAGTTCGCCCGCGCGCTGATGGCCGGGGAAATCCTGTCGCCGGCATCGATGGACCTCATCCGCACGTCGCAGTTCCATCACCGGACCCATGGCTGGGAACTTCCCTACGGCGGCTGGTCGGGCGGCGAGGCGTGTTCGCGCGCGACCATCGGGCACACCGGCTTCACCGGCACCGGCCTGTGGATCGATTTCGACCGAGGCATGGCCTGGACCCTGCTTACCAACCGCGTTCATCCGACCCGCCACCGGGACCACGCCATCCATGAACTGCGACCGCAGGTGGGCAATTCGGTCATAAGAGCCTGGGACGCGGCACACTGAATGCGGCGGCTTCGTCCGATGCAGACAATGACGAGCCCCATAGCCGCGCGGCATGAAACCGCGCCGGCGCGCTTGCCAGAGCCCGCGCCCGCACCCTAGGCAGGCGTCCATGCGGGCGATCATCCTGTTCCTGGCAGCCTTCGCGCTGCCCCTCCCCGCCGCCTCGGCTCAGGACCGGGCCCAGGCCTCCCCGATAGACTCGCCGAGCAACGTCCGACTGGCGGAGCGGCTTGCGATCCCCTTCGCGTCGGGACTGGCGGGGGCGGCCGATGCGCCGGTCTTCGCATGGGTGACGAACGCGGCCGGGGTGCGCAACGTGATGGTAGCGCGCGCGGGCGAACCGGCCCGTGCCCTAACCCGGTTCCGCGCGGACGACGGGATCGAGATCTACGGTCTCGCACTCTCGCCGGACGGATCGCAGATCGCCTTCGTGCGAGGGGGCGACAGCTCGTTCCCGGACGAAGGCCTGCCCAATACCGGCCAGCTTGCCGAAGCGCCGCTCCAGACGGTCTGGCTGGCCGACACCGGCGGCGCTGCCGCTCCCCGCGCGATCGGCCGTGGGCACGACCCCCTGTTCTCGCCCGACGGCCGGTCGCTCCTGTTCACCCGCGGTGGAGCCATCAGCCTGTGGACCCATGCGGGAGAGGTCCGGCAAATCGCCGACCTGCGCGGCAATGCGGGCGATTTCGGCTGGTCACCCGATGGCACGCGCATCGCCTTTCGCGAATTGCGGGGCGGGCACAGCGTCGTGGGCGTACTCGACGTAGCGACCAGGGCGCTGCGCTATCTCGGCGCCACCCTCGGCCATTCGAGCGACCCGGCGTTCTCGCCCGACGGCCGCGCAGTCGCCTTCATCCAGTTCCGCGATCCGCCCGCCCGGTTCGAGGACAGCGAGCGCTCGTTCTGGTCGGTGCGTGTTGCCGACATCGGCACCGGAACGGTGCGAACCGTATGGACCGCGCCACCGGGCCAGGGCGGCCAGTATTACGGCACACGGGGGCGCAACCTGTTCTGGACCGGGGCGGGCCACCTGCTTTTTCCTTTCGAGGGAAGCGGCTGGCTTCACATCATGGCGGCCCCGGCGGCAGGCGGGCCTGCTCGCGACCTGACGCCGGACGCGAACGAGGTCGAGAACTTCGTGCCCACCCCCGACGGCCGCGGCGTCGTCTATTCCGCCAACCCGGGCGATCTCGACACGCGCACGCTGTGGCAGGCGGACATCGCAAGCGGCCGCACCCGGCAGCTGACCCAGCCCGAACGCTTCGCCTTCTTCCCGACCTTTGCGGGTAGCCGGCTCGCGGCCACGGTCACCGACGGCCGCACGCCCGCTCACATGGTGATAATCGATGGCATGAAAGCGCTGGGCGAGAAACCGGCGGTCGCCGCGTACACCCCGCCCGAGGACGTGCGCTTCACCGCGCCGGACGGAACGGTCGTACACGGGCAATACTTCCGGGGCACCGGCAACGGTCCCCGCCCCGCGCTCGTCTTCGCGCACGGCGGGCCGCGTCGGCAGATGGTCGCGGGCTTCCACCCGCTGTTCTACTACCACAACACCTACATCCGGAACCAGGAGTTCGCCGCGGCAGGATACGACGTGCTGTCGGTCAACTACCGCAGCGGCACCAATTACGGCCGCGCCTTTCGCGAGGCGCCGCGCACGGGCCGGGGGGGCGCGGCGGAGTATTCCGACATCCTCGCCGGTGCCCGCTGGCTCGCCGCGCGGCCCGGCGTCGACCCGAAGCGGGTCGGCATTTGGGGCGGAAGCTGGGGCGGCTATCTCGCGGCGCTGGCGCTTGCACGGAACAGCGATCTCTTTGCCGCCGGTGTCGACCTTCACGGCGTGCACACCATGGTCCGCACCGTCGCCGATACATACGCACCCGGCGAAGCAGCGGCGATCCAGCGCCTGCAATGGGACAGTTCGCCCATGGGCGCGATCGAGGGCTGGCGCTCGCCCGTCTTGCTGATCCACGGCGACGACGACCGCAATGTCGATTACCGCCAGTCCCTCACCCTCGCCCGCGAACTGACCGCCCGCGATGTGCCGTTCGAGGAGCTGGCCCTGCCGAACGAGCGCCACGATTTCTTCCGCTACGAAAGCTGGCTGGACGCGATGACGGCCACGGGCGATTTCATCGACCGCAAGCTGGGTGCGGCGAAGTGAAACGGGTACTCGCCTTACTGGTGGCGGCCGCCGCGATCCTCGGCCTCACGCTGCCCGCGCTCGCGCAGGGCGAGCCGGCAGTGCTCATTCGCAATGCCCGTATCTTCGACGCGACCGGTGCGCCGGCCCGGTCAGGCGACGTGCTGGTGCGCGGCGAAACCATCGTGGCCGTCGGATCGCGCATCCCCCGGCCGCGCGGTGCCCGGGTCGTGGACGCCAGGGGCCGCACGCTGATCCCCGGCCTCCACGACCTGCATACCCATCTCCGCTCCCCCGCCTATTCGGCCCCCGAGGACATGGCCAAGGCGTGGGAGGCCTACCTGCTCAATGGCGTGACGACAGTGAACGATTATTCGCTCTCCGCCGAGATGATCGAGCCCATCCGTTCCATCACCACCGGCCCCGATGCGATCTGGGCGCCCCATCTCAACCTCGCCGTGCGCGCAGGCGTGCCGGGCGGTCACGGGACCGAGTACGGCTGGGGCGACTTCTTCACGATGAAGGCGGCCAGCCCGCGCGCGGCGCACCTCATCATGAGCCGGGCGCTTCCCTACCGGCCCGACGCGATCAAGGTGTTTGCCGACGGCTGGCGTTACGATCGCGGGCCGGATCTCAACTCGATGAACACCGGAACGCTCGCGGCCATCGTGTCCGACGCGCACGCGGCGGGCGTGCCGGTGGTGACCCACACCGTGACGCTGGAAGGTGCGAAGGTGGCCGCCGCCGCCGGGGTCGACGCGGTCGTCCACGGTGTCGGCGACGAGCCGGTAGACCGGGAACTGCTCGCCCTGATGCGAGGCAAAGGAACCGCGTACGTATCGACCCTCGTCGTGTACGAACCGTCCGACGTCCGCTCCGTATCCGCCGGGGAAGAGACGGTGCTGTCCTCGCCCGAACGCGCCCGCGAGGCTGCCCAGGCATCGCGCGGCAACCGCGTGGTCGAACCGGCCGTCGCGCGCCGCTGGCAGGTGCTTGGCGGCAACCTGCGCGCCGTGCACGATGCCGGTATTCCGATCGGGGTGGGCACCGATGCGGGCATCGGCGGCGTCTATCACGGCAGCTCGACGATCCGCGAGATCGGTTGGCTCGTCCGGCTGGGCCTGACCCCTGCCGAGGCGCTGATCGCCGCGACCCGGACGAGCGCTGCGATCATGGGTCAAACCGGACACGGGACCATCGCGCCCGGCATGCGCGCCGACCTTGTCCTCGTGGATGGGAGGCCGGACGAGGACATCGCCGACCTCTGGAAGGTGTCGCGCGTCTGGAAGGCCGGGCGCGAAGTGCCGCTCGCGAAACTGCGTGCCGCACGCGAAGCCGCCGCCCCCACCCCGTTGCCGACCGTGCGGATGAAGGGCCCGATCTTCACCGCGGCGCGTACGGGCGAGCGGACCGACCTCGACACCTTGCCGGTCGATTCGACCGACGCGGGCAGCGATCACAGCGACATCGCCTTCGTCCATCGGCACGGCCCGCACGGCGACAGGCCGCTCTTCAGTCTCGCGACTTTCGGAGCTGCTCCGCGTCCCTTCGCGCAACTGGTCCTCCCTTTGACCAAGGGAGCGGTCTTGCCCGCCGATGCGAGCGGGTTCGAAGGCATTGTCTTTACCGCGCGAGGTGCCGGCGCTTACCGATTGCGCCTCGAAAGCTACGGGCTGGAAGGTGCCGACTGGTTTCGGTCGGACTTCTCGGCCGGTCCCGACTTGGCCGAAATACGCATTCCCTTTGCTGCATTCGAAACCGGCGGCGATGCAACGCTCGACCGCACGAAATTGCGAGCCCTGCGCTTCGAGCTGACCGGACAGCCCGGGGGGCGGGCGTGGCTGGAGCTCCGCGATATTCGTTTCTACTGAACGCTTGCTCGTTCAATCATAAGGAAAGGCTATGGTTCGGAGCCTCAGCGCTGGCGCGATTGGCGTCTTGGGATAAAACGGTCCCCATGCGCACCTCCCTGTGTTTCGCCGCCCTTCTCTCGCTCTCCGTTCCGGCTCAAGCCCAGGAGACTCCGGCCGCTGTCGAGAGCGCTCGATCCGAAGAACTCGGCTCGCGGGTCGATACGATTCTGGCGACCGCGCCCGTGGGAACGCGGTACGGCATCGTCGTCCAGCGGCTGGACGGTACCGAGCTACTGGCGGTTGCCCCGGACCAGCGGTTCATTCCGGCATCGAACACCAAGGTCTACACGACGCTCGCCGCCTACCATGAACTCGCCGCCCTGCAGCGGGCGGCCGAGGGAACCGGGGTCCGGATCGAACCCGCCGGAGCCGGGATGGTCGACGTGGTGCTCGAAGGGCGCGGCGAAGCGACCCTGTCGAGCGCGCCCGATTGCCTCGTCCAGTGCCTTGCAGTCCTCGCCGACGCGGTCGCCTCGCGCACGAAGCGCGTCCGCAACGTCGTCGGCGACGCGAGCTGGTATCCCGACGAGCGCTGGAGCGCCGGGATGAGCTGGAACAACATCCCCTTCCGCTACGGCAGCGCGGTCGCCGCCCTGATGGTGGATGACAACGAGCTCTGGGTCACCGCCAGCCCGGGCAAGGCCGGCGAGGCGGTTCGCATCGAAAGCGACGGCTACTACCGCATCGAGAACCGCGCGCGCACCGTGCCCGGCGATGCCGACAACCTCTCGGTCAGCCGCATGCCCGGCAGCGACCTGCTCGTGCTCGACGGAACGATCGGAGAAGCGAGCAAGCCGTCCGTCTACCGCCTCGCGATCGACGATCCAGCCCACCGCGCTGCGTGGCGACTAGCGCGCATGTTGGAGGCAGGCGGGGTAACGGTGACGGGCGGCGTCTCCGCAATCTACCGCCCGGTCACGCCGATGGACGATCCGGCCGAGCGGGGAGACGCCCCGGTTGCCTCGCCTCCGAAGGAAACGATGCTGGCCAGCCTCCCGCCCGAAGCTCTCGCGGCCGATATCATCACGATCAACAAGGTCAGCCAGAACCTCCATGCGGAAATGATGTTGCGGCGCGTCGGGAAGTTGACGGGCTCGGGATCGGTCGCGGACGGACAAGCTGCGATGGCCCGGATGATGGTCGCGGCCGGACTGTCGGCGGACGGGGTCGTGCTCTCGGATGGATCGGGCATGTCGAGCTACAACCGGGCGAGCCCGCGTACGACCGCCCGATTGCTTGGCTGGGCAGCACGGCAGGACTGGTTCGAAGCTTGGCGCTCGACCCTGCCGGTGGGCGGAGTGGACGGAACTCTCGCACGCCGCTTCGCGGACACGCCGCTGTCGGGCCGCCTGTTCGCCAAGACCGGCTCCCTCAACGCCTCGCGCGCGCTGTCGGGCTACCTGATCGCGGCGAGCGGCGAGACGCTGGTCTTCTCGGCCTTCGCCAACGACATCCCGTCGGACAGAGAGGGCGCTGCGACCGCAGCCATGGATTCGGCGCTGCTGGCGATCGCCGCGGCATTCTGACGGTCAGCGCGGCGACAGGGTGAACCGTCTCACTGTCGCACGATTCACCGCGGCGCGGCTGAACGGCCATTCCGCCATGCTGCCCGCCAGCCAAGGCTCGAAGAAATCGCTGTAGTGGCTCGATTGCGGATCGGCCGACTGCCCGGGCAGCAGGAGGAACCGAGTCCGGTCCCAGTTGCCTACGTCGGCCGCGAACAGGAAACTCGCGCCATGGCGAAGGACGGCGCGCAGCTTCAGTGCAGCCAGCAAAACCGTATCGTGCAGCAACGCCGCGCTGTCGGCCAGGGAGTGCCGGGGCGACCATCGGCGTAAAGCAGTGTCACCACCTGCGGCGGCGCGCCCGCCAAACGGTACGGCTGCGCGAACGTAGCCCGATCGCGCAAGGTAGCGCATATCGTTGGGGCGGCGGCCCATAGCCCGACGATATCGCGCACTCTCCTCGGCTCGTGCCTATTCCCCGCGGCTATGGCCGCGTGCACAACTCTCTCGCGCACGCTTATTGACGGCGGGACCATCGCCGGTAGGTTCGGTGAATCGGAAAAATCGGCCCGGCGTACGACCGGGCATCTTTCCGGTCAGGATGGCAGCCCGGCGGGAAGGCCGGGTCGCCGAGGGAAATCCGGTCGAGAATCAGACGCGGCACATTGGCCAATCGAAGGCCCGGGTACCGCAAACTGATCGTCCGACGATACAACGAGGGGCTTACGATGAAATCGCCATTGCGCACCGTGTCCATCCGCCGGTCCGGTCGCGGACGCCTTGCCTGCGGCACGGCTCTCGCCGGCGTGGCCGCTCTCGGCCTGTTCGCCGCGCCGGCAGCCGCGCAGACGCTGGCCGACGAAGACGAACCGGTCGAACCCTCGACCGAGACGATCGCGCGCTCCTCGGAAGAAATCCTCGTTACCGGTTCGCGCGTGGCGCGGCTCGGCTTCGACAGCCCGACGCCGCTCACGGTGATCAGCACCGAGCAGATCCAGGCCGAGGCGCCGACCAACAACCTGTTCGACCTCGTGAACCAGCTCCCCTCGGTCGCGGGCAGTTCGCAGCTTTCGAACTCGCGCCTCAACATCAGCTCGGGCATCTCGGGCATCAACACGATCAACCTGCGCAACCTCGGGCTGGAACGCACGCTCGTCCTGCTCGACGGCAAGCGCACGGTACCCTCGACCGTGCAGGGCTACGTCGACGTCAACACGTTTCCGCAGCAGCTCGTCAGCCGGGTCGAGGTCGTCACCGGCGGTGCCTCGGCCGCGTACGGCTCCGATGCGGTCGCCGGCGTCGTCAATTTCGTTCTCGACAAGCGCTACGACGGGCTGAAGCTCAGCGCCAACAGCGGCATTACGGACAAGGGCGACGGGTTCACCTGGCAGTTCAGCGCGGCCGGCGGCACGTCCTTCGCGGGCGGACGCGGTCACGTGCTGTTGAGCGGACAGCTGTCACATCAGGACGGCATCTTCCAGGTCGATCGCGACTGGAACTTCGGGGTGCCGCAGATCATCGGCAACCCGAACTATACCGCGACCAACGGCGCTCCGCAGTTCATCGTGGTCGGCCCCGGCAATCGCAACAACTCGACTCCGGGCGGCATCATCAACGCCTCGCGTGGCGGCACCGCGAATATCCTGAAGGGCATCTATTTCGGCCAGGGCGGGTCGATCAACCGCTACAACTACGGGACATATCCCAGCGCCGGGACGATCTCGATCGGCGGCGATTACCTCGTCGACGACACCAACCGCCGCATCGGGCTGGGGGCGGAAGAGGACCGCCGCAATGCCTTCGGCCGCCTGAGCTTCGACGTGACGCCGTGGGCGACCGCCTTTGTCGAAGCGTCGTACAACTGGCAGGAAACGCTCTTCAACGCCGGGCCGCAGTTCTTCACCAGCACATCGTCGGGGCCGCTGGCGAACATTCCGCGCGACAACGCCTTCCTGCAGCAGACGCTGGGCTCGCTCCTGCCCGCCAACGTGACTTCGGTCGCCATCGGCACGACGCTGGCCGACGTTCCCTATCGCAAGCTCAACAACACGCGCGATGTGCAGCGCTACGTCGGCGGGCTGGAAGGCACGTTCGAGTTCGCCGGCAAGCCCGCGATCTGGGACGCCTATATCCAGTACGGCGAGACGAACTCGCACGAGCAGCTGCGCGACATCATCAAGAACACCGAATTCGCCAACGCGGTTGATGCGGTATTCGCACCGGCCGGGAACGCGGCGGGCCTTCCCGCCGGATCGATCGTCTGCCGCAGCACCCTGACCAACCCCACCAATGGATGCATCCCGCTCAACGTGTTCGGCCGGGGCGTGGCCAATCCGGCGTCGTTCGGATACTTCCTCGGCGATCCCTACCGCGACCAGACGCTGAAGCAGACGGTGGCGGGCGTGAACCTGTCGCTGACCCCGTTCGCCACTTGGGCCGGCGACGTCAGCGTCGCGGTTGGCGGCGAATACCGCAAGGAAGAGGTGTCCGGCTTCGTCCCCACCGAATTCCAGGGCGGCTTCCAGGTCGGCAACTACGTACCGACCTTCGGCGATTACAACGTCAAGGAGGCCTACCTCGAAACGGTCGTTCCGCTGGGTCTCGGCCTCATTTTCAACGGCGCGGTGCGCGCGACCGACTATTCGACCTCGGGCTACGTCACGACCTACAAGGTCGGCGCGACGTGGCAGCCGATCGAGGACATCAAGCTGCGCGGCACCTACTCGCGCGATATCCGGGCACCCAACCTCAACGAGCTGTTCCAGGCGGGCAGTTCGAACACGAGCACACTGCTGGACGGCACCAGCTACCGCGCGGTTCTCTCGGGCAACCTCGATCTCGAACCCGAAGTCAGCAAGTCGCTGACCGCCGGCGTCGTGCTCACGCCCCGGTTCATTCCCGGCCTGTCGGCCTCGGTCGATTATTACCGGGTCAAGATCGGCGGGGCGATCGGTGCTTACGGCGCGCAGGCGATCTTCGACCGCTGCCAGGAAGGGGTGCAGCAGTTCTGCAACGCCTACGGGCCCGACCCCGACGGCGTGCGCGACCTGTTTTTCCGCGCCAGCTTCTTCAATTTCAACGAAGTACTGAACGAAGGCATCGATTTCGACGTGTCGTACCGCCTGCCGCTCGACGGCGTCCTCGGCATGCCGGACAGTTCGCTCGCCTTCCGCGCGGTCGCCACACACTACCTCGAGAGCATCACCGACGACGGCATCAGCGTTCCGGTCAGTTCGCTCGGAACTTTGTCGGGCAGCGGTCCGCCGGACTGGCTCTATCGCGGGTCGATCTCGCTCCAGACGCCCGATTTCGGCCTGACCGCGATCGGCCGGGGCGTGAGCAGCGGCCTTTACTCGGCCACCCGCTTCGAGTGCACCTCGTCGTGCCCGGCATCGACAGCGCTCGCCCGGACGACCGACAACAACAGCATCGACGGGGTGTTCTATGTCGACCTCAACGCCACGGCCAAGATAGCCGAGACGATGGGCGGCGACGCGGAGGTGTTCTTCCACGTGACCAACCTGTTCGACGCCGATCCGATCATCCTGCCCGAAACCGGGCTGGCGGCGAACAGCACCTACAGCGACCTTCTCGGCCGCACGTTCCGCGTGGGCGTCCGGCTCGAGTTCTGATCCTCGGTTTCAGGGAAAGGCCCGCCAGCGGTTCGCGCCGTTGGCGGGCTTTTTCATGCAGGTCGTAGCGTCTGGCCCGGCACGATCACGGACAGCCTTCGGGGGCAGGCCGCAAGAGCATGCGGCCCGCCGCCTCGCCGGTGATTTGGCTATCCTCCACCGCGAGCCGGCCGTTGACGAACAGCGCCGTAACCCCGGTGGAGAGTTCGCGGGGGGAGAGATAAGTCGCACGCGGCGCATACCCCGCCGGATCGAACACCAGCACGTCCGCGAAGTATCCGGACCGCAAGTACCCGCGCTCCTTCACCTTGTAGATGTCGGCCACCTGCCCCGTTGCCTGCCGCACGAAACGCGCCAGGTCGATCGTGCGCCGCTCCTGCACGTACTTGCGATACTTCTCGGGATACGTCGCGAACATGCGCGGGTGCCCGATCGAACCGTCCGATGCGGTGATCACCCACGGCTGGCGCATGAGCAGCTCGACGTCGTCTTCGGCCATGTTGAACGATGCTACCTCGGTGCCGCGGCCACCTTCGCGGAAGACCTGCGCAACGATGGCGAGCGCCGCGTCCACGGGGTCCGTCCCCGTGCGTTCGGCTTGCTGCGCCAGCGTGCGGCCGGTCCAGTCGCGGTCGGGGGCGGTCAGGAGCAACGTCTGCGCTCCACCGCGCCGGGCCAGGTTCTCGGCCATTTCCTGCCTGATCCTCGCGAGCGTCTCCGGGTTCTCGAGCCTTGCAAGAAGCGCCGCTCCCCCGCCCTCCACCGCCCAGCCCGGAAGCAGCGCGGCGTCGAGGCTCGATCCCGAGGCCAGCCAGGGATACTGGTCGGCCGTCACGTCGACGCCCCGGGCCCGCGCCGCATCGACGAGCGCGACGAGATCCGGCGCCTCGCCCTGAACGTCGACACCCAGCGCCTTGATATGCGCAATATGGACGGGCGCGCCGGATTCCTCGCCGATGCGGATCGCCTCGCGCGTCGAATCCATGAGGCCGATGGAATACGAGGATTCGTCGCGTTGATGGGTGTCGTACAGTCCGCCACGCGATCCCGCTTCGCGCGCCAGAGCGACTACCTCTTCGGTTTTCGCGAAGCTCTGCGGGGCGTAGAACAACCCGGTCGAGAACCCGGTCGCCCCCTCACACATTCCCTTGGCGACCAGCCCCCGCATCTCGGCAAGCTCCGCCGCGTCGGGCGCGCGGGCGGCATCGCCCAGCACGCGGCCGCGCACGGCGCCGAACCCGACGAACGGCGCGACGTTGGTCCCGATCTCCGAACCGGCGAGCTTCGCGGCATCCGCCGCGACATCGGGGGTGCCGCCGCCGTCGACGCCGATCATCACCGTGGAGACGCCCTGCGCCAGCCAGGCGGCGTTGACCCGCTCGCCGCGATCGTCCGACCGGAGGAAGACGTCGGCATGGGTGTGCGGATCGATGAAGCCCGGGGTGACGATCCGGCCCGCCGCGTCGATCGTGCGCCCGGCGGCGAAGGATCGCGGCGGACCGACATAGACGATCCGGTCGCCCGTGATAGCGACGTCGCCCGTGTAGGCCGGCATGTCGCTACCGTCGTAGATCGTGCCGCCGGTGATGAGCACGTCGACCGGTTGCGGCGACACAGCGGTGGTGCAGCCCGCCAGCGTCAGGCACCATCCCACGACGACGAGCGAACTGCGTACAAATCCGACGCGGCGAAAGGGAGACGGTGGCGGCATCGATCGCAATCCTTCGGTTTTGGGCTGCCCACGCATTTACCACGGCCGCCGGTCCGTCCACCCCTTGGCATCCGGACGGTCCGATGGCCTATAACCGGGGCGAATGCACAGCCCCCACTCGAAGGCCCATCGCAAATGAACCTGCGCCAGATCGAAGTCTTCCATGCGGTATTCCTGCACGGTTCGGTGAGCGCCGCGGCGCGCGCGCTCAACGTCTCGCAGCCGAGCGTCACGAAAGTCCTGCGGCACGCCGAGAAGTCGCTCGGCCTCGACCTGTTCGAACGCATCAAGGGCCGGCTCATTCCCACCGAGGACGCCCGTACGCTGTTCGGGGAAGCGTCCGACATCCAGGACCGCGTCCGCTCGCTGCGCCAGGCCTGCCAGAACCTGCGCCAGGGCGAAGGAAGCCTGCTGCGAATATCGGCCCTACCGTCGCTCGGCCTCGGTGTCTTGCCCGAGGCGGTGGCCCGCTTCACCGCGAAACGCGGCGAAATCCGCTTCGACCTCCAGACGCTTCACCACGACGAGATCGTGCGCAAGCTCTACGAGCGCGAAACCGACATCGCGATCAGCTACGAAGTCCCTCCGGCCGCGCCCGTCGCGCATCAAGTCGTCGGCGAAGGCGAGCTCGTCGTGCTGTTCCGCCCCGAAGACCTCCCTGATCCGCCGTCGCGCCTGCATCTCGCCGACCTCGTGGGGCGGGACTTCATCAGCCCGGTTCAGAACGGCCCGATCGGCCAGTTGCTGCAGGGTGAGCTCGAGCGGCTCGAGGTGACTTTGACCGAAAGCGCGTCCTCGCGGACCTACTATATGGCCGCCGCGCTGGTGCGGGCCGGGCTCGGCATGGCGATCGTCGACAACTTCACGGCCGATTCGGTTGTCGCCGCGGGGCTCGCCAGCCGCCCGCTACAGCCCGCTCTCACTTTCAACATCAACGCGGTCTATCTGCAATCCCGCCCGCCGTCGCGCGCAGGGGCGGACTTCCTCGACCTGCTGGCGGACCTGATCGACACCGCATAGCCGGGCGCTATGGCACGGGCGCGACGCGCTATCTGGGTGGCTATTCGCGCACGATGTAGGGTCGCGCCTCCTTTCCGCACAGGCCAGGCCCCATGATCGACCCACCCTACCTGCTCTATCTCGGAAACTCGACCGACCATTACGCGATCAAGACCGCGCGCGGGCTGGCCGTGTTCCGACCAGAGCTGTGTATCGGCGAGTATCGCGGCAACGCGTGCACCCTTACGCTCGAACTGCCTCGCATGACCTTCGCCGAAGCCGTGGCGGCGGGCGCGCGCACGATGGTCCTGGGCATCGTCAATGCCGGAGGGACCCTCGACCCGGACGTCGTGGACGACTGCATCGCCGCGATGGAGGCCGGCCTCGATCTCGCATCCGGCCTCCACCAGCGCATGAACGGCGAGCCGCGCCTCGTCGCGGCGGCGGTACACACGGGGCGGCGGATGCACGACATTCGCACACCCCCCGCCGATCTCGTCGTCGGATCGGGCGATCCGCGGCCCGGCAACCGCCTCCTGACGGTCGGCACCGATTGCTCGTCGGGCAAGATGTACACCACGCTCGCGCTGCACCGTGCGATGCAGGCGCGGGGTATCCCGTGCGATTTCCGGGCCACCGGGCAGACCGGCATTATGGTTGCGGCCGCCGGTATCCCGCTCGACGCGGTGATCGCCGACTTTATTTCGGGCGCGATCGAGCAGCTCGCACCCGCTCGGCACGACGAGGGGTGGGACCTCATCGAGGGACAGGGGTCGCTGTTCCACCCTTCGTTCGCGGGCGTGTCGACCGGTCTCCTTCACGGTGCGCAGCCGGCCGCGCTGGTTATGTGTCACGATCCCTCGCGCCGGGTGATGCGGGGGATGACCGACCGCGCGCCGCCGGATCTCGGCGAATGCATCGCCGCCAACCTCGCGACCGCACGGCTAACCAGCCAGGGCGTGCGTATGGCCGGCATCGCGCTGAACACGTCGGCGATGGATCATCAAGACGCGGTCGCGATGTGCCTGCGCCTGCAGGACGAGCACGGCCTGCCCTGCACCGATCCGCATCGCATGGGAGTCGAACCGATACTCGACGCGCTGCTCGGGACGACGCAAGGCGGTGCGCAAAGGGCAGCCCAGGTCTGATGCCGAGCCGCTGCCGCACGCTCTCCGCGCGTTACGAAAGCCTGCCGCTCGCCCGCCCTTTCCGCATTTCGCGGGGGGTGAAATCGTCGGCCGAAGTCGTCACGGTCGAGATCGCCCAAGGCGATGCGACCGGACGCGGCGAGGGCGTGCCCTACCCGCGCTACGGCGAAAGCGTGGAGAGCGCGCTCGCCGCGATCGAGGCGATCCGGGGAGCGGTCGAAAGCGGGGCGACGCGCGGCGATCTCCTCCGGCTGATGCCGCCCGGTGCGGCACGCAACGCGATCGATTGCGCACTGTGGGATCTGGAAGCCCGCCTTTCGGGCACAAGCGTCCTGTCCCGCATCGGCCTGCCCGACCCGCTGGTGCCGGTTTCGACCGCACTCACCGTGGGCCTCGATACGCCGGATGCGATGCGCGAGGCTGCGCGCCCGCTTTCGCAGGTACCGCTGATCAAGGTGAAGGTGGATGCCGGCGATCCTGCCGCGCAGCTTCGCGCCGTGCGCGAGGCGGCCCCGGCCCCCCGCCTGATCGTCGATCCCAACGAAAGCTGGTCGATGGACCACGTCGTAGGCCTCCAGGACCTGATGGCGGAGTTGCGCGTCGACCTTCTCGAACAGCCCCTGCCGGCGGGCGACGACGCGGCGCTCGGCGGCTATGCCTCGCGCATCCCCATCGCGGCCGACGAGGCGATCCACACCGCTGCGGATCTCGCTACACTGTCCTCGGGCTACAGCGTCGTGAACGTCAAGCTGGACAAGGCGGGCGGCCTCACCGCCGCGCTCGAACTGGCGCAAGCCGCCTGGGCACGGGGTCTCGGCGTGATGACAGGGTGCATGGTCAGCTCCTCCCTGTCGATCGCCCCGGCATTGGCGGTCGCGGCGAGGAGCGCCTTCGTCGACGTCGACGGCCCGCTATGGCTGCGGAACGACCGCGCAGGCGGGGTGACATGCAGCGACGGACTGCTCGCGCCGCCCCGGGCTGGGTTCTGGGGCGGGAACGGCTAAATCAGCGGGATAGATGGCGCGCCCGGCAGGACTCGAACCTGCAACTCCAAGCTTAGAAGGCTCGTGCTCTATCCAGTTGAACTACGGGCGCGCTCCGGTGGCAGCGCATAGCGTGCTTTTCGCCGGGCACAAATCGCGATAACCCCGCCGCCCATGGACGAGCCGCTGCAACGCATCGAGGGGCCGGACGCCGCGCCGCGGCAGTTTCGCTATTACGACATCATCATGGCGGCGTTCGTCGCCATCCTGCTGTTGTCGAATGTGATCGGTGCCGCGAAGCCGAGCTACGTCACCCTGCCGGGCGGGCAAGAATGGTCGTTCGGCGCGGGGGTGCTGTTCTTTCCCTTGAGCTACGTCATCGGCGATGTGTTGACCGAGGTTTACGGCTACGCCCATGCGCGGCGAGTGATCTGGATGGGGTTCGCCGCGCTTGCCTTCATGGCCTTCATGGCCTGGGTCGTGGTCAGCCTCCCCCCTGCGAAAGGCTGGCCGGGGCAGGAGGCCTACGAGTTCGTATTCGGCAATTCGTGGCGGATCGTGCTTGCCTCGATGGTCGCGTTCTGGGTGGGCGAATTCGCCAACAGCATCGTGCTGGCGCGCATGAAGGTGCTGACGAAGGGCAAGCACCTGTGGACGCGAACGATAGGCTCGACCTTCGTCGGGCAGGGGCTCGACAGCCTGATCTTCTACCCGCTTGCGTTCTACGGCCTCGCGGGGTGGCCGCCCGAACAGCTGATGCAGGTCGTCCTGTCGCAATGGGCGATCAAGACCGCATGGGAAGCGGCGCTGACCCCGGTGACATACGCCGTCGTGGGCTCGCTCAAGCGGCGCGAGGGCGTGGACGTCTACGACACCGGAACAGATTTCTCGCCGTTCGCGAAGGGCGCTGCGAAGCGGACCTGAGCGGCACCACGAAAAAGGGCCGGCCCATGTCGGCCCGGCCCCTTCTCCCCATTTACCCTAGTCGAGCCGTCAGAACTTGAACCCCGCCGCGACGCCGTAACGGCGCGGTTCGAGTGTGAAGATGTTGGTGTAGAGGCCCGACGACGCGTCGGTCACGTAAAGGCCGGTGGTCGAGTTCGAATCGAAGATGTTCTGGACGAACGCACGGACGAAGAAGCGGTCGTCCGGCCCGTTCAGCTGGACTTGCGCGTTGGCCTGCGTGAACGGTTCGATCCGGTTGACGTTGCCGTTGAAGATGTTGCCGTACTGGCGGCCGGTCATCGAGATGTCGAAGCGCGGCACCAGTGTCATCCCGTTGCCGAATTCGGCGGTATACTGGATGCCCGCCGACGCCTTGAGGTTCGGCGCCTGCGGCAGTTCGTTCCCCTTGAGGTTCACTTCCACGCCCGGGCTCAGCACCTGAATGCCGAAAGGTGCGTTGGCCGGGGCTGCGGCCTGTGCGGCGAGGACCGAGCAGATGCCGAAAGCCCCGTTCGAGGCGATCCCGCTGTTGGGTCCGAACCCGGTCGGGGCGCGCAAGCCCAGTGCCGCGTTGACCGCACCGACGAAGCCGTTCGCCCCCGCCCCGCCCAGCGTCGAGGTGACCGCGCAGTTCGCGCCGTTGGTGATGTCCTTGATGATGACCGCGTTGGGGTCGCCGCCACCGGGATCGCGCGGGTTGGAGAAGAACTGGTCGCCAGCGACCTTGGTGTCGAGGAAGCTGAGGCTGAAGTTGATCAGCCAGTTGTCCGTCGGGCGGATGATCGATTCGAGCTCGACGCCATAGATGTTCGCATCGATCGTATCGTTGACCGACGTGCGCGCGATAATGCGGCTGAGCTGCAGGCTCTTGTACTTGTAGTAGAACGCCGTCGCGTTGAGCTGCACCGCACCGTTGCCGAGCGTGTTCTTCGTGCCGATTTCGAACGCATCGACGCTTTCGTTGCCGAAGCTATCCGGCACGGCGAAGATCGGCGCCAGCGGGGGGTTGATCCCGCCCGACTTGTAACCGCGCGAGTACGAGGCATAGACGAGGTTGTTCGGCGTGATCTGGTAATCGATCACCGCACGGCCCGTGATCGCATCGAAGCCGACGCTGCGGGTCTGGAACAACTGGTTGCCGGCCGTGCCCGGATCGGCATCGTAGCTGCCGACGAAGGGCGAAGCGAACGGATCGCCGTCGTTGGAGAACGGGTTGAGGAAGCTCGCCAGCGTATTGCGCGCGGTCAGCGATTTCTTGTCGTTGTTGTAGCGCAGGCCGCCGGTCAGCTTGAGCCGGTCGGAGATGTCGAAATAGACCTCGCCGAACACGCCGTAGCTCTTGAGTTCGAACTCCGTCGTCGCGTTGCGATAATACGACGTCGCCAGGTACGACGGCGGTAAGCCGCCGCCGAGCGCGGTAAAGGTTCCGAGTATGCCCGAGACGTAGTCGATGGCAAACGCGTTGACGAAGTAATCGACGTTCGTCGCCTTCGAATTTGCGTAGATCGCACCGACGAGGAAGTTGAAGGGACCGTCGAAGTCGCTGGAAACGATGGCCTCGGCCGAATAGGATTCGCCTTCGCCCACCGAGCGGTCGAAGGACAGCGGAACGGGCCCGCAGATCGAGAACCCTTCGTAGGATCCGCGGTTATCCTGCCGGTTGTCCGACGTACACAACGGGCCGTTCGGCCCTTGCGGGATCAGGGCCTGGGAAATCGGTGCGAAGTACGCGGCCGGCAACCCCGGCACCGCACCCGCACCAGCCGCGGCGAGCGTGCCGAGTGCCGTGCGGAATGCCGTACCCGTCCGATCGGCGACCCCGAGGTTGTAATCCTGTCGCGAATCGACGGATGTCTTCTGGTACAGACCCGTCAGCGACAGGTTGAACGCCCCGAAGCCCTGATCGATATGTCCCTGGATCTGCAGTTCGTCGGCGAAGTATTCGGGGGTGAAAGGCGTCGCCACGGTACGTACGTCGCGCGGCTCGGTCACGTTGGCGAACCCGTCCGGACCATAAAGGCTGTTGAGGCCGAAGGCAGCTGGGATGCCCTGAATGCGCAGGAATTCCTGCGATCCCAGGGTCCCGGTGAACGACGAGTTCGTGTTGGTCTTCTCGTAGCCCCGGAAGGTGTTGAGGCAGCCGAGCACGCCCGTGGGATCCCGCTGGCAAAGTTGCTTCTGGATCCGCAGTCGGTTGTCGTTCTCGCGGAAATAGTACCCCATCAGGTCGATGGTGGTGTCGGGCGTCGGCTCCCACCGGAACGACCCGCGCACCGCATACATGTCGCGGTCGTCGATCCGCGATCCGTCGAAGGTGTTGAGGGTGTAGCCGTCGCGGTTGAGGTAGAAGCCGGCCAGCCGCACGCCCATCGTGTTGCCGAGCGGCAGGTTGACCATGCCCTTGGCCTTGATGGAATTGAAGTTGCCGTATTCCGCCTCTCCAGCGGCGTGGAAACCCGACAGGTCGGGCTTGGCGGTGATGATGTTGACGACGCCCGAGGTCGCGTTGCGGCCGTACAGCGTACCCTGCGGGCCGCGAAGCACCTCGATCCGTTCGAGGTCGAAGTATTCGGTCTCGAACAGGCGGGTGCCGAACAGCGGCGAGCCGTTGGTGTGGATGCCCGTCGCGCTGTCGCAGCTCGTACCCACGCACAGGTCGCCGATGCCGCGGATGGTGAAGCTGGAACCGGTGAAGTTGCCCTTGGTGAACGACACGTTCGGCAGCGTCAGCTGCAGGTCGCTCGCATTCTCGATCTGCTGCGACTCCAGCGCTTCGGCGCTGAAGGCGCTGACCGCGATGGGAACGGACTGAAGCGATTCCGCCCGGCGCTGGGCGGTGACGACAATCTCGTTGCCTCGCTCGACCGGTGTGTTTGCTTCTGTGGATGAGGTGTCCTGCGCATGGACGGGAAACGCGGTCGCGGTGGCGCAAATGCCGGCAAGCAGGGCAGCCTTCACCCTCATAGGTCCTCTCCTTCGAACGGGCTCCCTTGCTGGGAACCTCTTTCGGAAAGGAAGCTCACGCGAAAGCGGGCGTCGTGGCAAGAGAATGTCGCGAAAGGGAGCTACGGCATTATTATTGCAATGCAGCATCCTATTTGATCCGGGCGCGCCGGTAGCGCCGTCAGACCAGCGTCACGCTCTCCGCGATGGCGGTAATGCCGCGATTGCCCGATCCGTCGCGACCCAGCTGGACGATCACGTCGATCACGCCGGCCGCATAGGCGATCGTATCGCTGCGGGTGAGGCCGATGCCCGTCTGCATGACCATGAGCGCGAGTTGTTCGAGCGCACCGCGCAGCGAGTTCGCATGGATCGTCGAGAAGCTGCCCGGGTGGCCGGTGTTGATCGCGCGCAGGAAGCTGACGCTCTCCGCGCCGCGCAGTTCGCCCAGCACGATGCGGTCGGGCCGCAACCGCAATGCGGCCTGCAGCAATTCGTTGGCAGTAACCTTCGCTTCGCCCAGTTCGCCCTTCACCGCGACGAGCCCGATGCCGTTCTCGCCGGGCAGGCGTAGTTCGGGCGTATCCTCCACGAGGATCACCCGTTCCCGCTTCGGTATCTCGCCGAGCATTGCGTTGAGGAAGGTCGTCTTGCCGGTGCTGGTGCCGCCGGAAATCAGGATCGTCCGCCGCGCCGCGATCGCCGCGCGCAGGAACGCGACCGGTTCGGCCTGCGGATCGGGCATGTCGGGCGCGATTTCCCCACCCAGCGGGCCGGTGTCGTAGGCGTCGAGCGGGAGATCGAGCCGGCGGTGGCGGCGGATCGCCATCGCCCAGTGCCGCCGCGCTGCGGGCGGACCGCAGAACTGGACGCGTGCGCCGTCGGGTAGCGTCGCGCCGAGCAGCGGGTGCTCGCGGTTGATGCCCTGGTGACTGACGCGGGCGACCTGTTCGGCGAGGCGCTGGACCAGCCGGTCGTCGATCTCGGGCGCATCCACCTTGTGCATCCCGCCCCGTGCCGCGTCTTCCACCCAGACCTCGCCGGGCCGGTTGACGAGGATTTCGGTGACGGTGTCGACCTCCAGCCAGCGCTGGAACGGCGCGAGGTAGGCGTCGAGGTAGACGCTGCGCTCGGCCGCCGGCGGCAGGGTGACGACGTCGGCCATGCGCTTACTTGACCGCGGAGAAATCCAGATCGCGCGCGGTGAAGACGCGGATCGGCTCGCCCGCGCGCACGCGCACGGTGGGCGCGATCTGGCCGTCCTGTTGCAGCGCGGTCGAGGCGGCGTTGGCGCCGCCGCCCAGCACGACCGAGGCGCCGCCGGTGGCAAGCCCGCCGATCACCGAGAGCAGCATCGAGGACCCGAAGCGCTTGAAGAAGTGGCTGTTGACCTTGCCTTCGAGCCCCGTCGTGCCATCGAAGCCGATGGCCGGTGAAGCGAGATTGACCGAGGCGCCGTCGGGCCGGATGAGCCGCGTCCAGATGACATAGGCGCGCTTCTGTCCGCCCTGCAGGCCCGACTGATACTGGCCGATCAGGCGGCTCGAGCGCGGCACCAGCGTGCGCGTGCCGTCGAAGCTGCGCACGTCCTGGCTCACCACCGCGCGCACGTAACCGGGCACATCGGTATTGATCGCGGTTTCGAGCACCGCGGGGATCAGCGTGCCCTGCGTCACGGTGGTGGTGGGATTGACCATCGCCGCGGCGCGCGCCGGAGCCCCGCCCACGCCGCCGATCTTGCTGGCGAAATCGTTGGCATTGCCCGCGCTCGACCCGTCGCCGACCGGCTGGCCCGGAGCCGCATCGCCGATACCGCCGCCCGCCGCCGCGCCTGCGTCGAACACTACCGTGGGGTTGGAGTACGGGTTGGCGACCGGGGCCGGGGAGGCGCCGGGCATGGCCGCAAGGACCGGCTGCGGCGCGGGATCGGACCGGACGAACCCGGGCGAAGGCTGCGCCGCAACCGGCTGGGCCACGTCCACCGTCGTCACCGCCTGCGGCGGCACCACGGGCGCCTGCTGCGCCGCGACCTGCTGCCCGCCGACGCTTTCCGGCTTCTCGGTCCGCGCGGCGTTCATGCTCCACAACGTCACCGCGCCGAGCAGGCCGATGATACCGACCCCGGCGGCGAGGCCGAGCCCGTCGGACTTGCCCTTGCGCTGGGTGACCGCGGGAAAGGCATTGCGGCTGGCGAGATCGATGATCTCCGCGCTCTCGCCCTCGCGCGGGTCGAGGTCGTTGGCGCTTTCCGCGCCGGGCTTCTTGGCCGGCAGTCGCATGGCGAGGCGCATCAACGGTCTCCCTGGGTGGTACGGGGCATGGGCATGTCGGACCGGGCGAGCGCGGCCTGCGGGCTGGCGACTTCGGGCGCGGCGCGCCCGGCTTCGCGGACCGGCCCGCCATTGGTCAGGGTGGCGGCATCCTTGCCCGAACGCAGCACGATCTCGCGCGGCACGCCGTCGACGACGATCACGTCGCCGCGCACGGTGAAATTGACCGGCCCCTCGGTACCCGCCTGGTCCTTGATCAGGATCGCCGGAACGGCAGTCCCCGCGGGCCAGGAAAGGAAGGTCGCGGTGCCGTCGTCGTAAGTGCGCACGGGCAGCAGCTTGCGGTCGCCCTTGGCCGCCCACGCGAAGTTGAGTTCGGCCGGATCGACCACCGGCTGCGGGTCCGCCAACGCGGCCAGTTCGGCGTCCGTCGCGCCGGTCGCGGCGGCCAGCTGTGCCGCGGGCTTTTCCGGTTCCTCGGGATAGGTAAAGCGCATCACATAAAGCGGCCGCGCACTCGGCGAGGCGACTAGGTCGAACAGGTAGGTATACTTGTTCGTCACCACCGTCATGTTGGTCGAGGCGGTGGTTGCCAGCGGCTTCACGAACAGGAGGTTCGCCCGCTTGTTGGGCGTTACCTGCCACGCCTGGGAATCGCCGATCGCGACGTTCTCGATGCTTTCGTCGTCGCCGAACTGGATGGTCGCCTGGACCTTCGTCTTGCCCTCGATCCGGACGACCTTGCCCGCGTCGTAGAACTTCTCGACGATGCGCGCGTCGTCGGCCCGGGCGGGGGCGAGGCCGGCGGCAGTCCCGGCGAGGAGGGCGAGCGCGAGTGCAGCGCGGATCATTTCGTTTTCTCCGAAAGACGAGGGGGCGCGGACTTGAAGCGGCTCCCGATGCCGCGAGCGCGCCCGGCACCCGGCATGGCCGGGGCGGCCTGACCGGAACCTGAAGCAAGGGTGTTGTTGATGACGCGCACGTCGCGCGCGCCCCCGCCGGCATCGTTGGCGGCCGGGGCGGTGGCGAATGCGGCCACGGGGATGCGGCGGTCGGTCGGCCCGGCCCCCGATCCCGCGCCCGCGCCGGCGGCAGCCGCTCCGGTCGCGCCCACGGCACCGGCGGACGGGGCCACGCTCGAGATGACGGTGGCCGCGCGATCGGCCTTGTCCATGCGGTCGGGCACCATGCCGAACACCCGCCAGCCCGACACCATTGTGCCGGCGACCTTCAGCACCATGATCATCAGCGCGGCGTGCACCGCGCCGATGACGAAGAACGCCATCGCCGCCTGCGGATCGACCTGACCCGGTGTCGCCACGAGCGAGGCGAGGACCGGCACCGCCAGTTCGAGCATGATCGATCCGCCCAGGACCGCGAACAGCGGCACCAGCGCGAGCATAACCAGTCCCTTGAGCCAGCCAGTGAACATGCCGCGCGTACTTTCGAACAGGGCCATGACGACGAAGACCGGGCCGACCGCGACGAGCACGGCCAGCGCGATCCGCGCGGTCACCAGCACCCCCACGGTGCCGAGCAGCAACAGCATCGCGCCCAGCCACAACATGCCTTCGGGACTGAATGCGCCGACGTCCTTGCCTTCCGTCTGCGGAGCGGCCTGCTGAAGTGCCTGGAAGACCACGTCGATCTTCTGCGCGAAGACCTGCGTTGCGCTGCCCTGGCTGCCGGTGATGAGGGTGGCGATCTCGTCGGGGCCGCCGATGGCGAGGTTCCAGACGAGCGTGGAGTAGGCGACCCAGCTGGTCACCAGCGTAAGGACGACGCCGATGGTCATCATGCGCGGGGTGAGTGAGCGGACCGAAAGGTTCGCCCGGCCGAGCAGGAGGTTGATCCCGAACCACGCGACGAACAGCGTCAGCAGGATCGTCAGCACCGTGACGAGCGCCCCGCCCGGCGCGAACAGCCGGCCGAACGCGCCCGCAATGGATTCGTTGGCGACGCAGTCGACCGCCCGCAAAGCGGCGGCGATGCCGCTGCCGACGCCCTGCGCGGCGTTGTCGCAGGCCGCGCTCATTCGGCGGCCAGCTTGAAGTCGGGATCGGCGCCATCGTCGGCGACCGTGGCGCCGCCGGGCCAGGCATGGCCGGTGAGAGCGGGGAACCAGTCGGCGGGATTGTCGCCCACCGCCTCGCGCAGCAGATCGAGCCGGCGCACGGTGCTCTCGCGGCCCGACAGCACGGCGAGCACTTCGGGCGCGCCCGACAGGTCGAGCCGCACGACGACGCTCGCATCGGGCTGGCGGATGAGGAACGCGCGGCTGTGCGCGGGAAGCGAACGGATCAGCGCCAGTTCGTGATCGGTGAGGCCGAACCCGTCGCAATAGTCCTCGGCCCGTGCACGCGCGTTGGGCATGAAGACCATCGTCGCGGTCTGCTCGACCAGCGCGGTCGCGATGCGGCTTTCCAGCGCATCGCGCGCCGACTGCGTGGCGAAGCCGACCATTGCGTTGCGTTTGCGCAGCGTCTTCAACCAGTCGCGGATACGCGCGGCGAAGATCTCGTCGTCCAAAGCCTTCCAGCCCTCGTCGATCAGGATCATCGTCGGCTTGCCGTCCAGACGTTCCTCGATCCGGTGGAAAAGGTACATCATCGTCGGCGTGCGCAGCCGCGGGTTTTCGAGCAGCGCGGTCATGTCGAACCCGAGCACGCGCGCACCCAGGTCCAACTGGTCGCGCTCGTTGTCGAACAGCCAGCTGTTCTCCGCGCCCGCGATCCATGCATTGAGCCGGTCGGCAAGATCGCCCGGTTGCGGCCGCCGCGTGCCGCTGAGCAGTTCGCGGAAATGGCGCAGGCGGCGCAAGCTGGCATCGTTGGCGTAGGCCGCATCGACCGCCCCGGCGATCGTCGCCAGTTCCTCCGGCCCTTCGGCCTTGAGCAGCACGGCGAGCCAGTCGCGCAGGAAGGCGCGGTTGCCGGGGGTGTCGGGCAGCGCCAGCGGGTTGAAGCCGGTGGGTTCGCCGCTGGCGATCCGGTCGTACCGGCCGCCGATCCCGCGGATGAAGAGTTCGGCGCCGCGATCCTTGTCGAAAAGGATGGTGCGGGGGCTGAATTTCTGCGCTTGCGCGGCGAGGAAATTCATCACCACCGTCTTGCCTGAACCCGACGGACCGATGACGGTGAAGTTGCCGAGATCGCCGGTGTGGAAATTGAAGAAGAACGGCGTCGCACTGGTCGTCTGCAACAGCGTCACCGCGTCGCCCCAGTGGTTCCCTTCCGCCTGCCCCAGTGCCATGCCGTGGAGCGATCCGAAGCTCGCCATGTTGGCACTCGAGATCATCGCGCGGCGGGCGATATAGCCCTCGTTGCCGGGAAACTGGCCCCAGAACGCGGGCTCCAGATTGGTATCCTCCCGCACGACGATCGCGCCGGTATCGGCGAGCGCGGCGGCGCACTGGGCGGTCGCCTCGTCGAGGTCGGGCAGGGTCGCCTCGCGCACGAGGACCGTCAGGTGGTGATCGCCGAAGCCGACCGCGCCGTTGCCCAGCGCATCGCGCGCGGCGAGCATGTCGCCCCGCTCGGCCATCGCTTCCTCGTCGGCGCTCTTCAGGCGGCGGATCGCAAGGTCCATCCGCTCGCGCGCGGTGGTCCGTTCGGACGGCGCGTAGCTTTCCGATACGATCATCTCGAACGGCTGGCGCAGGAGCGCGTCGAGCAGGCCGGGGCTGGTCGCTTCGGGATAGTCCTTGAGGCTGAGGATCGCCGCGAAATCCGGCTCGCCCGACCCGCGCAGTTCCATCGCGTCGAGCCCGAAGCTCGCCCGGCGATAGGGCAGCATCTGGCCGATGTCGGTTTCTTCGGCCGGGCGGCGCACGGGCCGCATCTCGCCGTTGTAGAGCGCCGAAAGAAGCTCGAGGATCTCGTTGTTGGTCGCCCCGCTCGGCCCCGTGTAATCGCCGAGCAACGCCGCGCCGTAGGCTTGCAAGCTCGCCACCAGGCCGGTCGCCGCCGCCTTCAACGTGCGCACGTCCTTGGGATCGGCTTCGGCGACCTTCTGGCCCTTCTTCGACCACATCTTACCGGCCTTTTCGGCGAGGCCCGCCCGCCCGCGCGCGGGGCGGCGGATGAGGGTGACGAACTGGTCGTTGACGAACAGCGATCCACTGCCGAGCCGTTCCTGCCACTTGGCATCGATATGCGCGGTCAGGGGATCGGGAAAAGCGGCGTCGAGCTCGATCGCCACCCGCCGGCGAATGACGTGGTGGTACATCACGAACCGGGCGTCGAGCGTGGAGCGCAGCATCACCTCGCGCGTGGCGGCGTGATGGTTGAGCGCGTCGGAATCCTCCGTCTCGAACAGGAGGCCGGGCACCTGCAGCGCGGTCATCACGCTGCCGTCGCGCAGCAGCACGGTGTTGCCGTCGACGAGGCGCGCGTAGGGAAGCCGGTCGCCCGCACGGGCTTCCTTCGCGCTCCAACTCGCGGCCCCGATCCACTTCTTGCTCATGATGTCTCGATCCCCATCATGCCGCGTAGCTGTTGCAACCCCAGCGCTTCCAGTTCTTCACCCGCGGGCACTTGCTGACCCGGGTCAGCCACAGGTCGAAGAAGCGCGGTTCCCTGAGGCAGGCGAAATAGCCGACCATGTGGAAGGCCAGCGCGGCGGGCAATGCCCACCAGCTGCCGGTGATCAGGAACAGCTCGGTTGTCAGCGCGAAGTTGATAATGAAATAGTTATACGTCACGCCGGCGAACATCTGCGGCCGCGTGAGCGCGCGATGGACGGGGTGGCGCACCAGCTCCACGGGTCAGGCGCCTGCCGCCGCGCCCTGGATGCCCGCGACGATGCTGGCGGCGCCGAACAGGATGAACACGCCGATGATCACGGTCGCCCCGAAGCGCCAGTTCAGCCGGCCCGTCAGCATCATGAAGCCGACTGCAGCCACCGCCATCACCGCGACCGCAGTCGCGACGTTGCCCAGTAGCGTCCCCTGCAGCCAGCCGAGCGCGGCCACGATCGGCCCGGATCCCTGCGGATCGGTCGCCTGGGCGAAGGCAGGGCTCGAAGCGGCGAGAAGCGCCAGCGGAAGGAGGCGAGTGGTCGGACGCATGGACTAGTTTTTCTCCCGTGAGTGATCGGAAAGCCGCCCCATGATGGACGATACGTAAGTCTGGGTCTCGCGAATGCGCGGGATGCCGTTTGCGGCGATCACCCGGCCCGGCCCGGCGTTGTAGGCGGCCAACGCCTTCTCGATGTTGCCGTCGAACCGGTCGAGCTGTTCTCGCAGGTACCGCGCCCCGCCTTCGAGGTTGGCGAAAGGGTCATCCGGATCGACCCCGAGATAGCGCGCAGTTCCCGGCATCAGCTGGGCGAGGCCGCGCGCGCCGACCGGCGAACGCGCACCGGCGTTCCAGCGGCTTTCCTGCCAGACCAGCGCCTCGATCAGCGCGGGCGAGAGGTCGAACCGACTGGCGAGTTCGAAGACCTTGGCTGCGTAGACCGCGGGCACCACACCTGCCTGCCGCGCGGCATCGGCAATGGCCTGCGGCGGGACCGAAAAGTCGGCTGCAAGTTCGACGATGGCCGGCTCTTCGGGAGCCAACATGTCGTTTTCCTGTGCTGCGGGAACCTGGACGGCCAGTACGCCGTTCACCCACCGCGCACCGTCTGGCCCAACCTCCATGACATCGGCGTGCGCGGGCACGGCACCGCACAGCAGCGCCACCCATACAATACCGCTCGCACGCGCGAGAATCATTACGCGAACCCTCCGTCCGGTGCCCCTGCCTACACTAAGTGACACGGCGGTGACAGATTCCTGAACGACCGGACCGGACAGTTCACCCTTAATACGAAACGGCCCGCCGGGACAATCCGACGGGCCGCAAGGCTGTTCGAGTGCTCTTCTCGAATAATATCGTGGGGTTGTCCGCTCCCAGGATCAGCGCATGGCGGTGCGCACTTCGCTTGCCAGGCCGCCCCGATCGAGTGCAGCCAGTGCCCGTAGCGCAAGGCGGCGCGATTCCACCCACTCGCCCGATGCGACCTCGAGATCGTAGCGCTCGCTCGAAGCGGCCGCGCGCTCGAACATGGTCCGCGCCCTGTCGCGGTCACCTTCCATCGCATAGGCGACGCCGAGGTTGATGAGCTTCGCCGGGTCATCGGTCGCCAACGGATCGGCGGCGATCGCCTCGACGGCGCGCTCGCCGTCGCCGGCGATGAGTGCATCATAGCCGATATCGGCCGCGGCCGGTGCCGCCTGACCCATCGCGATGACCGCCAGAATGCCGGTAATGCCCATGATCCGGACTCCTCTCGTTATGTTCCTTGAGCGTTGCCTACTCCCACCCTGAAGCTTCGCGCAACAATTCCGTAACAATGTCATTTTTGCGTAACAAACGCCCTCGTTGACGACGCATTTGTCGCACGACCGTCATAGTTAAGTCGCTTTCTTTTCACCGAAATCTTGCAACCGAACTGTCACGCAGCGGGCCTAGCGGGCGAGTCGGGGCGGGCGAAAAGCGCGCGTCGATTCCAAGCTTTCTCGGTTTTTGAGGGGACCGTCGTGAACACCATCAAGCGTACCATCGTGCTCGGCTGCGGGCTGTCGATCTTGACCGGCTGCGGTGCAGACGATGTCGCATCGCCCGGCACCACCGGCGACGTGAACGTCGTCATCACCACTCCGGCCCCGCCCCCGCCCCCGCCGCCGCCGACGAGCACAGTCGTGACGCCGGCCGGCGCGTGCCCCACGCTGACGAACGATGCCAGCGTGGTCCTGACCGATCGCGGAACGATCAGCGGCCCGACCGGCGGCTACCGGATCTGCGAGTTGCCGAGCCTCGTATCGCGCAGTGTCACCCTGCCCAGGATCACGGGCGTGCTTTACGCAATGAACGGCCGCGTCGACGTCGGCTGCGACGGAGGTTTCTCCGCGCCGACCTCCGGTGCCCCCTTCGCATCGACCACGGTCGGTTGCGGAACGCTGACCGCCGATACCAACGTGACGCTGACGATCGAACCCGGCGTCGTTCTCTATGCGCGCACCGGCCAGTCGTGGCTCGCGGTCAACCGCGGCAACAAGATCAATGCCGTCGGCACCGCCAATGCGCCGATCGTCTTCACCAGCCAGGACAATGTCGCCGGGCTGAACACCGACAGTTCGATCGGCCAATGGGGCGGTGTGGTGCTGCTCGGCCGAGGCCGGGTGAGCGACTGCTCGGTCGGTACGGTGGCCGCCGGCACGTGCGAGCGCGATACGGAAGGTGCGATCAACCTCGCCCGCTTCGGCGGCGCGGACGATGCCTACAACGCCGGCTCCATGCGCTACGTCCAGATCCGGTATTCGGGCTTCGTTCTGAGCGCGAACGCCGAACTGCAGGCGATCACGACCGGAGCGGTGGGCTCGGGCACCACGCTCGAGTACATCCAGTCGCACAACAGCTCCGACGACGGCGGCGAATTCTTCGGCGGCGTGGTCAAGATGAAGTACTACGTCGCGACCGGCGCCGACGACGACAGCCTCGACGTCGATACCGGTGCGCGGATGAGCCTGCAGTATGCGCTGCTCCTCCAGCGCCCCGGACAGGGCGATGCGCTGATGGAGATCGACTCCAACGGTCGCGAGACCGATACCCCGCGCACCAACCTGAAGGTAGCGAATTTCCTTGCTCTGCAGCCGCAGACCAGCAGCAACAGCGAGAGCAACGACAAGGCATCCACGCTCTTCCGCGGAAACGCCGACGTCACGCTCTACAACGGGGCGATCATCACCCCCAACAACGAGTGCATCCGCCTGACGGGCGCTGCCGACGCCTCGGTCCGCACCACGCTGGCCGCGCGGTCGGTGGTCCTGCAATGCAACAGCGCCAAGTATATCGGCGACGGCAGCTACGATGCGGCCAGCGTCGCGGCGGCGTTCGGTTCGGGCGCGAACAACAACAACGACGCCTTCACGAACACGCTGACGATGACCTTCGTCAACGGCGCGAACGAGAACGCGGTGGTCCCGACCGATCCGACCGGCCTTGCCACCGGGACCGCGATCCCTGCCGGGTTCTTCACCGCCAGCCCGAGCCCGTACCGGATCGGCGCCGCGTGGGCCGAGAACAGCTCTTGGTACAAGGGCTGGACCTGCAACAGCAGCTACGCACCGCTCGGCGGCGGAAGCGCCTGTACCTCGCTGCCGACCAACTAGGCGGCGGCTGCCCGAAACGACGGGGGCGGCTGCCTTTGGAGCGGTCGCCCCCGAATTCCATCCGATTACCTGGAACCGAGGGGGTTCTCCCATGTCCATCTCGCTGCGGCTGGCCGGTGCGCTGCTGATCACCAGTGCGCTGACCGCGCCCGAACTCGCGCTCGCCCAGAGCCAGACCGACGCTTCGCCCGCGCCGACCCCGCCGACCGGCGAGGACGTCGCCGAGCCGCAGCCTGAAACGGACATTCCCAACGAGCCGGGCCCCGACCAGGCGGCGCAGGAGGAAACGGAAGTTTCGGTTCCCGGCGGCGCAGGCGCGATCATCGTCACCGGCCGCCGCGACCGCAATGTCGCGCGCAGTTCGGACCAGGTGGTCTCCGTACTCGGGACCGCAGAGATCGCCCGGACCGGCGAAGGCAACATCGCCGGCGCCCTGTCGCGGGTGACCGGCCTTTCCGTGGTCGGGAACGGGTTCGTCTATGTCCGCGGCCTCGGCGATCGGTACAGCCTGGCGCTGCTCAACGGTAGCCCGCTGCCCAGCCCCGAGCCGCTGAAGCGCGTCGTCCCGCTCGACCTGTTCCCGACCGGCGTGGTTTCGTCGTCGCTCGTGCAGAAGAGCTATTCGGCAAACTACCCCGGCGAATTCGGCGGCGGCGTCATCAACCTCACCACCAAGACCACACCCGACGAGCCGTTCCTGTCGATCGGGTTCGGCGTTTCGGGAGATACCGAGACGACGTTCAACCTCGGCTACACCTACTACGGCAGCAAGACCGACTGGCTCGGCTACGACAACGGCAGCCGCGATGCACCGCCGGCGTTGCAGAACTATTTCGACAGCGGACTGCTGATCGGCACCGACCCCGTCGATTCGACCGCGATCGCGCGCGAGCTGGTCAATTTCCGCAACGGTGTGGTCCAGCGCGACTATTCGACGATGCCCAACTTCTCGGGGAGCCTGTCGGCCGGGAAGACGTTCGCGCTGGGCAGCGTGGACCTCGGCGTCATCGCGGCGGCGGGCTACAGCAACAAGTGGCTGACCAAGGACATCGTCCAGCAGGCTTCGCAGAGCGCCGACCTGTCGAGCCTCGAAAAGGACTTCCGCAGCGTCAACACCGACCAGCGGATCCTCGTCAACGGCCTGTTCGGGCTCGGCCTCGAATTCGGCGACAACAAGCTGCGGTGGACGAACGTCTATATCCACGACACCGTCAAGAAGGCCTCGCTCGCGCTGGGGCAGAAGCCGGCGCAGAACGGCGGGACCGATTTCCTGCAGCAGCGCACCGCATTCTACGAGCGCCAGCTGATCGACACCCAGCTGACCGGCGAATTCCGCATCGCGCAGGACGTGACCGCCGAATTGCGCGGCACTTACGCCAACACCAAGCGCAAGGCGCCGGGCGAACTGACGTTCGAATACGTCCGCACGAATTCCGCCGCCGACCCGTTCGGCGCGTTCTTCGTGAACCGCCTCAACAACGGCAACGGCGGCAACGGCGGCATCACCTTTTCCGATCTAAACGAGGACCTGTGGGCTGGCGGGGCGGACGTGACCTGGCGGGTCATGCCCCCGCTCGCCTTCACGGCGGGCGGCGCATATTCGAAGACCGACCGGTTCAGCTCGCGGCGCGATTTTCTGATCCTTGCGCCCAACACGTTCCAAGGCAGCACGCAGGCGGTGAGCGCCATCGGTCTGCTCCGCCCCGACCTCCTTCTCGGTCCGAACATCGTCGACGCTGTGGGTATCGGACTGATCGAGACCGACCCCGGCACGCCCGCTTTCGACGCGGGGCTGGAAATCAAGGCCGGCTACCTCAAGGGCAACTGGGCGATCGGCGACATTTCGATCGACGCAGGCGTGCGGTACGAGGACGCGACCCTCACGACCTCGCCGGTGCAGGTCTTCACCTCGGTCCCGCCTTCGGTTCCGCCGACCTCGCAGCAGAACGCCTACTGGCTGCCTGCAGCGACGGTAACCTGGGACATCGGCGGCGGCAGGCAGGTGCGCCTCAACGCCTCGAAGACCATCGCCCGCCCGCAGTTCCGCGAACTCATCGCGCAGCCATATTACGATCCCGACAGCAATCGGCCCTATCGCGGCAACCCGCTTCTGGTCGACAGCCACCTGTACAATGCCGAGGCGCGGTTCGAATGGTACTTCGCCCCCGAACAGCGGGTATCGCTGGCGGGCTTCTACAAGAAGATCGACAACCCGATCGAGGCGTTCGTCACCGGGATCGACTTGCTCACGAGCTACGCCAACGCGCCTTCGGCCAGCCTCTACGGCGCCGAATTCGAACTGGTGAAATACACGCCGCTCAGCGGCCTCGGCGGCGGCTTCTTCGCTCCTCGCCGCCTGGTCGGCATCGTGAACTACACCTACACCCAGTCCGAACTGTCGGTCGGTGCGAATGACAGCGTGGCCGTCTTCGGCGCGGCATCGACCATTGCCACCGACTACTTCCGCGATGGCTCGCCGCTCACCGGACAGTCGGATCACATCGTCAATCTGCAACTCGGTCTCGAGAACGAGGATCGCCTGTCGCAGCAGACCCTGCTGCTGTCCTACGCCAGCGACCGCGTGGTCAGCCGCGGCCTCAACGGCTCGCCGCCCCAGCCCGACGTGATCGAAAGTCCCGGCCTGCAGCTGGACTTCGTGTGGCGCGAAGGGTTCAGCCTGCTGGGCGCCGAACTGGAAGCCAAGTTCGAAGCGCGCAACATCTTCGGCCGCGGCCACCGAGAATTTCAGCGGGCCGGCGAAAACCAAATCGAGATCAACACGTATGACGTGGGTACGACGCTGGCCGCATCGGTCGGCCTCAAGTTCTGATCTAACCGGGCAACCACCCTTGGGGGCCGTCCACCGATACGGTGACGGCCCCTTTTTTTGGCCCGGTTCAGTCGAGATCGAAGACGTAGCCGAGCGAGCGCACGGTGCGCAGCGCCTCGCCCGCCCCGGACGCTTTCAGCGCGCGACGCAGGCGCCCGACCCACACGTCGACCGTACGCGCGTCGATCGGCGGTTCCTGCTTGCCGAGACCTGCGATCAGTTCCTCGCGCGTGAGCACGCGGTTCGCGTTTTCCGCGAAGTAGCGCAGCAGGCGAAATTCGTTCGGCGGCAGTACCATGGGCCTGCCCTGCCAGCGCGCCTGCAACGCGCGCAGGTCGATGGACAGCGCGCCGAAATCGAGGCGCCCCGGTGCATGCCGCTGGCTGCTGCCGGGTTCGACGGCCATCACCCGGTCGAGAACGCGGGTGCGGTCGAGCGGACCCAAGATGTAATCGTCAGCCCCGGCCTTCAGCGCCCGGCGGCGATCGTCGGCATCGTCTTCTTCCAACACCATTGTGATGTGGGCTTCGGCGGTGCGCGGATCGGCGCGCAGGCGGCGGCACATCTCCAGCCCGGCGAGGTCGTCCATGACCCAGTCGACGAAAGCCCACACCGGCCCTTCGACGAGCCGCTTCGGACCACCTGGGGAAAGGTGCGCGAAGGCGAACCGTCGCCCGTCGTGGACGAAGTCGTCCATTGCTTCCGCGTTCCGGTCGGTGAGAAAGATATTGACCACGTCCATGTCGCCCCGCGCACGTTGTACCGCCGCGGAATGCCGCGCCGATATGACGGGCGCGTGACTATGTTACGGAGGTCGGCAGACTTTCCTGCGGCGTGCGGAGCTGGCGGTTGTAGAACCAGCCGATGCCGATGAGGCTGAAGCCGAGCGCCATGAACGAGGCGATCCGCGAGAGCCCTTCCAGTCCCGCCGCGTCGACGAGGAACACCTTCAGCACCGCGATCACCATCAGCACGAGGCTCCCGATCCGCCAGCTGCGGCTCCCCGTGCGGGCACCCCATGCAAGGAATGCTGCCGCGAGCACGATACCGGCGAGCGAACGCAGCAGGTCTTCGGACTGGCTGACCGGTCCGGTCGCGAGGAGCGAGCCGGCAAAGGCCTGGCGCAGTTCGGAAAGCGTAAAGAGTGCGGCCAAGAGGACGATCCCCGCCTGTATCGCCCAGCGCGGCCACGCGGCCCGAGCCGGCAGCAGCTTCGCGGCAAGCCACAACGCGGCGAAGCCTGCCGCGTACATCGGCAGCAAGGCGTTGGTGAGCGGCAGGGGGCCGACCGCCTGCATGCTCCACAGCGGGTTGTGCAGGACCAGCGCGAACCATGCGAAATGCGCCGTCGCCAGAATGGCGGCGATAGCGGCGACGCGGCCCCAGCCCCGCTTAAGCGCCAGCCAACCTAGCCCGAGCAGAAGCCCTTCCCAGACGGCTCTCTCAAGTACGCCGGTCGCGACGAAATCGGTACCGGCCATCGCCGCGAAGGCGTGCCGGTAGATCGTATGCGCCGCGATCGCGGTCACTGCGACGGCGCTCGCGCCCAAGAGCCGGCGAACCCAGTTCGTCTGCGGCGGGGCGAGCAGGCGCCAGGCCCCCAGTGCGACGGCCGCCGGTGCCGCGTTGAGGAAGACCGCGCGCACGGTCGGCATCCCGGTCATTGCCATCGGCATTCCGCCGATCGCCTGGAGGCCCGCCTCGGCCCAGCGCACAGCCGGACCGATCGCCCACAGCGCGGCGAGGCAGGCAAACATTGCCAACGCACCTGCGAACGTCGCCGACCGCCACGCCGCCGCCAGCGCGAGCAGGCCTGCGGCCCAAGCCATCGCCTGGAGCGGCAATACCTGCGCGAGCGCCGCGTAGGCGATAAGCGCCGCTGCCGCCTGGGCCGCCCAGATCGAGCGGACGCCGGCGCCGTTGCCAGCCCGCCCCGCCCAGTGCGACACCAGCGCGGGGAGCACCGCGACGCCCGCCAGCGCCAGCGCGACGACGACCTGCGGCGCTCCTCGCGGAAACGAGACGAAATGCCAGTGAACCGCCAGCGCGAGGCCGAGGGCCACCCCCGCGGCCTGGGCGACATCGAGCCGAAACCCGGTCCCGCGCCACAGCCGCGCGAGCGGCGGAAGAGCGAATATCGCGGCGATGGCCGCGGCCACCGACGCGAAGAACCAAGGTGTTGGTCCGGTCCATACGAGCAGCAGCAGGATCACGATCGTCGCCGCCACCGCACCGCCTTCGCGCATCGCCGGCATTCGCCAGCCGAACCACGCAAGGGCGGCACCGAGCAGGAGGTACAGTCCCCATTCGAGCGGGCCGAACCCGCCCTGCGCCACGAGAACCGCCAGTTGCAGCGCGGCAATCCCGGTCGCGGCCACCCGTCCCCAGCGGTAGAAACCGTTCGCGCCGCCGAGAAACGCCGGCAGGACACCGCCGAGCAATGCCAGGAACGCCCCGAGCATGACGATGTCGCCCTGCCCGTTCGCCGCGGCCTCCAGCACCAGCAGCGCGCCCCAACCCAGCGCGCCCGCGAGCGCCGCGGCGCCCAGCCATGCACGGCCCTGCCGGTTGCCGGCCCAGCCGATCCCCACCGTGACCATCGCGAGATAGATCGTGAGAAGCGGAAGGTTCGCATTCTCGCTCGCGACCAGTGCCGGGGCTGCGAAGCCTCCGACGAGGGCGAGCACCGCACTCGGCAACCCGAAACGGAACGACAGGCCGATCGCCGCGGCAGTGACCGCCATCAGCCCGACGAACGCCGCCCCGGCAGTTATCAAACCGTACGTACTGCCCGCGAGGTAGAACGCGGCGTACAGCGTCGCCAGCCCCGCGCCCGCCAGCGCCTGTGCCACGCGCGGGTCCGCAACCCGCTCGCGCCAGCGATAGGCGGCCTCGGCCCCGGCGATGAGGGCAATGCCGAAGAGCCCGGCCAGCACGACCCGGACCGGCGGCGTCAGCAGGCCCGCGTCGATCGACCAGCGCACGAGGAAGAACCCAGCCACCGCCAGTGTGACGCCGCCCGCCCAGATCGGCAGCATCCGGCCGAAGAGATCCTCGAAATCGAACGAGCGCTTGCGGTGCGGCGTTTCCTCGACTGCGACCGGCGCCACGGTCGCATCTTCGGGGGGAGCGGGGTCTGGGTCCTGCGACGATGCAACCAGCGGAACCGACGGGCGCATCGCGGGCGCAGGCGGTGCATCGGCGGCGGGTGTTTGCGGCGCAATCAGACCGCTTCTGAGCCGCGCGACCTCGCTCTCCAGTGCGTCGACCTTGCGCCAGAGCCAGGCAACGCCGCCGAACAGCAGGAAGAAGGCGGCATATTCCATCGCGCTCCAGCGTCTACGTCGAGCCCCGAAATATCAAGCGTTGCCGGAACCGAATCCCCGCCCCGATCACTGCAGCCAGAGTGGTGGACGACATCGAACGCTATCCCCTGACGGGGCGCTTCCTGATGGGGCGGTCGCGCCACGCCATGCGCGAGCGCGAAAAGGACCTGCTCGAAGCCGCGATCGAGCGGGTCGCCGATTACGAAAAAACCCACACCGTCGTGGCCCGCGGCGAACTCACCGATCGCAGCACGATGCTGATCGAAGGCTATATCCTGCGCACGATCGAGGAGAACGATCATCGCTACGTCGTCGGCATCCAGGTGCCGGGCGATTTCGTCGATCTCCATGCCTATGCGCTGAAGCGGCTCGATCACGATGTCGTGACGATCGGCCCGACGAAGGTCGGCTACGTGAGCCACGACACGATCGGCCGCATCCACGAAACCGAACCGCACCTGTCGCGCCTGTTCTGGAATTCCACGCTGCTCGATGCGGCGATCCACCGCCAATGGACCCTGAAGCTGGAGCAGCTGAAAGCCAGCCGCCGGGTGGCGCACCGGTTATCCGAGCTGTGGTACCGGCTCGAGATGGTCGGCCTCGCCCGCCCGACCGGCTTCCGCACCCCGCTGACGCAGGTGGACCTTGCCGACATGTGCGGCACCACCTCGATCCACATGAACCGCGCGTTGGGCGAACTGCGCCGCAAGGGCATCGCCGAATTTCGGCGCGGCACCGTGATGACGCGCGACCGCCATGCTCTCGAGATGCACGGGGATTTCGATCCCGCCTATCTCTACGGCAACGGTCTGCTGCGCGTCGGCCACGAACTGGACGCGACCGACTGAGCCAACGGCTTCAGCCGTGTGCGCCGAACAGGTTCGCCACCGCCACCGAGATGCGCAGCGACAGCGCGTAGGCGTCCTCGATCGGGTCGATATACCCGCGGTGAATGGCTGCGTAACCTTCGCCGCCGCCGTTGGGATAATCGGCCGCCTCGTCGACAGCGAAATCGCCCGGCCGGGCCAGCTGCGCCGGATATGCCCGGCGGAGCTGCGCGAGCGCATCGTCGATCCGCAAGGTGAAGACCATTTCCAGCACGTCGGTGCGGCTGACGTCGTTGGCGCGGGCGAATGCAGGAATGCCCACGGCCTTCAGGAACATATGCTGCAGCAACGCAAGCCTAAGCGCCTGAAGCACGCCGATCTCTCGCCGCACTTGCTCGCGCCCTTCGAAGGCTTCCTCCTCGGGCAGCATGTCGAGCAGCCGGTGCAGCTTCAGCGCATCGACCCGCAGCCGCGAGACCAGCCGACGGAAGACGCCGTTGCGGTCGTCCTTGGTGAGGTACTCGGCGAGCGTCGCGCACTGGGCGGCAAGATGGTCTTCCGTCCCGCGATAGGTGCGGCTCGCCCAAAAAGCGGAATTGAACAGTTCGCCGTAGGCCGCGACCGTCTTGATGCTCGCCAGCCGGTTCGATGCCCGCACCAGCCGCACGATCTGCCGTCCGCGGGCGCTGTCGCGCAGCAACGCGGCCATGTCGTCTAGGTTGCCGTCCGCTGCGCTGCCGATGCCCGCGATGATGTTCACCGGGTACCCGAGCTGCTGCAGGATGGCGTTGTGCGGGATCGCGCGGATCTGGCGCAGGCTCATCTCGCGATCGGCCGAGATATCGGACTGGCGGCGCGACTTGCGGCTGCCGGTCTCGACCAGCATCCCCAGCCCGAACGCGGTAATCGCCCGGGCGTAGGTCTTGCTGGCGAGATGGTCCTGCTGGTGATCCTTGATCGCACGGTAGAAATCGAGACTGAGGTCGGTTCGCCGGTAGAAGGGGTCGGTCGGCGCGGCGAGATCGGCGGTGGCCGGGCGAAGCTCGGCAATCCGGACGAGCGTGGCGAGCGCGAACTTCGGCGAACCGAAGAACATGTAGCCGTCTCCCCCCTGGAAGCTCGCTTCGGGCTCCAAGGCGATCCCCGCGCGGGCGAACTTACGCCGGGCCCACGGACTCAGCGGCCATTCGAGCCGGTCTTTCAGGCTCGACGGATGCGCGCCGCGCCCCATCCCCTCGCCGTGCGTGTCGAATACGAGAGCGGCTACGTCGGTCAGCCCGTTCGCGGTCATCGCCGCGGCCATTCGGCCCTGCAACCGCTCGATCGCGAGGCTGGCGGGCACCTGCCCCACGAACCGGCCCGCATCGGAAAACCCGGTCTGGATCGCCACCCGTCCGCGCGTCCGGGCATAATCCTGATACGTGCGTTCCGCGAGCAGGGCGTCGAGCAGGCGTCCGCCGTGCTCAAGCGCGTTCTCGGTCTCGAACAGCGGCGATACGTCGACCTTGTCGGCGATGCCGAACAGCTTGGCGAAATAGAGCGCGGCGAGCACCGTCGAGGGCTGCTCGCACTCGGCGATCAGCATCCGAATCGGCGCGTCGGCATCCACGTGGTTGAGGATCTGCGCCATCGCGAGGAACTGGCGGATCGCGGTCGAGCTTTCGAGCGCCAGCGCTGCGAAATTCGCGCGCAGCGGCCGGACATCGGCAACCATCTCGCGCAAGGTCGCCACCGCACCGCGGCTGGCGATGTCGATCGAGCTGCCATCGGGCAGCCGCCGGCGGATGGCGTTGTGAAGCTGGCTGGCGTTCACGCGGAAATGGATGCCGCCCATGCCGAGGCCATCGGCGCGCATCGCCGCCGCCAGGGTCCGGAGGGCCACCGCGGTGTCGCCGTCAGCCTCTGCAGCAGCTCCGTCCAGCCGGTTGATCAACGGTGCAAGCGACAGGAGCTTGTCGGGATGGTCGGCGGTCAGCCGGTTGGCCGCCGCCGCCAGGACCGCCGGATCGCTCATGTCGCCGGAAAAATCGCCCGCGCGCGCACCCGCCTCCCCCGCGGCAGAGCGCAAGGTCGCGACGAGGTCGTGCCCCGCGTCGATCCCCTCCAGCGTGTCGGCGTACCGGGAAAGCCGCTCGGCTTTCTCCGAAAGGCGGAAGCCGACCGAAGTGTGCCAGCCGATGTCGGTCCGCCCGTCCATGTCGTACCCAACCCAGGTGGCGAAGCGGAACGGCATTGGGGCGAGTTCGCGCCAGCGATCGGGCCACTCGGCTTGCGCCCGGGCGAGCACGGCGCCGACGATCCGGTCGCGCGCATCCTGAGCATGGGCGATCGCCTCCATCGCACGGTCGTGCTCGTAGTCGAGCGTGACCGCGGGGCGCTCGCTCGCGACGACGCAGGCGACCTCTTCGTCACCCGAAACGGCGGCCCGGTCCACCGCGGCGGACTGCGCGGGCGACAGCAGGAAGGTCGGATGCGCGGTGAACACGGCGTGGAGCTGCGGCCGCGACCAGCGTGCGGCGAAGGCGTCGAAATCGGCTTCCTCGGCAACGGTCGCGGACAACGCCGCCTCCGCGCTCGACGGCTCGACGAGGCAGCGCAGACGTGCCGCGCGGCTCGCGAGGCCGGCACATTCGAGTTCGGCAATCATGCGCTCGAAATCGGCAAGCTCGAGATCGCCGGCCTCGAGCGCCCGCGAGAGATCGAGACTGAGCTGGAATACGGGATTGAAGAGCGGCGTTTCGGCAGTGCGCCGGTGATGCTCCTGCAGCCGTTCGACGAGATCGGCGACCGAATTCACTGCGCGAGGCCGGCCGCTTCGCGCGCGAGCCGTTCGATCTCGCCGCGGTCGGGCGTCCACTTGGGCGAAACCCAGCTTCCGCCGACGCAGAGGACGGGCTCGAACGCCAGCCATTCGGCCGCGTTGCCGAGGCCGATGCCGCCGGTGGGACAGAACCGGCACTGCCCGAACGGAGCGGCGAGCGCCTTCAAGGCGGGCAGCCCGCCCGCCGCCATGGCCGGGAAGAACTTGAAATGCGTGAGACCCATGTCGAGACCGCGCATGATGTCGCCTGCGTTCGCGATGCCGGGCAGGAACGGGACCCCGCTGGCGATCGCCGCCCTGCCGAGCGGTTCGGTAAGACCGGGAGAGACGATGAACTCGCTGCCCGCGTCCAGCGCCTCGTCGAGCTGATCCGGGTTGGTCACCGTGCCTGCGCCCACGATCGCGCCCTCGACCGATTTCATCGCGCGGATCGCCTCGAGCGCTGCAGGGGTGCGCAGCGTTACCTCCAGCACGCGCAGACCGCCGGCGACGAGCGCTTCGGCGAGCGGCACGGCATGCTCCACGTCCTCGACCACGATCACCGGAATGACCGGCGCGGTGCGCATGATAGTGGCGATGTCGGTCATGCGTGTTCCGATACGAAAGCGGCGGCCGCGCCGTAGAGGCCCGGCTGGGGGTGGACGATGAGCTTGACGGGCGTGTCGGCCATCATGCCGGCGAACCGGCCCTTGGCGCGGAAGCGTTCGGCAAACGCGGACTTCAGCAGCGTCTCGCGGATGCGGTAGCCGAGACCGCCGGCGATGACGACGCCCTTCGCCCCGTGGGCCAGCGCCATGTCGCCCGCGACCGAGCCCAGCGACATGCAGAACCGGTCGACCGCCGCGGCGGCCAGGCTGTCGCTACCGTCCATCCCGCGGGTCCAGATCGCGATGTCGTCCTCCTCCACCACCGCGCGACCTTCGAGCCCTGCGAGAGCGAGATATATATCGGAGATCGCCGGACCCGACACCACGCGCTCCGCCGAGACGCGTGTGTGCCGCTTGCGCAGGCGCGCGAGGATCGCATCGTCGATCTGGTCGAGCGGCGCGAAGTCGACGTGGCCGCCTTCGGTCGCGGAGACGCGGTAGGTGCCGTCGGCCTCGCGGTAGAGATGCGCCACGCCGAGGCCCGTGCCGGGGCCGAGGACAGTCAGGCGGCCGGTCGCAGGCAGCGGCCCGTCGGGTCCGGTCAGGTGGACGAACTGTTCATCGGGCGCGCGGGCAACTGCATGGGCCACCGCCTCGAAATCGTTGACGATGGTGAAGCGGGTGGCGCCCAGCTTCTCCTCGACCAGCGCGGGGCGGATGATCCACGGATTGTTGGTGAAGCGGATCACCTCGCCGCCCACCGGCCCCGCGATCGCCATGCTGACGGCATCGGGCAGTGTGCCGCCCTTGCGCTCGCGAAAATCCTCCCACGCGGTCTGGAAGCTCGCGTGATCCTCGGTGTGCAGCGTTTCGGGTTCGTCGAGTTCGATCGTCCCATCGTCCGCCGCCCGCGCGATGGCGAAGCGTGCGTGGGTTCCGCCGATATCGACCGCGACGAGTTCCATCATGCCGCCTCCCTCAAAGCCCTGCCGCCGCGAGCATCGCGCTCGCGCCGCGCTCCGCCCCGTCGGCCCCCAGCCGAAACATCGCGTAGAGCTCGCGACCCACGCCGTGTTCGTCCTCGCTCGGCTGCGCAGGGGTGCGGCCCGAAAGGTCGGCGGTCGTCGCCAGCGTGCCGGTGCGCGCGCAGAGCCGCACGACGTCGCCGTCCTGAAGCAGCGCCAGCGGACCGCCCCCCAACGCCTCCGGAGTGCAGTGGATCGCCGCGGGCACCTTGCCGCTTGCCCCGCTCATCCGCCCGTCGGTGACGAGCGCCACGCGGTAGCCGCGATCCTGCAGCACGCCGAGGGGCGGCGTCAGCTTGTGCAGCTCGGGCATCCCGTTCGCGCGCGGCCCCTGGAACCGGACCACCACGATCACGTCGCGGTCAAGCTCGCCCTTCGCGAACGCTTCGGCCACGCCGAGTTGATTGTCGAACACCCGGCACGGGGCCTCAATCGTCCAGCGCTCCTCGTCGACGGCACTCGTCTTGAAACAGGCGCGGCCGATGTTCCCTTCGACCAGTCGCATGCCCCCGTCGGGCAGGAAGGGATCGGAGGCGGGGCGCAGCATCGTATCGTCGCCGGTCGCGCCGACTTCGCGCCACGCCAGTTCCTCGCCGTCGAGCCACGGTTCCTTCGCATAATCCGACAGGTCACCGCCCCAGATCGTGCGGATGTCCCGGTGCGCAAGCCCCGCCTCGAGCAGTTCGCCGATGACATAGCCCATGCCGCCGGCCGCCTGGAAATGATTCACGTCACCCGACCCGTTGGGATAGACCCGCGCGATCAGGGGCACGACACTGCTGAGTTCGGAAATGTCGTTCCAGTCGAGCGCGATGCCGGCCGCGCGGGCCATCGCGGGCAGATGGATCGCGTGATTGGTCGAGCCCCCGGTGGCGAGCAGGCCGACGACCGCGTTGACGAACGCCTTCTCGTCGCAGGTCCGCGCCATCGCGAATTGGGGATCGTCGGCGATAGCGGCCAGCCGGTGCACAGCGGCGCGGGTCAACGCCTGCCGAAGGCCAGTGCCCGGCGGCACGAACGCCGCGCCGGGCACATGCAGCCCCATCATCTCCATCATCATCTGGTTGGAGTTGGCGGTGCCGTAGAACGTGCAGGTTCCGGGGCTGTGATAGCTCGCGCTTTCGCTTTCGAGCAGTTCGGCACGGGTCGCCTTGCCCTCGGCATAGAGCTGGCGGACCTTCTGCTTTTCCTTGTTGCCGATCCCGGTCGGCATCGGGCCGCTTGGCACGAAGATCGCCGGCAGGTGCCCGAACCGCAGCGCGCCCATGACGAGGCCGGGGACGATCTTGTCGCAGATGCCCAGCATGAACATGCCGTCGTACATCGCATGGCTCATCGCGATGGCGGTCGACAGCGCGATGGCATCGCGGCTGAAGAGCGACAGCTCCATGCCGTCCTGACCCTGCGTCACGCCGTCGCACATCGCCGGGGTGCCGCCCGCAACCTGGGCGGTCGCGCCAGCCTCGCGCGCCCAGACCTTCATCTGCGGCGGGTATGCGCCGTAGGGTTGGTGGGCTGACAGCATGTCGTTGTAGGCGGTCACGATGGCGAGGTTCGGCCCGCGCATCCCGGCGATCGCCGGCTTGTCCTCCAGCGCGGCCGCGAAGCCGTGGGCGAGGTTCGAACAGCCCAGCGAATTGCGGTCGGGCGCGCGGTCCCGCTCGCGGTCCATCAGGTCGAGATAGCGGCGCCGGCCCGCGGCGCTGTTCGCCACGATGCGCTGCGTCACCCGGTGGACGGTATCGTTCAGATCAGTCATGCCAGCTCACCCCGTCGCGTTCGGCCAGTGCGATTGCCGCGCTCGGACCCCAGTTCCCCGCCGAATACGGCTTCGGTTCGAGCCCGCTCTCGGCCCATCCGTTGCGGATCGCGTCGATCCACTCCCATTGCGCCTCCACCTCGTCGCGGCGGACGAACAGGGTCTGGTCGCCTTCGACGAGGTCGAGCAGCAGCCGCTCGTAAGCGATGCGTTTGACCGCGCCGGCAAAGGCATCGGGCATCGATATGTCGAGCGGCACCGGCCTGAGCCGCAGCCCCTCGCGGTCAAGGCCGGGCACCTTGGCCATCAGCGACAGGTGGACGTTCTCCTCGGGCTGGATCCCGATCACCAACCGGTTGGGCTGGGTCTTCGCGCCGCGCCCCTCGAAGATCGAGAACGGAATGCAGCGGAACTGAATCACGATCTCGGTGACCCGCTCGGGCAGCCGCTTGCCCGTGCGCAGGTAGAACGGCACGCCCTTCCACCGCCAGTTGTCGACGTGCGCCTTGATGGCGACGAACGTTTCCGTATCCGAATCCTTGCCGAGCTCGTCGTCGTACCCCGGGACGGTCCTCCCCTCGATCGCGCCGGCCCGGTACTGTCCGGTCACCGTCTCGCCATCCTTCACGGGCCGAAGCGATCGCAGAACCTTCACCTTCTCGTCGCGCACGGCGGTGGAATCGAAGCTCGTCGGCGGCTCCATCGCCACCAGCGCGAGCAGCTGCAGCATATGGTTCTGCACCATGTCGCGCAGCGCGCCGCTGTCGTCGTAATAGGCAACCCGGCTTTCCAGGCCGACCGTCTCGGCCACGGTGATCTGGACGTGGTCGATGTAGCTCGCGTTCCAGATCGGCTCGAACATGATGTTCGCGAACCTCAGCGCGAGGAGGTTCTGCACCGTCTCCTTGCCGAGGTAATGGTCGATGCGGAAGATGCGGTCCTCGCTGAACGCCATGGCCACCGCGTCGTTGATTTCACGGCTGCTGGCGAGATCGGTGCCGAGCGGCTTTTCGAGGCCGATGCGCACGTTCGGACCGGCAAGGCCGGCGGACTGCAGCCCGGCGATCGTCGGCTCGAACAGGCTCGGCGCGGTGGACAGGAAGATGGCCAGGCCCTGCCTGGGCTCACCGACCTTCTTCGCCAGTTCGTCGAACCCCTCGATCGTCGTGGCGTCGAGCGCCTGATAGCTGAGGCGATTCAAGAATTCCGCCATGCCGCCGCGGCGCTTGGGCGGAAGATACTTCTCCAGCGCCTCGCGAGCGAAGTTGCGGAATTCGCCGTCGGTCATCTCGGACCGGGCGGTGCCCACGATCCTGAGATCGGGCGACAACAGTCCGTCGTGCGTCAGCGCGCAGAGCGAGGGGAGCAGCATCCGCTGCGACAGGTCTCCGGTCGCGCCGAACAGGAGAAGGCGGTCGGCGGAAAAGGCGGCGTTTGATCCGGTTTCGGTCATCGTGCTCCGGGCTTTGCTTGGGTGCTGCCTAGCAAGAGGGCCGCGGCGGGCATAGCGCGAGCATACTTATGCACGCGCGTCCGCATTGCTATGCGCCGATGGCGGTCAGCACCACTTCGCGCCGCTGTGGGCGCGCGCGATGTTCGGCGAGATAGATCGCCTGCCACGTGCCCAGAAGCATCCGCCCACCGGCAAACGGGATCGTCAGCGCGCTGCCGGTGAGCATGGCCTTGACGTGCGCGGGCATGTCGTCCGGCCCCTCATCGTCGTGCTCGTAATGGCTCCCTTCGGGCACCGACCGGTCGAGCCAGCGCAGCAGGTCGCGCTGCACCGCGGGGCTGGCGTTCTCGCTGATCAGCAGGCCCGCGCTCGTGTGGCGGCAGAACAGCGAAAGCGAACCCTTCACCAGCCTTGTTTCGGCGAGCGAGACCGCGACGCGCGCGGTGATGTCGGTCAGGCCCTGCCCCGCCGTCTCGATGCGGAGGATGCCCTGCGCGACCGTCACGCCTCGGGCAGCCCCAGCGTCCGGCGGGCGGCGCGCAGATGCGGCACGTCCAGCATCTTGCCTTCGAGGCCGACGACGCCCGCCCCCGGCTCGGCGGCGAAGGCATCGACCACCTTCTGCGCGAAGGCGAGTTCCTCTGCACTCGGCGTGAAGCTGTCGTTGATCGGGCCGACCTGAGCCGGATGGATGGCAAGGCGGCCCGAGAAGCCTTCCGCACGGGCCTGCCGGCTGCTCGCGGCGAGCCCCGCTTCGTCGCGGAAGTCGGCTTGCAGGGTCTCAATCGCCGGCACCCCGGCGGCATGGGCAGCCATCAGCACCATGCTGCGCACAAGGCGATAGGTGAACAGCCATTCCCCGTCGGGCCCACGGTTGCCGGTCGCCCCCAGCGCCGCGGCGAGGTCCTCCGCCCCCCAGGTCATCGCGCGCATCCGGGTGAGCCCGGCCGCCGCGTAGTCTCCGAGCCGGAAGGGCGAGATCGCGGTCTCGCTGACCAGCGGGATGATCCCGATACTACCAGGCTTGCGCCCATGGGCGAGTTCCATGTGATCGAGCAGGTCCGATAGCTTCGCCACGCAGTCCGGGCCGTCCGCCTTGGGCTGCATGATACCGGCAGGTGCGAAGGGCACGACCGCTGCTAGGTCGGTTTCCATCATGCCGCTGCCGAGCGGGTTCACCCGGACCCACAGTTCGGGCGCGCCCGGCGCATCGCGGTCGAAGGCATGCAGGAAATCGGCCACCTTGGTTCGGGCGGCAGGCTTGGCGGACAGCGCCACCGCATCCTCGAGGTCGAGGATCACCGCATCGGCGCCGCATCCGGCGACCTTGGCCAGCTTCTTGTCGCTGTCGCCGGGGATGAAGAGGAGACTGCGCAGGGTCATGCCGGCTTCTTTCGCTGGAGGCCCGACCGCTTGCACGAGGCGACGAGCGTGCCGTCCTGGTTGTAGGCGCGGTGGGCGAAGGTGACGATGCCTGCGTTGGGGCGCGACTTGCTTTCTCGCAGTTCCAGAACCTCGCTCTCGATCCGCAGGGTATCGCCGATGAAGGTCGGAGCCGGGAAGCGCACTTCGTCCCAGCCGAGGTTGGCGATCGCGGTGCCGAGTGTCGTGTCGCCGACCGACACGCCCACCATCAGCGACAGGGTGAAGCACGAGTTGACGAGGATCCGCCCATACTCGCTGTCCTTCATCGCCTCGGCATCGAGGTGCAGCGCGGCCGGGTTGTGGCTCAGCGTCGTGAACAGCAGGTTGTCGGTTTCGGTCACCGTCCGGCGGATCGGGTGATCGAAGGTCTGGCCGACTTCGAGTTCGTCGAACCACAATCCGGGCATCGCGTATTCTCCTTCAGGTGACCGCCGAGCGGACCTTGTATTCGGACCGGTCCCACGCGCCAGCGGCCATGATGTCGGCGAGGATGTCCACCGCGCGGGCGACCTCGGCGTGGGTCGTATAAAGCGGGGTCAGGCCGAAGCGCAGGATGTCGGGATCGCGGAAGTCGCCGACGACCCTGCGTGCCTTCAGCGCCTGGACGATCGCGTAGCCCTCGGGATGGGCGTACGCGACGTGGCTGCCGCGCGCTGCGAGATCGGCGGGTCCGACCCATGCGAACCCATACTCGCGGCAGAGCGGCTCCATCGCCTCGCGGAATACCGTGGCCAGGCTCAGCGATTTCGCGCGCAGGCCGGCCATGTCGGCTTCCAGCATGAGATCGACGCCGACTTCCAGCGCGGCCAGACCGAGGACCGGCGGGGTGCCCGCCAGGAACCGCTCAATACCCGGCGCCGCCTCGTAGTCGTCGCGGAAGGCGAAGGGGGCGGTATGGCCGAACCAGCCGGACAGCGCGGGCAGCGCGCTGTGCTGATGACGCTTCGCCACATAGATGAAGGCCGGCGCCCCGGGGCCCCCGTTCAGGAACTTGTAGCCGCAGCCGACCGCGAAATCGGCATTCGCACCTTCGAGATCGAGCGGGACCGCCCCGACGCTGTGGCTGAGGTCCCAGATCGCCACTGCGCCCTTGGCCTGAATTGCCGCCGTGACCGCGGCCATGTCGCGCATCGCGCCGGTCTTGTAGTGCACCTGCGTGAGAAGAACGGCGGCGGTATCGTCGTCGACGGCATCCAGCACGTCGCCTGGCGCGACGGCCTTCGCCTCGACGCCGGTGAGCGCGGATAACCCTTGCATCATGTAGAGGTCGGTCGGAAAGTTGCCCGTCTCGCTGAGCAGGACCGTGCGGTCCGGCCGGAGCGAGGCGGCCGCGGCGAGTGCCTTGAAGATATTCACGCTGGTCGAATCGCAGACGACGACCTCACCCTCGCCTGCACCGACGATCCGGGCGATCTTGTCGCCGATACGGCGCGGCGCCTCGACCCAGGCGGCGTCGTTCCAGCTGGCGATCAAACCTTCGCCCCATTCGCGGCCGACAACCTCGGCGAGGCGGGCTGGCGTCGCGGCGGGCAGCGCGCCCAGCGAATTGCCGTCGAGGTAGATCGTGCCGTCCGGCAGCGCGAACCGCCGGCGGAAAGCGGCCAGCGGATCGGTGGCATCGAGTTGGGGGGCATCGAGTTGGGCGGCATCCATCGCTACCCGCGCTAGCGCCGCGCCTTCGCCGCGACAAGCGCTGGACCCAACGCCCCGCCGGTGCGTAGTGGGCGCATATGCCCATCACCATCTCCACGAAGTTCGACTTCACCCTCGACCAGCCGACCGACGTCATCCTCCAGTTCGAGGCGGCGACCATTCCCGAACAGGAGATCGTCTCCTGCAACAGCGTGCTGTCGAATTCCGAGCATTGCGCCCGCGTCCCCGCCCACGACGGCATCGGGGAACGCGTGCTCGTGCGCGCGGAGGGTAAGTTCGAAGTCGCCTACGACGCGGTGGTCGAGGTGAAGCGCCTCACGCCCGACATCTCCGGCCTTGCCCAGCTCGCCCCGCACGAACTGCCCGAGGACGCGTTCGAATACCTTCTCGACTCCACCTACTGTCCGGCCGACCGATTCCAGTCGATCGTCGAGGAGGAGTTCGGCGAACTGCAGGGCGGCGCGCGCGTGCTGGCGATCCGCGAGTGGGTGGCAAACCACCTCACCTACACCCCCGGCAGCAGCACCAGCACGACGACCGCGCTCGACAGCTATGTCGAGCGGCGCGGGATTTGCCGCGATTACGCCCACGTCGTCATCACGATGTGCCGCGCCTCCACGATCCCCGCGCGCTACGTCTCGTGCTTCGCGCCCGGCGTCACCCCGCCCGATTTCCACGCGCTGGCCGAGGTCTTCCTCGCCGACGAAACGATCGAGGGCGGGGGCGCATGGTACATCGTCGATGCGACCGGAATGGCCGAGCCGGGCGAAACGGTGAAGATCGGCGTGGGCCGCGACGCGGCCGACGTGAGCTTCCTGACCAGCTTCGGCGCATCCCATTTCGGCAACAAGACGGTGACCGTGACGAAGTCCGACTAGCCGGGCGTTAAGGTTTGTCCGGACGCCGTCCCGCATGGGGACGCGGCGGGAGAGGCGGTGGAACGCGGCGGTACGCTCGCGCATACCGGCGGCCATGGATACGATGATCAAGTATATTGGCGGGGCGACTGCTGCGGTGGCGCTTGCCATCGGCGGCATCGCCTACGCCGGCGGGATGTTCGAGGGCGCGGCGGAGCCTGTCCCGGCCATCGAGGATGCGATCCCGGTCGACGCGGCCGCGATGGCTTCGAAAGGCGGCCCCGAGGCCGCCGCCTCGACGACACCCGCAGCCGCCGATGCCCCGTTCACGGTCAGGCGCGTCCTGCCGATCGACGGCCCAATCAAGTACGGCGATTGGCATTGGGACGACGCCGGCGTGCCCGATGGCCCGATCGTGATGACCGTCGACCTCGACGCGCGCGTCCTGTCGGTCTTCAAGGGCGGCTACGAGATCGGCGCCGCGGCCGTCCTGGTCGGAACCGACGACTATCCGACCCCTCTCGGCACCTTCCCGATCATGCACAAACAGCGCCACAACGTCAGCGAGAAATACGACAACGCGCCGATGCCTTGGTCGATGTTCCTCACCAGCGACGGAGTGGCAATCCACGGCGGCAGCACGGTCGAAAACGGTTATGCCAGCCATGGCTGCATCAGCGGACCCGACGAGTTCATCAGCCGGATATTCGCCGTCGCCAAGCCCGGCGACAAGGTCGTGATCACCCGCGGCGCGACCATGCAGATGGGCGACAAGATCGTCTGACCTAGCCGCTTCGGCGGGGGCCCTCGCGCTCGAACAGCCACGCGTCGACCTGCGTATTGGCGTGTTTCCGATGCAACGCCCGGCGCACGCGCACGCCGCCCAGCGTCGCGTGACGTACGCTCCGCATCTGCAGCACCAGCCGGGCCGCGGCCGTGCGCGAAACTTCGCTGCCGAACCTGCGCAGGATGTCGACGACCACCTCCACTTCCACGATCCGTGGCCAGCCCGCGTAGAACCACACGGCCTTGCCATCCTGATGGACGTGAAGCGACAGGACGGTCGCGACCTGGTCGGCGACGACTTCGCCGGCGTCCTGCAACCACTCGGCGCTGCGCGCGATGGCAACCGGATCGAGGTCGGGCAACGCATCGAGCATGCGGCGCACCCTGACGCGATCGAAGCGATCGTCGTCGTTCGACGGATCGCGCACCGGCTCGATCCCGGCACCCTCCACGATGGCCGCCAGTTCGCTTTTCCGCCAGCCGAGCAGCGGGCGGAGGAGGAGATATTCGCACAAGGGATCGTCGCTTACGATGACCCGGCGTGCGCGTACCCCCGAGAGGCCCTCGAGCCCGCTACCGCGAGCAAGCCGCATGAGAACCGTCTCGGCCTGGTCGTCAGCATGGTGGGCGGTAGCGAACACCCCGGCCCGGCGCATGCCGAAAGATCGCAAGAGAGCTGCGTAGCGCGCCGCCCGCGCGCGATCCTGCAGGTTGCCCCTGCCTACCTCCACCCGCAGCGTTTCGTGATCGATGCCGAGCGAGCGGCACAGGTTCGCGACGAAAGACGCCTCGTTCGAGCTTTCGGGGCGCAGGCCGTGATCGACCGTCGCCGCGACCACCCGTCCAGGCAGGGCGGCATGCGCAAGAAGGAGCAAGGCGAGACTGTCGGGCCCGCCCGAAACGGCGACCCCGAACCGATCGTCACCCTCGAGATCGGGTTGCAGCCGATCGAGGTCCGCGCGGAAACGCTCTACGGCTTCGGGCGGCAGTTCCACATCAGGTGCACTTCACTTTCGCCCGGTCGCCTTCGTACTGGCTCTTGAGCCGGCCGCTGGCCACCGCGGGATAGGTCTCGCCGAATTCCGCAAGGGCGATGCAGGCACGCTTGGTGTCCTTCTGCGCCATCATCGCTTCGGCGAGATAGAGCAGGCTGTCGGGGGCGCGGGCGCCCTGCTTGTCGGTCTGGTAGTTCTTGAGGAACCACGGCGCGGCGTCCTTGGCCTTGCCGTCGTCGAGATAGGCCCGGCCGAGGAGGTTGCGGCCGTAGCTGATCCGCTCGTGACGCGGATATTTCTCGACGAACATCGTCAGCTGCTGCTGCGCCTCGGGGAAGAAGCCCGCCTCCCACAGGCGGAAACCATAGCTGTACTCGTCGTCGCCGGCGTTGTCGGTCTTCGGTTTGGCGATCGCCTGTACCGCGGCGAGCCGTTCAGCGGTCGGACCGGCCGGACGGGAGGCTGCCGGAGCGGGCGTCGGGGACGGTCGCGAAGCGGCGGGTGTAGGCGTCGCCGCCGAGATCGGCGCCGGAGTTGCCTGGGCCGCGCTCGCCGCTGCACTGCTGGTTACCTCGAGCGCACCCAGGCGCGTGCCGAGCTGGGCGATCGCGTTGGTGTTCTCCTCGGTTTGCGAAGTGAGGCGCGCGATCTGCGATTCCATCGCGTCGAGCCGAGCGAGGATGTCGGTCACCGCGGTCGTCGACGGCGCATTGGTCGTGCCGCCCTGCTGCTGCTGCGCGGTGATCTGCGGCTCGAAATAGCGGCCGTCGCCGCCCGGGAAGACCTGTCGCTGGAGCGCGCGGATCTCGGCCTCGGCCTTGCGAAGCCGAGCCTCGGTGGTGGTATCCTGCGCCGAAGCCGCGGCCGGCACTGCGAGCCCGGCCAGCGCGAGCGAAGCGAAGGCGGCGCGCGTGAAATTCATCCCCATCGGACGATCATCCCCTCAACAAATTTCCGGTTCTCCCTGTCGCCGCATGCGGTCGAACGGCGGGTGAACGGCGGTTACGGTTAACGCGCGGTCGCAGCCCTTGTCGAGCATGCGGTTCGGCGCGGTGGTGGACAGTGGATCAACCCTGCGTATCGGCGGCCTCGCCAGCGGCCGTCGGGACCGGCTGGACGACGGGGGTGGAGACGGTCGGCACCGCGGCGGGCCGGCTCGCGGTCGGCCGCGGACGCGGCGCGCTCGTCCGGCGGGGGGCAGGCGCGGCGCTGCGCGTCGGCGCGGGCCGGGCGGTTCGGGCTGGCGACGAACGCGCGGCACTCGCTTGCGTCTGTTGGGTCGTCGCAGGGGCTGGCGATGTCGCCTGCGGCTGACGTGCATCACGCGCGACCAGCGCCTCGGCACTCACCGGGACGTCCTTCACCACGCGCTGAGTGTCCGACAGCCTGGCCACCGGGCGACCGCCCACGGTGATCGCCAGCGCATCCGGACGCCCGGTCCAGACCTGAGGGCCTTCCGCATCGGCGGGAACGGCGTAGGTTTCGCCCTTGGCCATCTCCTTCTGCATCAGCTGGGTGCCGCCGGCATCGTAGAACTTGACCCACACGCCGTCCTCGAGCGCGGTGAAGACGACCTGGCCGCCCTGCGGTGTCGCCGGCGCCGAGGGCGCGGGCGTCGCCATCGCGGCCTGCGCGGCGCGCTGTTCGTCGAGGAGCGAGCCCGGCCCCGCCCCCGGGGCGAGGACCCGGTCGTAGAACATGTAACCGCCGACCGAGAGCAACGCGATCGCAAGCAGGCTCAGCAGCGCGAGTCCGCGCGAGGGGACGCGCGCCGGATCGCCGGGTTCGAACGTGGCGGCCCGCGAGTGAACGGCCGGGCGCGACATCGCGAGTTCGGCCCGCACTTCCTCGACGATCTCCGCCGGGTCGAGGCCGACCGCCTTCGCATAGGTGCGGGCAAAGCCGGTGGCATAGGTACGCGCCGGTAAGGCGTCGAAATCGCCCTTCTCGATCACTTCCAGATGGCGCTGCGGGATCCGGGTCTCGGCCGCGACCTGTCCGATCGTCATGCCCGCCTGCTCGCGCGCAAGCCGCAAGCGGTCGCCCGCGCTGTGCAGCGGCAATTGTTCGCCGTGCGAACCCGTGATTTCGTCCATGTCGCGTCCCGGTTTTACGACTTCATCGACCCCGCCCGCACCAAGAGGCGGCGCGCCGCACGGTGTCAAGCGTTCCGACACCTTCCCTTCTTCGGCCGAGCGACGAAACGCGCCTCAGTCACGGCGAAGCAATCGCGCGTCAGTCGGCCTCGATGCCGTGTTCCGCCGCCCACTCGGTCAACGCGGCTCGCATGTCTGGCGGCGGGGACGACATCCACCGCGTCATCGCAGCGGTGATCGCGGCAAGATCGACCTTGCGCACCAGTTCCTTGATCGGCCCGACCGATACCGGCGTGATCGACAGGCGCCGAAAGCCGAGCCCCAGCAGCGCGAGCGCCTCCAGCCGCCGCCCGCCCATTTCGCCGCACACGCCGAGATCCACGCCCGACCCCGCGGTCGCGAGCGCGATGCGCTGAAGGAACCGCAGGATCGCCGGGCTCAGCCAGTCGTACCGTTCGGCAAGCTTGGGATTGGCCCTGTCGGCGGCGAAGAGGAACTGGGTGAGGTCGTTGGTCCCGACCGAGATGAACGAGACCTTCGGCAGCAGCAGGTCGAGCATTTCGGCCAGCGCCGGCACTTCCAGCATCGCGCCGTAGCGGATCGCCTCTGGCAGAAGTTTCTTCTGCCCTTTCAGCCAGGCGAGCTGCCCGTCGAACACCGCCTTGGCTGCATCGAACTCCCACGGTTCGGACACCATCGGGAACATGACGTAGAGCTGCCGTCCGGCAGCCGCCTCGAGCAGGGCACGCGCCTGGGCCTTGAGCAAGCCTTCGCGTTCCAGCGCAAGCCGCAGCGCGCGCCAACCCATGGCGGGGTTCTCCTCGTGCTCGGTCGCCTCGCTCTCGAGGTAGGGCACCGCCTTGTCGCCGCCGATGTCGACCGTGCGGAACACCACCGGCTTGCCTTCGGCCGCGTCGAGCACGTCGCGGTAGAGCCGGGTCTGCCGCTCGCGCTGCGGCAGGGTGGCGGATACGAGGAACTGGAATTCGGTTCGAAACAGCCCGATGCCGTCTGCCCCGACGAGCGGCAGGTTCGCCATGTCGTCGCGCAGGCCCGCGTTCATCATGACCTGAATGCGGGTGCCGCAACGGGTGAACGGTTCGACGTCGCGCAGCTCGGCGTAGGCGGCCTGCCGCTGCCGCTTGAGGGCGAGGCGCTCGGCAAAAAGGTCCTGCGTCTGGCCGGTGGGGCGGATGTGGGCGACGCCCTTGTCCGCATCGACGAGCACCTCGTCGCCTTCGCGGACGAGACCGCGCAACCCCTGCACCCGGCCCAGCACCGGCACGCCCATCGCCCGCGCGACGATGACGACGTGGGCGGTCAATGATCCTTCCTCCAGCACGACGCCCTTCAGCCGGCGGCGATCGTATTCGAGGAGTTCCGCGGGACCGAGGTTCTTCGCGATCAGGATCGTGTCGCGCTTGAGGCCCTGGCTCGCCGCGGTGCCGAGCTGGCCGGAAACGATCCGCAGCAGCCGGTTGGACAAGTCCTCGAGGTCGTGCATCCGGTCCGCCAGCAGCGGATCGTCGATCTCGCGCATGCGCATCCGGGTGCGCTGCTGGACGCGTTCGATGGCCGCCTCGGCGGTCAGGCCGCTGTCGATCGCCTCGTTGATGCGGCGCCCCCAGCCTTCGTCGTAGGCGAACATCTTGTACGTCTCGAGCACCTCGTCGTGCTCGCCGCCCTTGCCGAACTCGGCCTGGCTGGCCATCACTTCGATCTGGTCGCGCATCTTGTCGAACGCGCGGTAGACCCGCTGGCGCTCGGCCTCGGTATCGTCCGCGACGACCTGGTCGATATGGATGCGCGGCTGATGGAACACCGCCTGTCCGCCCGCCAGCCCCTTCACCAGCGCGAGCCCGGTGGCCGACTGCGGGCCGGACTGCGCTTCGCCGACGACCCCCTCTTCCTCGTCGACGAGGCCCGCGTGCGCGATGAGTTCGCTGAGGACCATGGCGACGGTCTGTAGCGCCTCGATCTCCACGTCCTCGTAGCGGCGGGGATCGGCGTGCTGGACGCACAAGGTGCCCACCGCGCGGGCGCGATAGACGATCGGCACGCCGGCGAAGGAGTGGAACTTGTCCTCTCCGGTTTCGGGGCGATAGGCGAAATCGGGGTGCGCCGCCGCTTCGGCGAGGTTCAGCGTCTCGATGCGTTCGGCGATGATGCCGTTGAGGCCTTCGCCCACGGCCAGCCGGGTGACGTGCACCGCGTCCTGTTCCAGCCCGCGGGTGGCGAACAGTTCGAGCATCCCCTCGCGCAGGAGGTAGATCGAGCAGACCTCGCTATCGAGGCTTTCGCCGATGATCTGGACGACCTGGTCGAGCTTGCCCTGCGGGTGGAGGCGCGAGGCCATGACCTCGTGCAGGCGGGTGAGGATCGTGCGGGCGGCGTTGGCGGCTGTCATCGACCGCGGTGCCTAGCGCATCGGACCGCGCATGGGAAACCGCGCGGCGCCGGAAATCGTATCCGGGCAGAAGGCCGATGGCGCGCCCCGTGTCCCGCCGAAGCGAAACGCCGGAGCGCGCCACCCTCCCGTCGCTGGTCCATACGGCGAACGGGTTGGCGAAGGCCTAGATCGCGCTCAGTTCCTCCTTGATGCGCAGCTTGGCCTTCTTGAGTTGCTGGATCGTCCCGGCGTCGGGCGCCGGCCGGCACATCTCGTCGTGCAGGCGGGCCTCGAGGCTGGCGTGCTTGGTTTCGAGAGCGTTGGCGTGGGACGATGATAGCATCGGTGTCTCCTTTCGAAGGGTGCGACCCAGAAAAGCGACTCGTGCCTCGCGGACACGAGCCGCGTGAAGGGAATGAACCACACCGATCCTGTCTTGCGAACCCCTGACATTCCCCTAATTCGACGGACCGCAGGCAAACGTGCGACGGACCGAGACAGGGGGGACAAGCGGCGTGACCGAGCAGGAACTGAAGAAGCTGCTGGCCTCGCTGCGCACCGAGCATCGCGATCTCGACGCTGCGATCGATGCGCTGTCGGCAGCGGGCTCGACCGACCAGCTGCAGATCGCACGCCTCAAGAAGCGGAAACTGCGCCTGCGCGACCAGATCTCGATCGTCGAGGACCAGCTACTGCCCGACATAATAGCGTGAATCCCGGGTAAACCTGTGCCGCCGCGGGACAGGTCCCAGAATTCTCGGGATTGTTCGGTTACCGTTCTGGCGAGCGAAGGATGGTCTGGGTAGCGAGGTCCCGATGGCCAGCCCAACCGACATCAGCCAACCGATCGTCGAGACCCTCTACTGCGAGGCGCTCGTGCTCGCCGACGAGGTGCGCGCGGCGTTCGACCTTTCGCCCGCGCGCACGGGAACCGAGGACCTGGTGCGGATCGCCCTGTCGGTGGAAGGCTTGCGCACGACGACGCGGATGATGCACGTGCTGGCCTGGCTCCTCAATCACCGTGCCTATTTCGCCGGCGAACTCAGCGAATTCCAGTTGCGGCGGCATGGCGTGCTTCCGCCCGACCGCCCCGCCGATCCGGAGCAGCTCGCGTTGCTCGAGCCGGAAACCCGCGCGTTGATCGCCGACAGCATGGCGCTCCACGGACGGATCGCCCGCCTCGACAAGGCATGGCGCGATCGCTTCATTGTCGAGCCCGCAGCCGTCCTCAGGTGGCACGAACGGCTGGGCAGGGAATTCTCGGCCGGCTGACCGCCGCTCAGATCGCTTCCAGCGCGCGTTTCCAGCGCTTCAGGCGATCCGCCCGCTCCTTGCCGTCCATCGCAGGCTCGAACCGGCGGACCCTGCCGCGCATGGCAGCCGCAGCGTCTTCCAGCGCGGGAAAGAGCCCTGCCCCCACGGCCGCCAGCATCGCCGCGCCGAGCGCGGTCGTCTCGATCATGTCGGGCCGCTCGACCGGGACCTCCAGCACGTTCGCGAGGTCCTGCGCCATCCAGTCGTTGGCGCTCATTCCGCCGTCGATCTTCAGGCTGGCCCAGCGCGCGCCGTCGGCGGCGAAGGCATCGGCAAGATCGCGCGTCTGGTGCGCCATCGCTTCCAGCGCGGCGCGCGCGATCTGCGCGCGGCCGGTAGAGAAGCTCAGGCCCGCGATCACCCCGCGCGCATCGGCCTTCCAGTGGGGCGCGCCGAGGCCGGATAACGCCGGCACGATCGTCACCCCGCCGCTGTCCGGCACCGAACGTGCCAGCGCCTCGGTCTCCGCCGCGCTGTCGATCACGCTCAGAGCGTCGCGCAGCCACTGGACGAGGCTGCCGGCGACGAAAACGGATCCTTCCAGCGCATAGGTCCGCTTGCCGCCGGACTGCATCAGCACCGTGCCGAGCAGGCGATGCTCGGACCGGGGCATCGCCTCGCCCATGTTGGTGAGGACGAAGGCGCCCGTGCCGTAAGTCGATTTGGTATCGCCGGGCGCGAAGCAGGCCTGCCCGATCGTCGCGGCTTGCTGATCGCCGGCGAGCCCGGTGATGGGGATGCGCGGGCCGAGCAGTTCCGTCGCTGACAGTGCGCCCTGCGTGTCGACGACCCGCGGCAGCGCGACACGGGGAACGCCGATCAGTTCGCATAATCCCTCGTCGAACTGTTGCCCGTCCAGGTTCAGCAGCAGGGTCCGGCTGGCGTTGGATGCGTCGGTCAGGTGGTCGCGGCCTTCCGACAGTTTCCACACCAGCCAGCTCTCGACCGTGCCCAGCGCCAGCCGCTCCGCCGCAGCAGCCGAGCGCACCTGCCCGTCGTTGTCGAGCAGCCAGCGCATCTTGGTGCCGGAGAAATAGGGGTCCAGGAGCAACCCCGTCGCACGCTGGACCAGGGGCTCGTGCCCCGCCTGCTTCAGCTCGGCGCAGAAACCGGCGGTCCGGCGATCCTGCCACACGATCGCGCGGGCGAGCGGTTCGCCGCTCTGGCGGTCCCACGCCACCACGGTCTCGCGCTGGTTGGTGATGCCGATCGCCGCGATGGTATCGGCGCCGACCTTGTCCGCGACCTCCTGCGCGCAGGCGAGCGTAAACCGCCAGATCTCGTCGGCGTCGTGCTCCACCCAGCCGGGCTGCGGATAGTGCTGGGTGAGCGCCTTTTGCGCCACGGCGGCGACGTGGCCGGCACGGTCGAAGGCGATCGCGCGAGTGGATGTGGTACCCGAATCGAGGACGAGGATATGGTCGGTCATCTGGCGGCAGTTCTCCCGGCGCGTGACATGCGCCGCCCCGGGCCCCATATGCAAGGGGATGGCAGGCCCGCCCCCCAAACCCTGGCCGACCGGCAAGGTCGAGCGCCTCGAACCGCTGGTACGCCGCGTCCTCGCGCCCAATGCCGGTCCCTACACCTACACCGGCACGGAAACGTATCTGGTGGGCGACGACGATCGGATTGCGGTGATCGATCCGGGTCCCGACGATCCGCGCCACCTCGCCGCGCTGACCGACGCGATCGGCGATGCGCAGGTCGCCGCGATCATGTGCACCCACACCCACCGCGACCACTCGCCCGCGTCGCGCCCGCTGGCGGAGGCGACTGGCGCACCAATCGTGGGATGCGCGCCGCTGGTGCTCGACGACAGCGGCCCGCGCGCCGACGCGAGCTTCGACCGGCATTACGCCCCTGACAGGGTGCTGGAAGACGGGGAGGCCATGACGGGCCCGGGCTGGACGCTGACCGCGGTCGCCACCCCCGGGCACACCTCGAACCACCTGTGCTTCGCGCTCGAGCAGTCGGGCGCGCTGTTCACCGGCGATCACGTGATGGGCTGGTCGACCAGCGTCGTCGTTCCGCCCGATGGCGACATGGGCGCCTACATGGCGAGCCTCGACAGGCTCTACGCCCGCGCCGGAGAAAACGGCGACCGGGTCTATTACCCTGCCCACGGCCCGCAGATCGACAATCCGCGCCAGCTGGTACGCGGGATGATCGGTCACCGCCGCCAGCGCGAGAACCAGATCCTGCGCATCCTTCGCGAGGGACCCCATGCTGCCGCCGACTTCGTACCGCGCATGTACAAAGGGCTCGATCCGCGCCTCAACGGGGCGGCGGAGATGAGCGTGACGGCCCATCTGGTCGATCTGGAACGCCGCGGCATGGTTGCCCGTACGGGCGACATATGGGCCGTATCGTAGCGGGAAGCGGCTCTACTCGAACCCCGGTTCTTCGAAGGAGCGGAACGCTCTCGCCTCTCGCGCCGTTCGGGTTATAGCGGGGGCAGACCCCCATCGGGAGCGAAGATGAGCATAGAGACACGGCCGCCCACCGGGGAGGACCTCCTCGCCGAGATCGATCGCCTGCGGAAAGACCGCAACGCGGTGATCCTGGCGCATTACTACCAGACGCCCGCGATCCAGGACATCGCCGACTTCGTGGGCGATAGCCTCGAGCTGAGCCGCAAGGCTGCCGATACCGATGCCGACGTGATCGCGTTCTGCGGCGTCAAGTTCATGGCCGACACGGCCAAGATCCTCAGCCCGCAGAAGATCGTCGTGCTGCCCGACATGGATGCGGGGTGCAGCCTCGAGGACAGCTGCCCGCCCGAAAAGTTCAAGGCCTTCCGGGAGGCCCATCCCGACCACATCGCGCTGACTTACATCAACTGTTCGACCGAGGTGAAAGCCCTGTCGGACGTGATCGTCACCAGTTCCAGCGCCGAAACGATCCTGTCGCAGATCCCCGAGGACCAGAAGATCATCTTCGGTCCCGACCGGCATCTCGGCGGCTATCTTTCCCGCAAGTTCGGGCGCGAGATGCTGCTGTGGCCGGGGGTGTGCATCGTGCACGAGGCGTTCAGCGAGACCGAGCTCCTCAAACTGAAGGCGCAGCACCCCGGGGTGCCGGTCGCCGCGCATCCCGAATGCCCGCCCTCGATCATCGACCACGCGGACTACGTCGGTTCGACCAGCGGTATCCTGCAGTTCGCCAGGACGTTCGAGGGCGACACCCTGATCGTCGCGACCGAGCCGCACATCATGCACCAGATGGAACTGGCACTGCCGGACAAGACCTTCATCGGCGCGCCGGGTGCCGACGGCAACTGCAGCTGCAACATCTGCCCGTACATGGCCCTGAACACGATGGAGAAGCTCTACGTCGCGCTGCGCGATCTCGAGCCGCGCATCGAGATCGAGGAAGGCCTGCGCCTCGCCGCCAAGAAGAGCCTCGACCGCATGCTCGAGATGGCGAGCGGGACGATTGGCCAGGGAGATCTCGGCGCGCGGTGACGCGCCGGAAGGGAACACGCGACCTCGGCAAGGTCTGAGGCGTTTCAGGGAGAATGAGAAGAATGGTCGCACGCTGGGCGCTCGCCGCCGCACTGATCGCAACACCCGCCGCGCTGCCGGCACAGGATACCGACGCGCAGGATCCGTACATCTGGCTCGAGGAGATCAAGGGCGAGAAGGCGATCGCACAGGTCGACGAGTGGAACGCCGCAACCGAAGCCAAGCTGACCGCCGCGCCCGAATACCCCATCGCTAAAGCTTGCGCGAAGCAGATTCTCGACGACGATCGGCAGATCGCCATGCCGACCGCGATCTACGGCGACAAGGTCACGAACCTGTGGCGTGACGCCGCGAACCCGCGCGGCGTGTGGCGGATCGCCAGCCTCGCCAGCTACACCGCCGGAACGCCCGAGTGGAAGACGCTCATCGACGTCGACAAGCTGGGCCGCGACGAGAACCAGAGCTGGGTCTGGCACGGCGCCAACTGCCTCGCGCCCGACTACGCCCGCTGCCTCGTCTCCATTTCGCCCGGCGGGACCGACGCGGACGTGGTTCGCGAATTCGATATCGGCACGGGCCGGTTCGTCGATGGCGGCTTCACGCTCCCCGCCGCGAAATCGAACGTCGCCTGGTTCGACAAGGACACCCTGTTCGTCGGCACCGACGAGGGGGCGGGATCGATGACCGATTCCGGCTACCCGCGCCTCGTCAAGCTGTGGAAGCGCGGCACGCCGTTCGCCTCGGCGAGGCAGATCGCCGCTGGCGAGCAAGCCGATGTCAGCATTTCGGGGTTGTCGGTGCTCGACGGCGATACCCGCTGGCAGTTCGTCAACCGCAGCCCCACCTTCTGGACCAACAAGTGGTCGCTCGTGAGCGACGGCGGCAGGCTCGTTCCGCTGCCGCTGCCCGAAGATGCCGAGTTCGAAACGGTGCTGGGCGGCCAGCTTATCGCGAAGCTCAATTCGCCGCTGGCGGCCGCGGGTGCCGGGTCGGGCTCGCTCGTCGCCTGGCCGCTCGCGGACATTCGCGCAGGCCGCACGGCGAAGCCGACGGTCGTCTTCCGCCCCGAAGCCTCGCAATCGGTGGAAGAAGTATCCTCGTCCGAAAACGCGCTGTGGATCAAGGTGCTCGACGACGTGTCGGGCAAGCTGCTGCGCTACGATCCAGCCTCCACCGGGTGGACCGGTCGCGCGATACCCCTGCCCGCAAACAGCACGGTGCAGATCGCGCAGACCAGCGGCAAGGGCGATACCGCGTTCGTCTCGGTCGAAAGCATGCTGACCCCGCCGACACTCTACGCAGTGACAGGCGATGCCGCACCGGTGGCCGTGGCGAGCGAGCCGCCGCAGTTCGACGCGTCGAAGTTCGAGGTCGTGCAGAAATTCGCGACGTCGAAGGACGGGACGAAGGTGCCTTACTACCTCGCCCGTCCGAAGGGCGCGACCGGGCCGCTGCCGACGCTGATCCACGCCTACGGCGGCTTCCGCAATGCGCAGACGCCCAAGTACCTGACCGAAGAGCCCTATCGCAGCGGCCCGCTGGGCCTGTTCTGGCTGGAGGAAGGCAACGCCTACGTCCTTGCGAACATCCGCGGCGGCGGCGAATACGGTCCGCGCTGGCACCAGGAAGCCTTGCGCGAGAAACGGCAGAACAGCTTCGACGATTTCCACGCGGTCGCCGACGATCTCGTCGCACAGGGCCTTGCCGAAAAGAAGCGGATCGCGGCCAGCGGCCGCTCGAACGGCGGCGTGCTGGTGGGGGCGGTCGCGAACCAGCGACCCGATCTCTACGGTGCGATCATCTCGGGCAGCCCGCTCATCGACATGCGCCGCTACAACAAGCTGCTGGCCGGGGCATCGTGGATGGACGAGTACGGCAACCCGGACGTGCCCGCCGACTGGGCCTACATGAAGGCCTGGTCGCCCTACCAGAACATGAAGCCGGGCAAGGACGCGCCGGTCGCGTTCTACTATCTCTCCACGCTCGACGACCGGGTCCATCCCGGCCACGCGCGCAAGGCCGCGGCCAAGCACGAGGCGTTCGGCCAGCGGTTCTATTACCACGAGTACAAGGAAGGCGGCCATTCGGTGGGCGCCGACCACGCCGAGGATGCCAAGCGCGCAGCGTTGCTGCTGGCGTTCCTCAACCGCGAGATCGGTTCGGAGATGGCGGCCGGCAGCGTGACCGACTGATGGCCGATATTCGCTGGCTCTGGGATCGGTTGAACAGCAACTACTGGTTCTACCCGGCGCTGTTCTCGGTCTTTGGCGCCGCGCTCGCGTTTGTTCTCATCGGCGTCGACCGGTCGGGGTTCGCAAACTTCCTCAATAGCGTGCCGCAGATCGTGCCGGCCCGGCCGGACAGTGCGTCCAACATGCTGACCGTCATCGCAGGGTCGATGATCGGAACTGCTTCCACGGTGTTTTCGATTACCATCGCGGCGGTCGCGTATGCGAGCGGCAACTACGGGCCGCGCCTGCTGACGAACTTTCTGGAAGACCGTGGCAACCAGCTGAGCCTTGCGACTTTCATCGGGACGTTCGTCTATGCAGTAACGGTGCTGCGCAGCGTCCGTGCAGAGGACGAGGTCGCCTCGAGCGCGGAAACGTCCGCATCCACTTATCTTCCCGGGTTCGTGCCCCAGCTATCGCTGCTGGTCGCCTATGCACTGATGGCCCTGTCGGTCGCGGTACTGGTCTATTTCCTCAACCACGTCCCGTCCTCGATCCGCATCAACACGGTCCTGCGCGGAATCGGCGCGCGTTTGATCGAGCAGTTGCGGGACGATTTTCCTCACGACAACACGGGGCAGGAACCGATCCCCCATCCGGAAGGTCGCGCGGTCGAGGCGCGCACGACCGGATACGTGCAAATGGTCGATTTCGACGAACTGGACGATCTTGCGCGCAAGTACAAATGTACCATCGGCATGCGTATCCGCCCCGGCGACTTCGTCCATCCCGGAATGGCATTGGCGGATTACCGCTGCGAGGAGGACAAAGACGATACAGGCGAAGAGATCTGCGACCGATTGCACGGCGGGTTCATCGTGGGCGCAACCCGTACGGCGAAGCAGGATCCGCAGTTCCTTATCGATGAGCTGGTGGAGATCGCGCTGCGTGCCCTGAGCCCCGGCATCAACGATCCGTTCACCGCCATCACCGCTCTTCACTGGCTGGGCGCGGCGACAGCCGAAATCGGTGGCCGCGACTTGCGTGTCCGATTAGGCGACGTTGACGCGGAGCAGGTCGTCTTTCCCCTCCCCGACGACTTCGCGCACTTCGTCCGTCGCGGATTTGGGGCCGTCCGCGGAGCGGTGGCGACGAGCCCGTCCGCCGCGCTCGTCATGTTCGACGTGCTGGTAAATGCAAACCGCTCGATCGACGACGCGCGGCGCACACGTCTCCTCCGGCTCGAAGGGGAGCGGCTGATGGAGCAATCGCGCGAGGCCTTGGCGGGGCCGGAGCTGCAGGAAGTAGAGGCGCGCTTCCAGACCTTCCGGAAACGAATTCCGGCGGAGTAGGGCCGTTTGCTAGGGCGCGCGCACCCGCGGGGAGGCGGGGGCCCGCGTCCGCGCCAGTACGAGTGCTCCGCTGACGAGCGCCATGCCGAGGAGGTCGGTCGGCCCCAGCACCTCGCCGAACGCCAGCCAGCCGACCGCACCCGCGATCGCCGGCTGGGTCAGCAGTGCCATGCCGATGACGAGCGGCGGGAAGTGCTTGAGCGAATAGACGAGCAGCCCCTGGCCGAGCACCTGGCTCGACAGCGCGAGCCCCAGGATCGGCCACCAGCCCTCCGGTCCGGGCCAGACCGGTTCGCCCAGCATCAGCGCGATGACCAGCAGGGCCGGCGCCGCCGCCACGCAAACGAGGAGCAGGACGCTCCACTGGCCGAGCTGGGTCCGCGCCGCCTGCGCGGGCAAGAGGTAGAACACGTAGAACAGACCCGCCGCGAGGCAGAACAGGTCGCCCACGAGGGTCGCGGTCGATATCTCGAGGCTGCGACCCATCAGGATCGCCGCCCCGGCGAGCGCGGCGGCGAGTGCAGCCCATTCGGCCACGCGCGGCATTCGGCGCAGCGCCACGAGACCCCACAGCATGATGAGAATGCTGCCCGAATTGCCGAACAGCGTCGCATTGCCGAGCCGCGTCCGCTCGATCCCGATGTGCCAGCTGGCGAGATCCGCCGCGAAGAACGCGCCGGCGGCAAGCAGCAGCAGTACCGTTTTGCGCCCCGCCGTGTTCGCATCCCGCTCGCGCCAGGCGAGCAGCGCGAAGAGCGGCAGTGGCAAAAGCATGCGCCAGAACCCCGCCGCGACCGGCCCGGTATCGGCCAGCCGGACGAACCACGGGCCGAGCGCGAGCGCGGCGTTGCCGCCGAGCAGCGCGGCGAAGTGCCACGCGCCGGGGGCGTAGGTTTTGTTGCCGTTCGCCTCGCTTGCACCGTCCATCACGCGCCCCTAGCTCGGTTGCGATACGAAACCAGCGAAAAGGCGAGTGCATGTACGACATCCTGTTCCAGCCGATCCAGCTCGGCGCGATTGCGGCAAGGAACCGCATCCTCATGGCCCCGCTCACCCGCGGGCGCTCGAACTACCCCGATGCCAACCCCAGCGACCTGATGGTCGAGTACTACCGCCAGCGCGCTGGCGCCGGGCTCATCATCTCCGAAGCGACCGCGATCAGCGCCGAAGGGCGCGGCTGGCCCAACGGGCCGGGCATCTGGACGGACGAACACGTGGCGGGCTGGAAGAAGGTGACCGAAGCGGTCCATGCCGAAGGCGGCGCCATCGTGCTGCAGCTGTGGCACATGGGCCGGACCGTGCATCCCGACATGCTGGGCGGCGAGCCTCCCGTCTCGGCCAGCGCGACCTGCGCGCCCGGCCATGCCCACACCCCGACCGGACGACAGAACTATCAGCCTGCCCGCGCGCTCGGAAAAGACGAGATCGCCCGCGTCGTCGGCGATTATCGCAAGGCGGCCGAGAACGCGAAGGCGGCGGGCTTCGACGGGGTGCAGCTGCACGGCGCGAACGGCTACCTCGTCGACCAGTTCTTGCGCGATTCGACCAACCTGCGCGACGACGAATACGGCGGCACCGCCGAGAACCGCGCGCGCTTCCTGCGCGAGGTGCTGGCCGCGCTGGTCGATGTCTGGGGCGCGGGGCGCGTCTCGGTCCGGCTCAGCCCGAACGGCGAAACGCAGGGCTGCGACGACAGCGATCCCGCGACGACGTTCGCCGCGGCGGCCAAGGTGTGCGAGGATCTCGGCATCGGCTTCGTGGAACTGCGCCAGCCGGGTCCGGACGGGACCTTCGGCCAGACCGACGTGCCCAAGCAGGACGGCGTGATCCGCAAGGCCTACACGGGTCCGCTCGTGCTCAACAGCGACTACACCGCCAAAGAGGCCGTGGCCGATATCGAGAGTGGCCGGTGCGACGCGGTGGCCTTCGGCCGGCCCTTCATCTCCAACCCCGACCTCCCCGACCGCATCGCCGCGGGCGCCGATTGGGCACCGAACAAGGACGTGCCCAAGAGCTGGTACCTGCCGGGGCCCGAGGGGTACACCGACTATCCGACGATGGCCGAAGAACGCGAGGCTGCCGAATAGCTACTCAGCAGGGGTTTCGGCTGCCGCCGGCGGGCTTTCGGGTTCGCGCGGCGGTTCGCCGGGACCTTCGCCTGAATCGCGCGGCGGGGCGGTGGCCCCGTCGGTTGCCGGCGTTTCTCCGCCGTCGCCGCTATCGCCGGCACCGCTCATCGGCGGGCTCTGCGACCGGACCGTGTCGAGCGGCAGCATCTCGTCGCTGATCGTGCCGCCCAGCACCTGGCCGGCGGCGTTCTTGCGTTCCCCTTGCGCGGGGGCATCATTGCCGCCGCACGCGGCGAGCGTGAGCGGCAGTGCCGCCAGCAGGATCGGGCGCAGGGTCATGTCGTCTCCGGGCAGGGCCTGAGGCCGGCGATAAAGTCGCCTGCCCGCGCGAGCAAGGCCGCATCGAACGCGGCTGTATCGGAAGGCAGGCCCAGCCGCTCCATGCTGGTGACGCCGAATTCGGCGATACCGCACGGCACGATGCCGCCGAAATGCGAAAGATCGGGGGCGAGATTCACGGAAAAGCCGTGCATCGTGACCCAGCGGCGCACGCGCACGCCGATTGCGCCGATCTTCGCCTCGGTCCCGTCGGTGTCGCGGGTCCAGATGCCGATCCGCCCCGGCGCCCGCCAGCTGTCGACCCCGAGATCCGCCAGGGTGCCTATCACCCACCCCTCGATGCCGTGCACGAAATTGCGCACGTCCTTCCCCCGCCGTGAAAGGTCGACCAGCACGTAGCCGATGCGCTGGCCGGGGCCGTGGTAGGTGTATCGGCCGCCCCGCCCGGCGTCGACCACCTCGAACCGGGGATCGAGCAGTTCGGCCCCTGCCGCGCTGGTGCCGGCGGTGTAGACGGGCGGATGTTCCAGCAGCCACACGAGTTCGCGCGCCTCGCCCGCGGCGATCGCGCGATTGCGCGCTTCCATTTCGGCCAGCGCCTCGCGATAGGGCACGAGGCCGGGCGACACGCGCAGTTCGATTTCGGCGGGTAGGGTCGACACGGGCGTTGCGTGGGGCCTCGCGCGGCGCTTATCAAGCCCGCGCGCATCGAGAGGGAAGACGACAGCGATGAAATTCGACATGACCGCCGCGTGGAACGAGGCGATGCGCCTTGCGAACGCCAACCGCGACGTGCTGCTGGTAGTGGCGGGCGTATTCTTTTTCCTGCCGTACGTCGCCTTCATGCTGTTGTTCCGTGACCGCATGAACGCGCTGGAAGCGGCGCAGGCCGCCCGCCCCGACCCCGAGGCCGCGAGCGCGGCGATGATGGGCTTCTACGGCGAGATCTGGTGGGTCATCCTGCTGATCGCGATTATCCAGGGCATCGGCATGGTGGGCCTGCTGGCGCTGCTGCGCGACCGGTCGCGGCCCACCGTGGGCGAGGCGCTGAAAACCGGCGTACGGTATCTCCTACCCTATCTCGGCGCGCAGCTGATCACGAGCTTCCTCATGGGCATGCTGCTGTTGCTGCCGTTCCTCGTCGCCGGGGTCGCGGGCGTGACGATCGGCGTGTTCGCGGGCGGCGCGGCGATCGTGGGGATCGCGTACACCTTCCTGCGCTTCATGCTCACGCCGCCGGTCATCGCGGTCGAGAAGGTGGGCAACCCGATCGCCGCCATGGGCCGTTCGTGGCGCCTGACGAAGGGCAACGCGGTGCGCCTGTTCTTCTTCACGATGCTGCTGGTGATCGCCCTCCTGGTGGTGAGCATCGTCTTCAGCATCGTCGTCGGACTGGTCTTCGCGCTGGGCGGCACGCAGAGCGCGCTGATCGGTCAGGCGATCGTGTCCGGCCTCGTCAACGCGATCTTCGTGACGATCTTCCTGGCGGTGCTGGCCGCGATCCACCGCCAGCTCGCCGGCCCCGCCGCCGCGGCGATCGGCGAGACCTTCGACTGAAAGGTCAGTCCTTCCAGCCCCAGAACAGGCGGCAGGGAAGGACGTTCAGCGCTTCGAACCCGCTGTCGATGCGGGCGAAGTGCCGCGCCATGAAATCGCGCGCGGCGGCGCTGAACTGATAGACGAGGAACGCGCCGCCGGGGCGCAGAACGCGGTGGGTCGCGGCGGCGATGGCTGGGCCGACGCCATCGGGCAGGGTCGAGAACGGCAGGCCCGACAACACGTAGTCGGCATGGTCGAACCCGTGTGCCCGGACGATCTCCTCCACGTCGGCGGCGCTGCCGAGCACGGGCTTGAAGCGGCCGTCGGTGATCGTCTTGCGCAAGTAGTCGATGTAGAGCGGATTGGTGTCGATCACGATCAGCGTGCCGTCGCGCCGCATCCGTTCGAGCACCGGGCGGCAGAAGGTGCCGACGCCGGGGCCGTATTCGACGAACAGCCTGCATTCGTCCCATTTCACCGGAGCCAGCATCTTGGCGATGGTGAAGCGCGAGGACGGGATGATCGAGCCGACCATCTTGGGATGTTCGAGGAAACCGCGGAAGAATACGCCCCACTGGCCGAAGAACCGGCCCATGCGACTTCCGAAACTTTCGCCCCGGTCGATCGCCATCTCGTTGGAATCGGACAAGAAACGCGCCCCGTATGTCACCCTGTGCGTCAGGGCCGTTGATGGCGCGCGGGACTGGCAGGAACGGCCGCGCATTGCAAGCGCCGACCGCCCTCGCTAGCGCCGGGCCGATGGCCCGTCCCGATCCCGAACAGCCGACCGCGCCGACCGCCTCTGGCGCGCCGCACCGGCCGATCTCGCGCCAGCGCATGGCGCTGCTGTTCATGGTCATGCTGGTCACCGCCGCGGGCAACACTGCGATGCAGTCGGTCATGCCGTCGATCGGCACGGAACTCGGCGTGGCCGACGTATGGATCAGCTTCGCCTATACCTGGTCGGCACTGTTATGGGTGATCTGCGCGCCGATCTGGGCTCGGCGCAGCGATCGGCGCGGGCGCAAGGCGATGATGACCGTCGGGCTGTTCGGCTTCATCGCCAGCTTCGCCCTGTGCGGCCTGATGCTGTGGTTCGGCCTCAGGGGCTGGCTCGCTCCGCTGTGGACGCTGCTGTTCTTCGCCGCCGCGCGCAGCCTTTACGGCGGGTTCGGCTCCGCCGCGCCGCCCGCGGTGCAGGCCTATGTCGCCAGCCGCACCCCGCGGGCCGAGCGAACGCAGGCGATGGCGCTGATCGCCTCGAGTTTCGGCCTCGGCACCGTGATCGGCCCCGCGCTCGCCCCGCTGCTCGTGTTTCCCGCCACCGGCCTCGTCGGACCGTTCTTCGCCTTCGCGATCGCCGGCGTGGTGGTGCTGGCCGCCTTGCGGTCGACCCTGCCCAACGACGATCCGATGTTCGCCGCCAAGGGCGACGTGGTCGGCGCGCCGTTCAGCGCCAGCTCCAGCCCGCGCCCCGACGATCCCCACGCCGGCGAGGACGAAGAGGCGGCGGGCGGCGCGGACATACCCGACCTGTCGTGGCGCGACCGGCGCCTGCGGCCGTGGCTGATCGCCGGGCTCGTCGGCGGCCATGCGCAGGCCGCGTTCCTCGGCCTCGCGGGCTTTTTCGTGCTCGACCGGCTGGGCCTGCGCGCCACGCCCGACGAGGGGACCGGATCGATCGGCATCGTCCTCATGTCCGGCGCCATCGCCACGTTGCTGGCGCAGTGGGGGCTCATCCCGATGCTCAAGCTCGGGCCCCGGGCCAGCACGCTGTGGGGCATGGCGATGGCCATCGTCGGGGTCGCGGTCTTCGCGCTGTCGCACAGCCTCCACGCGATGGCATTGGGCATGGCGATCGCGGCGATGGGATTCGGCCTCTATCGACCCGGCTTCACCGCCGGCGCTTCGCTGGCGGTCACCCGGGCCGAACAGGGGCAGATCGGCGGCATCGTAGCCAGCGTGAACGGCGCGGCCTACATCCTCGCCCCGGCGATCGGGGTGTGGCTATACGGCCACCACGAATTCATCGGCTTCGCGACCATCGCGGGGCTTTGCGCAGCGGTCTTCGTGCTGGGATGGCGATCGCTCGCCGCGGACGAAGTGCTGGAAGCACCCCGTCCGCAAGGCGAGGACCGCTAGAGGATTTCCTCGACCTTCTCGGGCGGCCGGCAGAGGCGCACGCCCTTCGCGGTTTCGACCAGCGGACGCTCGATCAGCTTCGGGTCGGCCACCAGTGCATCGAGCACCGTCGCATCGTCCGCCGTCGTCAGGCCGCGCTCTTCCGCATCGGTCTTGAACGTGCGCACGCCCTCACGCGGGGCCATTCCGGCGTCGGCGTAGAGCTGGGCCAGCTTCTCACGCGTCGGCGGGTTCTTCAGGTATTCTATCACGTCCAACTCGATGCCGTCGTGCGCCTCGAGGATCGCGAGCGTGGTGCGCGACTTGCCGCACTGTGGGTTGTGCCAGATCGTTGCCTTCATCGCGGATCTCCTTCGCTTTCGCGCCTAGCGCGCGGTGCAAGGCAGGAAAAGTGCGGGCTAGAGTTGTAAATGCGAATTAGTCGCAATAGACGGTTGTGTAACGAGAACGATTCGCAACAGGGAATGTCATGAGCTTTACCATCCGCACCGCGCTCGCCGGTGCCACCGCGCTGTCGCTGCCTTTCACCGGAACCCCCGCCTTGGCGGCCGAAGAAGCGCCCGGCGACTACCTACCGTCCGATATCGTCGTGACCGGCCTGCGCGATGGCTATTCCAGCGCCGACGGATCGACCGCGACTAAGACGCCGACCCCGCTGATCGACGTTCCGCAAACCGTCTCGATCATCACCGAGGACCAGTTCGACGACCAGGCGATCACCCACCTGCAGGATGCGCTGCGCTACGTCCCCGGGGTCACTCTCGACACCGGCGAAGGACACCGGGACCAGGTCTTCATCCGCGGCCAGGCGACCACGGCCGATTTCTATCTCGACGGCCTGCGCGACGACGCGCAATACCAGCGCCCGCTCTACAACGTCGCCCGCATCGAGGTGCTGAAGGGGTCGAACGCGCTGATCTTCGGTCGCGGCGGCGGCGGTGGGGTGATCAACCGCGTGAGCAAGACGGCCGACCCGGTCGCAGCGTTCGCCGGTTTCGACGCCGACGTCGACACGTTCGGCGCCTTTGCACTCGCCGCCGATCTTAACCAGCCGCTTGCCGCCGGGGTCGCCGGACGCCTGAATGCGACGTACGAGGAGTTCGATAACGCCCGCGACTTCTTCGAAGGGCGCTTCATCGGCATCTCCCCCACCGTGCGGGCCGACCTCGGCGAACGCACCCGCGTAACCGCATTCTACACTTACGACGACGACCGGCGTATCACCGACCGCGGCAACCCGTCGCTGAACGGCGGGCCGCTGAAGGGTTACGACCGCACCTTCTTCGGCGATCCCGACTTCAATCTCGCCGAGACCCGCGCGCACATCGCCCGGCTGCGCCTCGACCACGATCTCACCGACAGCCTCAGCGTCAACCTGACCGGCCAGTTCGCCGACTACACGCTGTTCTACGCCAACGTCGTCCCGTCCAGTGCGACCGCGACGACCGCGACCCTGTCGGGCTACACCAGCGGCACCGACCGGCAGGGCCGCATCGTCCAAGGCAACCTCGTATGGGGCGGGGCGACCGGCCCGGTGCGCCACACGCTGCTCGCCGGGTTCGAGGCGGGCCGGCAGGACACCGACGCGGATCGCACCCTGATCGATTTCGGCGGCGGCGCGCAGACGGTGATCGTCGCGCTGGCGCGCCGGCTCGCCGTGCCGTCGGCGGTGGCGGGCCCGCTCAGCCGATCCACGTCGTCGCAGCTCGACTTCGTGTCGGGGTACATCCAGGACCAGGTCGAATTCGGCCCCGTCCAGCTGATCGCCGGCGTGCGGTACGACGAGTTCAGCCTCGACAGCGTCAACAACTTCGGCAACCTCGCCCTGTCGCGCACCGATCGCAAGTGGAGCCCGCGCGCGGGCGTGGTCTTCAAGCCGGCCGAGGAGTTGTCGCTCTACGCCAGCTACGCGACGAGCTTCCTGCCCCAGTCGGGCGACCAATTCACCGTGCTCGACACGACCACCGCCGGGCTGGAGCCGGAGAAGTTCCGGAACCTCGAGATCGGCGCGAAGTATGCGCTCACCCCCGGCCTGTTCGCGACCGCCGCGCTCTTCCGCCTCGACCGGTCGAACACCCGCGCCGCCGACCCGCTCAACCCCGGTTTCACCGTGCTGACGGGCGAGAGCCGGGTCGAGGGCTTCGAGGCGAGCCTCGTCGGGCGCATCCGTCCGAACTGGCAGGCGAGTCTCGGCTACACCTACCTCGACGGCGAGATTCGCGAGGCGACGACGTCCGCCCCCGCCGGCCGCCGCCTCCAGCAGCTACCGCGCCACCAGGCGAGCGCGTGGACGCGCTACGACGTCAGCGACCGCTTCGGCCTCGGCCTCGGCGCGGTGTACCAGTCGAAGCAATTCGCCTCGGTCAGCAACGCCGTGACCCTGCCGTCGTACGTCCGCTTCGATGCCGCCGCGTTCTTCGAACTCAACGAGCGCATCTCGCTGCAGGTGAACGCCGAGAACCTGTTCGATGCGAATTACTATCCGAGCGCCCACGGCGACAACAACATCCAGCCCGGCGACCCCTTCAACGTCCGGTTCGGGGTGCGGGTGAAGCTCTAGCGGCCGGCGCTCACGCCCCGGGGTCCATCGCCGGCACCGCCTTCGCGGCATCCTCGGCCGAGATGCCGGGGGCGGGCGCCGCGCCGATGGTCTCGCGCCGCGCGGCAACCCGCGCCGCCCGCTCGATCGCGCGGACCAGCCGGGGGTAGACCCCGCAGCGGCACAGGTTGGGCAGCGCGGCCGCGATCTCGGCCTTGCCCGGGGCGGCGTTCTTCGCCAGCAGCGCGGCGGCGGCCATGACGATGCCGGGGGTGCAGAACCCGCACTGGATCGCCTGTTCGGCGACCATCGCCTGCTGGACGGGATGGCTGCGGTCGCGGCTCAAACCCTCGATCGTGGTCACGAAACGCCCTTCCGCCTCGGCCAGCGTGACGAGGCAGCTGCGCAGCGCCTCGCCATCCACGATCACCGTGCAGGCATGGCAATCGCCCACGCCGCAGCCGTATTTCGTGCCGGTCAGGTTCGCCGCATCGCGCAGCGCCCACAGCAGCGGCGTGGCTGGGTCGAGGTCGAATGCGACGGGGCGGCCGTTGACGGTGAGCGCGGTCATGCGCCCGCGCCTATCGCACGGCGGCGCGTGCCCGCACAAGCAGCTTGGCCTTGCCCGCCCCGCCCGCTACCGCGCCCGCGATGAGCGAGACGGCCAGGCTGACGCGCGGGAGCATCCGCGGCCATCTCGTGACGCAGACCCTGCCGATGGTCGTCGCCTCCGCCGCGCTGATGTCGGTCGGCCTGATCGACGCCTATTTCGTCGGTCAGCTCGGCAGCGACGAGCTGGCGGCGATGTCGTTCATATTCCCCGTCACGATCGCGCTCGCCAGCCTCGGCGTGGGGGTCATGGTAGGGGTCAATTCGGTCGTGGCGCGCGCGGTCGGGGCGGGCGACATGGAACAGGCGGGCCGGCAGTCGAACGTCGGCGCGCTGTTCGCGCTCGGCCTTGGCGTGGCGATGGGTGCGGCCCTGTGGCTGCTGACGGATCCGTTGTTCCGCCTGTTGCAGGCCCCCGCCAACCTGATGCCGCTGATCGAGGCGTACATGGGTCCCTTCGCGCTCGGCATGCCGGTGCTGCTGCTCCAGATGGGTCTCAACGGCGTGCTGCGCGCCCAGGGCGAGGCGAAGCGCACCTCCGCCGTGGCGGTCACCTACGCGGCGGCGAACTGGGTTCTCGACCCGTTGCTGATCACCGGCGGCATGGGCATCCCCGCGCTGGGGATTGCGGGCGCCGCGTGGGCGACGACGCTCGGTTACCTATTCGCGGTCGTGCTAGCGATGTGGCTGGTGCAGGGAACCGACCTGCCGGTGAACCCGATGCTTGCCCGCAAGGCGCGGGTCGGCAAGTCGCTGCGCGAGATCGCGGTCGTCGCCGCGCCGGCCAGTTTCTCGAACGCGATCAATCCCATCGGGCTGTCGGTGCTGACCGCGCTTCTGGCGAGCCAGGGGCAGGACGCCGTCGCGGGCTACGGCGCGGCGGGCCGGTTGCAGAGCTTCGCGACCGTTCCCCTGCTCGCGCTGTCGGCCTCAATCGGCGCGATCGTGGGTCAGAACTGGGGCGCCGCCCAGGAGGACAGGGCCCGGCGCGCGTTCTTCGAGGCGGGGGTTTTCTGCGTCGGATACGGCCTCGTGCTGGCGGTCGTGCTGTTTGCCGCGGGCGAATGGTTCGCCGGGTTCTTCACCGAGGATCGCGCGGTCGTGACCGAGTTCGCCCGCTACATGCGGATCGCCGCGTGGGGCTATGCCGGGTTCGGCCTGCTGATCGTCGCCAACGGCGCATTGAACGCGATCGGCAAGGCGAACTGGTCGCTGGGCCAGAGCTGCGCCCGCGTGTTCCTGGTCATGCTGCCGGTGGCATGGGTTCTGCGGCCCGTGTGGGGATCGGCCGCGATCTACACCGCGGAACTCGCGGCCAACGCGATCGGCGGCGCGCTCGCGGCGTTCATCGCGTGGCGGATGCTCGGCCGCCGCGCCTAGTCGCCGCCGAGCGCCAGCAGCGCGAAGCTGCCGAGCCAGTGCGAACCCATGTAATCCTCGCCGATATGCGGCAGGCTGGCGTCGATATGGCGGCGGGCGACGTCCGCGAACCGGCCGGGCTCGTCCAGCGCCTTGCCGATGCCGTGCCAGCACCATGCCCGGCTGAGGTTGAGGCCGTCGAGATGGGCGATCTTGCCGTCGGTGCGGTCGGACACGGTCACAGGTTCGAACAGGGCGGGCGGCGCGGCGGTGGCGGTGTGCGGCAGGAAGTTCGTGAACCAGCCCGCGAACGCCTCGCGCTCCAGCACCCGGCCCATCAGCGATGCGACGGTAAGTGCGGGCGAGAGGAACTCGTCGCCCCCCGGCTCCCACCCGCGATAGTCGGTGCGCCCGCCGAACCATTCGAGGGCGCGGGTACGCAGGGCCGCGGCGAGCTCCGCGTCGCGCCCGTCCGCCCAGCCTAGCGCCAGAACCATCGCGAAGGCGCTGTTGAAGTGGGTGCCGACGGTGATCGGATACGTCATCCGCCCCATGTATTCGCCGAGCATGGCGGCAAGCTGCTCCGCCAGCGGCCGCAGCGCTTCGCCCCACGGCGCATCGTGCCGCTCCGCCTCGGCATGGAGCGCGAGGAGCCAGGCCCAGCCGTAGGGGCGCGATGCCCCGCGCCCGTCGGGCCGGTCGAACCGGGCGATCTCGCCCGCGATCTTGTCCGGCACCAGCATCGCGTCTGCCAGCACGCGGATGTCGGCGGCCTCCGGCATGTCGGGATGGAGCCGCGCCAGCCGCAGGACCTGCCAGTAGCCGTGGACGCAGCTGTGCCAGTCGAAGCTGCCGTGGAACACGGGATGGAGGACGGCCGGCTCCACCACGTCCGCCGGCCCCTGGATCACCTGATCGAGCTTGAACGGCCAGCGGCGCGTGAGGTTCGGCAGCGTCATCTGCGCGAACGTGCGCGCGTGGTCTCGGGTCAGTGTCATGCGAACGCCAGGAAATAGAGGAGCAGGATGTTGGCGAGGAGCAGCGGGATCGCGGTCGGCACCTGCGCCTTGATCACCGCGTTCTGGTCCTTCAGTTCGAGGAGGGCGGCGGGCACCAGATTGAAGTTCGCCGCCATCGGCGTCATCAGCGTGCCGCAGAAGCCCGCCAGCATCCCGATCGCCGCGACCTTGATCGGATCGCCGCTCCACAGGCCGACCAGCACCGGCATGCCGACGCCCGCGAACATCACCGGGAAGGCGGCAAAGGCATTGCCCATGATCATCGTGAAGCCCGCCATGCCGAGTGCGTAGACGACCACCGCGCCCATCCGGCTGCCTTCGGGGATGATGCCGCTGGCGATTCCGCCCACGACCCCGCCCACGCCTGCGAGCGCGAACACCGCGCCGAGGCTCGCGAGCATCTGCGGCAGGACCGCGGCCCAGCCCACGCTGTCCATCAGCCGCGTGCCTTCGGCGAGCGGCGTCACCGCGCGCGGGCGGACCCAGGCGTAGCAGGCCGCGAGCGCGAGGAGGACGCCGAAGGTCAGGCCCACCAGCGTCACCTGCCTGACGTCGAACAGCCCCGGCATCCGCTTGAACGCGAGGGTGCCCGCGAGCGCGACGGCGGGAATGATCAGCGCTGGAAGGAATATCCGGTTGCCGCGCCGCGCGGCTTCCTCGCGCCGTTCCTCGATCGACGTCGTCGGCCGCCCGCCGCGCCCCATGAGCTTGAAACCGGCGACGACCACCAGTCCCAGCACGAGCACGCCGTTGCCGACGTCGCCCAAAAGGTCGCCCAGCCAGAAACTGGCGGCGAGCAGCGCATAGAACGCCGCGTTGCCCCACCGTTTCGGGTTGCCCCCATCGGTGGCGGAGAGGATCGCGTAGGCGAGGAACACCGCCCCGCCGACCGCATAGACGAAACCGAGCCCGATCATTCGCCCGCCCCTTCCTGCCGCGCGCGTGCCTTCGCCAGCGCGCGGTCTAATAGGCACAGCCGCGAAGCGTGGATGGCGAAGGCGCAAACCGCGGTGGGGATCGCCCACAGCGCGAGCTGCAGAGGTTCCGCCTCGATCCCGAAGCCCTGCAGCACGCCGACCATCAGCAGGATCGAACCGATGGCGATGAAGATGTCCTCGCCGAAGAACAGGCCGACGTTGTCGGTTGCCGCCGCGAGTGCGGGCACTCGGTCCTCGCCCGGCGGCGCGCCTTGCTTCTCCGCCGCGGCTTCGGCCATCGGCGCGACGAGCGGCCGGACGGTCTGCGCCGGGCCGGCGATGGAGGTGAGCCCGAGCGCGGCGGTCGCCTGCCGCAAGATGAGGTATCCTATTAGCAGCCGGCCCACCGTCGCGCCCTTCAGGGCGGCGATCGCGGTGCGCGCGCGTTCCTGCAGGCCGTGGCGTTCCAGGATGCCGATCACCGGCAGGACGATATAGACCACGCTGACGTAGCGCGCATCGTTGAACGCCTTGCCGAAGGAGGCGAGCACGCTGAGCGGATCGAGCCCAGCGGCCAGCCCCGTGACGAGCGCGGAGCCCGCCACCACCAGCAGCGGATTGAACCGCAGCACGAAGCCGACGACGACGACGGCGATACCCAGCAGGACCAGCATCAGGCCTCTTCCCCCTTTTCTCCCCAGCCGCCGCCGCCCGGCGTCTCAATCACGAATACGTCGCCCGGCGCCATGTCGGCCGATGCGGTGGCGCCGAGCACCTCGACGCTGCCGTCGGCCCGCTCGATCCGGGTGGCGCCGGCCGCTCCGTCGCCGCCGCCGGCCATGCCCGCGGGCGGAACGGCGCGCCGGTTGGCAAGGATGTTGGCGCGCATCGGCTCGCGGAAGCGGACCCGCCGCAGCGCGCCGTTGCCGCCCGGCCACTCGCCCGCCCCGCCCGATCCGGCGCGGACCGCGAACGCCTCGACCAACACGGGAAAGCGGCTTTCGAGCACCTCGGGATCGGTCAGGCGGCTGTTGGTCATGTGCGTCTGCACCGCGTCGGCCCCGGCATAGCCCGGCCCCGCCCCGCCCCCGCCGGCGATCGTTTCGTAGTACTGGCGCGTGTCGTCGCCGAAGGTGAAGTTGTTCATCGTCCCCTGGCTGCCCGCCTGCGCGCCCAGCGCGCCGAGCAGTGCATCGGTGATCGCCTGGCTCGTCTCCACGTTGCCCGCGACCACGGCCGCCGGATACTCCGGCGACAGCATCGAGCCTTCGGGCACTCGGATCGCCACGGGCCGCAGGAACCCGTCGTTCAAGGGGATCGCGCTGCCCTGCAGCAGCCGCATGGCATAAAGGCAGGCCGCCCGCACGACCGGGCGCGGGGCGTTGAAATTGTCGCCGAACTGGTCGCTGGTGCCGGCGAAGTCGATCGTCGCCTCACCGCTATCCCGGTCCACGCTCACGGCCACGCGGATGCGAGCGCCGTTGTCCATCGCGACCGCGTGGGCGCCGTCGGCCAGCGTCTTCAACCGCCCGCGCACCGCCCCGTCGGCATAGTCGAGAAGGCGGCCCATGAAATCCGCGACCGTGTCCGCCCCGTGATCCGCCGCAAGATCGAGCAGCCGTTCCGCGCCGCGCCGGCAGGCGGCGACCTGCGCGGCCAGATCGGCGACGTTGATCGCCGGGTTGCGCGCCGGATGCGCGCCTGCGGTCAGGAGGGCGTGGAGGTCGTCCTCGAGATATTTGCCATCCCGCACGACCAGCACGTCGTCGAGGACCACGCCCTCTTCTTCGATGGTGGTGGAGTTCGACGGCATCGATCCCGGCGCGATGCCGCCGATGTCGGCATGGTGCCCGCGCGCCGCGACGAAGAAGGCGGGCGCCGCACCGACAGGTACGAAGACCGGAGCGATCACCGTGATGTCGGGCAGGTGCGTGCCGCCGGCATACGGCGCATTGAGGGCGTAGGCATCGCCTTCGCGCATCGTGCCCGCGCGGTTGGCGATCACCGTCCGCACGCTGTCGCCCATCGATCCCAGGTGCACCGGCATGTGCGGCGCGTTGGCGATGAGGCTGCCGGCCGCATCGAACACGGCGCAGCTGAAATCGAGCCGTTCGCGAATGTTGACCGAGCTGGCCGAATGCTGGAGCGCGGCGCCCATCTCCTCGGCGATGCCCATGAACAGCCCGCCGAATATCTCCAGCCGCACCGGATCGGCGGCGGTGCCGGACGACGCGCGAGAAGCGGCGGCAGTCCGTTCGAGGACGAGCATCCCCCCTTCCGCCATCCGGGCGGTCCAGCCGGGCTCGACCGCCAGCGTCGCGACCGGATCGATCACCAGCGCCGGTCCCGCGATCCGCTGGCCTTTCGATAGGCTCGCGCGCTCGTAAACCGGGGCGCGGTGGCTGGCGCCTGCCATCGTGCAATCGACCGTCGTCGCCGCTTCGCCCGGAATGTCGGCGACGGCGAAGTCCGGTACGCGCGCGGTGCTGCCGGCGGCGGCCTCGACGCGCAGCATCTCGATCGTGAGCGCGGCATCGGTGGTGTACCCGAAGCGCACCCGGTGCGCATCGGCGAACGCGGTCCGCATCTCGACCTCGCTACCCACCGGCACGGGAATGGTGCTGTCGCCCGAAGCAAGCCGGATGTGCGCCTCCCCCGCAACCGCGATCCGCGCAGGCTCGACCCCTTGCGCCGCCAGTTCGCCCTGCGCCTCGTCCGCCAGCCGGGCGGTCGCCGCGCGGAGCGCCTGTTCGCAACCCGCCAGCGGCAGCGCCACCGTCGCCTCGCGCACCGCGCGCCGGTCGGCAAGGCCCATGCCGTAGGCCGACAGCACGCCCGCCAGTGGATGGACGAGGACCGTGTCCAGTCCCAGCGCATCGGCGACGAGGCACGCGTGCTGCCCGCCCGCGCCGCCGAAGCAGCTCATCGCGAAGCGGGCGATGTCGTGACCCTTGGCCACCGAGATCGATCGGATTGCCTGCGCCATCTGCGCCACCGCCACCGCGACGAAGCCCTCCGCGGCCGCCTCGCGCGTCATCGCCTCGCCGGTCGCCGCCGCAACCTCGGCCAGAACGGCGTCCATCCTCGCCTCCGCCGCCGCCCGGTCGAGCGGCCGGTCGCCGTCGGGGCCGAAGACGGCAGGGAAGAATTCCGGCTGCAGCTTTCCGAGCAGCAGGTTGCAGTCGGTCACCGTCAGCGGCCCGCCCTGGCGGTAGCAGGCAGGGCCGGGCTGCGCGCCGGCGCTTTCGGGCCCGGCGAGGAAACGTGCGCCGTCGAACCGGCAGATCGATCCCCCGCCCGCCGCCACGGTGTGGATCCGCAGCATCGGCGCGCGAATGCGTACCCCTGCCACGCGGTTCTCGCTGTCGCGCTCGTAGCGTCCAGCGAACAGCGAGACGTCGGTCGAGGTGCCGCCCATGTCGAAGCCGATCGTCCGCTCGTACCCGGCGGCCATGGCGGTTTCGGCCATCCCGACGATGCCGCCCGCCGGGCCCGAGAGGATCGCGTCCTTGCCGCGCAGGGCCGAGCCGGCGGCAAGTCCGCCGTTCGACTGCATGAACAGCGGATCGCTGTCGCCGATCGCAGCCGCAAGCCCCTCGACATAGCGGCGCAGCACGAGCGAGAGATACGCGTCGGCGCACGTCGTGTCGGCGCGCCCGACCAGCTTGGCGAGCGGCGAGACCCGGTGGCCGACGGCGATCTCCTCGAACCCCGCCCGCGCCGCGAGCGCCGCCAGCGCTTCCTCGTGCGCGGTATGGCGATACCCGTGCATCAGCGCGATCCCGATGGCCTTGATGCCCCGCGCCCGCGCTGCCTTCAGGCCCGCGAGCGCGGCCTCCTTGTCGAGAGGGACCAGCACCTCGCCCTCGGCGGTCACGCGCTCGTCGATCTCCAGCACCTCGGCGGGCAGCGGGGCGGGCTTCTCGATCGCGAGCGCGAAGATGTCGGGCCGTTCCTGCGTGCCGATGACGAGGAGATCGCGGAAGCCCTTCGTTACCGCTAGCAGGACCGGCTCGCCCTTGCGTTCGAGCAGCGCGTTGGTGGCGATCGTGGTGCCGATGCGGATGTCGGCGGGGGGCAGCGGGCCCTCGCCTGCACCGGTCAGGCGGCGCATCGCCTCCACCGCGGCATCGGGATACTGCGACGGGTCCTCGGACAACAGCTTGGCCGTATGCAGCCGTCCGCCGGGGCCCAGCGCGACGACGTCGGTAAAGGTGCCGCCGCGGTCGATCCAGAACTGCCAGCGGGCCGCGTCTTCGCTCATCCGGCTCGCTATGCCCCAACCCGCCCCGGCCGACAAACGCCGATGCGGCGCTTACGGGGCATTAACCATCGGACCCGCATAGCCCGGCGCACGAACACGCGGGGGCGACTTGATGGACGATCTGCTGGCCGAATTCCTGGCCGAAACGCGCGAGATGCTGGAGGCGGTGGGCGGCGAACTGGTCGCCTGGGAAGCCGACCCGGCCGATGCCGCGCGCCTCGATGCGATCTTCCGCTTCGTCCACACGGTGAAGGGCAACTGCGGCTTCTTTGACTTCCCGCGCCTCGAGAAACTCAGCCACGCCGCCGAGGACGCGCTGGCCGAAGTGCGCGCCGGTCGGCGTAGCACCAGCCCGCGCCTCGTGACCGCGGTGCTCGCCATCGTCGACCGCATCGGCGCGATGATCGACGCGATTGAATTGGGCCAGGACCTGCCCGAACGCGGAGACGACGTCCTCATCGCCGCTCTCGAACCCGACAGCGGCGACGGCATCGAAACGATTTGCGATGCCGGCGGCACCGGCGGCGACGGCGGAGCGCGAGCCGGCACCTCGCCCGCCGGCGGCCAGCAGCGCACCATCCGCCTGCCGGTGACGCTGCTCGACAGCGTGATGTCGAGCGTGTCCGACCTCGTCCTCGCCCGCAACGACCTCGCCCGCCGCCTGCGCGAGGCCGACGTGGACCCGGCCGTGCGCGGCCCGTTCGAACGGCTGGGCTCGATCCTCGATCAGGTGCGCGAGGCGGTCACCCGCATGCGGATGCAGCGGATCGAGCACCTCTACGGCGCGCTGCCGCGGCTGGTGCGCGACCTTGCGACCGAACTCGGCAAGCAGGTGATGATCGATCTCGAAGGCAGCGAGGTCGAACTCGACCGCGAGATGATCGAGATGATCCGCGATCCCCTCACCCACATCATCCGCAACGCGATCGACCACGGGATCGAGACCCCGGCGCAGCGTCTGGCCGCCGGCAAGCGCGAGATCGGGACAGTGCACATCGCCGCCCGCCAGAGCGGCAACCGCATCCTCCTGTCCATTGCCGACGACGGCCGCGGGATCGACGGGCAGCGGCTGGTCGAGAAGGCCGTCGTCGCAGGCAGTATCTCGCAAGCCGAAGCGGACGCCATGAGCGAGACCGAACGCCAGGCGCTGATCTTCGAGGCAGGCCTCTCCACCGCCGCCGCGGTCACCTCCGTATCGGGCCGCGGCGTGGGCATGGACGTGGTGCGCGCCAATATCGAGCGCGTGGGCGGCTCGATCGAGCTGGTCAGCACGCCCGGCCAGGGCACCCGCATCCAGCTCAGCCTGCCGCTCACGCTCAGCATCATCCCCTCGCTCACCGTCGAGGCGGGCGGGCAGATGTTCGCCATGCCGCGCAGCTACGTCGAGGAGATCGTGCACGGTCGCGCCCGGCACATCGAGTTCGTCCGCGCGGGCGACGCGACGCTCGTCACCGTGCGGGGCAAGCGGGTGGCGCACCTCTCGCTCGCCGACCAACTCGGCATGGACGGCGGGGCACGCCCCGAAGCCGGCACGCTCGTGCTCATCCGGCTGGCCGGGGGCGACCTGTTCTCGCTCGGCGTCGACCGCATCCTCGATCACGAGGAACTGGTCATCAAGCCGCTCGCTCCGGCGATTATGGCCTGCGGATACTATGCCGGCTCGACCCTGCTCGACGACGGCAACCCGGTGCTGATGCTCGACATCGCCGGGATCGCGCGCAAGGCCCGGTTGCTCGGCGAGGCACGCACCCGCGTCCGCGCGGCGGAAGAGGTCGTCGTTAACGACGACGAGCGGGCACGCGAGCCCGCGCTGCTGTTCGCCGGGCTCGACGGCCGCCGCCGCGCGATCCGGCTGGCGGTCATCAACAGGATCGAGCGGATCGAGGCCGGCGCCATCGACCTTGCGGGCCAGCGCCCGACGGCCGTGGTCGGCGACACGATCTTCGCGCTCGCCGGGGTTGCTTCCGGCGTGCCCGACGAGGGACAGGTCAACGTCCTGCGCCTCGGCGACGGAACGGCCGAGATCGCCTACGCCATCGACCGCATCGTCGACACGGTCGACCTGCCGGCCGAGATCACCCCCGCCCCGCACGTCGGGGAGCTCGAAGGCAGCGTTCTGATCGGCGGGGAGGCGGTCGATCTCGTCGACGCGCACTGGCTCTTCGCCGCGCACGCCGCCCCGCCCCGTGCACTCGATCCGCCATCGTGCCGGATCCCCAGCCACGATGCCTGGGCGCGCACGATCCTCGCCCCGCTGGTGGAAAGCGCGGGCTACCGCGTGGTCGACGAGACTTTCGAGGGGACCGCCGATGTGGCGATCGCCAGCGACGATGCCGCAGCCGCGCCGACGGCCGGGTCGGGCACCGTGATCACCCTTTGCGCCGATCCCGGACAGGCCGGGGGCGCGCACGGGTCCATCTACCGCTACGATCGCGCCGCCCTGCTCGCCGCGCTCGCGGCCCTGCGCACCGGGAGGGCGGCATGAGCGAACTGGTCCTGATCGTCACCATCGCCGGCCGCGCCGCCGCACTGCGCGCAGCACAGGTCCATTCGGTGGTCGAACTGGAAGCGGTCGTCCCGGTGCCGCGCGCACCCGGGCACGTCCTCGGCCTGTCGGCGCTGCGGTCGAACACGCTGACCGTGGTCGATGCAGCCGCGGCGCTCGGGCTCGAGGCGGCGGAGCGGCCCGGCATCGGCACGCGCACCCCCATCGTCGACCATCACGGCCACCGCTACGCATTGGTGGTCGAGGGGATCGACGATGTCGCCACCACCATGAGCGAGCCTGTGCCGGTCCCGGGCGAGGCCGGCGACGGCTGGCAGCGCGCCAGCGACGGCCTGATCGAAACCGACCGCGGCCCCGCGCTTCTCCTCTCGCTCGATGCCATGTTCGGCGGGGCGACCGCTAGGGCGGCTTAACCGGATGATTACCCCGCGAGCCTACTCCGGCAACGAACCAACCTCGGAAACGAAGGTCGCATCGCATATGAAACACTGCCTCGTCGTCGACGACTCGCGGGTCATCCGCAAGGTGTCGCGCCATATCCTCGAATCGCTCGACTTCACAGTCGACGAGGCGGAGAACGGCAGCGAAGCGCTGGATCGCTGCGGGCAGACGATGCCCGACGTCGTCCTGCTCGACTGGAACATGCCGGTGATGAGCGGGATCGAGTTCATCACCCGCCTGCGCAAGACCGACGGCGGCGACCGCCCCAAGGTCGTCTTCTGCACGACCGAGAACGACGTGGCCCACATCCGCGAAGCGATCGACGCCGGCGCCGACGAATACGTCATGAAGCCGTTCGATCATGAGACCTTGCAGATCAAGCTCCAGCTGGTCGGCTTCGCCTGAGCGCGCCGGTGGACCGGCCGCCTCCCCCCGCCCCATCCGCCGGAACCGGACGCCGCCCGACGCGGGTGATGATCGTCGACGATTCGCTCGTCGCTCGCACCGTCCTGTCGCGGATCGTCGAGGCCGAGCCGGGTCTCGAGATCGTCGCCAAGGCGACCACCGGCGAAATGGCGCTCCAGCGGCTTGCCGAAACGCCGGTCGACGTGATCCTGCTCGATCTGGAAATGCCGGGCATGGGCGGGATCGGCGCGCTGCCCCGCATCCTCGCTTCGGCGAAGGACACGCAGGTACTCGTCGTCTCCTCGCTGACCCGCGAAGGGGCCGAAGCGACGCTGAAGGCGCTCTCGATGGGCGCGGCCGATACGCTCCTCAAGCCCCGTTCGGGCGAATTCGACGACGCCTATGCGCGCACGCTGGTGGCGCGCATCCGGGCGCTGGCCCCTTCGGGGAGGGCCGGCCTGCTCAGCCCCCCGCGCGCGCCCGTTTCGCCATCGATGCGGACCGCCGCGCCGGCAGCCGAGCCCGACGTCGTCGCGATCGGCGCCTCGACTGGCGGCATCCACGCGCTGTGCCTCCTGCTCGGCGCGCTGCCCAAGGGGTTCCGCGTGCCCATCGTGGTGGTGCAGCACCTGCCCGCCACGTTCATGGATACGCTCGCGCGGCAGGCCTCGGCCGCCGGGGGGATGCCCGCCGTCGTCGCCGCTGCCGACACGCCGATCGAGCCGGGCCGCATCCATGTCGCGCCAGGTACCGGCCACCTCGTGCTCCGCCGCGAGCGGGGCCGCCTCGTGGCGGGAATCGCCCATCACGCGGTGCCGAGCGGGTGTACTCCCTCGGTCGATCCGACGTTCGAGTCGCTCGCCGACGTCGCCGGTCCGCGCGCATTGGGCGTGGTGCTGTCGGGCATGGGCCGCGACGGCGCCATCGGTGCGAAGCGCATCGTAGAGGCGGGCGGCACCGTCTTCGCGCAGGACGCCGTGACATCCGCGGTGTGGGGCATGCCCCGCGCGGTGGTCGAGGCCGGGTTCGCCAGCGCGGTCCTGCCGCCCGAACGGCTCGCCGAGCGCATCGGCGCCCTGTGCACCGCGGCGATGATCGCATGAGCGAGATCTCCGAACGGATCGTCGCCGACCTGCTGTTCGCCCGCACCGGCCAGCAGCTGACCGAGGCGCGTCGCTGGCGCATCCAGACCGCGCTTGCCGGCCTGTTCCGCGAACGCGGCATCGCCAACATCGACCAACTCGTCTGCTTGCTGGCCGAACCGCGCGAATCGGGCCTGGCGCAGGACGTGGTGGAGGCGCTGCTCAACAACGAGACCTATTTCTTCCGCGACCGGCTGATGTTCGATCTCCTCGCGCGCGAAGTGCTGCCGGACCTCGCGGCCAAGCGGGCCGAGACGAAGCGGCTGGCCATCTGGTCGGCCGGCTGCTCGACCGGGCAGGAGGCGCTCAGCCTCGCGATGCTGTTCGCCGACCAGCCCGAACGCTGGGCGGGATGGAAGGTCGACATCCTCGGCACCGACATCTCGGGCAAGGCGGTCGCCGCCGCCCGCCGCGGGGTCTATTCCCAGTTCGAGATCCAGCGCGGGCTCGGCGTCACCCAGATGCTGCGCTGGTTCGAGGAGGGCACACACGGCTGGACGCCGCATGGCGAGCTCAGCCGCCGCGTGCGGTTCGACCGGCGCAACGTGCTCGACGAGCCGCCCCACCCGGGCCGCTTCGACCTCGTGCTGTGCCGCAACGTGCTGCTGTATTTCGAGCGGGCCAACCGGATGCGCGCGTTCGACCATCTCGCGCGCGCCACCGCAGACGACGGCTGGCTGATGATCGGCGCGGGCGAGACCGCATCGGGCCAGACGACCGCGTTCGCGCCGGCCTGCGACACCAGCGGCCTTTATCGCCGCATCGCGCCGAACACAGTCTCGCAGTCCGCTTGGCCGGACCGGGCAAGCGCAGGGTAAACAGGCACTTAAATGTTCCTTAGGCAATGCGCTTTACCGCTTGGCTCTGGCGCGGAAGCCTCTCCTCCGAGGGGGGCCGCATCGAGGGGGCCGGAGTGATCGCACGGGGCGACAGGGAAAGGCTGGGTTCGAAGGCGCTCGTCTTCGCGCCGATCGTCGTGCTGTCCGCCATCTTCGGTGCGTTCGCCGGGCTCGTCGCGATGGGGCCGAGCCTGTCGTCGGCATCCGCGGTCTGCATCGCGGTGATCGGCATCGCGGTCTATGCCGCGACCGTCGCCCTGCTCGGCCGCTTCGGCATGCACCAGGTTTCGCGTCTCCACGCGCTGGGGCGGACCGACAGTCTGACGGGCCTGCCCAACCGCCGCGCACTGCACGACGATGCCGCCCGCCTCGCCCGTCCGGCGGAAGAAGTCGCCATCGCGCTCATCGATCTCGACGGGTTCAAGCTGGTCAACGACCACTACGGCCACGTCGTCGGCGACCAGCTCCTTTGCGAATGTACCGCGATCCTGCGCGATATCTGCGGCCGCGAGGCGCGCAGCTATCGCCTGGGCGGTGACGAGTTCGCGATCCTGAAGACCGGCCCGGTCGCGGGCACCATCGTCGAAGGCATCTGCCGCACGCTGATCGACCGGTTCGCCGCCCCCGTGCCGATCGAGGACCGGCGCATCGCGATCGGGGCCAGCGTCGGGCTCGCCCGTTCGGCGGCGAGCGACAGCGCCGGATCGTCCGAACTGCTGCGCCGCGCCGACGTGGCGATGTACGCCTCCAAGCGCGGCGGCAAGATGCGCTGCACGTGGTTCACCGACGACTTCGACCGCAACCGCGAGGCGATGCAGGAACTCGACGGCGAACTGCGCATGGCGCTGGTACGCGAGGAATTCTCGCTCGCCTACCAGCCGCTCGTCGATGCCCGCAGCGGCGTGGTGGTCGCGGTCGAATCGCTGATCCGCTGGGACCGGCCCGACGGCCGCAGGATCGGCCCCAACGTGTTCATTCCGGTGGCCGAGGAATCGGGCCTCATCAACACGATCGGGCTGTGGGTACTGGAACGGTCGTGCCGCGACGCGCTGGCCTGGAACGAAATAAAGCTGTCGGTGAACATCTCGGCCGCGCAGCTGCGCAACCCGGAGTTCCCGATCCAGCTCGGCCAGATCCTCGAGGACACCGGCTTTCCGCCCGAACGGCTGGAACTGGAGATCACCGAAACCTGCCTCGTGCTCGATCCAGTGGTCGCGGAGCGCAGCCTGAGTCTCATTCGGGGTTTCGGCGTCACCGTCGTGCTCGACGATTTCGGCACCGGCTACGCCTCCATCGGCTTCCTGCGCCAGTTCCGCTTCGAGAAGCTGAAACTCGACCGATCGCTCGTGACGGGGGCGCAGCTCGACGAAGGCAGCCGCGCGATGATGATGTCGAGCATCTCGGTCGCGCGGGCGATGAACATGGATGTGACCGCCGAGGGGGTCGAGACCGAAGCGCAGGCCGATCTGGTCCGCGCCGCCGGGTGCGACCAGATCCAGGGGTGGCTCTATTTCAAGGCGATGCCCGCGGCCGAGATCGCGGCGCATCTGGACAAACCCGCACAGGCCACCGGCGCGGCGGGAACGAGGGCAGCATGAACGCTATCACACCGATCGAAGCCGATACACTGACCGACGAGATCGCGCAGGTCAGCCTGAGCGCCGATGCCTATGCCCGCCAGCAGGATCGCTGGGCCGCGGCGCGCTGGTTCAACGACCTGCCTCTGGCACGCAAGCTGGCGTATCTGTGCGGCGGCCAGTTGCTCGCGGTGACCCTGACAACGTTCCTTGGAATGGCAGCCTTGGCCGGCATCGTGCCGTTCGGGTTCGCCTCGACTGTGATGATATTCGTGTGGCTCGCGGCCTTCGTGCTCGGCGGTGTGGCGCTGCGGCGTATGCTGATCGATACCGCGGCTCCGCTCGGCAAGCTGAGCGGCGACATGCGCAGCCTCGCTTCGGGCAAGCGCGGCTTCACCATCTCGCACCTCGACCGGCGGGACGAGATCGGCGCGATGGCGCGGGCGTTCGAGGTCTTCGTCAAGTCGGGCACCAAGCTCGACGAGATGTTCGAAGGCCGCAAGGCCCAGCGCGAGGAGCAGCAGCGCGCCCTCATCGCGCTCGCGGCCGGCTTCGAACGCGACATTTCCGGCGTCGTGTCGGCGGTTGCGTCGGCCGCCGACCAGCTCGAGAATGCCGCCGAGACGATGGCGGGCAGCGCCGACGGGTCCGCGCGCCAGGTCGACAGCGCTTCGCGCTCGCTCGACGAGGCGTCCGCCGGGGTCGCCGCCGCGGCTGCCGCGAGCGACGAGTTCGCGATGTCGATCGGCGAGATCAGCCGCCAGGCGGCGCAGTCCGCCGGCCTCGCCCGCGAGGCCACCGGCGCCGCCGAGAAGGCCGACCACACGGTGAAGGCGCTGGCGCAGTCGGCCGACGAGATCGGCGAAGTCGTCGAGCTGATCGGATCGATCGCGCGGCGCACCAACCTTCTCGCTCTCAACGCCTCGATCGAGGCGGCCCGCAGCGGCGAGGCGGGGCGCGGCTTCGCCGTGGTCGCGAGCGAGGTGAAGGAGCTTGCCGCGCAGACCAGCAAGGCGACCGATGCGGTCGCCGCGCAGATCAAGGCCATGCAGGAATCGACCGGGGCCAGCGTGGGCGCGCTGCGCTCGATCGCCGCGCAGGTCCAGCAGCTCGAGGCGACCGCGGTCTCGATCGCCTCGGCGGTCGACCAGCAATCGGTGGCCGGACAGGAACTGGCGCGCAACATCGACACCGCCGCGAGCGGCGCGGCTGCCGTGTCCGCCAAGGTCGGCACGGTGCGCGAAAGCGCGCTGGCGACCGGGGCGACCGCCAGCCAGGTCCTGGGCTCGGCGACCGAGCTCAAGGTCCAGGCGAGCGCCCTGCGCGGACAGGTCGACGGCTTCCTGCGGCATGTAAGGGCAGGCTGAAGCCCGCCCTCACGTCTCCGATTGCGCTACCGCGCTTCGCGCTACTTGAGCGCGGGCGCGGGCGCGGGGCCGCCGGTCAGTCGCCGGTACCGTCGCCGAAGTCGGTCGCGGTGCCGACCGACTGCGAACCCGCCGCGCCGCCGCCGTTCTCCCACCAGTAGGGCAGGCGCTTCGCGTCGCCGGTCTCGACCTCGTTCATCGTGCGCGCGTCGTAAAGCCGCCCGCCCACCATCACGCGGGCGATCTTGTCCGAATTGCGGATGTCCACGCTGGGATCGGCATCGAGCACGATGAGATCGGCGAGCTTGCCGGGTTCGAGGCTGCCGACGTCGCGCGCCATGCCGAGCGATTGCGCCGGCACGATGGTGCCCGCCCGCAGCGCCTCCACCGGGGTCATCCCGCCGCGCACGAAGCTCCACAGTTCCCAGTGCGGCGCGATGCCCGCCTGCTGGCCGTGCGCGCCGATGCTGACCTTGACCCCGCGCTTGGCGAGCTTGTGCGCCTCGCGGCCGGCATCGTCGTCGACATAGACCCATTCGGGGCCCGTCTCACGCCGGGCGGTCGCTGCAAGCAGTTCGCGCGGCGGGGTGTGCACCATCAGCGGGTTTTCCCACACGTTGGTGTGCGCACGCCAGTACGGATCGCCCGCGAGACCGCCGTAGGTCACCACCAGCGTGGGCGTGTTGTTGGTCTGGCTCTGGCTCCAGAACTGCAGCACGTCCTCGTAGAAGGTTTCGACCGGCACGTTGTGCTCGACGGTCGAGATACCGTCGGCAATCAGGGTCATGTCCATGCCGAAGAGGCTGCCGCCCTCGGCCACGTCGAGCATGTTTTCGGCGCGGCTCGCCTGCGCGGCCTGCTGGCGCTGTTCGCGGCGGGGCTGGTTGTAGTTCTTGATCGAGTGGCCGCCCTGCGCCTTCAGCCGGCGGACATGGGCCAGCGCATCCTCGTAGCCGTCGATCCGGGCATAGATGCCGGGCGCCTTCGCGCCGTAGACGATCTCGCCGGTCGAGAAGATGTGCGGTCCCAGCAGCGTGCCGGCCTGCTGGCGTTCGGCGGCGGCGAAAATCTGGCTCGCCTGGTTCGACGGATCGTGGATCGTCGTGGTGCCGAGCGCGAGGGCCTGGACCATCGACCAGTTCTGCTGCGGCACGAGGTCGCCGGTGCCCTGCGGTCCGTGCGCGTGCGCGTCGACAAGGCCCGGCATGATCACCTTGCCCGACGCGTCGATCCGCCGCGCGCGCGCGGGGATCGACACCGCGTCCGCCGGCCCGACCGCCACGATGCGGTTGCCCTCGATCACTATCGTGCCGTTGTCGATCGCCCCGGCATCGTCGCCGGCCATGGTCAGGATGCGCGCACCGGTCAGCGCGACGGTGCCGGTGGGCTTGTCGGCGCGCATCGTGGTGCCGAGCGCGATGCCGCCGGTGGGCGGCACGAACTTAGCGTCGTCCTTGCCGCGCGGGGCGGCGGTGAACATCGCCGCGGTGGAGGCGCGCATCATCTGCGGGCCCATGAGCCACGTCAGCGTACGTCCGTCGGCCGTCCAGCCGAGGTAGTCCGCCCCGCCCGTGCTCGCCTTGGCCAGCGGCAGCGCGTCGGCCTTCTCGCCCACCTCGATCGCCTGGCCGCCGGGAAGCAGCGGCATGGCATAGGCTTCGTAGTTCTGGCGGAACGCCACGTACTGCCCGTCGGGCGAAACGGTGAAGTCGGTCGCCAGTTCGCCCTGCACGTGAACGCGTTTCGCCTCCCCGTTGAGGTCGGTTGAGATGAGCTGCTGCTTGCCGCCCTCGCGCGCCAGCATGAACAGGCGGTCGTTCGCCGCGCCGAACTGCGGCACGGCCGTTCCGCGCGCGACTATCTCGGGCGTGCCGCCGCCGGCCGCGACCCGGTAGACGCCCGCGTTGCCCGAATAGTCGGGCGAGGTCAGCCCGCCGCCTTCACGCTTCTCGAACACGATCGAGCGGCCGTCGGGCGAGAACTGCGGCAGCGCGTAATGGCCGGGCTGGCGGGTGACCCGCACCAGCGAGCCGCCGCGCGCGTCGGTGGTCACGATTTCGCCCAGGCCTGCGTCGGTCCACCGCACGAAGGCGATCCGCTTGCCGTCGCGCGACCATGCCGGCCAGGCCTGCAACCCCTCGCCGCTCACCAGCCGCCGGGGCGCACCGCCGGCGGTGTCGCGCACCCAGACATGGCCCAGGCTCTCGTAGGCGACTTGCCGCCCGTCGGGCGACAGTGCGGCCATCTTGATCATCTTCGTTTCGAAGGTGTCGGGCGCGACCGGGATCACCGGATGCGGCGCGTCGGCGATGCCGCGGGTGTCGTCGATGCGGAACGGTATCTCGGCTCCGCCCGTCCCGTCGGCATTCACCCGGCGCAGCTTGCCGCCCGACCAGAACACCACGCTTCGGCTGTCGGGCGTCCAGTCCATGTTGGGATAGAACCCATAGACCGCCCAGGTTTCCTGGAGGTCCGCGTCGAGATCGCCGTAGATCATCCGTTCGACGCCGGTCGCGATGTCCTTGGCCCACAGCTGCGACTGGTCCTTGTCGCGGCGGATGAAGGCGATGCGCGTGCCGTCGGGCGACGGGGTCGGGCGCACCGCTCCGCCGAAGCCGCCGACTTCCGACCGGGTTTCTCCGGTGGCAAGGTCGAAGCTCTCGATCTCGAAGGCGCCCTGCAGCGAATCCTGCGCGTAGGCGAAGGTGTTCCCCGCGCTGATCGCCTTGGTATAGTAGATGCGCTTGCCGTCGGGCGAGAAGATCGGTTCGCCCTGCTCCTTCTGGAACGCTTCGCTCGGCCGGGCGACGAGCTTCACGCCGCTTCCGCCCGCCACGCTGTAGAGCCAGACTTCGCCGGTGCCCGCCGAACGCTGGGTGGTGAAATGCTTCTTGGCGACGATATAGCGCCCGTCCGGGCTCCAGTTCGGCTGGTTGAGCAGGCGGAAGCTTTCTTCCGTCACCTGCACCTTGCCGCTGCCGTCGGTGTTCATCAGCCAGACGTTGTCGCCGCCCCCGCGGTCGGAGGTGAAGGCGATCCGGCCGCCGTCGGGGCTGAAGCGCGGCTGGACCTCCCACGCCAGCCCCTCGGCGATCCGGCGCGGCGTGCCGCCGGCGATCGGCATCGTGTAGATGTCGCCCAGCAGGCTGAAGGCAACGGTGCGTCCGTCGGGGCTGACGTCGACGTCCATCCACGTCCCCTCGTCGGTGCGGATCGGCACCTGCCGGATCGTCGCGCCGCGCGGGTTGCTCACGTCCCACTTCTCGTCCTTGGCCGGGGTCGCGGTGGCCGGCAGCGGGGTCGTCTGGACGGCCTCGCCCGACCCTTCGGCAGGCTTCGCATCGCCTTCCTGCGAGGCGTCGACTTCCTGTTCCTCGACCGGGTTGGGCGACGGCTGCGGAGGCGGTGCCGCCTGCGCATGGACGACGCCGGGCGCGGCGGTCGCCGCCAGCACGAGCGCGAGGACGGATGCGACGGACGACTTCATGGATGTTCCCCCAACTGCGGTTTTGCCGTCGTCTAGGCCGCCCCGCCGCCAGCGTCACCCCGCTAATCGACGAACAACGTGCCGCGATGCTTGACGCTGGGCTCCTTCGTACGGATGCTCGCGCCGAACGAGGGGAGCTTACCGATGAACCGATTCCGTCACCACGCCAGCCGCATCGCCATCGCCGCGGGGGCAATGATCGCCGCCACGACCGCCGCCGCGCAGACCGCGCCCATCGTCCAGCCGGGCGCGCCGGGCCAGCCGAGCAAGGCGCTGTCCGCGCAACAGGCGATCAAGCTCGCCAGCACCGCCTACGCCCCGGGCGACGTCGCGTTCATGCAGAACATGATCGTGCACCACAACCAGGCGCTGGAAATGGCGAAACTGGTGCCCTCGCGCACGAACAACCCGGCCATCCTCAAGACCGCCGACCGCATCGAGAAGGGTCAGGCCGACGAGATGAAGTTCATGACCGGCTGGCTGACCGACCGGAACGAGGACGTGGCCATGCCGGGCATGGGCCACGCCGGGATGGATCACGCGCACCACATGATGAAGGGCATGGCGAGCCCCGAACAGATGGCCGCGCTCGCCGCCGCGAACGGCACCGCGTTCGACCGCATGTTCCTGCAGCTGATGATCGCCCACCACCTGGGCGCGGTCGACATGGTGGCCGAACTGAAGCGCCAGCCGGGCACCGCCTACGACCCGGTGATGTTCGAGTTCGTGAACGACGTGGTGACCGACCAAGAGGCCGAGATCCGCCGCATGAACACCACGCTCGCGGGCCTCTCGCAGGATCCCCGCGCGCTGCTGGCGGCCGGTTTCCGCGACGCGGGCGAGGCGATCCTGAACCTGCGCAAGGTCGCGGTCCTCGAAAAGCCCGCCGGTTTCTTCGACCCCGCCAATCCCGCCCAGCTCCAGCCGGAAAAGCCGAAGAAGGAAGGCGCCGACGCGGCCAAGGCGAAAGCGCCCGCGAAGGCCGCGGCGGAAGACGGCGAGGACGAGGCCAAGCCCTCGTTCTCGGAACGCGGATCGCTGCTCGACTTCGCCGCGACCGACATGGCTTTCCGCGACGACCTGATGATCGCGGGCAGTTACCACGGGTTCAACATCTACCGCCTCGGCACCGACGGCGTGCCCAGTCTCGTCAGCTCGACCGTGTGCCCCGGCGGCCAGGGCGACGTCTCGGTCGTCGGCAACCTCCTCGTCATGAGCGTGCAAGACAGCCGCGCGCGGGTCGATTGCGGGCTTCAGGGCGTGCAGGAGAAGGTCAGCGCCGAACGCTTCCGCGGCATCCGCGTGTTCGACATTTCCGACCTCACCCGCCCGCGCCAGGTCGGCCAGGTCCAGACCTGCCGCGGCAGCCACACCCATTCGATCGTCTCGGCCGACGACAAGCGGCTGGTGATCTACAACTCGGGCACCAGCTACGTGCGCGACGAGAAGGAACTGGCGGGCTGCGTCAACACGCAGGGCGATACCAACACCGCGCTGTTCTCGATCGACGTGATCGAGGTGCCGGTGGCCGACCCCGCACGCGCGCGCATCGTCGACCGGCCGCGCATCTTCGCCGCCAACGGCCAGATCAACGGGTTGTGGCGCGGCGGCGACCACGGCGACGATGCCGCCGGCGGCCGCACGCAGGAAACCTCCGACACCAACCAGTGCCACGACATCACCGTGTTCCCGGCCAAGAAGATCGCCGCCGGTGCGTGTTCGGGCAACGGCATCATCCTCGACGTGTCGGACCCGCTGAAGCCCCGGCGTATCGACGACGTGACCGACAAAGGGTTCGCCTACTGGCACTCTGCCACCTTCAACAACGACGGCACCAAGGTGCTGTTCACCGACGAATGGGGCGGCGGCGGGCGGCCGCGCTGCCAGGCGGGCGATCCGACCAACTGGGGGGCGGACGCCTTCTATGCGATCGAGAACGGCAAGCTGATCGCCAAGGGGCACTACAAGCTGCCCGCGCCGCAGAGCGACAAGGAGAACTGCGTCGCCCACAACGGCTCGATCATCCCGGTGCCGGGCCGCGATATCTTCGTGCAGGCGTGGTACCAGGGCGGGATCAGCGTGATCGACTTCACCGACGCGGCGAACGTGAAGGAAATCGCCTATTTCGACCGCGGCCCGATCGACAAGGATCAGCTGGTGACCGGCGGATACTGGTCGGCCTACTGGTACAAGGGCCGCATCTACGCCACCGAGATCAGCCGCGGCCTCGACGTCTTCGCGCTCGAGCCCAGCGAGTTCCTGACCGCCGAGGAGATCGCGGCAGCGAACGCGGCGGTCTATCCCGGCGACGTCTTCAATCCGCAGACCCAGACCGAAGTGACCTGGCCGGTCGCGGTGCGCGAGGCGGCGGAAGCGAGCCGCAAGGGAGGCTGACGGAATCGTTGCACCCTGCAACGGATAGGCATACGCTCGGGCCGACTGGAGAGAGCGAAATGAGCCTGACCGCCTGCGACCACGACGTCCTCATCGTCGGTGCCGGGATATCCGGCATCGGGATGGCGGCGCACCTCGAAATGATGTGCCCGGACCGCAGTTATGCCGTGCTCGAACGGCGCGAGAACCTGGGCGGTACGTGGGACCTGTTCCGGTACCCGGGCGTGCGGTCGGACAGCGACATGCACACGCTGGGCTTCGTGTTCGAACCGTGGAAGCACGAGAAGACGATCGCCGACGGCCCGGCGATCGTCGACTACCTCAACCGCATCGTCGACGAACGGAACATCCGCGACCGGATTACCTTCGGCACCAGGGTGATCTCCGCCGACTGGAACTCCGACACCGCCTGCTGGACAGTCGTGAGCGAGCGCGGCGCCGCGCGCGAGACGACGACGGCCAACTGGCTCTACCTTGGCACCGGATACTACGACTACGACGATCCCTACGACGCGGGCTTCGACTTCTCCGCGTTCGAGGGCGAGGTGCTGCACCCGCAGTTCTGGCCCCGGGATCTCGACTACGCCGGCAAGAACGTGGTCGTGGTGGGATCGGGCGCGACCGCGGTCACCATCGTGCCGTCGATGGCCGGCAAGGCCGCGCGGGTCACCATGCTCCAGCGCACGCCCACCTGGATGTTCAGCCGCCCGGCCAAGGACCGGCTGGCGAATTTCCTGCGCAAGATCCTGCCGGAAGAAACCGCCTACCGCATCACCCGCTGGAAGAACGTGCTGCTGCAGGATATCGGTTTCAAAGCGGCGCGCAACAGGCCCGAGAAGGTGAAGCAGGGCCTGCACAAGCGGATCGAGAAATCGCTCGGCGACCGCTACGATCCGGCGACCTGGACCCCGCCCTACAACCCGTGGGACCAGCGGCTGTGCCTCGTCCCCGACGACGACCTGTTCGAGGCGATCAAGCAGGACAAGGCCGAGGTCGTGACCGGCCACATCGATACGTTCGAGAAGGACGGCGTGCGGCTGAAGGACGGGCGGCATATCCCCGCCGACATCGTCGTCACCGCGACGGGCCTGAAGCTCGCCGTCGCGGGCAAGATCGCCGTCAGCCAGGACGGCGCGCCGGTCGATTTTGCGGAGCGGTTCTACTACAAGGGCTGCATGTTCTCGAACCTGCCGAACTTCTCGGTCGTGTTCGGCTACCTCAACGCCAGCTGGACCCTGCGCGCGGACATCAACTCCGAATACGTGTGCAAGGTGCTGAACCACATGAAAGCCGTCGGCGCGACCGTGGCCGACCCGGTTCTCGCATCCGATCACACCCTGGAGGAGGACGACCTGTTCGATTTCTCGAGCGGCTACATCCAGCGATCGAAGCACATCATGCCCAAGAGCGCGACGGTGCTGCCGTGGCGGCTCAACCAGGATTACCGCGCCGACCGCAAGGCGCTCGCGAGCGCGCCGATCGACGACGGCGTGCTGACATTCTCTCGCGGCGGCGAGGGCACAGGCACCGGCACGGGTCGGGTGGAACAACTGGAGGCGGCGGAGTAACGCCCGCTCCATGACCGACCGCATCTGGACCGCCGCCCTCGTCGTCATCGGCGACGAAATCCTTTCGGGACGCACGCACGACAAGAACATCGCCCAGGTGGCGAGCTGGCTACAGGTGCAGGGCATCCGCCTCGCCGAAGTGCGCGTGGTGCCCGACGTGGAGGACCGCATCGTCGAAGCGGTAAACGCGCTGCGCACCGCGAACGACTACCTGTTCACCACCGGCGGCATCGGGCCGACGCACGACGACATCACCGTCGATGCGATCGCCAGGGCGTTGGGCGTGCCGGTGATCGTCCACCCAGATGCGCGGGCGATCCTGGAACGGTATTACGGTGCGCGCGGACTGGAACTGACAGAGGCACGCCTGCGCATGGCCCGGGCACCTGAGGGTGCCGAGCTCATTCCCAACCGCATGTCGGGCGCGCCGGGACTGAAGGTCGCCAACCTGTTCGTCATGGCCGGGGTGCCGCACATCACCGCCGGCATGCTCGACGCGCTCACCGGCACGCTCGAAGGCGGCGCACCGCTGCTGTCGGCGACCATCGGCGGCTGGGTCCCCGAAAGCGAGGTCGCCGACGTGCTGCGCCAGGCGGAAAAGAATTTCGCCGACGCGCCGGGCGGCGTCGCCATCGGCAGCTATCCGTTCTTCCGCGAGGGCCGGGTGGGCGCGAACTTCGTCATCCGCTCCACCGACCGCGGCACGATGGAAGCCTGCCGCGACGCGCTCGCCGCGGCGCTGGCCGAGGCCGGCCACCCGACCACCGACGGCGGCATCTGAGACAACAGAAAAGGGCCCGAGGTTTCCCCCGGGCCCTTCCTAATTCCGGTCTGCCGGAAGGCTCAGGCGCCTTCGACTTCGGCGACGTCGATCTTGAGGCCCGGGCCCATCGTGGTGGTCAGCGAGACCTTGCGCACGTACTTGCCCTTAGACCCCGAGGGCTTGGCCTTCACGATCGCGCTCGTGAGGGCGTCGAAGTTCTGCTTCAGCGCATCGTCCGAGAACGACAGCTTGCCGAGGCCCGAGTGGATGATGCCCTGCTTCTCCACGCGGAATTCGACCTGGCCGCCTTTGGCGTCCTTAACGGCCTGTTCCACGTTCGGGGTCACGGTGCCGAGCTTCGGGTTCGGCATCAGGCCCTTGGGACCCAGCACCTTGCCGAGACGGCCGACGACGCCCATCATGTCGGGCGTGGCGATCACGCGGTCGTAGTCGAGGTTGCCGGCCTGCATGTCTTCCATGAGGTCCTCGGCACCGACCTTGTCGGCCCCGGCGGCGAGCGCCTTGTCGGCGTTGTCGCCGCGGGCGAACACGGCGACCTTGACGTCCTTGCCCGTGCCGCTGGGCAGCGAGACCATGCCGCGGACCATCTGGTCGGCGTGGCGCGGATCGACGCCGAGGTTCATCGCGACCTCGAGCGTTTCGTCCATCTTCTTGCTGGCGTGCTCGCGCAGCAGCTTCAGCGCATCGGCGAAGCTGTAGTTGGCGTCACGGTCGATCTGGGCGACGACCTTGTCCTTCTTGGTCTGCTTGGCCATCGGATCAGCCCTCCACCACTTCGAGGCCCATCGAGCGCGCGGAGCCCTCGATGATGCGGGTTGCCATCTCGATGTCGTTGGCATTGAGATCGGCCATCTTGGTCTCGGCGATTTCCGCCAGCTTCGACCGGGCGATCGTGCCCGCGGTCACCTTGCCCGGCTCTTTCGAGCCCGACTTGAGGTTGGCGGCACGCTTGATCAGGAAGCTCGCCGGGGGCGTCTTCGTGACGAAAGTGAACGAACGGTCGGCATAGACCGTGATCACGGTCGGGATCGGCATGCCCTTGTCCATGTCGCCGGTGGCGGCATTGAAGGCCTTGCAGAATTCCATGATGTTGACGCCGCGCTGGCCCAGCGCGGGGCCGATCGGGGGCGACGGGTTGGCGGTGCCCGCGGGCACCTGCAGCTTGATATAGCCGTCGATCTTCTTGGCCATGGCTGGCCTCCTTTCTCACTGTCGGCCCGTTTTATGGAAACGGGCCTCATGGTAAGCGGTCAAGCGGTTGGCCCCATCGGGCCAGCCTCCCGCGCGAAACCCGCGCCGGAACGCGGGAAGCGGCGCCCCTAGTCGATGGGACGCCGAATCACAAGCATGGGTTACTTGCTGAGTTCGACCTGCTCGAAGTCGAGTTCGACCGGGGTCGCGCGGCCGAAGATCGACACGCCGACCTTGACCTTCTGCTTGTCGAAATCGAGTTCCTCGACCAGCCCGTTGAAGCTGGCGAAGGGGCCGTCGAGCACCTTCACGCTGTCGCCGATCTCGTAATCGACGTTGACCTGCTTCTTGGGGGCGGCCTTGGCCTCCTCCACGCCGCCGAAGTAGCGGGCGGCCTCGCGCTCGGAAATCGGCTGCGGCTTCTGGCCGGAGCCCAGGAAGCCGGTGACCTTGGGCGTGTTCTTGACGAGGTGGTAGACGTCGTCGGTCAGGCGCAGCTTGGCCAGCACGTAGCCCGGCATGAACTTGCGTTCGACCTGGACCTTCTTGCCGCGCTTGATCTCGGTCACGGTCTCGGTCGGAACCTCGACCTCCTCGACCGCCTCGGACAGGCCCAGGCGCTCGGCCTCGGCGATGATCGAATCGCGAACCTTGTTCTCGAAACCGGAATAGGCGTGGATGATGTACCAGCGGGCCATGAGTGGTGCCTAGCTTTCGTGTGGGATCAGGCGAGCGACAGCAGCCAGCGCATCACCGCGCCAAACAGGGTGTCCACGCCCAGGAAGAATACCGACAGGATCACCATCATGATGCCCACGAAGATCGCGGTGCGGACCGTTTCCTCGCGGCTCGGCCAGACGACCTTGCGCCCTTCGGCGCGCACCTGGTTGACGAATTCGCCCGGACTGGTCTTGGCCATGGTCTGATCCCGTTCAATCGATTGCCGCGCTGCGCGGCCTCGCGTCCGCTCCAGATAAGGGTCTGCGCCGCCCCGGTTCAAGACCGGGAGGGGCTGGATTCTCTCATCTGTCGAGGAAGCCCGCCCGCCCTAGCCCCGTCGGCGGGCGGAATCAAGCGGGGCCGGCGGCCGCTGGCGAACCCGCGGCGACCGGACCCGATGACACATCGCGAGGATGCGAGAGCGCGGCTCAGCGCAATCCGAGCAAGCGGGCGAAGAAACCCGGTTCTTCCATCGGGCGGATCGGCCCGTGAATTTGGTGCCGCAGCGATGCATCGCTGAACGGACGCGGCTGGACCCACGCATCGGGGCGGCTGGAACGGAACGACAGGCTGGACATGGACGCTTCCCTTCGTCTGGACCGAACGATTACGGTTTGACGATGAAAACGCACGTCTCGTCGCAGCGGTTCCCGAGCATGGCGCGAGCAACCTGTTGTTTACCATGAAAAGCGCGGGCGTGTGGCCGGTGGGCCACGCCGCCGGCGCCGGACGATCAACCGGCCGCGTTCGATCAGGCCGGGCGGCGGGCGAAGATCCCGAAACCCGCGATGATCGCATAACAGATCGCCGGGATTGCGAGTGCCGCGGCAAGCCCGATGCCGTCCGCCAGTGCCCCGTAGAGCGCAGGGATGATCGCGCCGCCGGCAATGGCCACGTTGATGATACCCGAACCGTCGGCCGCGCGCGGACCCAGCTTCTCGCAGGCGAGCGCGAAGATCGTTGGAAACATGATCGAGTTCATCAGGCCGACCAGCAGGAGCGAATAGCCCGCCACGGCACCGGTCGTGTTGGCGGAGACGAGGATCAGCACGATCGCGCCGATGGCATTGAACGCGAGCACCTTGCCCGGGCTGACCATCCGCATGACCGCCGAACCGATGAAGCGCCCGACCAGCGCGCCGAGCCAGTACAGCGTCACCATCCAGCCGATCGCGCTTTCCGGCTGGCCGAGGACGGTGTCCTGCGCGAGATAGTTGATGATGAAGCTGCCGATGGCGACTTCCGCGCCGACGTAGAGGAAGATGCACGCCGCCCCGTAACCGAAGCGCGGACGCTTCAGCAGGCCCAGCCCTTCGCGCAAGGTGGTGGTCTCGTGCTTTTCGCCCTGCAGGCGGTTGCGGAACAGCCACACGACACCTGCCACCACCGCGAGCGCCGCGGCGAGGAACAGGTAGGTGTTGGTGATGATCGCCGATTCGGTCTGGCGATAGGCGGTCAGTGCCGCCCCGCTCAATTCGTCGGCGGTCACGTTGGCGATGCTGCCGAGGATGATGCCGGCCCCCACGAGCGGGAAGATCGTGGTGCCGAGCGAATTGAACGCCTGCGCGAACGTCAGCCGGCTGTGCGTCGTCGCTGCCGGGCCGAGCAGGCTGATCAGCGGATTGGCGACGATCTGCACCAGCACCACGCCGGTCGCGAGGATGAAATACGCGAACAGGAACACCCCGAACGTCGCCGTCTGGCTCGCCGGGATGAACAGCAGGCAGCCGACCATCATCGTCAGCAGGCCCGCCACCGCGCCGCGCATGTAGCCCAGCCGCTTGACCAGCCGCGCGCCGGGGATGCCGACCACGGCGTAGGCGATGAAGAAGCAGAACTGCACCAGGCTCGCCTCGAAGTAGGAGAGCGTGAAGAGCTCCTTCAGCTTCGGGATGATCACGTCGTTGAGGGACGTGATGCCGCCGAAGATGAAGAACAGCGCGAAGACGAAGTAGTTGAGACCGGGCGCGTGCACCTGGGTCCCGGCATCCTCGACCGGATGCGGATCGGTGCTGATCGCGACGTCGGGTGCAAGCGCCATCGGAATTCTCCCTCATGGCCGCTCGTGCGGCCGTATCGTTGTCTGGGTGCGGCCTAGAACGAGCAGTCGGTACCCGCCGGCATATCGACCCGCGCGATCTCCGCCAACTTTATCGTGAGCGGCGCGTCGGTCGCGAAAGTGAGCGCGCTGCCGGCGGCCGGCAGGCAGCGGTCGGTCAGAATCATCTCGCGCCAGTCGCGGCCCGCGGCGGTCGAGAACTGCGAGGTGACGTCGAGCGTCCGTCCCCCGCTCGACACGCGCACCGGGCCCGCCGGTCGGTCGTCGAGCGCGTAGGCCACGCGCCAGGCGTTGCCGCCCGCCACGTTCGGGTTCGCCACGGTCAGCGACGATCCGGCCGCGAGCGTCACGAGCCGGGCATCCTCCTGCCGCTTGCGGTCGAAGCCTTTGGCCGACACGCCCCCGGCGCTGCCGAGCAGGTTGGGGATCGCCGTGCCGCCCGCGGTGGCGGCCGCGCCGCTGGCGAGCCGGCCGTTGCCGAACAGCTCCACCCCGGCCTGCTCGGTCAGGAACGCGCAGTCTTCGGCCAGGCGGCCCGTCGCGGTGCGATTCCCGAGGTCGTTGCCGTAGCCGCGGGGGAAGAGCCCGCTGCCGGGCTCGTTCGCAGGATGCCCGTCGCACGTGTTCGGCCAGGTGAACGAGAGGCGTCCCGTCGCCGGGCGCTTACCGAAGAGCACGTCGGCCACGCCCGCGCCCTCGCCGCCGGGCAGCCAGCTCGCCACGAAGGCGTCGGCGGCGTTGAGTTCGCGGTTCACCCACAGCGGGCGGCCCGAAAGGAACACCGCGACGGTCGGCACGCCGGCGGCGTCGAACTTGCGCAGGAGCGCCAGCCCCTCCTCGTCGCGGAAGGCGAGGTTCTTCCGGTCGCCGTAGAATTCGGCGTAGGCATCCTCGCCGAACACCACGATCGCGGCGTCGGGCTTCGCGGCATAGGTCCCGTCCGCCGACAGGGTGGCGGTGCCCCCCGTCTCGGCCGCAGCGGCGCGGATGCCCTGCCAGATCGAGGTCGCGCCGGGGAATTTCTCCGGCCCCAGCTCGCGTCCGCCCTGCCAGGTCAGCGTCCAGCCGCCCGCGGCCTGCGCGACGCTGTCGGCGGCCTTGCCCGCGACGAGCACGCTCGCGCCCGCCTTCAGCGGCAGGACGCCGGTGTTCTTGAGGATGACCTGCGATTTGGCGACCGCCTCGCGCGCCAGCGCGCGGTGCTCGGGCGAACCGAGCACGGTGCCGGCCCCGGCCCGCTCCGACGGGCGCTTCGCCTGCGGATAGAGCAGCCCGGCGCGTGCCTTCACGCGCAGCACGCGGGTCACCGCCTCGTCCAGCCGGGCCATCGGCACGGTACCGTCCCGCACCTGCTTCACGAGATTGGCGTGGAGCGCCTTCCAGTCGTCGGGCACCATGTAGATGTCGAGCCCAGCGTTGATCGCCTGCGGGCAGTCGGCGTTCGTGCACCCGGGGATCTGCCCGTGCGCGTTCCAGTCGCCGACCAGCAGGCCGTCGAAGCCCAGTTTGCCGCGCAGGTAATCGGTCAGGAGCGCGCGGTTGCCGTGCATCTTCTCGCCGTTGATCGAGCTGAAGCTGGCCATGACCGCCAGCGCGCCCGCATCGATCGCATCGCGATAGGGGCGCGCGTGGATCGCCTCGAGTTCGGCAAGGTCGCCCAGCGTGTCGCCGGTGTCGACGCCGAGGTTCGTGCCGCCGTCGCCGAAGAAATGCTTGGCCGTGGCGATTACCCGGTCCTCGCCCATGAAGCCCGGCGTTCCCTTGCCGCCCTGCAGCCCCTCGACCAGCGCGGCGCCCATCTTCGCGACGGTGGCAGTGTCTTCGGAATAGCTTTCGTAGGTCCGGCCCCAGCGGTCGTCGCGCGCCACGGCGATGGTTGGGGAGAAGTCCCACTCGATCCCGGTCGCGCGCATCTCGGCCGCGGTCGCCGCGCCGATCCGGCGGACGAGATCGGCGTCGCCCGTCGCGCCCAGCCCGATGTTGTGGGGGAAGATCGTCGCCCCGACGACGTTGGTATGGCCGTGCACCGCGTCGATGCCCCACATCGTGGGGACGATCGGCTCGCCGGCCGGGAGCGGGGCGACCGAGGCCTCCCACATCGCGTCGGCGAGCTTCAGCCACTCCGCCGCGGGCGCGAACTCGTCGCCGCCCGGCCCGCCGTTGCCGCCGGCCAGGTAGCTGCCGAAGCGGTAGCGGCGCATGTCCGCGGCCGTGAAGGAGTTGATCTGCGGCTGGATGAGCTGGCCGACCTTGTGCTCAAGCGACATCGCCGAGACGATGGCAGCGATGCGCGCGTCCTCGCCGATGCCGCTGGCGGCCTCCGGTGCGGCTGCGGACGCGGTCCGCATACCGGGCTGCTGGACGCATCCTGCCAGCGCCAGTGCGCAGACAGCCGCCGTGAACATCGCACGCATGCCGATCTTTCCCCTCTCGCCGCCCGGCCTGCCGGGAGCCTGTTCTGTGAACGTTATCAAAAGCGATTTCGCACGCCTCGCGCTCGATTGCAAGCGCCTAGCTGCCGGTCCGGAGCCCCGTCAGCAACACGCTCGCCGCCAGCGCGCAGACGGCCAGCACGGCGAACAGGCCGGTGAAGCCGAACGCCGGCACCAGCGCCAGCGTCAGCCACGGCATCGCCAGCGACGGGCCGGTGTTGGTGAGGTTGAAGAACCCGAGATCCCGCCCCCGGTTGCGCGCGCGCGGCAGCACCCGCAGCGTCTGTGCGGTGTGCAGCGACAGGAACACCGACGCGGCGAGGCCGAAGACGAGGTAGCCCGCGATCGACGATGCGATTTCCTGCGATAGCGCCATGATCGCCAGGCCGGTCGCCGACATCAGGCCGGCGATCTGCATCGGGCGGAAGGGCCGCCCGCTCCGGTCCGCCCAGCGCCCCGCCAGAAGCGCCAGCGGCACCGCGCCCGCCAGGATCGCCCCGAATATGCGCGCCACCCGCGCATCGGTCATGGCGGGATCGACGCTGCGGAACCAGAAATAGAGGAAGGCGAACAGCGCCGCTTCCGAGATCTGCAGCAGCAGCCGGGCAAGCCACATCCGCACGACCCGCGCCTCCACGAAGCGCCCGCGCACCGGCTCTGCCGCCTCGCCCGCGCAGTCGTCCGCCATCAGGTGCGGCATCGCGCGCGGCCGGCCGAAGATCAGCACGGGCGCCACGCACGCCGCGACCAGTGCCGCGACGAGCCACAGTCGCCCGTCCGCCCCCGCAAGGCCCGGCCAGGTCACCACTGCCCCCGCCGCCGCGCCGGCCGCCGGAGCGAACGCCAGCAGTCCGCCCAGGACCCCCTTTTGGTCGTCGGGCACGCAGTCCCCCGCCCACGCGAACAGCGGCGCCAGCATCATGTTGAGGCCGAGCTGCCATGCGACCAGCATGGCCACCAGCAGCATCACGTCGGCCACCCGCGAGAACGCCACGAGCAGGATCGAGGACAGCACCAGCCCGCCCGCGATCCATGGCCGACGGCTGCGCGTGCGGTCGCTGGCCCAGCCGAAGGCGATGTTGGCGAGGCTCGCCGCGACCGCGCCGGCGAAGGTGGCGTAAGCGAGCGCGCCCACCGCATCGCCCCGGGCGATCCCGTCAATGCGCACCGGCAGGAGGATGGTGAGGAAGGGGATGTAGGCGATCGACCCGCCGGCCACCGCGAGCGCGTAGAGCAGCAGGAACCGGGTCGCCTGCCGCGGCCCCGCCTCTTCAGTCGTCAATCGGCATCCGGGCGGTCGAGGCACGCTCCACGAACGGCGCGGGGATCGTCGTCGGCCCGGCGGGCACGTCCTTGCCCGAATGGGCCGCGATGATCAGTTCGACCGCGCGCGAAACGGTCTCGGCGATGGGCTGGTCGATGGCGGTGAGCGGCGGGTTGGCGAAGCGCGTGACCGGCGTATTGTCGAAGCTGACGAGCGACAAGTCGCCCGGCACCTGAAGGCCCATCTCGCCCGCCACCTCCAGCGCGGCGAGCGTCATCTGGTCGCTGCTGGCAATGATCGCGGTCGGCCGCCCGGCCCGCGACAGCAGCGTGCGCGCCGCGACGAGGCCGGATTCGTAACCGAAGTCGCCGCGTTCGCACAGGCCCTCGGTCGGCAGGCCCGCTTCGGCCATCGCCGCGCGCCAGCCCTGCTTGCGCCATTCGCTGAGCGAGTATTCCGCCGCGCCCGCGACGAAGCCGATGCGCGTATGGCCGAGGTCCAGCAGGTGGCGGGTGGCGATGCGCGCCGCGTCCTCATCGCCCATCAGCAGCCCGATGCCGCCCCCTTCGCCCAGCGAGCCGATGCGGGCGTAGGGGACCCCGGCGTTTTCCAGCACGCCGGTAATCAGCGGATTGTCGGAGTGCGGCGGGGTCAGGATCACCCCGTCGGGCTGCAGCGCGGCCAGCGCGGCGGTCAGTTCGCGTTCGACATGGTCGTCGTGCGTGTCGACCAGTTCGATGATCATGCGGTAGCCGTACTCGGCGCATTTGAGCATCCCGCCGAGCAGCATCTGGTCGACCCAGTCGGACCCCTCCCGTGCCCGCCACGCCTCGATCGTGCGGTCGCGGTCGTTCAGGGCGAGGATGAGGTAGGAGCGCGATCCGCTCATCCGCTGGGCCGCGATGGAGGGGATGTAGCCCAGCTTGTCGATCGAGGCCTGCACCCGCTCGCGCATCTGCTGGCGGACGTTCGGCTCGTCGTTGATGACCCGGCTCACGGTTTGCAGCGACACGCCCGCATCCGCCGCGACGTGCTTGATCGTGACTGCCTGGCGCCGTCTCGCCATCGGATCAATCGTCCCTCATCGCGTTCCCGCCGCTAGCGTGCGCGGGCACCCGTGGCCAGTCCCGCCGGCCCGCAGGCCATGAACGAAGCCCATGAACGGGGGGCATATCCGCGCGCGGGCCCCATGCACCGCGCGCGGATACCGCCACCCCCGTCCGCGTCAGTAATTGATGCGAACGAGGAAGGTGTAGCGGCGGTCGTTGCGGAACGCCGAACGGGTTTCCCGCGTGCCGTCGAAGTCGATGACCTGGCTGGTGCGGGTCACCTCGTCGAGCAGGTTTACGCCCTGCACGCCGACCTTTATGTTCTCGGTCACGTCGTAGAAGATCGACGCGTCGAGCTGCCCGGTGCTCTCGCCGAAGATCGGCGAATACGGGAAGATCACGTCGCGCGGGGTCTGCAGGAAGTCCGAGCGCCAGTTGTAGGCCGCGCGGGCCGACAGGCCGTACTTCTCGTAGAACAGGACCGCGTTCACCGTGTGCTTCGACACGCCGGCGAGCGGCAGGGTCGGGGCGATCGGGCTGGCACCGGCCAGGAACGTGTTCGAGAAATCGCCCGCATCGACGTAAGTATACGTCGCCTGCGCGCCCAGCCCGGACAGCGGCCCCGGCAGGAAGTCGTAGGTCTGCTGGTAGGCGACCTCGACCCCCTTGAGCGTACCGCCCTGGAGGTTGAACGGACCGCCGTACTGCACGGTCGCGGTCACCCCGCTCGGCGCGGTATAGGTGCGGATTTCCGCCCCGTTGCTGACGACGTTCTTGATATCCTTCAGGAAGAACGCCGCCGTCAGCGAGCCGACCCGGTTGAAGTACCATTCGGCCGACAGGTCGTAGCTCCACGCCGTGGTCGGGCGCAGGAAGCGGTTGCCGGTCTGGATCGCGAACAGCGGCCCGGTCGTCAGCGTCCCGCTGTTCTGCAGGGCGCCGGTGTTGTTGCCGATGGTCCCGCCGGTCTGGAACGCGGCGAGATCGGGGCGGAAGATGCCCTTCGACATCGCCCCGCGGAACACCCAGCCAGATCCGGTATCGAACTTCACGTTGAGGCTGGGCAGCCAGTAGTCGTACTGGATGTCCGCGCTGTCGTCGATCGTCTCGCCGGTGAAGATCGAGGCGAACTCGGCCAGCCGGGCGTCGGACAAAGCGCAGTATTCCAAAGCCGGAGTGCCGGGCTGCGCCGCTGCGCAGCGGGCGCGCAGCGCCGGGCCGGTCACGACGGTGCCGGCCGGCAGGCCGACAGCCTCGGCAGTCGGGAAGCCGATCTGGCCGGCGACGTCGGTGATCGTGTTGACGTAGCGGATGCCGATGTTGCCCGACAGGTTCGCCCCGCTCGCGAAGTCGCGGCGGAAGTCGGCACGCACGTATGCCGCCGCGCTGGTTTCGCCAACGTTCGAGATCTCGCCCGGCGTGAACGGGGTGCCCGGGACCACGTTGGCGCGGGCATAGATCGGGATCCATGCGTTCGGCGTCAGCGTGAAGGCGGTGATCGCCGCCGCCTGCTGCTGGACCGACCCGTTGAGGTAGTCCTGCAGCACGTTGTCGCCGCCGAAGAAGAACGCCGACCCGTTGCCGACCGGCACCGGCGCGTTGCCGCGCTGGAAGTCATCGCCGAAGGGCGAGCGCAGGCTGGCCGAATTCGGGAAGTCCTGCACGTAGGCACCGCCGCAGCCGAAGGCCTGGAAGTCGCCGCAGTTCCAGTTGCCGCCGCGCCCCGTCCACGGCGCGCCGAGGTTGCCCCAGTTGGAGAAGTTGGAGTTGCGGGTCACCCGCTGGCGGTCGCTCCACCGCGCACCGAACCGCACGCCGCGCAGGAAGCCTTCGTCCGACACGTCGTATTCGAAGTCCGCGCGGGTCGAATAGAGCGAGCCTTCGTTCTGCGACTGGTTGTCGATGAGGAACCAGTAGAGCGACTTCGTCGGATCCTCGAAATAGCCGGGGGTCGAGCTCGACTGGCCCGGGGTGAGGAACTGGACGGCCGGCGTCGTGCCCGAGTTGTCGATCGACAGGTCCGAATAGGTCTGCATCGCCGAGATGAACCCGTCGAGCGAACGGTTCGAGCGGATGTATTGCCCTTCCAGGTTGAACCGGAAGCGGTCGGTCACCTCGCCCTGGGCCGACAGCGAGAAATCCTCGGTCTTCGCGTCGTCCTGTTGCTGGAAGCGCAGGAGCTCGGTCGGCAGGCCGTTGATGCCGCCGTTGGGGTTCGCCTGGGTCAGGATGCCGCTGACGAAGCGGTTGCCGTCGAACACCGGGGTGGTGCCGGGGCGGAAACCGGGGAACAGAAGGTCGTCGTTGACGAGGGCGAGGATCGAGTACTCGTTGAGCGTGCCTTCGGTCTTCGCACGCAGGTATTCGGCGGTGAAGACGAAGCGTTCGTCGGCGCTCTCGAACTGGCCGACGACCGAGATCGCGTTGCGATCGCGGGTAAGATCGGTCGTGCGCACGCCCGCGCCCTTGGGAATGATGACCGTGCCTGCGGGCGGGAAGTTCGACGCGTCGAACGCCGGCGCGCCCGTGAAACCGCCCGAACCCACCGGCTGCACGCGGATGCAGCCGCCCGAGAAGTCGGAAACGCGGTAACACGGGTCGGTGATCTGCGAGGCGTCGGTGCGTGTCACCAGCTCCTGCTGGGCGTAGCCGACCTGCAGGCCGAAGGTGCCCGCCCCGGTCTCGAAGGTGTTGGAGGCCAGCACCGAGAAGCCCGGCGACCATTCGCGGGCGAGGTCGCCGTAGTTGACCTCGGCGGTGCCGGCGACATGGAAGCCGCGCTTGTCGAGCGGCTTGCGGGTGACGAGGTTGACCGTCCCCGAAATGCCGCCTTCGATCATGTCGGCGGTGACGTTCTTGAACACTTCGACCCGGCCGAGCAACTCGGGCGAGACGTCGTTGAACGACAGTTCGCGCCCGCCGTTGGCGGAGAAAATGTCGCGGCCGTTCAATTCCGACCGCACGAAGGGCAGGCCGCGGATGATGACGCCCGAACCCTCGACCGAGAAGCGATCGGGATCGTCGCGCTGGACGAAGCGGCTGATGTTGACCCCCGGGACGCGCTGCAGCGCTTCGGCCACGGATCGATCGGGAAGCGCGCCGATATCCTCGGCGGTGATCACGTCGACGACGGTGTCGGCGTTTTCCTTGATGTTCTGCGCACTTTCGAGCGAGGCGCGGTAGCCCGAGACGACGATCCCTTCTTCGGCCGGGGCGGTCCCCACCGGGCAGGTCTCGGTCGCCGGATCGCAGTCGGCGGTACCGGCGGACGAGCTCTGCGCCCAGGCGGCGGTGGGCATGCCGATGGCCGCGACGGCCGACATCGTACCCAGCGCCAGCGCGCGCCAGGAACACTCGTGCGAAAGGGTGCGCTTGAAAGCCAAAGTATCCTCCCCAGAATCGTTCGTCGGCAGCGCACGCCGCCACGATACGGTTGCCCTCCTATGCCAACTTGTGAGCGTTCACAAGTCTCATTTGAACGTTCACAACAGCTGCGGATATGCTAGCCTTGCGGGCGGGATAAGTGCGAGGGAGAGGGCATGGGTATCGAACGGATCGTGATCGTCGGCGGCGGGACCGCCGGCTGGATGGCCGCCGCCGCGCTGTCGCGGCTGCGCACCGGCCACCGCGACCTCGAAATCGTCCTCGTTGAATCCGAACAGATCGGCACCGTCGGCGTCGGCGAGGCGACGATCCCGCCGTTCAAGGACTTCAACCGCCTGCTCGAGATCGACGAGCGCGAGATGATGGCCTTCGTGCAGGGCGGCTTCAAGCTGGGCATCCAGTTCGTCGACTGGGGGCAGGTGGGCGACAGCTACATCCACCCGTTCGGCAATTACGGGTACGAGATCGACGGATTGTCCTTCCATCACCTGTGGCACCACTACCAGGCGCGGGGCGACAACCGTCCGATCCAGGTCTTCAACCTCGAAACGATGGCCGCCTACTTCGGCCGCTTCATGCGGACCGAGGATTACCAGCGCGACGACCTGCCGCCGGTCAACTACGCCTATCACATCGATGCCACCACCTACGCCCGCTTCCTGCGTGGTTATGCCGAGAAACGCGGCGTCGTGAGGCGCGAGGGCAAGGTCGCCGACGTGACGCTGGACGGCGAGACCGGCCACGTCACGGGCATCACGATGGAAGACGGCGAGAGGGTTCCGGGCGACCTGTTCGTCGACTGTTCGGGCTTTCGCGGGCTGCTGATCGAACAGGCGCTGGAGACGGGGTACGAGGACTGGTCGCACTACCTGCCCTGCAACCGCGCGGTCGCCCTGCCCTGCGCGCGCGAGGACGGCTCGCCCCCGTTGCCCTACACACGGGCCACCGCACACAGCGCCGGGTGGCAGTGGCAGGTCCCGCTGCAACGCCGCAACGGCAACGGCCACGTCTATTGCAGCGCCTTCATGGAAGACCAGCAGGCGCTCGACATCCTCGTCGGCAACATCGCGGGCAAGCCGCAGGCCGATCCCAACTTCCTGCGCTTCACGACCGGGCGGCGGAAGAAGTTCTGGAACCGCAACGTCGTCGCCTTGGGCCTCGCCGCGGGGTTCATGGAGCCGCTCGAATCGACCTCCATCCACCTCATCAACACCGGCATCACCAAGCTGGTGGCGCTGCTCTCGCTCGACGGTGTGACCCAAGCGCAGGAGGATGCCTTCAACCGCCTGACCGGCAAGGAATACGACCGCATCCGCGACTTCCTGATCCTGCATTACAAAGCGACCGAGCGGACCGATTCCGACTTCTGGAACCACTGCCGCACGATGGATGTGCCGGGTAGCCTCGCAGAAAAGATCGGGCTGTTCCGCGCCACCGGGCAGATCTTCCGCGAAGACGACGAGCTGTTCACCGAGACGAGCTGGGCGGCTGTGATGATGGGCCAGCGGATCGCGATGGGCGGGCACAACCCGATGGCCGAAAGCATCGCCGCCGACCCCAGGGTGCGCGGCGAATTCGACGAGATCGAACGCTCGGTCCGTTTCGTGGCCGAACGCATGCCCGCGCACGGCGACTACCTAAGGCAGTACTGCCCGGCGGCCTGAGGCCGGAAAGCGTTCGCGATGCGGGAAGAATTGGCAGGGGTGACACGAACCCCTGCCGGAAAATAACGAGGAGGACATCGTAGTTCCTGCCTGGTCGGATCTTGCTGCTTCGATCGAGCACGAAGGGGCCCAACAGGCCGCGGCCGCGCGGCTGGCCGAGCTTGGCGTGAAGCAGTCGGCGTTGCGCGAGGCAATGGCCCGCAAGGTCATCAACGAAGCGGTCATCGTAGCCATACGTGAATTTCGAGAGGCGCTAGCGGATCCTGGCTCAGCTTACGCGCCCGTCCTGTGAACCGAATACGAGCCGGCTCCGCAGTATGTCGTTGCCCCGCCGGTCCCTTTCACGTCTCCCCTTCCCCAGCCCGCGGCGCCGGACCCCTATGCGCCGACGACCGCGACCGAAGCGCTGCAAAAATCCTTCGAGCACGGCCCCAAGACCGGCGGCAAGGACGGGAACTCTAGACGGAAGAACGGGCAGGCTTCGCAAGCGAATACGCGCAAGCAGGCGCGGGCCCCCGCGCGCCTCTTAGAGCAGGTTATGGAAGGCCGGCCGCTTGTGCGGATTACGCACGATGATCTGGTAACACTCAAGCAGCTGCCGTTTTTCGTAGAGGGCCAAGCCAACCACTCGTTTCGGCACGCGGCAATCGACGCGATGAAAGCAGATGGCATTTCGAGAGAAATACGGTCGGATTTTGATAGGAATAAGCTTACCTCCGAAATTGAGGGCCGCTATTCGAATGCCCACATGAAATTGCTGCGAAACGCTGCAAAAACCATTCCGAAGGTGACCGAGCATCTCCATCCAGCTGCGGTCAACCTACTTCCGAAACGCCTTCGCCAGCCGAGAAACGCGCGAACGAAGCGAACGGAAATGTTAGGGGATTAGTTGACCGAGTTTCGAAATCGTTGAGGAAGCTTGGAGCGTTGAGCTTCCTGTGAAGAAGTCTCAGGTCAAGGTTCGAGACGTGACAAAGCCTAGACCACCTAGTTTCCCAATCGGTTTGTTACGGTAGTGGTGCGCTAGAAGGTTACCGTCGGCCAGCGCGCGGACATCGGAACGGGCGATTTTGTACACGCGGCTGTGCATTTCAGGCTTCCATTTGCCTTCGCACTTGCAACAATTTGGGCCGTGCACTAACCGGTCGCAATCCACCGGACCCGGCCGTGCCGGGTGGCTCGGCCCGGCGCCTATCCCCGGGACAACCTTTCAGACCGGCATTCTGGCCGCACAAAGTGTTCGCAGCTGAGCGATGCTTTCCCGCATCGTGCCGGTCGTGTGAGTCGTGTTAGGGTTCACATGTTCGATATTTCCGCGCTGAAGCGCGAATGGCTTTTCAATCCCCGGCGGGACATCCTCGCCGGCATCGTCGTCGCACTTGCGCTCATTCCCGAAGCCATCGGCTTCTCCATCATCGCCGGGGTCGATCCAAGGGTCGGCCTTTACGCATCGTTCTCGATCGCGGTCATCATCTCGCTCGTAGGCGGGCGACCGGGCATGATCTCGGCCGCGACTGCCGCGATCGCGGTGCTGGTCCTGCCGCTGATCCAGCAACACGGCGTCGATTATCTTTTCGCTGCGACCATCCTGATGGGCGTCATCCAGGTCATCGCAGGTTTCCTGCGGATGCACCTGCTGATGCAATATGTCTCGCGCTCGGTGATTACCGGCTTCGTCAACGCCTTGGCGATCCTGATCTTTATCGCGCAGCTGCCGGAACTGACAGGCGTCCCGATGCTGACCTATGTGCTGGTCGCCGCGGGACTGGCAGTGATTTACCTCTTTCCGCGGCTCACCAAGGCCGTTCCGTCGCCTCTCGTCGCAATCGCGATCCTGACGGCGGTCGTCTACTACATGGGCATGGATGTGCGCACCGTGGGCGATATGGGCGAGCTCCCTTCGTCGCTGCCTTCGTGGTTCATACCCGACGTTCCGTTTACCCTCGAGACGCTGCAGATCATCCTGCCCTACTCGGCGACGATGGCGGCGGTTGGCCTGCTCGAATCCATGCTGACTGCGCAGATCGTGGACGATCTGACCGATACGGGGTCCGACAAGCAGCGCGAGATGAAGGGGCAAGGCATCGCCAACTTCTTCACCGGCTTCCTTGGCGGCATGGGCGGCTGTGCCATGATCGGCCAGTCGGTCATCAACGTGAAATCGGGCGGGGAGACGCGGCTGTCGACCTTCGTGTCTGGTGTCTTCCTGCTGTTCCTCCTGCTCGTTCTCGGTCCGCTGGTCGCCATCATCCCGATGGCATCGCTGGTCGCGGTGATGATCATGGTCTCGATCGGCACCTTCTCATGGCGCTCGATCAAGGACATCCGCACCAATCCCTGGCAGTCGTCGGTGGTAATGATCGTTACGGTGGTTGTGGTGGTGTGGACGCATGACCTGGCGCAGGGCGTGCTCGCCGGCGTGATCCTTTCGGGCCTGTTCTTCGCCAGCAAGGTGAAGCGGCTCTTCACGGTCGATACCGACCTGTCAGCTGACGGGGCGACGCGGACCTATCGCATTGCTGGCCAGGTCTTCTTCGCTTCTTCCGATCGCTTCGTCGAAGCCTTCGATTACAAGGAAGTGCTCGACGGGGTAGTGATCGACGTCAGCCGCGCGCACTTTTGGGACATTTCGGCGGTGGGAACGCTCGACAAGGCGATCCTCAAGTTCCGCCGCGAGGGCACGGCGGTCGAGGTCCGTGGCCTGAACGAGGAGAGCGCCACGATGATCGAGCGCTATGCTATTCATGACAAGCCCGGCGCCGACGCGCAGCTGGGAGGACACTGATGGGAGAGACAACAATGGAAAACGTCCTCGCGGCGATAGATGCCTCGGCCTACGCTACCAGCGTGTGCGGTTATGCCGGTTGGGCAGCGAAGCGGCTGTCCCTGCCGGTCGAACTGCTCCACGTCGTCCAGCGACAGGATGCGGTCACAGCGCGCAAAGACCTCTCCGGCGCGATCGGCCTGGGCGTCAAGAGCGACCTGATGGAAGAGCTCGTGCGCCTTTCCGAAGAAGGCAGCCGGACCGAGATCGAGAAAGGGCGCGTGCTGCTAAAAGCGGGAGAGCAGCTACTTCGCGGGGCGGGCATTGAGCAGCTATCTACGCTGCACCGCCACGGCGGCGTGGTGGAAACGATCCTGGAGCGCGAGGATCATGCCCGCGTTGTTGTGATCGGCAAGCGCGGCGTCGGCCACGAATATGCCTCGGACCATATCGGCTCGACGATCGAGCGCGTTGTCAGGGCAAGTGAGAAGCCGGTGCTGGTAGCCTCGCGCGAATATGCAGAACCAGAGCACATCGTATTCGCCTACGATGCCAGTCCCGCCGCGGAAAGAGCGCTGGAGCGTCTGGCCAACTCGCCGCTTTTTGATGGCCTGCCCGTCACCATCGTGATGGCAGAGGCGGACAGCGAAGCGCAGCGTGAGAAGCTGACCATGGCAGAAGCGGCATTCGCCTCAGGCCACCCTGTCACCGTCTTGATGGAGCGCGACAAGGCCGAAAAGGTCATTCCCGGCGTCGTTGCCGCCACCGAGCATTCGCTGCTGCTGATGGGCGCCTATGGCCATTCGCCTATCCGCCGGATGATCGTGGGCAGCACGACCACGGAAATGGTTCGCACCGTCAAGGCCCCGGTGCTAATGGTGCGCTGATATGTCGATCGATCCTGCCACGTTCCGTGATCAACTGGCCAAGCGGCTAGGCGAACTGGAAGAGCAGGATCGCATCTCCGCGAAGGATCGCGACCCGGTCACGCTGGACCAGGAGAGCGTAGGCCGCCTGTCCCGGATCGATGCCATGCAGGTGCAGGCCATGGCGCTTGCACAGGAGCGGCGACGCAAGGCAGAACGCGCAGGCATCGCGGCGGCCCTCCAGCGAATCGAGGAGGTTGAGTTCGGTTACTGCGTCGAACGTTGCGAGAAGATTGTCGAGGGTCGGCTGCGGAATAACCCAACAGTGGTAAGGTGCCTGGAGTGCGCTGACGGGAGTGCCTGAAGCGACGGATTACGGCTGCGCCGCAAGGTGCGAGCGGTTGTGTTGGACGAAGACGGCGAGGTTCTTCTCGTCCGGCCGCATGGCTACCGCGATGGGGAATGGACACTGGCAGGCGGCAGCGTCGAGGAGGACGAATCCCCGGTCGAAGGGTCAGGTGGATCGGCAGCTTGATCATCTGCTACGCCTTCAGCTCGTCGGCGGCGGCGGACCCGATGACGTTCGACTGCAGCGGCGTCGCGGTGAGTTCGATGATGGCCAAGGGATCGAGGCGCGCTCTCGATCGTGAGAAAGCATCGCATCACGCCAAGGTGGAAGCGAATGAGGCCGCGCTTACGGAAATGATCGCACGTGTCGGCCCTATCCTTTCGCCGAAGCAGGAAGAGGCGCTAAGCCAAGCGAAGAAGGTTATGAGGCAGTTCGGAATGCCACCTTCCGGAGTTGGAGCGGTGATCCGGCTCCCGCGACCGGCGGCGGTTAGACGTTTCTGCCCGCGCAGATTTCCTGCGGCCAATGCAGCCCGCACCTTGCATCTCGACTCCTGCCGATTCATGGTGGCGATATCGAGACCGCGACGAGGTGCCACGGCAGGGTACCACGCAGTTTTGAACCGCAAGGAAACCTGAAACCTTTCAGGTACTTGGACCATTTCGAAAAATTGGCAGGGGTGACAGGATTCGAACCCGTGGCCCTCGGTTTTGGAGACCGATGCTCTACCAGCTGAGCTACACCCCTGCGCTGGAGAGGCCGCGCCTTAGGGGGTAAAGCCGGGCATCGCAAGGCCGCTTGAACGTGCTAGGGCGCGCTTCGACCATGCACGCCCCCGCCAGCCCCCCGATCCCCACCGACCTCCTGCTCCTCGCCTATCGCAACGGCATCTTCCCGATGGCCGACAGCCGCGAGGATACCGAGGTGTTCTGGGTCGAGCCGCGGCGCCGGGCGATCCTGCCGCTGGACGGCTTCCGCCTGTCGCGCTCGCTCGCCAAGACGGTGCGCCGCGACCGTTTCCGGGTGACCTGCAACGCCGCCTTCGACGAAACGATCGCTGCCTGTGCCGCGCCGCGCCCCGACCATCCCGAAAGCTGGATCAGCGGGCGGATTGCGACAAGCTACCGCGCGCTCCATGCCGAAGGGCACGCCCACTCGATCGAGTGCTGGGAGGGCGAGGAGCTCGTCGGCGGCCTGTACGGCGTGGGATTCGGCGGAGTGTTCTGCGGCGAATCGATGTTCAGCCGGCGGACCGACGCCAGCAAGGTCGCGCTCGCGTGGCTGGTGGCGCTGATGCGGCGCGGCGGCGCGCGGCTGCTCGACTGCCAGTTCATGACCGAACACCTCGCCTCGATGGGCGCGGTCGAGATCGCGCAGGCGCGCTACGTCGCGTTGCTGGGGGACGCTTCGGGCGCGGGCGCCGACCCGCTGCCCTCGGCGTTCGCCTCGCTGCTGTCGGATGCGGACGCGGCGGGCTTACCGCCGTCGAAGCTCATTTTGCAGTCCTTGATCCACACGTCGTAGACCGGGTGCTCGACGACGTTGAGGCTGGGGGATTCCTTGAACAGCCAGCCGGAAAAGACCTTGCCCCATTCGGCATTCGCACCGGGGTTCTGGATGAAGACCTGCGCAAAGGCGCCGGTCTGGCGCGGGAATTCCCACGGCGCGGTCCGCTCGCAGGCGGCCAGCCGGACGATGAGATTGCCCCAGCGGCGCGCCTCGCCGGGCTTCATTTCCCAGTTCTGCGACAGGTTGTTGCGCTTGTTGAGGACGCCGATCACCGCCACGCGCTCGGCCATCGGGGTGCCTTCGGATTTCTCGACCGGCTGCACCATCTGCGGTGCGCGCATATCCTCGGGCAATTCGGTCTCGACCGGGCGCGGCTCGGGCGGGGACCGGTCGCAGCCTGCGAGCACGGCGGCCGCGGCGATAAGGGCGAGGGTCGCCCGCACGGTCAGGCGTCCGGGCTCCACGCCTCGTAGTCGCCGGCCGCGGCGGCGCGCCGGCCGCCCCTTTCCAGCGCGCCCTGCGGCCGGTACGCGGCATCGCTGCCGGTGACGTTGGGGCTATGCTCGGCTTCCCAGATGCGCGGCGGCGGCAGGTTGCTTTCGGGCACGCCGTCGAACGCGCCGTGCAGCCAGCCGTGCCATTCGGCCGGCACGTTGCTGGCATCGTTCGCGCCGCTGTAGATCACCCACCGGCGCTCGCGCCCGGCATGGGGCTGGCCCGCCTTTTCCGGCTTCTTGCTGCGGTAATAGCGGTTGCCGGCGAAGTCGGTGCCGACTTCCTCGCCGTGGAGCGAGGACCACAGCATCGTGCCGATCGTCGCGCCGTTCCACCAGGTGAAGATCTTGGAAAAGAAGCCCATGGGCCGCGCGCCTAGCCGATTAGCCGAAAGTCGCCAAGCATCTACCAGCCAGTCCCGACGCTCGGGCCTACCACTCGACCGTGCTGCCGGGCCCGATGCCCAGTTCCTTCGCCCGACCGGCGTTGAGTTCGAGCACGGCGGAGGTCAGCCCGGCGGCGGTGACCGGGGTAAGGTCGTAGGGCTTGGCATCGGCGACGTTCAGCACCTTGCGGTCGGTGCCGATGAAGATGATGTCGAGCGGCAGCGGGGTGTTCTTCATCCAGAAACTGGCGATGTCGGCCGGCTGGCGGGGGAAGAGCATCCCCTCGTCCGCGCCCATCTTCGTGCGGAACATGAGGCCCCTGGCCTGCTCGGCCTCGCTCGCGGCGACCTCGACGCGGAAATCGTGGCGTCCGTTGGTGCCGGTGACCGAAAGCGGAATGACCCGCAGACCCGATTCGGGGTGGACCGACGCGGTCGTCGTCGCCGCGGCAGCGGCGGCGGGGGTCGCCTCGGCGCCCGGCTGGGGCGAACAGGCGGCGAGGACCGCGGGCATCAGGACGAGAGCGGCAATACGCATGTCAGGGGGTCTCCTCGGCCTCGGCCGCCCATTCCTCGGCCGCCGAAACGCTCGGCGCCTCCACTACCGCGCGGGCGGCGTCGAATCCATGCCCTGCGCGCACCATCGCGGCGATCTGTTTCTCCCGCGCGGCCCGGTCGTCCGCCTTCTCGCCCCACGGACCGAGCCGCCGCCGCGCGGCGAGCGCCAGCGCCGCCTGGCGCGCCGCCGCGTCGTCGGGGCGCAGGTCCTCGCGAATGTCCGCATCGATACCCGCCGCGCCCAGCGTCTGGTCGACGCGCCGCGCGCCGTATCCGCGCCGCAGCAGGCCGCCGCTCTTCGCCCGTGCCCAGGCGGCATCGTCGATGTAGCCGAGTTCCACGAACCGTTCGACGATCGCCCGCGGGTCGGCCGGCCGCTCCCCCTCCCACCCCCGCTCGCGCAGCTTGCGCACGAGGTAGCCTTCCACCTTGGCCGCGCTGGTCGCGAACCGCGCGACATAGGCGAGCGCAAGATCGTTCAGCCGCGCCGGATCGAGCGGTTTGGGGGGTCGGCGTTCGCGTCTGTCTCGCATCGTCGCCATATTCGTGCCACATAGAGTAACGAATGGGAAACATTGGACCACATGCGCGCGGCGGAACGTTACGCGCGCCTAACGCTTGGACTGCGTAAAACAGAGCGCCGCCGGCCCCCCGGACAAGGGCGCGCAGACAACGGGTTTATCCTCTTTCATGACCGAATCGACCCTCACGCCCACGCCGAACGACTGCCCGCTCCCGCGGCGGCGATCGGACTTCGCGACTTTCGCCGAAGCGATCGACTACGCCGCGCGTAGCGAGAAGGGGCTCAATTTCCACGACATGCGCGGCGACCTCGTGCGCCCCTATCCGTTCTCCGAAATGCGCGCGGATGCGCTGAAGATGGCGCACCGGCTGGTCGCGGCGGGAATCGGCCGGGAAGACCGCGTCGCCATCGTGGCCGAAACGAGCCCGGAATTCGCGGCGCTGTTCTGCGGCTGCGTCTATGCCGGGGCATGGCCCGTGCCGCTGCCGCTGCCGACCACGTTCGGGGGCAAGGACAGCTACATCGACCAGCTTGCCGTCCAGCTCGAAAGCAGCGATCCGAAGATCCTGATCTATCCGGGCGAGATCGCCGACCTGGCCCAAGCCGCCGCCGAGCGGCAGGGTTGCGAAGGCATCAGCTGGGAGGAATTCGCCGCCGCCGACGCGCCCCCGGTCGACCTGCCCGAACCGCAGCCCGACGACATCTGCTATCTCCAGTATTCGTCCGGCTCCACCCGCTTCCCGACCGGGGTCGCGGTCACCCACCGGGCGCTGCTGCACAACCTCTACGGCCATGCCACCGGGGTCGACCTGGGCGAGAACGACCGCGTCGTCAGCTGGCTGCCGTGGTACCACGACATGGGCCTCGTGGGCTGCTTCCTCTCGCCGATCGCCAACCAGGCGAGCTGCGACTACCTGAAGACCGAACATTTCGCGCGCCGCCCGCTCGCCTGGCTCGACCTCATCAGCCGCAATCCGGGCAACACGCTCAGCTATTCGCCGACCTTCGGCTACGACATCTGCGCGCGGCGCATCTCTTCGCAGAGCCATGTCGGCGACCGGTTCGACCTGTCGCGCTGGCGCACCGCAGGCAACGGCGCCGACATGATCCGGCCCGACGTGATGCAGGCCTTCGTCAACGCCTTCGCCGAAGCGGGGTTCAAGGCGAGCGCCTTTACCCCCAGCTACGGCCTTGCCGAAGCGACGCTGGCGGTCACGGTGATGCCGCCGGGCGAAGGCATCCGGGTGGAACTGGTCGAAGAGGAACGCCTGTCGGGCGCGGAGCGCGATCTCAGCCGCCCGGCCCGCTACCGCGCGATCGTCAACTGCGGCAAGCCGCTGCCCGGGATGGAAGTCGAGATTCGCGGGGAGCATGGCGAGATCAAGGGCGACCACCGGATCGGCAAGGTCTGGTGCCGCGGCGAATCGGTCATGCACAGCTACTTCCGCAACGAGGAGGCGACCAACGACTGCCTCGTCGCCGGGCCGGACGGCGAGGTATGGCTCGACACCGGGGACATGGGCTACCTCGGGAACGGCTACCTGTTCATCGTCGGCCGGGCGAAGGACATGATCATCATCAACGGCAAGAACCACTGGCCGCAGGACATCGAGTGGGCGGTGGAACAGCTGCCCGGCTTCAACCACGGCGACATCGCGGCCTTCAGCATCGACGACGGCAACGGCGAGGAAGTGCCCGCCGTTCTCGTCCACTGCCGCGTCAGCGACCCCGACGAGCGCGTGCGCCTGCACGACCAGATCCGCGACAAGGTCCGCTCCATCACCGGCATGAACTGCGTGGTCGAACTGGTCCCGCCGCGCACGCTGCCGCGCACGTCCTCGGGCAAGCTCAGCCGGGCGAAGGCCAAGCGGCTCTACCTTGCCGGCGAGATCGAGCCGATCAAGCTGCCCGAGGCGGCCTGACCCCTACTCGCCGGCTCCATCGCCGGCATCGTCCCATGTTGCGCGCAGCGGCGCCGGGCCGGGGGCCGTACGCACGGTGACACCCTCGTCCCGCAGCGTAGCCGCGGCGGCGGCGGCATCGGCCTCGGGGCCACTCAGCACCACCGGCCGGCCCGACCGCTGCGCTGCCCAGCTAACGAGGGCGAGAGCGGAAGCGCCCGCCCGGGTCGGCTCCCCGTCGGCGAAGGCGACTGTCGGCAAGGCGATTTGCAGCGCCCCTTGCGGCGGTTCGACCGCCACCGCCCAGCCGTCGGCATCGGCGGCTATCCGGCGCTCGAGCGCGCGGTAGGTGGCAAGGCCCGCGCCCGGCAGGGCCTGCGCGCGCACGACCGCGCGGCGCTTGCCCCGATCGATCGTCACCGCATCCTCGCCCGTCCCCGCCACGAGCGCGAGCTCGCGCGACAGGGCATCGATCCGCGCGCTCTCGTCCGCCTCGCGCTCGGCTTGCGCGGCGGCGAGCTGTGCGGCTTCGGCGGCCTGCGCGCCGGTGCCGACCTGGTACTGCGTGATGCGCAGCTGGACCGGCCGGCCGAGCAGGCGCTGGAGCGTGCGCGCACCCTGCACCTCGGCCTGCGGAACCGGTGTCGGGGTCAGCACCGTGGCATCGACCGCGACCGGATCGGCCCGCCAGTCGATGTCCACCTGGCTCAGCCGCGAACGGTCGTCGAACAGGCCCTGCAGCTCGCTGCGCACGATCCGCGCGCCGTTCGCCTCGCGCCCGATCTGGATCAGCGAATAGCCCAGTGGCACGGCCAGCAGCACGAACACGATGAAGACCGCCAGGTTCTGCATCATCGTCTGCCGCCCGGTGAGGTCCGCCCGGAAGCCATAGAGCCGCGCCATCAGCATTGCGGTGACCGCGATCACGATGGCGTTGGTCACGAACAGCAGCAGCGCGCCCGAGAACACCGTCCAGTTGACCGTCGCGAGGCCGAAGCCGACCACCGCGAGCGGTGGCATCAGCGCGGTCGCGATCGCCACCCCGACGATCGCCCCCTCGCGCCCGCGGATCATCGCGTAGGCGCCCGCCAGCGCGGAAAACAGCGCGACGAGGAGGTCGAACAGGTTGGGCCGGGTGCGACTGGCGATTTCGCTCGTCACCGTCTGGATCGGCGACAGGAACACGATGAGCGCGCACAGCACGATGGCCATCACGCTGCCGGCAAGCAGCGCCCTCGCCGATTTACGCAGCCAGGCGTAATCGCCGATCGCCAGCGCGAAGCCCAGACCGATGATCGGCCCCATCAGCGGGCTGAGCAGCATCGCCCCGATCACCACCGCGGGGCTGGACAGCAGCAGGCCGAGGATCGCGATCCCGCCGCTCATCGCGGTCATGAACATGTAGCGGCCCGAGATGTAGGCCTCTTCCCGCCGCGTCTCGATCACCTTGGCCTGGTCGATGTCGCGGATGACCATGCGCCACCAGCGGCCCCAGCTTCTCACCACGGTGCCGAACGGCACGTGGGTCTGCGCGAGCGTATCGCGGTTCGCGGGCGCGGTGTTCCCCTCTGCCATCCTCGGGTCCCTAGCCCGCCCGGCCGCGCGACGAAAGGGTGCGCGACGGAAGGGTGCGCGCGGGGCGAAACGTGCTAGGAAAAGCCGCGAAACTACTTGCGCACCGCCGCCGCTGTCCTAATTTGATAATACACCATGCCAGAGGATCCCATGGCCGAGACCAAAACCGCCACTGCCGTCGATCTCGAACTCACCCCGCCCGACCCCGTGCCGGCGGTCGCCGCCGAGCGCGCGTCGGGCCTCGTGCCGGTCAGCGAGGAAAAGAAATCGAAGCTGGAAGAGAAGGCCGACGCCTTCGTCGCCGATCTGGTGGCGGAGGATGCGAACTCGCCCGAGTTCGGTCGCAAGGTCGACCAGATTACCAACATGGGCCGCAAGGAAATCATGGCCGCGGCCGGCATGTCCAACCGCTTCCTAGACCGCCCGGTGCGCGCGATGGACAAGGACGAGGGCGTGGGCGCCAACCTCGCGGAATTGCGCCGCGTGGTCGAAGACCTCGACCCGGGCCGCCGCGGGGCGAAATCGGGCACGCGCAAGATCCTCGGCATCATCCCGTTCGGCAACAAGCTGACCAACTACTTCCGCAGCTATCAGAGCGCGCAGACGCACATCCAGTCGATCCTCGGCAACCTTTCCAGCGGCAAGGACGAGCTGCTGATGGACAACGCCGCGATCGACGTGGAACGCCAGAAGCTGTGGGAGGCTATGGGCAACCTGGAACAGATGATCCACATCTCCCGCACGCTCGACGCCAAGCTGGAGGACAAGGCGGCGGAACTCGACGCGACCGATCCCGCCAAGGCGAAGGCCATCCGCGAGACCGCGCTGTTCTACGTCCGCCAGCGCACGCAGGACCTGCTGACGCAGATGGCGGTTTCGGTGCAGGGCTACCTCAGCCTCGACCTCGTGAAGAAGAACAACGTCGAGCTAGTGAAGGGCGTCGACCGCGCCAGCACCACCACCGTGGGCGCGCTGCGGACCGCGGTGACGGTGGCCGAAGCGATGACCAACCAACGGCTGGTGCTGAACCAGATCACCGCATTGAACACCACCACGGCCAATATCATCGACAGCACCAGCACGATGCTGCGCGACCAGACCGGCAAGATCCACGAGCAGGCGGCATCGAGCACCATTCCGATGGAGACGCTGCAGCGCGCGTTCCAGAACATCTACGACACGATGGACGAGGTCGACGCCTTCAAGCTGCGCGCCCTCGACAGCATGAAGCAGACGGTCGAGACGCTGTCGGGCGAAGTCGAGAAGTCCAAGGGCTACATCGCCCGCGCCGAAGGGCAGGCCCGCGCGGCGAGCCAGGTGTCCGAATCGAAACTGCTGGCGGCCGAATGAGCGGGCGCGACCTGACTTCCGCAAGCGACCGGATCATCGAGCACGCGCGGGTCGTGCGCGACGACAATCGCGCCGGCGGCCGTCATCGCCGCACGACCGGGCGCCCCATCGGCGCCGGCTCGAAGCGGCTGCGCCAGCAGCACCTCACGAAGAAGATCGTGCGCATCGTCGTCGCGATCTTCGCGCTGTGGGTCGCGGCCGGGATCGTCGGGACCATCCTGAACGGCATCGGCTTCATGGGCGTGATGGCGCTGATCGTCGCGACGATCGTGGGCGTCGCCGTGCTCGGCAAGTACCCGCGGATGAAGGTGCCCAGCCGCACCGATCTTGCCCGCAGCAACGATGCGAAGGCACTCGTCGGCAAGACCGAGCTCTGGCTGGAGGCGCAGCGCCCCGCCCTGCCCGCCCCCGCCGCCGACATGGTGGGCAGGATCGGCGTGCAGCTCGACGCGCTGGGCCTCCAGCTCGACGGGCTCGATCCCAACCATCCCGCGGCGCGCGAGGTCCGCAGCTTGGTCGGCGAGACCCTGCCCGAGATGGTCGACAGCTATCGCCGCATTCCCCACACTTTGCGCGCCGAGGAGCGCGCGGGCGCGACCCCCGATGCCCAGCTCACCGAAGGGCTCGGCAAGATCAGCGACGAGTTGGGCCGCGTGACCCGCGAGCTGGCCGAGGGCAACCTCGACGATCTGGCGATCAAGACCCGCTACCTCGACTACAAGTACGGCGGCGACGCCGCCCTCGACACCAATCGCAAGGACATCGCCTGATGCGCGTCGCCATTCCCCACCAGCTCGACCAGGACGAGGTCCGCCGCCGTCTGAAGTCGAACACCGAAAGCGTCGGCGACCACATCCCCGGCGGCGCGGCGGTGCGCACGACCTGGCCCAGCGAGGACCGGATGGACATGGCGATCGGCGCGATGGGGCAGAACCTCGTCGCCCACGTCGACCTCGAACCCGGGCAGCTCGTGCTCAACGTCGACCTGCCGCCCGCGCTGTCCTTCGTCGAGCCGATGATCGCGGGCGCGATCCGCAGCCAGGGCGACCGGCTGCTCGCTCCCCCCAAGAAGTAATCGCGGCGCGGCCTAGAGCCGCCGTTCGGTCTCGAGGTATTCTTCCGGGATGCGCAGCGCGGCCGATGCCGCCTGCGTTTCGCGCAGGAACAGCACCAGCGCCCACATCATCAGCCCGATGGCGAGGAGGAACGTGCCGGCGGCGACCTGCTGCAGGTCGACCTTGCCCAGCTCTTCCAGAAACAGCACCGCCACGGTGACCCCGATCGACAGGCCGCTCGTCACCAGCAGGCGCAGCGCCTGGCCGATCAGCTGGATGCGCCGGTTCACAAGGCGGATTTCGCGCACCACCTGATCGTGCGCCATGCCCTCGGTCTCGGCGTGCACCCCCTGCAGCGCGCGGCTGCGGTCGACCACCCGCCCCAGCCTTGCCGACAGCAGGTTCATGATGTTGCCGATCGCCACCAGCACGAACACCGGGGCGAGCGCGAGCTGGATGGTCTGCGCGATCATGCCCGCCAGATAGGACGCGCGCCGCCGATTGGAAACGATTTGCCCCGTGCTGAGTCGACTCCTGCGAACGAAGGGGAAATTTCGATGGCCGCACGCGCATACTGGACCGGGCAGATCCGCCTCGCTCTCGTCTCTATCCCGGTCGAGGTCTACGCCGCCACCAAGAGCGGGGCGGCGATCAGCTTCCGCCAGATCCACGAACCGAGCGGCAAGCCGATCAATTACGAAAAGGTCGTGCAGGGCATCGGCCCGGTCGATCACGACGAGATCGTGAAGGGCTACGAAATCTCGAAGGGCAACTACGTCCTCCTCGACGACGACGAGATCGAGGCGGTCAAGATCGAGAGCAAGCGCACCCTCGAGCTCGTCCAGTTCGTCGACGCGAACGAGATCGACGTGTTCTACTTCGAGAAGCCCTACTACGTCGTCCCGCAGGACGAGCTGGCCGAGGAAGCCTTCGTCGTGCTGCGCGAGGCGTTGCGGGCGAAGAAGAAGGTGGCGCTCGGCCAGATGTCGGTGCGGGGTCGCGAACAGCTCGTCAGCGTCAAACCGTGCGGCAAGGGCCTCGTCATGGAAACGCTGCGTTACGAGGACGAGGTTCGCCAAGCGCAGAGCTATTTCAAGGACATCCCGACGGGCAAACCGGCGAAAGAGATGCTCGAACTGGCGGGATCCCTGATCGACCAGAAAAGCGCACCGTTCGACGCCGGCGAATTCCGCGATCGCTACGTCGATGCGCTGAAGAAGCTCGTCGAGAAGAAGGCCAAGGCGAAGGGCAAGAAAGTGCTGGAGGACGTCGAGGAACCAGGAACGGCCGGCGGCAAGTCCAACGTGATCGACCTGATGGCCGCGCTCAAGAAGTCGGTCGGCGGAAAGGAACCGGCCAAGAAAGCGCCCGCAAAGAAAACGGCTGCGAAGCAAACCTCGGCCAAGAAGGCCTCTCCGGCGAAGAAGCGCGCCTGATGGAACTCAATCCGCCGGTTCTCGTCCATTTCATCGACCTCGACCTCGCCGCCCGGCTCGGCATCGCGGCCGTGCTAGGCCTGGCGCTCGGCCTCGACCGCGAGGTGCGGGGGGTGGCCGCCGGTATGCGGACGCACGGCCTCATCTGCTTCTCCGCCGCGGCGATGACGGTGTCCATCATCGCCCTCTATCACGAGATGGGCGGTGACACCGAAAACGCCCGGATGGACCCGTTACGGGTGTTCGAGGCGACCGGTTCGTTCATCGGCATAATCGGGGCGGGGCTGATCGTGTTCAGCAAAGGGAGCGTCAAGAACCTCACCACGGCGGCGCACCTGTGGCTTGCGGCGGTGATCGGGATAGCCTGCGGCGCCGGGCAATGGCCGCTCGTCGCGATCGGCTCCGTCATCTCGGTCATCATGCTGACGTTGCTGCGCCTGGCCGAAAGGCGGTTCTTTCCCGACAAGGATACCACGGCATGAGCAAGCGCGACCCCTTGGCCGAATACAACAAGAAACGGGACTTCGCGAAGACGGCGGAGCCTTCGGGCAAGCGCGCGACCAGCGACACCGGCAACCGCTTCATCGTGCAGAAGCACGACGCGACCCGGCTCCACTGGGATTTCCGGATCGAGGCCGACGGGGTGCTGAAGAGCTGGGCGGTGACCAAGGGGCCCAGCCCCGACCCCGAGATCAAGCGCCTCGCCGTGCGGACCGAGGATCACCCGCTGAGCTACGCAGAATTCGAAGGCTCGATCCCCAAGGGCGAATACGGCGGCGGCACCGTGATGCTGTGGGACACCGGCACCTGGGCCCCGGTCGAGGGCAAGAGCTGGAAGGACATCGACAAGGGCCATCTCCACTTTACGCTCGACGGGACACGGATGAAGGGTGAATGGATCCTCATCCGCCTGAAACCGCGCGGCAACGAGAAGCGCGAGAACTGGCTGCTGCGCAAGGTTGCCGACGCGTTTGCGGAGGAGGGCGACCCGCTGGTCGAACACGCGCTCACCAGCGTGCTGACCGGCCGGACGATGGCGGAGATCGAGGCCGATGCGGGCGGCGAGCACTCGCTGGCGGGCAAGAAGGGCAAGGCGTTCGCAGCCGAGATGAGCAAGGCTGCGGCGCACAACGCGAAAAAGGCGCGCAAGGCGCCGAAAGCGAAGAATTCGGCACCCGCGAAGCCGCCGAAATTCGGCAAGCCCCAGCTCGCGACGCTCGTGGACAGCGTGCCCGCGGGCAACCGCTGGATGCACGAGATCAAGTTCGACGGATACCGCGCCCTCATCGCCGCGGCAGGGGAACAGGTGCAGGTCTGGACCCGGAACGGCAAGGACTGGACCGACAAGTTCGCACCCCTGGCCGAAGCGGTCGCCGCACTCGACCTGCCCCCCTGCCTGATCGACGGAGAGATCGTCGCCTACGGCAAGGACGGCAATCCCGATTTCTCTTCGCTACAGGCGGTATTGAAGCGCGGTCACGGCAGCCAGACCGCGAAGGACAAGCTCAGCTTTCATGCGTTCGACCTCCTCGAAGCGAACGGCGAGGATTTGCGAAAGCTACCCAATATCGAGCGAAAAGAGCGGCTTGAGGCTCTCCTCGCCGCCGCGCAGCCGCCGATCCATGTCGCCGATCACGTGCTGGGCGCGGGCGAGAAGCTCTACCGCGCGATGTGCGATGCGGGCCAGGAAGGGATTATCTCCAAGGCGATCGACGCCCCCTACCGCGGCAGCCGCACGAAGAGCTGGGTCAAGGTGAAATGCACCCGGCGGCAGGAATTCGTGATCGTCGGCTGGAAGAAATCGAGCGCGAAGGGCCGCCCCTTCGCCTCGCTGCTCCTCGCGCAGAACGAGGGCAAGACGCTGACATACAAGGGAAATGTCGGCACGGGCTTTTCGCAGGAAACGATGGCCGACCTTGCCGCAAAGTTTGTGAAACTCGAGCGCAAGACCCCGCCGGTCGAAGTCGACAAAGCCTCGTCGCGCGGGGTCACCTGGCTGAAACCCCACCTCGTTGCCGAGATCGCCTTTGCCGAGTTCACCGCCGACGGCAACGTACGCCACGGCAGCTTCCTCGGCCTGCGCGGAGACAAGGAGGCGGCGGCGGTCGCTCCGGAAAAGCCCGAACCCGCGCCCGAAGAAGACTCAGGCGTCGCAATCACCAGCCGCGACCGCGTGATCTTTCCCGAAAGCGGGCAGACGAAGGGCGAACTCGCCGACTACTACGAAGCCGTCGCGCCGCTGATGCTGCCGTGGGCTGCGCAGCGCCCGATCAGCCTCGTTCGCTGTCCGCAAGGTCGCGGAAAGAAATGCTTTTTCCAGAAGCACGACAGCGGATCGTTCGGCCCGCACGTCCACCACGTTCCGATCACCGAGAAGGACGGCGGGGCGGAGGATTACCTCTACGTCGAGGATGCCGCCGGGCTCGTCGCCTGCGTCCAGATGGGCACGATCGAGTTCCACGGCTGGGGCAGCCGCAGCGGCGATGTGGAGCAGCCCGACCGGATGATCTTCGACCTCGACCCCGACGAAGGCCTCGACTTCGGCGACGTGAAGTCGGCGGCCGAGAACATTCGCGACCGGCTCGCCGATATCGGCCTCGCCAGTTACGCGATGCTGTCGGGCGGCAAGGGCGTCCACGTCGTCGTTCCGCTCACGCCCGGCCATTCGTGGGACGCGCACAAGGACTTCGCCAAACGGTTCGCCGAGGCGCTGTCGCTCGCCGAACCCGACCGCTTCATCGCGACGATGAGCAAGGCCAAGCGCAAGGGGAAGATCTTCATCGACTGGCTGCGCAATCAGCGCGGCAGCACTGCGGTGCTTCCTTATTCGGCCCGTGCCCGCGAAGGCGCGCCGGTGGCGATCTCGATCGCGTGGGGCGAACTCAAGGACTTCGCCGACGCGCACCCGTTCTCGATCTCGGATGCGAAGAAGTTGGCGACGCGCGCGAAGTCGAAGGCTTTGGCCGGATGGGGCTTCGCCGAGCAGACGCTGCCCGAAATCTGACCGCTCAGGCGAGGCCCTTGGCAATGTCCATCCGGCCCGCATCACCCACGCTGCTGCCCCCGTCGACGTCGAGGATCGTGCCGGTGATGTAGCTGGCGGCCGATGAGCAGAGGAAGGTCGCGGCGTCCGCGATCTCGTCGATCTCGCCCCAGCGCTTGGCTGGAATGCGATGCTCGTGTGCCGCCCGCATCTCGGGATTGGGGGCAAGGCGCGCCATGCCTTCCGTCCCGTCGATCGGGCCCGGAGAGATGCCGTTGACGCGAACGTCCGGCCCCCATTCGATCGCGAGGGTGCGGATGACCTGGTTGACGCCGGCTTTCGCGGCGCAGGCGTGAATCTGCAGCGCCATCGCCTGTTCGGCCTGCCCCGCGGTGATCGCGATCAGGCTGGCGGGCGTGTTGAGGAGGTCGTGGCAGGCGCGGAACGTGTTGAACGTGCCGAGCAGGTCGATGTCGACGACGGTCTTGAAGGCGTTCGCGCTCATGCCCAGCGCGGGTGCCAGGAAGTTGCCCGCCGCGCCGGCGACCACGAAATCGAGCGGACCGAAATCGCTGCGCGCTTGTTCCAGCGCACCGCGGATCGCGCCGTAATCGCGTACGTCGGCACTCATGCCCAGCGCATCGGTGCCGATCTCTCCCGCGGCGCGCGCGGCTTTCTCCGGATCGCGGCCGCAGACCGCGACCTTGGCGCCGAGCGCTGCGAAGCGCCTGGCGATGCCGAGGTTGATGCCGCTGGTTCCGCCGGCGACGAACGCCACCTTGCCGTCGAACAGTCCGTCGCGAAACGTGGTCATGCCGCTCTCCCCCAAAAACGCCGATACTTGCGCGCTCGTGCCGTGAGCGTAGCGTGGGGGCGGGAGGATGCAACGATGATGGACCCGCTATTCGATTTCACCGGCAAGGTCGCGCTGGTCACCGGCGGCAGCCGCGGGCTGGGGCGAGAGATGGTGCTGGCGCTGGCGCAGCGCGGGGCGGACGTGGCGATCGCCAGCCGCAAGCTCGACGCGTGCAAGGCGGTGGCGGAGGAAGTGCGCGCGATGGGGCGCCGCGCGATGGCCCATGCCGCACACTGCGGACGCTGGGACGAGATCGATGCACTGGTGGAAGCGGCTTATGCCGAATTCGGGCGGATCGACATTCTCATCAACAACGCCGGCATGGGTCCGCAGATGCCGAGCCATGAGGTCAGCGAAGCGCTGTTCGACAGCGTGCTCAACCTCAATTTCAAAGGTCCCTTCCGCCTCGCGAGCCAGGTCGCGCACCGCATGGCGCAGGGTGACGGCGGCTGCATCGTGAACGTCAGCAGCACCGCTTCGATCCGCGCGATCCCGATGGTCGTGCCCTATGCCGGGGCGAAGGCGGCGGTGAACGCGATGACCGTCAGCCTTGCGGCCGAATACGCGCCGAAGGTCCGGGTCAATGCGCTCGTCCCCGGCCCCTTCCTGACCGACATCGCGCAGGCGTGGTCGGAAGAGGCACGCGAAACCCAGCCGGTCGCGCTCGGCAGGCCGGGCCGCCCCGAGGAGATCGTCACCGCCGCACTGATGCTGGCGAGCCCCGCGTCGAGCTACACCACCGGAGCGCTCGTGCAGGTGGACGGGGGACCGCGATAGGCCCTCCCGTCATCTCAGCGAAAGCTGGGATCGCTCTCCGAGATGCGGAACCTGGCGGCACGCGACCCCAGTTTGCGCTGGGGTGACGGCCTTGCTCACATCGAGCGCGCGATCAGCATCTTCATGATCTCGTTCGATCCGCCGAAGATGCGCGTGATGCGGCTGTCGCGGAACATCTTCGCGATCGCGTATTCGTTGATGTAGCCCCAGCCGCCGTGGAACTGGAGACACTTGTCGACGACCTCGCCCTGCAGCTCCGTCAGCCAGTACTTGGCGATCGAGGCGGTGGTGACGTCGAGCTCGCCCTTCAGCACTTTCTCGATGCAGTCGTTGACGAAGACCTTGGCGGCGGTCGCCCTGGCCTTGAGGTCGGCGAGCACGAACTGGGTGTTCTGGAAATCCCAGATGGTCTTGCCGAATGCCTTGCGCTGCTTGACGTACTCGACCGTGGTGTCGAGCGCCTTCTCGATCGTGGTCATCGCGCCGATCGCGATCACCAGGCGTTCCTGCGGCAGTTCGCCCATCAGCTGGTAGAACCCGCGCCCCTCGACCCCGCCGAGCACGCTGTCGCTGGGGAGGTACACGTCGTCGAAGAACAGTTCCGACGTATCGGCCGCGTCCTGCCCGATCTTGTCGAGCTTCTTGCCGCGGCGGAAGCCCTCGGCCCCTTCGGTCTCGAGCACCATCAGGCTGATGCCCTTGTGCCCTTCCTTGGGGTCGGTCTTGGCGACGACCACGATGAGGTTCGCAAGCTGCCCGCTGGAAATGAAGGTCTTCGCCCCGTTGAGGCGGTAGCCGTTGCCGTCCTTCACCGCGGTGGTGGTGATGTTCTGAAGGTCGCTGCCGACGCCCGGCTCGGTCATCGCGATGGCGCTGATCAGCTCGCCCGAGACCAGCTTGGGCAGCCACTTCTTCTTCTGCTCCTCCGTCCCGTGGCGGACGATGTAGGGCAGGATGATGACGTTGTGCAGCGACGCCGCGAACCCGTCGACGCCCTTTTCGGCCTGCTGCTCGAGCACCACGAGATCGTGGCGGAAGTCGCCGCCGTGGCCACCGTATTCCTCCGGCACGGTCATGCCGAGCAAGCCCGCCGCGCCGGCCTCGCGCCAGAACTCCGCCTCGACCTGCCCATCCTCGCGCCATTTCTCGACCCGCTTGGCCGGCGCGTGCTGTTCGTAGAACTTGCCCACCGCATCGCGGAAGATCGCGATTTCCTCGTCTTCCATGAATGCGGGATCGGGTACGTCGATGACGGGCATGGGGGAGGTCCTCTCGATGTCGATTCTGCTATTGAGGGAAGCGTATCAGGCGGGTAGCGATCCGCAACCGAAATTACCGCTTACGTAAAGGGCAGGCATGGAACTGATCGGACCCACCAGCCAGAGCTACATCAGCCAGCGCACGCGGCTGCATTACGCCGACTGGGGCAACCCGGACGCCCCGCCGCTGATCCTGCTCCACGGCGGGCGCGACCACTGCCGCAACTGGGACTGGACCGCCGAACGCTTCCGCGACGACTGGCACGTCATCTGCCCGGACCTGCGCGGCCACGGCGACAGCGAGTGGAACAACAACGGCGTCTACACGACGATGGGCTACGTCTACGACCTCGCCCAGCTGGTCCACCAATTGGGTCTCGCGCCGGTGACGATCGTCGCGCATTCGCTGGGCGGCAACATCGCCACCCGCTTCACCGGGCTCTACCCCGACCAGGTCCGCAAGCTGGTGGCGATCGAAGGCCTCGGCCCCAGCCCGAAAATGATCGAGCAGCGCCGCGCGAAGCCCTACGGCGACCTCTGGACCAGCTGGATCGACAAGAAGCGCGAGGCGAGCGCGCGGCAGGTACGCAAGTACGATACATTCGAGGATTGCCTCGACCGGATGCGCGAGGCCAACAGCTACCTTTCGGCCGAGCAGGCCCGCCACCTGACGCTGCATGCCGTCATGCGCAACGAGGACGGCACCTTCAGCTGGAAGTTCGACCCCCACCTCCACGCCTGGCCGCCCGACGACGTGCCGACCAAAGGCCAGCACGCCCTATGGGCCGCGATTACCTGCCCCACGCTGATGATCTACGGCAAGGATTCGTGGGCCAGCAATCCGGAAGAGGACGGGCGGCTGGCGCTGTTCGGCGACAACGTGAAGGTCAGCGAATACGAACGCGCTGGCCACTGGGTGCATCACGACCGGTTCGAAGATTTCGTGAGCGAAGTGGGCACCTTCATCGCCTGAGGCGGCAATGTCGGCAGGGCCGGACAGTGCCCAGAATGCTGCACTTGCGAAATAATTGCGGCGACGGGTGTCGCAAGGGCCGCCTCGTCCCTATGTGACCCCCATGCCCTTTCCCCAATTGCCGCCGGTTCTCGGCGAAGCGCTGACCGCACGCGGTTACAGCGAGCCCACTGCCGTTCAGGCAGCCGTCCTCCAGGCCGAAGCGGAAGGGCGCGACCTCGTCGTGTCGGCGCAGACCGGCTCGGGCAAGACCGTCGCTTTCGGCCTCGCCATGGCGCCCGACCTCATCGGGGCGAACGGCATGGTCGGGTTCGCCGAAGGGCCGCAGGCGCTGGTCGTCGCGCCGACAAGGGAACTGGCGCTGCAGGTCAGCCGCGAACTCGTGTGGCTCTACGGCAAGGCGGGGGCGCGTATCGCCAGCTGCGTCGGGGGCATGGACCCTTCGAAGGAACGCCGCGCGCTGCGCGACGGCCCGCAGATCGTCGTCGGCACCCCCGGCCGGCTGCGCGACCACCTCGAGCGCGGGGCGCTCGACCTCGCGCACATCCGCACCGTCGTGCTCGACGAGGCGGACGAGATGCTCGACATGGGCTTCCGCGAGGACCTCGAGGAACTGCTGGACGCGACGCCCGAGCAGCGGCGCACGCTGCTGTTCTCGGCCACGATGCCGCCCCAGATCGCCCGTCTCGCCCAGAGCTACCAGCGCGATGCGCTGCGCATCTCCACCATCGGCGACGAGCGCGGGCACGGCGACATCGCCTACCAGGCCGTCACCGTCGCGCCCGCCGATATCGAGGCGGCGGTGGTCAATCTCCTGCGCTTCCACGAGGCGCCGAGCGCGCTATTGTTCTGCGCGACACGCGAGAACGTGCGGCGGCTGCACACCACCCTGCAGGACCGCGGTTTCGCGGTCGTCGCGCTGTCGGGCGAGCATTCGCAGTCCGAGCGCAACCAGGCGCTGCAGGCGCTGCGCGACCGGCGTGCGCGTGTCTGCGTGGCGACCGACGTCGCCGCGCGCGGGATCGACCTGCCCTCGCTCAGCCTCGTCATCCATGTCGAGATTCCGCGCGATGCCGAGACGCTCCAGCACCGCTCGGGCCGAACGGGCCGCGCGGGCAAGAAGGGCACCGCCGTCCTGCTGGTCCCCTACCCCCGCCGCCGCCGTGTCGAATCGATGCTGCGCGGCGCACGGATCGAGGCCGACTGGATCGCCGCACCCACGGCCGAGGACATTCGCGCGAACGACCGCACGCGCCTGCTCGAGGCGCTGCTCGAACCGGCCGAGTTCGACGACGAGGACCGCGCGCTCGCTGCGCAGGTGCTCGAACAGCGCAGTCCGGAGGACGTCGCCGCCGCTCTCGTCCGCGCGCATCGCCAGGCCATGCCGCAGCCGGAGGAGCTGATCGCGAACAACCCGGAACGGCAGAGGGCGGACCGCCAGGAACGCCACCGCCCCGGTTTCGAGGATGTCGTCTGGTTCCGCATGGACATCGGCCGCCGCCAGAACGCCGATCCGCGCTGGATCCTGCCGCTGCTCTGCCGCCGGGGTCACATCACCCGCAACGAGATCGGCGCGATCCGCATCGGGCCGAACGAAACGCATTTCCAGATCCCGCGGGCCATCGCGGAGCGGTTCGACGGTTCCGTCCGGCGCACGGCCAGCGCCGAGGATGGGAACGACGTGACGATCGAACACGCGCCCGACGGCCCCCGGCAGGCCGCGCGCCAGAACCGCAAGGGCAACGATGCGCCGCGGCCGGGACCGAATAACGGGCCGCGCGTTCGTCCGGTCGCGCAGGGCGGCAAGAAGCCGTGGCCGAAGAAGCCGCACCGCAAGGGCTCGCGCAAGGCGGACTGACCGGCGAGCGCCCCCCGGCGTGATGGACTCAGGCGACCGTACCGGCCTCCTTCAGCGCCGCGATCTCGCCGTCCGACAGGCCGAGCGAAGCAAGCACCTCGCCCGTCTGGTCGCCCGGCATCGGCGCAGGTTGCGGCTTGGCGGTCGCGGTGCCCGAGTAGCGCGGTGCGGGCGCCGGCTGCATCGATCCGCCGACCTCGACGAACGTGCCGCGTGTCCTGTTGTGGGGATGCTCCACCGCCTCGCTCATGGTGAGCACCGGGGCATAACACACGTCGGTGTGCTCCATCAGCGCATCCCACTCGGCGCGGGTTCTGGTCCTGAACAGCGCGGTGAGCTTGTCCTTCAATGCGCCCCACCGGCCGCGGTCGTGCTGGGCGTCGAAGTCCTTGTCGTCCGCCAGCCCGGCTCTCGCACGCAATTCGGCGTAGAACTGCGGCTCGATGCTACCGATACTGACGAACTTGCCGTCGGCGGTCTCGTAGGTGTCGTAGAAGTGCGCACCGGTGTCGAGCATGTTGACGCCGAGATCCTCCGACCACACCCCCATGTCTTTCATGCCGTGCATCATCGCCATCAGGACCGCAGTGCCGTCGGTCATCGCGCAGTCGATCACCTGGCCCCCTCCCGTGCTTTCTGGCCCGCCGCGCGCGACGTTGAGCAGCGCGGCGGTCATTCCGAAGGCGAGCATCATCCCGCCGCCGCCGAAATCGCCGACCATGTTGATCGGCGGGGTCGGCTTGCCGCCCGCGCGCCCGAAGTGCGCGAGCGCGCCGGCGAGCGCGATGTAGTTGATGTCGTGCCCGGCGTAAGGCGCGTAGGGCCCGGTCTGGCCCCAGCCGGTCATGCGGCCATAGACGAGCTTCGGATTGTCGGCGAGCAGCTCGTCGGGGCCCAATCCCAGCCGCTCCATCACGCCGGGGCGGAAGCCCTCGATGATCCCGTCCGCGCTCGCGGCGAGCTTGCGGGCCAAGGCGACGCCTTCTGGACTTTTCAGGTCGATGGCGATCGATTTGCGCCCGCGGGCGAGCACGTCCTTGGCTGTAACCGGCTGCGATCCGCCGCGCGAACCGCTTGCACGGTCGATGCGGATGACCTCGGCACCGTGGTCGGCGAGCATCATCCCGCAGAACGGCCCCGGGCCGATGCCCGCGAATTCGACGATCCGGATGCCTTCGAGGGGTCCGGGCATTACTTGCCCTTCCAGTTGGGGCTACGCTTCTCGGCGAAGGCGAGGCTGCCCTCGCGCGCGTCCTCGCTCATGAACACCTGTGGCATCAGCTCGCCCTGCTTCTGCCAGCGGTCCGCATACGACCAGTCGGGGCTCTCGTTGATTACCTGCTTCGATACCCGCACCGCGACCGGCCCGTTGGCGGTGACCTTGGCCGCCAGCTCCAGCGCCGCGTCGAGCGCGCTGCCGTCGGTCACCCGGTTGACGAGGCCGAGGTCGTAGGCCCGCTGCGCGTCGATGAAGTCGCCGGTCAGCGCCAGCTCCATGGCGATCTTGGGCGGGATCATCTGGGGAAGCTTGACCAGCCCGCCCGCCGCCGCGGCGAGCCCGCGCTTCGCCTCGGGAATACCGAACTTCGCGTTCGCGTTGGCGACCACGAGATCGCATGAAATCATCAGCTCGAACCCACCCGCCAGCGCATAGCCTTCGACCGCGGCGATCAGCGGCTTCACCGGCCCGCGCTCGGTGATTCCACCGAACCCGCGCCCTTCGACCGAAGGCCGCTCGCCGCGCAGGAAGCCTTTCAAGTCCATGCCCGAGCAGAACGTGCCGCCCGCTCCGGTGAGGATCGCGACACGCAGGTCGTCGTCGCTGTCGAGCCGGTCCATCGCGTCGGCGATGCCCTGCGCCGCGGCGGCGTTCATCGCGTTCTTCGCCTCGGGCCGGTTGATCATGACGATCAGCACGCCGTCACGGACTTCGGTCAGCAATTCCTCGCTCATCGCGGTCTCTCCCATTTCGCTTTGCAACTTGTCTTGTGCCGCTTGTCGGCACGGCTTACGTTTCCGTCAACCCGATTCCAAACGAGAGGATACAAGACATGGGCGAGGCCTACATCATCGACGCGGTGCGCACCCCCCGCGGCATCGGCAAGGCGGGCAAGGGCGCGCTGAGCCACCTCCACCCGCAGCATCTGGCCGCCACGGTCCTCTCCGCGATCAAGGAGCGCAACGACCTCGACACCGCGACGGTGGACGACATCGTGTGGTCGACCAGCAGCCAGAACGGCAAGCAAGGCGGCGACCTGGGGCGCATGGCGGCGCTTTCCGCAGGTTACGACGTGAAGGCCAGCGGCACCACGCTCGACCGCTTCTGCGGCGGCGGCATCAGCAGTGTGAACTTCGCCGCCGCGAGCGTCATGTCGGGAATGGAAGACTGCGTCATCGCGGGCGGCACCGAGATGATGAGCTACACCGCCGCGCACGCTGCCGAACAGGCCAATGCCGGCCTGCCGCCGCGCCTGATGGGTTCGGGCCACGAGGCGCTCGACGAACTCCACCCGCAAAGCCACCAGGGCGTGTGCGGCGACGCCATCGCCACGATCGAGGGCATCGACCGCAAGGCGTTGGACGACCTCGCACTCGTCAGTCAGCAGCGCGCCGACCGCGCGATCAAGGAAGGCCGCTTCGACAAGAGCGTGGTGCCGGTAAAGAACCCCGACGGCACGATCGCACTCGACAGGGAAGAGTTTCCGCGGCCCGAGACGACTGCCGAGGGCCTCGCCTCCTTGAACCCGAGCTTCGCCAAGATCGCGGACTTCGACATCGGCGGGACGACCTTCCGCAAGCAGATCAACCGCCGCTATCCCGACCTCGAGATTCAGCACTTCCACCACGCGGGCAACAGTTCGGGCGTGGTCGACGGCGCCGCGGCGCTCCTCATCACCAGCCCCGAATATGCCAAGGAGAACGGACTCAAGCCCCGCGCGCGCATCGTCGCCTACGCCAACCAGGGCGACGACCCCACGCTGATGCTCAACGCCCCGGTCCCGGCGGCGAAGAAAGTGCTGGAAAAGGCTGGCCTGACCAAGGACGACATCGACGTGTGGGAGATCAACGAGGCGTTCTCGGTGGTCGCCGAGAAGTTCATCCGCGACCTCGATCTCGACCGTGAAAAGGTGAATATCAACGGCGGTGCGATGGCGCTGGGTCATCCGATCGGTGCGACCGGTTCGATCCTCGTCGGCACCGCGCTCGACGAACTCGAACGCTCGGGCGGCCGCTACGGCCTCATCACCATGTGCGCGGCGGGCGGCATGGCCCCGGCGCTGATCATCGAGCGGATCGACGGCGAGGCATAAGCCGGCGCTTCTCGACCGGACGGCACGCGGCGGGCTTTGACAAAAGACCCGCCGTTTGCTATTTAGTTTCAAACGAAACCAATGCGCTTTCCGGAGACACGCCCATGGCCGACCTGTTCGAAAACCCCGCCGGCCTCGACGGCTTCGAATTCGTCGAGTTCTGCGCGCCCGAGAAGGGCATGCTCGAACCGGTGTTCGAGGCGATGGGCTTCACCCGCGTCGCGCAGCACCGCTCGAAGGACGTGCACCTCTGGCGGCAGGGCGGCATCAACCTGATCGCGAACTACGAACCCAGGAGCGCCGCGTGGTACTTCGCCCGCGAACATGGTCCGTCGGCCTGCGGCATGGCGTTCCGCGTGAAGGATGCGCGGCAGGCCTACGCCCACCTGCTGGAAAAGGGCGCCGAACCCGTCGCGGTGCAGACCGGCCCGATGGAACTGCACATCCCCGCGATCCGCGGCATCGGCGGGGCGATCCTCTATCTCGTCGACCGCTATGCCGGTGAAGGCGACGAAGGCCTGACGATCTACGATATCGATTTCGAGTACCTTCCGGGCGTCGACAAGCACCCGGTCGGGGCCGGGTTCGAGCGCATCGACCACCTGACGCACAACGTCTACGGCGGCCGGATGAAGTACTGGGCGGACTACTACGAGACGCTCTTCAACTTCCGCGAAATCCGCTACTTCGACATCAAGGGCGAATATACCGGCCTCACCTCCAAGGCGCTCACCGCGCCCGATGGGAAAATCCGCATTCCCCTCAATGAAGAGGGCAAGGGCGGCGGCGGCCAGATCGAGGAATTTCTGCGCGAATTCAACGGCGAGGGTATCCAGCACATCGCGCTTATCTGCGACGATCTCGTCGCCGCTTGGGACCGCCTGCAGAAGCTGGGCGTTCCCTTCATGACCGCGCCGCCGGACACCTACTACGAGATGCTGGAAGAGCGCCTGCCCGGTCATGGCGAGGAAGCCGAGCGGCTGCGCACCCGCGGGATCCTGCTCGACGGGACGACTGAGGGCGGCCAGCCGCGCCTGCTCCTCCAGATCTTCGCGCAGGCGCAGGTCGGCCCCGTGTTCTTCGAGTTCATCCAGCGCAAGGGCGACGAGGGCTTCGGCGAAGGCAACTTCAAGGCCCTGTTCGAAAGCATGGAGCGCGACCAGGTCAACCGCGGCGTGCTCAAGGTCGAGGAACCGGCGGAATGACCGACCACCCCATCAAGCACCCCATTTCCTTGGGCGGCGTCCACCATGCCGCATATCGCTGCAAGGATGCCAAGGAGACCGTCGAATGGTACGGCCGCGTGCTCGGCATGGACTACACCACCGCCTTCGCCGAGGATCATGTGCCCTCGACCGGCGACTACGACCCGTACATGCACGTGTTCCTCGACGCGGGTAACGGCAACGTGCTGGCGTTCTTCGAACTGCCGCACCAGACCGACATGGGGCGGGACGAGAACACACCCGCGTGGGTCCAGCACCTCGCCTTCAAGGTCGCCAGCGAGGAAGAGCTTCTCGCCGCCAAGGAGCATGTCGAGGCGCAGGGCATCGACGTGCTAGGCCCCACGCATCACGGCATCTTCAAGTCGATCTACTTCTTCGATCCCAACGGCCACCGGGTCGAACTGGCGACCGACATCGGCACCGACGAACAGTACGCCGAACTGAAGCGCGTCGCGCCGATGATGCTGGAGGAATGGAGCCGGACCAAGAAGGCCCCGCGCCATGCCGACTGGCTGCATGAGATCGCCCGCGGCGAACACGCCGCCGCCAAGCCGTCGGACTAGCGGGCGCCTCCGCCCACGAATTCGGCGATAGTCGCGACCAGCCGTTCGCGGCTGGTCGAGAATGCGGTGACGAGCGGCGCAAGATCGCGGGCGAGCAACAGCCTTTCGAGGTCCGCTTCATCCCAGGCGACGTGGATACCTGTCCGGTCCGCCATCGCTGCGGCGGTTGCCTGTTGGTGATCGTTTCGATGCTCCCCCAGCGCCGTCCGGCGAACAGAAGGGACGAGCGGCTTCCTCGCTTTAGAGACCCATAATCAGACGAAGCAGCAGGAGCCATCGAAGCAAGATGAGGCTCGTATGGCATGACCCACTGCGAAGTTAGAAATTGACGCTCGCGATTGGCGCAGGATGCACCAAAGCCGCGACCGCTTTCCCAGCTTGGTAACCGTAAGAGTCACAGAGAGGAGCTGATTATAACGTTGTTTGTTCAGCACCTCCCGAGGGCGATCCGAGACGCGTCCGAGAGCGAATATCCGACCAAAATCGGAATTTTGCTGTAGTTTTGGATTTTTCGCGCTTGCCCACTCGGCCCTTATAAAAAAAAGGGGTGGTGATGAACGATATCTTCGACACTCTGCCGACAGACCGCTTCCCGCTGCCTTTCCTTGAAGCCTTACCATCACTCACTGCGCGAGAGGTTCATGACGAACTCCGACGCGGGCGGGATCAATGCGATTGGTTATGGTCAGATAGCGGATGGTATATGCGCTGCCGGATTGAACGCTTGGATGGTGCCCACCTTCGGTTGGCTGTCACAAATCAACCCAGTTGCTTGATGAATCAGGGCGAGGCGATCATCAAGGTCTCAAAAGCGAGTAACTACTCCGACCTGAGAGCATTCTCATTGTTTGACTGCCCAGCGTGTGGATCAACCAGGAGGAAGCTTCTCGCTTACGATACGTGGCGTTGCCGAGACTGTTGCAAAGTACCTTACCGGAGTGAACGCTTGAGTGCCAAGGTCCGCAAATGGGAGCGGATGGACGAGCTTGCCAAAAAGATAGTTCAGGGGCGCCCAAAGGGGATGCATCACAAAACATTCGCAAGCTTGGTACGAGAGCACGACCGTCTGAAGCGGGAGTTGGGCGATACCCGAGCAACACCGCCCCGCGAATATCAACTGATGCTATCTCAACAATGGTCGTCCTCACGAGTGAGACCGTTCTAACACATTGCTAGTCTCGCCTGACTGTCGATCGCCGATAAGGCGAAGGCCAAGCTCGGTAATCCTCTCTCGCCACTCGATCATGGCAAGCCAGTCTTGGGGAATACCGCTGGCGCCGTAGATCGCACCGGCAAGCTGGCCGGTGATGGCCGCGGTGGTGTCGGCGTCGCCTCCGAGATTAGCAGCGAGCAGGACAGCGTCCCGGAACGAGGTTGTGCGGGCGGTCGCCCAGAGCGCAGCCTCGAGCGAGTGCGCGACATAGCCCGACGACTGGATCTCGTCGCGCCGCTTACCGTGCCAGGAGCCGTCCATGATCGCAGCGATCGTGCCGCGATAGGCGGCATCGGAACGCGGCGCGATAATGGTGCTAAGAGGTTCACCGGCGATGGCAGCGGCAAGAAGCTGCGCAAAGGCGACCGAGGCACTGATGGCTTCTGGAGCGGCATGGGTGGTGACCGTCTGCCGGGCAGCGACCTCGACAAGCCTGGCGGGATCGTGCGCCCATCGCAGGGCAACCGGAGCAAGGCGCATGAGCGCACCATTGCCGGCGGTCTTGGGATCGGTCGAACCGGCTGCAGCGTCGCCCGTGCGGCGCCACCGCGCCAAGGCAGAGGATACCGTGATGCCGATGTCGAAACAGGTCCCGGTACACGAGTAGGCACCGCTGCGCTGCCAGCGGTCGAACCGCTGCATGAGATCGTCCTGGTCGAGTTCGGGGTGCGCAATGAGGCTGTCGGCGAGAGCAAGAGCCATGGCGGTATCATCGGTCCACTGCCCCGGCTTGAGCCGGAAAGGTCCGCCGCCAACGATAGTGGTGAGGGGCTCATAGCTATCGCGGGCTTTGAACTCGAGCGTGGTTCCAAGCGCATCGCCGACCGCAAGGCCAAGCAGGGCTCCGAGTGCGCGGTCCTGCAGCGCATCGGGCGTTGTTGAGGGGATCAGTTCGGGTGCTGGCGCGATGCTGTGGACATAGCGTTCCTGCGCTGTTGTCTCGATAGCGCCGGGCCGTGCCGCGCGCACGATGGCAATGGCCTCCTCCGCCGGGGTGCCCAGTTCGACTAGCAGGCGAGCCGCAATCATGCCGGCACGGCCAAGGCCCCCTTTGCAATGGACGACCACGTCGAAGCCGTTGCGCAGGCGAGTCCGCAGGCCCTCGCCTGCGGTCAGCCAAGCCTGCTCGAACGCGTCGGTGGGAACCGAAACGTCGGCAATGGGCAGGTGAAGCCAGTCCATGTGCTGCCGGCGGACTTCGTCGCCGAGGTCCGGTACGCCGAGCTCATCCAGTTCGTGCGGTTCGACCAAACTCACCACTACCGCTGCGCCGCTCTCGCGAACGGCGGCGACGTCGAGAGCGAGGTCTCGCTTCCACGTACCGGTTGCGGCATGCGCCTGCTGCTTGCCCGGGCAAAAGGTCATGCCGATCCGCCCCGCGGGCAATCCGCCGGTAGTGGCAGGCGACACATAATCGATTCGCAAGGGGTGGGAGATGCTGGTTCGGATCATTCAGGCGGCTTCTTACAACACCGCTTGTTTGTCAGCGGCAGCTTATGCTTGCTCCTCTGAAGCAAGACCAGCCAGCCCAAAGTTGCTCAAGGGCTCATGATCCTCGAGCGACCACTTATTCAAGGCAAGCAACTTGATGCGGCAGCCGACGCGATTGAGTTATCGGCCACCGCGACCAACGTTATACAACCCTTATGAATTCTTGTCTCGTAGAAAGCGGCACGAATGCTCGAGTTTCTTTGAGCGTCAAAATTAATCCAACTTTAGGATCGGACGATCAGGAACATTGATCGCTTCAATCTCGGTGCAACCTCTTCCTAAGAGTTCCTGCTCGAACCTGCTGGCGAATTCAAGGGATGAAATTGGAACTTTGACGCGTTTACCGCGCTCGTTCCTGTAGCGTAGAACCAAAACCCGACCCATCGGACCTTCCCTAGATTTCCGATCGACGCATAGGCGATTTTGAGCGGAATTGCCACGTTTCCCTTGAATTGCTCTGCCTGAGCCGAGCGTCTCATCATTTCGTAAAACACCATTCCTCTTCTGCGTGAAGCGAGCAGATCGTGAAGGCGTGAGGTGATTCTCCGGCATGGGTCGGGGCGGATGCCTCGCGCTGACGAGGAGAGCCGTTGCCATGCAGTTGAACGCCGTACCGCCCGTACCCGCAGTCGCAAGGAAGACGCCCCGGCGCCAGGCCCGGCCAGCTTCGAACCCGTGCCGGGAGGATGCACCGCCGTCGGAGCCGTTGCGACCAGCTGAGCCAGGCCGAACCCCGCAGGAGCCGGGCGGTGCCGATCAATGCCGCTTGCCGGGTGAGCGATGCGGCGTCACGACGCCAGGCGTCATGACCGCAAGCGCATCTTCGCCTATAGGGCCTTACTGGCCGGCGCTGTCGGCGATCGGCCTGTCGGAGGAGGCGCGTGAGGCCCGCCGCCACTCGATCGGGGGAAGCGATGCCAACATCATCCTGTCGGGTTCGGACGAGAAGGTCCTGCGGCTGTGGCAGGAGAAGCGCGGCGAGGCCGAGCCGGAAGACCTGACCGGCAACCTTGCGGTCATGCTGGGATCGTGGAGCGAGGCGTTCAACCGCCAGTGGTACGAGCGCGACAGCGGGCTTGCGGTCAGCCGGGTCGGCATTTCGATCACGAGCGAGCAACAGCCGTGGCGCACCTGCACGCTCGATGGCTACGTCGATGCGCTGGCCGCGGTATGGGAGGCCAAGCACACCAACGCGTTCACCAGCGCCGAGGATGCGCTGGCCCGGTGGATGCCGCAGCTTCAGCACAATATGGCGGTGATCGGCTGCGAACGGGCGGTGCTGTCGGTGATCTTCGGCAACGCCAAGTGGGAGGTGTTCGAGATCGCCGCCGACTGGCTGTACCAGGACGAGCTGCTTGAAGCCGAACAGCGGTTCTGGGACTGCGTGCTGACCGGCGAGCCGCCGGTCGCGCTCCCTCCCCCGCCCCCGCCGCGGCCGGTGGGGCATCGCGAGGTGAGCCTTGAAGGCAGCAACGCATGGGCAGCAGCCGCTGCCGACTGGATCGCCAACCGGGCCGCGGCCGCCACGCACAAGGCGGCGACCGCAGCATTGAAGGAGCTGGTCGAGGCGGACGTGACCCGCGCGTTCGGCCACGGCATCGAGGCCAAGCGCAGCAAGGCCGGCGCGCTGTCGATCCGTGAGCTCGGCCAGTGATCGGCCGGGTCTACCAGGCAATCAGCGCGGTCGCGGGCGAGCTGGCCGGGGACGGCATCGCCAAGACACGGCTCAATGCGCGGGACAACTACCTTTACCGCAGCATCGACGATGTGCTGGGGGCGCTGGCTCCGCTTCTGGCCCGTCACCGGCTCTGCATCCTGCCGCGGGTACTGGAGCGCAGCGCGGCCGAGCGGATCGATGCGAGCGGCGCGCTGGTCATGCACGTCGCGCTCAAGGTTGCGTTCGATCTCGTTAGTGCGGAGGATGGCTCGGCGCACACGATCGAGGCATACGGCGAAGCGCTGGATGAAGGCGACAAGGGCACCGCCAAGGCGATGCAGTCGGCTTACAAGTATGCGGTGCTGCAGGCGTTCTGCGTGCCGGCGCTGGCCGGCGAAGACGCCGATGCCCGCTCACATAAGCTGACGCCCTCGCTCCGGGCCGAACCCGCAGAAGGCTGGCCGGCGTGGTGCGCGATGCTGCGCGGCGAGATCGCCGCCTGCGCGTCTCCAGGCGACCTCCGCTCGTTGCAGCAAGCCCGGCGGGGCGACCTCGCGGCGCTCTCGCGCGAGCAGCCGGCGCTTTACCGGGACATAGGCGCTGCGTTCGCCGGGCGTCAGGCAGCGCTGACCGGGTCACAGCATGACGCCGCGACGTCATCTGCAGCAGGCGAGCCCGAAGCTAGGGATACGGGACCGGCTCAGCCCCCTGCCAGGCCCGCGCAGCAGCGTACACCATCGAGCGCGCACACCGCCGAGAATGGGTCTGCGGCAATAGCGGCAGCCACCATCAATACAGCGCGGCCGAAGAAAGCGAACGGTGCGCATGCGTAGCGCCCCACTGAGCAGACATCTTCCCGAACGACTCACGCGGGATCGTACAAAGCCTGCGTCCGGGCGGGACTGTCCGGCTCACCGGGCATGGGTGCGCGGTCATCACTGCTGTGTCCCCGGCTGTCTCGACCGCCAGATCGAGTGCGCTCATGTGCGGTCGGGCACGGACGGCGGCACCGCCCTCAAGCCGTCCGACCGCTGGTCGGTCAGCCTGTGCCGCACTCATCACGCCGAGCAGCACCGCATCGGCGAGCGTGCGTTCGAAGCCAAACACGCGCTCGACCTCAAGGCGATAGCCGAGCGGTTCGCGGCCACCTCGCCCCATCGGCACAGGATCTGAGCGCGATGGAGATGAGGCCTCGGCCACCGCGCGCCGATGAAGCGGCGTTGCAGATATTAGCAAACTTACCACAGCACCCCGAAAGGCTAGACTGCCTCCAGACCTACCGGGCCCTTCACGCCATTCGCGAACTGCTCGAGAACTACGCTGCGCGGAACTGGTCCTCCAGCGCCGCCAGGTTACTGCACACAGGCGCTGCGATCATCGCGCTTACCGCGACGCGTGTCGGAGAAAGCCTCGCGTATAAACGAGACAGAGACGAGCAAAATTGATTTCAATACCGCAAATTTCGACATCTGTGCTTGGGAGAGCGCCTGACTGACCTACATCCGAGAATCTCGCATCATCCGCCGCAGATTTTTCCGCCAATGCACTGCCGGCACGTCAAGTGTTGCGCGCGTTTCGTTTGAGTCCAAGAGCGAATAGCGAGGTCGCTTGGCTGCGGTGGGAAACTCATCGGTTGTTATTGGATATATGGGTATTTCCCGCGTGAGTCGACCAACCGTTAGCGCTTCCTCCTGAATCGCGACCGCGAAGTCATACCAGCTTGCCGCCCCTGCATCACTGTAATGCCAGATGCCTCGCCCCCGTCGTAGGGCTAGGCGCCAAATTACATCTGCGAGGTTTGGACTATATGTGGGTGCCCCGATCTGGTCAGCGACGACTTTGAGTTCATCACGGGAAGACATAAGCTGTAACATTGTGTTGACGAAATTTGCGCCGTCGAGGGAGTAAACCCATGATGTTCGAAGGATTGCGGCGTGATCAACAACGGCATCCTCGCCACCCGCTTTTGTTTCGCCATAAACTGACAGTGGATTTCTAGCGTCGTCAGGTTTGTATGGGGTGGAGCGAAGACCGTCAAAAACGAAGTCGGTTGAAATGTGCACCATGCTCGCCCCCGCCCTTCTAGAAGCCTCTGCTAAGATGCCTGGTGCTATGGAATTAATTCGACAAGCTTCGTCAGGGTGAGTTTCTGCTAGATCAACCGCCGTGTAAGCGGCAGCATTGATAATCAGATCTGGGCTTTCGGTTTGCACGAATTGCCGGATTGCATGGCCATCACCAAGGTCGAGATTCTGCCGATCGCATGGAATCGCTGTCAATCCGTCGGGTACCGAAGCAAGTAACGCCATACCCAATTGCCCCCGCGCACCCGTAATCAATACCTTCATTATATTTCTCATTCAATGTTGGTAGAAAATGCCAGTAATTACGATTAACCATCGCCGATGAACGAGTGTTCAGATTCTCGGGACGCAGGCGAGTTAATCGTAATCAATCTTGAAAATCGAACTCCGACTTCTTCTGATTCAAGTTCGGATAAATCGACATCAGTCCCTAAGCAACCGCTCCGCCACCTTCCGCACCTCCGCCCCCATGTCCTCGCGCTCCAGAGCCAGCGCGAGGGTCGCTTCCACGAAGCCGACCTTGCTGCCGCAGTCGAAGCGGCGGCCGGCGAAGGTGACGGCGTGGAAGGGCTGGGTGCCGATCATCCGGGCCATCGCGTCGGTCAGCTGGATCTCGCCGCCGTCACCCTTGCCTTGGTTCTCCAGCGTGCGCATCACCTCGGGCTGGAGGATGTAGCGGCCCGAGACGATCTTGGTGCTCGGCTCGGTGCCGGGGGCGGGTTTTTCCACCAGGCCGGCGACTTCGGTGAGGGTACCCGACACCTCCGCGCCCGGGTCGATCACGCCGTAGCTCGAAACCTCCTCGCGCGGGACATCGAGCACCGAGATGAGGTTGCCGCCGACTTCCTCGTAGGCCTCCACCATCTGTTTCATGCAACCGGTTCCGCCGCCCTTTGCAGCAACCATCAGCTCGTCGGGCAGGAGGATGGCGAAGGGTTCGTCGCCCACGATCGCGCGGGCGCACCAGATCGCGTGGCCGAGGCCCAGCGGCACCTGCTGGCGCACGGTGATGATCTCGCCCGGGGTGAAGCGGGTGGAATCGAGCGCGGCCATGTCCTTGGCTCGCTCGGCCATCGTCGCTTCCAGTTCGTAGGCGATGTCGAAATGCTCGACGATCGCGGTCTTGCCGCGTCCGGTGACGAAGATCATCTGCTCGATCCCCGCCTCGCGCGCCTCGTCCACCGCGTACTGGATCAGCGGGCGGTCGACGATCGGCAGCAGTTCCTTGGGGATCGCCTTGGTCGCGGGGAGGAAGCGGGTGCCGAGCCCGGCGACGGGGAACACGGCTTTTCGGATGGGCTTGCGGCTGTTCATAGGCATCTCCAGCGGATTGCGACGACAACATATCAGAACGATAATTGGGCGGTATCCGACAGCGCGCCCGTCCGTCTCGATTTGGTGCGCACGCCTAAAGGTAATAGTTTTGAAGGGATATCGGAGGAAAAGGATTCAACGCACAAAAGGGTACCACCATGAGATTTGCAAACCCCAAAATCTTCGCGTCGGCTACTGCAAGCATCGTTGCCATGAGCGCTCTGGCTGCCATGGGTCCACTTTTGGCGCGCGAACCGGACTCGGAGAGACTGACTGCGGCCCCGGAGCAACCTGCAGACCGTTACTCCGGCTTCAATATCTTCGAATGGCCGGATATTTACCAGTATTCTCGGTAACAGCTCGATTCGGCAGCGACGCTGAAGTTCATAATTTTGAGCAATCAGCTTGAAAAACGAATGATTCCTCCTTTTAAATTCATGCAACGCTTTCAAGTTTTAGCCAGCATAAATTGCTAGGTGAATCGACATCACGATCATGTCGTTAAGCCGTAACACGCTCGCGTCTTGGTCGCGAAAGGATTAAGCCAAAAACGGGCTAGGAATCTTCTTTAACATCGCGCGCGCCTACGCTCGGAGCGCTTGTAATTCCTCTTTCCGCATGGCCGAAATGCATCCAACCACAGGCCAGCCAGCGGGGCCGCAGGACTCGTCCCGGCAATCGCTTCAGCCGCCTCTAAGATCTGAATAAACATCAATCATAATAATTTGCGTAAGCAGATGAACCGTATCCATAGCCATATTCATCTCCGAGCCCACCGTCATAACGGTTAAGTATAGCTCCAAGACAAATTGATGGCTCCATGATTCTCATAACCTCACGAACTTGGCGATCGGTCGTGCGACCACTATCAGCGATTATGATATAGCCATCCAAATGTTGCGCGCTCAACATCGTATCATCGTTGGCGAACGCCGGCGGTAGATCGAACAGAACTATCGATTGGGCGGTTCTCGTGCGGAGCTCTTGCACTACCGATTCAAAGCTCTGTCCGGACAACAATTCGGCCGAGACGTCTTTGACGGGACCAGTCGGAAAAACAACGACGTTTTCGTTCGCGATCCGATACCCGCATTCGGACAGGGTGATATCGCTACCGGCCAGAACCGAAGCAATCCCGACGCTACTTTCTAGACCAATCTGCTCCGAAAGTGAGGAACGTCTCAAATCAAGGTCAACCAAGAACACGGGGTTGTCCTGGACCCGTGACAAGGATGCTGCGAGGTTCATGGACAGGTAGGATTTCCCGGCGCCAGGAGTCGCCGAAGTAACGCCAATGAGGCGCGTTCCTTGTTCTGAAAACTTCTTGGCAACCGAGGTTCTTAGAAGGCTGAATGCGCGAGACCTGCGATCGCGCGTATCGAAGCCTACGATGAGATGATCCTCTAGCCTGCCCTTCGGCGGATCGAAAACGGCAAAATCACCAATGTTCCAAACATCTCGGGAGCCTTCGCGGCGTGTGTCATCGACCTTTGTCGTTCTCATAAAATTCCTTTTACGCTCGCCGAAATCGCAAGAAGGTCCATCGGCCCGATTTAGGAGACGTCATCGATCCCGTTTTCGCAATGACCGGCACTACCCCAAGCGGCGAAACCCCCATCGCTCGTTTCAAGCCGGACGGATCACGAATGGGACGGGTGAACATCTCGACCGCCAAGGCGAGCGCGATGCCGAGGGCGAGCCCCCCTCCAATCCCCAAAGCGAGAATCAGAAGGCGATTCGGCGACGTTGGCTCATCAGGGATAACCGGCGGCTCGACAACGACAAGTCGTTGTCCCATTTGCTCATCTTCTGCTCTGACACCGGCCTGCGCAGCCATCAGACTTTTCTGAACCTCTTCCCGGCTTGCGTTTAGCGCCGTCAATTGTTGTTGCAGTTCGGACAGCTTTTGCTGGACAAGCGGAGCGCGAGCTTGGGAGGCAAGTCGGTTGCGAACCTGAGCATCTTCCTGCGCCTTTGCCGCCCGCAAAGCTGCGATCTGCGAGTTATTAAATGCTATTTGCTGGTCTATTGACTGCACCGGCAGCTTCGTCACGTTGCTTTTGGCAAGTTGCCGAGCTTCCGCCAAGCGTTGGCGAGCAGTGACCACATCGGGATGGTTCTCTGCATAAACGGCCCGCGCAGCAGCCAGTTGCTGTTCGGCGGCGACGACGACGGGGTCACGTTCGCTGCTAGTGAGCGCGATCTGACGTTGGCTCTGAAGTTGCTGATTTTCGTTTTGCAGAGACGAGATCTGAACGTCGAATCCCGCGGAGCTGCCACCAATCATGGTCGCTCCACCAGCGAGCACACCTCCGTTGGCCGCAGTGATCTGAGAAATCTGGCCCTGCAAGCCCGCGATCTGCATGTCTAAAGTGTTTGCCTGATCCTGGAGGAACTGCGCAGTATTTACCGCTTGCTCCGAGTTTCCACTCGCGTCGAGGCGCAGGATGCGCTCCATCAAATCTTGAGCGACCGCTTGCGCTTGCGCGGGCTCATTGTAAGTATAGGCCAGCTCGAAAGCGATCGTGTTGTCGTCAGCGTTATTCTTGCCCGCTTCATTTGGTGTAATTGTAACGGCTTCCCGCATTTCATCAACGATCTGCGACAATGATTCAGAGGTTCGCTTCTCCGGATACAGGCCATGCTTTTCGATCATTGTGATAAGATCGGGGCGCGCCGTTACCTGCTCTTTAATCCTCGCCATTCGTCTCGCGACGACTTCCGTCCCGTCGAGTGCGAGCAGTTCGCTTGGCAACTGCGCGGACTGAACCAGCATGGTCGCATTTGCGCGATATGTTGGAGGAAGGACGAGCAAAGCAACCAATGCGGACATCACTCCGATTACCGCAGGGACGATTATCCACCAGCGCCGCTGAACCAGGATCACGGGCAGTAGCGCGAGAATATTCCCCCCCTCTGAGTCCTGTCCTCCTACTTCAGCGTCAAAAGCGAATGGATCACTCAACCGTCTTCTCCGAATTTTTTGGTCAAACCAAACCCAATACTAAAATTTGGCTTGCGACTGAAAGTGTCACTTTGAACCTTGGAATAACTTCCTGTAACAAAGCCACGAAGGCTGTTGGAAAATGCCCTGCTGTAAGTTCCTGCAATTCCGCCGAAGCGCGAATTCCAATCTTCGGTTGCAAAGCCGTTTGCCGATGTTTGATCTGTCCAGGTGTAGCGCACCGAGCCAGAGATGCTGTCCGACTCAGTGATCTTCCTACTGTATCCCAGGTCGATCCCCGTCACGATACTCACGCCCGCAAATCCTGTAGGGCGCGCAGAGCGCTGCGCAGAAAGGCAAAGCGATCCCTCAAGCAATCGATCGCAATATGAGCCGCGAGCGGTCAAGTAAGTTCGCGTATTGCTGCCGCCTGCAATCAGGTCCGTATTGACCACAGCAAAGCCTGCTTGGGCGGCAAGCTTTGCCGTCTCGGAAAGCCCCCAGTCGACTCCTACAGAAGGCGAGAAAATGCGAGAGTCACCCGTGGTTCTATTCTCGTAATCAACGAGGCCCGCCTCCACGCTCGTCTTCAACATAAGCGATTCGTTCAACCGCCGACCATATTGAAAGTTGGCTGATGTTGTACGGTAATTGATGCCGGCTGGACCATCATACGTACGGTAGGTCGAGTCCAGTCCGATCCCCAACGCATCGGTTGGGGATAGAGCATACTCAAGCCCAGCACCAAGACCAAACGATGTTGCGCGCGTCCTCAATCCAGCGACGGTGGTATCTACAAAAGGGAGGTCGGGAAAAGTATTATCCGGGTTCAACACAGACGGTTCGCCCAGTAGCACGTCTTGGGCCGCCGAACGCGAGGTAGTGATGGTCGCCGCGGCGCGCAAACGCAGGCGTTCGCTCAATCGTCGGTCACCGGTGAGCCCCAACCGCCCAGTCACATCACTTTTGTATCGACTGAGATAGGTCGAATATCGCACTGCACCGTTCAACTGCAGATTTGACGTTTCATCCTCAAGTCTAATCCTTGGAGCCACCTCGGCATAAACTGATATAGAGCCAGTCGATCCATTTGCATCTAAAAATGGATTTGATGAGTAGTTTCCGCCCACAGAAACGTCGACAGACTTAGTGACTTCTTGAGCATGAGATGGTTCTGCGGCAAAAGTGCACAGAACGATTAGGCTGACCGCCGAAGTCTCCGCAATAGTCGTCATGGCACGATAACCGTATCACCCGATTCGATACGAATGACGCTTGACCGGTCCACGTCGTTGCTGCTGGCGCCGGTCTTGAAGAGTGCGCCAACTCGCACGGGGATTGCTCGGATCGAATTGCCCTCTTTCCGTAGAATTACAATGTCATTGAGATTGGCGAATTCATTTGGTCCGCCAGCCATACTCAACCCTTCAAGAACATTTACGTACCGGCCTGGCGTAAAGGTACCCGGCGCCTTGACGCGTCCCATGATGGAGAACTGCAAGCCGGTGGGCGCTGCAACCGACACGGTTACCTGCGGAACTTGGCCGCGATACTGGCCCGCCAATCCGTTTGTGATTGCCTGCTCCAGTTCGCGCGGCAGAAGGCCTTGCGCAGTGATCTGGCCAACCAGTGGAAACGCAATCGAACCATCTGGCAACACCTTGACAGCGCGCTGCAAACGCTCCTCGCCCCACACATAGATCTGAAGCTCGTCGCCCGCATTGATCCTATAGGGATCCTGACGCACGACTCCGGGTGCTGGGGCCATTTGAGGCAATGGTGCTTGCGCGACCGCTGCAGAACCGACGCTTGCCAGAATGACAATGGACGCTAGAGTGAAATTACGGATCATCTGGTAGCTGCTCCTCGCTGCTTCCGCGTGCTATAATCCTTCCTTAGAGCAACGATCATCCTCTTTCCAACGCATTTACCCTCAATTTTCTGCTGGCGCCTGGTCCTCGCCGTAGCTGTGGGCGCGTCCGTGGTCTCTTGCAGTGCGCTTCGAAATGATCCTCAAGAGGATGCGGGGCGCGCATTGAGCTTGCTTGACCAGCGCCGGTTTGCGGAAGCCCGTCAAGCAATCTCGGCAGCGATCGCGACGCGTGACGATGAGCCGGACTACTATCTTTTGCGAGCCCGGATCGAGTTCGCGGCCGGTCAGACGGCAGCTGCCTACGCCGCATACCAGGATGCGCTGGCTCTAGATGCAACCAACGCGGAAGCCTTGCAGGGCGTATCACAGTTAGGCCTGCAGGTCGGTGATTACGAAGAAGCCGAAAACGCTGCCGATCAAATCTTGACGCTTCAGCCTGAGCAATCCGATGCTTTGCTTGTGCGTGGCCTGATCGCGCTGGTGAAAAGGCGCTATGAAGAAGCGGGTGGATGGGCAGATCGCATACTCAGACAGGATGAAGGCAGCGAAGCAGGGGCAATTCTGAAGGCGCGGGCAGCCTTTCTGGCCGGCGATCCGCAAGCGGCTCTTGCAGCAGTAAACCAATACGAAGCGATGCGGGCACCAACAGCCGGCAGCGTTCGTACACGTCTCGAGATCGCACGTGCGAGGCACGACGCCGCAGCAATGCGCGACGCTTTCGACCAGCTGGATCGGCTGACACCGCGGGATGCGACTCTTGCGATTGATCGCGGAAATTTCAGCGCGAAAACAGGCGATAAAGCGCACGCAAGGCGTTTTTTGACAGTTGCGCTGGCACAGAAGGATCTGACAGACGCGCAGATTGCGGATGCGGTCGGCGTTCTCAGAGAGTATTCTCTCTTATTGACGCCCGAATTTCTCGACCAACTCCAAGCCTCGGCCAATACAAAGTCCCTAAGCGCATTGAAGCGTTTGGCGCTGTCGCGAGGCGAATTGAATGCAGCCAAACGACTTCAAAAGCTTATGAAGCCTCAAGAGGCCCAAGCGATCGAAGCCGAAATAGCTCTGCAGCAAACGAACTTGCCAAGAGCGCAAGCCATCGCAGCCGAAATTCTCAAGCAGGATAAGGATAACTGTGCTGCGCTTAGCGTGGTGGCAGCCATCAAGCTGAAGACCGGTTCGTTTAGTGATGCTGTACGATTTGGCCAACGCGCTTCAGCTCAATGCCCTGATTTGCCTCAAGCCTACGAAATTACCGCCCTAGCTTACGCCGCGCAGAACGACCCCGTAAATGCGCGCAGGGTTTTTCGTGACGGTATTGATACCAACCGGCAGAGTGAACCGCTTACGCGATCTTATGTGGACTGGTTGATAAAACAGAGAGCTGTTCAAGAGGCAGCAGGGGCAGCGCGAAGGCTTACGCGCGCTGCCCCAGCATCGACGTCCGGATGGCGTTTGCTTGCTGATGTCTGTCGACGCGGCTCCATGGCCTGCGTCGGCGAGGCAGACCGCGGGCTTGCTGCTGCCAGCAAGAACTATGGAATAGATTTGAAGCCTGGCGAACTCCCGCCAAACGGGCTTCTCGGGCGATTTGTCGTACGATGACGGCTACATCCAAATCCGAAAAGGCTCGTGTCGCATTTCTCGGGCTCGATTTCGATCCCTTGTCTTTAAATGAAGCTGCTGCGGCTGTAGAGCGAATGTCTGCTGAGCAGCAGTTTGCCTACGTGGTGACTCCCAATGTTGACCACGTCGTTCGGTTGCATTCAGAGCCTATCCTCGACGACCACATTGCCCTCGCATACTGTCAAGCAAACCTAGTGCTCTGCGACAGTCGCATCCTCTCCGCGCTTGGCAAACGGTCGGGGAAAGTCCTGCCTGTCGCACCGGGCAGCGATCTGACCTCACTTGTTTTGCAGCGCGCCGCGATCGGACGAAACCTGAGCGTAGTCGGAGGAAGTCCTGAAATGCATCGGCGCCTTGAGCGTCTCTACCCCATGCACAGCTGGAGGTTCTCCCTCCCTCCCATGGGCGTGCGATACAATCCTGCGGCGCGCGCGGAGATTTGCCAGTTCGTTGAAAGCAGCAGCGCGGATATGATCTTCTTCGCGATCGGCGCACCACAATCAGAATTGATATGCCGCGAGATCGCGCTACGGGGCAATGCCCGCGGCGTCGCCTTGTGCACGGGCGCTTCGCTGGAATTCATCACAGGACTGAAGATGCGGTCGCCCCGTTGGATGCAGGCCGCACACATCGAATGGCTGCACCGCCTTTTGACGGAGCCCAGAAGGCTTTGGCGACGCTATCTGGTCGAGGGTCCGCGTATTTTTTGGATATGGTGGGGCTATCAGAGAGCGACAACCAATCCTGAACGCTAATCTCGCTTTGTGCGGTTCCAGTCGATCTGGCGACGACGGCGTAGGAGATTTGCGTATATTGGAAGTTTCCAGAGGACGTATTGCGGAACACGTGCGAGCGCTGACAAGGGTGCCACCGCGTGCCCGCCCGCTTTCCACGCGAGCAGCACCGAGGTGGTCGCTCCGGATATCATCGCGAGCAACACTAAAGTCGGGATCCAATGACCGGTCAGAAGAGCCAGCCCGCAGCTCAACACTAAGATACCAACCCCGAAAGCAACCAATAAAGCTACGGGCGGCACGATCATGTGCATGCCGATTACGAACAAAGCGCGCGAACGGGTACGCACCGCCTTTAGCAAAAGAGGCAGGGCACGACGAGCCATTGTACGAATGAACCCATGTTCCCACCGGCTCCGTTGGCCACGGCTGGCGTCAAGAGGAGCTGGCGGACTGGTGACATGTACGTCATCAGCGAGTAGAGCAAATTGTCCGCGTTCCGCTAGATCGAGGCCCAGCTTGAGATCTTCTGTAGCATCGGAGGTTGCAAGGGGTAACGTGGCGAAGATTTGCCAAGGAAATGCCATCCCCGTTCCGAAAAGAAGACCGCTTCCACCCAATCTGATCATTCCTCGTGCGCGGAACAGGTTTTTGACCATCATAGCGAAGTTCGAGATGGCAATCTGAGAGACGTCTTTTGACCCACCGACTATTAAATTGGCAGCTTGGACCGGCTTACCCGAACTGCTTGCACGTTGCGCGAGGATCTTGGTGCCCCCTAAAGATATACGACAATCGGCATCCAGAACGACAACGGCATCCACAGGCGATAACATTAAATGATCTCGCCCGAACGCCAGCGCATGGCCCTTGCCCACGTTTTCCCTATCGTGACGCTCAATGACCTCAGCGCCGACCGCGCGCGCCTTATCTGCGGTGTCGTCGCGGCAGTTGTCCGCGACTACTACAACGCGGCCACCGGTGTCTGAGGCTAACAGGCTCGAGATCGTATCTGCTATTATGGACGCTTCGTTATGAGCGGGGATTAATACAGCCCACTGCACCGTATCATCTGACAGCGGTAACAACCTGATCGGTCGCAAACCTGAGTACACCTCAAGCGTAAACCAAGCGAACAATATCCCCGCTGGCAGGCAGATCGCCCATTGCGCAACGAATAGAGCAATCATCAAAAAACCTCGTCCATCAGAGCTTATCGCAGCCTTCGGAGTTTGCAGTCCGATCGAGATGGCTTATCGGACCTTCAACCTGGAGGGCTAGATCCGTGTCACGCAGCTATTTCAGCAATCGAAGAGTACTTGTCACTGGAGGAGCCGGTTTCGTGGGGTCTCACCTCGTCGACCGCCTGCTCGAAAGCGGAGACGAGGTCCTTTGCGTCGACAATCTCTTTACAGGCGCAAAGGCGAATATCGCCCACCACCTGAACCACCCTAGGTTCGAGTTTATGAGGCACGACATCTGTTTTCCATTGTTCGTTGAGGTTGACGCAATTTACAACCTCGCGTGTCCAGCCTCTCCTATCCATTATCAACATGATCCTGTGCAGACGACAAAGGTGTCGGTGATTGGATCGATTAATATGCTGGGCTTGGCTAAGCGGATCCATGTGCCGATCCTCCAAGCTTCGACCAGTGAGGTTTATGGCGACCCTCATCAACATCCGCAAACAGAAGCTTATTGGGGCAACGTCAATCCCATCGGCCTACGGTCGTGTTACGATGAGGGAAAGCGCTGCGCTGAAACCTTGTTTTTCGATTACCATCGACAGCATTCGCTTAACATCAAAGTCGCGAGAATTTTTAATACCTACGGTCCGCGAATGCATCCCGCCGATGGGCGGGTCGTTTCGAACTTCATTATTCAGGCCCTGCGAGGCGACGACATTACAATTTATGGAGATGGCTCGCAAACGCGCAGCTTCTGTTACGTGGATGATTTAGTCGACGGCCTTATCCGTCTCATGAACTCGCCTGCGGGTATCACAGGACCCATTAACTTGGGTAATCCGGTCGAGTTTACCATCCGTCAGCTAGCTGAAATTGTCATTGAAATGACCGGTGCTCGTTCGAAACTTATAGAGCATCCATTGCCCTCCGATGATCCGATGCAGCGTCGTCCAGATATATCGCTGGCGCGTGACAAGCTGGATTGGCAGCCTCACATCGCTCTACGAGATGGGTTAGAGAAAACCGTCTCCTACTTTAGAAATCTCCTAGACTAAAGTTGTTCGACAATCGTGCGTTCGATCGCCTCCCTGTATTGCTCGGCGATTCTGCCCCATGAAAAGCGATCTATTCCATGGCCTGAATTGCCGCGTCCCGCAGCGAGTGACGTTCGCAGCGCGTTTCGCAGCTGGACCGAATCCTCGGTGTCGCACAGGAATCGTACCTGGTCCCCGAGGATCCAACGAAGGCGAGCCGTATCATGCCCAACTATGGGAAGACCACTTGCCCACGCCTCGAGAAAAACGTTGCCGAAGGATTCCAATAGAGACAGGTGCAGGAACACGTCCGCTGACGCATAGAGAGCCGGCATCCGTTCAGCCGGAAGCGATACGCGCCGAAAACGACCTGGCATGAGTTCGTCCGCCAGTGATTGCGCATCCTCACGGAGGGGCCCGTCTCCAGCTACGATTAAGACGGAATCTTTCAACGCTGACACAGCCCTAATTCCGTCCAGCACGCGCTTGGATTCAATCAGCGCGCTTACCATCAGAATGACCGGCTGGTTGCGAGAGATTTTGAGCTCTGATCTTAGATTCTCGTCGGTCTTAAATTGGGCGGGATCAACGCCGTTAGGTATGAGAGCGCAATTCCATCGATGATGATTCCTCTCAAAATAATCCGGATTAGTGCAAACCAAGAGATCGGTGTCGAACGTACGATATTCCGATCGATTGCTAACCGCTGGCCAGTCGCCGTTCTGGGTAACAAACACCCTTACCCCTTGCGATTTCATACGTGCCAATGCCCAGTGGGTGAAGGGAAACGAACACGTGATGAGCGCATCGAAATCCGCTGAGGTGCGGTTCCGCAGTAGATTGAAAGCGAATGTCGCGTCTTCCCACGACGTTTCGCTTCGGAAAGGTGGAAAAAAGGGAAACCGCTCGAACCGTTCGCGCGATACTGCAGCGATCTGTCGATATGAGTAAGGGACCGTAGTCGACAGATCGCCAGAACCGGCGACAGTCACGTCATCGCCGCTCTCCGACAAAGCACGTGCGACGTTGAGCAACGCGACTTCCGCTCCACGATCAAACCGATGGAACCCCGGCAGCGCAAAAAGCAGCTTCAGCGCGCGCCCCCCTCTGCTGCGGTTTCTTTCGGGGGAGCGAACCCATTTTGATATTCGACCTTTGCTGACGCTCTAGCCGCCTTGAGACGCTGCATCATGGTGTCACCCAACTGCTTGTTGCGCAGAGCTTGGGCGGCGAGTGGACGTGCCTGATCGCCCGTAATCGGTTCCGTGCGAGTTCCGGTAACGACCGCTACCGTGACGATACCGTTCTCTGGAACCACAAACGGCTCTCCTGACGGTAACGACTGTATTCGCTGCAAACGCTCCGGACCAAGTTGCAATGCGTCGATCTCCGAATTTCCTCGCTGATATTTAATCCCAAGGCTATCAAGCGTCCTTGTCACCTCAGCCATTGAATGGTCGTTTTCAAGCGCTTTAAGTCGGCCGAAATCACCAGGTAGCGGAAACTGAAGCCGATCGACGGTAAAGATTGTGCGGTTCGCGAACATTCCGCCGTTTTGCGAGACAAACTCGTCAATCGCCTTTTGATCCGGGACCTCGACGGTTCGCTCTGCGCGCTGATTGAGCATTTGAGCCAGCAAGGCATCGTCGAGCTGACGTTTGCGAAGGATGTATTCGGGCGTTTTATCCAAACCATCCTCCTTCGCAGCTTGGGCCATCAATCGGCGATCGACGATCCGTTGAAGCGCGGCAGATTGGGCGATCTTTTTGTCAGTGCCCTCTGGAATAGCCATATTCCCTAGTTCGGCATTGATCTCTTGGAGAGTAATCTCGTCACCATTAATTACCGCGGCCACCTGGCCGGTAGCCTCTTTTGAACAGGCACTAATAGCAAGGCTCGAACAAGCCAAAATCGCAGCGATGAGCTTTCGATGGTGCATACAAATCATCCTTGATGGTATCCCAGCTAACCTACCAGGAGTTGCTGCAAGCGGGGAGCGCTGGCTTCGAAAAACTCTTGCATAAAGCGAGTCAATTGCGGACGCGCAATTTCGAATGGTGTGTTCAACACCGAGACACGCATTAACATCCCGTCGGGGATCTGCCGCGCCAAGTTGGCTTCGATAACCGCCACTCTCTGCTCGACCCAAGTGCGGGGGAAATCACCACCAAGCCGTGTGAAATAAAGAACCTGCTCAGTGCGATCCGGACCGGTCGCGGTGAAAGCAGTGCCTGGCACGGACCGGTTTCCGACAGGGAGATCGAGTGAGACCGTCGGACTGAGAGCGAAGCCGCCAACCGGATAACAGGTTTCAGGACGATGAACTTGAAGGACACCGTCCTGCGCATTGTTATAGGCGAGTAGGAGCATAACCGGAGGGCCCGAGGAGCCTGCATAAACTCGTGTAACAAGATTGTCGTAGAGACGATCGCGGGTCGCGTCAGGAGGCGGAAGCACAACCCCGCTCTGACCAACTTCTGACCAAGCCCCGAAGCGTTGCGGGATCCATTTATCAAACAGCTTTGACGGAACAATGGGATGGGCAATGTCAGGTTTGCGAGCAAACGCTAAACCTGACGCAGCCACCAAAAGGCCGCCAATGAAAAAATGCCGTCGATTAAATAGAACAGTGCGATGAGTAGCTTGCAAGGAATCTTTACTCATAGAAACCCCTTGCCCGGCGAGTTCTCAACCGCTCAAAAATGGGATGCAGAATGGCATCCAGTAGGAATATGCCCACAAGGGCGACAGCGAAAAGAAGGATCCCCGCGAAGTTATGAAGGAAGCCCTGCGCAGCCGCTTCGCCATAATGGTACGTCAACAGGATGAGGATGATAACGCGGACAAAATTTGCCGCGAGGGCAACTGGCACGATTAACAATACGAGGAGCAGGGCGTATCGCCATTCGGCTTGATGCCTCATATAGATATAGAAAAGTGAGATCGCTGAAAGCGAAATGATAGAATTTATGCCGCTGCAAGCAGCCGCTACAAGGAGTTCATACTGACCAATATAAATTCGAACACCTTCACCGGCGATCGGATAGTCCATAATGGCTAACGCACCAATCGCAGCCTTTGACAACCACATCTTCATCGGGATCGTGACAGCGTACACGATGGTATCCGGAGGCGGAAATATGAAAGCCAGGTATACCAGTGGGAACCACATCCGCTTGATGGCGGCTAAGCCGGTCAAACTGTACATCACCACGATCAACGAGGCATACATCAGGTAGCCCTCGATCTCGACGATCTCTGTTATGCGCGCAAAGACTGTAAGAGGCACCAAGACCGCCAGCGCGATCCAAACGAACGGCCATGATGGTGGCTGAACGACAGAACGGGACGACCGCCACTGCTGCCAAAGCAGCCACAAGCCTGTGGAGAGCACGATGGGCCCATGGGCCCCCTCCTCGCCAGACCAACCCACCCGAATTACAAAAATCATCGTCGGAATCGCGAAAATTGCGACCGCGAGTGCGAGTACGATGGCGCGAGGCGACCAGAGCGGACCTGACGGTGCTCTGTTGCGGCTCGGCTCGCTAGAGATTATGCTGGTTGCCATAGAATGTCGGTTTTCACCATCGCCATATAATTCATCATGGCCGTGGTGGAAACAGCAGGCGGCTCATTTGCACCACCTTGTCCGGATATCGCACGGTTTGCAAACCTTAGCTTGATCGAGCCGCCCACATCGTCGACGGACCGCAACGATGTTCACTCGGCGAACAATGAAACGGATCACGGCTGCGCTGATGATCGGATTGCTCGCGGCTGTAGGCTGTTGGCTGTTAGTGTCGTTGCAACATGGCCGGCAGTCGCTGCCTGTGGCAGACGAAGCGCCAATCCATAGTGATCAGACTCTTCCGCAATTGCCCGTGCCTCAGGCGCTCCTCCCGTTAACGCCGCAGGAAGCAGAGAAAGCTAACGAGGAAATTCCATTCGTCTCGGATCCACCAGAGCCAGCGCGGCCATTGGTATATGTTGCCGATGATGCTCTCGGATTATCCCGCAAGAAAGCCATCGACTGCCTTACGGCCGCAATCTACTACGAAGCTGGCAGCGAAAGTGCTCAAGGAAAACGAGCGGTCGCGCAAGTTATCTTGAATCGCGTTCGCCATCCGGCGTTTCCGATGTCCATCTGCGGGGTGGTATATCAAGGTTCCGAACGATCCACCGGTTGTCAATTTACGTTCACTTGCGACGGTAGTCTTTTGCGTCAACCCAGCCGGGCCGGATGGGATAATGCTCGCAAGATCGCTGCAGAAGCTCTCGATGGCCATGTTGAGCCCGCGGTGGGTATGGCGACCCATTATCATGCGAATTATGTGGTTCCCTACTGGGCTTCGTCTTTAGACAAGATAACGGCCATTGGCACTCATCTTTTTTATCGGTGGAAAGGCGCTTGGGGACGGCGAAATGCTTTCACGCAAAGAGCCTTGCCAGAAAGCACCGGCGGCGGAGAAGTTTTACCTGAGGTCAACGTCCCGCTCGCTGATCCTGTTGTCGTCGACAAAATTGACGGTTTCGGGATGCCAGAGGCGCTGCAATCTAGAATTCTCGCTGATGCTGTAAAAAGCGTGCCAGCGCCCGAGACTGCGATCCTGCAAAAACCGGCTTCCGATCTCAAAGCCGACCAATCAGAATCGCGGCTTATCGTTGATGATAATCGCGCTAAGCTAAGGGGCGAAGAAGCCGAATAAAACTTTGGCAACGTTTAGCGAAGAAATCAATCAAGGGGACATCGCTGTGAAAATAGCCGTAGCAGGTTCCGGTTACGTCGGACTGGTGTCGGGGGCGTGCTTCGCCGACTTCGGTCACGACGTCGTCTGCGTCGACAAGGATCAGTCCAAGATCGACCGGCTGCACGACGGGGTCATGCCGATCTACGAGCCCGGGCTCGACGCGCTGGTCGAGACCAACGTCAAGGCCGGCCGCCTGACGTTCACGACCGATCTGGCCGAGGGCATCCGCGGTGCGGCAGCGATATTCATCGCGGTCGGCACGCCGAGCCGCCGCGGCGACGGACACGCCGACCTCACTTACGTCCATGCCGTCGCGCGCGAGGTGGGCGAGGCGCTGGCGCACGATTGCGTGGTCGTCACCAAGTCGACCGTGCCCGTCGGCACCGGCGACGAGGTCGAGCGTATCATTGCCGACACCGGCTGCGCGCACCGCGTATCGGTGGTCTCGAACCCGGAATTCCTGCGCGAAGGCGCGGCGATCGGCGATTTCAAGCGCCCCGACCGCATCGTGATCGGGGCGGAGGACGACTTCGGCCGCGAGACGATGCGCCAGGTCTATCGCCCGCTGCATCTCAACCAGTCGCCGATCCTGTTCACCAACCGGCGCACGAGCGAACTCATCAAGTATGCCGCGAACGCCTTCCTCGCGACCAAGATCACTTTCATCAACGAGATGGCGGACCTGTGCGAGAAGGTCGGCGCCGACGTCCAGGACGTAAGCCGGGGCATCGGCATGGACGGGCGTATCGGGCCAAAGTTCCTTCATGCCGGGCCCGGCTATGGCGGAAGCTGCTTCCCCAAGGATACGCTGGCCCTCCTCAAGACGGCCGAGGACGCAGGCGCGCCGAGCCGGATCGTCGAGGCGGTGGTCAAGGTCAACGACACCCGCAAGCGCGCGATGGGCCGCAAGGTCCTCGACGCACTGGGCGGACCCGAGGCGGCACGCGGCAAGACCGCGGCGCTTCTCGGGCTGACGTTCAAGCCCAACACCGACGATATGCGCGACAGCCCGGCCATCGCGGTCGCGCAGGCACTGGGCGACGCGGGGGTGGAGGTGAAGGCATACGATCCCGAAGGCATGGAGCTTGCCGCTCCGCTGATGCCGGCGGTGACGATGTGCAAGAGCGCCTACGACGCGATCGAGGGCGCCGACGCGGTGGTGATCGTGACCGAATGGGATGCCTTTCGGGCCCTCGACCTCGCCCGCGTCAAGGATCTCGCCAACGCGCCGGTCCTCGTCGACTTGCGCAACGTCTATCGGCCCGACGAGGTGCGCGCGGCCGGCTTCGAATACTCGAGCATCGGCCGCGCCGGTCCAAAGGAAGCGAGTTGAAACCATTGCCGCAAAATGAGGGAAGCGATGGAGCGCGTTCGACTGCAGTTGGTGAGCGATGGGCGCATCAAGCCCTTCGATTTGCAATCTCAACTGGCATCAGCGCGGCTCTTTCCTTTGGGTTGCCCGTGCTGCTCGTCGAGACGGCGGGGATCACTGAACCTCGCGCGGTACAGATCGGGTTCGCGGCGGCGTATATCGCCAATCTCGTCTTGCTGCGTAACTTTGTCTACCGTTCCACACGAGGTTGGCGCCGCGACGTCGTCAGATATGTCTTCGTCAATGGTGCTTTCCGTGTGGGGGAATATTTCGTCTTCCTCGCTCTCTATGATAATTTTGGCGCTCCATACCCAATCGCATTGCTGACGGTGCTCGCACTCTCCGCCTTCCTCAAGTTCTTCGCCTATCGCGCCCTGTTCGCAGCGAGGCGCCCGCAATCGAGGACAAAATGAAACTTATTATCCAAATCCCTTGCTACAACGAAGTCGACACCTTGGGCGAGACCGTCCGCGACCTGCCTCGCGCGATTGAGGGTATCGACGAGATCGAATATCTCGTGATCGATGATGGTTCTCGCGACGGGACCGCTCGTCTGGCACACGAGCTCGGCGTTCATCACGTGCTGCGCAACGTCGTCAATCTCGGCCTCGCCCGTACATTTGCGCGAGGCATCGATTACGCGCTGGGGGCGGGAGCCGATATCATCGTCAATACCGATGGTGACAACCAGTATGCTGGCGAGGATATAGCCGCCCTTGTGCAGCCTATCGTCGAAGGCCGCGCAGAAGTCGTCATCGGGGATCGCCAGACATCAAGCGTCGCCGATTTTTCGCAAAGCAAAAAATTTCTGCAGCGCATCGGAAGCACGATTGTCCGAGGCTTTTCCGGCGTCCAAGTGCCAGATGCGGTCAGCGGCTTTAGGGCAATCTCGCGCGATGCTGCAATGCAGATCAACATCGTGTCCTCATTCAGTTATACGATCGAGATGCTAATACAAGTCGGAAAAAAGGGTGTGGCATACGACAGCGTACCCGTTCGCACCAATCCAAAAACGCGTGACTCACGTCTGTTTAAATCTGTTTTTCGATTTATCGAGCGCTCTGGCACAACGACCCTTCGAATGTACGCCATGTACCAGCCTTTACGGGTATTTTCACTAATTGGCGTGTTGATTGCATTGGTAGGGAGTGTTCCGCTAGCTCGTTTCCTCTACTTCTATCTTTTCGTCAGCGGAGAGGGCAAAATCCAGTCCCTCGTGATCGGTTCGGCTTTACTTACTGCGGGCACGGTGACCTTCGTGCTTGGCATCCTCGCCGACCTGCTGGGTCGTAACCGACAGCTTATGGAGATGACCCTCGAGCGAGTCAGGCGGATCGAACTTGGCTTGCGAGAGCACGACACGCGAAGGAGCATCTCGATAATGCAGCAAGAATCGCAGCGAGAAAATGACGCAAAAGGGATCGACAGCGAAACGACGGATCGGGCCGATTGATCTGCGTAGTCGCGAGGGCAGCGCCTGTCTCCTGCAGCGGAAGCTGCTGCCAACGCCGCCAGTTTCACGCGGCCAGCACCAGCGTATCAGCTGGTGGCGATTGATGAACAGAGATTGCCGACATTGCGGCGCTTCCGATTCACGACCGGAGGTTCCGAAGTTCAGCTGTTTAATGCAGCGGAGGATCCCAGGTCGAGGAAATTGACTACATTAAGGGTAAATTAACCGTACATCTCTCATAGGCTTGGGATGGTCAAGGCGGAGCCTTCTAATTGTCAGCCGCTCGAAGAACGCGGCGTCCGGCGCTTCGGCTTTTTGGCGGCGCTGGCATGGTTGATGGCAGTTGCAGCAATATCGACCGATCTGTATCTTCCAGCAATCCCAAGCATGGCATTGGGGTTGAGGGAAACGCCCGTCACTATCCAGCTTTCGGTTGCATCCTATCTTGCTGGGTTCGTGTTAGGTCAACTAGGCTGGGGCCCGTTGGGAGATTCAATCGGTCGCCGCATGCCAATGCTGGCGGGCTTAGCCTTGTTTGTCGCCGCCTCTGCCGGATCGGCGCTCTCGATCAGCGGCGAGGCAATTATTGCTTGGCGCTTAATCCAAGGTATTGGGGCGAGTGCCTGCGCGGTGCTTTCTCGAGCAGTCGTGCGAGACCTCTATTCGGGTGACGATGCAGCGAGAGTATTGTCAACACTCCTCGCGGTCATGGCGCTTTCACCACTGTTGGGGCCATTGTTGGGCGCAGCGATCCTAGATTTTGCAGGATGGCGAGCGATTTTTTGGACACTTGCAGTCGCCGGCATAATATCCGCGTATGTTGTCTTGAAGCAAATACCCGAAGACCGGATCGAGCGAACGGGTACGGCAATAAGTCGATATACCAAGACGTACGTTGAGATAGCCACTGATGTCCGCCTACTTACACCCTTGGCAGTTGGCGCTAGCTTTTATGCAGGTCTATTCGCGTTTCTCTCCGCGTCTCCGCAGATATTTATGGTCGCGTTCGACTTCACGCCCGGCGCATTTGCCTCGTTGCTAGCTTTTGGCACGTTTATGGTCATAATCTCTAATCTGATAAATGCACGCGTCGTTAGACGGGTCACTCATTCGCGGGCGCTCACTGTTGGGGCTCTCATTGGCTGTGTATTCGGATTAGGATCGATTGGCGCTACGGCTTTAATGCCTGGCGATGCGCGCGTTCTCATCGCGGCCCTAATGGGCTTCATGATCTCGGGCGGCTTTATCGTCGGAAACTCCGTCGCGGGCGTGCTTGAATTCTACCCCCGTGCTGCCGCAACAGCATCCGGACTTTGCGGTGCTGTTCAGTTCCTAGCGGGACTCGCCGGCTCTCTGGCGGTTTCCATACTTTTTGATGGAACAGCGCTACCGCTTTCCTTGGTTCTCGGCACCGCGGGCATCACGATGCTAATCTTCACCTTCCTAAAGCGGCCTGGCGACGAACCCGTCGCTTAGGGCTCACCCACGGCGCATTGGCCAGGGAAGCGCTACTGAGGCCGATCTCTGCAACGCAAGAATCTCTAGGGCCTCTGAAATGTTGCTTCACATTTCTAGCTCTAGCACGAACTTCTGTACCAAAAAGGAACAGATTTTGCCTAAGCCGACTTTTTTCAGGAACTGATGGATATGAGGTGGCTTTAGGGTTGATCGGAGGTTGTTAAGAAGTTAGCAAGCTTACCGTCTGGTTAACACCCGAGTCGAATCTCCAGAAAGGGAGGCCCCTTATGACCATGCTCCACAGAATGCTTACGGCCACGGCCGTCGTCGCTGTGGCGTTCGCCACTCCGGCGTCCGCCGCTGATATTTTTCCCGAAGGCACGCCCGCGGCTGCGACCAATCCGCCCAACTCGACATTTGAAGTCGTTGGTGACCCCTTCTCCGGTGCCGTGTCGGCCACGATCGGCAACGCTGGCATCGCCACCGGGCTTTTTACTGATCGTTTCATTTTTCGCCTAGGCCAGAATGGCCTCGGTAGCGGATCGATCACGACAACCCTTGCTGGTGCGCTTGGCGGTAGGACCGACTTGGATTTTCTGTCGGCGACCTTGTTCAATGGCTTCACCAGTTTCGTTGTGCCGCTGTCGCCTAACGGCGCATTCGAATTTGGTGCATTGACGAACGTTCCGATTTTCGCAGACGTGGCAAACGTTCTGACTATTAACGGTCGCTCGCGCGGGGCCGGATCGTACGGCGGTGATCTTTCGTTCGTTCCCACCGCTGCGGTGCCGGAGCCGGCGACCTGGGCGCTTATGCTTTTGGGCTTTGCCGGTATTGGTGTAACGATGCGTCGGCGTCGCAAGGATAAGGTTCGCGTTCGCTACGCGTTCTGATTGAATATCGACACTATATCAGGGTGGGCGGAACAGCTGTTGCGCCCACCCTTTTATATGCTCCAATTACATATCAACGTTCGCTGCAGGTCCGCCCGGCCTCATGCGGCCGCACGCATCTCCGCTTTACAAATATGGCTAGGGGATTGCCTAGACTTGCGCCGATCTGCCGCATATTCCGCAATTCGCCCGCGCAACCCCTTTTCCTCGCGCTCGCTAAAAAAGTGCGAATAGAGCGTTCTTTCGCTCCGGTTCGTTTTGCCAGCCCATTTACGGATGTTCAGGCAAATATCCGCAACGGCGACATGCATCAATTGAGACGGCGCTCCCACGGCCTCGTTTTCGCACAAACCGCCGATCTTGCGGAAGCCTAGCATCAACTCATAAAAGCGCACGTGTCGAGGATTTACCTCGATCAAAAGGTCGGTCCCCCCGAAATGTTCCGTGCCGTAAATATAGACGACGTGAAACAGGCTCGCCAAGAAGGGCCGAGAATCAGGGGACGGGTCGAATGCGAACTTCGTCAGTTCGCACAAAACCGCCCCAGGACGCCTGCGCAGTTCGTCGACTTCGCGGCCGAACGTACGATCCGCGGCGAGTTTATTTTTCGAATCGGCGACGAGCGTGATCGTGCCAAAGATCTGCACATCTGATGACGCCACAAACGTTGTCGAAGCTTCGTTCGCATTGATTCGGTGATTTGAACCGTAGCCACGAGCACCGTACTGCCGGTTGACGACCATGCTGGCCGAGTTCCTTTGCCCGTCACAATCGGCAAGCCGGATGGCGATGGTTTCGCTGTCGCCGGCTGCCTTCACCGATCTGTGCGACCGATAGAGTACCGCACCGTCACCGGCGAAGTTGGCCTGCCATTCTTCAGCTCGGCCTTGACCGTAACCCGTGTAAATTGCATGCATGACCACCCCCGATCCGCAGCGTTCGCGACGCTGGCGTTCTCACGACCAATCCACCGACCGATCCCTTGACCGGCACATTGGTTCACCAAAGTTAAGGCTGGGGAACAGAATTTGGTTAACCGACAAAGCGGCTATGCGATGCACGATTACGGCGAGAGCGACCCAACCCGAAACGATCCTGTCGGGGCTCTTGCCCTCGACGCCCCATAGGATATGGATCGTTAGCAACCGGGCAAGCCTAGATCGATAGAGCGCACGTGTTTCGCGGTAAAACCAATTTCTTTCGGCATCGAGTGAGCGAGAGCACATGACCCTGCCCCACCTCAATTCTTTATGGGTAGGCCCGCGACTGGACTATCTTGAGCGACTCTGCCTAGCGTCGGCACGGGCCACGGGTCATGAGTTCACACTCTGGAGCTACGAACCGCATGAACTCGAAGGCGTTCCCCCGGGCACCGACCTGCGCGACGCTGCCGAAGTCATGCCGCGCGAACGTCTGCTTCGATACCGAGATAGCGGCAGCGTCGCGCTCGGAGCCAATCTTTGGCGCATAGAGATGCTTGCGAAGGGACTCGGCCACTGGGTCGACATGGATTTTATTTTCCTTCGGCCATTGGCTTTCCCAACGCCATTCGTTTTCGGTTGGGAATACGAAAATCACATCAACAATGCCGTCCTCGGCGCGCCTGCGAATTCGGCCATGGTTCGTGACTTGCAGTCCATCCCGCAGCCCAACCGCTGTCCGCCATTCTACGGACCCAAAAGAAAGCTGATGTTCTACTGGCAAAGGCTGCGCGAAGGCCGGATCGAGCTCGAGGATTACCCTTGGGGAACCTTCAGCGCCGGTCTGGTCACCTACGTCGTCAAGACGAACAACCTGGCCCACCATGCCCAGCCACCCGACGTATTCTATCCCGTGCGTTGGAAGGATGCGCGAGAGCTTTACGAACCCGCGGAAGTGGTCGAAGGCATGCTCACGGAGCGTACCGTCGCGGTCCATATGTGGCACTCGCGGTTGGAAGGTCTGAAGGATGCGCCGCCACCGCCGGGTAGTTTCATCGCCAAGATGTGCGATCGGTTCGGGGTCGAAGCCGGTTGACCGCGCAAACCAATCCCAATTTCCGTGGCGATGATCCAAAAGAGGCGGACGAGCTGACACGCCACTTTCACGCCATGAACTGGCTCTGCTGCGGAGCGTTCCTCCTGTTTATATGGGTCCATTCGGCAACGATGTTTTCCCGTTCCACCTCCTTCACCAAGTGGTGATCCTTGCCGTCGCCTTGCTTCTATCGCGTCTGCTGTCGGGCTGGGGGCTCTATCTAGCGACCGCAATCTCCGCCTCCGCTCTCGCGATGGTCATCGTTACTCTTTTCATAAAACCCTTCCCGCTCCTCCAAGAGTGGTTCGGGATGATGCGTCGGTAAGTCGCGATGCGTGCACTCCATACGCCGGTCCTTGCCATCTCTGTGGGCGTCGCGCTGATGCTATGGATGCAACGGAGCGATGACCAAGGCCGCTCGTTGGAAGGCAGCCCTCTTCTCGCCCAGATCCGCGACGACGAACACGCCCCACGTCTCGGCAGGAACGATGCCCAGGTAACGATCGTCGTCTACACCGATTATCAATGCCCCATATGCCGCGCTGCCAGTCGAGATCTCGAAGCGGCCATCGGCCGTGATCGCGACGTAACGATCCTCGTCAAGGAATGGCCGATCCTCGGGCCCGTCTCCTTACGAGCCGCGCGTGTCGCACTGGCCACGGCGGATCAGGGTATCTATCCGGCAGTTCACCGCGCGCTGTTGAAACGTGCCGTGCTTGATGAAAAGACGCTGCGTGACGTGGTGCGCGCAAGCGGCGGCTCTTGGGAAACGGTTGAAGCAACGCTGAAAAACGACGAATTAGGAATAAATGCCTCGCTGGCGCGCAACGCGAGAGAGGCTTTTGCTCTCGGTCTTCAAGGGACGCCAGGATACATCGTTGGCGACACCCTCGTTCAAGGGCAGACTACAAAGCGACGGTTTCGCCAACTGATCCAGCGAACTCGAAATCACCAATAGCCGATCAACCGTTCTCGGGCGGATTTTTATTTAGGAAGTACAAAAGGACCGCCGGCGCCAGCCGGCGGTCCTTTATAACCTTATGAAAAGATCAGCGACTCTCGAATTAGGCGTGGACTGTCTTCGCGAACTGGCGCCGTCGCGTCCTCATTACTCCGCCCACCGCGGCGAAACCGATGAGAAGAAGCGCCCAGGTAGACGGTTCAGGAACTGCGGAGCTTATCGCCGTGACACCGCCCAAGCGGAGCTGGCGAATGTCGCTAATCCCGGTCGTGCTGGGATTGCCAATGAAACCAATACTCGTGAACATCGTGCCATCGGTGCCGTATACGCCGAAGAAATTATTTCCGTTTTTGCTAACGGACTGCGTCGACGTTCCAGTGGTTCCATCTGCCAAAACGTAGTTCACGAAAATGCTGGTCGCTTCGTTCGCGGCATTTCCAGGCACAGGGCTTAGGTTGAAGATCGCGGAGGTGAACGCAAACCCACTCGCGAGCGAAAACTCAACCGAATTGAGCAATCCGTCCAACGCTGACACGGTCGCCTGCCCTGCGGACGCAGCGACCAAAGTATCTGTGCTGCTGGTGTAGTTGACCTGAACATTCGAGGTGTTGGTCATGCCAGTGACAGGGGACGAACGATCATCCACGAGGACGTTCTCATCCGTCGTGGTGCAGTTGGAGCCGGTACAAATGAACACACCGGCACTGGCGGGGGTTGCGAGCGCCAGACCGGCTACAACGGGCATCAAACTCAGATATCGCATAAAGTATCTCCATATCACGGAAACGACGAAACTGCGGCCCATCCCCGTCGCATGGAATGTGTTTTCGTTAGACGACTCGTTTTACCCTATTTTAACGCCTGTATCGAATGATATTTCGCATTGCCCCAAAGTGGGTCAGAATCATGCGATTCAAGCGCTAAATGACATGAAGCGATGATATTCCCGGTTGAATGCCAAGCCGCAAGCTAACGGAGATTAGGCTACCGTTAACGGTCGGTCTTCGCTTGAAGAGTTCGGCGGACCCATCCACCCAGTTGCCGCCCCCCCGGCAACCGGTGGTGCCATTTGGAGCGCGCGATGTCGCTTCGCGATGTACGCTGGACGGCCAAAGGGGGAACGGCGAATTCGGTCCGCACCATCGGATGCGCGCGACGAAACCATATATAGGCCGCATCGATCGGCGGATGAACCGCGTCATCCGGATCAAGAGCATCGAGGTAGGCGCTCACCTGAACTGCACCCTCCCTAGAAAATCCCATCATGTGCGCGCCGATGATGTCGCTATTGTGCAAGTCGTGAGGATTAGCGGCGTCGTGCCCGCCGTAGAAAATGTCCCACGCCGTCTTGGCCTCAAATTCTGCGGCGTGAGATGAGAAGGCGCAGTCGTCTTCCAAAATCAAAACTGAAGCACCCGCTGCGACCGCTTCCCGCAGGATTTGCGCTTGTCCAAGATAGACCCCGTGCGCGCCGATCGAATTGAAGCGGCCCTGATCGGCTGGTCGAATGCCTGGAAAGTAGGCAACGCGCGGATCGCCGGCGAGCCCCACCGCAGCCAACTCAGCGTCCATCTCGCGTCGTCGGTCAGTTCGCTCGGGAAGGTTGATCACCCGGATGCGATCGAAGGTATCGAGCAGCCTCACCGCGCGCGAACTTTGTCGAACAGCGCCTTCATCCGGTAGGCGGTTTCCGCGATTGAATGCTCGGCGAAGACCCTTTCTTTTCCTGCCGCGACAATCTTTCGCCGCAAGTCTTCATCCGCCGCCAACCTTTCTATCGCTGACGCCAGAGCCGAATCGTCGGTAGGGGTTACGGTAAGCCCAGTAACCTCGTCTTCGATCAACTCGGGGATCCCAGCGACCCTGCTGGCGATGACCGGCACACCGATCGCCATCGCTTCCATCACGACTACCGGCAAGCCCTCCATAAAACTGGGCAGGACCATTATGTCCGCTCCCGCAATGGTCTCCAGCGTGCGCGCTTCGGGCATTGCGCCGAGGAGGCGTATCGCATCGGGCAAGCCAGCTTCGCGGATCGCCATTTCGACATCATCACGCCCTGGTCCGTCGCCGACTATGTCTACCGTAACGCGATGACCCTTATGTGTCAGCCGGGCGACAGCTTCGATCAGCACAGAGTAGCCCTTCTCCGGCGATAAGCGCCCCACGCAAACGATATAGAGCGCCCGATCGACCATCGCTCCGTGGTCGCGGCGTGGCGGCATCGCGGAGAGGTCGATCCCACACCGAACGATCGCAAGGCGGTCCCAACAGTACGGCTGAGTAATACGCATTGCCTGTGCCAACATGAATCTGCTCGCGCTCGCGACGAAGGCGGCGTTCCCGATCTTGTCCGGCAGTAGGAGGCCGGCCGGATAATCGGTTTCCGAAATTCCATGCAACGTCATGCTCCATGGGATGTCGGCCAGTTTTGCCGCGAGCATGGCGACCGTAGCGCCGCTATTAGCGAAATGCGAATGCAGCACGGTTGCTTCGCATTCGACGAGCATGCGGGAAAGCACCATTGCTTCGACGAAATGGAACTGCGACCAGACGAGCCCCCGCCAACCCGGGGGACGGTGCGACAACGCGCGCACCCATGTCTGCATCGCTCGCAAAGGATGCCGGGCCAAGTTCCACAGGATCGCCGCTGCGAATCGCGTCAGCGGCTCTTTCAATATAATGCTGACCGGTTCTTCGCCCATGCGGTTATTACCGCGAACGGAAAATGGTCGAACGGTTTCACCCAAGCTGCGCAGTCCATCGACTTCGCGCCGTACGAACGTATGCGAGGGCGCGTGGTAATCACTGACCAGATAGGCGATCGTGCTCATTTGTAGAAGATCGTTCCGCTACGCCGGCCGCGCAAACGCGACATGAGGAAGCGCCCTGCCCCGACCGTCTCCGCGATTTTGCCAACCACCAACAAGCCTGCTTCCCGTGGGTCCGTTCGCATCGATAGTCGAACCCATTGCACGAACCAGATGATTGGTGCGGCAAGCAACGCCCTCGGTCCGAAGAGACTCGCCAGCAGTATCGCCAACACGATTACACCCAAAGTCCAGAAGAGCGCTCGAGCAAGCGACCGGGCGTAGAGTGGCCTTGGGGTAAGGCGCGTCCGGTCCCAGACCTGCGCGTAGCCGAAACCTCCGCGCACCGTACGCAGCCACCATTGGCGGAAGCGATGCATGTCGGCATCGTGGACGGTCATGGGGCAATCGAGCCGCCAGATTTTCCAGCCGGCGGTGCGGAGCCGACTGCACATCTCCGGTTCCTCACCTGCAATCATGGCGGCATCGAACCCGCCCACCTCGCGGAAGGCCAAGGCTCGAAGCATGGCATCGCCGCCGCAAGATGCGGCTTCGCCGACGGGAGTGTCCCATTCACGGTCCGCAAGCGCATTATAGAATGATGCCTCGGGAAACCTTTCACTCCGGCGGCCACAAACAACTGCAACGTCGGGTCGGATGGTGAGAAACTCTTTGGCGGCTGAGAGCCATCCTGTTTCGAACTCGCAGTCTCCATCGACGAACTGAATGAATGCGACATCGGGTTTGAGCGACAGAAGCCGAGCCGCCCCTTCGTTGCGCGCACGGGCAGCTGTGAACGGAACGGCCAGATCGAGTTCCACCACATGGGTACCCAAGCTTCGCGCGTGTTCGACGCTGCCATCGGTCGAGGCGCTATCGACGTAAACCGTTGTCAGCCCAGTCGGGATCGAACGGAGACAGCATTTGAGCCGCTCGCCCTCGTTCCGGCCAATGACGACAACCCCGATCTTCTGTCGCTCAGACATGCGCAGTCCCGGCTTGCGCAACCCACCCCGCGAGGCCGGAAGTTAGTCCCAGCAATCCGCTGAACTCTCTGCAAAAAAGCGCGAAAACGAGGAATAACATCGTCGCCGCCAGATCCTGGCGGAAGAACGCCAGCCCCAACGCATGCTTTCGCCAGACGAGGACGGCGTAGCGTGCCGCTTCGCCAGCAACGAAACCGAACAGCGCGGCGATAATTCCCCAACGCGGCAGAAACATTGGCAAGGTTCCGGCGATGACCGCCAGCTTCACGATGTTGCTAGTCGCCACGCTAGCCGGCTTGCCCACACCCATGACCATCGCGTCAGCAAGGGCACCAAGGATGGCAAACCAAGTACCGACCAAGAGAATCGTCAGGAAAATTCCCGCAGAACTATACCGATCGTCATAGGCGAGATCGATGAAAGTGTCTGCGAAGGTCACGGCCAACGCGAGTGCGGCGGCCGAGCCGATCAAAACCGGCCAGCGCAGTGGCGCGATACGCGCACGCAGCGCGAAACCGCGCTCTTCGCTAGCTGAGATTTTCGGAAAGATCAGCATATTGCCCATGCGCTGGAAGACCTGCAGTACAGTATCGGCAAAGGTGCGCGCGATGCCGTAGATGCCCAGCACCGCGAAGGGGATGGCGTCGGCGAAATACAGCCGATCGAAATTCATCGCCAGAAAGTAAACGAGTGAGGCAAAGAAGATCCATTTGCCGAAATGCGTGATCTCGCGGAGCGCGTGCCGTTCTATCTTTAAGCGGTGCGTTACGCCGCGCAGGAGAAAATAGCTTCCGACCGTGGATACCAATGTACCCAGCAGCAATCCCCCCACGAGCGCCCAGATCGTCGGCGAGAGAAGAGCGAAAACGATGTGGATGACCAATGAGGCGACCGAAACGGCAAGGTCAAAAAGCGCAATCCGGCGTACCTCCAGCCGCTTTTGGAGGAGATAGCGCGATGGAGACGCAAAGCCCGAGATCACGAAGATCAGGGCGGAAATAGGCAAAAGTACACGCAGTTGCGGATCGTCATAAAGCGCGGCCAGCGGCACCGTCAGCGCGAGGGCGATGACGAAGAGCACCAAACCGCGAACGATTTTCAGCGTCCAGGCGGTGTCAAAAAAGGCCCGCTCTTCGGCCCTCTGGTTGTGAACCATGCTCTGGCCGATGCCCACGTCGGACAAAAGTTCGCCCCCGGTGCGCAAGGTATTGATTAGCAGCATTGTACCCAACAGTGCAGGGGCAAGAAGCCAGGCGAGTGCGACGTTGGTCGCCAGCCTAACGACCTGTTGAGCGACGAAACTGCCGCCGACCCACCCGATTTGCGCGAAAAGCGTGCCGCGCGCGCGCACCGTGCTGGCGACTTTGGCAATGCCCCCCCCCACGCGCCAAGCGGTCATGACTTGCTCCACCGATCTCGCGCGAACCGCGCGTAGTGAGTCGGCTCAATACCGTCCTTGCTGTGCACCATGACTGCGAGAGCTTCGTCTGGCAGCTGGCTGAAGAAGCGCTCGAAATCATCGTCGGACGCAAGCGTTCGATCCCAGTTGGTATGGACCAGCGGGCGTGGATCTGCGAAATGCCCGCTTTCCAGAAACCCGGCTCCGCAACGCACCCAAATTCCGTAGAGCATGTATTCCGAGAAAGTGCGCCTGCGGCCCAGCGCAATCTGCCAAGGCAAACCGGTGGTCGCGGCAATTCGGTCTGTTAGCGCGCCAACCACCTTGGCGCGCCAAGGGATCATGTTGCCGACATAGTTGTTTGGCCTGGTCGGTGGTGTGACACCGGTCAACGCGGCGGCTTCGAGCGACCATTCGCATATCTCGTCATTGCGGTAGTCGACCTCAGGCAGGCCCAGCATACCGTCGTTGAACAGCCGTCCAGGCTCGAACGGGCGCACAAATACGCAATCGGAATCGATGTTCACGAACACCGACGCATCGGAGACTCGCGGCATCGAAAGTTTGTAGAGCTGTTGGGTGATCCAGCCGCGCAATGGTAGCACGCGGTGCCCGAACCACCAGCCATTGTTGCCCCACGCCTTGTGCAACTCGCGATCGAGCAATTCGCGTGAATCGACGATTATCGTATGTCGGTCGGCCAGTTCCGCAAACAGCGAAAGATCCGGCTTGTCGATGACCAGATAGTGATCGATGCCCGGCGCGCAGGCGCGGCGCGATTCCACCAGCAGCCGACAGCGTTCCAAATCACGCGAAAAGCTCGGCGTGACGAAACAGAGGGTCGTATCGTCGGTCAATGCATTGTCCGGTTTGGAATGGTGTAGGGATTCCCTACCGCACGGAATGGGCACCGGCCACCTCTGACTTGACCCGTTGTGCGACATCGGCACATGCCTGACGAATTCAAAACTATGGCATCGACCGGATCGCATTCTGCCGGCAAGGTTGCACCATCGCCCCCGATCTACGTTAAAACTCGCCCACACAGGAACCGCCCCGACTTTGAAGCCGCCGCTCTTCTTTATGACCATCGCTACTCAATTCGAAAACGTGGGAGACGCGCTCATTCACCGCGAGCTGATCCGGCTCGCGGCGAGCCACGGGCCGGTCGTCGTGGACTGGTCTCGCTGCCCAGAATGGTTTCGCGAAACGCTTGATATAACGCGCATACCATCCGTGACGACGATTACAGACAGAACAGCCTTTTACCGTCGCATCCTAATATCGAGATTGCATGGGAAGCGTTGCATCCTGCTTCTTAAGCCTGGCGCCTACTTTGGGCCGCGCGGCTTCGGCGAACTGCACGCCGCGCTCGTCCTCGGGTTCAATAAGCTGCTCGCACTCGCCGGGGTCGAATTCATGCAGTTCGGCGCTTCCTACGAAAGACTGGACAAGGCTAATGCCCGTTTCCTGCGACGGAAAAGCCGCCTCTATGCGGCGCATTTCGTAAGGGACGAACAGAGCCTGTATTACGCACGGTCGTTGGGTATGTCGATCAGCGGCTTGCTCCCAGATCTTGCCTTGGCGATGCTGGCGGAGAACGCGCCTGGCAGTACCGCTCGCGCGGACGGCCCTATCACGATCGGGCTTTCGTTTCGGATCGGACAGTTCGACGGCCAAGAGGCCACTATTCTTCTCTTTATAAATTTGTTGGTCCAAACGATCGGCGTTGAAGCAATCAGACGATTTGTCATCGTTTCGCAGGTCGAATGGGACACCACCTTTGCCGACACGCTCGAACGGATTGTCTCAGAGCGGTTCGGCATACCGGTCGAATCGGTCGCGACATGGCGTTCGATCGCCCAGACGCGCGAGACCTATGCTGAATGTGATCTGATCTTTTCCAATCGGCTCCACGCTTTGCTAACCGGGGCAAGCGTTTGCCCACATGTGGTCGGCCTTGTCGATGGCGACGCCAATCGCAAGATCGTGGGCGCATTCGAGGCGATCGGCTGGGGCGACAATCTGCTGGATATACGATCGCTGACCCCGGTCACGTTTCGCAAATTTGTCGCGTTCGTGCGGGCCAACCCCGTTAGCGGCGCTGATGCCGCGGCGCATCTGCGTGAAGGGTTTGCTTCCGCGATCGACCCGTCTCACCTGCCTGCTCACGCCGACAAGCGAATTGGCCACGCCTCCTCTGTATCTGGAACGAACGCATGAAAAATCCCTTCGCCCGCCGTGCCCCCACCCCGGAGGAGAGCGCCTATGCGCGATTGGCGCGCAAGGGTTATTCACCGGCCACGATCGTCGACGTCGGTGCCTACGAAGGCAACTGGACTCGGCTGGCGCGTAGAACGTTTCCCGCTGCGCGAGCGATCATGTGCGAGGTTCAGCCAGGCAAGCGCGCTGGGCTGGAGGCGGTGGCCAGCGAGCTAGGTCGGGTCAAGCTGGTGTCCGCCGTCCTTTCCGCGCGCGCAGACGAAACCGTTCGTTTCAATGAGATGGAAACCGGCTCCTCGCTTTATCCGGAAAACAGCAACGTCGAGCGGACCGAACGCGAACTTGTCACCACCACGCTCGACATCGCGACGCAAGGGGCAGAGGGACCTGCCTTTCTCAAGATCGATGTGCAGGGGGCCGAACTCGACGTGCTCACCGGCGGCCAGGATTTCCTCGCAAAATGCGACCTCGTCCAGCTCGAGATCGCGTTGCTTGACTACAATCGCGGCGCGCCGCGCTTCGTCGACGTGATCGGCTACATGGACGAGCGCGGCTTCGTGCCGTACGACATTGCCGGATGGAGCCGCCCCAACCGGATCGACCTCGTGCAGATGGACCTGTTGTTCACCCGCCGCGATTCGCCGCTGCGCACGACGTTCTTCGAGTTTTGAGCGTCAGGAGATGGTCCATGGAAAGTTTTTCAAGACGCTCTCGTATTTACACGTATTGTCCCCGCATTCTAGCGGGTCAATCGAAATGTTTCGGTTCGGATACAATGATTTTGCCGATTGAGCGACACTGTTATGGATAGTTTTCTCTTCTCCGTAACGAATGCGTTAAAAAACAAATGTCAATCGTATGGTATAAATGGTTTTTTATTTCTACCTTTTAGGACATTCGATAGAGAGACTTCAAACTAATGTTTGAACGATATCCAAATCTTTGTTAATATGTTCAAAGCAGGAAACATAACAATTCACTCGATTCAACTACTGCGAGCGGTGGCGGCTTTGCTCGTGGTGCTTTTTCATGCGCACCTCGCACTCGTGCAAGTAGGTTCCGCCAAAATGTTCGCCGGCGAAGCATATCTTTTTAGATTTGGTGCGGTCGGCGTCCATATCTTTTTCGTGATCAGCGGCTTCATTATGGTTCACACCTCGCGTACTGAGCCCTCTTTCGACGCGAAAAGCTTTTTGCGGCGGCGTCTCCTGCGCATCTACCCCATTTACTGGATCTGCGCCGCCCTCTATGTCATCGCACATTTCGCGATTGAACAACCCTTTTTCCTTTCGGGCGCTGAATGGATCGGCGCGCTACTACTTTGGCCGGGGCAGGCTTCGAAGATCATCGGTCCAGCTTGGACTCTCTCCTTTGAGATGTATTTTTATGTTTGCTTCGGGCTCTTCATTCTATTCGGTCTGACACGCGGATTGTTGGGTCTGGGCGCGTTCTTCCTGGTCTGCATCTTTGTGCGACCGCTTACGGGTTTCCAGTCGTCGCCTACTAATCTAGCAAGCAATCCGCTGTTGATCGAGTTTTTGGCAGGTTGCGTGATCGGCTGGCTACTAAAGACTGGTCGCCTCCCCAAGCGTGGTGGAAACTTAGCAATCGTCGGCGCGCTCTTCCTGTATCTTGGCGGCATCGTGGTCGGTTACGAACGCGTGCCCAGTCTTATCGCATGGGGTCCGCCGAGCGCCCTTCTAATTCTAGGTGTCGCGATAATCGAATCTGCGCGCGGGGCGCATTCTTCGGTGCGAAGGATCGGCTATTTTGGTGATAGTAGCTATGCCCTCTATTTGATCCACATTCTGATCATAACGCTCATTATTTCGGCGGTAGGAGCTGCGAGAGTGCAAACGCTACCCGCGATCCCCGGGGCCATCCTCATTACCATCCTCTCGCTCGCTGCCGCCGAAAGCCTTCATTGGGGCCTTGAGCGCCCGTTACTGCGCCGACTCAATCCACGCCGAGCGCTCGTGCCGCCTCGACCGATTCTCGAGATCGAAGGGTCCGAGGTTCGGGGAAGCGGGCCGGAATGACTTTTCTGACGCCGGTAATCCGATCCTGGCGAGCGAAGCCTGCAATTACGCCAAGGGCAATGGCGAACATATACTGCGCCTGATAGGTTACAAATATCCATTCGTACAGCGAATGCACGGACATCACTAGGATCGCCACGGTAAAACCGAGGACCACGTCGCCGCGCGGATCCTTTGGGTGCCGCGCGACATACCGGAACCCGAGCGCGATAGCCGAACCGAACATCGCTATCAGAGCTATCAAGCCAAGGTAGCCAGTTTCAGCTCCCACGAGCAGATAAACGTTGTGAACGTTGGCAGAGCGGCTTCTCCATGACCATGCGACGCCCGCATTCTTGCTGTAACCCTGTGTATTGGCCGTGACGACATATTGATTTGCCCCTACTCCCATAGGATGATCGCTCCACATGGCCCGCGCCGCGCGCTCGAAGGCCGCGCGTTCGTCGTATCCGCTCGCGGACGCAGTGGGCGCGACCTCCAAGCGCCGTGTCAGGCTCTCATAAGTAAGGGGACCGATGATCATGAGGCCGACCACTGCCGCCCCGACCACTTTCCGTTTATGGGCGTTTGCACCACGCAACAGGGAGAGAAGAAATAGCAGTCCGATTCCCATGGCAACAAACCCAATCGCCCCCCGCGACGCCCCGAGCGCGACAGCGACCAGCGCAGCAATTAATCCGACCGGGACAAGCTTGTTCTTTTCTCCAGCCAGCAGAAGCGCGAGGAGGGGCAACGTTACGAAGTGCAGCATCATGCCGAGCAAATTTTGATGGCCCATTGTTCCCGACGACTGCAATGCGCCCGAAAATCGCTCGTTTACGGCGGCTACGGCTTGGAAAATCGCTCCAAAACCAAGGCCGAAACACAAAAATCTTATGCCATGAGGCTTCGCGACGACCGCTGCGACAGCTACGAACACGAGGAAAAGCCTCCCAACTTGAAAGACGTAGAACGCCGAGCTCATTGCCGAACCGCTGAAAGCAAGTGAGACGATCGTTGCGATCAGATAGAACAACACCGTGATTTGAAGAGGAAGCCTGCGAAACGATCCGCGAAAGGTTATTATCAAAGCCAACGCCAAGCTGTCGAGCGCGGTGAAGATCAATCCCTTCGCGTAACCGGGCCATGTTGACCAGGCTATAAATGCCGCGTCTAAATTAACGGCATTGATAACGAACGGCAGCGCGCCGATTGCCGCGTAAGCCCATTTGCGCTGGTGCGGGTAGGCCTTGAGCCACCACACCAGCACCGGGACCATCGCAATTAAGAGAAAAAGGCCGATGAAACGCATTCCGGCGGTTATCGGCGTCCATCGGCATCGCCGCAAGGGGCAGTGCGAAATCTGGACTGATCAGTAGGCATTGGGATGAACGACGACACGCACCGTCTTGAGCAGGATCACGATGTCGCTCCACAGCGACCATCCGCTCACGTACTCCAGGTCGTGGTGCACGCGCATCTGCAGGTCGTGCTCGGTATCGGTGGCACCTCTGTAGCCGCGAATCTGGGCCAGACCCGTTAGGCCGGGCTTAAGCGCATGGCGCATCCAGTAAGCCTCGCTCGCATGCCAGAACAGTTGATCACCCGCGCGTGACCCCAGCGCGTGGGGGCGGGGGCCAACCATGCTCATGTCGCCGCGCAACACGTTCACCAGCTGAGGTAGCTCGTCGATGCTCGTGCGGCGGATAAAGCGGCCGACGCGCGTGACCCGGTCGTCGTCGCGACTCGCCGACCGGGCGCCGTCCGCGTCGGACTGCCGCATCGAGCGGAACTTAAGGATATCAAACTGGCGCCCGCCGAGGCCAACCCTGCGCTGGCGGAACAGTACCGGCCCGGGGCTGTCCAACTTGATGGCGACCGCCGTTAACAAAAGGAGCGGCGAAAGCGCTGCCAGCGCCAGCGCTGACACTGCGATATCGAGCGCGCGTTTTTGTACGCGATTAACAAGGTTGAGCGGACCCAGCGACATCACCAGCGTGTCCCTTCCGCCGACTTGGCCAACATCGACGGCGCCCATCAGCAAGTTTTCCTCCAGCACGATTTCACCGCCCACGTCACTCCCCTTGAGGAAGGAGGCCCAAGCCGCGCGGTGGTTCGTCCGGCACGCTACGATTACCCGGTCGTACGGCGCAACGAGATGCGACAACCGGTCGATCTTGTCGGGACGGTCGGGGTCTGGCCACAAACCCGCGGCGGCAACGTCCACCGTTGCCAACGCGGGATTCGGGCTTTCCACTTCCAGCCCGTCACGGATCAAGACCGTAGCCAATGCTTGGCCATGCATGGTCCGGTTAAAAACGTAATCCAGCGCGAGCTTGCCAAGAACGAGATAAACGGCCGCGGCACCGAAGGTTAGGGCCAGACCGGCGCGCGAGATTTCGTCCGCATTGACGACGAAGCTGACCCCGAGGATCACCAGCAGCGTTGCGCTCAGCGCGCCAAGACCGCGGCGCATCGCCAGTAGTCGGCTCTCCAGCGTTTCCACCGCCTGTACTTCGCGAGCAAGCATTATCAGCACAAACACGGGAATGGCGAGAAATAGGATTGGTTGCCCCGCTGCGGACAACCAACGCTCGTCTCTAATCTGCAAGGCAGTGTAATAGCCCGCTATCAGCGCTAGGCAGTCGAGCGTGAAAGACAGTGCGTAAAGCGACGCCCGCTTGTCGCGCGCGAGCATTCCCCCATGCTCACGGCGCGAATGCGGGTTCAGCAGTAATCGACTATCGATCTCGTTCACTAGCCTTCACCAAAAGGACTGGACGGCATCCTTTCCGTACCATGATTAGGACAGTAGCTGATGCCTCGTTCGCGTCTGTATCGAAACAGGTCAACCGGAGTGTTTGAATCTGTGGCGCTCCTGTTAGCTGGGCTCACAAATCGCCCAGCTTGCTCCGCCCAAGCCGATAGCACAGCGGCCCGCGCGGTTCATGTCGCCCACAAGGCACAGGCCACGTCCCACGGTGCTAATCGATTCGAGCGGGAAGCGCGACACGAGTTTAGGCGCGGTAGCGAACCAGTCGTAAGTCACATAAAGACCACGCACGCCGTCGTGAAACCCGTAGAACCAGATTGCTGGGCGCGCGTCGGGCCCATCGCCCTTGCCCTTGCCGAACGCCCATGAGGCGATGCGATAGGCTGAAAGCGAGCGCCAGCTGCGACCGCCGTCACGGCTCCACAACAGAGTCTCGCTGTCACGGGCCTCGGTCTCACTGGCATACAGCAGTTCGCCCGCGCGGCCTGGCACGTACTCTAGCCGGCATTGCCAGAATTGTGAGGGTTCGAAATTGCGTTGGCCAGGCGAATGAAGCGCGCCGTCGAACACCTGTTCGAAGGTCGCACCGCCGTCGGCCGTGACCCAAAGTCCGCCAAGGTTCGGGCCGCCCCCCGGCTGGTCGAAAGTATTCATCAGGACGGCAAAAGTGCCGGGCCGTTCCTTGTCCGCGGCGATGCATTTGCGCGCAACGTAAAACGCGTTGACGAGGCTGCGGACGTGCGTGACCCCGCCGAATCCCACCGGTAGCCAATTCACCCCGCCATCGCGCGTGCGCCACAGGCCGCCCTTGTTGCCTTCAGCTAGCAGCATCGTGTCGCGGTTTGAGACCGCGATGCATCCCCCGGGTAGCCAGGCGGATCCGTCGGGCTTGCGGCCGAACGGTATCCAACTCGCCGCGAAGTCCTCGCTGTAGCCGGGCACCCCGCCCGATTGGTGAAATAGTCCGGCCACGAAACGCGGATCGTCGATGGCGCCGTCGATCGAGCGTAGGTGCGTTACGGCGCTCTCGTTGCGCTTGCCGTCCTTCGGAGCGTAGGTCCATTCGCCCGACAGACCGCACTTCGGGTCAACCCGCCAGACCGCTTTGTCCATGCAGCCGAGCAGCAAATCGGGTTGACCGGCCCGCGCCCATCCACAGGTCGGCACGAATTCGTAGATCCCGCGCGTCATGTCGTGGACCGTAAGGTCGCCGGCACGTTCGAAATTGTAATTTGCCCAAGTCAAGCCGATCCCGTCGGAGATTACCAGACGACCCGGGATCAGGGGGTGGAAATCGATCTTGGACGGATACATGGCCTTCTTTCGATTCGACATCCACGCGACTTCGCCATCGCCGCGATACTCGTCGCCGATGTCCCGCCAGGTTTCCCCGCCATCCTGCGAGGAGAACCACTTTTGTGAGTCCTCGTCGGTCGAGAGCATACGCTGTTCATCGCTCGGGTCGACCGCTACTTGGTCGACCCATTCACCGGGCCGTAAGTGGGTCCAATCGCCGCCGCGCAGCCGCCAGATGCCGCGCATCGCGGTCTGCGTGGGCGTTTCCTTGCCTGCCGAGCCAAAGCGGTAATGTACGGTAAACAGGTCCCCGCTCGGCATTAGCTTTAGGCCGGTGGAATTGAGCGGCCCGCCCAAGAATCGCACTGGGCCGAACGGGCCGGTCGGATAGAAGAACAGCCCGGTCCCAAACACATGCGCGTACAAACCGCCATCTGGCGCGAAGGCGAACAACGTCTTGCCGCGTACATTGCCCTGCTCGATGGCGGTTTGCGGCAGGTCGAGCATCACCGGGGCGCTGGCGAACCCGTCGCGCGTAGCATAGGCACCATCGCCGTTGGTCCCTACCACCACCACGCCCGAATCGGTCGGATGCACCGCCAGCGCGCCGCCGAACCGGCGGCTGGCGCCGTTGTTGGCGAGCATCGTCTTGTCAATAAGACTGGTCGGCAGCGCCTGCCCGCGAAAAACCCGATAGACCCGGCCGCGCCACACTGCGTAGATCAAGCGCTTGTCGCTGGGAGCGAAGCGCGCGGCATACAGACCGCGGCCGTTGTAGACGCTCTTGGGCGGAGGATCGAATTCGGAGTGCGGAAGGTTCTTGGTCTCGAGCAGCGGGGTCCAGCGATCCTCCCCCGCGCGCCGCACGTAACCGTTGAACACGTCGGTACAACACAACAGGTCCCGTCCGTCGGCAGACCAGGTGAAATCGGTGATGAAGCCGCCGCCGTCGAACGGCGGCCGCTTAAATATATAGCCATTTTCAGGGTTTGAGGCGACGCCAGACCAAACAACCGTTTCGTCTCTCGACGAAGCAAGCGAACTAAAGATCTTCAATTCCGAAAATCTCGTGGCCGCAACGATCCCTCCAATCGTTCCGGTGGCGATTACTCCGCCCCCTAGCAGAGCGCGTCGAGATACTCCGGTGTTTTGCATAATGAGAGCTTAGGGAGTTAAAGCGTTATGTCCAATCAAACTCTTGGAAAGATTATCGGCCGTGTCCCCTCATGCGCACCATTGGAAGTGCCGGTATGGAAACCGACGGCACGACGACGCGCCTTGCCAAATGGCCCCGCAACCGCAGCCCGGATCGCAAAGGGCATCGCAGAACTCGAACACGACTTCCGGCTTGCCGAGGGCCTATGACCGTACGGCTCATCCGTGACATCGAGGAGACGGTGCGCAAGGCGACCCCCGAGCATTGGGAGATCATCACGATCGACTGGTCCGTTTTGCTCAGTTCGCCCGTTTGGAAGTCGAACCGCGGCCTCGGCAAGGGCGATGTGTGGTCCGAGATCAGGGAGATCGCAGCCGACGACGAAGATCAGGTCTGACCCAGCGACAATCGGTGCCAGTATGCCCCGGTTGGGTCTCGAACTGAAATTTCGCAAAGGCCTTCAACCCGCCGCCATGGTTGCGCTCACCGGGAGGGCTAACGTTGCCCTGCTCGAGCAAATTGGCCTTAAGAAGGACGATACCGGTAAGCGTCTGTTCCTGCCAATCGCCATCGACTAGCCTCGGTTGCGGAACGGTTACAGCGAGAACGATCAGACCGGAGTCGTGCTACCGGTGCAGAAGACCGTCGAAGCCGTGACGGCCAACAAGCCGGAACTCGACTAGCTTTCCAGATCATCCGCCAAAAGGGTAACGGCAAATAGCCTGGCCAGCCTACCGCTGACAGCCACCCACACGGAAAACGGCAGGACCGGACGGCGGTCCGCCGCTCCAACTACAACCGACATCAAAAAATCCTCAACATGCTCCAGCATCGACAGGAAACGGGACCTGCGATGAGCATCAGACGACCCCCCGAACCTGCGGTCACGAGCAGGGTCCTGAAGATCGTGCCAGTGTCGGAATGTTGAGGGACAGGCGAGCTGCTCGCTCTCGGCGCCCGATCCGTTGGCGCTCGGCACGATCGCTATAGCGCAGCGTCCAACGCTCTTCGCCGCTAACAACAAGCTCGCCTGGATCAACAATTACCATGTCAGAACCAAACCGCCACCCAACTGCTAGCTGGCATCCAACTCACGGGATCGGATCCATGGGCAAATCACCGATGCGACGGCGATTGAGCCATCTACGCGCAGGAGTCTCAACCAAAAAATAACTAGCCATCGCCAAAATCACGGCGGGGAACAGGGCCCAAGAAGATCCATTCGCAACTTTGTAGAATGGCTGTTGCCATATATAAAGCGAATACGAGATCAATCCAGCCCAAACGAATACCGGAAGAGACAAAAATCTACGGACGAATTCATGACTGTATTCAATTGTATTTACTGCGTACGCTAGCATTAAGGTCGGTACCGTCATTTTCAATGGCAGAGAGCCAAAAGAATGGAAGGTTGTCGCAGCACAAAGCAAAAATACTGGAGGTAAAGCCCAATGAGGGTTTCGAATTTCTCGCGTCAGCAGGTAAAGTCCGGCGGACAAAAAGACAGGTGCGATACGCACGTCCGTGCGCCAGTAAATTTCATGTACGTACCCAGCCCCCTTATAATATAAAACTGCGCCATTTATCATCGCCAAGATAGACAAACATATACATAGCCAAACGGCAATCTTTCTGTTTCGCGCTACGGCAACTGACATCGCGGCAAGGATTGCGTAAGAGTGCTCCTCAATTGCAATTGACCACAGATGATCTAGCGGTCCTGCGATATTGCCCCCAAAGGCACCGTATAAATTGATCCAGAATGTTAACGCAGAGAAGGCTGTCAATGCATTCGTACCCTCCTCCCGCCCCATCGCTTGAGCAGCGAAGGTCACAATAAGCATCGCCAGGACAAATACTAGCAAAACAGGATAGATTCTTGAAAACCGACGCCAAAAAAATTTCCTTAGACCCATGCGCTCGATGTAAAGGATATGCGCCATGAGCCTTCCACTGAGAACAAAAAATAGTTCGACCCCAAAACTTCCCCACATGGCTCCGAAGGGGCCAAAATGCCCAAGTAATACGAATAGAATTGCGAGGCCGCGCCATCCATCCAAATATGTTAGGCGATGAGCTTGTTCTTTCGCAGTCATTCGTTTATGCCATCCAATTGACGTAGGAAGATAACCCAGACCCTCTACATGTCATTTCATTCGCCAGCCACATGAAGATAGATGCTGAGGTGGTTAGAAGGGAATTTACGCGTTTCGATGGTGTACATCAGCCCACTCGTTGTCCGATGCCCCGATCAACGCGATGCTCAATTTCGTCCAGACGCCAGCACTGTGGCTGTCGATAGCGAAGTGAAATTGGCGCTCAAACAAGACACTGCCTTCGCGACTCGCTTCAATTTCATCATACGAAGGCTGCGACCCGAGGGACACGCCTTATACCTCGTCCGACGGCCCCCGTCCTAGCAAAAAAGGGGGGCCGTTTTGCTTTGTTAAGCGTGGCAATTATTCTGCCAGGTCTTCTCGCTGACGCGACGCTCGCCGCCGCCTCTTCTCCTCGCGAAGCAACCGTCTCGGACGCACGCGATCGAACCAGAACGCAGCCAGTGTCAGAGCCGGGATGAGAAGCAGGAGGACGATGAGGAGGTATTCGAGCACTGGGAGCCTTCGATCAAAGTTGCGAGAATCGATATGGCGTCTCCCATGTCGCCAATCCCTTCCCAACGTTTGTCGAGTGTTTTTGGTTTCGTTGACGTTCTTGCTGTCGATCACAGCCGCCCCACCACAATATTCCCATCCTGCACACTACCCGGCAACCACGACCAGCAATCACGTCCGCCGTAGCTCTCCCAATTCGATGCGGTGGTGCCAGGCTGAATGCGGAGGGACTGCACGTCGGTACCGCGGCGGAGCATCACCGCAGGCGTCTCACTATCAGCAACAGGGCTCCCCTGCCCGTCATGCCCGATCCAGTCTACGGGAATGACGAGCGGCCCGAAAGCGCGGACGTGGCGAAAGCGACGAGCGATCACAGGACTTTGCGCGCAAGCGAAATAGCAAGCGGGTCAGGCTCATTGGCAACCGCAACGATAACTTCCATGGCCATTCCCCAACCCGAACCAATACGCTAAAGTACGCCGCAGAGCGGAATGGATCGATATCGTAGTTTTGTCGCCTTCAGTGAGGAGCAGCAGATTTTTTGCGAACCGATTTTAGCCTATTGATCTGAATGTTTTCATCACGAATTATTCGCCTTTATACATAACTCGCTGACCAGTCGAGGCTACGGCAATTCCCGCAGCGAAAGGGAGTAACCAAAGCATTCGCATCGTGTAGCGCGCATCCGGTTTCGAGAACGCGCCACAAATAAGTGCATTCGCGAAAATCGCGACTAGAAGCACTGCGACATATCGACCCGCTTGTGAGGCCAACGCCGACTTTCCAGCTCGCATAAGTGCATAAATAAGAATGAAAACGCTCAACATTGAGCCAACGGCACATAGAACTTCAATTTTCTGCAACGGGAAAGTGCCGGCGTAGGCGCGGGTCCCGAGGATGTGCGCCTTGACCATCGGAGGATAGGACTTGTCTATTCCGCTGCGGTTGAGTTCGGAGAGGTTAAAGTTGCGTAGGCTGAAGTCTGCCAACCCTTCAACACTACTTACAGCAACATGCTCGATGAACCGAAGGGGGTCGGCGAGCGCAACGGCAACAAAGAACCGCTTGTCTTGGGCTGCCAACAATCTTTGCGAAGTCGGCGTTGCGATCTGGAAAACTCCGTTAAGCCGGTTTTGGCTCCAAAGGAAGTTATCAGACGCCTTGGGAAGCTTGCCACGATAGCGGCAGATTTCGAAACTCGAAGGCGAGAAACAATGATTCTCAAGGTATGCGTTTCCGGGCCCCTGATCGACAAGGCGCGCGGTGAGAAATGGGGGTGAGATCGGTGGGGCACCGGTTTGTTTTGTCACGGCATAATCAAAGGCAAAGTTGGCGACGAGAAACGATGTGACTATGATCGCGCCAAACACTGCATTCATCGCGCGCTCCCGTATTTGAGTCACCGTAATTCCGAGAAACGCGATGGGCAACGCCAATAGCAGATTGGTTGTGTGAAAGGTGATTAGAATTGCCGAGATTACGAGCGCAGCAAAAAATTCAACCGGAGTGAATTGGCGCCGAAAAAACAGGGCTAATGCGAAGAAGGCGGAAAAAATTCCGGTCCAAACATCGGGCATCAATGTGCAAGAGTAGAGCGGAAGCGGCGATGCGAGGCTAATAGCACAAACAGATAAGGCGAGCATTTTTTTATCAAACGCAACCGCTCGGCTGACGATTGAAAGAATGAAAGACAGAGTCGCAGCGACAAGCGAGCATTGGAAGAATACTGCTCCGAGCGGTCCAAACCAGCGAATAGGCAGGTACAAGAGAGCGCCGTAATAAATAGATCGCCCTTTGAGGACCGGGCGGGTCGGTTGGACAGTAGTAGCGCCCGGTTTTGAGGGCGATGTGATGGGGGTCGAGCCTATCTTAAGTCTATCGGACCACTCGGAAGGACTGCCCGTTACAACGACAAAAGCAGCATCGGCGGCCCGAATGTAGTTACTAGTATCTGGATGCCAAAATGGCCCGCCGTTCAGTGCCGCGGGCCAAGTCAGACCAAGGAGGAAAGCTGTAAAAACAGCGAGCAGTGTTCGCGTAGGCATGCGCCGACCACTCTGCTCAACCATCAGTACGACCCCATCAGTTGTTCAGCAGTTCGCCATGGTCCGTTAGCCATCACACGGATCGAAATAGCGGCAGCTTGGCGTCCCACGCGTGCTCGGCAACTCGGCGACTCTTAGCCGAAGAAAGGCTACGGACGCGGCCCATTCGTCATATATAAGATCATTGTAAGGCCGGCACTATGAGCGACACTCGCCACCTTTTCGACACCCTTCGCTAGCTTCAGCCGAACATGCCGCCGAATGGCACCCTGCGACCAAAGTGTTGCGATTGAGTGAGTTTGCTTTTTTTTGAAGAGATCAGCCCGGTGGTGGTCAAGATCGATAGCTTTAGCGAACAAACGGAAGCTGCAATTTCAAAACCTTGAACACATAAAGAACAACGCCAAGCAGTATTGCTGCTGCTAAAATCGGTATGCCTTCGTTTCCTACGTAGTTTGCAACCGCGCATGCGACCGCAGGTGGGGCATACTGCCAAAGCTCATCGCGAGGCTCTTCTTCCTGCGACCTCTGAATGAGCAGCGTGACCAATCCTGCGAACATGAAGACTGTGAGCCAGTCCCAAACCGTTTCCAAAGCCACAACTCCTTAGCACCAGGTGGTGCACGACCCTCCTTAAGCTAGTTTAATCAGCTCGTCGACTCTAGCGAGCCGACGAACCAGCTTTGGAAGGCATACGGGCTCCTGACGCCCAAAGTTTATCGAGGCAGCGCCCGCTGACCTACCACATTTCCTGGTTGCGCATATCGACAAACCAAGATTTCCTCGCGTCCGAGTGCGCTCAAAGCGCAGCCTACAGAGTCCGTGGTTTGCCAAACGATTTGGGTGTAATGACTCACGTCTGCAGGGTTACCTGTCACGCTGTTGTGGGGGAAGACCCCGGGAGTAAAGTTGCGTTTCTCAGAAATCCATAGCCCAACCATCTGCTCGGGAGTGAAACTCGATGGCGTTCCTCCCCAAAGATTCTCACCTTGAAGGGGCTTTCCCGCTTCATTTGGAGAATGTTCAAATTGACCGGATGAGGAAAGGTGGTCGGCCCATGTTTGCGCTTCCCTAGCCAGCCCGTCGTCCCAGGATAACGGGGCTACACCCAGTTTCTGTCGCTCGCTGTTGTGTGCCTCAAGAATCCGCTGCTCCATTCCCCCGGTGCGTGTTTGAACGCCGGTTTGGCCAAGCAGGATTAGGGTCAGCAGGACATATTTGTGGAGTTTCATCAGGCTCACCTCGTCGATGGAACCTGGGGTCGTTGCGCTTACGACGAGGTCAAACGTTGCGGTTAACAACGTTTTAAGCTAGTGCCGCCGTCTCGACTCGTATGGTCAGCGGAAGCCTTGTTTCAGCGGTAACGCTGTGTCGGTCATGTGTTCCATTTCAGGATGCGCACGCCGTCGGATTCGCAATGAATTTGTAAAGGCGCATTGATGAGCCATGGACATTAGACGGACCCTTCGTGACAAGCCGAAAGCCTCTCTGCGTATGGGGCTTTTGATCGGCGTGGTCCTGGCGACTTCTCAAATCCCTGGGTCGAGCGATCAAACGCTTTCGGCGAGCGCTGGGGACGTATTGAAGTCGTTCCTTGAACGATCTCCCGGTGCCCGAGGCATAGTGGACATCATCAAGGGGCGGGCAGCCAGAGTTGAGGGCGATCAGCGGCCACCTCCGTCCGAGATCCCAACACAGCGGGCGCTCGGAAAAATTTTCGAGACTGCTCCAGAGGCTGTTGTTGGTGGTGATGTACCGCCGACAATCTTCCTGCCCGATGATATCGGGGCAGCGTCCGATACGATCGTTCCTATCGCAGACGTTGGTTCACTTCCCAACCTCCCAACAGGGGGAGCAAATTCGGTTGGCTCTGGCGGATTAATCGGCGGACCGGGCGGAGGGATCCCCGGAGTCGGCGGCAGTAATCCTGGTGGCGGGACCGGTGCACCATCTCCCGCACCGCCCGCTCCGACAATTCCAGATGTTGAATCGGCAGTTCCAGAGCCCGGTACTTGGCTGCTCCTGATTTTCGGTTTTGCGGCTTGCGGAGCCGAATTGCGGAGGAACCGACGTCGCCGTCTCATAGCTTTATCGGGCTGACGGTGCCTTACTTATGATAGCCCGACCGATTGTTATTGCCTCAGCTGGCTGCCTTGCTGTCTTATTGGCGGCGAGTGTCGCCAAAGGGCATCTCGATCAGTTACATCAGAGAGATCGCCTAATCGGCAGCGAACTGAGGCCTAGGTCGGCCCCCGCTATCCGTTCGCAACTTTTGCCCGCGCAAGCCGGTAGAGCGGCGCAATCAGGGCTTCTACCCTCCGGAGTGAAGTCGCTGCTTTCAGTGAATAAGCCCCTTACTTATGGCCAATTCATCTGGGCAGATCGCGAACAGAAGACCGGGCCTATTGAGATATGGGTGGACTTGGATAGACAAATGATATCCGTGTTTCGCGAAAAACACGAAATTGGAACCGCCGTTATTATATATGGCGCGCCCGAAATGGGAACTCCAGTTGGACGCTTTTCTATTCTGCGAAAGATTAAAGACTACCATTCTAGATCGTATGACGCCCCGATGCCATACTCCTTGTTCTTGACTACAGATGGCGTCGCCCTCCATGAGAGTCCGATCTCGCGCCGCCGCGCTACACACGGCTGTATCGGACTCCCGGAGGAGTTCGCCCGATTGGTTTTTGACGCGGCGAAGACTGGCGATCCTGTCACCATCGTGCAGTAAGATCCAAAAAACCAGTCCGAGCACGTCGCTTACGGTGGGAGTTCCAGCCGGTTGCCCTCCGCGGAGGTTCTAGCCGAATCTGCAAAGGACGAGTTTCTCGTTCGCGCCTGTGGGCCGCCCTCCCCACCGAAAGCGGCCCTATCGGCCAAAAGGCGCCCTTGTCGGGTTACTACCGAATCGATGGGGTAGATGGCACCCTTGACAAGGGTCTGCTTAGCACGGGCAGGGAAAAGCGGAGGGAGTAATTTCAACCGTTGATAATCAAGCTTTCCCATCGCTCCATGATTGCGATGACACGGAGCTTGGCTCCTTTCAGGATTAAACAACGAAACCCCCATAAATTCGTCCCAGTTGCCTTGCCTCGTGACGTACTCTCAGTCCTCGCAATTCCTGCTGCTCAATCGGCAGGACCATTTGAGCCGATGTCCTTCGCTTGGACGCGGCGCAGACCCTTTGTGCCCAAGAAGGGCCGGGAGCGTCCTATCTATTGTGCCATGGCATTGACCTGTAGGCTGCCTAATATTTGTCAAACTTTGGCGTGAGCGGTTGTCTTGATTCAGCACAGACGATTCCGCAATCTTGTCATAGTCGAATTGGGTCTCCTTAAAGGAGCTATGGATATGTGCACGGACGAAGCGAGGCAAATTGCGGCATTTGTACGGCATCAAGCGGATCACTGCTTAACCGTCTCTACTGCAATTCCGGACAATTACCTTATAGACGCTCGCCCTAGAGAGGTCTGGCTCACCGTCGCTGAGGTATTGAGAACCGTGGCTGGCGAGATTGAGAATGGCGCACACCAGCAGAACACGCGAAGTGATTGTTCTGCCGATTTAGATCCGCAATAGCACCTTGGCCATGGAAGCTAGTTTGTCGGGATAAGATTCCGAATTGTGTCCGCCGACTCTCTCCGGCGCTCGGGACAGCGCATTATCTGGCGAAATCGTCCTAGTCGCATTTCCCGCCGCTCGCGTTGCTCCCACTGACAGGGCCAGACTCCCGGCGAGGATGGCAATGCAAGCTGCATGCTCGATCAATCGGCCAGCCAGCGAACCGACGGCGCGGGTTTCATTGCGCGCTGAGCGGACCGGATCCTGTCCATATCTCGCCCTTTAAAAGCATATAGGCGCATTAGCGTGTTCAGCTGGATAGCGATGCAAAAAGGTAAAGTGCTTGGCTCTTATTGCTACATCTCTTTCAAGCCTACGAGCAAATCAGAATATTGCTTCGCCGCTTTCGCGACAGCCGCGCGTTCGCGCCGTTGCTAATCACCAAGAGATGGACCGAGGACGCTGCGTGGCGGATGTAATTGACGGCGAGCACCTTTGGACGGTGCGCTACATCGATCTCGCCGGTCGAGATCAGGTCGTTAAACCTCAGACCAAGCAGCTCGCCTTCTGGCTTCGCGACGTCTTAGCTAACCACGGCTGCACGAGCATCCAGGTGATCCGCCCGAAACCCAAGCGATTGCGCCGGCCGGCGGTTTCTGCGGCGCATGACGGCACCCACGAAACCGAAGCCAACAAGCAGGAGCATCCAGGTGCCCGGCTCCGGAACCGCCGGGGTCGGCACGCCAGTCGCGAATAGCCGGGCGTTGGAGAGACCGGCGCGATTAAAGGTGAAGGTGTCGAGCCCGCCCTTCAGATTGCCCGCATCGAACAGATAAAACGCAGTGCCTTGATAGCCGACGCCGGTCGATTGACCCTTCGCCGCACCAACATGGACCGCGATCAAAGTCTGCCCGTACAGTGCCGTATTGAAATTGATGTTCTTGCCCGAAAGGCTCGGCAAGGATTCGAGAATGGGCAAGGTCGAACCCGTGTAGGAGGTGCCCAGCAACGCATTCACAATCGCAGCGGAATCATTGAGCGAGGAGCTGCGACCGCTGTCCAGATTCCCGGAATAGAATCCCGAACAAGAGGTTGCGGTAACCGACAGGTCGCTCGTCGAGCACGACGTCGACCCTAACATCGCTGCTGCCTCTGCCTGCGCTGGAGCGAATAGGGCAGCAGCAGTCGCGGCGGCAGCGAGGAAAAGCTTGGGAGCGGTCATGGCAATACTTTCGAACAATTGCCCTGCCGAAATGAGCAAGGCAGCGACTCGAAGCTGAGCTGCTGTCGCTGGTGATCGAAATACTCTCCATGAGAGTTAACCGGAAGCTAATTAAATTCAGCGAGTCCCGATGTGGGATTCCCGGATTCTGTCGGGCTTGCTTTCACACATTCGCGGTACGCCGGGCTCTACCAACGCGTTTAGAAACCAAGACAAGCTACGCGTCGGCCGACAAGCGGGTTTCGGCCGAAGATATCAGGAGAAGGGTCGAAACGTGCATATTGCGGCGTTCTCGATAAACATAGCCTCCTTTAGGACCAAAAAGCGAGCCAACGCGTTCCTATCCTTGAATCGTCACAGGAATCTTACATGACTATGCGTTGGCGCGTAACCGCTCAATGCGAAGCGGATGAAAGAGAAGTCGTGCTTACCGAGACGAAACACTTGGCCGACTTCATTTCGGATTGCTTCGTCGACAAGGGGTGTTCGGATATCAAGATTACTGATCTTGAAGAGAACAGCCGCGGCCCCTCGGGATAGCCTGACCAATGGACCTCGAACCTAACTATGTGTCTGACGACCGAATGACCAAGCGCGAGATGTGGATGTGGGCGCTATGCGCCTTCGCAGGCATGACGGCCGGCATCGCTGGGTGGGCAGCGCTTGCGTGGTTTGATCTGTGAAAATGGTCCAGCGGGTTGCGCTCCCGCTGGACCGAGTTGCGGACCCGGATGCATTGCGGGTCCCAAGGCAGCAGGTGAGTTTGGAGGATAAAGATGGGATTGCTGCTAGGCCGATATATGCAGAGATAGTTGCCGAAAGCTTGATGGGACAACTCGCTACGATCCGCTCGAACCACTTTTCCATATAATCAGCCTGGTTACCCAGCACTCTAATCAGGACTATGTGGAGATTGAAAACGAAACGGCTCCCGCGATTTGCCGCACGGGAGCCGTCGCTTTGGGGCTGGGATAGGAGCCCTTGGGTCGGATGTCACTTTAGCGATCGGAGAGCGTTTGTCCAAGGCCGACAAACGCGACGACGCAATCTGGTACAGTTCCGATATCCTCCTCGCCTTGCTCGGTTAAGTTTGTCAGAGGCTGGTCCGGTTACTCGAAGGTCACTGTTGCAGACGAGCCGTCGCAAAGGTTGAGCAAGGCGTACCCATCACCTAATGCTGCAATTCCTTCTCATTGTTATGCTGGTTCTCTTGCCGGCCGCCGTGATGGCCGCCGCATGGTTTGACATCTTTCGGCCACGGAGACGACGTCGGGAAGCAAGAAGGAAACGAAGAGACGATCGTCGATTAAAGCAAGCCCGCTACCGCTTTTGGGTAATGTTCTTGCGACCATTCCGACAGATTCGCCTGACCGATCAGCGATCAGCCGACGAGAAGCGTAAAGACGTGGATTGACCGCGCTGATTGCGGCCCATTTCAAGCACCGCCAAGCTGCGCAGCATCGAGATCACGTACCGAGGCTCCAGCACACCCTGGTGCTGGCCGACGAAGCTGGCCCCCTTGAACTCGTCCCACGCATTGACCAGGCCATGACGTCAAGCCCGGTCAACTGCGGGCTTGCCGACCTTCCATCCGGGCGATGTGTCGCAAACAACCTCATCCGAAATGGACGGACCGCGCTCGCCCGTTTAAGGGCGGCCGAAATTCACCCTGTTCGTTAAACGGCGGCTAGGTGGATTTGCTGAAAGCTCAACTCACTTGAACGGGTCGCCGCGTTCGACATGACAGGCGTTCAAAACTCGGCCCCGTCTGGGCATCGGTTCTGCACGCAAAAAGGTGTATGATGGTTAAGTCGTCATTACCATCGACGTGAAAGGCAAGGAAGTGACCACGCAGATCCTCACGGCCGAACTCGCGCGGTCGCTCGCGCAGCTCACGCCGCGCGAGGCCGAGGTCCTCGCGCATCTTTCCCAGCACAAGACCAGCAAGCAGATCGGCCTCGATCTCGATATCCACGAAAACACCTTGAACAAGGCGATCGCCTCGGTCCGCTCGAAGTGGCAGACGCGGGACCGGTACGAGACGGCGCAGGTCTACCAGCGGCTCACGGAGGGTGTGGGAAATCATCCCCCCCAAATTCTGCCCCATGACGACGACACGGATGGCGATGCAGACGACGTCTCGGACCTACCGACGACGGCGACGTTCCGCCTTTCCGACGTGTTTGCGATTGAGCACGGCGGGAATACGGAAGTTCCCCCGCCGGCGGGTCTGGAGGTACTCGATTCCTGGTTCGGCCGGGGCTGGCGGTTTGCCGCCATTCCCGTCCTGGCTCTTTTGGTCGCGGCTACGGCGCTGGTGGTCACCGCCATCGCCACCAGCCTGAGCTGAGGAGCCGAGCGGGGCCCGAGTCCTTCTTCCAGCAACCGGGCCCGCCGGGCCGTGGAGACGAAGAAGATGATGACCCCCCAAGTTTCCGCCATGCGGATCGCACGCGAACTCCAATCCCTGGAAAACGATATCGACGCGCTGATCGCCAAGGCGGGCGCGCTCGCCGGTCAGGTTGCCACTGCCCGGGTCGACGGCGGCTATCCCGCCGCAACCGGCCATCGCGCCATTCTCAAGCTGCTGTCCGCAACGCAAAAGGCCGGCGAAATCCGCAGCGACCTCGTCCGCGCCCACGAGGATCTGCGGCACATCGCCGAAACCGCCGACTTCCCGACCGCCTGTCCGCCGCAAGCCGTAGATCAAGACGCGCCGCTGCGGGTCGCCTCCTGAAGATCGGGCTGCCGTGACTGCGTTCCAGTGGCCCGTCGTGGTCTTCTTCGCGGTCATGGCAGCCACGACCCTCGTCGCTGTGCGCTGGGGTGACCGGGCGGAGCGATTCGGCGCGATGCTTCTGGTCGCCGTACTGGCGCTACAGACGATCCTGCGCCTAGTGATCGCACCAGAATTCGATGTCGTCGATCCAACGTCCGTCGTGGTTGATGCGGTCGCATTCGCAGGCTTCACCTGGCTGACATTCAATTCACGGAGGTTCTGGCCATTACTCGCCGCTTCCCTTCAATTGCTGAGCTTGGCCACGCATGCCGCCCGCGCCTCGGGCCTGCACGTGGACCCGATGGTCTACGCCTACATGAAGAGCGTGCCAACGTTCTTCGTGCTGGTGGCGCTGCTGCTGGGGACGCTGTTCTATCAGCGGCGCCGACGCAGGGCGCTGTGCGCGCGCTGTTCCCGCGGCTCGAAACCGACGGTGCGCGGGCAGCCCTGACCGATGCGTTCGGCCGGCTCGCCCAAACCGCGCGCGAGGCGTTCGTGTTCTGCCTGTTCGATCGCACAGGCCGGCCGATCTGCTCGTTCACACGCGGCGGTGGCGCGGGCTCGATCGAGCTCAACTTCCGCGACGTCATCGAGCGCGCGCTCGGCAACGCGGCGCACGGCATCGTGCTCGTCCACAACCACCCGTCGGGCGACCCGACCCCCAGCGCGGACGACATCGCGTCTACCCGCATGCTGGCGGCACTGTGTCGACCGCTCGAACTCGAACTCCATGATCATCTGATCGTCGCAGGCGACCGCATATTTAGCATGCGCCGGGCCGGGTTGATCGAAGCCAACCGGAAAGCCGCATGAACAAGCGCAGCACGATCGACTGGTCGCAGGCGACCGAACTTCGCGGATCCGAGGCCCGCAGGTCCACGGTGCAGGACGCAGCCGAGGCGGAACTTGCCGCTTTGCACAACCGGCGGACCAGGATGCCGTCGTCCCGGCTCAGTGATACCGAGTGGGCGATCCTGCTCGAATGCTTCGTGGCCGATGGAGACGGCAAGATCCTCGCCACCAAATCCATGGAGGCGGTTGCGGGCGTTTCGTCCTCGACGACGTCGCGAATCATCGATTCCCTCGAAGGAAAGGGACTTGTAACCCGCGCCGGCTTCGAAGGCGATCGCCGCCTGCGCCTGGTCCGGATTACCCAAGAGGGCCGCAGCGCCGTCCGCACCGTGTACCGAGGCGGGTCGGAGGCACTCCAGTGAGCGGGTTTCAACGCCAACCTCTCATCCTCGTCAGCGACCGCGGACGGTGCGTGCCGAGCATGCCGCCGCTCGATGAAATCGTGGCCCGCCTCAATAGCGAGGCCGTGCCGCGCATGAGCTTCCGGGCCCATTTGGGCGGCTTCCCGGTTTCCCACGCTCGCGGCCACCGCACGCATCTGACGGTGGCGGTGGCAGCCGGTTTCGCTATCGGAGCCGCGACAATGTTCGCGTTGAGTTGGCTGGCATGAAAATGGGCCCCCCCCTGCCGAGCCGGACCCGCACCGGTCGCCCCATCATCCGGCCCGCCCAACCGCTTCCCGAGGCAAGTCGAAACCCGTGCCAGTTCGTGTGGGAGCCGTGGGGAATCGCCGCGGTCGTGGGCGTGGCGGGAATCGTGGGACTCGTGCGCGGGGCCGAATTCCTCCATTGATCGAAACGGGTCCGAGACGTACCTGATTCGCCGGGATGAACCGTTGAGTGCCGACGATACCTTCTTCGTGGCTCGTAAGGGCCGCGTCTGGGCGTGTTTCCTCGATGGCAGGCCCGCCGTCGATCTCGGCCCAGAAGCGGTCTTCTGGACGGCGGCCGAGGCGTTCGCCGAGGAACGGTTCCCGCAGCAAGACTGCGCTCCCACCCCACAGTTTGCGAGCCCGTCCTTAATTGCTCCCGCTCCGGTGGCTGCGGAGAGACTGCCCCCGGCCGTTTCCTCCCGCACCGTCAACGAGCGGAGCCAGGAACGGCGCGAGGTGTCGATCGTCGGCCGGGTCTTCGCGGCAGGCGGCAGTCGCGAGGTGATCATCCACGACCTGTCCGAACAGGGATGCCGGATCGAAGACCGCTCGCAGATGAAGCTGCGCGAGGGCGGGCATGTTACCGTCAGGATCGGTGAGGTCGGCCCCATCCCGGCCACAGTGCGCTGGATGCATGCGGAGGAGATCGGTCTGCGCTTCGACAATCCGTTGTATCCTTCGGTGCTCGATCACATTCACGCGCAATTCGGACGGCGATGATCGGCGGTGCCGGTAGGTACTGCTACCTATCGTGGGAACCCCGTAAGTCGAACTGCGTAAATTAACCGGTTTACGCTATTTTACGGAGGGTTGCCGATGCGTCCAACGATCGTTCTTTTTGACGGGAACGAGGGCAGGCGCGCCTCGATCGCGGGCACTTTGCGGCGCATCTGGCACGTCGAACCGTTCGACGACATCGCCGATCTAGTCCGGTTCAGAACCGACAACGTCATCTTTGCGCTCGTCGACGACCGCGACGGCGATGTCGAAGCTGTGGCAGAGGCATTGGGTGACGCGGGCATCCCCGTGATCGCGTACAGCGACACGATTGAGGTCAGCCGCGTGGTCGACCGGTCGCACGCCGGTGCCATCGACTATCTTGAATATCCCTTCGATTTCAAGACGATCAGGGGCCGAGTCGAAAACTCGCTTCGCCAGCGGGGGGGAAGTACCGACGAACGGCGCCGGAAAGCTCAGGCGCGCGCAAAGCTGGATTCCCTTTCCGCGCGGGAAACCGACGTGATCCGTGCGGTCGCCATCGGAAGCTCGAACAAGGGCATTGCGCAGCAACTCGGCATCAGCCCTCGGACGGTGGAAATTCATCGCGCGAACATGTTCAAGAAACTTGATATCGCCTCCGCCGCCGAGGCCACTCGCCTCGCCATCGAGGCTGACCTTGTTTAATTAATGCGGTTGCTTGCGGGGGTCGGTCCGCAGGTGATCGCCTGCGCGCAGGCCCGCGCCATTGCACCGCAGAGCGCGCTCGTATGATCGGCAGCCTGTACCGTGTGCTCCTCCGACCGGTCGGGTATCCACGCCGAAGCAATCGCGATGCCACCGGGACTGCGTGACATCATGTACCCGAAGACATCGCCCGCCAGCAAAGCCGCCGCGCTCTCGTCGGCACCCGCATCGAGAAGCCTGTCGAACGATCCGTCGATCCGGTCGCGATCGAAGCCCGCCAGATTAGGTCCGATCTGACGCAATATCTCGCAAAGCCCACGAAGGGTGTCGACAGGGGGGTTATCGCCTTCGCACCGACTGGCAAGATCATCGAGCTTGCTCGGAAAGTCGCTTATACCAAAGGGGGCGCCGTCGTTCACCTCTTTGCAAATCGCGTCAAAATGGCGGAAAGTCAACGTTTGCGCTTTCTCTCCGGCAAATCCCGTCGTCGGGACGGAATTCATGCCGGTCGCCGCTAGGAATTGCGTACGCTGGTTGGGCGCTGGCCCATTCCGGAAAAGCATTCGTTTGCGCTGGCGCTGGCGCTGGCGGACCTGCGCGCCGGTAGTCGCGAGGACTACGCCGCAGCGTTCGGTCACGGCGTTTTCGCGCGAAATCTGGCTCTGGGCAACATTTGGAACAAAGCGTTCGTGCGTCATGTCCGATCCCTGCCGCAACCGGATACCGCCCGTGCCGCCGTCGCAGAAGCACAGCGGCGCGGTGCCGGGTTCGACTGCGCCGCGCTGGAGGCGCTGACCCTGACGTGCGCCGCGGGCGGTTGACTTCTCGACCCTTTATATTAGATAGATCTCATATGGCTGAACCGAGCATCACGGACGACCCGCCAATCGTACATGCGGCCGAGCAAATACGGCGCGCTTCCGCCGACGCCTCCCTGCGCCCGAGCATCGCCGGTTTCTTCGACGAAGCGACGAACACCGTCAGCTACGTCCTACACGATCCCGTCACGCGCGAGGCGGCGATCATCGATTCGGTTCTCGATTACGAGGCCGCATCGGGACGCACCTCGAACGGTTCGGCGGACCGCATCGCCGAGTACGTCGCGGCAAGCGACCTCAAGGTCGCCTGGCTGATCGAGACCCACGCGCATGCCGACCATATTTCCGCCGCGCCCTACCTGCAGGAGAAACTCGGCGGGCAGCTTGCGATCGGCCGCGGGATCGTCCGCGTGCAAGAGGTCTTCGGCAAGCTGTTCAACGCCGGAACCGATTTCGAGCGCGACGGATCGCAGTTCGACCGATTGTTCGACGACGGCGACACGTTCCGGCTGGGCGGCATCGAGGCATCGGTGCTGCACGTGCCCGGTCACACCCCGGCCGACATGGCGTTCGTCTTCGGCGATGCGGCGTTCGTCGGCGACACGATTTTCATGCCCGATTTCGGCACCGCCCGCGCGGATTTCCCCGGCGGCGACGCGGGCGAGCTCTATCGCTCGATCCGCCGGCTTCTGTCGCTTCCGGACGAAACCCGCCTGTTTCTCTGCCACGACTACAAGGCGCCGGGCCGCGACGAGTTCGCCTGGGAAAGCACCGTCGGCCAGCAGCGCCGCGAGAACGTGCACGTGAAGGACGGAACCACCGAAGCGGAATTCGTCGCGATGCGCACCAGCCGCGACAGCACACTCGCGATGCCGAAGCTGATCATGCCGAGCGTGCAGGTCAACATCCGCGGCGGCCGCCTGCCCGAGCCCGAGGACAACGGGGTCGCCTACATCAAGATACCGATCAACGCGGTCTGATTCATCGAGGAGTAGTTGGTATGGAATTGAGCAATCTCGGCAAGGGATACGCCGTCACCGGCCAGATCGCTCCCGGCGATATCCCCGCGATGCGCGACGCAGGCTACGCCGCGATCGTCTGCAACCGCCCGGACGGGGAGGCACCCGGCCAACCCTCCTCGGCCGAGGTGCGCGCGGCGGCGGAAGCGGCCGGAATCGCTTACCGCTACAACCCGCTTTCTCCGGGCGAACTCACCCCCGGCCATGTCCACCGCCAGGCCGATGCCATCGCCAATGCGGACGGGCCGGTCCTCGCCCATTGCGCCAGCGGCAAACGCGCCGCCATGCTGTGGGCGCTCGCCAACCCCGAAGGGCTCGGTGCCGACGAGCGGATCGAACGGGCCGGAGCCGCCGGTTACGACCTGTCGGATATGCGCGGGCAGCTCTGATCATTCCCGCGAGCGCGGCGCGCATCACGCGTTGCAATCTTCGCGTCGCCGTTTTGCCCCGAATGCGCTAGTCATGCGGACATGTTCGACAACGCCGATGCCCTGATCCTCGCGCGGATCCAGTTCGCGTTCACGGTCAGTTTCCACTTCATCTTCCCCGCCTTCTCGATCGGGCTCGCGAGCTTTCTCGCGGTGCTCGAAGGGCTGTGGCTGAAAACCGGCAAGACGCGCTATCTCGATCTCTACCGCTACTGGCTGAAGATTTTCGCCGTCGCCTTTGCGATGGGCGTCGTCTCGGGCATCGTCATGTCCTACCAGTTCGGCACCAACTGGGCGGTCTTCTCCGACAAGACCGGTCCCGTGCTTGGCCCGCTCATGGCCTACGAGGTGCTGACCGCCTTCTTCCTCGAGGCGGGGTTCCTCGGCGTCATGCTGTTCGGCATGGAGCGGGTGGGCAAGCGGCTCCACTTTTTCGCCACCTGCATGGTCGCGTTCGGCACGTTCGTATCGGCCTTCTGGATTTTGTCGGCGAACAGCTGGATGCATACGCCGGCAGGCTATATCCTGGGCGCGAACGGCCAGTTCCTGCCGGGGGAAAGCTGGTTCGACATCGTCTTCAATCCCAGCTTTCCCTACCGCCTCGTCCATACCGTCATCGCCGCCTACCTCACCACCGCGTTCGCGGTCGGCGGCATCGGCGCATGGCACCTGCTGAAGGGCCGCGCGAACGAGCACGTGCGAACGATGTTCTCGATGGCGATGTGGATGGCCGCGCTGGTGGTGCCGGTCCAGATCGTCGCCGGCGACATGCAGGGCCTCAACACGCTCGAACACCAGCCGGCCAAGGTCATGGCGATGGAGGGGCATTTCGAAAGCCACCCCGACGGCGCGCCGCTGATCCTGTTCGGCATCCCCGACAGCAAGGCCGGCCGGGTCGACTACGCGATCGAGATCCCCAAGGCCTCCTCGCTGATCCTCAAGCACGATCCCGACGCCCCGCTTGCCGGGCTCGACACCGTGCCGGAAGACGAGCGGCCGCCGGTCGGCATCGTCTTCTGGTCCTTCCGCATAATGGTCGGTCTCGGCTTCGCGATGCTGGGTATCGGCATGTGGAGCCTCTTCGCGCGCTGGCGCGGCAGGCTGTACGACTGGCCCTGGTTGCACCGGGCGGCGCTGGTCATGGGTCCGTCGGGCTTCGTCGCGGTGCTCGCCGGCTGGATCACGACCGAGGTCGGTCGCCAGCCGTGGGTCGTCTACGGACAGCTGCGCACCGCCGACGCCGCCAGCCCGCTCGACGCACCGGCCGTCGGTGCATCGCTGCTTGCCTTCGTGCTCGTCTACTTCGCGGTGTTCGGCGTCGGCGTATGGTACATCCTGCGTCTCGCGGCCAAGTCCCCGCATCCCGGCGAAGGCGGCGTGGCCGAGGACATGGACGCGCCGATCCGCACCGCGGGCATCACCCCGGGACCGACCCAGAACCCGGGCGATCCCGACAAGCTGCCGCGCAACCGCGAGGAGGCAGAGTAATGGTGCCCGATCCCACCCTCTCCGCGATCTGGGCGTTCATCATCGCCTTCGCGGTGTTCGCTTATGTCGTGATGGACGGCTTCGACCTCGGCATCGGGGTACTGTTCCCGACGTTCGCGCCGGGGCGCGAGCGCGACCGGGCGATGAACTCGATCGCGCCGGTGTGGGACGGCAACGAAACCTGGCTGGTGCTGGGCGGAGGCGGCCTGTTCGCCGCATTTCCGCTCGCCTACGCGGTCATCATGCCGGCGACCTACCCGCTGGTCATCGCCATGCTGCTCGGGCTGGTCTTCCGCGGCGTGGCGTTCGAGTTCCGCTGGCGCGACGACCGCCACCGCGCGTTCTGGGACGTGGCATTCACCGGCGGGTCTCTCGTGGCGGCAATGGCGCAGGGCATGGTGCTGGGCGCGCTGCTGCAGGGAATCGAGGTTTCGGGCCGCGAATACGCCGGCAGCTGGTGGGACTGGCTCACCCCCTACACCCTTCTCACCGGGATCGGCACGGTGGCGGGCTACGCCCTTCTCGGCGCGACCTGGCTGATCTGGAAGCTCGACGGCGAAGGGCAGGCGCACGCCCGCAAGCTCGCCAAACGGGCCTTCTGGGCGACCGCCGTGCTGATGGCGGCGGTCAGCATCTACAACCTCGGCCTGCGCACCGAATATGCCGAACGCTGGCTATCGACGCCCGACCTGTGGTTCGCGCTGCCGGTGCCGGTCGCCACCGCGGTGCTGGGGCTGTGGTTGCTGCGCGCACTCGCAAAGGGCGAGGCGCTGCCGTTCTTCCTGTCGCTCGGGCTGTTCGCTTGCGGCATGGCGGGCCTTGGCCTCACCATCTGGCCAAACGTCGTCCCGCCCTCGCTGACCATCTTCGAAGCCGCCGCGCCCGAGCGCAGCCAGTGGTTCATGCTGATCGGCGTCGGCCTGACGATGCCGCTGATCCTGGCCTACACCGGCTGGGCCTACTGGGTCTTTCGTGGCAAAGTCGCGCACGAGGGGTATCATTGACTGTGCCGTCGCCGCACCCTGCTCCGCTGTGGAAGCGCCTCGCGTGGATGGCGGCGATCTGGGCGGGCAGCGTGGCCGTGCTCGGCGCGGTCGCGATGGTCCTGCGCGCCTGGATCGGCGCCTAGCCCGCGTCCGGTCCGCAGAAGCGCATGTAGAGCGTTTCGAGCAGCGCCTTCGCATCCTCGCTGTCGAGCGAATAGTGGATGAACTGCCGGTCGCGCCGGGTCTTCACCAGTCGCTCACGGCGCAGGATGCCAAGGTGCTGGGACAGCGCCGACTGGGACAGCTCCATCTTTTCCGCGATCTGGCCGACCGTCTTCTCGCCGTCGACGAGGTAGCACAGGATCATCAGCCGCGATTCGTTGGCCATCGTGCGCAGCAGATCCGATGCCTTTGCGGCGCTGGCTTCCATCGCCGCGAGCGGCATGTCCATTGCGAATTCTCCGGTAATGCGTCGCCGCCCCGCACGCGGCGGTTTCGAGTGCGGATATAACAGCTCACCTCGCCGTGTGAAAGTCGGCAGCATTGCGAAGCACGCAGGCCTGAGCCGTTCCAGACGGCGACGGGTTTCACGTGACGGGACTAAATCGGTGATACCTGGCGGAACCGACGAAAGTGGTGAGCCCTGCTGGGTTCGAACCAGCGACCTACTGATTAAAAGTCAGTTGCTCTACCGACTGAGCTAAGGGCCCAAAACACATTGCCTTGGCGAGGCGCGCCCTAGGCCAGCGGTGTCGGGCGGGTCAAGCGGGCTTGGAGGTGGCGGACGGTCAGGCCGGTCAGCGGATCGCGCCAGCCGGGGGCGACGGCGGCAGCGGGTCCGAGGACGAAGGCGCGCCGGCGGAACTCCGGATGGGGGAGGATGAGCGTTTCGCTCGCCCACGGGCCGCCGCTCCACAACGCGATGTCGAGATCGAGGACCCGCGCGCTCCAGCGCTGCCCGCGGCGCCGGCGGCCGAAATCGCTCTCGATCCCCTGCAGCACATCCAGCAATGCCTCCGGCGCGAGACCGGTCGCCACCCGGGCCGCCGCGTTGGCGTAACGGCGATGCGAGGGACCCAGCGGGGCGCTTTCGATAACCGGCGAAACGGCTTCGACCGCAAGGCCTGCATCCGCCAGCGCAGCGACCGCCGCCGCGATCACCCGCCGTGGCGGGCCGCGGCGGGGGTGCCGCACGTTGGATCCCAGCGCGACGACATAGCGGTGCGGGCGGCCACCGCCGGTCAGACGTCCTCGCAGATGCGCCCGTAGAGTTGCGGGCGGCGGTCGCGGAAGAAACCCATGCCCGCGCGATGCCTGGCCGCCCGGGCGAGGTCGATCGCGGCGACCAGCACGCCGCTTTCCCCGGCGCCGAATTCGGCGATGTAGTCGCCCCATTCGTCGGTCACGAAGCTGTGGCCGTAGAATGTCTGCCCGTCTTCGGTTCCGATGCGATTGCTCGCGATCACCGGCATGCAGTTGGAGACCGCGTGCCCCAGCATCGCGCGGCGCCACATGCGGCTGGTATCGAGCGTGTCGTCGTAGGGCTCGCTGCCGATCGCGGTGGGATAGAACAGCAGCTCGGCGCCCATCAGCGCCATCACCCGCGCGCTTTCCGGGTACCACTGGTCCCAGCACACGCCCACGCCGATCCGGGTGCCGAAGACATCCCAGACCTTGAACCCGTCGTTGCCGGGGCGGAAGTAGTACTTCTCCTCGTAGCCTGGTCCGTCGGGAATATGGCTCTTGCGGTAGGTCCCCATAATCTCGCCGTCGGGGCCGATCATGGCGAGAGTGTTATAGTAATGGTGCGCGTCGCGCTCGAAGAAGCTGGTGGGGATCGCCACGCCGAGCGATCCGGCCAGCGACTGCATCGCGCGCACCGAGGGATGGTCTGCCGTCGGCCGCGCAAGCGCGAACAGCTCTTCCTCCTCCACCTTGCAGAAGTACGGGCCGGAGAAGAGCTCGGGCGGGAGGACGATCTGCGCGCCCTTGCCCGCCGCGTCCTCGACCAGCGCCGAGACGGCGTCGATATTCGCCTGCTCGTCGTGCGACGACAGGTCGAGCTGGAGCGCGGCGACGGTGACGGTGCGTTCGCTGGAAGCCATCCCGGGGGGTTATTTGCCGCGCAGCGCGAAGTCCACCTGAATGAACACGTCCGAGCTGGTGGTGCCGATCATTACGCGGGGCGGGGCGCCCGGCGGGCGGGGCGCGGTGTTGACCGGCGGCGGAGGTGCGACCGGCGGCGGCGGGCCGGCCGCCTCTTCGGCCATGACGGCGGTGGCGTCCGCGGCCCGGAAGTAGGTGTTGCCCTGACTGCCGCCCGCATCCCGAATGTAGAGGACCCGGCTGATCTCCATGTCGGCCGCGTTCGCATACGCCTCCGCCCGCTTGCGCGCCGCCTTGTAGGCGTCGGCGTAGGCGAGGTTGGCGACACTTTCGGGGTCGGTCATCGACAGGTTCGGGCCGCTCACCACGTTCGCCCCCGCATCGGTCACGGCGGTCACCGCCTCGCTGACCCGGTCGGCCTGGCGCAGTGTCACGTTGACGATGTTCGAAGCCTGGTACTGGCCCCTGCGCGGACCGTAATCGAGCCGCTGGACGCTGACGGCGCGGGTCTGGATATCCTTTTCGGTCACCCCGACACCCTGCAGTGCCGCCACGATCTCGGCGATTTTCTTCGCGTTGGCCGCGCTGGCGGCGGTGGCGCTGGCCGCCCAGGTCTCGATGCCGGCCTGGAACTCCGCCTTGTCGGGTCGGCTTTCCGCATGGCCCGATGCACTGACCGACAGGAGGGTCTCGTTGCGGTCGACACCGCGCGCGTCATTGGCGCGATCGGTACACCCTGCAGCCAGCAGTGGGAGGGCGAAAAGGGCGAGGCGGCGCATGGAAGGTCTCCAAGTTGATGATACAGGGTTACATCAATCCGGAGATGTCGCAAGCCCTCAACGTTTGCGGAACAGCAAGGTCATCCGGTCGCTCTCGCCCAAGGGGCGCAGGGCCTCGTTCTTGCTCGACAAGGTCGGCGGCATTTCCCACACCCCGCCGGCGTGGTTGGCGGGATCGCGCGGGTTGGCGTTGATCTCGCTCGTGCCCACGAGTTCGAAGCCCATCGCCTCGACAAGCCCGACGACGTCGTCCTGACGCAGGTATCCCTTCGTGCCGTTGGCGTAGTCGCCGTCGGCCGTCGGCTTCGCCCGGTGCTGGACCACGCCCAGCATTCCGCCGGGCTTCAGCAGGTCGCGCATCGCCTTCAGTTCGCTGTCGGCGAAGTTCCAGCGCATCATGTTGTGCATCATGCGGATCACGAGGATGCGGTCGAACGTGCCCTTGTCGGCGTCGGTCACGCCGTCGAGCGTGAGGCCGGCGGTCTGCGCCGCGGGCCGGCCGGTCCAGCCTTCGACCTGCGCGGGAAAGCCGGCGGCGGACTTGCGGATGCCCTCGCGCGCCTTTTCGTCGAAGACGCCCTCTTCCGGGGTGAAGAACAGGCCCACCAGTCGCCCGTCGGCGTTGAGGTAGTTGGCGAGAACGCGCGAATACCAGCCGCCGCCCGGCGCATATTCGCCCACCTTCATGCCCGGTTCGACCTGGAAGAAGGCGAGCGTTTCGGCAGGGTGACGGTATTGGTCGCGGGGCGCGTCCTTCGCGCGGTTCGGGTTGGCGACCGCGGCCTGCGCGGCGGCGGGATCGTGGGCCGCCGCGGGGGCGGTCGTGGCGAGAACCCCGGTCAGGGACGTCAGGGCCAAGGCGGCGGCGAAGAGGCGCATCGAAATCTCCCGGTGTTGCGGCGCGCCATCCTATATCGCGCGGCGGCGATGACAACCGCCGCGGCGCTTCCTATCTCACCGGCGACAAGGAGACATTGGATATGAGCGAACAGGCAATCGTCGCCGGCGGGTGCTTCTGGTGCACCGAGGCGGTCTTCCGCGACGTGGTGGGAGTAAGCCAGGTCGAGAGCGGTTACATCGGCGGGCACGTCGACAACCCTACCTACAAGGCGGTCTGCAGCGGCGACACCGGCCATGCGGAGGCGATCCGCGTGACGTTCGACCCCGATACCATCTCGCTGCCCGAGATTTTCGACGTGTTCCTGGGCACGCATGACCCGACCCAGTTGAACCGGCAGGGCAACGACGTCGGCACCCAGTACCGCAGTGCGATCTTCCCGCTCGACGACGCGCAGCGGGAGGAGGCCGAAGCGGCCATCGAACGCTGGAACGCCGAACACGGCGGCAACGCGGTCACCACGATTGAGGAAGCCACGACGTGGTACCCGGCCGAGGACTACCACCAGGAATACTGGAAGGGCGAAGGCCAGCGGAACCCCTATTGCCTCGCGGTCATCCCGCCCAAGCTGATGAAGCTTCGCAAGAGCTTCCAGGACAAGGTAAAGGCCTAGCCGCGCCAACGCGCCGCGAAGAACCCGTCGAGGCCGCCATCTTCGGCCAGCATCGAAGGGTCGGTCCGCAGCCATCCTTCGGGTGTTGGCGCCAGGCCCGCGGGCAATTCGCCGGGGGCGATCGGCAGGGGCGGCAACGCAACCGCGGCGGTCTGCGCTTCGCCCTCCTCCGGCTCCAGCGAACAGGTGGCGTAGACCAGCGTGCCGCCCGGTGCGAGCCAGCCGGTTGCCCGCTCGATCAGCGCGGCCTGCAACTCCGCCATCTCCGCGATCTGGTTCGGGCCGATGCGGTGAAGCACGTCGGGATGGCGGCGGCAGGTGCCCGTGGCGGTGCAGGGCGCGTCGAGCAGGATAGCGTCCCACGTCCGCCCCGGCTCCCACTTCAGCGCGTCCGCGGCGACCACTTCGGCGGCAAGGCCGGTGCGTTCGAGGTTCTCGAGCAACCGGTCGAGCCGCTTGGCGCTCTTGTCGACGCTCGTCACCCGCCAGCCCGCAGCGGCGAGTTGCAGCGTCTTGCCGCCCGGTGCGGCGCAGAGGTCGAGCGCGCTGCGCCCCTCGCCCGCCCCGAGCAGACGGGCGGGTAGCGAGGCGGCAAGGTCCTGCACCCACCACGCCCCCTCCTCGAAGCCCGGCAGCCGTTCGACCATGCTGCCGCGCGGCAGGCGGACGTGGCCCGGGGCGAGCGAACCCCCGCCGAGTTCCTGCGCCCAATGCTCGGTCTCGCTCCAGTCCCTGAGCGCGATGTCGAGCGGCGGCGGGTCGGCCAGCGCGGCGGCGATCGCGGCGGATTTCGCGCCCCAGCGCGCCGCCACGTTTTCCGGCAGGGTGGGCGCGCCCGGCAACGCGGCCCCTCGCTTCGTCAGCGCCGAGAACACCCCATGCGCCAGGCGTCGCGGCCCGCCGTCGAGCAGTTCGAGCCCGGTGGCGATCGCGGCGTGGGGCGGCGTGTCGAGCCGCAGGACCTGAGCCAGCATCATGCGCAGCACGGTGCGCGGCTTCGCATCGGGTGGGAGCGCCTGCTTCGTCGCGCTGTCGATCATCGCGTCGAGATCGACCAGCCAGCGCAGGCTCTCGCCGGCGATGGCGCGGGCGAGGCCCCGGTCGCTCTGCGTCAGGCCCTTCGCCGTCGCGCTCTCGGCCATCTCGAGCGTCTCACCCCGGCGCAGGACCGCGTCGAGCATCCGAAGCGCGGCGGCGCGTGCGGCGAGTCCCTGTATTTTTGCCATGACCGCCCCCTATCGGCGATTGCACCCGAGAGCCAGCGCGCCCATCTTGGCCGCATGGAACGCGCCACCACACGCCCCGAGAGGTTCGCCAAGCCGGCCCACTGGTCGAACGATCCGCCGCCCGCGCCCGCGCAGCCGCATGTCGAGGAGGAATTGAGCCCCACCCGCTACGGCGACTGGGTGCGCAAGGGCATCGCGATCGACTTCTAGAGCGGTTTGAAGGTCACCTTTAGCCCGTCCTTGGGCTTGGGGATCGGCCACGGCTGCCATTCGGGCTCGTATCCCTCGGCGATCTCGATGCGGTAGCGCTGGAGCAGCTGCGCCAGCAGGATCTTCACCTGCATGTAGGCGAAGTGGAGGCCGAGGCACATGTGCGCCCCGCCGCCGAACGGGATCCACGCATACTTGTGCCGCGCCTTTTCCGCCTCGCGGGTGAAGCGCATCGGATCGAAGCGTTCGGGATCGGGCCAGATGTCGGGCAGCTTGTGGGTGAGGCCGACGTTGAAGCCGACTTCCGTTCCGCCCGGGATGCGGTAGCCGCCGAATTCGAAGCTGCGCAGCGCCCGGCGCGGCAGGCTGGGGACCGGCGGGATCAGCCGGAGCGCTTCCTTGAACGCCATCTCGGTCAGCTCCAGCTTGCCGAGGTCGTCGTAGGCCAAGCCGCGCGGCGTGCCCTTCGCATCGGGGCCGCCGGTGACCGCGACGATTTCCTCGCGCAGCCGCTCCTGCCAGTCGGGGTTCTTCGCCAGCAGCCACACGAGGCTCGTCGCCGAGGACGTGATCGTGTCGTGCGCCGCCATCATCAGGAAGTTCATGTGGTCGGCCACCTGGTCGACGTCCAGCAGGCTGCCGTCCTCGCGCGTGGCGGTGGCGAACTGGCTGAACATGTCCTGCCCCAGCCCCTCGCCCGCGCGCCGCTTCAGCGTTTCCTTCTCGAACAGGTCGACAAGGTAGGCACGCGCATCGACGCCTTTCTTCATCTGCGTGAACGGCAGCGGCTTGCGGATCGGCGCAATCGAGGCCTGCACCTCGTCGACGAAGGCCTGGTTGATCCTGGGCGATTCCGGCCCCCAGCTACCGCCGAGAAAGCTTTCGGCCGCAAGGTCTAGGGTCAGCTGCTTGATCGCCGGATAGAACAGCCGCTCCCCGCCCCAGTTCGCGACTTCATCGGCGATGCCGCGGTCGAGGGCGCCGGCATAGTGGCGCATCGGACCGGGCTTGAACGCGATCGACAGCGCCCGCCGGTCGATCCGGTGATGGTCGAAGTCCATCAGCATCAGCCCGCGCGGGAACAATTTGTCGAGCGTCGGTCCCCAGCCCTGTTCGGAGCTGAAATTCTTCTGCCGGTCCATCAGGATCAGCTCGTTCGCTTCCGGGCCGATCAGCGCGACGTGCCAGCCGCCGAAGGCGCGGTTCTTGTACACGGGGCCGTAGGTCCGGTACATCCGCCAGGCGAACCCCACCGGATCGGCGAGCAGGCGGAAGGTATTGCCGACCACCGGCCAGCCGGCCTCGCCCGGGATGTGCGCCAAATCCTCGGCATTTGGGTGCCCGACATAGGCGTTGGCCGGGGGCGTTTCCTCGTCGTTGCGCGGCAGCGGTTCTGCGATACTCGCCATGGGTGGCTCCTTGAAACTTACCCGGTTGTAAGTGAGCTAGACCCAGCCCGCAAGTTCGCGCCGCACCAGCGCCTCCAGCATCGCCATGCCCGCCTCGCCCGCGTTGAGGCACGAAAGCGCCGCGAATTGCTCGCCTCCGGCCTCGGTGAACTGCTCGCGCCCGCGGATGGCGAGCTCTTCCAGCGTTTCGAGGCAGTCGGCCGAGAAACCCGGTGCCGCGATCGCGAGACGGCGGGTGCCGGCCTTCGCCTCGTTTTCCAGCACGGCGTCGGTCGCCGGTTCCAGCCACTTGGCCCGGCCGAAGCGGCTCTGGAACGTGGTTTCGATCCGCAAGCCCGGGCGGTCCAGCGCCGCCTCCAGCAGGCGCGCGGTCTTGCGGCAGTGGCAATGGTAGGGATCGCCGAGCTCGAGCGTTCGCTGCGGCATCCCGTGGAAGCTCAGCAGCAGAACCTCGGGCGCGAAATCGAGCGCATCGAGCTGCGCCCCGAGATCGGCCGCCAGCGCCGCGATGTAGGCCGGGTCGTCATGATAGGGCGGCAGGGTCCGCAGCGACGGTTGCCAACGTCTTTCCCGCAGCCAGTCCCCGGCCTTGTCCACAACCGTCGCGGTCGTGGCCCCGCTGTATTGCGGATATAGCGGGGCGAGCAGGATGCGCTCGCACCCCCGTTCCATCAGCGCCTCCAGCCGGCTGGCGATGGACGGATTGCCGTAGCGCATGGCGTAATCGACGTGCACCTCGCCGCCCAGGCGCTCCTGCAGCCTTCCCGCCTGCTCGGCGGTGATCGCCGCGAGGGGCGAGCCCGCCTCGGTCCATACTTGGCTGTAGGCGTGCGCGCTCTTCTTCGGGCGGGTGTTGAGGATGATCCCGCGCAGGATCGGCTGCCAGGCGATCGCCGGAATTTCCACCACGCGCCGGTCCGACAGGAATTCGGCGAGGTAGCGCTTCACGCTGCGCGGATCGGGTGCGTCGGGCGTGCCGAGGTTGACGATCAGCACGCCGACCCCGCCGCTCTTCACCGGCGAGTGGCCTTGCGGCAGGTCTTGGGCAGTCCAGGTCACAAACCCTCCGAAAGCAGGGGCAGGCGGCGCAGGCGCAGGCCGGTCGCCGAGTACAGGGCGTTGGCGATCGCCGGGGCCGCGACCGCCACGCCGATCTCGCCGGGATCGGCCGGATCGCCTTCGCCCGCGACGATGTCCAGCACGATCTCGGGGCTGTCCGCCAGAACCGGTAGCGCCAGGTCGGCGAGCCGGCTCGCGGTAGGCAGGCCGGCCGCATACTGCAGCGTCGATCCGGTGGCGAGGCCGGTGCCGAATATCAGCCCGCCTTCGATCTGTTGGCGTACGATGTCGAGATTGACGATGCGACCCAGATCAACCGCGGCGGACAGGCGCTCCACCCGCACGCCGCCCTCGCCCGCGCGCGCGGTGGCGACGCAGGCGATCCGCGCGACCGCGCCCCCGGTCGCGGGGTCGCCGATCCGCCAGCAGGCGATGCCCTTGCCGCTGCGGTCGGCACCGCCGTCCCACTCGCCGAGGCGGGCGGCGCGCTGCAGCAATTCGGCAAGGCGCGCATCGCCGCCCAGCATGCCGATGCGGAACGACAGCGGTTCGCGCCCGACGCGGGCGGCCAGCTCGTCGACGAAGCTTTCGACGACGAAGGCCGACCAGGCGTGCGCGTTCCCGCGCATCCGGCCCGACGGCAGACCGACGTTCACCGGGACGTGATCGATGGCGATGTCGGGGATCGCGTAGGGGCCGGCAGCGCCTTCGAAAGCGAGCGGGTCGGGCGCATCGCCCGTGACGGCGAGCGCGGCTTGCGCGGTCTTGTTGCCGAACAGCCGGCGACCGAACTCGGTGGTGGTGGCAGGCATAGCGACCCGCAGCCGCAGCGCGCGCGGGCTTCCGTCCTCCCGCGCGGTCCATGCGCTGGCAAGCGCGGACAGCGGCGCGCGCGGGCGGCCGGCGACGTGTTCCTGCCAGCGCGACCAGACGAGCTGCACCGGCGCGCCCGCGGCTTGCGCGATTACCGCCGCCTCGATCGCGTGGTCGTGCTCGAGACGCCGGTCGAAGCTGCCGCCCGCGGCCATCGGATAGAGCACGGTATCCGCCGTCGCCAGCCCGACCGCCTTGGCAGCGGCGGCCTTGGCCTCCGCCGGGGCCTGGGCTGCGACCCACAGCTCGAGCTTGCCGTCCGACAGCCGCGCGGTCGCGCTCGCGGTTTCCAGCGTGGCATGGGTCGCGGGCGCGATGTCGTAGCGATGGGTGACCGACGGCGCACCGCGATCGCGGTCGCCCGTCCCGCGCGTCTCGATCCGGCTCGCCTCGCCCCTGGTCAGCGCCATTTCGAGCGCGGCGGCGATGCGTTCGCTATCGGCGCGTCCGGTGGTCTTCCACACCGGTGCCATGGCCTTCAGCGCCTCTTCGGCCGCCCACCAGGTATCGGCGACGGCGGCGATCCAGCCGCGCGCCTTCACCACATGCCGCAAGCCTCGCACCCGCGCCCCGGCCTCCTCGTCGAAGCCCTGCAGCTCGGTGTCGCCGATGGGGCCGTGGCGGATCGCGGCGTAGAGCATGCCGGGCAGGCGCACGTCGCCGGCGAACTGGAAACTGCCGTCGACCTTGGCCGGCAGGTCGAGCCGGGGATAGGGTACCGTGTCCTCCGCGGCGACGGGGCCGGCGCTTTCGCTCCAACCCGCGGGCCGCAGGGGCGGGGGGTCGGGCGGATCGTAGCCGGCGGCATCCTCGGCCAGCGCCGCGAAGCTCAGATGCTTGCGCCCATGGAAGACGAGGCCGCCGCGCGCGTCGCATTCCTCCGCCGACACGCCCCAGCGATCGGCGGCGGCCATGCACAACATCGCCCGGGCCGCCGCCGCCGCCGCGCGCGCGGACGCTTCGTAGGCGGCGAGGCTCGTGCCGTCGGCGGTCGCCATGAAGCCGTGCTCGCCCGCCCAGCGGCGGAGCGGCAGCTTGCGCGGATCGTCGGCCAAGACGGGTAGCGACGGCAGCCACAGCGGCGCCCATTTCGCCGCCAGCGGGAGGTTGGCATAAGCGCCAGAAACCGGCGCAGGCTCGACCGCAACCTGCCGCCAGTCCGCGCCCATCTCCGCCGCGACGACCTGCGGGATCAGCGTGGTGATGCCCTGCCCCATCTCGAGCTGGGGGACCGCGACCGTCAGCACGCCGTCGCGGGCAAGCTTGAGCCAGGCGGAATAGGCCCATTCCCCGCGGCCCGCCGACAGCGGCACGCCGTATTCGCGCGGCCACAGACCCCAGGCGACCAGCAGTCCGCCGCCCACCGCGGCTCCGGCAAGGAGACCCCGGCGGCTGACTTCCATCGCTAGCCGGCCCTCTTGCCGGCGTTCCCGTCGAGCCAGTCACCGACCTTCATGGCGATCGCAGCGAAGACGTCCGCCGCCTCGCCCTCTCCCGCGGCGGGCGGGGTGCCGGCATCGCTCGCCTCGCGGATCGACAGCGTCAGCGGGATGCGCCCGAGGAACGGGATGCCGGAGGTTTCGGCCACCGCTTCCACTCCGCCGCGGCCGAAGGGATCACTGATCTCGCCGCAATGGGGGCAGGCATAGCCGCTCATGTTCTCGACCAGGCCGATGACCGGCACCGGGCCCTTGGCGAACAGTTCGGCGGCGCGGCGCGCGTCGATGAGCGCGAGATCCTGCGGGGTGGACACGATCACCGCGCCCGCCGGCCGATGCTTCTGCAGCATGGTGATCTGCACGTCGCCGGTGCCCGGCGGCAGGTCGAGCAGCAGCACCTCTGTATCCGCCCAGTGCGCGTCGACCAGCTGCCCGAGCGCGCCCGAAGCCATCGGCCCGCGCCAGGCCAGTGCCTTTCCGGGCTCGACGAGATGGCCCATGGAGAGCATCCGGACGCCGTAGGGGCTGTCCACGGGCACCAGCTTGTCGCCCCCGCCGTCGCCTTCCGCCTGCGGACGAATGCCTTCGGTCGCAAGCAGCGTCGGCTGGCTGGGGCCGTAGATGTCGGCATCGACCAGCCCCACCTTGCGTCCCGCGCGGGTCAGCGCGACCGCCAGGTTGGCCGTCAGCGTCGACTTGCCGACCCCGCCCTTGCCCGATCCCACCGCGACGATCACGGGACCTGCGCGCACAGGCCGGCCCGCATCCCCGCCCGCATCCTCGCCCGAGGCCCGGTCGGCCATCACCGCCACCCGCACCTCGCGCACGCCGTCGGCCGCGCCCAGTTGCGCGCGCACCGCCTGCTCCAGCGCGTCGCGTCCACCGGCGTCGAGCCCGCTGCCATCGACGACGACGGTCGCGACCCCGTCGGCGAGCTTCAGCGAGCGCACTCGGTCGGCCAGGGCCGCCGGCAAACGGGTTTTGAGGTCGGTCTCGTCCATCCGGGCCGCGCCCTAGCACCAAAATCGGGGGTGCCACCCCTTTTTTCCGGGCGCGCGGTCCCTATAACGAAGGCATGGACAAGAAGGATGGGTTGGGACGAATGATCGGCCTCGCAATGGCCGGCAAGAGCCCGTGGGGAAACAACTCCGGCGACGGCACCGGAAATGGTACCGGAAACGGTGACGGGACGGGCGATGCGACCCCGCCGCGCCCGTCGGCGGACAAGCCCGACAAACCGAAGGGCCCGCGCAATCCGTGGCTGCCGCCGTCGGACGAGCCGCGCCGCTCCGCCTCCATCGAGGACATCTTCAAGAACCGCGGCCCCGAAGGCCCGCGCCGCACCGGCGGCGGGGGCGGCGGCGGCCCGAACTTCCGCCTGCCCCAGCGGCCGGGCGGCAAGAGCTGGTTCCCCATCGGCATCGCCGCCATCGCGCTCGTGTGGCTCGCCGTCAGCAGCATCCACTTCGTGCAGCCGCGCGAACAGGGTGTCGTCACCTGGCTGGGCGGGAAGTACGCCCGCACGCTCAATTCGGGCACGAACTTCACGTTCCCCTGGCCGATCCAGTCGGTCGCGGTGGAGAACGTCAGCACGATCCGCAGCGAGACCATCGGCAATTCGGGCGAGAACCTGATCCTGACCGGCGACCAGAACCTGGTCGATCTCAGCTACATCGTGCGCTGGAACATCAAGAACCTGGTCAACTACCGATTCGAACTGGTCGAACCGCAGGAAACGATGACCGAAGTCGCCGAATCCGCGATGCGGGCGGCGGTCGCGGAGACCAGTCTCGACACGATCCTGTCGGGTGCCGGGCGCGAGCAGGTGGAAACCCGCGTACGCCGGCGGATGCAGGACATCCTCGACGCATACGGCGCGGGCATCGCGGTGCAAGGTGTCGAGATCGCCCGGACCGAAGCGCCCGAGCAGGTGATCGAGGCGTTCAACGACGTGCTCGCCGCGCGCCAGGATGCCGAACGCAACCTCAACGACGCGCGCCGCTACGAACAGCAGATGCTTGCCCAGGCACAGGGTAGCGCGGCGGAGTTCAACGAGATCTACGAGCAGTACCGCCTCGCCCCCGAGGTGACGCGGCGCCGGCTCTACTACGAGACCATGGAAGCAGTCCTGTCCAAGACCGACAAGACGATCGTCGAGGCCGACGGCGTCACCCCCTATCTCCCGCTGCCCGAGGTGCGCCGCAGGGCGCAAGGCCAGCAGGCCCAGACCCCGCCCGCGGCGGCCCCGGCGGGAGGACAGTGACGATGGAACGCATCTGGCAAACACACAGATTGACCATCCTCGCGCTGGCGGCCCTCGCCTTCGTGCTGATGAGTTCGATGATCGTCGTCCCCGAAACGCAGCAGGCGGTGATCATCCGCACCGGCGAGCCCGACCGGGTCATCAACCGGTTCAAGCCCGACGAGCCGTTCGGCAAGACCGGCGCGGGCCTCGCCCTGCGCATCCCGCTCGCCGAACGGGTCCAGATGGTCGATCGCCGCATCCAGGATCTCGACATGGAAGGCGAGACCGTTCTGTCGAACGACCAGCAGCGGCTCGAGGTGAACGCCTACGCCCGGTTCCGCATCTACGACCCGATCCAGTTCGTGAAGAGCGCCGGGACCGAAGACCAGCTCCGTTCGCAGCTCGAGCCGATCCTCACCTCGGTGTTGCGGCAGGAACTCGGCCGGCGCACGTTCGCCAGCCTGCTGACCCCCGAACGCGGCGACGCCATGCTCAACATCCGCGAGGCGCTCGACCGGCAGGCGCGGCAGTACGGGGCGCAAATCCTCGACGTGCGGATCAAGCGTGCCGACCTGCCCGAAGGTACCCCGCTGCAGGCGGCCTTCACCCGGATGCAGTCCGACCGGCAGGAAGAGGCCGAGACGATCCGCGCCGGCGGCCGCCGCGACGCGCAGATCATCCGCGCCGAAGCCGAAGCCAACGCCGCGAAGACGTACGCGGACGCCTTCAACAAGGATCCGGAGTTCTACGATTTCTACCGCGCGATGCAGAGCTATCGCACCACGTTCGAGAGCGGCACGGGCGACAGTTCGATCATCATGTCGCCCGACAACGACTATCTCAGGCAGTTCCGCGGACGGCGTTGACCGTTCGTCGAAGCGTTCAATCGCGGTTCAGCCCCCCGGGCGTGAATTCCCGTTTCACGGGGGACACGCATTCGAAGACGAAAAGGACAGGCCACACGTGCGATATTCCTACGGATTGACCTCGGCGCTGCTGGTGGGCGGCGCGGCGCTTTCGCTGATCACAGGCTACCCCGCCGGCGCGCAGGTCGCCCAGAACGACGAAGGCCAGATGGCCCGGGTCGTGCCCCGCGCGGGCGCGCCGGAAAGCTTCGCCGACCTCACCGCGCAGTTGCAGCCCGCGGTGGTCAACATCTCCACCCGCCAGCGCATCCAGGTGCAGGCGCAGTCGAACCCGTTCGCCGGCACTCCGTTCGAGGGTCTGTTCGGCAACCGCGGGCGCGGCGGCAGCACGCAGCAGCCGACCACGCGCGAGGCGCAGTCGCTGGGTTCGGGCTTCATCATCTCGTCCGACGGTTACGTGGTGACGAACAACCACGTCATCGCGCTGCAGGGCAAGGGCGAGGTGGAGGAGATCACCGTCACCACCACCGACGGCACCGAGTATCCGGCCGAACTCGTCGGCAACGACGCGGCAAGCGATCTGGCGGTCCTCAAGATCAAGGCGCCAAAGGCCATGCCGTTCGTCAAGTTCGGCGACAGCAGCCAGGCCCGCGTGGGCGACTGGGTCATCGCTATCGGCAACCCGTTCGGCCTCGGCGGAACGGTGACGAGCGGTATCGTGTCGGCCGTGCTGCGGAACACCGGTTCGGGTAGCGCCTACGACCGCTACATCCAGACCGACGCCAGCATCAACCGGGGCAACTCGGGGGGGCCGCTGTTCGACATGCAGGGCAACGTCATCGGCATCAACAACGCGATCTTCTCGCCTTCGGGCGGCAGCGTGGGCATCGGCTTCGCCATCCCGGCCGAGATCGCCGCGCCGATCGTCCAGAAGCTGCGCAGCGGCCAGGAGATCGCCCGGGGTTATCTCGGCGTGCAGATCCAGCCGGTCAGCGGCGATCTCGCCGACTCCCTCAACCTGCCGCAGAACCGCGGCGAGTTCGTGCAGGGCGTCGAGCCCGGGCAGGCGGCCGACAAGGCCGGCATCCGGGCGGGCGACGTCGTGACCAAGGTCAACGGGCAGGACGTGACGAACGAGCAGACGCTCTCGTTCCTCGTCGCCAACATCGCGCCGGGCACCCGCATCCCGGTCGAACTGATCCGCGAAGGCCAGCGCCGTTCGGTCACGCTGACCGTGGGCAAGCGGCCGAGCGACGAGGAACTCGCCCAGTCGCAGCTGTTCAACAACGACGACAACGGCACCACCGAGAACCCGATGTCGCGCGGGGGCGGCAGCGATGCACTCGCCACCACGCTCGGCCTTCAGGTCGCGCCGATGACGCCGCGCTACGCCCAGCAGTTGGGCGTGCCGGCCGATACCTCGGGTCTCGTGATCCTGGGTGTCGATCCGGGTTCCGATGCGGGCCAGAAGGGCCTTCAGGCTGGCGACATCGTCACCACCGCGAACTACAGGTCGGTGGGTTCGGTCGCCGATCTCGAAGCCACGGTCAATCAGGCGAAGTCCGGCGGGCGCGAGACGGTGCTGCTGCGCATCCAGCGCCGCGGGCGCCCGCTCACCTACGTGCCCATCCGGCTACGCTGAACCCCATCGTAGGCGACGAAACGCCCCGCCCGGCCCATGCCGCGGCGGGGTTTTTCGTGCCTTGCGCCGGGACGGGCGGCGGGGAGGGCCGGTCAGAACCGGGGTTGCGGGGAAGCGGTCGGCTGCGGGGGCGGCAGCGTCACGCTGCGCGGACGCGGCGGGGGCGGCGCGCTGGGCGACGGCGCCGGACGCGCACCCGTGGCGCGGTCGAGGAAGTCGTCGGGCGCGGCCTGCGTCGCCTCGCTCGCGGGGCCGGGTCGCCGGCCGGGCGGCGGGTATCCGGGCTGCTGCTCGCCCTCGGGCGGGAACGGATTGCCCCCGGGCGGCAGGCCCGGCCCGGCGCCCGGGCGCTGCGGCTCGACCAGGTTGCCGCCCTCGTCGATGTAGTAATAGTCCTCGGGATCGCCGCCCAGGATCTGCTCCTCGTCGGGCTCGAGCTGCCATTCGGGCAGCTGGAGGTCGGTCTTGAACTCCTCCACCGGGCGATCCTTCACCGCGTACTTCATGTAGGCCGCGAACGCGCGCGCCGGTGCGGTGCCGCCCTGCAATCCGGGCACTGCCTTCGCATCGTCGCGGCCCATCCATACGCCGGTGGTTATCCCGCTCGAGAAGCCCAAGAACCAGCCGTCCTTGTTCGAGCTGGTGGTACCCGTCTTGCCCGCCACCGGCCGGCCGATCTGCGCGGAGCGGCCGGTGCCGGTGCTGACCGCGGTCTGGAGCAGGTCGGTCATGCCGGCCGCGACGTAATCGGGGACCAGCCGCGTGGCGGTGCGGGCTTCGTGCCGGTACAGCTCCTCCCCGCTCGTCGTGGTAACGCGCACGATGCCGTAGGGCTCGACGCTTTGCCCGCCCGCCGACACGCTCGCGAAGGCGCGGGTCATGTCGATCACGCGGGTCTCGCTGCTTCCCAGCACCATCGCGGGATAGGTCGAGATCGGGGTCGTGATGCCGAACCGCCGCGCCATCGAGGCGACGGTGCCGAAGCCGACCTCGTTGCCGAGCTGCGCCGCGACGGTGTTCTTGGAATAGGCGAAGGCGCTGCGCACGTCGATTTCACCGGCATAGCCGCCGCCCGAATTGCGCGGGCTCCAACCGTCGATGGTGACAGGCACGTCCTTGACCCGGTCCTCGGGCGTGTAGCCCGCCTCCAGCGCAGCGAGATAGACGAACAGCTTCCACGCCGAGCCGGGCTGGCGGACGGCCTCGGTCGCGCGGTTGTAATTGGTGGTGACGTAATCGGTCCCGCCGACCATCGCGAGGACCGCGCCGTCGCGGTCGAGGCTGACGAGCGCGCCCTGCGAACCGGATGGCACGTTGGCCTTGATCGCGGTCGCGGCGGCCTGCTGCATCCCGGTGTCGAGCGTGGTCCAGACCTCGATCGGCTCGAACGTTTCGGGCAGCAGGATGTCGAGCTGCGGCAGCGCCCAGTCGGTGAAATAGCGCACCGAATTCTGGCTGACGTCCTTCTTGAGCTTGACTGCGGATGGATCGACCGCCGCCTCGCTTGCGGAGATGCGGCCCTGCTGCCGCATCAGCGACAGGACGACGTTCGCCCGGTTCACCGCGGCATCGACGTCGGCGGTGGGGGAAAAGCGGCTCGGCGCCTTCACCAGCCCGGCGATGATCGCCGCCTCGGCCACGCTGAGGTCGGTGGCGTCGTGGCTGAAGAACTTGCGGCTGGCGGAATCGACGCCGTACGCGCCGCCGCCGAAATAGACCTTGTTGAGGTAGAGCTCGAGGATCTGCTCCTTCGAGAACTTGGCCTCCAGCGCGAGGCTGAGGATACCCTCGCGGAATTTGCGGTCGAACGACCGGTTGTTGTTGAGGAACAGGTTGCGCGCCAGCTGCTGGGTGATCGTGCTGGTCGCCTGCAGGCGCCGGTCGCCGGTCAGCCAGACGTAGACCGCGCGGGCGAGCCCGATGGGATCGACGCCGGGGTGGCTGTAGAACCGCCGATCCTCGACCGAGATCATCGCGTCCTTCATGACCTGCGGGATCTCGCCGCTGTCGAGCCACTTGCCGTAGCTGGGGCCGAGTTCGACGATCTCGGTCCCGTCGCGTGCGCGCACGACGATCGTCTGGCCCGGCTGACTGGCCTGGAGCGAGCTGTAGCTCGGCAGCGAACGCATCGCGAAGACGACCGCGAGGCCGAGGAACAGCAGGCCCAAGAGCGCCGCGCCGCCGCCCCACACGAACGCGCGGCGCAGCCACAGGCGCCAGCCCGTGGCCCCGGGCGCGGTTTGCCGCGACTGTCGCCTGCGCTGCGCCTCTGCCGCCGCGCGCCGGCTACCCCGTTCCGCCATCTGGTTTGCCTACATCCTCATGCCCGTTTGCGCGCGCGGGGGTGCATAGGCGAGATGTAACCCGGCGTGAACGCCTATTCCGAAGCGCCCGCCGCGCCCCCACCTTCGGGCGTGAAGTCGAGCGAGGCCGAATTGATGCAATAGCGCATCCCGCCGCGGTCGCGCGGTCCGTCGGGGAACACGTGCCCCAGGTGCCCGCCGCAGTTTCCGCAGGTCACTTCGGTGCGGACCATGCCGAAGCTGGTGTCGCGGTGCTCGTCGACCGCGGCGCCCTCTGCCGGCGCGACGAAGGCGGGCCAGCCGCACCCGCTGTTGTACTTCTCGTCGTTGGTGAACAGCTTCTCGCCGCACCCGGCGCAGGTGTATTCGCCCGCGGCGTAGTTCTTGTCGTACTGGCCGGTAAAGGCCCGCTCGGTGCCCTTCTCGCGCAGGATGTGGAAGCGCTCGGGGCTCAGCTTCTCGCGCCATTCGGCGGCTGACAGGTTCTTGAAATCGATGGTCATGGGAAGCTCTCCTTCCCGCGATATATGGGGAGAGGGGGGCCCGCTCTCAACCGTCCACCAGCGCGTAGTGGGCGGGCGGCTGGATCACCTCCATGCGCTCGGTCAGCAGCGGGCGGAAGCTCGGGCGGCTCTTGAATACGGCGTACCAGCCCCGCGCTTCCTCGTGCCCGGTCCAGTCGATTCCGCCGAGGTAGTCGGCGACCGAGATCTGCGCGGCGGCGGCAAGGTCGGCCATGCTCATCGTGCTGCCGGCGAGCCACGGGTGGTTCGACACCAGCCAGTCGACGTATTCGAGATGCTCGTGCGCCAGCTTCATCGCCTCGCGCAACACGCGGCTGTCGGGCGGCTGGCGCAGGACGATGCGCTTCTTCATGCGCTCGTGGAGCAGCGGGGCGACGACGTCGCCGAAGAAGTTCTCGTCGAACAACGCGACCAGCCGGCGGATCTCCGCCCGGTTGGTCGCCGTGCCGTTGATCATCGCGGCCTTGTCGACCGTTTCCTCGAAATACTCGCAAATCGCGCGGCTGTCGGCGAGCACGATGCCCTTGGCCTTGTCCTCCAGCACCGGGGTCCGGCCCGCCGGATTGAGGCGCCAGAAGCTGTCCGACGGCTCCCACGGATTCTCGCGCCACAGTTCGTAGCCGACGCCCTTTTCGCTCAGCAGCAGGCGAACCTTACGGCTGAAGGGGCACAGGGGAAACTGGTAGAGGCGCCACATGGGCGGGTGTCATGCACCAGCGCGCGGCGCAAATCCACCGGCCCGCCCAAGATTTAGCGGTGGACGGTCAGTGTCAGTACCCTACGCGTGCGCGCGCGCCGACTTCGGCCATGACCTCGACCATGCGGGCGGCCATTTCCTTCATCGCCGGGATCATCGCGCCCATGCCGCCGGCCATGCCGGCCATCTGCCCCATCACTTCGGGCAGCCGCTCGCGCACCCGGTTAGGCACGTCCTCGGCCCCGGGATTGGTGGAGCGCAGGGTCATGTTCGGATCTACCGCCTCGGGATCCTCGCCCGCGGCCCGGGCGACCGCCTTGGCGAGCGGGGCGAGCGGCACGTCGAGGATCGCCTCGCTGGCCGCAGCCATCCCTTCGGCCATTGCGGCCTGAGTGGCGGGATCGCCGAGCGTGGCCTCGATCTCGGCGGTGGTCGCCTCGGTCTCGTCGACCGGGCCGGCCTGCGCAAGCGCGGGCAGCGGCGCGGCGAGCGCGAAAAAAGCGGCGGTTGCGATAAGAGTGCGCATGGCACGTCCTTCCCATTCAAATTGCAAGCGAATCGACGGGAAACACTAGCTCCCGCCGCTTGCCTCGGCCTGAACGAGCGACGCGCCCTGCCGCGTCAGAGCCCCGACGCGTCGAGCAGAAGCAGGCACGGCGACATGGCCGCTTCCAGCTCGCCGGGCCGCTGCAAGACCTGCGCGATCGAGCCGATTTCCGCCGCCACCCGCTCGCGCGGCCAGCGCGCGCCGTCCATGATCCCGGCGGACGTGCGCACGAAGAACTCCTTGCCGCGCGCGGTCTGCGCCGCGTCGAGCGAGACCCGGCCCTTCCCTTGCGGACCGGCCGCGATGGCGAAGGCCGCCGAACACTTGAGCGCGGCCCCCTCCTGCAGCGACAGCGGACGCTGCGGCCCTTCCGCAGGGGCAGGGGTAGGGGCGGGAGCCGGCGCCTGCGCGAGAGCGGGCCCCGCGAGGAGGAGTGCGAACGGGGCGAAGCGCTTGATCATGACGCGCCCCTAGCCCGCTTCACCTGAACCGCGCCAGACCGTGTTGACGCGCCCGCCCCGCCCCGTCACTGCCGCACGCAAAGGAGACATCCATGCCCGACATGCTCGACAGCCACCTGCTCATCGCCGGCGAAGCCGTTTCCGGCGGCGGGCGCGACGTTCACGACGTGCTCGATCCGGCCACTGGAGAAAGGAGCGGGGGCGTGGTCCACGCGACCGCCGAGGATCTCGACCGCGCGCTCGAAGCGGCGGCGCGGGGGTTCAGGACCTGGCGCAATACCTCCGCCGACGAGCGCACGGCGATCTTGATGAAGGCCGCCGGCCTCATCCGCGAACGCGCGAAGGACATCGGCGCGATGATCACCCGTGAGCAGGGCAAGCCGCTGAAGGAAGGCATCGGCGAGACGATCTACTGCGCGATGCTGCTAGAATTCTATGCCGGCGAGATCAAGCGCCTCTACGGCCGCACCCTCGTGCGCCCGGCGGGCAGCCGGGTCGAGGTGCAGTATCACCCGGTCGGCCCGGTCGCGGGCTTCGCGGCGTGGAACTTCCCCGCGCTCAACGTGATGCGCAAGATCGGCGGGCCGCTCGCCGCGGGGTGCTCCACCATCGTCAAGCCGAGCGAGGAAACCCCCGCCGCCGGCCTCGCGCTGGTGCAGGCGTGCATCGACGCCGGCGTACCGGGGGATGTGGTCCAGTGCGTGTTCGGCGTACCGGACGAAGTCAGCACCCACCTCCTCGGCAGCCCCGTGATCCGCAAGGTGACCTTCACCGGATCGACCGCGGTCGGCAAGCACCTGGCCAAACTCGCCGCCGAAGATCTCAAGATCGCCACGATGGAACTGGGCGGGCACGGCCCCGTGCTCGTCTTCGCAGACAGCGACATCGACAAGGCGCTGGATACGATGGCCGCCGCCAAGTACCGCAACGCCGGGCAGGTCTGCGTCAGCCCCACCCGCTTCCTGATCGAGGAGGACGTGTTCGAGCGCTTCCGCGACGGTTTCGTCGAGCGGGCGGAGAAGGTAAAGGTCGGCCCCGGCACCGAGCGCGACACCGACATGGGCCCGATGGCCTCGGCCCGCGGGCTGGAACGGATGGAAGGGCTCATCTCCGATGCGACCGGTCGCGGCGCGAAGTTGCTCGCCGGAGGGACGCGCATCGGCAACCAGGGCTTCTTCCACCAGCCGACCGTATTGTCCGAAGTGTCCACCGACGCCGAGATCATGAACGAGGAGCCCTTCGGCCCCGTCGCGATCCTCAACCCGATGAAGGGCGAGGACGCGATGATCGAGGAAGCCAACCGCCTGCCCTACGGCCTCGCCGCCTATGCCTGGACGCGCGATCCCGCCCGCCGCCGCCGGCTCGCCGCCGAGGTCGAGGCCGGGATGCTGGGCATCGACACCGGCGCCGTCAGCGCCGCCGACGCGCCGTTCGGCGGGGTCGGCTGGTCGGGCTACGGCAGCGAGGACGGGCGCGAGGGCGTGCTGGCCTGCATGGTCACGAAGACCGTCCACGAAGGCTGAAGCGGCGCAACGGGGGCCGGCCGGTCGGCGGGCCGCCGCCCCTTGACGCGCGAACGCGGCCGGACGACGGTAGCAAGTCGCAACCGAACAAAGAGAGAGGAGAGCCCGATGTACAGCCACATGATGGTCGGATCGAACGACATCGACCGGTCGAAGCAGTTCTACGATGCCACGTTCAAGGCGATGGGCGGCCGCGAGGGGATCAAGGACGACAAGGGTCGCCTGATGTACCTCCACAACGGCGGCGCCTTCCTTGTTACCCCGCCGATCGACGGGCAGCCGGCGACGCACGGCAACGGCTGCACGGTCGGCTTCGCGATGACGCCTGAACAGGCCGACGCCTGGCATCAGGCCGGTACCGAGAACGGCGGCACCGCGATCGAGGATCCGCCGGGCGAGCGTCCGGGCTCGGGCATGTACCTTGCCTACCTGCGCGATCCCGACGGCAACAAGCTCTGCGCACTGCATCGCATCCAGAAATGATGCCCGAGATGCCCCTCCCCGGCGGGGAGGGGCCAGCGCCGGGGGCCCCCAGGGGCGAGGCGGGATTGCGGGCCGACCTTGCGGCGCTCGCGATCCCCTTCGCCAGCCACGAACACGAAGCCGTCTTCACCGTCGCCGAGAGCCGGGGCGCGGAGCGGGACTGGCCGGGGGCCAGCACGAAGAACCTGTTCCTGAAGGACGTCGCCGGCGCGTTCTGGCTGGTGACCGTCCCCGCCGAAGCGCGCGTGGACCTCAAGGCATTGCCGCAGGCTATCGGCTGCAGACGGGTGAGCTTCGCCAAGGCCGATGACATGGAGCGCCTGCTCGGCATCCGCCCCGGTTCGGTCACCCCGCTCGCGATGATCGATGCGGCTCCGGGCAGCGTCACCGCCGTTCTCGACGAAGGACTGGCGGCCGCCGACCGGATCAACATCCACCCCTTGCGCAACACCGGCACGCTGGGCCTCGCAGGCGCGGACGTGCTGCGACTGCTGCGCCACTGGGGCCACGCACCCGTGGTCGCGCCCGTCCCGACCCAAACAGGCGACTGACCGCTACTGCGAGAAAAGCAGCAAGCTGTGGCCACCGCCAGACAGAAGCACACCGTTCTGCGGCGTACGCCCGACCGTATCGGCCACGTCGAGCGCACGAAGGACGTCTTGAACCCGTTCGGGCGGATTGATGGTACAAATGGGCCGTGAAGGCTGACCGGTTAAGACCGGCGCCGGGGGGCGGGCCTTGTCGGTCACGATCCCCAAACCCGTTATCCGATATCGCCTCGCCATGCCGGAGCAGCGCGGCTCCCACCAGATTTCGTCGGCATCGGCGCTAAGCGCGAGCCCGTAAGGCTCGTCAAAGGGCGCGCCGTCGATCCCGGCGACCCGCCATTCGCCCTCCAGCGTCGCGATCGGCATCAGCGATGACGACGGGGCAGCCGAACCGGCGTCCTGCTCGACCCCTTCTCGAGAAGACACTTCGCGGCATCCGGCGAGAAGGAGAGCCAGAACGATCGGCGCGATACGCATGGTACCTTTCTGGTAGACCCGCCGGATATGAAAAGGCCCCGCCGGATCGCTCCGGCGGGGCCTTTCGTTTTACATCGTCCTATTCGGCTTACGCCTCGGTGTCGTTGTCCTCGACCGGGGCTTCGTCGCTCTGGATCAGGTAGTCGCCGGCATCCGCGTCGGTGCCGTGGGTCTCGCCCTCCATCACCGCCAGCGGATCGTCGCCGATCGCAGCCTCGGGGCCCTGCATCAGCTCGGCCTCGTGCTCCTCTTCGGCGGTGTTGGCCGCGATGATCGCTTCCTGCGCCTTCTTCCACGCGGCCCGCAGTGCGGCGTCGCGGCTGGAGGCGGCGATACGCATCCGGTTCATGCCTGCGCCGGTGCCGGCGGGGATGAGACGGCCCACGATCACGTTCTCCTTGAGGCCGATCAGCGAATCCTTCTTCCCTTCGACCGCCGCCTGCGTGAGCACGCGGGTGGTTTCCTGGAACGACGCGGCCGAGATGAACGACCGGGTCTGCAGGCTCGCCTTGGTGATGCCGAGCAGCACCGGGGTGCCGGAGGCAGGCTTCTTGCCCTTGCCGAGCTTGGCATTGGCCTCGTCCATTTCTTCGCGATCGACCTGCTCGCCCGGCAGCAGCACGGTGTCACCACCGTCGGTGATCTCGACCTTCTGCAGCATCTGGCGAACGATCACCTCGATGTGCTTGTCGTTGATCTTCACGCCCTGCAAGCGATAGACTTCCTGGATTTCGGTGCAGAGGTACTCGGCCAGCGCCTCGACCCCCATGACTTCCAGGATGTCGTGCGGATTGGGGCTGCCCGAAACCAGCGTGTCGCCCTTCTTGACGTGGTCGCCTTCCTGCACATCGATGACCTTGGTCTTGGCGATCAGGTATTCCACCGGATCCCCTTCCTCGGGTACGATCGCGATCTTGCGCTTGGCCTTGTACTCGCGGACGAATTCGACCCGGCCGGAGATCTTGGCGATCACCGACACGTCCTTGGGCATGCGCGCCTCGAACAGTTCGGCGACGCGCGGCAGACCGCCGGTAATGTCGCGGGTCTTGGCGGCTTCGCGCGACGCACGGGCGAGGATGTCGCCCGCCTCGACGTGCTGGCCGTCCTCGACCGAGAGCGAGGTGCCCGGCGCCAGCATGTAGCGCGCGGCCTCGGTCTCTTCGCTCTTCCTGTCGCCTTCCTCGCCCAGCAGGGTGAGGCGGGGACGCAGGTCGTCCTTCTTCTTGCGGCTCGACGCGCGCAGTTCGGTGACGACGCGCTGGGCGATGCCGGTGGCATCGTCGACGCGTTCTTCCATCGTCGTGCCGTCGATCAGGTCCTGGAAGCGGACCGTACCCGACTGCTCGGTGATGATCGGCAGGCTGAACGGATCCCACTCGGCCAGGCGGTCGCCCACCTTCACCTGCGCGCCGTTCTCGTTGAGGAGCACGGTACCGTAGGGCACGCGGTGCAGCTCGCGCTCGCGGCCCTCGGCGTCGATCACCACGATCTCGCCGTTGCGGGCGAGGCTGAGGATTCGGCCCCGCTTGTCGACGATGGTCGGCATGTCACGGTATTCCACGCGGCCTTCCGAAATCGCCTCGAGGTGGCTCGTTTCGTTGAGCTGCGCCGCGCCGCCGATGTGGAACGTCCGCATCGTCAGCTGGGTGCCGGGCTCGCCGATCGACTGCGCCGCGATGACGCCCACCGCTTCGCCGATGTTCACCGGCGTACCGCGCGCAAGATCGCGGCCGTAGCAGGTGCCGCACACGCCCTGGTCCGCCTCGCAGATCAGGGGCGAACGGATCTTGGCCGACTGGACCTCCGCTTCCTCGATCGCCTTCACCATCGGCTCGTCGAGCAGGGTGCCCGCCTTGACGATGACTTCGCCGGTCTTGGCGTTGACGAGGTCTTCGGCCGTGGTGCGGCCGAGGATGCGCTCGCCGAGGCTGGCGATCACCGAGCCGCCCTGCACGATCGCGCGCATTTCCAGCGCCCGGTCGGTCTTGCAGTCGTCGACGACGATCACGCAGTCCTGCGACACGTCGACGAGACGGCGGGTCAGGTAACCCGAGTTCGCCGTCTTGAGCGCCGTGTCCGCAAGACCCTTGCGGGCGCCGTGGGTCGAGTTGAAGTACTCGAGGACGGTCAGGCCTTCCTTGAAGTTCGAGATAATCGGGGTCTCGATGATCTCGCCCGACGGCTTGGCCATCAGGCCGCGCATGCCGGCCAGCTGCTTCATCTGCGCCGGGCTACCACGCGCACCGGAGTGGCTCATCATGTAGATCGAGTTGATCTGCTTTTCCTTGCCGTCCTCGTCGATCGGCTGGGCGCGGATCTCGTCCATCATGGCGTTGGCCACCTGGTCGCCGGTGCGGCTCCAGGCGTCGATCACCTTGTTGTACTTTTCCTGCTGGGTGATCAGGCCGTCCTGATACTGCTGCTCGTAGTCGGCGACGAGGGCCTTGGCCTCCTCGATCAACCCTTCCTTGCTGTCGGGGATGATCATGTCGTCCTTGCCGAACGAGATGCCGGCCTTGAACGCGTGGCGGAAGCCGAGGCTCATGATCGCGTCGGCGAACAGCACCGTGTCCTTCTGGCCGGTGTGGCGGTACACTTGGTCGATGACGTCGCCGATCTCCTTCTTGGTGAGGAGCCGGTTGATCACCTCGAACGGCACGGTGTGCTTCTTCGGCAGACATTCGCCGATCAGCATGCGGCCCGGCGTGGTGATCACGCGCGCCATGTACTCCTTGCCCTTCTCGTCGACCTGAGGGACGCGGGTGATGATCTTGGAGTGGAGCGTGACGGCCTTGGTCTCGAGCGCCTGGTGCACTTCGGCGATGTCGGAGAAGCGGGGCAGCTTCTCGACCTTCTCGCCGTTTTCTTCCTCGATGAACTCGGGCGTCTTCTCCTGCCGTTCCATCGACAGGTAGTAGAGGCCGAGGATCATGTCCTGCGAGGGCACGATGATCGGCTTGCCGTTAGCGGGGCTGAGGATGTTGTTCGTGCTCATCATCAGCACGCGCGCTTCCAGCTGGGCTTCGAGGCTCAGCGGGACGTGCACGGCCATCTGGTCGCCGTCGAAGTCGGCGTTGAAGGCCGAACAGACGAGCGGATGCAGCTGGATCGCCTTGCCTTCGATCAGGACCGGCTCGAACGCCTGGATGCCGAGGCGGTGGAGCGTCGGCGCGCGGTTCAGCATCACCGGGTGCTCGCGTATCACCTCGTCGAGGATGTCCCAGACTTCCTTGCGCTCCTTCTCGACCCACTTCTTCGCTTGCTTCAGGGTCATCGACAGACCCTTGGCGTCGAGGCGGGCGTAGATGAACGGCTTGAACAGCTCGAGCGCCATCTTCTTGGGCAGGCCGCACTGGTGCAGCTTGAGTTCCGGCCCGGTCACGATGACCGAACGGCCCGAATAGTCGACGCGCTTGCCGAGCAGGTTCTGGCGGAAGCGGCCCTGCTTGCCCTTGAGCATGTCGGAGAGCGACTTCAGCGGGCGCTTGTTGGCGCCGGTGATCACGCGGCCGCGGCGGCCGTTGTCGAACAGGGCGTCGACCGCTTCCTGCAGCATGCGCTTTTCGTTGCGGACGATGATGTCCGGCGCGCGCAGTTCGATCAGGCGCTTCAGGCGGTTGTTGCGGTTGATCACGCGGCGATAGAGGTCGTTGAGATCCGACGTCGCGAAGCGGCCGCCGTCGAGCGGCACCAGCGGGCGCAGTTCGGGCGGGATGACCGGCACGACCTCCAGGATCATCCATTCGGGACGGTTGCCCGAATCGATGAAGCTTTCGACGACCTTCAGCCGCTTGATGATCTTCTTGGGCTTGAGCGTGGACTTGGTGGTCTCGAGCTCTTCCAGCAGCGCGTCGCGCTCGCCTTCGAGGTCGAGTTCCATGAGCATGGTCTTGACCGCGGCCGCGCCGATGTCGGCGGTGAACGCGTCCTCGCCGTACTCGTCCTGCGCGTCCATCAGCTCGTCTTCGGTGAGCAGCTGGAACTTCTCGAGCGGAGTCAGGCCGGGCTCGGTGACGATGTAGCTTTCGAAATAGAGCACGCGCTCGAGCTGCTTCAGCTGCATGTCGAGCAGCAGGCCGATGCGGCTCGGCAGCGACTTCAGGAACCAGATGTGCGCTACGGGCGCGGCGAGCTCGATGTGCCCCATGCGCTCGCGGCGGACCTTGGTCACGGTCACCTCGACGCCGCACTTCTCGCAGACGACGCCCTTGTACTTCATGCGCTTGTACTTGCCGCACAGGCACTCGTAGTCCTTCACCGGACCGAAGATGCGCGCGCAGAACAGGCCGTCACGTTCCGGCTTGAACGTGCGGTAGTTTATCGTTTCCGGCTTCTTGATCTCGCCGAACGACCAGCTGCGAATGCGCTCGGGCGAGGCGATGCCGATCTGGATCTGGTCGAACGTCTCGGGCTTGGCGAGCTGGTTGGTGAATTTGGTCAGTTCGTTCATGGTCTTTTCGCCTTCCTAGCCCCTCCTCTTCAGGGGAGGGGTTGGGGTGGGGAATGTCATTCGGGCGGGGCGCTTACAGGCCCCACCCCCGGCCCCTCCCCTGAAGGGGAGGGGTGAGAGCAAGTTACTCCGCCGCGATGGCCAGTCCGTCGGCATCGTCGTCGTCCTCGCCGAGCGAGGAGAGTTCGACGTTGAGGCCGAGGCTGCGCATTTCCTTCACGAGCACGTTGAAGCTCTCCGGGATGCCGGCCTCGAAGGTGTCGTCGCCCTTGACGATCGCTTCGTAGACCTTCTGCCGGCCGACCACGTCGTCCGACTTCACGGTGAGCATTTCCTGCAGCGTGTAGGCGGCGCCGTAGGCCTGGAGCGCCCAGACCTCCATTTCGCCGAAGCGCTGGCCGCCGAACTGCGCCTTGCCGCCCAGCGGCTGCTGGGTGACGAGGCTGTAGGGCCCGATCGAACGCGCGTGGATCTTGTCGTCGACGAGGTGGTGAAGCTTCAGCATGTAGATGTAGCCCACGGTCACCTGCCGGTCGAACGCGTCGCCGGTGCGGCCGTCGAACAGGGTCACCTGTCCGCTGGTCGGCAGGCCCGCCTTCTCCAGCATCGCCGAAACGTCCGCCTCGCGCGCGCCGTCGAACACCGGGGTACCGAACGGAACGCCGTCCTTCAGCGTGCCGGCCATCTCGACGATGTCTTCGGCCGAACGGCTTTCGATATCGTCGTGGTACTGCTCGCCGTAGACCTCCTTCAGCTTCTCCACGACCGCCGTCGGGGCCGCGGCCGCCTTGGGATCGGGATTGGCCTCGCGCCATTCCTCGAGCGCCGCGGTGACCTGCTGGCCGAGGCCGCGGGCCGCGAGGCCGAGGTGCGTTTCGAAGATCTGCCCGACGTTCATGCGGCTCGGCACGCCCAGCGGGTTGAGCACGATGTCGACCGGGGTGCCGTCTTCCATGAACGGCATGTCCTCGGCCGGCAGGATGCGCGAAATGACACCCTTGTTGCCGTGGCGGCCGGCCATCTTGTCGCCCGGCTGCAGCTTGCGCTTCACCGCGACGAAGACCTTGACCATCTTGAGCACGCCGGGGGCGAGCTCGTCGCCACGTTCGAGCTTTTCCTTACGGTCCTCGAACTTGTCGTCGATGACCTTCACGGCCTCGTCGTACTGGCCCTTGATCGCCTCGATCTGCTGCTGGCGGCCGTCGTCCGCGACCGCGAACTTGAACCACTCGTGCCGCTCGACGCCCTCGATGAGGTCGTCGGTGATCGTCTCGCCCTTCTTGATGCCCTTCGGCGCGGCCGAAGCGACCTGGCCGACGAGCATGTCCTTGAGGCGGTTGTAGGTCGCGCGGTTGAGAATCGCCCGCTCGTCCTGGCTGTCCTTGCGGAGCTGTTCGATCTCCTGGTTCTGGATCGCACGGGTACGGTCGTCGATCTCGATACCGTGACGGTTGAACACGCGCACGTCCACGATCGTGCCGGCCACGCCCGGGGGCAGGCGGAGCGAGGTGTCGCGCACGTCGCTCGCCTTCTCGCCGAAGATCGCGCGGAGGAGCTTTTCCTCCGGCGTCATCGGGCTTTCGCCCTTCGGCGTGATCTTGCCGCACAGGATGTCGCCCGGGTGCACTTCGGCACCGATGTAGACGATGCCCGCCTCGTCGAGGTTGCGCAGGGCCTCCTCGCCGACGTTGGGGATGTCGCGGGTGATGTCCTCGGGCCCGAGCTTGGTGTCGCGCGCCATGACCTCGAATTCCTCGATGTGGATCGAGGTAAACACGTCGTCCTTCACGATGCGTTCGGAAATCAGGATCGAGTCCTCGTAGTTGTAGCCGTTCCACGGCATGAACGCGACGAGGCTGTTGCGGCCCAATGCAAGCTCGCCGTATTCGGTCGAGGGGCCGTCGGCGATGATGTCGCCGGCTTCCACCGTCTCGCCCACCTTCACCAGCGGACGCTGGTTGATGCAGGTCGACTGGTTGGACCGCTCGAACTTCTGCAGGCGATAGATGTCGACGCCCGACTGGCCGGGTTCGACGTCGCCCACCGCGCGGATGACGATGCGGGTCGCGTCGACCTGGTCGACCACGCCGCCACGGCTGGCGGTGATCGCCGCGCCGCTGTCACGCGCCACGGTTTCTTCCATGCCGGTGCCGACGAAGGGCGCTTCGGCCTTAACCAGCGGCACGGCCTGGCGCTGCATGTTCGATCCCATCAACGCGCGGTTGGCGTCGTCGTTCTCGAGGAACGGGATCAGCGAGGCGGCTACGGACACCAGCTGCTTGGGGCTGACGTCCATCAGCGTGACCTGTTCGTTCGGCGCCATCACGAACTCGCCGTTCTGGCGGGCCGAGACGAGCTCTTCGGTGAACTTGCCGCCGTCATCGGTCGCGGCCGAGGCCTGCGCGACGGTGTGCTTCTGCTCCTCCATCGCCGACAGGTAGCTGACGTTGCCCGAGACGACGCCGTCCTTCACCGCGCGGTACGGCGTCTCGATGAAGCCGTACTTGTTGACGCGGGCGAAGGTCGACAGCGAGTTGATAAGGCCGATGTTCGGGCCTTCGGGCGTCTCGATCGGGCAGATGCGGCCGTAGTGCGTGGGGTGAACGTCGCGGACTTCGAAGCCGGCGCGCTCACGCGTCAGACCGCCCGGCCCGAGGGCCGAGACGCGGCGCTTGTGCGTCACTTCGGACAGCGGGTTGGTCTGGTCCATGAACTGCGACAGCTGGCTGGAACCGAAGAACTCGCGCACCGCGGCGACGGCGGGCTTCGCGTTGATGAGGTCGTTCGGCATCACGGTGCTGACGTCGACCGAGCTCATGCGCTCCTTCACCGCGCGTTCCATGCGCAGCAGGCCGACGCGGTACTGGTTCTCCAGCAGCTCGCCCACCGAACGGACGCGGCGGTTGCCGAGGTTGTCGATGTCGTCGACTTCGCCCTTGCCGTCCTTGAGGTCGACCAGTTCCTTGACCACTGCGAGGATGTCTTCCTTGCGCAGCGTGGTCACGGTGTCCTCGGCGTCGAGGCCGAGACGCATGTTGAGCTTCACGCGGCCCACGGCCGACAGGTCATAGCGCTCGCCGTCGAAGAACAGGCCTTCGAACAGGGCTTCGGCGGTTTCCTTGGTCGGCGGTTCGCCGGGGCGCATGACCTTGTAGATCGCCTCCAGGCCCTCGTCGCGGTTCTCGGCCTTGTCGACCTTGAGCGTGTTGCGCATCCACGGGCCGGTGTTGACGTCGTCGATGTCGAGCAGTTCGATCCGGTCGATGCCCGCGCGGTCGAGCGCGTCGAGGTTCTCGGGCCCCACTTCGTCGCCCGCCTCGATCCAGATGCGACCGGTCTTCTCGTCGATCATGTCCTTCGCGGCGAAGTGACCGAAGATTTCCTCGGTCGGGATCAGCAGTTCGGCAAGGCCGTCCTTGGCCGCCTTGTTCGCGGCGCGCGGGGAAATCTTCTGGCCGGCGGGGAACACTTCCTCGCCGGTCTTGGCATCGACGAGCGCGAACGCGGGCTTCTGGCCGCGCCATGCCTCGGCGGTGAACGGGATCTTCCAGCCGTCCTTGGCGCGCTGCCAGGCGACGGTTTCGTAGAAGTGCGCGAGGATGTCCTCGCTGTCGAGGCCGAGCGCGAACAGCAGCGCGGTGACCGGCAGCTTGCGCTTGCGGTCGATGCGGACGTTGACGATGTCCTTGGCGTCGAACTCGAAGTCGAGCCACGAGCCGCGGTAGGGGATCACGCGGGCGGCGAACAGCAGCTTGCCCGAGCTGTGGGTCTTGCCGCGGTCGTGGTCGAACAGCACACCCGGCGAACGGTGCATCTGCGACACGATCACGCGCTCGGTACCGTTGATGATGAAGGTGCCGTTGTGCGTCATGAGCGGCATGTCGCCCATGTAGACGTCCTGCTCCTTGATATCGAGGACGCTGCGGGTCTCGGTTTCCTGGTCCACCTCGAACACGATGAGGCGCAGGGTGACCTTCATCGGCGCGGCATAGGTGATGCCCCGCTGGCGGCATTCGGTCGTGTCGTACTTCGGCGGCTCGAGCTCGTAGTGGACGAAGTCGAGTTCGGCGGTGCCGGCGAAATCGCGGATCGGGAACACGCTGCGCAGGGTCTTCTCGAGGCCCGAGACGTAGCCGGTGCTCTTGTCCGAGCGCAGGAACTGCTCGTAGCTCTCGCGCTGGACCTCGATCAGGTTCGGCATCTCCACCACTTCGTGGATGTCGCCGAAGATGCGGCGGATGCGCTTCTTCGCGGTGCCGGTCTGCTTGCCGCGGCTCGTCGCCGGTGCCTTTGCCTTGGTCGCCATGGAGGGGTGTTGCCTCTGTCGTTGTGCCGCGCGAATGGCGGCGAAAGTCGTTGTCTCGTGCGCGGGCGAGAAATCGCAAGACGCCAAACGCCCGCAGCGAATCGCAGGCCCGGTGGGCCGCCGCTGCAGGCTTCGTACGTCGCGATTATGGAAACGCCGCTTCCATCCTGGGTCCGTCGCCGCGCATCGACGGACCGTGCTCGAAGCGTGCGGTCGGACCTGCATATAGGTTTTGCGCCGGAGCGAGTCAAATCCCACCGCCATCACGGGGAGTGAAGATCCGCTCCGTAGTGCGCTGCCTGCGGCCAACGAACCCGCAGAGTTTCGCTTTTCGATAAGAAGGTTATCGAAAATCGATGTTTATCGATTGACAATAAGCCCGAATCTGTTTATCGAATATCAACATCAGCCTTATCGGAGAACGACAATGACCCGCACTTCCTCGAACCTCTTCGCCGCGATGGCCGCCATCGTCCTGACGATTGTCACCTTCCAGCAGACGATCGCCGTTCCCGCCCCCGTCTCGACGACGGCATCCGCACCGGTTCTTGCCTGATCGCAGCTTCAAGGAGGCTTTCATGACCCTGACCCCCAAGGATCCGCTGTTGTTGGCGGCGCGCGCCCTCATCCTCTTCTTCATCGCGGCCTTCGGCCTCGGCGTTGCCGGTCTCGCTATCGGAGTGCCGGCATTCCTGCTCTATCGGGACCCGATCCTTGCCGCGATGACGGAGGATAACGTCACGGTCGTGGACGCGAACTTCATCCCCACCATGGCGCTCGTCATGGTTTTGGCTGCCGCATTGCTCGGCATCGCGATCTGGTTCCTCGTCCTCTTGCGGCGGATCGTGGATACGGTAGGCATCGGCGATCCGTTCATTTCGGACAACGCAGACCGGTTGCGCACGATGGGTTGGCTCGCCTTGGCAGGACAGGTCGTCGCGATCCCGCTCGGGGTGGTCGGCTTCTGGCTGGCCGGAATGGTCCGCGACAACGACAGTGTTCGCTTGACCGGCGACTTCAACATCTCGGGTGCCGGCGTCGTCCTGGTTCTCGTCCTCTTCATCCTCGCCCGCGTGTTCCGTCAGGGCGCCGCGATGCGCAAAGACCTGGAAGGAACCGTGTGATGCCGGCAGAAGAAGGAACAAACATCATGGTCAGTCTGGACGACCTGCTGCACGACCGACGGATGACGCTGACCGAGCTGGCCGAGCGCGTCGGCCTTACCCTCGCCAACCTGTCCATCCTCAAGACCGGCAAGGCCAAGGCGATCCGCTTCTCCACGCTCGAGGCGATCTGCCGCGAACTCGAATGCCAGCCCGGTGATCTGCTCTCCTATCGCCCCTAAATCCCCCGGCCCCGCCCCGACCGCAATGGCGGACCGGGGCGGGAACCGATGGCAAATGTGGCGATTGTAAGGCGGATTAACCGGAGTACGATCATGAGGAAGATTGCTCTTATCGCCGCCCTGCCCATCGCCCTCGGCCTTGCCGCCTGTGGCGACAACACCGCCGACACCGCCGCCACCGAAGGCGACATGACCGCCGCGCAGGCGACCGACGATGCGATGGCCGCCGACACCAGCGCGGTCGCACCGACCGACGGCACCGTCCCCGCCGCGACCGGCACCGACGGCCTGACCACCGCCCAGCAGGCCGAAGTCGCCGACGAGACCGCCGAAAGCCTCGAGGAGCAGGCCGACCGTGTCGAGGACGCCGGCAACGAAGCCGAAGCCAACCGTCTCGAAGCGCAGGCCAAGCAGCTTCAGAACGAGCGCGACGCCAAGCGTTGATCCGGAGCGCGCCCCGCGAAGGTTGACTTCGCACCGTGATCCTCTAGAGGCCCGCCCGTCCGGCGGGCCTCTTTCATTGGGGGACCGCGGGGCGTCCGTCCGAGACAGCTGGTGCCGCGGGTTTTGCCGCGTCTTAATCTCCAGCCTAGACGGGGAAACGAGATTTCCGGCCCCGACCACCCCGTCGCGGCCTTCCACGGTGTTCGCACCGCTCCTTCCCCATCGATGGACTCGCCCGGCCGTGCGCTTGCGCGCGGCTGGTCATGTGAGCCGGTCGCAGGCCTGCCTGCGGCCACAAGTGAAGGAGCAAGGCATGGATCGTTCGCAGAAAGCCGATTCGGTCGCCGAGCTGAGCAAGGTCTTCAACGAGGTCGGCGTGGTGGTTGTCACCCGCAACCTCGGCATGTCGGTGGGTCAGTCCACCGACCTGCGCACGAAGATGCGCGACGCCGGTGCGACCTACAAGGTGGCGAAGAACCGTCTGGCCAAGCTGGCAATCAACGACACCGCCTATGCGGGCATCGGTGAATACCTCACCGGTCCCACGGGCCTCGCCTGGTCGACCGACCCGGTGGCGGCGGCCAAGGCCGCGGTGGATTTCGCCAAGACGAACGACAAGCTCGAGATCGTCGGCGGATCGATGGGTAGCCAGGTGCTCGACGCGGACGGGATCAAGGCGCTCGCCTCGATGCCGAGCCTCGACGAGCTGCGCGCCAAGCTGATCGGCCTCGTCAACGCGCCGGCGACCAAGGTCGTCCAGCTCGTCAACGCGCCCGCCAGCAAGCTCGCCCGCGTATTCGGGGCCTATGCGGCCACCGGAGAAGCGGACGCAGCCTAAGCGGTTCTTGTCCGAAGCAACAATTCTCGGGGCAACTTTCCCGCCCCGGCCCAATTTTGGAGTGAAACATCATGGCCGATATCGCCAAGCTGGTTGAAGACCTTTCGAAGCTGACCGTCCTGGAAGCCGCCGAGCTCGCCAAGGCGCTGGAAGAAGAGTGGGGCGTGAGCGCCGCCGCTGCTGTGGCCGTTGCCGCGCCCGCCGGTGGCGGTGACGCCGGCCCGGCTGCCGAAGAGCAGACCGAGTTCGACGTGATCCTCACCGGCGACGGTGGCAAGAAGATCCAGGTCATCAAGGAAGTCCGCGCCATCACCGGCCTGGGCCTGACCGAAGCCAAGGCGCTCGTCGAAGGCGCGCCCAAGGCCGTCAAGGAAGGCGTCGCCAAGGCGGAAGCCGAAGAGATCAAGAAGAAGATCGAGGAAGCCGGCGGCACCGTCGAGCTCAAGTAAGCCGCTCGGCGGGGCGGGCTGGCGCAGCCAGACCGCCACCCGCCGAAGGCCGGCCGGCGTGGGCCTCGCCCACGTTCGACGTCACGGCTCCGCCGGGACGCCGCAGGCCGAACACCTCGTCTCCTTCGAGACACGCGAAGGGCGGTCCCATCCGGGGCCGCCCTTTTCGTTTGTCCGCTCGGCTCGTCGCGGGAGTCCGCCGGTTTGGCCGTGTTGCGACCGCCCCGTTAATCCGGGCGCAAGGCTGCGGCCAACATCCGCCCGTCCAGTCCGGCCAGGGGGGGACGGACGGCAATCGGGGGCCAGTATTCGCCATGCGCGCGAGGGAGTTCGTCCCCGGGCGCCGGGTGCCGAGAAGGAAGACACGCATGAACCCCACCCCCCGCACCGCCGCGCTGTCGGCGGCCGCAGCCCTAGCGGCACTGGCGGCGCCCGCCGGGCTTTCCGCGCAGGACCGGACCCTTCCCGAAGGCGAGGTGATGACCACCGTCACCGGCAACCTGCCGGCCGACCTTGCCGGCCTGCCCGACGGCCCGGAGATCGACGGCTTCATCTCCGCCCGGTCCGGCGACCGCATCCGGGTGACCGGCGAAGACGGCACGACGACGATCGTCGGCATCAGCGAAGCGACCGAAGTGAAGAGCAGCGGCGGCTTCCTCGGTTTGAGCCGCAAGACGCTGGGCCGCGACGCGCTCCTCAACGGGATCCCGGTCAGCGTGAAGACCGCGCAGTGGGGTTCGGGCCTCGTCGCGAGCCGGGTCACCTTCAAGGCGGGCGACTACAAGACCGCCGCGATGATCAGCCGGGGCACCGCGCAGGGCTTCGCCGAACAGACCGCCGCCACCCAGGCGCTGCGCAGCCGCGTGGCCGACATCGACAACTACAACGTCAAGGGCACGACGAACGTGTTCTTCGACACTGGTAAGGCCAACCTGACGGGCGAGGCGCAGGCCAGCCTGTGCCAGGCGGCAAGCCAGGCGCAGAACATGGACAACGCGCTGTTGCTGGTGATCGGCTACACCGATTCCACTGGCGGGTACGAGATCAACCAGGACCTCAGCGAGAAGCGTGCCGCGCGGGTGGTGAACTACCTCCAGCAGCAGTGCGGCTGGAAGCCGTACCGCATGCTGACGCCCACCGGCATGGCCGAGGCCGACCCGCTGGCCGACAACACGACCGACGCGGGCAAGGCGCAGAACCGCCGCGTGGCGGTCAACATCCTCGTCAGCAAGGCGGTCGACGGGATGTAAGTTTCTACGCCTCTCGACAACGGAGGAGGGCGGCCCGCAGGGTCGCCCTTTTTCGTTGAAAAGACAGCGGAACCCGCTCGCTAGCCCGGCGTTGGGTGCGGCATGGGGCCGCTCGTCTTTCTGATTGCACAGGCGAGCGCGGCGCACGCCGCTGCCGCCAGCCCTCCCGACATCGAAATCCGCGCTGAGGCGACCGTCCGCTCGCTCGAGGTGCGTTCGCGAGGCAGCGCCAGCCTGACGCTCACTGCCGAGCCGGGTGAAGCGCCGCCGGTGGAGGTCGAGCGCTCGGCCCCCGCGGGCCCATCCAGCTACCGCAACCTCACCATCCGGGTCCGGGGTATCGCGCGCCTCGCCGCGCCCCGGCCCATCGCCGCCATCGACACGACAACAGGGGAAACCGAATGAAAAGAGCACTTCTCGCCGCCGCGGCGATCGCCGCTGTCACGGCCGCGCCGGCCATGGCGCAGAACCGCAACGCGCCGGCGAACCAGGCCAACAGCCCGGCGGTCGCCTATCTCTCCAGCGTGCCGGCCGACCAGCAGCCCGACGTGGTGCTCGACGTGCCCAACCTCTCGGTCGACGAGATCACGCTCAAGGTGGACAACCTCCAGGTCCGCGTGGCGCTTGACGCGCAGCTCGCCAGCCTCCTCAAGCTGTCCGCCGGGGCCGACGCCTCGATCGACCAGGTCGAGCTCAGCATCAAGGGCGTGAAGGCGCAGGCCGCGCTGATCGTGCGGCTCGACAACGTGCGCGCGATCATCGAACGCACGCTCCAGACGCTCGACAACAATCCGCAGATCGTCGAGCAGCTGACCGGCACCGTCGACAACGCGGTCGGCGTGACCGGCGGGGTGGTGAACAACACCGTCTCCACCGTCGGCGACCTCACGCGCGGCGTGCTGTCGAGCGGCCGCGTTCTCGACCTCGCCAGCAGCGGACTCTCGGTGGTGTCCTCAACCGTCAATTCGGCCGGCGACACCGTGCGCCGCCTGCGCGGCAGCGACGGCGGCCTCTACGATGTCGTCACCGACACCGCCGGCAAGATCCTGCGTTCGACCCGCGTCGGGGGCTAGGCCGCCCCGCCGCCCCGGCGGGCCACCCATGCCTTGTGAGAGCGCGCGCTCAGCTTGTCGAACGCGGCCGTCACGGTGACCCCGTGCATTACGACCGAGGCCGCGATGATGAGACCCAAGGTCCCCCAGAGGCTGTATTCGGATTCGAACGATCCGTGGTTGAACCCGTAGCTGAGGTAATAGACCGACCCCAGCCCGCGGATGCCGAAGAACGCGATGACGCCGCGTTCGAAGGGGGGGCGCTTCACGCCGATGAGGCTCAGCCAACCGGCCACGGGCCGGATGATCAGCAGCATCACTGCGGCGAACAGCGCCTCCTCCCAACCGATGTCGGCGAGCAGGCCGCCCGCGATCATCCCGCCGAACATCAACAGCAGGAACATCATCAGCAAGCGCTCGGCCTCGTCGGCGAAGTCATGCAGGCGCCGGTTGAATTCGTTGCCTTGCGCCGCCTGTCGGATCATCAGACCGGCCACGAACACCGATAGGAAGCCATACCCGCCCGCGAACTCGGTCGCGGTGTAGGTGACCAGCGTCACGCCCAGTGCGATGAAGCCGTCGCCCGTGCGCGAAAGCCGGGTATCCGAAGGCAGACTGTAGGTCATCTTGCCGACCAGCCATCCGATCGCGACGCCCATCGCCAGGCCCGCCGCCAGCTTCCAGACGACGTCCTTGAGGAGCCATTCCCCGGCGACCTCGGCCGTCAGGCTGCCCGCGGCCGCGATCGCGATCGCCAGGTGAATGAAGGGGAACGCCAGCGCGTCGTTCAGTCCGGCCTCGCTCGTCAGTGCGAACTTCGCTTCGGCTTCGCTTTCATCTTCGTCGTGCTCGATCTGGACGTCGCCCGCCAGCACGGGATCGGTGGGCGCCAGCGCGGCGCCGAGCAGCAACGCGGTGGCCAGTCCCAACCCGAGAAGGACCGAGCCGAGGATCATCACCATCGCGATCGTCAACGGCATGGCGAGCCCGAGCAGGCGCCAGGTCACGTTCCAACTATGCCAACCGCACTTCCGGCCGAGCTTCAACCCGGCACCCATCAACGAGACGATGACGATCAGTTCCGCCGATCGTTCGACGAGAACCGGCGCATTGTCGGGATGCGGGGCCCAGACGGCGAAGGGGGTGACGGAAAACACCCCGACGCCGATCAGCACGCAGACGATCGGCAACGACAACGCAACGCGGTGCAACGCGATGGGGAGCCAGGCGACCAGCAGGATTAGGGCTCCCAGCCCGAAGAGGATCTCGAAATACCAGGCACCGATGCGCGGGGCCTGCGCTGCGATGGTCGCCGCCTCGGACAGCACTTGCAGCACGAATTGTCCTCCGATCCTCGGGGGCTTCGAACGGCCCCGACCGCATTCAGACGGTTGGGTCGGCGTTTGCGTTCCCGGCGACAGGCCGCGAACCGCCTTCGACCTGGCGAATGATCATGTCCTGCGCGGCGCGATAGTCGCCCGCTTCGAACTGGACATCGAGGCGCCTGCGGTCCGTCTTGCGGTAAGCGTCCTCGGCGGCGTCGATGTCCTGCCGGGAATCCCCCAGCGCGGCGAGCGCGGCACGCCCCATCGCGACCGCAGATTCCATCACCTCGCGCACCACATAGTCGTGCGGTGCGTCGCGCAGGTCGATGAGGGTGCGACGGTCGAAGGCGCGCACGAAGATTTTCGGTTGCGGAAAGGCATCGCGCACCGCCTGCAGGAACGCCCGGTCGAGCTGGGTCCCATCCATGCAGAAACAGATCGCATCGGCATCCCCGGCCCCCGCCTGGCGCAGCAGGTCGATCCGCGTGCCGTCTCCGAAATAGACCTTGCTGCCGAACTCGCCGGCGACATCGATCATGTCGGTGTCCTTGTCGATCAGGGTCACCGCGATGTCGTTGGTGATCATCATCTGCGCGACCGTCTGGCCGAACCGGCCGTATCCGACCACCAGCGCAGCCGCGCCGTCGCCGCGCGGGCCCTCGCGGTCCTCGCGCGATGCCGGCTCCCGGCGCAGCGGTCCGGTCAGCATCATCAGAAACGGCGTTGTCGCCATCGACAGGGTGACGACCGCGCCGAACAGGCTGGCGGCCTCCGGGTCGATCAGGAAGCCCGATTGCGCCTGTGCGAACATCACGAAGCCGAATTCGCCGCCCTGGCTCAGCAAGAGGCCGAGCGCCAACGCCGCGCGCCAGCCCATCTTCATCATCATGCCGAGCCCGAAGATGACCGCCGTCTTGGTCGCGATGAGGCCCACCGCCATGGCCAGCACGAACAGCGGCCGCTCCGCGATCGCGCCGAGGTCGAGCATCATGCCGACAGCTAGGAAGAACAGTCCGAGCAGGATCGAACGGAACGGTTCGACGTCGGTTTCCAGCTCGTGGCGAAAAGGCGTGTCGGCCAGCATCACGCCCGCGATGAAGGCACCGAGCGCGGTCGACAGACCCAGCAACTCCATCGTCGCGGCGCTGGCGACGACGGTGAACAGCGCCGCGACGATGAACATCTCGCGCTCGCCGAAGCGGCCTATGAGGCGGAACAGCGGGCGGATGAGGAACCGCCCCGCCAGCAGGAGGCCGAAGATCGCCCCGACGGTGATCAGCGCCAGCTGCCACCCCGGCGGCCCGCCCTGTTCGGCAGGGTTGCGGCTCAATGCGGCGACCACCGTGATCATCGGGATGATCGACAGGTCCTGGAACAGGAGAACCGAGAACGCCCGCTCGCCGAAGGGGGTGCGCAGCCGGCCCGAGGATTGCAGCATCGGCAGCACCTGCGCGGTCGACGACAATGCGAGTGGCAGCCCCAACGCGATCGATGCCTGCCAGCTGAACCCGGTGAACGCCCCGATCGCCGCCGTCAGCGCCGCGCCGCACAGCAGCACCTGCGCAAGGCCGAGGCCGAAGATCTCCTTCTTCAGCCGCAGCAGCCGCGCGGGCGCGAGTTCGAGGCCGACGACGAACAGCAGCAGCACGATGCCGAGTTCGGCGATGGCGATCTTGCCCTCGGCCTCGCCCGTCAGGCCGAGCACCTGCGGCCCGATCACCGCGCCGGCGACGAGGTAGCCCAGCGTCGCGCCCAGCCCCAGCCGGCGGAACAGAAGCACGAAGCCCAGCGCGAAGCCGAGCATGATCACGGCATCGCGCAGGAAATGGGTGGCGGCCTCGTGCTCCATGAAAGCGCCCTCTAGGCGCTATCGAGGCGGCGTCAAATCTTGAGGTTCGCGCGCAGGCCGATCATGTCGATGCCGGGGTTCTGCTGGCTGTTGAACAGCCGCGCATTGGAGATGTGGACCCAGCTCGCCTCCACGCTGACACGCGGGGCGACCGCGATGCCCACCGCGATCTCCGGCTCGAACAGCACCCGGCTGCCGAGGTCGGTCCGCACGCCAGTGGCGGGATCGACCCGGAGGTTGGGCGCGTTGTGGACCACCAGACCGACGCCCGGCCGCACGTACACGCTGCCGAGGTCGAACTTGCGCCCCACGCCAACGCCCACGAAGTCGGTTCCGCCCTCGCGGCTGTTGACCGAACCGAAGACGTAAGGCTCGATCCGCGCGACCGGCAGGATCGGATCGAAGCGATAGCCGGCCTGGAGGTCCATCCCGCCTTCGCCCGAATCGAGCGTGAACGGCGTGTCGACCCCGTGCGCGTAGACGCCGCCGTAGATCTCGCCGGCATGGGCGGGCGCGGCGACGGCGAAGAGCGCGGCGGCACTGGCGGCGGCGGCGAGAAGTGTCCTGGTCATGGAACCGCCATAGGCTGTGGCATGCTTGCCGCAAGCTGAAGCGAAATGGGGTCGGTATCATCCCGGCCCTTCCGGCCCGCCCCGCCCGCGCCTATCCAGGCCGGCTTTATGCTGCAGGCAGCTGCCCCCACGCCCGCTTCGGGCTCCCGATCGGAATGGAAGCGCGAAATCCGCGCCACGCTCGGGCTCGCCTGGCCGCTGGCCGCGGCGAACCTGCTGCAGATGCTGGTCTGGGCGATCGACGTGATGTTCATCGCCCGGCTCGGCACGCTGCCTCTCGCGGCGGCAAGCCTGAGCTTCGCGCTGTTCGGCACGCTGATGTGGGCGCTGACCGGGCTCACCGGCATGGTCTCGGCCCTCATCGCCGCCGCGCTCGGCCGCGGCACCGGGATCGTTCGCGAGGTGCGCCGGGCGACGCGCATGGCGCTGTGGCTGGCGGTGCTGTCGGGCGGCCTGCTCGCCGCGGCGATGGCGCTGGGCGGCGAATGGTTCATGCAGCTGACCGGGCAGGACCCGCGGATCTCGGCGCTGGCGGGCGATTTCCTGATCGTGCTCGGCCCCGCGGCGATCCCGATGCTGATCTGCAACGTGCAGCGCAGCTATGCCTCCGCGCTCGGCCGCCCGGTCTTCGCGACCATTGTGGTCGGCGCGCAGGTCGCGCTGGCCGCGCTCGCCAACTATGCGCTGGTGTTCGGGCACTTGGGAATGCCCGCGATGGGCATGATGGGCTCGGCCATCGCCAGCAGCGTGACCGCATGGGCTGGCGTGCTCGCCTACGGGGCGCTCATCCGATGGGATCGCAACCTCGGGCGCTACCGCATCATGGGCCGGTTCTGGAATCCCGACTGGCAGTATTTCCGCCGGCTCGCCGTGCTCGGCGCGCCGGTCACGCTGACGATCGTGGCCGAAGGGGGGCTGTTCAACAGCGCGGCCTTCATGATCGGACATTTCGGCACCGACCAGCTCGCCGCCCACACGCTGGCGTTGCAGCTGGCCTCGTTCGCGTTCCAGGTACCCTTCGGGGTTTCGCAGGCCGCGACGATCCGGGTCGGCTACCACTATGGCGCAGGCGACCGGGCGGGCATCGCGCGCGCGGGATGGTCGGCGATCGCGGTGGGGACGGGGTTCATGATCTCGACCGCGTGCCTCATGATCCTCGCCCCCGCAGCGCTGCTGTCGCTCTACATCGATCCCGCCGCGCCGCGCTATGCCGCGACGGTGGCGTACGCTGTCGTGTACCTGCGGGTGGCGGCCGCGTTCCAGTTGTTCGACGGATTCCAGGCGGTGACGGCGGGCAGCTTGCGCGGCCTGCAGGATACCCGCGCGCCGATGCTGATCGCGCTGTTCAGCTTCTGGGTGCCGGGCCTCGCGGCGATGCTG